>CAZUIF010000017.1:0-79787 GCA_964621005.1 uncultured Rikenella sp.
CAGGTGGTGCATGCACTTGTCTCGGCCAATAAGGCGAACATAGACCTGTCGTTCAAGATGGCAACCGCAATAGACCTGGCAGGCCGTGATGTGTTCCAGGCCGTGCAGATGTCGGTTAACCCGAAGGTTATTGACACTCCTCCTGTGACAGCAGTTGCCCGTGACGGAATCCAGCTTATCGCGAAGGCAAGGGTAACCGTAAGGGCCAACATCAAACAGCTTGTCGGCGGCGCGGGTGAAGAGACCGTACTTGCCCGCGTGGGTGAAGGTATCGTTTCATCGATCGGTTCGGCACACAGTCACAAGGAGGTGCTTGAGAATCCGGACAGGATCAGCAAGACTGTACTTGAGAAAGGGCTTGATGCCGGAACCGCATTCGAGATCCTGTCGATTGATATCGCTGACATCGACATAGGGAAGAACATAGGTGCTGTTCTGCAGATGGACCAGGCCAATGCCGACAAGAACATCGCACAGGCCAAGGCCGAGGAGCGCCGTGCAATGGCTGTCGCCCTCGAGCAGGAGATGAAGGCCAAGGCACAGGAAGCCCGTGCCAAGGTTATCGAGGCCGAGGTGGAGATCCCGCTGGCAATGGCGCATGCCTTCAAGAGTGGCAACCTGGGTATCATGGATTACTACAGGATGAAGAACATCGAGGCTGACACCAGCATGCGTGACTCAATCGCCAAACCGCCCACATCGGGAGGGGAGAAGAAAAAGTAGCCGGCAGTCAATTCAGGCAATAGCCATCAGGCAACAGGCAATAGTGAAAAAGGGATTCCTTGATGGAGTCCCTTTTCACATTCAAATCTATTCCAGGTAATCTGCCGGTTTTCAGGCTGAATGCATTGCCAACACTAATGCCTACTGCCTAATGGCTATTGCCTTTACTTCAGATAGAACAGTATCATCTTCTCCAGTGCCTCCTGGCAAACCTCGCAGAATGAGTCTGCCTGGTTGCTTTTCATGCGGCAGTCGAACGAGGGCCTGTAGATGCCCTTTGCCGAGTAACCTCCGCCTTCGAAGAGACCTGTGACGCCGATATACCTCTTGTCATTAGGTGTGGGTACTGGTACTGACTTGGCAATCAGATTTTTCCATTTGGCATCGAAATTCACCCTGGTGGTGATATTCGGTTCCCACGGTTCCACCGTGAGGGGATAGAATTCCTCGTATGCGACCTCGGAGGAGTAATACTCATCAGCCAGGCCTGCAAAACCGTGTCCGAATTCGTGGGTGAGCACCTTCGGCGTCAGTGCGTGATCAGCAGTGACAGCGCTGTAATAGTTATAAACGCCTCCTCCGCCGTATCTCGGGCTGTTGATAAGCACAATGATCTGATCATGCGGTGCCGCAGCGGCGTAATCATTGACTCTGCGAATGTCCTGTGTCGTCAGGTAACGGTCGACGTCAAAAGTATAATAACTGGCACTCAGTGCTGTGTTGACATAAATACCCTCGCCGGGCACATCTGTCCCTGACTCCTGCGAGGGGGCCTCCACTGCCCAGATGTTTATCCTGTCAGCGTACTTGTCAAACGGAGCCTCGGCAAAAATTATTTCTGCCATACGTTTTACATCGTTCCTGAATTTTTCCATCTCGCCGCGGGTGTATCCTTCCGCAATAAAGGCGATGTCAAGGGAAGTATGCGGATCACCGGTGCCCATGATTCGCGAGGCAAGCGCCGCGTCAGGCTTCTCCCTGGTGATGAAATAGCTTGCGGGGTCAATTGCTGTCTCGTACAGCTTTGAAAAGTTGCCGTCACGTCCCCTTATACTGAGAACGAAGTTTACCTTGTTCTTGGGGAAGGGGAAGGTGGCGACCTCGTGAAACACCCGTTCCATAGTCTTCGCTTCGGCGGTGGTCTGCCACTCCTGGTAGAGAGTGCAGAATCCTTTCGAATACAACAGATTCCCGGTAACGGCATCAAATATCTCGTACCTGAAATTGCCATACCCGAACGGATCGGTAAGGTTGGTCAGTGAGCCGCCCCAGAAGGGTTCCTCCCTGAATGATACCGGATAAACCTTGGTTGTTGAGCTGTTGCCGGCCATCATAAAATCAAACCTCATTGTACGGTCAGTGAAATACTCATCAAACGCAACCTGGGCCTGAAGTGAAAATGCCAGAAACAGAAGGGGTAACATTGTAAATGACTTCATGATTTGACAGTTTTGCTATGTAAAGGTACTAAACAGGCAGCCACAAAAAAAGATAATTTGTAATTTAACCGCCATAAAAGAGAAAGCATGTTTCATTCCCTTGATCCGGTCATGACAGTCAGGGAGCTTCTTGCAAGCCTGGGACTTCCGGCCTCAGCTGTATCATGGCTGAGTACGGCTATCCTGGTGGCAGCAGTAGGCCTCATCGCATGGCTGTCATACATTTTTACGAGAGAGATCCTTGTCAGGGTTTTTACCCGCATCGTAAGGCGTTCACGTTCGGCATATGACGACAAGTTCCTCGAGACCAGGATGTTCAAGCGCCTGGCAATGATCGTTCCCGGGGTGGTCGTGTATCATCTTGCAACATGGATGCTTCGCGAGAATCCGGGGTGGCTCACCCTCATCCACAAGGTGGCAGCGCTTTACATAGTTGTCTACGTAATTCTCACCATTACTGCATTCATTGAAGGCTGGCACCAGGTATGGCTTATGCAGCCCATCTCCAGGGGGAGATCAATCAAGCCATATGTCCAGATACTTAAGGTTCTTGTTTCTTTTGCCGGGATCCTGGTGATGATCTCGGTTCTCTTCAAGGTATCGATTACCAGTGTTTTCGCCGGGCTGGGGGTGGCCACGGCAGTGCTGGCGGTAGTATTTAAGGATACACTGCTGGGGCTTGTGGCAAGCGTACAGCTTTCCACGAACAACATGGTCAAACTGGGCGACTGGATCACCATTCCCGGGAGAAATATTGACGGAACAGTCATTGACATGACCCTTTACACTGTCAAGGTCGAGAACTTTGATAAAACCATACTCACGGTACCGACCTACGCACTTATTTCTGAGTCGTTCCAGAACTGGAAGGGGATGGAGGACTCCGGGGTGAGGAGGATCAAGCGTGAGATACGGATTGATGTAAGGTCAATCACCTTTATGACGGCGGAACTGATTGAGACAGTATCGCGGCGGCCGCATATGGAGAAGTGGCTCGGGGACAACAGAGGGGAGATTGAGGCACTGAGGAAGGGGGAGGCCACTTCGCTCACGAACCTTGGGGCATTCAGGGCATACATGGTTGCCTACCTGAAGAATCACGAACATATTGATGCCATGATGCCTGTCATGCTAAGGGATATGCCGGCAACGGAGCTTGGCATGCCTGTTGAGATCTACTGCTTCAGCAAGATCAACTCATGGGTTCCGTTTGAAAGTGTTCAGTCATTGGTGGTGGATTATGCCTACGCTGTTGCGGGTCAGTTCGGTCTCAGGCTCTTCCAGAGCCCGGCCGGCAGTGACCTTGAGGCGCTGAGGAGTCTGACAAATCAAAATCATAATTTATGAGTTCAACATACAACGAAAAACTGACAGCCTTCATTACCGGAGGAATTGAAGAAAAACCGGTCACACCAAAACACGATCCGTTCTGGCAATCGCTCCGCTCGACAGGAACAGAGCTCTGGCTCGATACCGGTGACATGGAGGAGGCTGAGGCCAACTGGACTGCTGAGATGACAGCGCTGACAACGAACAACACCTTGCTGAACAATGAAATACAAAAAGGAATTTACGATTCATTCGTTCCGCGTGCCCTGGAACTGGTCAGTCATCTTTCTGTCAGCGAACAGGTGAAGGAGATAGCATTCATCCTTAACGCCCGTCATGGCCTGCGTCTGGCGAAGAAGTTCGGTGGGATGGTCAGTGTGGAACTGCATACTGATACTGCCCATGATATTGATGCGATAGTTTCATACGGTTTGCGTTACAGGGAACTCTGCCCTGATCAGTTCATCGTGAAGGTGCCTTATACGCCCGCAGGATTAATAGGTGCAAGGATGCTGCATGACAGGGGTGTCCGGATCAACTTTACCCTGGAGTTCAGTGCAAGGCAGAATGCGCTGGTGACGCTGGTTGCCAGGCCTGACTACCTGAACGTATTCCTGGGAAGGATAGGCGCGTTTATTGCAGATAATAAGATTGGTGACGGCAGTGGTGCCGGTGAGAACGCAGTTCTTTCATCACAGTCGTGGGTCACCCGTCTCTCCGCCGAGACAGGCTCGAAGACGAGGCAGATAGCTGCAAGCCTGCGTAATTACAATCAGCTTGACCTGCTTGCAGGCACTGATGTCTATACGATGCCTCCCAAAGTAGCTGCTGCCGGCAGGAAATCGCTTGGAGGCCTCTTCGACAGCAGGCTTCAAATGCGTTATGATGTTCCACTTAACGGTAATACTGAGGGGCTTGGAATTGAAAAGTTCTGGGATGTGCCCCGCACGGTGGTTGATCTTGGCAGGCATCTTGGAAAGAACCTTCCCTCATCGGGAGAGGTGATTGTGAAGATGGCTCATGAAGCAGGACTGGCAGATATGTTCCCTGTGATGAGCAGCCAGGAGAATGAACGTATTGCCGCCGAAGGGAAGATCCCGGTGCTGGCGTCATGGAAGGAGAGGGTTCTTGCCGGTGAACTGGCACTCGACACACTTCTGACCCTTGCAGGGCTGGCATCATTCACCGCTGACCAGAAGCAGCTGGATGACAGGGTCAGGGGGCTCATTGTTTAGGGATTAAGGAAACAGGCAACAGGCAGTAGGCAGTAGTGTTGGCAAATTACTGCAGCCTTTAGAACTGATTATTACTTAGCATTATTGTTTTCATTAATGCCTAATGCCTATTGGCTACTGCCTGACCTGCCTCTGCCTGCCAACCTCATACAGGAGAACCCCTGCTGAAACTGACACATTCAGTGATCCGATTGATCCCGTGATTGGTATGGAAACCTGTGTGTCAGACAATCCGAGGAGTTCGCGGCTGATGCCCTTCTCTTCAGAACCGAGGATAACAACCAGCGGTCCGGTGAGCCCGGCGGCGCTGACGGTGTGATCAGCTTTTTCTGTTGCGGACACGGCTTTCAGACCTGACTCCTTCAGGTATGTGAGGCACTTTGTGAGGCTTTTTACCCGGCAAACCGGGAAGGTGCTGAGGGCTCCTGCTGATGCCTTGACTGCATCGGCAGTTATCCTGGCAGAGTTTTTTTCGGGGATGATCACGGCGTGGGCTCCGAAACAGAGCGCAGACCGCACTATGGCACCGAAGTTCCGCACATCGCTGACGCCGTCGAGCATCAGCAGGAGCGGATCGCCGCCATCCTCAAAGATCCGCGGCAGTATATTTTCAATGTTCTGGAACTCTATTGCCGAGAGCCATGCAATGACTCCCTGGTGGTTCTTGCGGGTGATATAGTCAAGCTTCTCCTGCGGTACCACCTGCCAGGGGACTGCAAACTCATTCACCGCCTGCATCAGCTCGTGGTACTGTCCGCCTCGGAGTCCCTGGCGGACAAGGACACGGTCTATCTGCCTGCCTCCCCTTATTGCTTCCATTACGGGATGCATCCCGAAAATAAATTCCTTCTCGCTGTGTATCATTGAATTTTCTGTTATTTACCTGCTGAGGGGTGCTGCAAGTCCCCGGCTTTTCATTGGAGTTCCTGCGGGTTATCGAGCCTGAACACCTTCCCTTCGCGCCAGCGTGCAACGGCTATATCCCAATAGCTGACAGGGGTTCCGGCACGGTTAAGTACGAAATCATTGTCTGAGAACACGCTTTTCTGTTTGCGGAAATTGAACCACAGGTACTGGTCTTCAAAGGTGAAGCGTGATCCCCAGCGACTCTTTACCGGGGGCTTCTTATAGCCCCAGCTCTCCCCCTCTGCGTTCTTGTATACCTTGTCAGGCGGTCCGTACATTATGTAAATCATGCCCCTGTCAGTTAACCATCCGGCTTTGTAGGAGGTGAAGTAATAATTGGAGAAGAGGGTGCGGTTATAGTAAATTCTTATCAGCTCCTTTGACCGCTCTATGCTGCCTGTGCGGTCAAGCCAGAACTTGTCAAGTGCCAGCTTGGGCTTTTCGGCCGTGAGCATCTCATCCATCTCTTCCGGCGTTGCAAGGTAGGCGAGCGGGGGTATCATCGTTTCCGGCCTTGTCATTGTAGGATGGTCAGGGCCGAAATTGTAAAGCACCAGGCCCTCGCGGATGAGGCTGTCAACTGAGATCATGTAAATTCCCTCATTGGGGAACATCATCGGCAGGGTATCGGAGTAAACCAGTGGAACAATTGCCTCAGGTTCAGGAGAAACCGTCACCTCCGGGAGGATTGTTGAGGGAGCGGGAGGCAATGCCGTTACTGCCTTGTAATAGAAGAGCCACAGTGTATCAGGCT
The DNA here is from genome assembly GCA_964621005.1 of uncultured Rikenella sp. Taxonomy (GTDB): domain Bacteria; phylum Bacteroidota; class Bacteroidia; order Bacteroidales; family VadinHA17; genus SR-FBR-E99. The sequence continues at coordinate 6,387 of CAZUIF010000017.1, forward strand.
GCAGTGACGGGGCAAGAACGTTGATGTACTGGTCGCGCTTCACCACCCGGCTGAATAGTTCGTTGTTGCTGAAATGGTCTCGTATTTTGTAGTTGAGTCCGCTGTATCTGCCTGTTCTTTCGAAATCAACGAACATTTGCTGGGTGCGCTGGCGGATGAGGTCAATTATCTTGATCTCGACCGTGTACGAGCCGCCGTCATGGGTAGTGAGAGGGATGCGGAATGCATGGTCGCCGCCGATATCCTCTCTTTTGACATCATATTTGAAGGTTGCAGTATCGGCAAGCACTCCGCCAAGGGTGTTGTCAAAGAGCCTTGCGGAGACCAGCATCGAGGCCATTGGCACTCCTTCGGCGTTAGCCTCACTGAAATAAAATTCGCTCCGGCGGATGCTAATGTTCAAAAGCGATGTTTCAGAATCTTCATTGAAAACTGTGATGAACGGGGTGAAAACACTCCTGGCCGGATTATAGATATATGACATGTCCTTTGTGTCGGTAACATTCTGGGTCACCGCACAGGATGTCAGCATTACCGCCGCCATCATTGCTGTAATGAATGCTGCAGGTTTATATGTTTGACGCCTTGTCATGCCATAAAGGTAATAAAGATTTCATTGGCCATTCTCTTTCCAGCTCATTCTCAGACGGCAAAGCTCTGTGCCGTCGCTCTCGCGGAGGACTGAGTGGATGAAATCGTTCTCCTTTCCGTCATGGTCGGCGGTAAGGATATTGATCATCTCGTCCTGGTGTCCTTCCAGAAGGTAGTTCACCTCAATAGTGTCAGGTGTGTGGAGGCTGATGAATTCAGGGTCATAGCAGTTGACGGCCCAGTGTACGTACCTGGCGTTATTGACATGCCTGTTGACGTCTATGTCGTCAAGCTTTACCCTCAGCCTTGTCAGGCGATGCTCTCCCTGCGGCAGCGATGGCACTTTCCGTGCGTTGGTGTCAAGGGCCCTTGCCTCTGGAAACTGCAGGTTCAGGGTGGAGAGCGCCTTGTCGGGACGCTGTGCCTTGCGGGTATTATAGTCAACAATGACCCAGGAAGATGAGGCTCCGGCAATTCTTTTCCCGGTGTCATTGTACATTTCAAGATCACGCAGGGCGAAGATCGATTCGGTTCCCCGGGGCCATGTTCGGAGGGTTACCTCATCCCAGGCCATCGGGAGACGTTCCACCTTCACGATCATGCGGGAGAGCGCCCAGAAATATCCTCCGGTCATGAGGTCATCGCGACCCCATCCAAGTTCCGCGGCATGGCGGCCCGCAAGGTCCTCGAAGAAGTTGAAGAGCGCTCCCGGGCTGAGTCTTCCGGTGAGGTCGGTGTTGAAGATATTAACCGGGTATTTTCTTTCAAACAGTATCATTGGTGTTCATGTATTCTGTCCTGAAGCTTTCCAGCTCCGCATGTGCATTTTCCCATTGCTCCATTAGTGCCTCCAGCTTCTTTTTCTGCTCCTCGTAGGCACTGTAGAACGCCGGGTCACTTACTACAGCCGGGTCGCCTGCAGCCAGTCGGGCATCCATGGCGGCAATCTCCTGCTCTGTAGCGGTTATCTGTCCCTCGGCCTCGTTGACCTGCTTCTGCAGCCGCCTGTGGACCCGTTCCGTCTCCTTTTTTTCAAGGTATGAAAGAGCTGCCTTCGGGGCGGGAGGCGGCACTGCGCCTGCTCCCTGATTTCCGTTCGCATCAGGTGCTGACCTGGATTCCGACTGACTGTCCTTCGCCGGCCGGCTCCCCTTTGCCATTGACTGGCCCACCTTCTCCGACTGGTTGCCTTTAGTCACAGCTGAGACCTTCAGATCAGCACCACTGCCGCCCTTCGCCACTGGCGGACTTTTCTTCTCCAGCTCCCTTAGCGACTCTATCTTCCTGGCCCTCAGGAATTCAGCTATTCCTCCGAGGTGCGTTTTTATCTTCCTGTGGCGGAATTCGTAAACCTTTGTCACCAGCCCGTCAAGGAAATCCCTGTCGTGAGAGACCACAATTAATGTGCCATCAAATTTGATCAGTGCCTGCTTGAGTATTTCCTTCGAGCGTATGTCGAGATGGTTGGTGGGCTCGTCGAGGAGGAGGAGGTTGTAGGGCTCCAGCAACAGCTGGACTATTGCCAGCCTTGACCGTTCGCCGCCGGAGAGCACCTTGACTTTCTTGTCGATGTCATCACCGTGAAACAGGAAGGCGCCGAGGATGTCACGCAGGCGGGTACGGATATCGCCCACGGCAATTCTGTCGACAGTCTCGAAAACGGTCATGTCGTCGTTGAGCAGTTCATCCTGGTTCTGGGCGAAGTATCCGATGCCAACGTTGTGGCCGCGTTTAAGTATTCCCTCGAAATCGACCTGGCCAAGGATCATCCTTGCCAGGGTGGTTTTGCCTTCGCCGTTCCGGCCGACGAATGCCACCTTCTCACCACGTTCGATCTTCAGCGAGATCCTGTCCAGGACCAGGTGGTTTCCGTACCGCTTCGAGGCTTCGTCAGCTTCAACCACGACAGTACCGGATCTCGGGGCGGGAGAGAACCGGATATTCATTGCAGAGGTGTCTTCGTCCTCTATTTCAATGCGTTCCAGCTTCTTAAGCTGCTTGATCTTGCTCTGAACCTGCACCGCCTTGGTGGGTTTGTACCTGAACCGCTCGATGAACTTCTCGGTGTCTTCGATCATCTTCTGCTGGTTGCGGTAGGCGGCTGTCTGCTGTTCGCGCCGTTCGCGCCGAAGCACGGTATATTTCGTATACGGGACCCTGTAGTCATAGATCCGGCCGAGGCTTATCTCTATTGTGCGGCGGGTGACGTTGTCAAGGAAGGTGCGGTCATGTGATACAAGTACAACTGCACCTGGATATGTCTCGAGGAATCCCTCGAGCCACATTATCGATTCAATGTCGAGGTGGTTTGTGGGCTCGTCGAGGAGGATCAGGTCAGGTTTACGCAGGAGAATCTTTGCAAGTTCCACGCGCATGCGCCAGCCACCGCTCAGTTCGCGGGTGGGGCGGTTGAACTCCCTGGCGCTGAAGCCGAGTCCGCTGAGAGTTTGCCCTGCCAGCGCCACATAATCGCTTCCTCCGAGGAGGCTGTGACGTTCGCCTGCCGTATGCATCCTGTCGAGAAGCTGGTGGTAGCTGTCGGTCTCGTAATCTGTCCGTTCGGCTATTTCGCGGGTCATGTCAGCTATGTCCCGTTCAAGGCTCCTGAGTTCGGCGAATGCCGTGAGAGCCTCCTCGAGGACGGTAGTGGTGTCGGAGACCTTCATCTGCTGCTCGAGGTAGCCGATAGTCATCTCGCGGGGACGTTCCACACTGCCGGACGTAGGATCCTGCAGTCCGGCAATGATCTTCATCAGGGTCGATTTGCCGGCGCCGTTTCTTCCCGTCAGGCCAATCCGTTCCTGCCTCGTGATGAGGAAGGAGACCTCGTCGAGGAGGACGAAGCTGCCGAATAGGAGAGATACGTTATTGACGGAAACCATCTGGCTGGTTTTTAAAGTCGCAAAGATAAATAAAATCACTATTGCCTCTTGCCTCCTGCCACCGCCTCATGCCTGATACTCAATGTCACATTTTTCCGTTAATATTGCAGTTAATTCTGAAAGTCATGAAAAGCAAAATAAAACTGGCAGCATTTCTCATGCTGCTGATGCCGCTGCTCGTGGTGCAGTCGTGCCGCGAGGAGGAACCGGATCCCTTCGATGACAACCTTTATCTGATGTCAGCCGAGGTTGAAATGATGAGGACAAAGGAAAACATCATCAATGTTCTGACGCTGGCCGCTACCCAGTACCAGGCTGCCGGTGAAATTATACCTGACGTTATCAGCGGGGTGAATATCTATTCGGTTACCTACAACACGGAGTTCATGGGAGAGCCGGTTGTAGCATCAGGACTGATATGTGCTCCGACTGCTCCCGGCACATATCCTATCCTGTCATTCCAGAACGGCACGAACACCTTGCATTCGTCGACTCCCACCGCCGATCCGCAGGCCCTTGGATACCAGATGATTGAATACATCGCATCAGCAGGTTATGTAGTTGTTATTCCTGATTATCTCGGTTTCGGGGCATCCAAAAACATGGCCCATCCATATCTGCACAAGGAATCTACGGTTCGCACCGTGGTGGATATGCTTCGCGCCGCAGGCGAGTTTGATGAGGATATTGCAAAGGATATATCCGTAACAAACGAGTGTTACGTCATCGGTTATTCGCAGGGTGGCTGGGCGACTTTAGCGCTGCTCGAGGCACTTGAAAACGATTATTCTCCCGAGTTCACGGTGAAGGCGGCATCATGCGGTGCCGGACCTTATGATCTCGGAGCTTTCAATGATTATGTGCTGGAACAGGCATCCTATCCGATGCCGGTTTTCCTGTGCTATATTGCGAATGCATACAGTACCTATGATTTATATCCGAATAACCTCTCAGACCTGTTCAACAATCCATACTACGGAAGGATACCGGGACTGTATGACGGGCTACACACATCGGAACAGATCAACAGCCAGCTTAACACGAGCATTGCAGGGCTCTTCAGTGCTGATTACCTGGCTGGATATGCTTCTGATGCAAAATATGCAGGGGTGCGCAATGCCCTGGCTGAGAACAGTATAAATGGTTGGGACAGTGATGTTCCGATACTCTTTTTGCATGGCACGGCTGATAATTATGTCATGCCGTTCCTCTCGGAAAACATGCATCAGGCAATGATCAGCGAAGGAACGAATCCGCTGTCATGCCTTTATGTGCCGCTTGACGGGCTGGATCATTCGGAGGGGGCTGTACCTGCAATACTGGCGGGGTATGAGTTTTTCAGGAATTACAGATAATCAGGGTGGGAAGGAAGAAACCGTTGCCCATACTCAGGGGCGTCACAGTTACTGATATAGGATCAGAGGGGAATGCCATCGCCAAGGTCGATGACATGGTGTTGTTTGTGCCGGGGATGATCCCGGGTGATGTGGTGGATGTCCGCGTCACGAAAAAGAAAAAGAGGTACATGGAGGGTGTGGCGCTGGAGGTTGTATCGCCGTCTCCCGAAAGGATCAAGCCACCCTGTCCTCATTTCGGGGTATGCGGAGGCTGCCGGTGGCAGCATCTGCCGTATGACCGTCAGCTTTTTTATAAGGCGAAGCAGGTAACGGACAATCTGACGCGAATTGGTCATATTTCAATTGGCCGGGTGGATCCGATACTCGGTTCTGAAAAGATTTACGGTTACCGGAACAAGCTTGAATACACTTTCTCGGAGCGAAGGTGGATGACGAAGGAGGAGATGGGGACCGGTGATTTCAAGGGGCAGCCGGCGGAACCTGCCCTCGGCTTTCACATCCCGGGCATCTTCGACAAGGTGCTGGATATAAATGAATGTCACCTTATGGCAGAACCCTCCGATACCATCCGCAATGAGGTCAGGAGGTATGCGCTTGAGCGGAAACTCACCTTTTATGATTTTCGTGAGCATCGCGGTTTTCTCCGGAACATGATTGTGAGGAAATCCTCAACAGGGGAGGTGATGGTCGTACTGGTAACAACCGATGCCTTTCCTGAGGAACGTGATCTGCTGCTGAGTTACCTGGCTGAAAGGTTTCCTGAAATTACTTCGCTTTACAGTATTATAAATACCAAGCGTAACGACAGCATCTCCGACCTGCAGCCGGTTCATATAGCCGGAAATATGTTCATCACCGAGGTGATGGACGGGCTCAGGTTCAGGGTGGGACCGAAGTCGTTCTACCAGACTAACAGCGGGCAGGCGGTGAGGCTGTACGGTGTTGTCAGGGAGTTCGCTCAGTTGACAGGAAACGAGAATGTTTACGACCTCTATACAGGCACGGGCACCATTGCATGTTACCTTGCATCGAAGGCTGCGAAGGTGACAGGGATAGAGTATATTGAAGAAGCGGTAGCCGATGCCCGCGTCAATGCGGCGGATAATGTTCTTCCCAACGCTTCCTTCATCGCCGGCGACATCAAGGATATCCTTAACGAAGAGCTTTTCCTCAAGCGCGGTAAACCTGATGTCATAATCACAGACCCGCCGCGTGCCGGCATGCACACGGATGTGGTAAATGCGATGCTTCGTTCCGGAGCTGACAGGATAGTGTATGTAAGCTGTAATCCCGCAACGCAGGCGCGTGACATTGAGATTTTATCCGCGGGTTATGACGTGGCACGCATTGCCCCTGTTGACATGTTCCCGCATACGTTCCATGTGGAGAATGTAGCGCTGTTGGTCAGGAAAGCTTAGGATTTTTGCCACTGACTATGACTTGCGGGAGAACAGATAACCGGCAATTATTAAATGAAGGATACCTCTTGTAAAGTATGGATCGATTTTATATTTTTGCCCCGCTGCAGGATTAACTGATTTGAGACTGCAACAAAGTGTAATGTTTTTTGGAGCGATGGGTGAGAGGCTTAAACCAGCAGTTTGCTAAACTGCCGTACGGGTAACCGTACCGGGGGTTCGAATCCCCCTCTCTCCGCACAGGTTAAACGAAGCCGGATCACAGAAAGTGGTCCGGCTTCTTTATCATAATATAGGAAAGAGGCTAAGGGAACCGGCTGACGCATTCGGGAGTTACAATGCTTCGTGCTCCGCAACGGACCTGGAAGCAGCTATCGGGAAGCAGACCGGGGCATTCTTTATAATGTACATCCTGGCAATAATTGGCCTCGTTCTGCTGGCAGTTTGCCTTGTTGTTATACTTGCCCTGCTGGCATAGGGATCGTTTTAGGGTAGGCGTTCAGGGTGCAGCCTGTCATGCCGTAAAACATCAAATTCGTACTGCTGCCATGGCTGAAAATCAAAAGAAATACACCTCAACTGCCCCGAAGCCACAAAACAAAGCCTTCGCCGTACAGGCGGAAACCCCCGGCCAGAGCCATTCAGGGAAATCCGCCAACCGTAGATTAAAATTCCATTAAAAAAATCGCGAAGAAATTAAAATCACATTAAAATTTATGTATAAATTTGCCGCGGTTTAAAGACCAAAATCAAGGAGACACTTTTAATATTATAACAGAACCAAATTTTAAACAGAGATGAAAAACAAACTTTTCTTAGCAATCGCAACCGTTGCAGTTGCAGCTCTCATGGCAAGCTGCGCAAAAGTTCCCCAGGAAGCTCTTGACGCTGCAAAAGCAGCTCTTGACTCAGCCAAGACTGTCCAGACTGATGTTTATTTCCCCGCAGAATTTGCTGCTCTGAATGACTCACTCACCGTCATGCTTCAGAACATCGAAACACAGAAGTCAAAGTCAGCCAAGGATTTCAAAGCCATTAAAGCTGCTGCTGAAGGTATCTCACTGAAAGCTGCTGAACTGACTGGCAATGTTGAAGCCAAGAAAGCTGAAGTTAAGGCTGAAGCCGAAACCATGATGGCCGGTGCCAAGACAGCTCTCGACGAAGCCAAGGCTCTTCTGCTGAAAGCTCCGAAAGGCAAGGAAGGCAAAGCTGTTGTTGAAGAAATGAAGAACGAACTGACTGTCATCGAAACTTCACTGACCGATGCTCAGACCCTCTTCGACGGCGGAACCAACTACGTAGAGGTTGTTGACAAAGTTAAAGCTGCTACCGAAAGCATCAACGGCATCGTTGCCGAGCTGAAGGCTGCAATGGACAAGGCCGGTATCAAGTACTAAAAATACCACCTTTTCAAAGAATGAGTCCCCGGGCTTTGTCCCGGGGATTTTTTTAACTTCGCAGCCATGAAAAGAGGATCCCTGACCAACCTGATTGTGTATACAATCGTTGCCATGGTGCTTACCGTTACCGGTATAATCGTATTCCGGGCGATGGTTCCGGAACCGCCTCAGCCTGAGGTGGAACTGGCACGCGTGGCAATTACCCGGGCACGGGACCTGGAGGCGGAGGTTTATTCTCCGAAGCTCTTTCGCGAAGCGAAGAACAACTATGATTCTGCAATGGCCGCATGGCGAACCCAGAACAGCCGGTTCATACTGCTTCGCGATTATGAGAGGGTGGTGTATTTTTCAGATCTCGCGGTAAAGAAAGCCGAGGAGGCCTCAAAAAATACTATAGCCCGTTCAAAGAGCCTGAAGGAAAACCTTGAGAGTGAGATGTACCGCCTCAACCGTGAGATGTCTCTTTTCGAAAAGATCTTCCTTTCAATGCCACTCCCGCAGGATGTCAAAAAGAAGCACGCCCGCGGGAAACTCCTTATCAAAGAGGCTGAGATTGATTTCCAGAAGGAAAAATACGTCAACGGTAATGTAAAGATCACCGAGGCTAATGAATATATCTCAACCACTTATAATCTTGCCAGGAAGAACCTCGAGGAGTACTTCAAAAACTATCCCGACTGGCAGGATTGGGCTGAGGAGACAATAGCCGAGAGCCGGAAGGCAAATTCATACGCAATCCTGGTTGAAAAGATACCACCCGTATTGCACCTGTACCAGGGTGGCAAAAAGAAGTATACCTTTGAGGCAGAATTTGGAAGCAACTGGCTGGGGGATAAGAAGAGCAGGGGCGATATGTCCACACCTGAGGGCAGGTACTATGTGACGAAGAAGCTCTCAGGCGGGTCGACGAAGTATCATAAGGCCCTGATGATCAATTATCCGAACAAGACTGACGTGCAGGAGTTCAATGAGCGGATACGTAACGGACAGCTCCCGGCAGATGCAAGCATAGGCGACCTGATTGAGATCCACGGTGACGGCGGGAAGGGTGGCAACTGGACGCAGGGGTGCGTCGCCCTGAAGAACTCTGACATGGACATGTTATTCAAATATGTATCTAAAGGAACACCGGTAACAATTATCGGCTCAACATTAACCCTCGAGGAGTTTTTCTCCTCAAGAGAAAAGTGATCATGGAAGAGCAGAGTGACAATCTGACTGAAAATGCTGCAGGAGAGAGTCCTTCCTCCTTCAGGAGATACCTAGGCAAGGCATCTGAATTTTTAAGTACGCACCGCCGGGCGCGGGCGACGCTGACCTCCCTGGCTATTGTGCTGCTGGTACTGTTTATATTCTCAGTGCCTGTTTATATTGGTCCTGTGCTGCAGCACTCCTGGGGTACCAGTCGTGCCGAATGCAGGCCTGATTCGGCGCTGCTTCAAAACAGGGCCATCAGGAGGCAGATCTCTGCCACCAGGAACGAGATCACCCGTCTTGAGCGAAGGCTTGCCTCATATGTTCCAACACAGACATATATCGTGATCAACACTGTTGACAACCGGTTCTCGCTTTACAGGAACAGGCAGCTTGTTCGTGAAGGATATTGCTCATCAGGCAGTTACGTGCTTCTGAAGACCGAGGAGGGTGACAAGGAGTGGATATTCAAGACACCCAGGGGCCGTCTTAGCATCCAGGGAAAGATTACCAATCCTGTCTGGCGGAAGCCCGATTGGGCGTTTATCGAAGAGGGGCTGCCGGTGCCTGGACCCAGTGATCCGTCGAGGTATGAGTTTGGTGTGCTGGGCAAATATGCGATGAGTCTCGGTGACGGTTACCTGATACACGGTACCCTGTACCAGAGGCAGCTCGGGATGCCTGTAACGCACGGTTGCATAAGGCTTGGAGATGAAGACCTCGAGGCTGTATTCAGTTCACTGAGTGTGGGATCAAGAGTTTACATTTACTGAAAGGACCAGAAGCGATGACCCGGGAAAGAAAGATATGGTTAATTATCGCCGGCTCGGTGCTGGCGCTGTTTGTGATCTACTATCTGGTGATGTCTGTTTCTGCCGTCAACCGGACAGTAAATGATTTCGACAATGAATATTTCGCTTCGCTCGAACAGAAGGAGGATGACACGATAAACCTTTGTGCCATTCCTGGTTATATCGATATGATCCGGGATAAAGCGTTCCTGAGTTCGCAGGTAAAGATGGCAGAATCGGACTCGATTGGTCTGCTTATCAACGTTCGCGACAGCGTGATACAGCTTCTGATAAAGGGGCTGCCGGTACGGACGGTGGCCATTAATGATTATGACGTCTCGCCGTTCTTCCACCGTGCCAACCAGGAGGCGATTTACAGGATGTTGTCAACGCCACTGAATATAACCGGCATGCAGGCCACCTTTCAGAAGGACCCGGTGAGTGTCAAGATTGCACCGAAGGATACCTCCGAGGTGGTTGTCAGTGAAAAGCCTGACACAACTGATTTTGAGGCGGTTTTCTTTACACTGGAAACAGACCGCAACGTTCGGTTCTTCTTTGAGCAGCAGGAAGATACGGTTAGTGCTGACCGCCGGGCAAGGTTTTTCTTTGACCTGAAGGACAGAACGAGGATGGCCTCGGCCACGATGAGGTCGGTTGTGAGGCTTAAGACGCCGCCGTATGTTCCGTATATCAAGATCTCAGTTCCGAAGGCGGAAGCCAAGATCATTTACAGGGCTATTCCGCGTGAGGGGATGATAGTTCTGACGCAATAAGGCCGGCAGCAATTATTTAAATAAAAAGTGTAACTTTGCACCACAATTTTCCGGTCTGTAGCTCAGATGGTAGAGCAGCTGACTCTTAATCAGCGGGTCCAGGGTTCGAGTCCCTGCAGACCGACCAGGAAAATTTAAAGGGAGCATATCACTCCCTTTTTTTAGTTGGCTCAGATGGTGTTGGACCCGAGTCCTCGAGGGGCATGGTGCACTTTTTGCATCATCCGGGGATCGTTTCATTTTCTTTGCAAAAAGTGTGACAAGTCCAACTAATTGTACCGCATGTCAGAGCCTGTGTTTACTTTTTTGTTACGTGAATATTAATAAAGTGGCGGCGGCATGATGAAATACAAAATCACATATGCAATCAGGCTTGAGCCTCCAAGCAAGCCGATGAGAACAAAGGCAATCCGCACATCACCAGGCCTCCATCCATAGAACTCAGCGATACCCGCACAGACACCGAATATGACACTGTCTCTTGATTTTCTTAATCTTCCGTCTCTCATATTGCTCTTTTACCTTTTAAATCTTAACATTGGCCCGAACTTGTTTATATGTAAATTAAAGGTAAACAATAATATCAAAAATCACTTATCAGACGATAGAAGCCACTATCTCCCCCCGGGGTGATACTCTGATGCTCCCGTGATAAAAGAAAAATCATGCCGAATTACGCTGCGTACCGCTTGTCAATATCTTTTATTTATGCGCGCTGGTGTTCGCACAGTTCGACGTCAAATTCTTCGGCTGTCAACGGTTCGTTCTGCCGTAGGTATTCAAGTACATCTGTCAGGTTGTCTGTTTCTGACGGCAGGTGTGTGGCATTCAGGCACAACCACTTCAGACACGCAGCTGATACAGGGTCAACTTTGGGTGTAATTCGTTTATCTATTTCCTTGCAGTAGAATTTGCCGTCATCACTAAGAAAAACAAGAGGGGTAAGCATAGTTCTGGCGCAGGCTTGTGCCAGGGATATATCTCCATTCTTCACCTGGAGTAATAGGTATAGCATCATGAACGGTCTGGGGTGTAGCCAGGTATCATGGAAATTCCATACAAGCAAGCCGGCTTTGCATATGTCAGATTAACAGCGAATTATAAATATCCGAGAGCTGTTAACATACCGTTAACACAAAATTATTGCATCATAACCGTTTCTGGCGGGTCTTTATACTGTATTACTGCAATGGACAGTGCATGTAATCAGACGACAACATGAAAAGTTGCCGGTTTTACATTTTTCAGCCATGAATTTGCCAGGGCGTTATGCTCTTCCGGATTCTGTACATATGCTTGGTTTATTTATTAAGTGTTAATCTTAAATGCCATGGAAAGATTAGAGCTATCCTTAACTGCTATATACGGCTTACTGCCTTCAGTACCGTTATAGCAGTATTTTTTTCAGAATAACTAACCTAAATGTAAAGCTTATGAAAAGATTGCTTTTGTTTTTGGTCTTTCTTGTGCCTTGTGCTTTTGCACTGATGGCGCAGCAAAGGGTGATTACAGGAACGGTTACATCTTCCGTCGAGGGGGAAGGAACGCTTCCTGCAGTTACTGTAATTTTAAAGGGAACGGCTGTGGGTACTACCACAGATGCGGAGGGCAGGTATTCATTGTCTGTACCGGCTGACGCCACCACACTGGTCTTTTCCTTTATCGGGATGAAGCCACTGGAGGTTCCGATTGACGGCCGTACTGTTGTCAACGTCACAATGGAACCGGAGACTGTCGGTCTCGACGAGGTGGTGGTGACAGCGCTCGGGATCTCCCGTGAGAAGAAATCGCTGGGCTATGCCACCCAGGAGGTAAAGGGAGAGGTTATTTCGACTGTAAAGACAGCCAACTTCATGAATAACCTCTCAGGCAAGGTTTCAGGTGTGCAGATCCAGAGGAACCAGAACCTCGGGGGGTCTACCAATGTCATCGTACGTGGAAGCAAGTCACTGATCAACAGTAACCAGGTGTTGTATGTTGTTGACGGGGTACCTATCAACAACCAGATCGGAAAATATACGGATGTCGGAGTAACCTCAAGCCAGGCTGCCTCAGGCGCAGGATATGACTACGGTAATGCCGCCGCTGATATTGATCCCGAAAACATTGAATCAATAAATATTCTCAAAGGGTCAGCAGCTACCGCCCTCTATGGATCACGTGCATCTGCAGGGGTTGTGATGATCACCACAAAGAAAGGGAAGATACTTGGTGATGGAGAAAAGGCACCAATAGGTGTATCACTGAGCAGCGGATTTACCTTCGGGAAGATTGACAAGTCAACCTTCGTCACCTATCAGGATCAGTATGGGGCCGGTTACGGGTACGGAGATCCACCGGCTTTTGGAAGCAGGACCACATCGGGTGGCCTTACCACGGATGACCCGGTGAATGATCCGCTGGTAAGATGGGTTCAGACAACCGAGGATGCATCATTTGGTCCGAGGTTTGACGGACAACCTATCTGGGGATGGTATTCGGTTGATCCTGAGTCGCCATGGTACAAACAGCCGAAACCATGGGAATTCTCCAAGCATGGCCCAATAACCTTCTTCGAAACGCCGATGACACTTACAAATACGGTAGCTATTGACAAGGCAACTGACTTTAGTTCTGTCAGGTTATCATATACCAATTACTATACTGAAGGTCTTCTCCCGAACAGTTCGCTCAAACGAAACAATGTGACTCTCAGCGGGCAGTGGAACGTCAGCAAAAGGCTTACAGTCACAGGTATTGCCAACTATATACTTCAGAACGGGAAAGGTCGAAATGCAACCGGATATAACGGGAATATCACTACCAACTTCCGTCAGTGGCAGCAGACAAACCTTGATTTCCAGGACCTGAAGACTGCTTACGAACTTACCCGGAGGAACCTGACATGGAACTATAATTCAGCATTGGATTATCCTCTTTTCAGCAACAATCCTTACTGGGATGCCTATCAGAACTACGAGACTGACAGCAGAAACCGCTTCATCGGCAATGCATCTATAAATTACAAGGTAGCAGACTGGCTTGATATATTGGGACGTATATCCGCAGACACATATTTTGAACTCCAGGAAGAACGGAGAGCCGTGGGAAGCGTATCAATGCGTTTCGGGCTTGCCAATGTACCTGACAGGGTTACATCGGGTTATATCCGCAGGGACAACACCTTCAGCGAGTATAACTTTGACCTGATGATGAAATTCAACAAGAAGCTCGGTTCATCTGTAAGCATTAACGGTGTGGTAGGTTATAACGAAAGAAGAACATTCAATACGTTCTTCTCCAATGCCACCAACGGGGGGCTGAAAGTGCCGGGTGTATACTCCTTACAGAACACGGTAAGTCCTCTGCCATTACCGCTGGAAGTTAACCAGATTGTCGGTGTCAGGAGCCAGTATGCCAGTATATCAATTGGTTACAGGGATTTTCTGTATCTTGACGGGACCTTCCGCAATGACTATGCTTCAACCCTCCCGGTTGAGAATAACAAGTATCAGTATCCTTCTGTTACAGGTGCATTCCTCTTCTCCAATATACTCAACAAGGACTGGCTGTCACTTGGCAAGCTCCGGTTGAATTATGCACAGGTGGGTAACCTGGCCGGGTTTGATCAGCTCTTCGATGTTTACCTTGCCAACGATCCGTTTAACGGAGCCAACAACCAGCTCCCGCCCTCAAAAAGGAATCCCAACCTGAAAAACGAACGCACCAACAGCCTTGAGGCAGGGCTTGAGATGTCATTCTTCAAATACCGCCTCGGCTTCGACCTGGCACTTTACAAGACAAACTCACTTGACCAGATCATTCCGCTGACAGTAAGTCAGACCACTGGTTATTCAAATATTATGATCAATGCCGGTGAGATTGAGAATAAGGGTATCGAGTTTACAGTTAATGCCAACCCGGTAGCAATTGGATCATTCCGTTGGGATGTGGGACTGAACTGGTCTATGAACAGGAACAAGGTTATTGCCCTTTACCCCGGCATCACAAACCTTCGTCTGAATTCTGTAAACCTTCAGGGTGGAGTAACGGTGAATGCGGAAGTGGGCCAGCCTTATGGTGTAATAAAGGGGAAAGATTTTACATATGATGCCAACGGGAACAAGATTATCGATGAGGAGTCCGGCAGGCCTATACTGACAACATCAGCTGCCATACCGATCGGGAACTTCACCCCGGACTGGAATGCAGGCCTCAATAACACGTTCAGCTATAAGAACCTGATGTTCAGCTTCCTGATTGATATGCAGAAGGGCGGTGATATCTGGTCACTTGATATGTATTACGGCATGTACAGCGGTTTGTATCCTGAGACCACATTCATAAATGACCTTGGCAATCCTGTCAGGGACCCGATAGTGTGGGTTGATGAAGATGATCACAGCAAGGGTTATGCTGCAACAAGCGGCGGTTATATCATTGAAGGGGTTAATATTGTTGATGGCGTAAGTGTCCCTAACAAGACACGTGTTGATGCAACAAATTCAGATGCCTTTGGGGCCGGGCTTGATCCGCAAAAGGCATTTATCTATGATGCAGGATACGTGAAGCTGAGGGAGGTTGTTCTCAGTTATACACTTCCTTCTAAATTGCTGGGCAAGACCTTCATCAAAGGTGCTTCAGTCAGTGTAATTGGTTCAAACCTCTGGATTATTCACAAGAACCTGCCTTATGCTGACCCGGAATCTGGTATGACGGCAGGAAATATCCAGGGTTATACTACTGGATCACTTCCCACGACCCGTGATTTTACCTTCAACTTAAAACTTAACTTCTAAACGAAAGGTCATGAAAAAGCTATTGATACTTATTTCGGCATTCCTTGTAATGACTGCCTGCACAAAGTTGGAAGACCTCAACAAAAACGTAAAGGATTTTGCCGTGGTGTCAGGGGAGTCTCTTTATAACGGAGCTACCCGGCAATTCATTAATCAGTTGTCATCGGAGAGTGTGAATCTCAACGTAACAATAATGTGGATGCAGCATCTCGCTGCTACAACCTACTTTGATGAGACAAGGTATGACATGACTACCAGGGGGATTCCCATCAACACCTCGAACGCCATGTACAGGCTTGTACTGATGAATTACAAGGAGGCAGCCAGGGTACTGGAGACCCAGCCACTGGCTGGCATCCCACAGGCACAGCGTGACAATCAGCTGGCTGTAGTTGAGATAATGACAGTATTTGCCTGGAGCTATGTAGTTGAAAACTTTGGAGATATGCCTTATTCACAGGCACTTGATTTTAACTACCCGACCCCGGTTTATGATGACGGTCTGACAATTTACAAAGACCTGATTGACCGTCTGACAGCAGCCATCAATAAACTTACCCTTACCGAAGGCTGTATGCCGGCAGGATATGACAATATCTTCGGTAACGAGGCAAACCCGACTGCCATGTGGTATAAGTTTGCAAATACTCTTAAAATGAGGATGGGTCTGATGCTCTACGACGTAGATGCCAATTATTCAAAATCGGTGGTTGAGGCAGCTGCACCCAATATCTTCACTGATGGTGATGTCATGCAGATGCACTACCTGGCTGCCAGTCCGAACCAGAACCAGCAGTTTGTTGATTTCATTGCATCAGGCCGCGATGACTACGTCGTAACATCCAACCTGATTGATGCCATGCAGCCAACGACGCCTGCTCCGGAACATCCTATCCTGAATGTTACCGTCACGGATCCGCGACTGAAATTCTATGCTATCCCCGTTGTTGGCAGCAACCCTCCGGTTTACCTCGGGGGAGCGCAGGGCCAGTCGAACGGATACCCGACCTTCTCCCATGTGAATCCGGTTCATCTTACACCGGACAGACCCTGGATCATAATGGATTATACCGAAGCTGAATTTCTGCTGGCAGAGGCTGTTGAGAGAGGCTTCTCTGTTGGTGGAACTGCGGAGGGGCATTATAACAATGCTGTCAGGTCTTCGATTCTCTTCTGGGGGGCAACCGAGGCCGAAGCCGATGCATACATGAGCCAGCCTTCTGTAGCATACGCCACTGCATTTACTGACTGGAAGCAGAAGATTGGAACACAGGCATGGCTGGCTTACTGGCTTCGCGGACAAACACTCTGGAATTCCTACAGGAGACTCGATTATCCAAGGCTGTTCGCACCGCCGGAATACCTTCTTGAAATCGACAAGGTACCTGTTCGCCTGTTCTATCCGGTCTCTGAGCAGACACTTAACCCTGATAATTATGCTGATGCCTCTGAAAAGATAGGAGGAGACTCTGCTCTGACGCCACTTTTCTTTGACAAGGTGATTTACTGATTTATGCCAGGCCTGGCATGATATTAAAAAGGTGAGAGGCTGTCGGTTGATGACAGCCTCTCATTGTTTATGATTCCTGCAGATGTTTCCGCAAGTTATCTTTACCTCACCGGGACGTAGATCAGAGACAATAGTTTTTTTAGTGACATGGAAGGATTAACTTTAAACATCCAAAATGCTCATAACTATGAAGAGAATCCTTGTCCTTTTCGTCATGTTCCCAGTTGCCGGCCTCCTTGCCGGCCAGCAGAAAATTGATAAAACAGATGCAGCCCCTCATCAGCCAGCCTCATCAGCCAGTCTGCCATGCCAGATGGAAGAGCTGACCTCGCCGCAGTTTGTGAAGGCTGTGGAGCAATCTGGCGGTGTAGTGGTAATTCCGCTCGGGATCATAGAGAAGCATGCCACCCATCTTCCGCTTGGCACCGACCTGTTTGAAGCCCGCGCATCTGTCATAAGAGCGGCAGAGAAGGAGTACGCGGTTGT
Source organism: uncultured Rikenella sp. (assembly GCA_964621005.1). Classification (GTDB taxonomy): domain Bacteria; phylum Bacteroidota; class Bacteroidia; order Bacteroidales; family VadinHA17; genus SR-FBR-E99. The sequence continues at coordinate 23,571 of CAZUIF010000017.1, forward strand.
TTTTCCCCCATACTATACGGGGCAGATCTTCGAGGCGAAGCATCAGCCGGGAACCATTGCCTACAGCAACGACCTGATGTGGAAGATGCTTGAGGAAACCTGTGCCGAGCTGGCAAGAAACGGCCTTAAAAAGATCATCCTCTTCAACGGCCACGGGGGAAGCACATACTTTCTCGACTATTTCTGCCAGTCGCAACTGGCAGCTGAAAAGGATTATATAGTCGTACTGTTCCAATCCGGCCCTGACCAGGCGCTCGACAGGGAGATATTTGCCCTGAAGTCAGCAAAGCTTGACGGCCATGCCGGCGAAGAGGAGACAGCAATGATGTCGTTTATCAGGCCTGACCTGGTTGACACCGGAAACCTGGCCGCGGAACCGGGCGCTGACCAGAGGAGGCTTGCAGAGATGCCTCACGGGTTTACCGGGATTCACTGGTATGCCAGGTACCCGAATCACTTTGCCGGGGACATCGTAAGGGTCGATCCCAGACTGGGTGAGCTGCTTGTAGAAAAGGATGCAGTGCAGCTGGCCGCCCTGATAAAGTATCTGAAGAACAGCAACACTGTCGGTCAGCTCCAGGAAGAGTTCTTCAAAAGGAGCGCTGATCCGATTAACAACAAATGAGATGAAAAGGAGGAAATTTCTCATATCAGCAGCCTGTGCGGCTCCTGCAATCACCCTCTTTCCTCCTGACCGTTCCGGGATGCAGACAGAGCAACAGCCCGGCAAGCTGGAGAAAAGGGCCCTGGGCAAAACAGGTGAAATGCTTTCCATGCAAGGCATCTAATGTGCCGTAGCAGGTATTGGGTAGAGAAGGCAACTGTAAAAAGGCACCCCTGTCTATTTCTTCTGATACTCCATCTCGCCCTTCATGGCTTTGCTGAAGAACCGGCCTCCTTCAGTCAGTTCATAGTTCCATGATTTGAGCATCTGCGGCCACCATTCAGGGTCATAGATCCAGCACATCCAGCTGATGCCCCTGTCCTCGAGGAATTTTATAATACGGTTTCCATAATCCTGGTATTCAGGAGAATTCATGTCAGTGTGCAGCCCGAACTCCGTTGCCACCACAGGCACGTAAGCAGCAGCAAACGCAAAGTTCTCCTCCCATCTCGGTTCCCACGGCTGACCGCGCTTGAAGGCATAAGGATGGGTAACATAGGCAATGCCCTCAGCATTTACCGGGTCATCGCGGAGAGGGGAGAGGTCATACGCCCAGTCGAGCCCTGCAACCAGTGGAATAGTCTCCCGGTCATAGGCCCTGATGAGGCTGATCATATCCTCGTTGATCTTCTTCCAGACAGACCAGGGGAGTGAACCCAGTTCGCCGCGATAAATGGTTGGCTCATTGAAGAGCTCATAGAAGGCAACTGTATTGTGCCCCGCAAAATTCCGTGCAACGGTTCTCCAGAACTCATATGTCTCGGTCTTTGTGGTGTTGTACATCGGGTCCTGGAACAGCTCCATATCTAAGTTTCCGATAGTATGCCAGTCGATTATCACATACATCCCGAGGTCAGTGCACCAGTCTACCGCATCGTGCAGAAGCCGGAGGTATTTTTCAGGTGTTCTTTCGCGCCACGCGACAGGGTGAACAGGAATTCGGACAATCATTGCACCGGTCTTTTTCACATGCTCGAAGTGGGCCTTGTTCCAGTGTCCCTGCCGTTCGATCTTATCAGGATCAGAGATGGACAGCCCGCGGAAAAGGACTGTTTTGCCCGATTCTGTCACAAATCTGTTTCCCTGAACCTTTACCAGGGGAAGAACTTTGGCTTTAGGATCAGGTTCGGGCCGGGGCGTCGGGTCGCCGAAGTACCACGGTTTTGTGTCCTGCCCTGTCAGCACAGGAGAAGCAATAAATACGATCAGCATGATCACCCAGAAGAGAGTTTTTGTTTTCATGTCCGGACAAATTTCTGATGGATGCGACCATGAAAATAGTAAATATGAGAGGATTGTCAAAGAGGCGTTCTGAAACGGACGGGAGAATAAAGAAAGGCAAGCGACTGAGGTCACACTTAAGAACAATCCCTGCCGGTTCTTGTTATCCTGTTAACAATAATACGAAAAGCTGAAATGAATAACATCAGGATTGCATTTTTTGACGCCAAACCTTATGACACTGAATCATTCAATGAGCTGAACCGTGAATTCGGATTCACAATAAAATACTTCAAGTTTCACCTTACGCCTGACAACGTCGTCCTGGCCCAGGGATATGATGCGGTAGTCATCTTCGTGAATGACACTGTTGATGCGGATATGATCATGAAGCTGAAGGGATACGGGGTGAAGCTCATTGCCCTTCGCTCCGCGGGATTCAACAACGTCGATCTTAAGGCGGCGCTGAACAATATCAGGGTGGTGCGGGTGCCGGCGTACTCGCCCCATGCCATCGCCGAGCATACAGTGGCGCTCATGCTGACTCTCAACCGCAAGGTGCACAGGGCTTATTTCCGTACACGTGACACGAACTTCGCCCTTAACGGGCTGCTTGGGTTTGACATGTACGGAAAGACCGCCGGGGTTATCGGCACGGGAAGGATTGGAAGAGCTCTTGTAAATATACTGAGAGGGTTCGGGATGGAGGTACTGCTTTCAGACAGTCATCCGGACACAGCATTTGCCGCTGAAACGGGAAGCGCATATGTCAGCCTTGAAGAGCTTTACAGACGATCTGACATTATTTCTCTCAACTGCCCGCTGACGCGCGAAACGGAGTACATGATCAATTCCTCATCAATCGCCATGATGAAGAAGGGGGTGATGCTGATCAACACCGGCAGGGGGAAGCTGATCAGGACGGCCGACCTTATCGAGGGGCTCAAGAGCGGGCAGGTAGGATCAGCCGGTCTCGATGTATACGAGGAGGAGAGCCAGTTCTTCTTCGAGGATCTCTCCGACAGGGTTCTGGCAGATGATGTCCTTGCAAGGCTTCTGTCATTCAACAACGTGATAATTACATCGCACCAGGGTTTTTTCACCCGTGAGGCCATCCGGAACATCGCGGAGACGACATTGAAAAATATTGATGACTTTTTCGCAGGGCGAAAGCTGGACAACGAGGTTTGCTTCAGGTGCAGCAACCTGCCTGCCGGCAGGAAGCCGGAAAAGGCACCGTGTTCCGTTTGCAGCAACTGACAGAGCCTGGATGGCGCCTGAAGAAAAACTTGACATTTGATTTTCAGGGTCCTAACTTTGGTTGAAGTAACAATTAAAACCGAAAGAGTACCTATGAAAAAGATCCTCATCATGGCAACCGCCATGTCACTTCTGTTTGCAGTCTCATTAACCGCCCAGCCACAGTTTGGCGCGGGTGTGAAAGGAGGCATGAACCTGGCTACACAGACCACTACCGGAGAGGGCGAGGGTGTCGCCGTCAGACAACTTATCGGATATAACGGCGGCGTGTACGGCAACCTTTTCATCACTGACATGTTTGGCCTGCAGGCTGAACTTGTGGTCTGCACAAGGGGCTCCGACTGGGATGATATCTATTACAATGTCAAGGACCTGCTGACTTACCTCGACTTTCCGCTGCTGTTCAAATTCCAGCCAATCAAATACGCAAACATCCATGTGGGGCCGCAGTTCGGTTACCTTCTGGCAGCAAAGCAGGAGGATAAGGACGACGGAGAAATATATGACATCATGGACTGGTATAACAGGCTCGATGTGGGTCTTGCAGTTGGTGCCGAGGCCAATATGCCGTTCAGGATCAACTTCACAGTAAGGTATGTTATCGGCCTGGTGTCTGCGACCAATGACGTTGAGTATATAGATCCCTGGAGGAACAATTTCCTGCAGTTCTCGCTCGGATTCAGGTTAATTGGCGACAAATAGCCGCAGGGAGTGATCCTGCAAAAACAATGGAAAAAGGGAGGCGCGTCTGAACGGCCTCCCTTTTTCAGGTTATCTGATCAATAATTACTACTTCACCGCTGCCTTGTAAAGCTCGGCAACCTTTTTCCAGTTCACTACGTTCCAGAAGTTGGCAACATATTCCGGTCTGCGGTTCTGGTACTTGAGATAGTATGCATGTTCCCACACGTCGAGGCCAAGGATCGGCTGTCCGCGTTTTGCTGATACGTCCATCAGCGGGTTGTCCTGGTTCGGTGTCTGTGACACGAAGAGCTTACCGTTGGCGTCTACCGCGAGCCATGCCCAGCCGCTTCCGAACTGGGTCTTCGCTGCATTTTCAAATTCTGCCTTGAATTTGTCAAATGAGCCGAAAGTGTCATTTATTGCCTTCAGCAGGTCGCCTTCAGGCTGTCCGCCTGCATTGGGGCCCATAACCTGCCAGAAGAGCATATGGTTGTAATATCCTCCGCCGTTATTGCGTATTGCCGGCGAGTAGATGCTGACCCTTGTGAAGATATCCTCAAGGGAGAGGTTGTCAATTTTGGCTTCGCCTGCTGCCTTGACAAAGTTGTCGAAATATGCCCTGTGATGCTTCGAGTAGTGTATCTCCATCGTCTGGGCGTCAATGTAAGGTTCCAGTGCATTGTATGCATACGGAAGTTCCGGAAAAGTATAATTCTGTGCCATGATTTTGTTGTTAATGGTTATCAATCCTAAAACAATAGTGAAAGTCAGAATAGCCTTGGTCTTCATTTTCTTGTTTTTTATTTGTTAAACAGGTTAGCCGCGAAATTGTTCATCACTAAACTTTTCAAATGTTGTCAGGTTTTAGTATTTTCGTCATTCTTAAGATTAACTCGTAAAACCGAAAGCTATGAAATGGCAGGGCCGTCGCGGAAGCAGCAATGTTGAAGACCGCAGGGGAATGAGTACCGGCACAAAGGTTGTCGGAGGCGGGATCGGCACACTTGTAGTTGTGCTAATAGTTTATCTTTTAGGGGGAGACCCTTCAGGGATACTGCAACAGACAGGCTCCGGTGAGGCGAACGGTCCGGTGGAAGCCACCGAGGAAGAGAACCGGATGGCCCAGTTTGTTTCGGTAGTCCTGGCTGATACCGAAGAGGTGTGGGGAAAGATCTTTACAGAGTCGGGCTCAACATACAGGCAGCCAACCCTGGTGCTTTTCCGTGACCAGATACAGTCGGCCTGCGGTTATGCCACTTCTGCCAGCGGTCCGTTCTATTGTCCGGCTGATGAGAAGGTCTACATTGACCTCAGCTTCTGTGATGATCTCCGCACAAAATACGGTGCATACGGCGATTTTGCCGTGGCTTATGTAATTGCCCATGAAGTGGGGCATCATGTTCAGAACCTTATGGGAATCCTTGATGAAGTACAGACCGAGCGTCAGCGTCTCAGTGAGGTCAGGGCCAACCAGCTTACCGTGAGGCTTGAGCTGCAGGCTGACTTTCTTGCCGGGGTATGGGCTCACTATGCCGACAGGATGTTCAATTCGATAGAGGAGGGTGATATTGAGGAAGCGCTCAATGCTGCATCATCAATCGGTGATGACGTTCTTCAGAAGAAATACCAGGGCAGGGTTATTCCTGATTCATTCACCCATGGCTCGGCTGCGCAGCGTTCAAGCTGGCTCCGCAAGGGCTGGGAGACCGGTGATCTCCGTCAGGGCGATACCTTCAGTGCAGATATTTAATCTGTAGTTCAGTAATTTTTCATTGTTATCGGCTGACCGGTGGCTTCCAGCACGTTCCACCACAGTTCTCCTTCAGGATCAATCTTCTTTCTCTTTGCGACTACAGCAGGGATAGGCATCAGGGTGAACTGGTTGTTCCAGTACCCTGTTACAAAGTCAGTCCGCCCGGCCAGCGCCGCGTGAACTGCATTCTGGGCCAGGAGGTTGCAGAACTTGCTGTCATTGGCATTTGCAGGAGCGCTTCGTATGATATAGCTCGGGTCAATGTATTTAAGGCTGTACCGGAAACCGAGCGCCTTGAACTCTGCCTTAATCTTGTCGCGCAGGAAAATCCCTATGTCCTTGTGCAGGAGGTTGCCCGAAGCATCGCGGTCTTCGCCCCGTGATTCGAACAGGTCCTGTCCGGCCCCTTCGGCAACCACTATGACTGAGTGATGCCTCTCCTCGAGCCTCTTCTTCAAAGCATTCAGGAATCCCCTTTCGCCGTACAGGTCAAAGGAGATCTCCGGTATAAGTACAAAGTTGACTTCCGGTATTGCCAATACGGCATTGGCAGCTATGAACCCGGAGTCGCGCCCCATAAGTTTAATCAGTGCGATGCCGTTGTAGGCGTCATGGGCCTCGTTGTGGGCGTTGCGGATTATGTCATGGGCTATGGAGAAGGCGGTCTCGAATCCGAACGATTTCTGAATAAGGTCAATGTCGTTGTCTATGGTTTTAGGTATGCCGGCAACGGCGATCTTCAGGTTTCTTTTTGTGATTTCCTCATAAATGGCGTGTGCTCCGCGAAGGGTACCGTCGCCACCGATGCAGAAGAGGACGTTCAGGTTGAGGATCTCGATGGTGTCTACCATCTTACCCACGTCCTGGTTGCCCCGCGAGGTACCGAGGAAAGTGCCGCCCGAAAGGTGTATCTCGCTGACCATCGGTGCGGTCATTTCTATCACCTCGTGGCTGTATTCAGAGATAAGTCCTTCATAACCGTATCTTATACCGAGAATCCGTTTGATGCCGTAGCGGTAGTAGAGCTGGTTGACCAGGCTTCGGATTACGTTATTAAGGCCGGGGCACAGTCCGCCGCAGGTGACTATTCCTACCTTTGTTTTTGCCGGTTCAAAGTAAATCATCTCCTTCGGGCCGGCTTTCTCGAATGAGACGGGTGTTTCGCCGGTGGCGCGGCAGTGTTCGTAGTTTTCCGATGAGACATCGTAGATGACCCGCTCATCGTCTGCGATAAATTTATATACCTGGCTCTCAGCACGCTGACCCGTTTTGAGAGGAGAGACTACGTTACCCTTTCCGAGGGTGGTGACTATGAAGTCTTCGTATTTCATTTCCTTTTGGTTGTTCTTTGATTATTTGCATAATGGCAACTTCATTGAGCCGTCCTACTCAAAGATAATTAATTTCCCCGGGAGAGGGGGGATGGGCCGGTTTCGGATGGGGGGTTATGAAACCCCTGATCCGGATTCAGGCAGATACTCTGATTGTTTGTCAGGTGGGTGATCCTGTATCAGTTGCTGATTGAAAACCGATTGGATATGAGCGATTGTGTCACAATAAATGCATAACTTAGAGGTTGAATCGGTCTGTTTGTCTCTTTGGTTCATTTTGATGCAGTGCGGGTGTTGGTGGCGGGGAGTTTTCCAATAGGACTGACGAGGCCGTGCGTTAAGTAACCCGGATGAAAAAATTGCTTGTTATCCTGCTCTTGTACTGCCCCACAATCACATACACCCAGGGGTGGTCACTTGATTATTCCATAGGTTATGGCACCTATAAGTTAGATGATGTAAGAAGCCAGCAGCAATTCATACTTGACAGGTATGGACTGAAAGCAACAGATTGTTTCCCCGGTTATGTCACTCACTCGGTTGCTCTGGGCTTTGTTACCGGAAGGCATCATTTTGGGAGTAATTTTTCTTACCTTACTACCGGAGGGCGACTTCATCGCGCCGATTACTCCGGTTCCTTTACTGTGGATATGATAATGAACGGGTATCGTTTAGGACTGTTCTACAGGAATTATTTAAGTACAGGATTTTCACCTTTGTCTATCTATCTTCAATCAGGTTCCGGGGTTTTGTTCTCAGATCAGGAAATCAATGAACAGATAAATATATATTCTGAATCTGCTGAGGAAATCAGCAAGTTGAAAGGAGTCGGTATATATCTGGAGCCCTCAATGGGTGCAATATTCCGTTTCACCAAATGGTTAAACTTGTCGCTAGGTGCAGGTTACGAAGCCGATTTCATGGGTACATTGAAATTGGACGGGCAAGAAACTCAATTTAAGGCACATTGGAATGGGTTACGACTTTACGGGGGTGTTGTTCTTGTTTTACCAACTGGCAAAAATTCTCTCAATGAATAAGTCGGTTTTTATACTTCTAATAACAATAATGGTATTGTCCCCGGCATGTGAATATGAGCCGGCGGGCAGTAATTTTGAGGAACTGGCTCCACCTCAGGATTATATACCTATAGAAATTTTATTGAATGGCGTAAGCCCTTCAGATACAATATTTGTGTACCAGAACACCGTAATTTCATTGATAATTAATTCTCCAAATGATTTAATACAGGCTGCATTGTTATTGGATGGACAAGGTTTTGCTTCTATAAGGAGCAGTACTTTTAATTTTGTTATCAATCCGGTACAATTAAGTGAGGGAGTTCATAAATTGACTGTAATTGCGGCCTTTACATCCGGTACCGGAAGTCTGGCCGAGATTCTGGGAATGGAAGGATATCTGGGTGAATTGTCATGGAACATTTGTATTCTTCATAATCTGCCTGACCTTTTTAGCCTTGGATACCGCATTAACGAGAAAGGATTTATGGAGATCTTTTGGGAAGATGACGTTCCTGAAAGTATTATAGATAAATATGTCGTAAAAGCAATATATACTCAAAATTCAGATACCACCATTTATGATGTAACCAGGAAATATTTCGTTGATTTTGGATATGTGTGCGGATCAGCATATTACGAAGTCACTTTCTGGATGAAAGGCGGATATTCATTTATGAAACGACTCTCTTTTACCAAGCCTGCACCTGCTGTTTCTTTTGAAAATCTGGGCCTTGACAATCTTCGTGTCTTTTGGAATAAACCATTTGCCAACGGACGGTTTAATATTATAGTTGATGACAATACCGTTGCCTCCGGAATTCATGACACAACAATTACTGTCCCTCAATTATTTGGTAGAACCCGGCGGTTTACACTGGAGGTCAGGCCGCAAAATTCCGGATATGACAACAATCATAACAGATTTACAGCGTCGGGTCTGTTTTGCCAGGGAACCTCTTTGGGGTTGCCAAACTGGGGACTATACGCCTACAACAGAAAGGATAACATCCTGTATACGAGTAGATATAATAGTCTGGTCGCTTTTGATGGCGTAACTATGCAGCAGGGAAATACGATTTCGATTATTGGCGATCCATGGGGCTTTGCATATGGTGGAAAGATTGCCACCGCGCCACATAATTCAACAGTTGCGGCAATGACCGGTGAAGAAACGTGGATTTTTACTGATAGTCGTTTTATTAATCCGACAATCATTTCCCCATTACCTGGCAATATTCATACCCGTTTATCTGCCCTGACGAGTGATGACAGGTTTTTTGTAGCTCAGGGTGGTTCCAATATATGTCAGGTTTTTAATGCCCTGACAGGAGAAAAGATATTTGAAATTCCATTCTCATATAATACAATTTATGACATTCCTGATTTTGTTACTGTATCAGAAGATGGGAGATTTTTCTGTGCCTCATCAGAAAATGGAATAGAAGTATTTGAGATCGATGGAACTGCAACGACCTTATTATATACAGATAACAGGCAGTATGAAGGAGCAATCTTTGTCCCTTCCCGGCCGGATAAACTCCTGCTCAGAGTTGATTCCGGAATTGAAATACACCAGATACCTGGTTTTGACCTGATCGAGGAACTTGATGTCTCTGCAAATGGTGCCACTCTTTGCAATATCGACCCGGTGAGTATGAATTTGCTGTATTACCAAACCGATTCTTTAAAAGTTTGCAGTATTGACAACTTATCAGAAACGATATTTAAAATCAGAAGCAATGACAAGGCCTGTAAAATGTTCAATAATAAATTGTTGACGTTCGGTTATGGTGCAATATTCTTTGATATTGGTCCTTACCTGAGTCACTGAATCCACAAGTATTAAAAATGGCATATAAGATATTAGGGAAGGTAAAATTCCCGGGGTCAGAATCCGGTTTGACCTGACTCAGACTCCTTAAAATAATTTGATCTGATGGAACCTATTTATTTCAGGAACCAGGATGAATTCCGCAAATGGCTGGGAGCCAACTATAAAAAGAAAACCGAGATCATCGTTGGTTTTTATAAGGTTGGAACTGATAAGCATAATATGAGGTGGTCTCAGTCTGTTGACCAGGCACTCTGTTTTGGATGGATCGATGGTATACGGAGGTCAATAGATAGCGAAAGGTATTGCATTCGGTTCACTCCGCGCAAACCAACCAGTATATGGAGTGAAGTCAACATCAAGAAAGTTGAGGATCTGATCAGGAAGGGGCTGATGAAAAAGGAAGGAATTGAGGCTTTTGAAAGGCGCAAGCCATCAAAATCAGGAATTTACAGTTATGAAAATGAAATCTCAGGCTTTGACGGCAATATGGAGGAGATCTTTAAAACCAATGAGAATGCATGGGCCTTCTTTATGAAACAGGCTCCCTCATACAGGAAAACAAGGATGCGCTGGGTGATGAGCGCGAGGCAGGAGACCACCAGACTTGACAGGCTGAATAAACTGATCTCTGCAAGTGAGAATTCAAAAAAGCTATTCTAACCACATAAGTAATCCGGACCGGTCGAACTATCTGTTTGAAGATATATCATAATCAGCCCGCAGCATTATCTTATAAATCCTGTCTTTATCAGGGAATTAAACTCATCTGACCGTACCATGAAAAAGTTAATTAAATCCTTTCCGGTTGCTTCATTTATACTTATAACAGTCCTTTATTCCTGGACCCTCTGGTTATTGATGATTCTTTCAAACAAGGGACTTCTTCCGTTTAAATTTCCAACTAATTTTCTGGGTTCGTTTGGTCCTGCAATCGGTGCACTGACTGTTACAGGAATCATCCATGGCAAAACCGGATTCAGAAATATTCTCAAGTCTTTAGTTAACTGGAGAACCTCAGCCTGGTCATACCTGTTTGCCATCCTCTTTATAATAATTGTATATATAATAACTGCCGGGATTGCCTGGTTCATTGACCCGCAGCTATTGAAATTCGGGAAGATGCCGGGGCTGACCGAATCAGTAATTTACTTTTTTGTTATTGCATTTCTGGGAGGCCCTCTTGGGGAGGAGATTGGATGGCGCGGATTTCTGCAGCCGCAACTGTTAAGGAAATTTAATCCTGCAATTTCAAGTTTGATTATTGCATTTTTCTGGTTATTGTGGCACATCCCGCTGTTCTGGCTTGAGGGGGCAGCTCAATCCGGAGGCTCAGTCATTTATTTTGGCCTGTCAGTTCTGGCTATGTCTTTCCTGTTTACTCTTTTATATATAAAATCAAAGGGGAGCCTTCTATTGGCAATCATATTTCATACGGTGATTAATTATGTAAGTGCATTCATAATTCCCTTTGTTCTTCCAGCCACTGAAACTGATAAAACATTCGGACACATATCAACATTTATACTATTAGGATCAGCAGTCGTTTTATTTATAATTTATTACAAACCTTTCACCGCCAAACAAAATGACTTACAGATGAATATTTTAAATCATCAGGTTCACAGGTCCAAAAGGGAAGGGGATGAATAAAAAAATGACCATCATAGCATTCCTTGTAATTATTCTCACTTTTTCTGAGTGCAGAACTGATAAAACAGCTAATAGAGATAGTGAGTCCGCCAGAATCGATTCGCTGATCGAAATTTCAGAAATCAATGACAGGGCTGCCATAATAAGATTTGGTTATGATGCTGTAACCGCAATAAGAACTTCAAAAGGGATTGTACTGATTGATGCAGGAATTTCGACTTTTCTGACAGGGAAATACAAAAGATTTATTGAGAATCAAAATCAACAGAAGAATTTCTGTTATATAATAAATACTCATGGACATCATGATCATATAAGAGGTAACAGTCTTTTCCCTCAGGCACTGGTAGTCGGACATGAAAATATCCCGATGGAGTTATCTGATTATATGTTCAGTCATGACAGCTTGCTGATGAAGCTCAGCAATATAGTTAATCACTATGAACAGGAGTTCCGGGACTCATTGAAATACGGTTCAGGATGGGAGGCCGGTTTTAGTCAGAAGGTCAGATACAGGGGGGCGTACGACGATTTGAAGAATAATATCCGTATTAAACTTCCGGATATCACTTTCCCGGACAGTATGGTTCTTGAATGTGGTGATGCAACATTTGAAATGAAATATTTCGGTGAATTTCATTCCAACAGTGATATCCTGATCTATGTGCCGGAAATCAAGGTACTTTTTACGGGTGATCTGTTCACCAGGTATGGCAGGCCCAGTATGAATGAATCGTCATTGACAGATCAGGACAAATGGATCCATGCAATAAGTTGGATAAATCAAAGAATCAATAATATTACCTGCGTAATTGATGTCCATGGTCAGGTTTTAACAACCGATGACCTTAAAGGATTCAATGAAATTATTTTGGGAAAGTACGCCGGGACACAAACCGATTGAGACTCCTGCCTGAAACGGACAGTAAATAATGAATCTCTGTCAATTATTATTATTCTGTTCCGGAGAGGTATAAATAATAATAACAACATCATGATAGCAAGTCTGATTGAGAAGCATCTCAAACCCGGGAATGAATACATTTATGGGTTTGCAGATCTCAGGGGGCTGATACCACCCGGGTTCTCAAATTATGAGTTTGGCATATCGATTGGCAGGAGACTGGATGACAGGATCCTCGAAGGCTTACTTGACGGCCCCACAATTGAATACTATGAACACTACCAGAATATAAACAGGGAACTTGCCATACTGACTCAAAGAATACAGGAAGAATTACTCGCCCTGAAAATAAAATCACTTCCTGTTGTTCCGACAATTTCATTGCGCTCCCCTGGTTACAGGAAATACCTTGACACTCTTTCCTATGATTTATCCCACAAAATGGTAGCCACCAGGGCCGGCCTCGGATGGATTGGAAAAACAGACCTGCTAATATCCGAAAAATTCGGCCCCAGGCTCAGGCTGGTTTCAATACTCCTGGACACTGACCCCGGGGAAATTGCTGTTCCGGTTGAGAAGAGCAGATGCGGGAAATGCACCCTCTGCGTAGAGAAATGTCCTGCAGGAGCGGCAAACGGGATGCTCTGGAATATTGATGTCCATCGTGACCAGTTCTTCGATGCTTTCAGGTGCAGGGAAAAATGCGGAGAACTTGCGAGGCAAAAACTTAAAGTGGATGAACGCATTTGCGGGCTTTGCGTAAGCATTTGTCCTGTCGGAAAAAAGAAAGCTCATCCTCTGACTGAAATGAAATGAGATAAAAGTCATTCCTTTGCATCCAAATCCGGGAATATGGAACTGAACTACATTGCAGACCAGGAATTTGTAAAACTGTCCTTCAAAACGAACAATTTAAAAAAGGGAGAGTACGAGAATTGCCGGTTCGCAGACTGCGATTTTTCCGAGGGCAATCTTTCTGATTTTGTTTTTTCGGACTGTGAATTCAGTTTTTGCAACATGAGCCTTGTCAAACTGACAGGTACTGTTTTCCGCGATGTGAAGTTTGTAAACTGCAAAATGCTCGGACTTCATTTTGAGGATTGCAATGAGTTTGGCGTCTCATTCAGTTTTGATAATTGCACACTTGATCACACCTCATTCTATAAAATGAAGATAATACGAACCATCTTCAGTAATTCAAGGCTCAAGGGGGTTGATTTCTCAGAAAGTGATCTGACCGGGTCTTCATTCCCGGGCTCTGATCTGAGCGGCGCTGTCTTTGACGGAACCAACCTGGAGAAGACAGATTTCCTTGCATGTGTCAACTTTTCAATTGATCCTGAAAAAAACAGGCTTAAGAAAACGAAATTCTCCACCGGCGGCCTGCCTGGTCTTCTCAATAAGTATGACATTATTATTGAATGAGATCGAATCAATAAAAAATATTTGAAAAAGATTAAATAATTATTGCAAAACAATAAATAGTTGTTATCTTTGAGCCATAATAATAACAGCAAACGGTTATGACAAAAAGAGACAATTATGTGTTCACAGGTTTGCAGATTGTTGCCTGGATAATATTTGTGGGGCTGAGTATTGAAGCCGGTGCCCTGGTATTCAATTTCATTTTCAGTCTGTTCAAGCCTGAGGCTGTGAAAAATCTGTACCAGAAGCTCGACCTGAGTCAGATATACAATCTTAACATCTGGGTTTATTTCGGGGTTTACAGTTTTATTCTGACTGTTTCCATTCTTAAGGCATATTTGTTCTATGTGGTGATAAAGCTGTTGAGCAAGCTTGATCTGTCGAAGCCGTTCAGTAGTTTTGCATCCCTGCATATAACAAATATCAGCTACATTGCTCTTTCCGTGGGGTTAATCAGTTACATAGCCAGGCAGACTGTCCGGGGATTGCCGCATTATGGATTTGACATCGCCGCGCTGGATTCATTCTGGATAGACAGCAAAGCTTATATTTTAATGGCTGCAGTGCTCTATGTTATTGCTTCTATCTTCAAGAGAGGAGTAGAACTTCAGAATGAAAACGACTTAACTGTCTGAACCATGCCGATCATTGTAAACCTGGATGTGATGATGGCCAGAAGGAAGATGTCGCTTAATGAGCTGTCAGAAAAAGTCGACATAACGCTTTCAAATCTTTCCATCCTGAAGACGGGTAAGGCCAAGGCTATCAGGTTCTCCACCCTCGAAGCTATCTGCAATGCCCTGGACTGTCAGCCGGGGGATATCCTGGAATACAGGTTAGCTGATGAAAAAACCTCGCCCAGCTGAATCGAAAGTGAAAATTGCCCGGAAATCTCTTCAAATCCTGATTAATTGATATTTTTATCCTATGGACAAGCAGAATCAGCGGATAGCAAAGATGACTTTCTCCTCCGTATATCCCATTTACGTTGCAAAAGTGAAGAAAAAAGGGAGAACAAGGGAAGAACTGCACCAGGTCATAGAATGGCTTACTGGATTTGATGACAGGAAACTGCAGGAGCTGATAGAGGCTGGTGCAACCTTTGAAGCATTCTTCAGCGAGGCCAAACTTAATCCCAGATCACATCTCATCACAGGCGTAATATGCGGGTACCGCGTGGAGGAAATCGAAGATCCGCTGATCAGGAAGGTCAGGTACCTTGACAAGCTGGTGGATGAACTGGCAAAGGGCCGGAAGATGGACAAGATCCTGCGAAGCTGACAGGGCAAACATCTGAAGTTCCATTATTATTTCTATTGCCGGTCTCGGTGAGGTTGTTCATGTGTTGCCTATGAGTGAGGTCAGCCTCTTTCAGGCTACAAGGCCGTAATCGCCGGGAGCGTAATGTCGGGAATCAATCAGGTCAGGCATTGTTTTTTTGAATTCATTCTGAAATGCAGCACTTCGGGGAAATACAGGTCTCTTCCGATAGAAACCTGTACAAATAGTTACCCATGAATTTATTCAGACTGGCATTTCGTCCCCTGTTCCGAAAGGGAGAACACACAGTTACCCGTATCATTTCACTGGCTGCAGGACTGGCATTCGGTATCCTTCTCCTTGCAGAAGTGTTTTATTACCACAGTTATGACAGTTTTTATCCTGATGCAGGGCGCATATATGTTGTTCATGAGAACTTCAGACCTGACAAGTCATCAGAAAAACTGATGAGCTACCCGCGGGTCAGCGGTGCCATAGGCCCGGGTCTGAAGGCCGAGGTTCCGGGTATAGAACAGGCCTGCCGTCTGAATTCGATCGGCAAAAATATTTTCTATACTGAAAACCTGAACAGTTACGAGGCGGAAGTCTCCCTGGCCGACGAATTCGTTTTTGATGTTCTTCACCGTCCTGTTTTAAGCGGTAACCCCGGAGAGATCTTAAAGACACCAATGTTGTGCATGGTTTCTGAAAAAATTGCTGATGCAATCGGCGGAGATGTTACAGGGAAGGTGATTACCTTAAAGAAATACCCCGGCAAGAACCTGACAATTGCAGGTGTGTTTGAAGATCTGCCTGAGAATACGAATTATAAATATGACCTTCTCATATCGATGGTCTCTACCGGGAATTTTACATGGGACGGAACATCTAACTGGCTGGGCAATGACAGGTACTATACCTGCGTCAGGCTGGCCCCCGGGGTCATTCCTGAGAGCCTTTCTCCGGCTGTAAGGAAGATGCAGGAGGTGCATCAGGATATAGTAAAGCGTGAAGAGCAGGAAGGGGGGATGATCCTGAAATATACATTCCTGCCTGTCCGGAAAATCTATGCGGATAATGTTAAGGATATGACCATCATCCTCAGTACAATAGCCCTGGCAGTACTTTTTGTATCGCTCATGAATTATATCCTGCTGACACTAAGCGCACTTGTAAACAGGGCCAGGTCTTCAGCCATACACAAGACATTCGGTGCTCAGCCGGGGAGACTGCAGCAGATGATTTTCATCGAGACCTTTATCCTTTTCCTCATCTCAGTAACCCTTGCCGTCCTCATGATTGCAGCACTGAAGACGGCAGTTGAATCTCAGCTTCAACACAGTATCCGCGCCGTGCTGAATCCATACGTCATCTGGCCCCTGCTTGTCATAGTCTCGTTGCTTGTGATTGTAACCGGATATCTGCCGGGAAGATTTTTTTCGCGTATCCCTGTGGCAACCGTTTTCCGGTCGTACAAGCTTAAGGGCAGCCGGTGGAAGCTGGCACTGCTTGCTATCCAGTTCGCAGGTTCGTCATTTATTCTCACACTGATGGTCATTGTAGCGATCCAGTTCAGCAGGATGAAGGATGCAGACCACGGTTACAATACTGAGGGGGTATATTTTGGCTCCACGGAAGGCATGGAGGGGAATAAGATTTCTGCAGTACTGAATGAAATCAGGTCGTTGCCTGAGGTGGAAACGGTAGGACTGGGTTCCTGTCTTCCCACAGAGGGGGCATCGGGTAACAACGTGAGATCGCCTGACGGACAGAGGGAAATGTTCAATATTGCTGATTTTTACCAGGCCGATGGGAATTTCCTGTCAATCCTTGGTATCAGGGTATCGGAGGGCTTGAATTTCTCTGCTGAGAATGCTGCGGTAAATGATGTTGTTATAAGTGAAAAAGGGGCTGAGTTGCTTAAAATGAACAACGGCTGGACTGACGGGGTTGTCGGGAAACAGCTTGAGATAACCGAACATGGCTCAACAACCATACGCGGTGTTTTCCCGGATTTCATAATAAATTCAATGGCTGATCCCGACACGAGGCCTTCTGTGTTTTTCTACCTTCCTGAAGAGAAGTTTGTGCAGAGGAAGATTGACCGTCCTGCTTCCTCATTTTTCATACTGGTGAAGGCCGGGACCGGGTCAGAGGCCGGCCTTAAAAAGAAGATCGCTGATGTGATGAATATTGGAATGCCACAGAAAGATGCCACAGTCAGAAGCCTGGATGAGGAACTTCAGAATAATTACAATACACAAAAGGGTTTCCGGAACGCATTGATGGCCGGTAATTTCATCATTCTGCTAATCACTTTTATCGGGTTGCTGGGTTATACAACAAACGAGGCAACGCGACACCGGAAAGAGCTTGCAATAAGAAAGATAAACGGCGCCACGATGTCAAATATCCTGAAGATCTTCATTCTCGGGCTGGAATATGTTGCCATACCCTCTGTCCTTGCCGGTCTGATCGGAGTATGGTTTACCGTAAACAAATGGATGCAGAATTTTGCTGAGAAAGTGCCACTTTACTGGTGGCTTTTTGCATTGTGCAGTCTTGCAATATTACTGACTGTAGCCCTGGTTGCTGCGATAAACTATTACATGATAGCGAACCGAAATCCGGCCGAGGCGTTGAGGTATGAATAAGGTTCATTATTAATAGATTGTTGGAGGGAAAAACGTAATTTGCAGTATGAAAGCAGTTGTATACAATAAGCAAGCTCATCCTGACAGACTGGTCTACACTGAGATTGATAAACCGGTCCCGGGTGATGATGAGGTTCTCATCAGGGTTCAAGCTGTCTCTTTGAATGCTGCCGACTACCGTTCGATGAAGATGGGACTGATTCCCAAACGGAAAATTTTTGGAGCAGATGTCGCCGGCCGGGTGGAATCAGTCGGTAAGAATATAAGAGAGTTCATCCCGGGCGATGAGGTACTCGGTGATCTTGCCGGTTACGGTTTCGGCGGACTCGCCGAATATGTTACTGCTCCTGAAAGTTTTCTGATACGTAAACCCGGAGGGATATCATTCAGCGAAGCCGCGGCATTACCTATGGCAGCTGTGACTGCTCTTCAGGCACTCCGTGAAAAGGGTGGTGTGCAAAAAGGCAAGAGGGTACTGATCGTTGGAAGTGCCGGGGGAGTGGGAACGTTTGCCGTGCAACTGGCAAAGTATTTCGGGTGTGAAGTGACAGGAGTATGCGGAACGGGGAACATCCAGCAGACATTATCCCTCGGAGCAGATGAGGTCATCGATTATACAAGAAAGAAATTCACGGAATCGGGTCGCCGGTTTGACATCATACTGGCCATAGGCGGTAATTACCCTCTGGCTGCCTACAGAAAAGTTCTTGCAGACCACGGAACATACGTCATGGTTGGCGGCGGCCTGTCACAGATATTCAAATCACTGGTCTTCGGCAGGTTCCTGTCACTGGGATCAAGGAAGATGAAGTTCCTCGCTGCCAAACCGAATAAAGCAGACCTGGAATTCCTCGTAAACCTTGTGGTGCAGGGGAAAATTAAGCCAGTGATTGACCGGCAGTACACCTTGGAAAACTCAGCCAATGCGATGAAATATCTTGTTCAGGGCCATTCGAAAGGGAAAGTGATAGTCAACATTTCGTAATAGGCCGAGATCAATCACGTTTCCCTTGTATTATATTTGGATCATCCGATAGCCCAATAGAGTCCTGATTCAAATGTACAGACTGGCAGAGATTTCAACCCCGGACGATATATTTCCGGAATACCGGGAGACACCTGTCGGGCTGCTGCTTGAATATCACAACCTGAAGAGACCGTTTGACAGGTATGACAGGGCGCATATCCTTGTCGGCATGTGCATGGATAACCGAAAGCATCTTCACATTCCTGACAACTTTGCATACATAATCCGGTCAGGAGGAGCCAATCTGCGCTTCAGTGAGTTTAAGGTTTCTTATGCAATTGGTGTGGGGCAGGTGAAGCACATCGCACTTATTGCGCACAATAACTGCGGAATGGTTGGCCTGGCATCGCGGAGGGAGCAGTTTATCAAGGGGCTGGTTGAAAATGCAGGATGGACTGAAGGGCAGGCAGAGGAGCACTTCATGAATTATGCACCTTTGTTTGAGATCGGAAATGAGATTGATTTTGTAATAAGCGAATCGAAGCGCCTGTCGGCGCGATACCCGAAACTGCTGATTGCCCCTATGATGTACAAGGTTGAGGACAACCGGCTATACCTTATAAAATAGCAGGCTACATCATGTCAGCCTGCCTGCTGTAAAAGTCAGTACTTTCGAATATTTTGTCGGCGTTGGCAGCTATAAAGCCCGGATACTGTTTCCCGTCGGGCTGGTTATACCTCAGGGTAAACTCATAGAAGCAGGAGGGTATTTCATATATACCGTCAGCAAATTCAACCGGCTTTATCTCAGCCATTGTAGCCGACTGCTCAAGCAATTCCCCGGGTGTCCCGTAGATTTCTCCTCCCACGGTTGTCATCTTATAACCGTTCCCTTTAATAAACTCATTGACCTGCTGCAAAGCTGAAAATCCCTTCAGCTCATTGACTTTAACAGCAAAATGGTTTGCCCTGTAGCCGTAAACGAGCAGCCATGCCGCATATTCCGATTCCCGGCGCAGCCGGTTGTACGTGTCAAATGATATTTTCCCCCAGATGCTTCCACCGTAAACCAGGTCCGGATCATTATACACAGTTTCGCCGGGCCGGTTCAGGTAATCCCGGACGGTCTCCTGCAGGTATTCACTGAACTGATCCAGGAGCAGTTCACTGATGAAGACCTTGGGGGCTGACGGGTCAGTTTTATGTTCAAAATGCATTCCCCGGAGTTTTTTTACCATGAATTCGTAGTTCCCGCGGGCCTCATAACCGTTATCTGTAAATATCCGTGAGATGACGTCAATATTCATCCTGGGATCGTTGAATGTCCGGAGTGCGATGTGGTCGTGAACAACCTTTTCGCCTCTGGCGGAAAACAGATCATAGATCCGTTTCGCATCGGGATTCTCAGAAGAATAGCGATTCCAGAACCGTTCAAATATCATTGATGTTTCCATTTTTCAGGGGTCGTTGGTGACTGCTGGTCCAAATCTATACCAAATCCGGCGATTTGTGCATACTCAATTCATCTCATTTGAAAATGGCGGAGGCTTTATCCAGCCTTGCCATGTCCTCAGCAGACAGGCTGAATGACATCGTTCCGCAGTTTTCAGTCACATGGGATTCCTTTGTTGCACCCGGTATGGCTACTACTGTGTCGCCATGATACCTGATAATCCAGTTAAGTGCAACCTGTGATGGTGTAACATTATACCTGGCGGCAAGTTCCTTCACAAGGTCAACCACCGGCTTGCTTCTTTCAAGCCCTTCCCGACTGAACTGGGGATTGTATCTCCTGAAGCCTATGTTTTTAAGCAGTTCAGGATTATCATGAAATTTCCCGGTGACCAGTCCCTGGGCGAGAGGCGAATATGCGATTATTGTAACACCAAGCTTTTTTGCCAGGTCCATCACTCCGTTTGATTCTATCCTTCGGTCGAGGAGGTTGTATCTCACCTGGTTTGAAGCAAGAGGTATGTTCGATTTCTGAAGGGTTTTCCAGGCATTTTCCATCTTCCTTGCATTGAAATTGCTGACGCCCACGGCTTTGATGAGTTTTCGGTCAAGAAGTTCAGCCATCTGTGCCATTTCAGCTGTTTCCCGTGAAAAGCTCCATGGCTGGTGCACCTGATAGAGGTCAATAGGATAAGGATCCAGCTGTTTAATTCGCTGGTCAATTGTTTTCACTATGTTGGACGCAAAGCGAAATGCCGGCCACCATTTGGTTGCCACCACAACTTCTCCGGGATTCCTTCGGGAGGCCCTCAAAGCCGTGGAGAGGGCTTTCTCAGATTCCCCGTCGCCATAGACTTCGGCAGTATCAAACCAGTTTAGACCGCCGGCGAGAGAGAGTGACACGATTTTTTCAATCTGACTGTCTTCAAGGGCAGGCCAGAATTTCCCCGCCATATTCTTTTGTTTGCTGAACTGCCAGCAACCAAGTCCTATTGGGGTCACCATTATACCGGTATGACCAAGTGACCTTAGGTTTTGTGAGTTTTCCATTTTATCTTTTTACAAGTATAAATATATTTCAGAGCTTTTACTGATTGTCTGTTGTATGAAAGAAAAAAGCCCTTTGCTTTGACAGAGAGCTTTTTTCAATGGTATGGGATGATTAAGATTACCTTGGAAGAACTACACCGTCAATGACATGAATTACTCCGTTGGAGCCCTTGAGGTCTGTAACAGTGACAAATGCAGAATTTCCTGATTCATCGGTTAATTTGACCTTACCCCTGTCAAGTGAAGCAGTCAGTTTGCCTCCGCTTACGGTTGTCAGGACGGCCTTGCCATCACCTTTTTTGATCGCATCAAGTACTGAGGTTGCATCCAGGTTGCCGCTGACCACATGGTAAGTAAGGATTTTGGCAAGCTGAGCCTTGTTCTCCGGTTTGAGCAGGTTTGCAACTGTCCCTTCGGGGAGTTTGTCAAATGCGTCATTTGTCGGTGCAAATACAGTAAACGGACCTGCACTTTTAAGGGTTGTCACCAGGTCGGCAGCCTTTACGGCAGCAACTAACGTCGTATGGTCATCAGATCCGGCAGCAATATCAACAATATCCTTCTGCTGGCTGAAAGCGCCAATTGAGAAAATGGCAGCAACTAAGAATAGACTTATTTTTTTCATTTCATTTTATTTTGTTGGTTACAATGATATGAACAAACCGGATATAATAATGTTCAATAAATAAATATAAAAAATGAACATAAAATATGTAATAGGTGGAGTATGAGGGATATGAATAAACAGAATGTTAAATAAATAAGATAATAAAGTATACAATATTTCTTACAGACAAATGCCTGGATGGTAGTGGGGAGACTCTTCGGGACCCGCGGTGCGGGCAACAGCCGGAAGTGATTATTCGCTCGCGAAGGCAAGCTTTCGCCGCTCGGAAAAATTAAAGCCCGTTCCCGCCTTGAAGGCGGGCCGGGCTTTTTCTTGTGTCGGGGTAGTGTGATTCGAACACACGGCCCTCTGGTCCCAAACCAGATGCGCTAACCGGGCTGCGCTATACCCCGAAATGGCGATGCAAAAATAGAAAGATTTTCGTATATTCGAACTCCCGGACAGTTTTATTAAGGGGACAAAAACCATTTGGCACCAGGTTTGTTAATATGGTAATTAAACAAATTATAAAATGAAAAAGAGACTGTTATCAATCGCCGCAATAATGGCACTTGTAATAGCACCCGCAATGTCACAGAAATCGTTCTACGACTTTACGGTTGAGACAATCGACGGACAGCAGTTCAATTTTGCCGACCTCAAAGGCAAAAAGGTAATGATAGTCAACACCGCCTCTAAATGCGGTAATACCCCACAGTACAAGGACCTCGAACTGCTTAACAAGGCTTATAAGAACAAGGTAGTTATAATCGGCTTTCCGGCAAACAACTTCATGAACCAGGAGCCGGGAAGCAACGCTGAGATAAAGGAGTTCTGCGACAGCAAATACGGGGTGACTTTCCCCATGATGTCAAAGATATCGGTCAAGGGTAATGACATGCATCCTCTCTACAGGTGGCTGACAAGCAAGGCCGCAAACGGGGTGCTTGATTCAGAGGTGTCATGGAATTTTCAGAAATACATAATCGACGAAAACGGAAAACTGGTCGGATTCTTCAAGCCGGCAGTAAAACCGCTCTCTGATGAGGTAGTTCACTGGGTAACTAAAGGAGAATTCACACAGGCAAAATAAGATCTGCTTAAAATCACGATCAGCGGCCGGCACTCCCGGCCGTTTTTTTGTCACTCCGGCTGCCGAACATTTTGTTTAACCTGTTGTTATACATAAAAAATAAAACGTCATGGCAGATCTGAGAACAAAGTACATGGGACTCGAACTTAAGAGCCCGATTATCGCAGGTGCCAGCAACCTGGTGACTGACATCCACAAGCTGCGCAAACTGGAAGAGGCCGGCATTGGAGCCATTGTATACAAATCTCTCTTTGAAGAGCAGGTCGAACTTGAAAATCTTGAACTCTTTGAGCTCAGGACTGAGTATGAGCACAGGCACGCAGAGCAGGTGACTCTCTTCCCCAACTCCCAGGCTGTTCCTGAGTCGCCTGATGACTATCTGCTGAACCTCAGGAAGGCCAGGGAGGCCGTATCAGTACCTTTGTTTGCCAGCCTCAATGCAGTAAGTGACGAAGTATGGGTTGAGTACGCCGCCAAGGCGGCTGACACAGGTGTGGACGGGCTTGAGCTGAACTTCTACTCGCTTCCTGATGAGTCGGGTGACGACCGTGCAACAATAGAAAAGAAACAGGTTGAGACACTGCGCAAGGTGAAGGCTGCAGTGAAGATCCCGGTGGCTGTCAAGCTTACTCCGTATTATACCAACACGCTCAGATTTATTGCAGAGCTTGACAGGGCCGGCGCCGATGCAGTGGTGGTCTTCAACAGGCTCCTGCAACCTGATATTGACATCTTCTCAGAGACACATACAATGCCGTACAACCTCAGCAGCAGCGAGGATAACAGGCTCCCGTTAAGGTTTACGGGAATGCTTCATGGCAATGTCGGGGCATCGGTTTGCACTTCAACCGGGGTATACTCTGCCAACGACGTCATAAAAGTGCTCCTTGCCGGGGCGGATGCCGTTCAGGTTGTCAGCACTCTCTACAGGAACGGTGTGGAGGTGGTGAAATCGATGAATGAAGAGATCGAGAAATGGATGGATGGCCACGACTATGCGGCTATCGACAGTTTCCGCGGGAAGCTTTCCATGAAAAAGTCGGACAACAAGCTTCCGTATACCCGGGCACAGTACATAGATTTTATGATGAACTCAGGTGATATCATGAAGAAATACCGTGCGCTGAGCTGATTATCAGTGCCGATAATGATGCAAGACGGATGGCCTCTCCAAGGCCGTCCGTCTTCGTTAACTGACGGTCATGCCCCCTGAGCATGTCAATAAACAGCGAGGCATAATCTTCCGGAGATCCCTTGGCTGAATCTCCGGTGACAGTGACCTGCTTCGCAAATAAAGGCGTAAGTATCTGCAGTTCGGCTTTATGGAGCTTATCCCGGAGCCGTTCAATACGGCTGTGCCCCTGGGCAAAATCCTTCATCAGGAGGGGATTCCTCCTGATCAGGTCAACCAGCCGCAGAGCCCTCTCCTCACCGTAACGCTGAAGGAGTACCTCAACTGCATCTTCTGAAGTCACAATGTCTTTCAGTGGTGCGGTGATCCGCCTTATCTCCATTTCAACAACGGCGTCATAGATCTCGGCCTTGTTCCTGAAATACATATAGACAGTACGCCTT
Organism: uncultured Rikenella sp.; assembly: GCA_964621005.1. Taxonomy (GTDB): domain Bacteria; phylum Bacteroidota; class Bacteroidia; order Bacteroidales; family VadinHA17; genus SR-FBR-E99. The sequence goes on from CAZUIF010000017.1 coordinate 47,977, forward strand.
CCGCGGCCTGCAGCAGAAGCAATAGACTCCATTGTGGTCCTTCGCAGCCCTGCTGTGGCAAATAATCCGGCTGCGACATCCACTATCATATCGCGGGTTCCCCTTCTTGTCATTGCACAAAAAAAGAAATATGTGCAAAGTTAATAAAGAGAGGAAACTATGGGTTAATTTTAGCGGTTTATTCGATATTAACACAACGATGAGAATAATCCTCCCGGTGATCATGTGCCTTCTGACATATACGGCAGGTGCACAGAAAGTTGTAGACATTCCTCTTAGTGACAGGCTTACAGGTTACGATATCAGCGTGACCCTTGACCCGGAAAAGCATACGGTTACCGGGGGCATGACCGCATGGTGGATGAACAACTCCTCCATGCCAGTAGGAGAGGTTATGATGCATATGTATCTCAACGCCTTCAGCAGCAACAAGAGCACGTTTGCATCCGGGGGACGGTGGTCAGCAGCAGGGGATGACGGTTGGGGCTGGGTGAAGATCACCGGTATGAAGGATCAAAGCGGCCTTGACCTGACAGGAAACATGAGCTATGTCTCTCCGGATGACGGCAATGAGAATGACAAAACAGTACTCCGGGTTGTTTTGCCTGAGCCGGTGGCAGCCGGAGACACTCTGTTCCTGGATGTCACCTTTATTTCCAGGTTACCGTCACCAATAGTAAGGACCGGTTACAGCGGTGATTTTCATTTTGTGGCGCAGTGGTTCCCGAAGTTCGGAGTTTACGAAACTGCCGGGATGCGTCAGCGTGAGACAGACGGCTGGAACTGTCACCAGTTTCATCCCAATTCAGAGTTCTATTCAAACCATTCGGTTTATAATGTCACGGTGACTTTGCCTTCAGATTATGTGACAGGTTCGGGAGGGATGCTGGTTGAGGAGACCAGCCTTGGCGACAGCCTCAAAAAGGTTACATGGAGGGCAGAGGATATTGTTGATTTTGCATGGACTGCCTGGCCTGGCTACAAGGTTCTCACAAGAAAATGGAAGGATGTTGACATTACACTGCTGACGACAAAAGAAGGGCTCTCAAAGGCTGAAAACCAGTTCGGGGCTGTCATGCATGCTCTTGAGTATTTCGAAGAAAGGGTAGGGCCCTATCCATGGCCGCATCTCACCTTTGTTGATCCGCCCCTCTCTGGTTCAGGTTCCGGCGGCATGGAGTACACAACAATTTTCACCTCATCAGGGGGAGGGGTGGTTCCCTCATTCATGAGGATGGCTGAGATGGTGACAATCCATGAATTCGGCCATGCCTATTTCATGGGGATCCTCGCAAGCAACGAGTTCGAGGAGCCATGGCTCGACGAGGGTGTCAATTCCTATTGGGAGCAGCGGATTGTAGATCATTACTACGGTGACGGATACGGGTTGCTCAAGCTTCCGTTCCTCAGGATCTCCGATGCAGACCAGGGAAGGCTGGGCTATATCACTTCATCCAGCCGTAACGTAGCGACCAATGATCTCCCGTCGTGGATGTACCCCCATGGCACCTACGGGATGATGTCATACAGCAAGGCGGCCACGTGGCTTCAAACGCTGGAAGGCATTATCGGTACGGCGACAATGGATAATGTGTTCAGGGAGTATTACCGTCGCTGGGCTTTCCGCCACCCTTCGGGGCGCGATTTTGTAACCGTGGTTAATGATGTTGTGAAAAGCGAACACGGCGACATGTTCGGTGAGAACATGAACTGGTTCTTTGACCAGGTTCTTTACGGAAACGGGATATGCGATTACCGGGTATCCGGAGTAACAGGAAACCGTATCAGGAGTTACTCCGGTCTTGTAGACGGGGACTCTGTGTCATACACCCGCAGTGACAGGGGAAGCGATACGCTGTATCTCTCCCGGGTTAGTCTTGAGCGACTGGGGGATGTGATGCTGCCGGTGGAGGTACTGATCGGGTTTGACAACGGGGAAGAGGTCCTTGAGAAATGGGATGGCAAAGCCCGTTACAGGGATTTCGAGTACACCCGCGCCGGCAGGGCGGTCTGGGCAAAACTGGATCCGTATGACAAGATCGATATGGACGTCAACCGGCTCAACAACTCATGGACGCAGGAGCCTGACCGCGCGGTTACCAGGCGCATGCTCAACAAGTTCCTGATGCTGGTGCAGATGATGGTTTCAATTTTCACCCTTTAATTTCCCGGGAGATGCGTATTCTCAAGACAATTGCCAATGGAGCCGCCACGGCGGTCTCGTCATACAAACTGATACTCGTGGTATGGGTGACTACCCTTGTCCTTACACTGGCTGTCGGTTTTCCGCTCAAGTCTTTCCTTAACGGCATTTTTGGCAACAGCATGGCTGTCTCCAGGCTCAGTGACGGATTTGACCTCGGGATTGCCGGCGATATGGGAAAGCCGTTCGGCTCTCTTATGGCTGCTGCCTCAGCAGGAACCGTGCTTGCCGGTACGGCCGGGTTTTTCCTTATGACTTTTTTTGCTGGCGGGCTTTTCAGAAGGTTTACCATTGCATGGGGCGGGATCAGGATTTCAGAATTCCTGAAGGCATCTGCAGACAATTTTATGCCGTTCCTTAAGATAGCCCTCCTTATGATGCTTATAATAGGAGGATATACACTGCTTTTGATCGGAGTACCTGCCATTCTGATCACAGTACTTTCAGGCGCGCAGGTTCCTGCCGGCAATACTATCTATATCTTCTGGGCAATCTGGGCTCTCGGAATGCCGGTATGGCTCTTTGTCGCCGACGCATCCAGGAGATGGTTGGCTGCAACGGGTTCACCGAAGGTTTTCAGGGCACTTGGCGCAGGCTTCAGGGCCCTCAGGGAAAAATTCTGGCTTTCGTATGGTACCGTCCTTGCCGTTACCGTTATAAATATCCTGGTTGCAGCAGCTATTTTCTGGTTTACCGCGTCAGCAACACCTGACAGAGGCATAACTGTCTTCCTCTTTTTCCTTGCTTCACAGGCACTGGTAGTCCTGCGGCTGATGATGAAGGCCTGGAGATACGCCTCTGTCTGCGATATAGCCCGTTAACAGAATACGCCCGGCCTGCTGACCACTGCAGGTCATCCGGGAAACATAACCGGATTCTGTACATTATCGAAAAAAATGTTAAAAATCGTTATGTCTGCTAAAAGTTATACATCCCGGGCACCAAATTGTTATATATTTAGCAGGCAATGTGAGCATTTTTTTTAACCCTTGAAGTGTAAAAGGTACACTTAAACGAATACTAACCTAAACTTACAACCATGACAAAGAGAGCTTCTGCAGTTATCCGGACTTTGCTGTGTGTATTGCTGATTGCAGCGATGCCGGTACATGTCCTCTCCCAGGCAAAGCAGCCCGTATTGAAGGGCACAGAGCGTGTAAAAATGTTCAGCGCCCAGGCTGATATGATAGCTTCTTCACCTTATAAGGATATGCACTGGCAGTATATCGGCCCAACAAATATCAGCGGCAGGTGCACCGATGTGGAAGCCATTTCGCCCAGGGGCGGACAATATATAATATGGGTAGGTTCAGCCACCGGTGGTGTATGGAAGTCGGTCAACGAGGGTACCACCTTCGAGCCGGTATTTGATGAGATGCCGACAGCCTCTATCGGAGACATTGCAATTGACCCGAAAAATCCGGAAGTAGTTTGGGTGGGGACCGGTGAAGCCAACATCTTCAGGAGCTCGAATGCCGGTTGCGGAGTGTTCAAGACAACTGACGGAGGCAAGACCTGGAGTCTTATGGGACTGGAAAACACCCATACAATCGGAAGAATAAGGGTACACCCCGAAAACACAGATATAGTATATGTAGCTTCTCCGGGTCACGAGTGGACGCCCAATGAGGAAAGAGGACTGTATAAGACAGTTGACGGCGGCAAGAGCTGGACAAAGATTCTCAATGTAAACCAGAATACCGGTGTTTTTGACATTGTCCTTGATCCCCGCGATCCCAACACGATCTATGCAACCACATGGGAGCGGATGAGGCTGAAGTGGAATGACCCGCGCACCTTTGCCGACACCAGGAATTGCGGAGTATGGAAGTCGACCGATGCCGGCAAAACATGGAAGGAGATCAACACCGGTCTGCCTGCCGCCCAGTACCGCGGACGTATCGGCATTGACGTTTCCCTTTCGAATCCGGATGTGCTTTACCTTCTTCTCGATAACTATGAAATAGCCTATACGGCGAAACCGGGTGAAATGGATTCATACGGGCGCCAGAAGCAGGATGTGATCAAGGGGGCTACCGTCTACCGTTCCGACAATGCCGGGACATCATGGAAGCAGGTCAGCGGGCTCACCGAGGAGACCAAGGTTTACATGGAGCGTCACTCCGGGACCTACGGCTGGGTTTTTGGCCAGATCAGGGTTGACCCGAAGGATGAAAATACAATTTACACACTCGGAATACAGTTGCACAAGTCGGTTGACGGCGGCGCCACATTCTCCGTGCTTCGCGGCCCTCATTCTGACCATCACGGGCTCTGGATTGACCCGAACAATCCCAATTATCTTCTTAATGTCCAGGACGGCGGCCTGACAATATCCTATGACAAGGGTGCCACCTGGAAGTATCCGATCGATGTGCTTCCCCTTGCACAGTTCTACAATATTGCCTATGATTTCAGCACACCCTTCAGGGTATTCGGTTCGATACAGGATCATCACAGCTTCTACGGAGGTGTTGACCTTTCGCGCGGACGCGACAGGGTAGCACCTGTTGAATTCACAAATACCCTGGGCGCGGAAGGGAGTTCCCATGCTGTGGATCCGCGTGACAACAACACGGTATATTCAAGCACCTTCTACGGTGCACTTGCAAGGGCAGAGGTTGACAACTACCCCGCCAGCCGCAAGGATCTTCTTCCCGTAAGATATGCTGATGAACCGAGACTGAGAGGCCAGTGGGTGGCTCCGACTCTGCTCTCGCCGCATAACCAGGATATAGTCTATCACGGCATGCAGTATGTGATGATGTCTCGTGACAAGGGTAACACATGGGAGTTCATCAGCCCTGACCTTACATTCAATGACCCGAAGAAGCAGGGTGACATCAGTTACCAGACCATCCAGACACTTGACGAGTCTCCTCTGAGAGCCGGGCTGCTTTATGCCGGGACTGATGACGGCAGGATATGGCGGACAAAGGACGGCGGGAAGGTATGGACAGAACTCAAGCCGAAGAATGTTCCGGTTCGTTGGGTATCGCGCATTGTGGCGTCAAAATATGATCTCGGCACTGTATATATGACCCAGACCGGCAGGCGCGATGATGATTTTCAGGTTTACGTGTGGAAATCGACTGACTTCGGCGACACATGGACTGACATATCAGGTAATATACCGGTGGGCCCCGTAAATGTAATAAGGGAAGATCCTGTTAAAAAGGATATACTGTACGTGGGAACGGATGCTTCGGTTTACATCAGTAAGGACAGTGGTGCACGCTGGGATGTCCTGGGTGATCTTCCGTTCGCCTATGTTCATGACCTGCAGGTTCATCCCCGTGACAATATGATAATCATTGCCACTCACGGACGGGGCATGTTCGTGCTTGATGCAAATCCCATCAATGAAAAGGACAAAATAAGATGGAACAGGTGGTGAAAACCCCATTTTTCCGGTAGACGGCATTATCAAAAGCGACACATATTAAATTTATTCAGAGACCTATAAATCAGATCTTAAGATTGTTATGCATATTGCCAGCAAATTTCTCCTCAGGATTTTCATTTTTTGTGTGACCGGGCTGCTGCCCGCGTCACTGAAGGCCCAGCAGTCCCTTCCAGGCGGGTATGATGCCTTTACGTATCGGAATCTCGGTGCATTCCGCATCAGCGCCTGGGTAGGCGCCGTGGCTGTTCCCGAGAATCCCGGTGAAAAGCACAGATACACCTGGTATGTCGGTCCACGCAGCGGGGGAGTGTGGAAGACAGTCAACAACGGAACCACATTTGAATGCATTTCTGACGGGTTCGGCACCAGCGCCGTTGGCGACATTGCAGTTGCACCGTCAGATCCTGAGGTCGTATGGGTTGGCACCGGTGATGCATTCAACGCCAGGTCATCGTACTACGGCAACGGTGTCTGGAAATCGACTGACGCCGGTGGCAACTGGAAGAATATGGGTCTGAAGGAATCACGCCATATTGCCCGTGTGGTTATCCATCCGCGTGATCCCCAGACAGTATGGGTGGCTGCCATGGGGAGCCTGTGGTCAGACAACCCGGAAAGGGGTGTTTTCAAGACCACAAACGGAGGCAAAAGCTGGGATAAGGTTCTCTTTATCGATGACAAAACCGGGGTTATAGACCTCGTTGTCAACCCGGTGAACCCCGATATCCTCTACGCCGCCACCTATGAGAAGGTCCGCACGGCATGGACCTATGAACCGGGAGGCGAGAAAAGCCGGATTTACAAGAGTATTGACGGCGGCAGGACCTGGAAGGTGCTTTCCGGGGGATTGCCGGAAGGGCCGCTGGGAAGAATTGGCCTGGATATTCACAGGGCAAACCCTGACATCCTGGTGGCAGTGGTCCAGAACCTGAACGTCAAACCGGGCGTTGACCCGGATGCCCCTGTTCCATTTGACGAATTCACTGACCACTCATTTGACAACCTGATAGGAGGAGAGGTCTATATCACCCGCGACGGCGGGAAGAAATGGAAGAGGATCAATGACCCGGAAACCAATGATGTCAGCGGTAAGGCCGCATACAGCTTCAACAGGATAAACATTGACCCGGTTGACCCGGACAGGATATACGTTGTCGGCGTTGGCATGTTCTATACCCTTGACGGCGGAAAAACATGGCCGCTCGGCCGGAGACAGGACCGTTTCCAGTCCAATTTCGGTGACAACAGGGTGTTCTGGATTGATCCCAGGGATCCCCGTCACATGATGCTTGGCTCTGACGGCGGCATTTATGCCACCTGGGACGGAGGGCTGACAATGAACCATTATTATCAAATCCCCCTTGGCGAAGTATACCATGTGGAAGCTGACATGGAGACTCCCTACAATATTTACATCGGACTGCAGGACCATGAGACATGGAAGGCACCTTCAAACGGATGGTCAGGCTCCGTTACCCCTGCCGACTGGGTAATCACCGGCATGTGGGACGGGATGTACTCAAAGGTTGATCCTGAATCAAACAGGTATATTTATTATACAACCCAGTTCGGGTCTCATCACAGGGTTGACCAGGCCACCGGTGAAAGAGTGCCGGTAACGCCGAAAGCTGCGGAAGGACAGCCTTTCTACCGTTTCACATGGACCACTCCGCTTGCCCTTTCTCCGCATAACAGTTCAATAATATACACCGGTGCCCAGATGGTGCTCCGCTCACTTGACCGGGGTGAAAACTGGGAGGAGATAAGTCCTGACCTCACTGACAATGATCCGGATAAAATTCACGGCAAGGGTCACATAAGGTATTGCACAATCACCACCCTGGCAGAGTCACCCGTAAAGGCAGGGATCATATGGGCAGGCACTGATGACGGCCACGTCCAGGTCACAACTGACCACGGGCACACATGGAAGGATGTAACAGCAGCGCTTGCCACCGCCGGCGCCCCGGAGAAAATGTGGGTAAGCAGGGTCTTTCCCTCGTCCTTTGACATGGCTACAGCCTATGTGGCAAAGTCGGGGTACACAAATGACGTGATGGATCCGCATGTGTACGTGACAGATGATTTTGGCGCCACGTGGAAGAAGATAACGAACGGGCTTCCTGATTACCCGGTCAATGTAGTGATTGAGGACCGCCGCAATCCGGATCTTCTTTTTGCAGGCAATGACAACGGTGTCTGGGTCTCGCTCAACGGTGGAGGCAACTGGGAACCGATGAGGGGTAACATGCCCCCCGTGGTTGTACGTGACCTTATGGTGCATCCCCGTGAGAACGACCTTATTGTCGGCACTTACGGAAGGGCTGCATGGATCACTGATATTTCGCCTTTACAGCAGATCTCACCTGAGATACTGCAGAAACCTATTCACCTTTTCGCCATTGAGCCCAAACCACAGATGAACTTCTCACAGCAGGCCACCTGGGGCAATTATCAGATGACCGGAAGCAATCATCTCAACACCCCGAATGAACCAAACGGGCTTGAGATATGGTATTATATGTCAGGTGCCATGAAGGAAGAGGCAGTTGTTACGGTCAAAGACGGCTCCGGGAAGCAGGTGTTTGAGAGGAAAATAAAGACTCAGCCGGGTATCGGGAAGATCTTCTGGAATACGATGAGGGCCCGACCCGGGACTTACACTGTCACTCTTTCGGCCGGCACGATGACGGAAAGCACCACAGGAACGGTTACTGAAAGATGGCTGTGGCCGGTCCTGAATTTTAACCCGGAGCGATAATGCTTTCTTTGCGCTTCTTGAAAAACAAGGAAAAAATGGCTGTGTCAACAGGGGGAAAGGGTAACGGAAATACGACGAGGATGATCAGGAAGATCCACCGCATAACCGCATCTTTTCTCTCTGTTGCCCTGTTCATTGTAGCCGTTTCAGGCATTCTCCTCGGATGGAAGAAGAACAGTAACGGCTATCTGCATCCGGTCTCATATACAGGTACCACCACTGATCTTTCTCAATGGCTTCCTCTTGATTCGCTTAACGCGATAGCGATACGGACCCTCCGGGAGACAGGGAGGACGGGATTAAGCGAGGAGCTTGACCGGATCGACATAAGGCCAGACAAGGGGATGGTGAAGTTCGTGTTTGCACACCACTATCACGGCATTCAGCTTGACGGCGCCACCGGCAGGGTGTTATCGATCGAGAACAGGAGGTCAGACCTGGTGGAGGACATCCATGACATGTCATTCATTGACCATATCCTCGGAATTGACGGGGAAGTCTTCAAGCTTATATATACCTCTTTCACCGGCCTTTCACTGCTTGTTTTCACTGTCACGGGAATATGGCTGCGCTACCGTCCGCGGGCAGGAGGCAGGAAGGGATCAGGGACCGTATAGTAGTATGCAGTTGCGGAAAAATCGATTGTCGTTTTGACCCAGTGCCACATTTCAATGTCAGCCTTCAGTGATTCTGTGAACGGAATTGCATCCAGGATTCTGTATCTCATGTTCACGCTCATCCCCTGGTGAAAGTTTCCGTTACCTGCCGGCTGTGCAATGAGCGGATGGTCAAACGGCTCCGGCCTGCACCACGCATAGCCGAAATAATCTTCTGTCCCCGTTCCGAAGGAGGAGGGGAACAGCTCTCCGTCAACGTAAATCTTTTCATCCCCCTCGCCCCACCAGGCATCGGCCGTGTTGAATACAACCATTGCATCACCCGCATACAGGCCCTTGCCTTTAAGATCAGCAATGGTGATATCGGAGTGGAGCCCTGTTCCCCCGGTATGTTCTGATCCGGCAGTTTCAAATCCAGTGTATTCCCTGAAGGAAACCCCGAAATGCATGGAGTTGTCGTTCCATTCATACGGAACAAGGGAAACCGTCGCACTGACGGTCAATGTATCGTCAGTGTTGTTGAAGAGGCCAATCCTGCAGCTGTCGCGGAAGGGCATCAGCCATGAGGACCTGAGGGTGCCATCAGGGTCCGCCCCGGTAAAGCGGGTGTTGTAGCTGTTGTGTGAATACCCCGTACCGAAGAAGTTGCCGGCCGGGACCTCAGCCGTTTGCTGCCCGTCGAAGAAGAGTCTGATCACAGCACCTTTCAGGGTGGCAGCCGTATCCGGGGCAGACAGCCGGAGGGATAAACCGCATACTGCGAGTCTCCCCTCAGCGACGGAGACTGAAAGCGCGCTTCCAGGGGCAACCGTTCCGTCAAGTGTTCTTTTCATCTGATCATTCACATTGCCGGTGCTCCGTACGGGAAGGGCTGATGCACACTCTGCAATGGCAAGAGTGTCTTCGCGGAACATTCCGCTCCTTGCTGACATGACCCTTGTTCCTTCTTCATAAAGCCGTGCATCAATGTTGTAATAGATAGAAGGTGTTCGTCTTTCAGGCGAAATTATCACTGAATCATTCTCCAGTGTGATCTTGCAGCTCTCTGAGAAGGGGACAGGCAGGTACAGGTTGTATCCGCGGCGCTGCGGTTCTGTCAGCGGGGAGACAGAGGTGCTCAGGGGTGCCGGGGCCAGGACCCCTTCACCTACCAGTTGCGGAGCCATACCCTCGATTGCAGGCTCTGCCTGGCCGTCAATGTATACCCTTATGTATGAATTCAATGCATTTGCATTGCCGAATGTCATCCACCACCGGACTATCGCACCGGGTCCCCCGGTGTCAAGCATGACGAACTCACGCCTTCCGCCGTTGGTTTCCTCCCTGATGAACTGGGTGTAATCATTATTGGCAAACCATCCGGAACTGTCAGGGTGCACTGACAGCCTGTCATAGGAGCTGAACTGAACCAGCCTGTACGACGGCGACGGAAAGCGCGTCAGGGTTTCTTCGGAAGCCATCTCGCGGAGCAATGACCGCAGGGTGATTACTGATTCATTCCGGCAGGAAGTAATAATTGTGAAGACGGCTGTGATTGCTGACAGTAACAGAATTGATACTTGTTTTTTCATCAGTAATGCTTTGGGAATAAAGTTATCCATTCAGATAATTTAATTACATTGGAAACAGGATTTAATACTGCCATTATGAAAAAAATCATGATTGTTGTTGCTGTGGCCGGCATGCTGATATCATGCAGGCAGGAGACACCCCGGTTTCTAAGGACCGATGGCCGGCAAATTGTTGACGGTAACGGTGAGACTGTTCTGCTCAGGGGGATCGGCCTGGGAGGCTGGATGCTGCAGGAGCCGTACATGCTTAAGCTCTCGGGTGTGGCGCCTGCACAGTATGATATAATGTCAAGGATAACTGCCCTGACGGGCGAAGAGAGGTGTGCTGAATTCTATAATGCCTGGCTGGAAAATATGGTCACACGAAGGGATATTGACTCCCTGAAAGCCTGGGGATTCAACTCTGTCAGGCTTCCTATGCATTACAACCTATTTACACCACCGGTGTGGGAGGAACCAATTGAAGGGGAGCTCACCTGGAGGGAGATAGGTTTTGCGATGACTGATTCGCTCCTCTCATGGTGCTCCGCGAATGAAATGTACCTGATACTTGATCTTCATGCTGCTCCCGGAGGGCAGGGCAATGACATTCCCATTGCGGATGTGGACACCACAAAACCAAAGCTGTGGGAGAGTGAGCTAAACAAACAGAAAACTGTTGCCCTCTGGTACAGGCTTGCTGAACGTTACCGAGATGAGCCATGGATCGGAGGTTATGACCTGATAAATGAAACCAATTTCCCGCTTGAGGGCAATAAGGCATTGCGGGATCTTATGGTTGAAATAACCGGGGCAATACGGCAGGTTGACACAAATCACATAATCTTCATTGAGGGCAATCATTTTGCCACCGACTTCAGCGGCCTGACCCCGCCGTGGGACAGCAACATGGTTTACAGTTTCCACAAGTACTGGAGCCCGGCAACTGTTGAGACAATACAGCAGTTCCTCGATATCAGGAATGAGCACAATGTGCCGTTGTGGATGGGTGAGTCAGGTGAGAACAACAATGAATGGTACCGGTCAGCTGTTCAGCTTTTTGAGGCAGACAGCATCGGTTGGGCATGGTGGACGCTCAAGAAGATTGACTCGGAAAGCGGGATCATGAATGTGACGGTGCCGGATGGTTATCAGCAGATAATTGATTACTGGAAAGGCACCGCCCCGGCTCCGTCGCCGGATGATGCATATGCCGCCCTTATGCAGCTCACTGACAATCTTCGCATTGAGAACTGCCGGGTCAATTACGGTGTCCTTGACGCGTTGCTGCCCGGTCGGCACTAGGCTTCACTACTGCCAACACTACTGCCTCTTGCCTCTTGCCTGCTGCCTAAGTATAAATACTAAGAAAAAATGGGCTAAAATCCTGTTCCCTGCCTTATAAGTCCTTGCTAATTTTGAACTTCCCCAAAAGGACCACAAAAGAACTTATGGAAGATCTCTATTCAAGGCTGATGCAGGACGTGCGTTTTGAAGAAGGACTGAAGGCCTGCATGAACTGCGGAATATGTACCGGCATATGCCCTGCAGCTGAATATTACAACTATGACCCCCGCCGGGTTGTGGACCTGGTTCAGACCCGTAACAATGATATTATCAGGGAATTGCTGAAGAGTGAGACCATCTGGTACTGCGGCCAGTGCATGAGCTGCAAGACCCGCTGCCCAAGGGGCAACACCCCGGGGATGGTCATCATGGCACTCCGCAAGCTCTCACAGGAACTGGGATATTTCACTGCATCGGAAAAGGGAAGGCAACAGTTTGCAATCAAGCGTACCGTCGGAGATAACGTCCTCAAACACGGATACTGTGTGGTCTCCTACGATGTCGATCCCAAAACCCATCCTGAGCAGGGTCCGGCATGGGAACACTATTACAATCATCTTGATGATTCACTCGCACGCCTCGGCGGCGAACTGAACGGCAGGGAGGGTCCTACACGGCGTATAGCGGACGACGTACTCGATGAGCTGAAGAGCATATTCGAGGTGACAGGCGGACAGGAGCTTTATGACGCTATTGAGGAAGCCTCGGAGAAGAAGGCAGAAGAGATGGGTATGGAGTTTAAGAAGGAAGGGCGTGATTTTGAATATTTCAGGCATGTTGTCACGGCTGACAGCGGATGCCACCAGTGTGAACCTGAGGATGTAAGGAGGGATGTGTATGAAACTGGAAGGTAAGAAGAGGATCTGGGCTGAGTACCAGAAAGAGATTCCTGACGATCATTTCTTTTATGTCAGGTCATGCATACGGCAGACCTTCTTCGCCGGATCGGAACAGTATTTCCTGAAAATTATGCGTGATGATCTCGGCAAGGATGTCTTCGAGGATCCCAGGCATACAACATGCACAGGTATAGGATATCACGGTGACGTGGTCCCGTTTGAAACGATACAGACAGTCGTGGCCAGGCACTTTGCACTGGCAACTGAAGCCGGCTACAGGAACATAGCCATCTCCTGTGTCACTTCCTTTGGTATTTATACGGAGATATTAGAGACCTGGAAGCATTTCCCCGAAACCCTGGAGCGTACCCGCGAGGACCTGTACAAGGCCACCGGCCGTACATTCGAGGTTCCGGAGTCTATCTCGCACACAAGTGACATAATTTACAAGTTCAGGGATGAGATTGCGCGCAAGGCGAAGTACAACCTGGTTGACATAAGTACCGGCAAGCCGCTGAAGGTGGTTGAGCACATAGGATGCCACTACGCGAAGATGTTTCCGAAGCACGGTGTCGGAGGTGCAGAGTTCCCTCATGTGCTGGTCGGAATGGTTGAGGCGTGGGGAGGTGACATTATTGACTATCCCGAGCGTCGGCACTGCTGCGGTTTCGGCTTCAGACAGTACCTTGTCCAGGCTAACAGGGGGTATTCGCTCTTCGCTTCGCGAAAGAAATTCGAGTCCATGGAACCGTACCAGCCTGATATGATAATTGCCAACTGCCCGGGATGCACAATGTTCATGGACCGCTGGCAGTATACGATCAGGGAAATTGACGGCATCACATACGGCAGGGAAGGGCAGGGGATCCCGGTCCTTACTTACGAAGAGGTGGCCGGACTGGTCCTGGGATATAACCCGTGGGAGATGGGTTTGCAGTACCACAACGTGCAGTCGATGCCCCTTCTCCGCAGGATGGGTATCAAGGCTGATCCGGCAGAAAGATTTCTCGCGAAGGACGGAACAAGGTTACCTGAACCCGTCAGCCTGATAAACGAATGAAAAACACACCGTTACATATTGTTGTTGCCGGAGGAGGTGTTGCCGGCATGGAAGCAGCCGGCACTCTTGCCGAGATGGGATACAGAGTTACCCTTGTAGAAAAGGGTGATGAACCGGGAGGTCACCTTCTGCAGTGGCATGCCCTTTTCCCTGACCGCAGACCGGCAGAAGAGGTGAAGAGCTATCTCAGGAAAAGGATTGAGCACCGCAATATCAGCATCATTACCAGGACCACTGTTGAAAAGATCAGGCACCACGCCGGAGGTGTATCCGTGAGCCTCTCCGGGGGTACCGAGGAGACAGCCGATGCGGTTATAGTGTCAACAGGATTTGACCTTTTCGATGCCCATCGGAAGGAGGAATACGGTTACGGTATTTATGACAACGTAATCACCTCGGCAGACCTGGAGACGATGTTCAACCTGAACCGGGTGCTGAAGGCAGACGGAACAGTCCCGTCGCGCATCGGGCTTATCCACTGCGTCGGCTCACGTGATGAGAAGGTCAGCAACAATCACTGCTCAAAGGTATGCTGCGTAACGGCTGTCAAGCAGGCGATTGAAATAAGAAAGATGCTCCCGGCCTCCGAGGTATTCTGCTTTTACATGGATATGCGCATGTACGGTCCGTATTACGAGGAGCTCTACCGCGAAGCCCAGGAGTTTCACAATGTCAATTTCATAAGGGGCAAGGTGTCCGAAGCGTCGGTCAATATAAACAACAGGCTGGTAATCAAGGTGGAGGATACCCTGGCGGGACGGCCGCTCAGGATGGAGCTTGACATCATGGTACTGATGGTGGGGATGGAGATGGCTGAGCAGGGGATAAAACTTGCTGTGGTGTCAGGAATGAAGACTGGCATAAACAGGTTTTTCGAGACGGCTGATCACCATTACGGAAACAATCTGAGCGGCATAAAGGGTGTGTTTTATGCAGGCACCTGCACTGCTCCCATGAATATTACCGACACAATATCACATGCCAGGGCGGCTGTGGCGGAAACAGTAAGATACCTCAACGGACGATGAGTGTGAAGGAGGCAAACAGGTTTGGTTTCGTAGTCAATCGCAGCAGACTGATTGACTATGACACTTCCGACAGGAAGGTAAGGGAATTTATCACCCTGATGGAACCCAGCTTCAGCCTGTGCTTTGCCTGTGGCGGCTGTACTGCAACATGTACGGCGGGTCAGCATACATCATTCAATCTGAGGAGGATGAACACCTATATCAGGAGGGGAGAGATCGAACCTCTCCGCGAGGAGGTGACTCGCTGTATGCTCTGCGGCAAGTGCCTGCTCGTATGCCCACGCGGTGTCAATACCCGGAATGTGGTGGCTATCGCCGCCGAAGCAATCAGGAAACTGGACAGGAATGAACTCTGAACTCTTCACGATACCCTTCAATATTGGCCTGTATTTCATACTGATATACAGTGTGGTGCGGAGCACAGTCTGGTTCCGCAACCTGTCGCGTTCAGACAAGCTGCGGCTGCAAAGGGGATTCTTCGGAAAGCCGTTCATGGACAGCCTGAGGGAGATTTTCATGGAGAGTCTGCTGCACCGGAAGGTTTTCAGAAAGAATCCCGTGCTTGGTTATATGCATATGAGCCTTGCTTTCGGATGGTTCCTGCTGATAGTCTTCGGCACCATTGAGGCGGACCTTTTCGGCGAGAGGCATCTAAACCCACCCTCGCATGCCATTTTCTTCCGCTGGTTCAATCCGGATCACGGCGCCGAAGGGCTGGCGCGCATATACGGGTTCTGGATGGACCTCCTGCTTGCTTTCATCCTCTCCGGCCTTCTCCTTGCAGTCATAAAGAGGTTCATACCCGGCATGATGGGAATGAAGAAGACAACGAAACATACATGGACTGACCGTATTGCCCTTCTTAGCCTGTGGCTGATATTCCCGTCGAGGCTGCTCGCGGAGAGCTTCACATGCGGCGCTCATGGCAGCGGCAGCTTCCTGACAGGCAACCTCGGCAGCGCACTGGCATCCTTCCTTCCCGCTGCCGGGATTGCACCGTGGTTCTGGTGGCTCTATTCGATTTCACTGGGGACCTTCTTTTTACTTCTTCCGGTATCAAGATACTTTCATATCCCGGTTGAGCTCCTTCTTATATTCATGCGCAATTCTGGTATAACAACAGGCGACAGGCACTCATCATATACCGAAGTGCAGACACACGCCTGTTCATCGTGCGGTGTTTGTATCAGCGTCTGCCAGATGAGCTACGCGGCAGGGATCCATGACATCCAGTCGGCTTACTTCGTCAAGGGGCTGAGGAATGACCGGGATATTTCTGCAATAACTGCCAACTGCCTAATGTGTGGCAGGTGTGAGGAGGTATGTCCCGTGGGTATTGAGCTTGGTCCGATGAGACTTATTGAGCGCCGACAGGGGGAGAGGACAGACAGGAAAATGAAGCTGCCTGAGAGATATGCCATATCCAGGAAAAGGAGCACTATTGAGAAGACTGCCACCCAGTCATACAGTTACCTTGAAAGGGAGGAGCCGGAAAAGGCTGATGTACTGTTCTTTGCAGGATGCATGACCCACCTGACCCCTTCTGTGATTGCAGCCATGAAAAAGATCATGGAGAGTGCAGGCGTGAGGTACCGGTTCATGGATGAAAAGGGCGGAGTGTGTTGCGGAAGGCCTCTGATGCTTGCAGGGAGGGACCGTGAGGCACGCGAACTGATCAATCACAATTCTGACATAATATGGAAGTCAGGGGCGCAGATTCTTGTCACTTCATGCCCCATATGCTTCAAGGTATTCAGGGAGAGCTATTACCTGGAAGCCAGGGTAATGCACCATACGGAGTTCATCAACCTCCTGATTGAGGAAGGATCTCTCCGTCTGGGTTATCTTCACAGGAAGGTAGTGTACCATGATCCTTGTGAACTGGGTCGTGGTTCCGGCATCTATGATGAACCGAGGGCTGTAATAAGCTACGTGGCTGAGCTTCAGCAGTCATCACAGGAAGGAAATATGTCACTATGCTGCGGGGGAAGCCTTGGGAACCTTACCCTTTCGTCAGGCAAACGGGCGCTGATTGCTGCCGATGCTGCCAGGACACTCACCCTCCCGTCCCCGGATGAACTGATAACTGCATGCCCGCTGTGCAAAAAGACGTTCGCCAGTGCAACTAAAACAAGGGTCAGTGATGTTGCCGAACTGGTGGCTTCAGCGCTGCCTAAACCTGCTGAATCCAAATCAGGGAAGAGAACGGTGAAGCGTACCGCAAAAGCCTCAAGCAACGGGTGATAATTTTTTGAGCCTGTTGCAATTATTTGATTGTTTGGAGGTTCAAATGTCATTTTTTTAATTTTACTTTGCCCCCGTTATTTTAAACTGAACTCTGGAACAGTTTTTGTTGTTTTATGCATAACATTTAAGCCGGAGAATGAAAGGATTATTAAGGACAATCGGAATATTCGCCCTGGCGGAGCTGTTCAGCCTTTACTCCTGCAAACATGATGGCAATAATTCAGGCCTGAATGAGCAGGTTAAGAACATTGGTACCCGGGGAACGAATGAAGGTGTCGTTTTGCTCATAGCAGAAGCAGATCTGATACAGCTTGAGAACAAACCTCAGTACAATACTGCAGAATGGCTGTTAAAGGTTGACAAGCCTGGTCGGTATGATGTATGGCTTTCGTTAATTACAATTGACTCAACAAGTATGCATTTTGAGGACAATGTAATAATAACCGCCGGTGAAACCAAGCTGGAAAAGAAACCTGTGGGTGACCATATGGAGATGGCAGAAAAGGGCATTAACGGACACTGGTACAGGGCTGACACACATATGGGGTCTGTCTATTTCTCACAGGCAGGAGAATACCCGATACAGGTGATAAGTGACAAAGTAATTGCTCATGCATCTGATCTTTCACAGGTCATTTCTGACAAGCATACCCTGATCAACTCGGTAATACTGAAGCCCAAGGTAAACTAGCAACGCATCCGCTCCGCTCAGGCGGCCGGTGCAATCATTTGATCTTTTCCTCAACCCATTTCCTGGCATTCACGAATGCCAGCATCCATGGTGTTATGTCATCATTGCGCCTTTCAGCCGGGTAGTAAGCACATTGCCACGGAAAGAAGGCCCGCTCCAGGTGAGGCATCATGGCAAGGTGCCGGCCGTCGGCCGAACATATCCCCGCCACATCGTACATTGAGCCGTTGGGATTGGCAGGATAGTGGCTGCGGCTGTATTTCATGACGATGTTATACTTTTCCTCCGGGTAGGGGAGGATGAATTTTCCCTCACCGTGGGCCACCCATATTCCCAGCTCCATCCCTTCGAGGCCGCTGAACATCACAGATTTTCCCTCAGTTAATTTCACCCCCAGGAAGTCCGATTCAAACTTGCGTGAGGCATTGTGTTCCAGACGCGGCATCTGGCTGTGTTCGGGCACAATGAGCCCGAGCTCTGCCATAAGCTGGCAGCCGTTGCAGACGCCAAGTGAGAGTGTGTCGTCTCTCCTGTAGAAATTCTCAAGGGCGATCCGGGCTTTCTCATTGTAACGGAAAGCTCCTGCCCATCCTTTTGCTGAGCCAAGCACGTCAGAGTTTGAAAATCCTCCGACAAAAACGATCATATTCAGATCTTCCAGGGTTTCACGTCCCGTGATGAGGTCAGTCATATGCACATCCCTGACGTCAAACCCCGCCAGCCATAGTGCATATGCCATCTCACGGTCACCGTTGACCCCCTTCTCCCTTATTATAGCGGCCTTTATGCCGGTGGATGGCTTCCTGTCAGGGGAGATCCCAAGGGAGCTGAAGCTGCCGGTGAAATCCTTAAGTTCAAAACGGAGTGCCTTTGTGCCGTGGTTTTCATACCTCTCCGAAGCATGTGCCTGGCCGCTCTGCTTCCTGTCAAGAAGGTAAGAGCTCCTGTACCAGAGATTACGGCAGCGGTCAATGTCAAAAACATGGTTTTTATCGCCGTTTGCTGCGAACAGTTTTCTCTCCTTCACAGGATGCCCGATTGAGGCGAAACGGATGCCTCTCCCGTAAAGGTACTCCTCTGTTTCTCCCTCGTCCTCCACCTGGATTATAACTCCGGGGTTCTGGCTGAAGAGGAGCCTGACAGTGTCAGGTTCGCCGATCTCAGTCAGGTTCACTGCTACCCCTCCTTCGGTATTGGCGAAGCACATCTCAAGGAGAGTGACTATCATTCCCCCGGCGGAGATGTCATGTCCGGCAATCACTTTGCCTGCCTTTATCATTTGTTGAAGGGTCTCGAATGCTGCTGCAAAGTACTCAGGATCTTCAACACCGGGAGCCTTGCTTCCGGTTCTGCCAAGTGTCTGGCAGAGAGCAGAACCTCCCAGTTCGTGCCTCATGCCGCTCATGTCAATCCAGAAGAGTGTTGTCGAGTCATCATTCCTTATGACCGGGCCGACAATTTTCCTTACATCTTCAACTTCTGCTGCTGCGGTAATTATCACCGTTCCGGGGCTGTACACGGTGCCGTCAGGATATTTCTGAGTCATCGACAGGCTGTCCTTGCCGGTGGGTATATTAATACCCAGGGCAACCGCAAAGTCACTTGCAGCCTGAACCGCTTCATAAAGCCTGGCATCCTCTCCGGGGTTTTTGCAGGGCCACATCCAGTTTGCGGAGAGCGACACGCTCTTCAGCCCGTCAGGTAGCGGAGCCCAGACGATATTTGTGAGTGCCTCGGCGATTGACAGCACGGAGCCGGCCGGGGCGCTGACAAGGCCGGCGGCAGGGGCATGCCCCAGGGCGGTAGCCATGCCGCTTTTGCCGCGATAGTCAAGGGTGATGGCGCCAAGATTATTCAGTGGCAGTTGCAGTTCCCCCGCGCACTGCTGCATCGCTATCCTCCCTGTCACCGACCGGTCTGCCTTGTTTGTCAGCCAGTCCTTGCATGCCACCTCTTCAAGCTGAAGGACGGCATCAAGACAGGCCGCCGGTTCTGACGGGTCATAGTCAATATCAGACGCGGGGCTCTTTACTGCACTGTCATTCATTACAGTCCGCGGCGGATTCCCGAAGAAGTCGGCAAGCTGCAGGTCAATAGGTTTGTCCCCGCTGGCAGGGTTACAGAAGGTGAACTGGTGGTCACCGGTCACTTCCCCGATGACATAAACCGGAGCACGCTCGCGCCTGGCAACTGAGGTGAGCTGTTCAACGTCACTGCTTCGTATTACGAGCCCCATCCGCTCCTGTGATTCATTCCCTATTATTTCCCTCGAGGAGAGAGTGGGGTCACCCACCGGCAGTTTGCCTATGTCAATGGTACCTCCCGTGGCTTCCACCAGTTCGGAGAGGCAGTTAAGGTGGCCGCCGGCGCCATGGTCATGCAGCGAGATCACAGGATTGCGGTCACTTTCAGCCATGGCCCTGAGTGCATTGTACACTCTCTTCTGCATCTCGGGGTTGGCACGCTGAACGGCATTCAGTTCTATTGCACTGTCGTAGGCTCCGGTATCAACAGATGAGACGGCCCCGCCGCCCATGCCAATCCTGTAATTGTCGCCTCCAAGCAAGACGATCAGGTCACCTTTTTCGGGGGTATCCTTGGTGCTGTCACTCTTTTTGCCAAGGCCGATACCGCCGGCAAGCATTATCACCTTGTCAAACCCGTAGCGCTTCAGGTCAGTTAAATACTCGAATGTCAGCACCGAGCCGCAGATGAGCGGCTGCCCGAACTTGTTGCCAAAGTCGCTGGCGCCGTTGGATGCCTTGATGAGTATCTCTTCCGGAGTCTGGTAAAGCCATTTGCGGGGTTCTGAGAATTTTTCCCACTCGCGCGGACCGTCAGGCCTGGGGTAGGAGGTCATGTATACGGCGGTGCCGGCAATGGGCATGGAACCTTTGCCTCCGGCGATGCGGTCACGTATCTCTCCCCCGGTACCGGTGGATGCACCGTTGAAGGGCTCGACTGTCGTCGGGAAGTTATGCGTCTCGGCCTTAAGTGTCAGTACTGACTCAAAAGGCTTTACAGTGAAGAAATCAGGCTTGTCCTGGCTCGCCGGGGCGAACTGTTCTGCCACCGGCCCGTCGAGGAACGCGCAGTTATCACGGTAGGCAGAGACCACGTGATTCGGATTTTCCCTTGTTGTTCGCTTTATCAGTGCGAAAAGCGATGATTCCTGTTCCTTTCCGTCAATCACGAATGTGCCGTTGAATATCTTGTGCCGGCAATGTTCGGAATTTACCTGTGAGAAGCCGAAGACCTCGCTGTCTGTCAGCCTGCGCCCCAGGTTCCGGCTCAGGGTTTTGAGGTACTCTATTTCCTCCGTGCTGAGGGCAAGACCTTCCTGCTGATTATATGAGGCGATGTCATCAATCTCCCTTACCGGTTCGGGCTCATGGTGTACCGTGAAAATATCCTGGTCAAGTGCGTGATAAACACGCTGCAGCATAGGGTCATGGGTGGGATTCTCACCTTCGGCAGGAATATACTCCTCGATCCTGGATATGCCTTCCACTGCCATATTCTGTGTTATTTCCACGGCGTTGGTGCTCCATGGAGTTATCATCTCCCTGCGTGGCCCGATGAATGTACCGTTAACAGTTTCATTTTCAACGATAGAGGCATCGCCGAAGAGCCATGACAGCCTTGCGGTATCATCCGTTGACAGTTTTCTGTCAGTTTCGACAGCGATTATATTTCCGGTTGAAGTTCTGAAGAAAAGTACACTCTTGCTGGTCATAACGTGCAGGTTAACAGAGCATTGACAGCAGAGATGCTGTTGCTCCGGCTGTTTTCAAAGATAGTAAAACAACCGTTGAACCGGTACAGAAAGGATGCCCGGCTTCACTATTAAAGGGTCAGTTTCCGAATCTCGGGTTGACGATGTTATTGTAAATAGAACCGAAGGTGTAGCTTAACCCTATACCTGCCTGGAACTGATAACCTGTCGCCTGCTCCCTGAGCCTGAGCAGTCTTTCGGCTTCCGAAAGCTCTCCTTTCCTCAGGTTCAGCTGGTCATTGATTCTTGCAGCCTCAAGGTTCAGGGTGAGAGAGAGCCCCTTGAACAGCCTGACCCTTGTGAACAGATCTGAAGCAATCATGTGCTTTGAAAAATCGTGAAAGTAATTCAGCCCCCTGAGCGAAAAGTAAATGGAACCCCACTTCTTCTGAACCTGGTACGCCACCCGGAGCTGCTGTCCTAGGAGATTATCCCTCATCTTGTTGTAAATGGTTGTATCTGTATAATCATTGAACTGATAACCGATGCTGTACAGGAACCTCAGCTGGCGGTGGGTAGCCTCAGCATAGGGATACAAATCATACTCGATTGAGGGCATGACTGAAGTATTCAGGTCATAGTTTTCAGAGGTGGAGGTGTTGATATTCCAGATTATCCCGGCAGACCAGTGATCGCCCAGGCTCATTACGAACAGGTTTTCAACTCTTTCAAAACTTCTCAGGTAGGTTGTGTCAAGATCCTCCTCGATGAATCTCTGCCTTGTATAGCTCTGGTCAAAGTCGATCTCAAACTTGATGTCAGGGGTAATCTTCGTGACTCTCAGTGAGTTTCTGATATTCAGTCTCTTGTATGTCTCTTCTGAGGAGTATTCCGGGTTTGTCGAGATCTCGAACACCCAGTTTCTCCATTTGTCAGTTACCACTTCCTGTTCAATTGCACTGCCGCTGGTGATTTCAATCTCGTGGATAAGTGGTGTCCTGCCGGCGAATCTGAGCAGACCTGCCTTCAGGATTGTGGTGCGCCGCTCCCTGATCTCGGTGGAAGTTTCGTAAGGATTACTGGTATAGGTAAGGGTATCGTCCATGCCTGCATAAAGATCCATCCCGTGAAATGTATATGTGAAAAGGTCACCGCCGTTGCCTGAGTTTTGTCTTGTGACAAGCACGTAGACCTGAGCTTCCCTGACATCCCTCACATAATTCACCCAGGGGATCTCCTGACGGGTATAGTTCATGTCACAGCTGCTGCAGTCGATGAACACTTTTACGGCATCATCCCTCGTATATGCGGAGGACCCGGGATCAGTCTCCTGTGCACTGAGGACTAACGAGAGAAAGGCTGAAAGTATCAGGGAAAGAATGGCTGTTTTATGGTGCTGAATCATAAGATGTTGTTGAATAATTTAAGCAGCCGCAAATATATCCAAAAACAGGTAATATGACAGATGTTTTACAGCAACAGGAGGATCGCGGCGGATGTCATTTGGGCATAAGTGTCTTTGTGTCACCGGATACTTCGATTGATCCGTTTCTTCCCTCCCCGGTGAAAACAATGCGGCCGGTGGCCCTTTCAGAAAGGGTCAGGCTGATTACAGATGTCATGCTCTCTTCAATTCTTCCTCGCATAAAGCCATTAACCGGTGAGGCCAGTGGTGTTGCCGTGCCGGTAGGTGCAGTCAGGTTAAGGATGTGAGTCCTGTTCCTGAATTCCATTTCTACCCGGGAAGCGCTTACCTCAATGTTGGCCAGCCGTCCTCCGCCGTATTCGGTGAAGCTGTAAAGGCGGTTGTCAAGGAGGAGACCGGATATGAACCCTGTGAAATTGCCTGTAAGCCAGGGGATGCGGGCAACAGAAGCCTTGAGTGAGATGCCCGGGGTGTTGAAGTGGTTTGACTGCATCCAGATATATGCGGAAGGAAAAGAGTGCCCCCAGTCCTTTTCAATATAGCCTCTGCCACCTGTGAAGTCAGTTGTTTCACCGTCAATGGCCAGAGAACCTGAGATGAAATGATCAAGGCTGACAATGCCATGATTGCACTCCATGAAAGGTGCAAAGGTATATGGACCCATTATCCCTGGTGAGTACCAGGGATTAGGCCAGTCTTTGGAGTCAGTAAATGTAAGTTCACCTTTGACCGAAGGGAGATCAAGCTTCATCCGGCTGGCGGAAAAGAAATTGCCGGCGACAGCTACTGTGAAGTCCCTGGGTGACGGTACAAAATCTGATGCATCAAAAGGGTAAAATTCAGCTGTCTTTTTTTTGCCGTTGAGAACCTGTATAAATGCTTGCCTGTCACCTGATTCATTCATCGAAATGCCCGGAATGAAGGCGAAGGCGGCGGTTTCATCCGCATTTACCACCTTGAAGTACCAGCCTTCGAAGTATTTCCTTGTTTTGCCCCATCCCTGGTACATAGCCGGATTAAACAGGGACCTTGTTTTGGTGAACAGAATCATCTTTTTTCAGTAGCGCTTCTGTCCAAATATAATTAAAATGGAATACGGACAGGAAAATCCCTGTAATTGTCAGGCTGTCCGGCCCAGTCCGGCGGCATAGGTCTCCAGCGCCCTTTTCCTTGCCATGGCGTGGTCAACAATTGGTTTCGGGTATGAGAAAGTGTTCAGTTCAGGAACCCATTTGCGGATATATTTCATTTCCGGGTCAAATTTCCGGGTCTGTTCAGCAGGGTTGAAGACTCTGAAGTAGGGTGCCGAGTCACATCCCGTTCCTGCCGCCCACTGCCAGTTGCCGTTGTTTGATGAAAGCTCGTAATCAAGCAGCTTCCGGGCAAAATATGCCTCTCCCCAGCGCCAGTCGACAAGGAGGTGTTTGGCCAGGAAACTGGCGGTAATCATCCTCACCCTGTTGTGCATGAACCCGGTGGCGTTGAGCTCGCGCATGCCTGCATCCACAAGAGGGTATCCTGTCATTCCTGCGCACCACCTTTCAAATTCTTCCTCGTTGTTGCGCCAGGTGATTTCATCATATTTTCGTCTGAAAGAATTGTCGGTGACATACGGAAAGTTCCACAGGATTGCCATGAAGAACTCCCTCCATATCAGCTCGTTGAGCCATGTCTCGTTCAGCTCCACCGCGGTCGCTGCCAGGCGGCGTATGCTTACGGTTCCGAACCGGAGATGCACTCCGAGCCTCGTAGTTCCCTCAATTGAGGGGAGGTCCCGTGTGAGGTGGTAGTTCCTTATAATATCAGTATTGATTACAGGAACTGGAGATACAGCAGGGGTTGACACAAAACCAAGGTCTTCGGGTGCCGGAATCTCTTCAGGTGCACTAACCACTTCCGGGGCCATTTTTACGAAGCTGGCTGCAAGCGTCTCCGACGGGAAGCGTCTTATATTGTTTACTGTCAGCTCTCTTTTCCAGGCGCGGGAGTAGGGAGTGAACACCGTATAAGGAGTTCCGTCATATTTTGTTATTTCCTTCTTCTCAAAGATCACCTGGTCTTTGAAAAAATGGGAGGGTAACCCCTTTGACTGCAGCAGGGAGCCGATTGCGGAGTCGCGGGATGCCGCATACGGTTCATAGTCAGTGTTGGCATACAGTGCCTTTACCTCATATTCATCAAGTATCCTTAGAAATGCATCCCGGGGAGTAGCGTGGTATATTTTCAGGGCTGATCCGGTATCGGCAAGTTTCCTGTTCAGCTCCTGCAGGGCGGCGATTATGAATGTCACCCGGCGGTCAGCTCTCTCATCAAGTTTGCCGAGGATGTCGGTATCGAAGATAAATACGGGCAGCACCGGCCAGCCCGAACTGAGGGCATGGTACAGCCCTGCATTATCCTCAATACGCAGGTCGCGTCTGAACCAGAATACCGAAACCTGTTTCATCCCTCTCATGAAATTGCTGCCTTTACCGGTAGCCCACTGCAGCATATCCCACCCAGTGGGTCAGCTTTGCCGGGGCCGTAAGTCCCATTCCAAGGTCCTGAACCGGGATCGGAGTGCCTGCAATGCTTGTCGAATACCCCACCGCTGTTCCTGTCAGGGGATTCTGCTCCATTTCCGAAATCCGGTATGCCGTAAGCAATCCCAGCGGCACTGCATATCTTCCGCACCATGTCCACTTATACTGGCGGAAGTCGTCTTCCATGACCGTGCATGAACTGAATGCCTTGATTTTTTCGGGTGTAAGCTCTCCAGCAAGCATGGTGTTCATTATCTCTTCCTCGTATTGCACGGCCTGGCTGTAGCCGGCCGAATCGACTCCGAACCGGTCATAGTTGCTTCCGCCCCAGTCTTCATTGCCGTAATGTACTGCATCTGTAGAGATTACAACTGACCACCCGTTTCCCCATGGCAGTTCCGCCTCATCCATCGTTTCAGCGATGGCCTTTGCCAGAGCACCGGAGATCGATTCCATTCTTTCGAATGACATGAAAGGTACTATCACGGGGATGATCTCCACATCAGGGTTATAGTGTTCAAGGAAGGGGATCAGCGCCTCAAGTGAGTGTTCAACCATCTGCAGGCTGTCATGAACGATGAAGGTATCCTCAGGCAGTTTCTTCATGAGATTCTCCTGCAGCCCTGACACGTTCACCGCTCCGCGGGGACTCTTCCACGTCCGGTATGACCCGAAGACTATTTTGTCTTCAAGCCCGAACTGTTTCGCCTTATGGCCTACGCCGAAGAGGATTACCACATCGGAGTAAACGTGCTGCAGGAGGGCGGGGTAGAGGTACCCGACATACGAAAAATCATCATGCGGCGAGATGGCCACCCGGAGGGATGCTGTTCCGGCCAGTGGTTCCGATGCCATGGCAAGCCTGTCATTCTGAAGCCTTTCGATGCGGGCAAGGACGCTGTCGAGCTGCCATGCATACTGCGCAAACCCGACGGTGTCGACAGGCTGGCGTTCACCCTGCAACTGGTTTTCGTTATTGCATGAAATCATTCCTGCTGCCATCAGCAGGGCTGCAATATTGGATAAGAATCTTTTCATACCGGTTTCCGGTTTAAATGTTTTTGCCTGAACTCATTTCTGCCTTCCTGCGGAGCCTTTTTCTGAGTGAAGTGAAGATAAGTATAACCAGCATCAGGAAAATAGCCAGGACGAAGAACGGAATTATAAGTGAAAGTATTGAAGTTCCTGTCGCCGCCACGTTCTCAACGGTAGCCACGACAGGGTTACCGAGGCCGGCTGTCATCTTCGTTGAGGTGAGCCGTGTCAGGGCGCTGCCGCTCTGCACCACGGCTGCACTGCCGCCGCCCACGGCAGCTCCGGTGATCCATTTCATCAGCTCGCTGTCGATGGGAAGCACCGAGGTCAGAAGCAGGGTGCCTGCACCCACTGCAAGCGGGGTTGCGACAGTGTCAAGAAGGTTATCAACCACCGGTATGTAGTATGCAAGGATCTCCACAACGGTTGCGGTACCCAGGATGGCAATGGAGGTCCAGGACGAAAGCCAATGGAAGCTTTCATTGAGGGGAAGGATGCCGGCTTTGGCCGCAATGGCGGCAACCAGCATCGGGACGAACACCCTGAAGCCGGCGCTGGCGGCCAGGCCGATCCCGATGGCAGCAGCTGTAATCAGTTCAGCATTCATTTCTTTTTTCTTTTGCACGGCAGGAAGCCGTTGTCCCTGAGGGCACTGATCATTGCCTCTTCAAAAGTGTAGAACGCCCCTGAAGGCCCTTCCTTCGGTTCTCCCTCCATACCGTTCGTTATAAAAATGAAACCGTATTTTCCCTTCTGATCGAAGTAGAAATCAGATATCAGGCCGTATGCCGAGCCGGAGTGGCCAAGCATATGTGATCCTTCAGGAAGCAAACTCCCGGCGAGCCTCCCGGGCAGTATCTGGACGCTCAGACCGCGGTTGCCTGACCGCACACTTTCTTCCTCGCCGTTACTCCCGCGGTTTGTCCACTGGCTGTTCTGCATCATCCTGATGCTTTTCTTTGATATGATCCTCTGCCCGTTATACTTCCCGTTGTTCATGTGCAGGATCATGATCCGTGCCAGTTCGGCAGCTGAGATCCGCAATCCGCCCTGCGGCGAGAAGACAGCTGCGTTGGCGCCTGTGACATATCCTGAAAAATCACGCGGTGATGACATCACCCCCCTGAAATTGTCAGTCTGCGGAGTCCAGTTCCCATCCTCCATCCGATAGATTACCGCCAGGTTGTTTATGTCGGTGACCCCTTCCGGAATGTATGACCCGGAGATGCCAAGCGGGATGAACAGATTCTGCTGTATGAATTCCTCAAACCGCTGTCCTGTGATTCTTTCTATTATAGTTCCGGCCAGCCCGAAGTTGGCGTTGACGTACGTGTAATACTCTCCGGGTGCCTCTTTTCTCCACATATCTTCAGTGTAGTATTTTCCTCCCGGAGTGAAGAGCTCACTGAATGAAGGCGGGTTGCTGACGTTGTTGTAGGTGTCAGTGAGGAAACCGTCGTATCCGGATCCCTCATTAAGTGATCCGTTGTGAAGAAGCAGCATCCTGACGGTTATGGGTATTTCAGGATGGTTGGGGTTCCTGAGCCTGAATCCCAGGTAATCACCTGCGTCGGCATCAAGGTCAATCCTCTTCTGGTCATAAAGCTTCATCATGGCAGTGGTCATGACGAACTTTGAGATTGATGCGATACGGTATTTCGTATTCTCATCAACCGGAAGCTTCCGGTCGAAATCCCTCAGCCCGGTATACCAGTCACCGGCAATCTCGCCGTTGCATACTGCCACAACTGAGAGTCCCATAAGACCGTATTCCTTTGCAACACGTTCAACTGCCTGCTGCATCTGCCCGTTCAGTCCCTGAACGAGAATGGCCATGGCGATGACAATAATAATCTTTTTCATTTCACGTAAAGTTAGTCTTTTCCAACAGCGGTGAATTTCATCAGGGTGAATTCCGGAGCCGGCAATTTCACTGCAGTCAATTTTCACCTGCGACGACGAACTTCACCGAATGCCTGGCGCCTGGTGCAGCCAGTACGCAGAAGTAGATTCCCGGAGCAAGCCGGTCTGCATTGATTGTCTCTTCCATGGTTCCGGTGATGGCAGGCCCGTCCGCAATAACCTTTACCAGCCGCCCCCCGGTATCATAGATTGAGAGATTAATTCTTCCGGGCTTCGAAATGTAATATGTTACCCTCGCCCTGTCGCGCACCGGCCCCGGCGTGATGGCAATGATTCTGTTGCCGTCGGTCCCCGGCAGGAGGGGGATTTCATCAGATGATACCGTGCCGGCAATTACAGCCCTGATTCCGTTCCATAACTCAGGTCTTCCGGCCTCATAGCTGAGAGCCCAGATACCTATACCTGCCAGGTTCCTCTTTTTTGCGAAGTTGGTTTTCATCAGCAGGCTGAGACTGTCCTCGAACCACATCTGCCTCCACTGCGTTCCGCTCTGGTAGCTCATCCACGGAACGCTGGTGGAGCTGTCGAAGGTCTTGCCGTGGCTGCTGACAAGCGGCAGTGTGGCGATGTAAGTCCTTGAAGTACCCGTTCCGGTTGTTGCTGACTTTCTTACACTGCTCTCCACCGGCCAGTCATAGCCGTACCATGGCATCCCCAGGAGCAGCTTTGCCTGGGGTACGCCGACAGCAATATAATCTTCGTCAACACTTTTTGTTACGTTGTATGTTTCACCGGCAAGAGGTGCGACCGGACCGGCATTTTTAGAGCCGCCCCAGTAGTAATTGTAACCCATCATTATAAGGTAGTCGCAAATGCCGGACAGGGCGGTCAGGTCCCAGCCGTCTGACCAGTTCACAGCCGGCGTGGCAAGGGAGATTTCCGCCTGTGGCAGCTCTGCCTTTATGCCCCGTACCGCACGTTTGCAGAAACTGACCATGTTGGTCTTCATAGCCGCAGGAACTGTCTCAAAATCAAAGTTGACACCGTCACCGTTGCGCTGTTTAAGCTGGTTAATGACTGTGTTGATGAGGGTCCACTGTTTGACGGTGTCGGTAAGGATCTTCGTGTTGCGTTCGGAGCCGAAGTTGGTTACGGTGAGCATTACCTTGACTCCCCGCAGGTGGGCGTAGTTTATGATTGAAGTGGTATCCCAGCCTCGCAGGGTGGAATAGGCCCCCGTTGCGGTGTCGACTTCGTAGCTGAACCAGGCTATATGTGTCAGGACCCCGTAGTCGTATTTCGGATAGGCTGCTGCTCCTGCCCAGTAGGGATGCCAGCCGTAGACCATGAAGGAAGGATCCCCGGCTGACCTGCTCTTCAGTGCAACCGGGGTCACCGGTGAGAAAGCTGCGGGCGGGGTCAGGGTATCGAAGATGCGGGAATAGTATTCGTTTTCAGCCTGGTGGATCCCGACGAAAGTACTGTCAGGTTCCTGGGCAGCAGTCAGGAGACAGGCCAGGGCGAAAAATACCGATGCAATTGTTTTCCCGGTGGTCATTCAGGCTGCGGGGAGATGCGTCAGTTTGTCTTGAAGTACTTCTTGTATATCTCCATGTTTCGTTCCAGGAGTACCACGGAGACCTCATATGCCCTCTGGGTATCCTTTCCCTTGAGGGCTTCGATCAGCTCACTCTGGTACTTCATCGTGTACTCCTTCTCACCTTCGATGTTGCCGTAGATAAGGTTTCTCATCCTGGGAAGAAGTGAGTATACCGGCTCCAGGCTTATAATCACGATGGGGTTTCCTGTTGCCTTCGAAAGGTTCATATGGAAGCGGTTGATGAGGTCAACCTCGAGCTGGGTGTTGTCAGGATTGCATTTCTCCAGGTCATGCTGGTTTTTCTGCAGGGTCCGTATGTCCTCGTCTGACCGGTTGCGTGCAGCCAGACGGGCCACCTCCGGCTCGAACAGGCGTCTGACTTCGATGATCTGAAGGATGAGGTCTGAGTTGAACCTGAGGTCATAAAAGAGGTGAAGTGAGTTGATGGCATCCTCTATCTTAAGCTCTGAGATATACATGCCGCTTCCCTTGCGGATGTCAATGAGCCCGCGGGCGCTTAGTCGCCTGAGGGCTTCCCTCAGGGCAGTACGGCTTACGGCGAACTGTGCGCACAGTTCCTTCTCTGTGGGGAGCTTGGAGCCGGGCAGCAGTTTCTTCTGTCTTATCGCTTCTTCTATTCGTCTCTCAATCTTCTGGCTGAGAGTAAGCCCGGAACCGATTTTACTGAAGACGTCATTTGTCATGGCAGGAGTTTTTTCAGGCCGGGACAGCAATGCTGCCCGGGCAGGTAGAATTATTTATAGTTATCCCTGTAAAATTCAAGGGCTTTCTTCACCGATCCCTGCTCCATAAGGAGTATACGGGCAGCTTCCCTCTGGATATTCAGTTCCTCCACAATCATCCTGGTGCCCCTTTCAATCAGTTTCTTGTTTGTAAGCTGCATGTTGACCATCTTGTTGCCCTTCACCCTGCCCAGCTTTATCATCAGGGTGGTGGAGATCATGTTCAATACCATTTTCTGAGCAGTTCCGGCTTTCAGCCTGGTGCTTCCGGTTACGAATTCAGGACCCACAACAACAACTATGGGGTATTCGGCAACCTCGACGACAGGCCCTTTGGGATTGCAGGTGATGCATCCGGTGAGGATACCGTTCTCCCTTGCCTTCTGGAGTCCGCCTATTACATACGGTGTCGTTCCCGATGCGGCAATTCCTATCACTGAATCCTTCGTATTTATATTGAATATCTCAAGCTCGCTCCACGCCTTTGTCGGGTCATCCTCTGCCGATTCAACTGCCTTGCGGAGGGCTGTTTCGCCTCCGGCGATAAGGCCGATAACCACCTTGTTGTCAACGCCAAAGGTGGGAGGTATTTCGGAGGCATCGAGAACCCCGAGTCTGCCGCTTGTGCCGGCTCCCAGGTAGAAGAGACGTCCTCCCTTCTGCATCCTGACATGTATCTGGTTTATAAGTTTTTCTATCTGAGGAATGGCCTTTTTTACAGCTACATGAACCTTTGCATCCTCGTGATTGATATTTGTAAGCAGCTCGTTGATAGTCATCTTGTCAAGATCCTCAAAATTGGAAGGCGACTCCGTGATGCTCAGGTACTGTTTTGTCTCAGCCTGTCTGGTCATAAACTTAAATCTGTGAATTCTGAATATGGTATTTTACCAGGTTCTCCATTGGTGTAAGGGTAAAAATCCCTGGCTGCAGCCTGTGTTTAAGAAGCAGCTCCTCAAGGAAAGGCCTGAAATGATATGCTATGCTACCGGTGAAATGAATCGGATACCTTCGTGCCTCGGGATATGAAAGCACATTACGGATTATGAACTCGTCGAAACTGGAGGTGATCATTGCCTGCAGCTCGGGCACATGTATATTGTCAGATATGAACCGGGTAAACTGTCCCAGGAACCTGTTCGGGAAGGGCATGTTGTA
>CAZUIF010000018.1:0-77884 GCA_964621005.1 uncultured Rikenella sp.
GGCGTTGCACGCCGCCGTGGCTGCGGCGAGGGTGAGGGTGGAGGCGCTCCGGAGCCGGAAGGCCTTTGATGCCCACCGTGCCCGCTGGAGGAGCAAAGCCGCAGCCGTGCCCGCGGCAGCGGTCTCCGCCACCGCCCCCCCGCTGCCGTCATGCCTGACGGCCCCGCCGTCACGCATGACGGCAGCCAGCAGGAACATGTCATCGCCTGACGCAAGGTCTGACCGCAGCTCATCGGCATGCCTGAGATAAACATCCCTGCGGAACGACATGTTCGCAGCATTGCACATGACCGGGTGACCTGCCACTGCAGCCGCTTCCGTTATCGCCTGCAACGCGGAGAACTCATAAACGCCAAAATGCGACCAGAAACCCCTTGCAGGCTTCTGAACCACCGGGGCAAGAACCATCGCCGGACCGTCACTGACGTACCACTCTGCATGCTTGCGCACCCATCCGGGGCCAACAACACAGTCAGCATCAGTTGTCAGAATAATTTCACCTGACGCTTTCTCAATACCATACCTGACAGCCCTCTTCTTTCCGGAGTATGGATTGTAAATGAGCCTCATGCGCGGACCGGGCTGGTCTTTCATGGCAGCAACGAATTCACTGACCACTATGGGAGTACGGTCAGTTGAATTGTCATTGACTATTATGACTTCAAGAAGTTCTTCAGGGTAGTCCTGCCTCGCCAGGCTATCGAGAAGTGAAGGGAGTGATTTTTCCTCGTTTCTTGCGGCCACAATAACACTTACCCTCGGAAACCCTTCTTCTGCGGACACCGCAACATCTGGTACGGCTTGCTCTGAACCATCTGCAGCCCTGTTCCCCTTCCGGCGGAGATAATTCAGCCACATGAAACTTAATCCCGCTGAATAAGCTACTGCCGGTAATAGGAGCCACCACATAATGACCACCTGTTATACCATCCACTCGTAGGTGCGGTAGTGACTGCCGTTCATCCCCATCGCCTCATAGGTCTTCTGGGCACGCACATTCTCTGACTCCACATAGAGCCGCAGGCCGGCTATGCCGCTCTCAGTGCCCTCCTTTTTGATATGATCATACATCATCCTGAAAATGCCCATGCGACGGTATTCCGGGATCACGTAGACCGACTGGAACCACCAGATATTTGCATTGCGCCAGTCGCTCCACTCACAGGTGATCATCAGCGATGCAACAACAGTGCCATGGTCCTCGGCAACATAGTATTGTCCTTTCGTACTGTCATTGAAGACAGCGGTGACACCGCCGGTTATCACATCGGTTTCCAGTTCCATTCCCTCTGTCTCCATTGCCATTGCCTGCTGGAATGAGATGATTGCCGGTGCGTCAGCGGCTGTTGCCCTGCGGATGATTATCATGATCGTGAATTGTGTTGTTATGTATTATTATTCATTGCCGGAAATACTGCTGATTATAAACCAGTTCGCTGCCAGCCGCAGGCTTCACTCTTGCCTCTTGCCTACTGCCTGATCAATACTCGTCCCACGCCTTGATCTCAATCTCACTGTCAGGAACGCTGCAGAAGGCATTGATGAAAGCAGATGCCAGCCTGGCGTTCGTGATCAGCGGAATATTGTAATCCACGGCACTGCGTCGTATCTGGTAGTCGTTGTTCAGCTCTGTCGCCGACAGGTCCTTGGGTATGTTGATAACCAGGTCAACCACCCGCTGACGTATCAGCTCAACCGTATTTGGCGACGCCTCTTCGTCAGGCCAGTGAGCCACTTTTGCTGCGATACCTGCATTGGAAAGGAAATGCTGGGTACCGCGCGTAGCAAATATTGTATAACCCCGTTTTTCAAGCAGCCTTACAGCTTCGAGCAGATCGGCCTTCGACTTAGCCGGACCGGAGGATATGAGGACTGCCTTTGAGGGCATCCGGTATCCGACTGAATACATCGCCTTCAGCAGCGCCTCATGGAAGCTGTCGCCTATGCAGCCCACCTCCCCGGTGGAAGCCATATCCACGCCCAGCACCGGGTCGGCCTTGGCCAGTCTTGAGAAGCTGAACTGCGATGCCTTCACCCCGACATAATCCAGGTCAAAGACCGACTTGTGCGGTTTCTCCCAGTGTACCCCCAGCATGACCCTTGTGGCCAGTTCTATAAGATTCGTTTTCAGTACCTTTGAGACAAAAGGCATGCTCCGGCTGGCGCGGAGGTTACACTCGATTACCTTTATATCATTCTCCCGTGCCAGGAACTGGATGTTGAACGGTCCTGAGATATTCAGTTCACGGGCTATCTCGCGCGAGATCCGTTTGATCCGCCTCACCGTCTCAAAGTAGATCTTCTGCGGCGGGAAGACAATTGTGGCATCTCCCGAGTGCACACCGGCATATTCCACATGTTCACTGATGGCATACGCAATAACCTCACCAGAAGAGGCAACCGCATCAATCTCTATCTCCTTGGCATATTCGATGAACTCCGACACCACCACCGGGTGTTCCTTGGAAACGCTTGCCGCCAGCTCCAGGAAATGGACCAGTTCAGTGCTGTTTGACACCACGTTCATTGCAGCACCTGAGAGCACGTATGAAGGCCTGATCAGCACCGGGAACCCGATATCATCAATAAACCGGTTTATCTCTTCCAGGCTTCGCAGCTCCTTCCACCGGGGCTGGTCAATATCCAGCATGTCACACATCGAGGAGAACTTGTGCCTGTCCTCGGCTCGGTCAATCGACTCAGGCGGTGTCCCGAGTATAGGCACTCCCTGCCTGTGAAGCCTCATAGCCAGGTTATTGGGTATCTGGCCGCCCATGGCGAGAATGACTCCCCGCGGGGTTTCCAGGTCGATCACATCCATCACCCTTTCAAACGACAGCTCGTCGAAGTAAAGCCTGTCGCACATGTCATAGTCGGTGCTGACGGTCTCCGGGTTGTAGTTGATCATCACCCCCCGCAGACCCTCTTTCCTTATTGTATTGATTGCGTTTACCGAGCACCAGTCAAACTCAACGCTTGAGCCTATGCGATATGCTCCTGAGCCCAGCACTATCACTGAGCGTTTGTCATTTTCATACCAGATATCATGCTCCATCCCGCTGTAGGTGAGATATAGGTAGTTCGTCACCGCGGGATACTCTGCAGCCAGGGTGTCAATCTGTTTCACATACGGCACTATGCCACGGCTTTTCCGGTGACGCCGCACGCTGAGCATAGCTTCATTGATAGCTCGGTTTTCAGGCTTAAGCACGTGCCGTGCAATCTGGAAATCGCTGAACCCGTTGATCTTGGCATGCAGCAGATCCCTGTCAGGCAGTGCCTCAAGAGAGTCGCAGCTCTCAAGCTGTTTCTTGATATTGCTGATATTCTGCAATTTGTAAAGGAACCAGCGGTCTATCCTGGTGAGCTCCCAGATCCGGTCAACATCAAACCCGTTCTCCAGGGCCTCGGCTATGGAGAAGATGCGCATGTCAGTCGGCTGTGAGAGTTCCTTCTCGATATCGTCAAAGCTCAGGTTGCGGTTACTGACGAAACCGTGCATCCCGAGCCCTATCATTCTCAGACCCTTCTGAATGGCTTCCTCAAAGGTGCGCCCGATGGCCATTATCTCTCCCACGCTCTTCATGCTGCTCCCTATCTCGTGGGCAACTCCCTGGAACTTGTTGAGGTCCCACCTCGGTATCTTGCAGACGATATAGTCAAGAGCCGGTTCAAAGCAGGCGGTTGTTGACTTCGTAACGGAGTTTTTAAGCTGATGCAGGCCGTATCCGAGTGCCAGCTTTGCGGCCACAAATGCCAGGGGATAGCCTGTTGCCTTTGAAGCCAGCGCGCTGGAGCGCGAAAGACGGGCATTGACCTCAATCACACGGTAGTCTTCCGAGTTGGGGTCGAGTGCATACTGTACGTTGCATTCGCCGATGATGCCCACATGGCGTATTATCTTTATCGACAGCTCCCGCAGCTTATGGTACTCGCTGTTGGTCAGCGTCTGTGAGGGAGCCACCACGATGCTCTCCCCGGTATGTATCCCGAGCGGATCGAAGTTCTCCATGTTGCAGACTGTAATACAGTTGTCGAAGCGGTCGCGGACCACCTCATATTCAACCTCCTTCCAGCCCTTGAGTGATTCCTCCACGAGTATCTGGTCAGAATAGGAGAAAGCCCGGGCTGCCATGGTCCGGAGTTCATCGTTGTTTGAGCAGAAGCCGCTTCCCTGTCCTCCCAGCGTATAGGCTGCCCGGATGATGATTGGAAATCCAAGACGCCCGGCTGCCGTCAGGGCGTCTTCCACCGTTGTGACAGCGATGCTGCGGGGCGTTCTGACACCAATCTCATCGAGCTTATTAACAAACAGCTCCCGGTCTTCGGTATTCATTATTGCCTGTACCGGGGTGCCAAGAACCTTCACGCCGTACTTCTCAAACACCCCGCTGTGGAAAAGTGCAGTACCGCAGTTGAGAGCAGTCTGCCCTCCGAATGAAAGCAAAATGCCATCAGGCTTTTCACGTTCTATGACCCGCTCCACGAACTTGGGCGTAACCGGAAGAAAGTAGATCTTGTCGGCAATTTTGTCCGATGTCTGTACCGTGGCAATGTTCGGATTGATGAGTACGGTGAAAATACCCTCCTCCCTCAGGGCTTTCAGCGCCTGGGATCCTGAATAGTCGAATTCACCTGCCTCACCGATTTTAAGGGCTCCCGAACCGAGCAGAAGTACCTTTTTGATTTCGTCCTTCATTGTTGCTGTTTGGGCTGTAAAAATACAACAAAATCGGAGCACTGCCCCATCAGCCCGCCAATGAACCCCGTTCCTGCCAGCCAGGCATCCGGATGGAACCGCCGCCATGGCCGGTTATGCTGGTGTTCAGAACTTTGGGGTTCATTGTTAAAAAACAGACACTGGTCAATATATATGTAACATCAGTTCATTTATTACGTTTATATACTGAACTGTTTCGGGACTCCGCTTACCAAAACGCAGGCTTAATGAATAACGACATCCGGCATGCCATGAGAATCCTTACATCACTCTTTTTGATGATTGCCATTTCTGTATTCAATCTGAAAGGCCAGTCTCCACAGGGAACACTTAAAATTTTCTCGGACAATCCGCTGGTTGTCTACGTTAATGAGACCCATTATCCGCAATACGGGGAGATAACGCTGGTGCCCGGAACCTATTGGGTCAAAGCCATCAACGGGGAAGGTACAAGGGTGTTCAGCCAGATCGTAAACGTGAAGGCAAATGAGGTCACATCAGTACTGATTGAGGCTACACAGGTCCGGCCTGTTCAGTCCGGCAACACTGCCACGCAGAACTCTGCTGCACAGGGACAGAGTGTTGTATACGGTCAGGCTTCAGCCGGTTCCCGGCCAGGCCAGGCAGAGGAAAATTCAGAGGCCGGCCCGGCTGCCGGGAACGCGCCGGCAGAGACTGCTGTCGCTGCGCCGCCGAAGCCGACGATTGACATCGGCCAGACTGGGGGCAGGCTTCCCGCTGATATGAGCGGCGCATTCGGGCTTTCTTTCGGGATGAATGCCAGGGATGTGGACCAGATTATGTCTCCCAAGGCTGCCCAGGCCCAGAGGAACAACGGTTACTATGTCTATGCAATCCCCATGAGTTCTTCATTTTACCTTATAGAATGCCGTTTCATCGATCAGAGACTTTTCCAGATTATCGTCGGGTATGTATCAACCTATACAAACAATGAAAAGCTCAAGCTGAGCAAGGACCAGGTTCCTTACCCGGAGTTCAACAGGATGCTGAACGATGTGACTGCAATTTATGGATCACCCGCTACTGCTGAAAAAATATTTCTCTCCGGGTACGGTGAAAATGACGGACGACTCCAGGAGGCGCTGAGGAAGAAAAAGGCACTCCTTCTTCATACCTGGATTGACCCTGCAACCGGGAATAATATTATGGTAGGGCTGGGTTACACCAACGCCCCTCTTGCTGCAACGATATATACAAGCGGACCCATGAGCGCTGAAGCTGCCTCCCGCAAGCTCAGGCTGCATGCCTATGATTACAACAGATCTTTCAAGGACAATTATTTCTCAAATTAGCCTCATACAAAAACTGACATATGAAAACTCATGCATTAACTTTAATTCTTCTGCTTTTCAGCATCCCGGCAGTATTCGCCCAGAATACCGGAACCCTCAAGGTCTTTTCGGAACAACCGGTGGTCGTTTATGTTGATGAGACTCAGTATCCAACCTACAATGCTATCACTCTTGCCGCAGGGACACATTATTTAAAGGCCCTTGACAGTAACGGGGCAAAGATTTACAGCAATATTGTCACCGTTACAGCCGGGGAGGTTACAACAGTTCTAATTGATGCTCCCGCTGCAGGAACACAGCCGGCTGCAACCACCGGAACCCAGCCTGCCAACCAGGCAGCCCAGCCAACTCAGGGCGGAACAGGTACCCTGAATATCTTTTCAGAATTTACGGGAACCATCGTGTATATTGATGATATCAGGCAGGGTGAGGACATAAAGGTGGTCAACGGTATTCCTGCCGGGAATCATTACCTGAAGGTAATCAAGGACGGCGTCGGAATCTTCGGGGAACTTGTCACCATCAACCCGGGACAGACCACAACCATTCTCATCAAGAATGACGGACAGGTGGCCGAAAAAATAATGGAGAGCAAGTCAAAAGAGCGCGAGGAATACCAGGCAAGGAAGATTGATGTGATATTCACATCCAATTCAGTCAGTACCACACAAGGCGCCAGTACCCTCTTCCCGGGATTTTACGGGTATTACGGCTATTCATCATCGGTAACCAACACTTCACAGATATCCGATTTCAAGATAATCCAGGGCGGTGTTAAGGAGATAGGTGACCTGGGCCTGGCAAATCTCGTGGGGAATCAGAACGTAATCAATACATATGCCCGTATAAACAAGTCGGTTACCAGATCAATGAATGTGGGTCTTGGAATGTTCCTTGGAGGGTTGCTTATCGGCGGCCCCGTACTGGTTGACATACTGGTCGACAAACCCTTTCTCCACCCTGACGGAACCACTGCACCCGACTGGGAAATAGGTGTGGCAACCGCAGGAATTGTTTCATGCACAATTGGATACGCCATTGTAATGGGTGCGGATAAAAAGTATCCAAGGCATTATTACAATGTGGATGAAGCAGCAAAGGATGCACAGGAACACAACCGGAAGCTGAAGGAAACCCTGGGACTACCCGAAAGTTACGACGTGAAATAGGCTCCCGTCTGACACCTCCATCAAAAATCAGGGCGATTCACAAGATCAGTGAGCGCCCTTTTTTTTTGCAGAAAAATTTCCCGACTGATATAAAATATCAAATAATGTATAAATTTGCACCATAAATGAATAAAAATACATTATGAACAGGGCATCACGGCTGGCACTGATAGAGAAGCTTGTCAGGGATAATGTGATAGGATCACAGGAGGAGTTGCTCATGATGGTGGAGGGCACAGGGATGAAGTGTACGCAGGCGACACTCTCCCGCGATTTAAGGCAGTTGGGTATCAGCAGGGGATTCGACGGCAGCGGAGGTTACCGCTACTTACTCCCTTCAGCGAGGGAGGATGCCGTTGAGGCACTGCCCGGCAGTGACACAGCGGCAATAACCGGGATGACCTGGGCAAGGGGCATGCTGCTCATCAGGACTCTTCCGGGCTTCGCTCCCGCAGTCGCTATCAGGATTGACCGGGCCGGCCGTTACGAGATAGCCGGTACTGTTGCCGGGGATGACACAATCCTGCTCATCCCCCGTGACAACATCAGCAATGAGGCAGTTGAAGAGTGCCTCGACACAATTTTCCATTCAGATTAATAAAAAAATTAAACAAAATGAAAAAAGTAATGCTTGCATATTCCGGTGGTCTGGATACCTCCGTGATTCTCAAATGGCTCATAAACAAAGGATACGAAGTAATTGCATATGTGGCTGATGTAGGCCAGAATGACGATTTTGAAGCAGTCCGTGAAAAGGCACTTGCCATAGGTGCCTCCTCTGTAATAATTGAAGACCTGAAGAGGGAATTTGTCACCGACTATATCTTTCAGGCGGTGAAGGCAAACGCAGTTTATGAAGACCGTTACCTCCTGGGTACCGCGCTTGCCCGGCCGCTCATCGCGAAAAAACAGATTGAGGCTGCCATAGAATACGAGGCAGATTATGTTGCACACGGTGCAACCGGAAAGGGGAATGACCAGGTGCGTTTCGAGCTGGCCTATTATGCCCTTAAACCTGATATCAAGGTAATTTCACCCTGGAAGGATCCTGAGTTTCTTTCTCAGTTCCAGGGTAGGTCAGACATGATCAGGTATGCTGCCGGGCACCGCATCCCGGTCAAGGCATCAATTTCAAAGCCATACAGCGAGGATGACAACCTGATGCATATCAGCCATGAAGCCGGTATCCTCGAGGATCCGCTTTACTTCGCCGGTAAGGAAATCCTCCAGAAGATGGTTATGCCCATGGAAGCGCCTGACAAGGAGACACATATATCTGTCACTTTCAAGGACGGAATCCCCGTGAATGTTGCCAACAAGGATGATGGCACCAGCTACAGTGACCCGCTTGAACTTTTCACCTATCTGAACAGGCTCGGCGGTGCCAACGGCATCGGCCTGCTTGACATGGTAGAAAACAGGTTTGTCGGCATCAAATCGAGGGGCATTTATGAGACTCCGGGGGCAACAATTCTATATGCCGCCCACAAGGACATTGAAGGTATTGCCATGGACCGTGAGGTGATGCGCCTGCGCAACATGCTTGCGCCTGTTTTTGCCGAGCTGGTTTACAACGGGTTCTGGTTCTCTCCCGAAATGGAGTTCCTCAAGGCATCAATGGACAAGAGCCAGGAGGTGATTGACGGGGTGGTGCATATGATCCTTTACAAGGGAAATATTATCATTGAAGGCCGCGAGTCTCCTTCGTCATTATATAATAAGGAGCTCTCAAGCATGGATATCGAGGGAGGATTCAACCAGGCTGACAGCCTCGGGTTCATCCGTATCAACGCTGTCCGCCTGATGGCCCACCATGCAATCATGGAGGCGAACAAAAAGAAAGTGACAGAAGATGCACTTGTGGGATAAGGGTGGCCGGACGAGGGAGTCGCTTATCAGCTTTACCTGTGAAAGTGACAGGTTTTATGATGCCAGGCTGGCACCCTATGACATTGTGGGTTCCATGGCTCATGCAGTCATGCTTGAGCGGTGCGGGCTGA
Source organism: uncultured Rikenella sp. (assembly GCA_964621005.1). Lineage (GTDB taxonomy): Bacteria > Bacteroidota > Bacteroidia > Bacteroidales > VadinHA17 > SR-FBR-E99. The sequence goes on from CAZUIF010000018.1 coordinate 9,203, forward strand.
TATCAGCCGGCGAGAAGGATAGTCTTCTTGCCGGCCTGACCCGGCTCCTTGATGAGGTGGAGCAAAGCGACTTCTCAATAGGGAAGGAGTATGAAGATATCCACTCGTGGGCAGAGATCCGGCTCGGCCAGTCGGATAGGGAGGCAGCAGGGAAGCTTCATACCGGCCGCTCGCGGAATGACCAGGTGCTGACGGACCTGCACCTGTATATCAGGCATCAGTCGTACCTGCTGGCGCAGGACCTGAAGGCGCTGGCCGGAAGCCTCCTGGACCTGGGTGAGAAGCACCGTGATGACCTGATGCCAGGATTCACTCATATGCAGGCAGCCATGGTGACATCATTCGGGCTCTGGTTTGCTACGTATGCCGAGAGCCTGTGCGATGACCTTCATGTGTTGTCCTGTGCGGCTGCGCTTGCAGATGCCTCACCCCTCGGCACCGCCGCAGGCTACGGCACCTCCTTGCCAATAGACCGGGAGCTGACAGCCTCATTGCTGGGTTTCAGCAGGCTGATTACAGCCTCTCCCTATGCCCAGATGAGCCGTGGCCGTACCGAGAGGCAGGTGACAGGCGCCATAGCCTCTGCTGCCAGTACCCTGGGAAAATTCGCCTCTGACGTCATCCTGTTCATGTCACCGGGGTACGGGTTTGTCAGGCTGAACGATGACCTTACAACAGGTTCTTCAATCATGCCCCAGAAGAAGAACCCTGACCTGTTTGAGCTTATCAGGGCCCGGTGCAACAGGCTGCAGGCCGTGCCCGGCGAGGTGGCGCTGATGACTGCCGGTATGCCACCCGGGTACAACCGCGATTTCCAGGAGCTCAAGGGAGTACTGTTTGATTCCTTCGACGGCATCAGGGAACTGGTGCAGACAGTGCATGACGCCCTGGAGGGACTGGTCATTAAGAAAGACATTCTGAACGATACCCGCTACAACGACATTTTTTCCGTTGAAGAGGCAAACCGCATGGTCAGGCAAGGCATACCGTTCAGGGAAGCATACCGCGTGGTGGCAAAAAGGGCAGGCTCCGGTTCATTCTCCATTCCCTCACCTGCCGGATACACTCATATCGGCAGCATCGGAAATCCGGGAACAGAACTGATAAGGATGCGGCTGAACAGGCTGACGGAAGCCTTCAGGCCCGGCAACTCGCCCCGGGAACTGTGCAATACAATCCGCTAAAGGGCATCCCCGCGGATTGATTCGATCTCCTCAACAGTCTTGGGTTTTGGCTTCCCCAGCAACATCGGGCCATTTTCAGTCATCACGAAATCCTCTTCATTCCTGACCCCTCCGAAATTGCGGTATTTGTAAACCTCATCCCAGTTGATGAACTCGTTGAACCTGTTCTGGCTTCTCCACAGGTCCATCAATTCAGGAATAAAATAGATTCCGGGCTCAATGGTATAGACATGACCGGGTTTCAGAGGCTTTGCCAGGCGCAGTGATTTAAGACCGAACTGGGTGCTCTTGGGTTGTCCGTCGTAACCGACCCAAACCTCACCCAGGTCTTCCATATCGTGCACATCCAGTCCCATCATATGCCCCGTTCCGCATGGGAAGAACAGGGCGTGTGCCCCAGCCTCGAGGGCATCATCTGTATTTCCCTTTGTCAGCCCCATCGCCTTCAGTCCTTCAAAAATTGTCCTGGTTGCCGCCATATGCACATTTTTAAATGGCTTGTTCAGTTGTGCAGCAGCTATGGCAGCCTCGTGCGCGTCAAGCGACAACCGGTAGATCTCTTTCTGAACCGGAGAGAATTTTTTACTTACAGGAATGGTGCTTGACAAATCACCGGCATAACCCATCTCATTTTCATACCCTGCATCAACAAGGAACAGGTCTCCTTCCTTCAGCGTGTTCCCGTGGTAATGATTGTGAAGGGTTTGTCCGTTTATCGTTGCAATGATCGGGAAAGCAATATTTCCTCCGGCAGCGATGGCAACTTTATGAATTTCGGCTGTGACCTCAGCCTCGGTCATTCCCGCTTTTGCAAATTTCATTGCTGCCACATGCATGTCAACAGACACACTGGCCGCCTGGTGCAACTGAGCGATCTCCTCCTCCGTCTTGATCTCGCGCTGGCTGACAACTGCCTTTACAAGGTCTGGTGACGATTCTCCTGCAATTTCCCGCGGCAATATTCCAAGCAGCTCAAAAAGCCTGATTTTGTTTTCATGGCGGTAAAGCGGCAGGAAATGTATTGTCTGGTTTTTTTGCTGAGCCCTGTCAAGAACTGATGCAAGGCTAGCTGACGGCTGTACCTTATAAATTCCGCATTTTTCAGCCAGTGAGGCTATTGTTGGCTGGGGTCCCCTCCAGACATAATCCTCAACGGTATACTCATCCCCGAATACAACCTCAGTGTCATTATCGATGTCAATCACGGCTGCCAGTCCGGGCTGCTGTATTCCGAAATAATAGAGGAATGTGCTGTCCTGCCTGAAATGATACGTGTTATCCGTGTAATTCATAGGCGACTCATCATTACCAAACAGCAGGATTAATCCCTTGCCGACTTTTGCCTTAAGTACTCGTCTTCTTTCCTGGTAGGTGTTTTTGCTAAACATGATTTGCTTTTTTAAGATTTGAATAAAACTCCGATTACTGCGTCAGTCTGTTTTTAATTGTCAATGCTGCCCCGGTTATTGACAGACCTCCCTGCCCGGTGCATTTAACGCATGGTGGCATGGCTTTCCCGACTTCCGATACGGTCTGTATCACCTGGTCAAGCGGAATTACTGCATCGTATCCGGAGACTGACATTATTGCTGAAGCATATGCATTTACTGCTGCGCTGATATTCTTTCCGAGGCAGGGAACCTCAACACGGTCGGCTACCGGATCACATATCAGTCCGATCATATTCTGAATGGCCATTGATGCTGCGTCAATGGCCTGTTTTGCAGTGCCTCCCATCAGTTGCACTATTCCTGCAGCTGCCATCCCTGAGGCAGCCCCGCACTCCACCTGGCAGCCATGCTCTTCGGCTGAAAAGCCTGGTCCCTGTGCGAAGTAAGCGCCTGCGATGCCAGCTGCAAAATAGGCTTTAACCAACTCATCAGCCGAACTGCCAAGATTATCAGAAACCGCCTTCAGTGATCCCCCGACAGTTCCGCACGAGCCTGCCGTTGGTGCAGCCACAATAACCTCCATAGCACTTTTTGATTCCATCAGGGCCGTCACATTCTCAATTATCCGGTTAATAACCGAATCCCTGACTCTGCCTTGCCTCTCTGCCTCCCGGATCAGGTGAGACTGCTGCGGCAGGATCCGGTCTGTATAGTGCGCTCCCTTTAACCCGGCAGCAATGCTTTTATGAATGATACGGATTATCTCTTTCATCATGTCATTCAGTTCCTCGCCTGACCTGCCGCTCATGCACTTTTCATATATCAGGCCCAGGTCACCAAGGTCTGCCTCCTTTTCCCGTGCAAATTCAATGAGCGACGGGATTGTTGTGAAAGGTATTTCTGTCTGCCTGCCCTCAATAACGGGCATTATCGGATTTATAAACGAAATGTCATCAAGGACCGGATGGTTTTTAAGCCAGGCAGTCAGTTCAGACGGGAACGGGTATGCTGATTTAAACCCGTACTTTATCACATCGCCCTTGCCTTCCGGGGAAAAACCGACTCCGGAAGGAATCAAGCCCTTGATCTCGTCACTGATATCCGGTTTGCCAACGGTGAATGCCATCATCCCATAAAGGTCTCCATTTAACTTAACCGGAAACCCATTGACAGACCTGATTTCAAAAGAGCCCCCTCCAAGGGAGACGGCAATTATCCCGACGGTTTTTCCCGTAACACCCTGAAGGGTAAGCCGGACGGTGTTGGGATGGTCTGCCTGGAATGAACTTACCTGGTATTCGATGACAATGCCCTGCCGGAGTGCATGGCTGCCGGCCGATTTCATCCGCTCATCGGTGATCTCAAGTCCCGACAGCCCGCCGTCAAATCCCATAGGGGTACCCTGTTCCCTGTAGTTCGGGGCCCATGCCCCGTCGCGGTCAAACTCAATCAGCGCCTTCTTCAGGGGTTCGTTCAGGAGATCCAGTGCAACCCTGGCAATCCGCCATGAAGCGGCAGTGTGGGAACTGGAAGGCCCCCGCATCACCGGCCCGATCACATCATTGAATATGCCAGGTAATTCTCTCATTTTGGTTTTTGAAAGATAGGCAGGACACCTGTAATTATAGCTTTAGAAAAGGTTAAATTCTCTTAATCAGTAAGAGTAATATCAATTCCAAATCCTTCCTGCAGCGAGCAATTGAATATATCGGTTGCCACCACGTAATCCTGTATGGCCACTCCAACACTCTTGAAGACGGTGATCTGGTCATCCGACTCCCGTCCACTGATCCTGTTCAGGAGAAAATCGCCGATCTCGCCTGCAATATGATTTTCATCGAATATTCCTTCACGGATCGGTTTTATCAGGTCTCCGCTCTCCTTCAGACATGGGCCCCTGCTGTCGAGAAAAACCCTGGCATCCCTGACTAGCCGGGGATCGAGTTCCTGCATGTGTGGCTGGAAAGAGCCGATGGCGTTGATATGGACCCCTTCCCTGACATCTTCTCTTTTGAAAAGAGGGGCCGTTGCGTTGGTGGCGGTACAGATGATGTCAGCTTCTTTGAGGACTGAAGTGTCTTCACAGTACACCATCTCTGCTGTTGTCTCTCCCCGGAGTTCATCAATAAACCGGAATGCCCGTTCCCTGTTCTTTTCAAAGATCAGGATTTTCCTGACGGGACGTTCACACATGACCGCCTCAGCCTGGGTCTTCCCCTGGGCCCCACACCCGAACAGAGCCATTATGCCTGCCTCTTTGCGGGCAAAGAGGCGGGTTGCCAGTCCGCTGGCAGCTCCTGTCCGGAGTGCGGTTATGTAATCGCCATCCATTACCGATATTATTTCTCCCGTAACAGAATCGATTATCATGACGATCCCCTGAATAGCCGGTATACCGGGGATGACAGTCCTTTCCCGCTGGGTAATAAATTTTACGGTAACCCTCCGGTCCCTTTCAACATAGGCCGGTTTATAAAGCATCAGCAGGTCATCGGCCGGGAGCCTTGTTACAACACGCATGGGAATATGGCATTCCTCTGATGACAGGGTGATAAATGCCTGTTCCATGGCATCGATAGCCTGTCTCATTGAATAATTTCGCCTTATTTCTCCGGCCCGGATTATCCGCATTTGTTTTCCTGGTAACCTGATCCTGCACCTGAATTGACAAGGATCATCAGTATTGTATCACCGGCTCTCAGCTGTCCGCTCAATATTCTCAATAAAGAGATCAAACAGAAAATCCGTATCAGTCGGCCCGCCTGACGCCTCGGGATGGAACTGTGTGGAGAAGAAGGGCTTTGATACATGCTTCATCCCCTCGTTGGTATTGTCGTTTACGTTGACAAACAGCGGTACCCAGCCGGCGGGCAGCGTGTTGTTGTTCACTGCAAAACCGTGGTTCTGCGAGGTAATGTATGCCCTGTCGGTACCCACCATCTGCACCGGCTGGTTATGGCTCCGGTGGCCGTAACGCAGCTTATATGTATCGGCTCCCGCCGCCAGAGCCATAAGCTGGTTACCCAGGCATATTCCAAAGATGGGCCTGTCATCATCAAGTGATTTCCTTATGTTGTCTATTGCTGTGCGGCACATCTTCGGGTCACCGGGACCGTTCGTAAGAAACAGTCCGTCATATTCCTCAGCAGAATAGTCATAATCCCACGGCACCCTGATGATTGTAGTATCACGTTTCAGGAGGTTGCGGATAATGTTGAACTTCACCCCGCAGTCGACCAGCAGGATGCGGTATTTCCCGCTCCCGTAAACCTTGCGTGCAGAGGTGCTCACCTCTGCAACGAGGTTGACCTTGTTCGGGTCATAGAACCCTGTGGTCATCCCTTCAGGCTCCACCTTGCCCAGCATGGCGCCTTTCTCGCGGATCCTCTTTGTCAGTGCGCGGGTGTCAATGCCGAAGATGCCAGGCACATTGCTGCGGCGAAGCCACTCGTCGAGACTCTCGATTGCATTCCAGTGGCTGTACTCGAATGAGTAATCCGAGACTATAAGCGCGGATATATGCACCCCTGAAGATTCATAAAACATGAACAGGTCATCCTGTTCGTTTTTGCCGGGTGCCCCGTAGTTGCCCACGAGAGGGTAGGTGAGGCATAGTATCTGTCCCCTGTAGGAGGGGTCTGTCAGGCTCTCGGGGTAACCTGTCATGGCGGTATTGAAGACCACCTCGCCGGCGGCAGTCACCGGTGCGCCGAAAGACCACCCGCGGTACACGGTGCCGTCCTCGAGCGTCAGTTTCACACTCAGTCTGTCGTTGTTTCTCACCCTATTATGTTTATTGCTGTTTCTATCTGTTCAAGAGCACGCAACACGGTAGCCCTCGGGCAGGCCAGGTTCATCCGCATGAACCCTTCGCCCCCCGGGCCGAACCGGGAACCTTCATTCATTCCAACCCCGGCACGCTCCACGAAGAAGCGGCTCATCTCCTCCCCGGTCATTCCCATTGCCCGGCAGTCGAGCCATATCATATATGTAGCCTCCGGCCTCACCGGCCTGATAACAGGCAGACGTTCACGGCAAAAATCAGATACGAGGTCAACATTTCCCTCCACATAGCGCATCAGCTGTTCAAGCCATTCGCGGCCGTGTGTATATGCGGCTTCGGAGGCCACGTTGCCGAATATGTTCCCCAGGTGCATGTGCAGCCCGATGAGCGTGGTACGGTATTTCTCCATCAGCCCCGGGTCAGAAATTATCATTGAGGAGGTTGAGAGTCCTGCCAGATTAAATGTCTTGCTCGGCGCCATGCAGGTCACCGTTACCGAAGCAGTTTTCTCCGAGACGGATGCCAGAGGCACATGCTTCACCCCCGGCAGCAACAGGTCAGAATGGATCTCGTCGGAAAGGATGACGATTCCCTTTTCATGGCAAATATCCGCCAGACCTGACAGATCATCGCGGGTCCACACCCTCCCTACAGGATTATGGGGGTTTGAGAGGATGAGCATCCTTGTTTTCGGAGTAATGACTTTTAGCAACCCCTCAGGGTCCATAATGTATCCCTTCTCTGTCTCAATCAGCGGATTGAAGACAAGCTTACGCCCGTGGTCGTTCACAGCTCCGTAGAATGGCGGGTATACAGGGGGCTGAATTATAATCTCATCGCCCGGGGAGGTATATGCAAGGGTGCAGATGTTCAGCGCCGGCACAACTCCCGGGCTGAATTCGATCCATTCCTGCCTGATATCCCATCCGTGCAGTGCGGAAACCCAGTTGATAAATGCATTGAAATAGCTGTCGGGCCTGAATGAGTATCCAAGTACTTCATGGTTCAGCCTTTCGCGAAGCGAACTGATAACAAAAGGAGGTGTGCTGAAGTCCATATCGGCTATCCACATCGGGATAACATCGGCCCTGCCGAAGACCTCCTCACGCTTGTCCCATTTAAGACAGTCGGTGTTTTCCCGGCATGGCGCCCCGTCGAAGTTGTATGTCATGAGACTCTTGATGGTACGGGATGCAAAGTTAGCAGAAAATGAGAATGAACAACCTGCCCTCTGCCGCTGTTTAGAATGAATGGAAGACGGACCTCCGCGGGGCATAAATTATTCTTGGAATTTTATTCCGGCTGAATTCTTAAAAAGTCTTATTTTTACGTAGCCAAAACACAAGTACCAAACATCAGTCATATGAAAAAGACTTTTACAAAAATCCTGGTTGCTGTAATCATTCTGACAGTTGCCGGTGCATCCGCCTGTAAGAACAGGGGCGAATCAAGGAAACAGAAGGAGATCAACGCCGTTGAACTCGAAGCCCTTGAACAGAAGATAGAAGAGAATGTATATCCTCTTCCCACATCAGCAGAGGTGATCAAGAAACTTACCGACATGGATCTCGGTTATATTCTTGGTGCAACAAATCCTCCTGCAAATGCACGCAATTATGTCGAGAGCTACAACCGGTCGGTGAACCTCGGCGTTTACGGTGCTGACCTGAGCTACGCAACACTTTATAACATGCAGCAGGATGTGATTGATTATCTTGCAGCCATCCGCACGCTGGCCCTTGAGCAGAACCTTTCGAAGATCTATGACGAATCGCTTTATGACAGGATCAAGGCGAACTTTGACAACAGGGATACGCTTGTGACCGTGCTGACAGATGCCTTTGACCGCACATATTCATATATGGTAGATGCCGGACAGGCCAATCTTGCCCTGCTGATGGTTGGAGGCGCATGGGTTGAAGGTATGTATCTCACCCTTTCAGTCTCAGAATCAGGCGGCCACCTCTCAGGATTTGAATCGGCCCTTCTCGACCAGAAGAAATCGTTTGATCTTTTCAAGGATCTTGCTGCCCCTCATACAACAGACCCGCTCGTCTCGAGGATACTGACTTCGATGCAGCCTATCACTGACGTATACGCCACACTCGGTACCAGCCTGACAATGGCAGATATCGAACGGCTTAAAAAGGCCGTTAACTCGGTCAGGTCCGAACTGGTAAAGTAACAATAAACAGATACCGGAAGACCGCAAATAAAATTGCGGTCTTTTTTTAAGGTTATGAGGGAATCAGTATTACATGCGCTGATACATATTTTTGCCATTATCTCTACCGTAAACCCTGCCGGGGTTACATCCAGAGGCAAGAAGATCCTTCGCAGTTACCTCAGGAGATATCTGAACCAGGAGCTTGAGGAGGAGTACTTCAAGCTGTATGAAAACAACCTCCATTTCTACGAGCGTGAACTCAAGGCTGTGGAGGAGGGTGAACTCTCCGACGAGGATTCACTTATCACCTTCCAGATCACAAACATCTGCAGGCAGATAAAAAAGGGGCTCTTCATAGAGGAGCGGATGATAGTCTTCCTGCAACTGCTCGAGTTCGTCTATGAAGACGGAACCATTTCTGAACAGGAGTCGTCGATAATCGACATTGTTGCCCGTACATTCAATATCTCGAGAGAGGAGAAGACCAACGCTCAGGCATTCATGCTCGGGATGAAATTTGACAGGATAACTCCTGGTACATTCCTTTCCATCGAGGGTGAAAACAATATAGGCGAAGCATCCTCAAAATATGCCAATTACCATGAATGGCACCATATGGTCGCCAGGGGGCTGCGCGGCACAATCTATGTCCTCTACATAGCCAGCACCGGCCATCTCCTCTTCATGTACGAGGGGAAGATGCAGCTTCACTTCAAGGGCCGCAACGTGGTGCCATTAAGGCCATTCCTGCTGGACCCGGGTGTCAACATCCGCGCTCATGGCATGGCGCCATTGTATTATACCGCCATATTCCGGAAATTCATTCGTGCCAACTTCACCGAGGATATCGTCTTTGAGGGCCAGAACATTGAGTACCATTTCAAGGGTTCTGACAACGGCATCCAGCCAATGAGCTTCAGCGTGAAGTCAGGCAACCTGGTGGGGATCATGGGAGGAAGCGGGGTGGGTAAAAGCACCCTGCTGAATATCCTTAACGGGAAGCTCAGGCCGGAGAACGGAGCTGTTTATATAAACGGTTACGACCTGCACAACGAACCTGAGGAGCTGAACGGCCTCATCGGCTATGTGCCGCAGGATGACCTCCTGATAGAGGAACTCACCGTTTACGAGAACCTTTATTACAATGCCCGGCTTACATTCGGGGATTATGACGAGGAAAAGCTGAACGAAGTTGTCATCATGATGCTGAAGGAGCTTGACCTCTATGAGTACCGTGACATGCTGGTGGGCGATCCGCTGAACAAGAAGATCAGCGGGGGGCAGAGGAAGAGGCTGAACATAGGCCTTGAACTGATGCGCGAACCGGCTGTGCTGTTTGCTGACGAACCCATTTCCGGTCTGGCATCGCATGACTCGGGTAATGTGATGGAACTGCTTAAGGACCAGGCAATAAACGGCAAGCTGGTCTTTGTGATAATACACCAGCCTTCATCAGATATCCTTAAAATGTTCGACCGGCTGTGGGTGCTCGACAGGGGCGGCTATATGATATATGACGGTGACCCTGTTGATGCCATCGTTTACTTCAAGACCGAGACCTCACAGGCCAATGCTGCCGAAAGCGAGTGCCCTACCTGCGGCAACGTGGAGACTGACGAGATCCTTCAGATCGTGGAAGCGAAGGTGGTTGACCCTGACGGCAGAAAAGGACAGGAGAGACAGGTATCCCCTGTGGAATGGTACCACCGGTACCGGCAGAAGATGGAGCCAACCCTCTCCGGAAAACCTGAAATGAAGCCGTTGCCGGCAAGCAATTTCAAGATACCTGAGAGACTGAAGCAGATAGGCACATTCGTCAGGAGAAACCTGGTAAGAAAGTATGGTGACAAGCAGTATATGGTAATCAACCTGCTTGAACCTCCGCTGCTCGCATTCATTCTTGCCTTTGTATCAAAATACCTGTCTGACGGTGTATATCTCTTCTCTGACAACAAGAGCTTCCCGGTGTTCCTGTTCATGAGCGTGGTCGTGGCCCTCTTCCTTGGGCTCACGGTCAGCGCCGAGGAAATCTTTCGTGACAACAGGATTATCGAGCGTGAGAAGTATCTGAATATCAGCCGCTCAAGCTACCTCTTCTCAAAGATTACCTTCCTGTTTGGCCTGTCGGCAGTGCAGACCCTCATGTATGTTCTTATCTCGCATCGCATTCTGCAGGTTGAGGGGATGATGTGGCGGCACTGGCTTATACTGTTCACGACATCCTGCTTCGGTAATATGGTGGGGCTCAATATATCTGCCGGCATGAAGTCTGTGATCAGCATCTATATCCTGATACCGCTTGTGCTTGTTCCCCAGTTACTTCTCGGCGGGGCCATGATACGCTTTGATGACCTTCACAGTTCCCTCTCAAGGAAGGTCTATGTTCCGGTAATAGGAGATATAATGACCACCCGTTGGGCATATGAGGCAATTGCGGTGGAGCAGTTCCGGTCCAACAAGTACATGAAGCCCTATTTCGAGACGGATATGGTGATAAGCCGGTACGACTGGCAGTCAGCCTACCTGATTCCGGAACTGAAGCGGAAGAGCAACGAGTGCGCGTATACTGCAGGAAAGACTGAGTATGCGGAGATATTCAGGAACGGGCTGGACAAGCTCAAAACCCATATCGGGGAGCTGAGCGCCGAGACAGGCCTTGATCCTGCACAGGCCATGAGGGTTATAAACAGGGAGCCATTTACCCAGGATGCCTCATATATAGTAAATGACTACCTGGATTCACTGCAAAAGAATATCCGGAGGAAATATTTGCAGCAAACAGCTGTCAAGGACAGTATTACCCGTATTCTGGTATCGAAACTGGGGAAGGAGGAACTTTTACGGCTCCGGACAGCCACCTACAACAACGACCTGGCCGAGATAGTGCTGAACCGCACTGTACAGAAGAAGATTTACGAGACTGAAAACCGGATAATCCAGAAATCGGATCCGGTGCTGATGATGCCGGATTCACGCATAGGCAGGGCCCATTTCTACGCACCGTACAAGTTGCTTGGCAATCTCAGGATAAAAACACTCTGGTTCAACATGAGTGTTATCTGGCTTCTGAATATAATTCTATTCGTGACGCTTTATTTCAATGTACTTAAGCTCCTCCTTAACCTGCTGGAGAGGATAAAGATACCCGGGTTCGGATCTGACAGACTGGTGCCTCCATGGGAGTTGATAAAGTAAGAGCCAAGAAGCACCTTGGCCAGCACTTCCTGAAAGACAGGAGGATAGCTGCAGCCATAGTTGATTCCCTGCATGCAGGGACATGTGACACTGTGGTGGAAGTCGGCCCCGGGATGGGGGTGCTGACTGGTTTGCTGGCCGAAAGGAACCTGCCTCTTTTCAGGGTGGTTGAGATAGACCGGGAATCTGTGGATTATCTCAGAAAAAACTTCACCGGCCGCATGGAGATAATCGAGGGAGATTTCCTTGAGCTTGATCTGCGACCGATGGGGGAGCAAATTGCAGTCATAGGTAATTTCCCCTACAATATTTCAAGCCAGATCTTTTTCAAGATCCTGGATGACCGCAACCGTATAACCGAAGTTGTGGGGATGGTGCAGAAGGAGGTGGCGGAGCGGATCTGTTCCGGACCCGGGAGCCGTGTTTACGGGATACTGAGCGTACTTCTTCGCGCGTGGTATGATATTGAATACCTGTTTACAGTCAGCGAACATGTCTTTTCTCCTCCGCCGAAGGTAAAATCGGCCGTGATACGCCTGACGCGAAACAGCGTGGAGCATCTTGGCTGCGATGAGAAGCTTTTCGTGAGTGTGGTGAAGCGTTGCTTCAACCAGAGGCGCAAGATGCTGCGCAACCCCGTTAAAGCGATCGTTCGCCCCGGTGCCGGCGATATGCCTCTCCTGTCGATGAGGGCAGAGCAGCTTTCCGTAAGCCAGTTCGTGGAGCTGACAAACTGGGTCGACGCGAACAGGTTATAACAGGTCAGTAATCAGAATGAGTAGCCTATTGCCTCAACGGGATTCATCCTTGAGGCAGCGGATGCCGGTGCAAATCCGGCCACGATGCCGATTGTGGCAGAGATGACTATTGCCAGTATTATGTTGCCCGCAGTAAGATGCATCCCAAGTGTAAAGAAGTAATTGACGAAGATCGTGCCTATGAATACAAGTATCAGCCCGAGTATCCCTCCTGTTACGGAGAGCAGAACCGATTCGGTAAGGAACTGCTGAAGTATCCACCTTCTCTTCGCCCCCAGGGCCATCTGGATACCTATGATGCTCGTCCGCTCGCGCACTGAAACGAACATTATATTGGCGATACCGAAACCGCCCACAAGAATTGAAAATCCTCCGATGATCCAGCCTGCAATGTTTATCCCCCTGAAGACCGGCTCGAGGGTGCTTGTTATCTGGCTGGCCTGGTTGATTGAGAAGTTGTTTTCCTTCCCGGGTCCTATTCGCCTTGCGGCGCGAAGGATCATCACCACCTCGTCTGAAAGCTGCTGTATAGATACGCCTTCCTTCCCCCTGATCATTATGTCAGAGTTGAGGAAGGGGTTACGGAAGTTGATGAACTGACGGCTGAAATCAAGCGGTACCAGCACTGCCTCATCCATGCCGTTGTCACTGAGGCCGCCCTTCCCTTCTTTCTTGAAAACCCCTATGACCTGTGCCTTGTACTTGTTGACGGTGATCTCCTTGCCTACAGGCTGAGCGTTGTCAAACAGCTTCCTGGCCACTTCAGAACCAATGATGGCAACCGGTTTTCCGCCAGATGATTCATTCTGGGTGAAGTAACGTCCCTTTTCAATCTCAAACGACCTTACATTTACAAAGTCATACGTTGCCGCCAGTACGAAGGTTTCACTGGCCAGGTTACCCCGGTACTTGATTGCCTCGCCGGATCCGACTGTATAACAGACCGCATCAACAGATGCGGATCTCTTTACCAGGGCTTCATAGTCATCAACCGACGGAGGAGGCCACTTGATCATATCCCACCACTTTATATTGGCATCAGGCGTCCAGGGCCATTTCTCAACATAGATTGTATTGTCGCCAAGCGTGGCAATGCTTTCCCTGATGCTGCTTTCCATCCAGTCGAACACAGTAAATACCGAGATTATGGATACAATCCCGATGGTGATACCGAAAAGCGATAGGAAGGTACGCAGCTTATTCACAACAACAGAGCTGAAGGCGAACAGAAAGCTCTCCCTGAACATTTTTAACCACATGTCCCCGTCTTTAATTCCGACCAAAGATAGTCAAATATGGAACATCAATACATCCGCAATAATTCATCAATTCAATTATTTGACAAACATTGACAATCAAAAAAAATATCTATTTTTATCCGATTGCTTCTGCCGTTGTATCGTAAAGCTAAGTTGTTGGTGATGAGGGATGTAAAAATAAAGAGCGCCTTTATTTCGGTGTATTATAAGGATGGTCTTGAAGCCATTGTGAAAAAACTCAATGAGCTTGGCGTTACAATCATTTCAACGGGAGGTTCATGGGATTTTATAACGGCTGCAGGGGTTCCTGCCGGAAAGGTTGAGGATATCACAACATATCCTTCCATTCTCGGAGGAAGGGTCAAGACACTGCATCCCGGAATATTCGGGGGCATCCTTGCCCGCAGGGGAAATGAGACCGACATGAAGCAGGTTGCCGAGTACCATATCCCGCTGTTTGACCTTGTCATTGTTGACCTGTACCCCTTCGAAGAGACAGTAGCTTCAGGCGCTTCAGATCAGGAGATAATTGAAAAGATTGATATAGGGGGCATCTCCCTGATACGTGCCGGTGCAAAGAACTGGGCTGACGTATTGATAGTATCATCCAGGAACCAGTATGGCTCACTTATGGATCTGCTTGAGAAGGGCAACGCGACTGTAAGCTCCGGTGATCGGTACCGTTTCGCCCTGGAGGCATTTGCAATGACCTCGCATTATGATACTGCGATCTTCAACTGGTTCAACAGGAACGGTGATGCCACCCTGTTCAGGAAAAGCATTTCGGAAGCGCATACCCTGAGATACGGTGAGAATCCGCACCAGAAGGGGATCTTTTTCGGCGACCTTGACAGCGTCTTTGTACAGCTTCACGGGAAGGAGATATCATACAACAACCTGCTTGACATTGAGTCAGCCATAAATCTTATAGACGAATTTGACGAGGTCACCTGTGCCGTCATCAAGCACAACAATGCATGCGGTGTGGCTTCGCGCCCGGCGCTGAAGGAGGCGTGGGCGGATGCACTGGCATGTGACCCGGTCTCAGCTTACGGTGGCGTTGTAACAGTCAACAGGGAGATTGATGAGAGCGTGGCCGCAGAGATGGATAAGGTGTTCCTTGAGGTGGTGATTGCCCCCTCGTTCACGCCCGGCGCGGTGGAGATACTAAGCTCCAAAAAGAACAGGATCATCCTGCAGCGCAAGAGCACCGGCAATGAAAAAACATCTTTCAGGTCGATGCTGGGCGGGATTCTGTGGCAGGAGCGTGACAGCTCCACCGAGACTGCATCCATGATGAAGCCGGCAACATCCAGGCACCCTTCAGAAGAAGAGTACCATGACCTGGTCTTTGCAAACAAGATAGTGAAGCACAGCCGTTCCAACGCCATGGTGCTGGCAAAAGGACGGCAGCTGTGTGCCAGCGGAATAGGCCAGACATCGAGGATTGATGCACTCCGGCAGGCGATCGACAAGGCCCGCACATTCGGGTTCTCCCTTGAAGGGGCAGTGATGGCATCTGATGCCTTCTTCCCCTTCGCCGACTCTGTAACTACGGCACATGAGGCTGGAATTACTGCCGTCGTTCAGCCCGGAGGCTCCGTACGTGATCAGGAATCAATCGATTACTGCAATAAAACAGGTGTTGCAATGGTTTTTACAGGTGTAAGACATTTTAAACATTAACATACAACAACAAGAAACAGTTAAAAGGACCTATGGGATTATTTTCTTTTCTTTCACAGGAGGTTGCTATAGACCTGGGTACGGCAAACACAAATATAATCGCAAATGACAAGCTTGTAGTGGATGAGCCCTCCATCGTGGCCATCGACAGGAATACCGGCAAGCTCATCGCAATAGGCGAAAAGGCCCGCCAGATGCACGGCAGGACACATGAGAACATCAGGGTTATCAGGCCCCTCCGCGACGGTGTGATTGCCGACTTCCACGCCGCTGAGCTGATGATAAGGGGCATGATAAAGATGATCAATACCGGGCCCAAGTTCTTTTCTCCCTCGCTGAAGATGGTTGTCGGAATCCCATGCGGCAGCACCGAGGTGGAGATCAGGGCCGTGCGTGACTCCTCGGAACATGCAGGCGGCAGGGATGTCTACCTCATCTATGAACCCATGGCGGCAGCGATTGGTATCGGCCTTGATGTGGAAGCCCCGGAGGGTTGTATGGTTGTTGATATAGGCGGCGGAACCACAGAGATTGCCGTGATTGCTCTCGGAGGCATAGTATGCAACAGGTCTATCAGGGTAGCCGGTGACGGATTTACGGCTGACATTCAGGCCTACATGAGACATCAGCACAACATCAAGATTGGCGAAAAAACAGCAGAGGATATCAAGATTGCCGTCGGGGCAGCGCTGCCTGACATTGAAAATCCTCCGGCTGACTTTGTTGTTCGCGGCCCGAACCTCATGACATCGCTCCCCATAGAGATTCCCGTATCATACCAGGAGATAGCGTATTGCCTTGACAAGTCACTGACAAAGATTGAGGCATCAATCCTCCAGGTTCTTGAACAGACACCTCCCGAACTCTATGCTGACATTGTCAACCGGGGTGTATTTCTTGCCGGCGGCGGCGCCCTCCTGAGAGGCCTTGACAAGCGTCTTACCGACAAGATCAATATCCCGTTCAGGGTGTCTGAAGATCCGCTGCACGCAGTCGTCAGGGGCACCGGTGTGGCTCTGAAGAATGTGGAGAAATATCCTTTCCTGATGAGATAAATCCTGTTCATGAATGAGAAGCCTTCTGAACTTCCTGCTCAGGTTTAAAACCCTGATCCTTTTCCTCGTTCTGGAAGCGGTTTCTCTCGTCATGATCTCAACATCCCACAACTATCATCAGACCGCATTTTACGGCCTGTCAAGAAATATTACCGGATTTATTGCAAAGAGGGTGGAAAGGGGGACTTACTATTTCCGCCTCAGGCAGGTAAACGAGGAACTTGTCAGGGAAAACATAATGCTCCGGAAACGGATTGAGGGGCTGATATCTGCACCGCCGGAAGGATTTACGGAGGTACGTGACACTGTCAGCGGGATTAACTACACATACCTGGCTGCCAGGGTTATCAGCAACTCTGTTAACAAGCAGAAGAACTTCATTACTCTTGACAGGGGCTCGAAGCACGGAATCTCTGTGGGAATGGGTGTGGCTTCACCCTCAGGAGTTGTCGGGGTGGTCGTGGGTGTATCACCAAACTACTCAGTGGTGATGTCACTGCTGAATACCGATTTCCGGCTCAGCTCCAGCATATCACGAAATGACTATTTTGGTTCACTGGCATGGGACGGTACCAACTACCGCTATGCCCGGCTGTCAGAGATCCCTCATCATGTACAGGTAACCGAAGGTGACACAATCGTGACAAGTGGCTATTCTGCAATCTTCCCTGCCGGACTGATGGCCGGGACACTCACGGGCGACCAGAAGCGGGGAGGTGACTTTGTTTCACTGAAGGTTCTGCTCTCCGTCGATTTCAAGAAGCTGACGAACGTTTTCGTTATCGGCAACCTGACAGGTGAAGAGAGGGAGAATCTAGAGAAGGAGGTGATCAAATGAACCGCATAATCAGGTATACAGGGGCCTTTGTGCTGCTCGTTGTGCTTCAGCTGATAATCTTCAACAATATTGAGTTCAGCGGGTACATAAATCCGTACGTGTACCTGATGTTCATCCTGATACTGCCTGTATCGATCCCCTCCTGGATCCTGCTTCTGCTCAGCTTCTTCACCGGCACTGTGATTGACCTCTTCACCGGGACCCTTGGAGTGCATGCCTTTGCAACAGTGCTTGCAGGCTTTGTCCGTCCGTGGGTGCTGTCGCTGAACGTGACGGCAGAAGGGGCAGAAGGAGACACATCACCTTCCACATACAGAAGCAGCCTTCGCTGGTTCCTTGTTTACACAGTGACAGTGGTATTTGTGCATCACCTGGCACTGTTCCTCGTGGAGATATTCAGCCTCAGGCACTTCTTTCACACCCTCCTCAGAGTGTTGCTGAGTACTGCCGTGACCTCCTTTTTCATAGTTCTTTTCGACTTCATCAGGCCACACAGATGAGGAGGCAGGCATGAAGGACCGTTTCGCAAACAGGAAATACTTCATCATGGCGCTGGTTCTGCTGGCGGCCATGATACTGGTTGCACGGCTGTTCTATATTCAGATAGTTGACAAGACCTACCGTGTCTCCGCCGCAAACAATGCACTCAGGCCGGTCACTCAGTACCCTGCCCGCGGCCTTATCTATGACCGCAACGGGAACCTTATAGTCTATAACCAGGCAGCATATGACCTCCTTGTCATACCTGTACAGACCGGCGCTTTTGATACAACAAGGCTCAAAGACATCCTTGGGATTACAATGGATGACTTCAGGGCCAGGATGAAGGCTGCCGTCTCGTATTCACGGCGGGCCCCGTCGGTATTCCTGAAGATGATATCATCCGAGACCTACGCCGTCCTCCAGGAGGAGCTTTACCGATTCCCCGGATTCTATGTCCAGGCCAGGACCCTCCGCAAGTACACGAAACCTGTTGCTGCCCATCTCCTGGGATACGTCGGCGAGGTTGACAACAAGCTTATCGCGAAGGACAAATACTACAGGTCAGGTGACTATATCGGCGTCAGCGGCATTGAAAAGTCGTACGAGGAACAGCTCAGGGGACGGAAAGGGGTAAATATTTTCCTCGTCGACGTCCATAATAATATAAAGGGATCATATGCCGAGGGGCGGTATGACACTGTGGCTGTGCCAGGAACGAATCTCTGGTCGACTATTGATCTTACCCTTCAGGAATACGGGGAGAAGCTGATGCAGAACAAGTCCGGATCGATTGTGGCAATTGAGCCGTCCACAGGGGAGATACTCACCCTTGTATCATCTCCCACGTATGATCCGTCGCTGCTTGTAGGCAGGGTAAGGTCTGATAATTTCTCTGTCCTGCAGGCTGACACAATCAAACCGCTGTTTGACAGGGCACTGATGGCATCATACCCTCCAGGGTCAACGTTTAAGATCATGAACGGCCTGATTGGCCTCCAGGAGAATGTAATCAGGCCCGCTTCCCTTTTCAGCTGCAGCAACGGCTACCATGCCGGGTCACTGACCGTAGGGTGTCACTCCCATGAATCGCCGCTCAACCTTCCGCAGGCTGTTGCACAGTCCTGCAACGCATGGTTCTGCAATGCCTTCAGGAATATACTGGAGAACCCGGCTTACGGGTCGGTTCAGGCGGCCTATGACAAGTGGAGGGAGTACCTTGTTGCCTTCGGTTTCGGAAACAAGATGGGGATAGACCTTCCCAACGAGCTCTCGGGATTTATACCTGCAAGATCATACTATGACCGTTACTACGGGAAGGACAGGTGGAAGGCGCTTACAGTGATATCGCTGGCAATAGGCCAGGGCGAGATAGGCGCCACCCCGCTCCAGATGGCTAATATGGCGGCCATTATCGCCAACAGGGGATCATTCTACATACCCCATGTGATAAAAAGGATCGGAGATGACGGTGTTCCGTCACCGCTCTACACCCAGAAATACATAACCGGCATCTCGCCAACCAACTTTGAGCCTGTTATTGAGGGAATGGAAGGTGCTGTCAACGGCGGCCCCGGCTCAACGGCACGCGGCGCACGGCTTGACAGTATAATAATTTGCGGCAAAACCGGAACCGCTCAGAACCCTCACGGAAAAGACCACTCCATCTTCGTGGCCTTCGCACCCAAGGATGATCCGAAGATTGCGATCGCCGTTTATGTGGAGAATGCCGGTTTTGGCTCCACCTTTGCCGCACCGATAGCCAGTCTGCTTATTGAGAAATACCTTACCGGCGATATAAAGAGAAAATATCTTGAGGATCACGTACTGAACACGGTAATAATACCTGGTGGAAAAGAATAATAATATACTTGCAAGGCTTGACTGGGTCACTGTAATCCTGTGGCTGGCAATGATGATCATGGGATGGCTCAACATCTATGCTGCCGTTTACAATGAGCAGCATACCAGCATATTTGACATGTCACAGCGGTACGGTAAACAGCTGATCTTTATTCTTGCAGCACTTGTCCTTGCAGTCTTCGTGATGGTCACGGACAACAAGCTCTGGTTTTTCTTTGCATGGTTTATTTACGGTTTCTTTATACTCCTCCTGGTACTGGTCCTGGTGTTAGGGAAGGAGATCAACGGTGCAAAAGCCTGGTTCGGTGTCGGTGCCTTCAGCATTCAGCCCTCGGAGTTTGCCAAGTTTGCAACCGGGCTTGCACTTGCCTCATACCTGAATTCAAAACGTCAGTCACTGGGAACTAGGCAGATGATATCAGCCACAGCCATCATAATTGCCCCCATACTGCTTATCGCCGTACAGCCTGACATGGGGTCCGTGGTGACTTTCTTCGCATTCTTTATCGTTCTTTACCGTGAGGGGATGAGCATCTGGGTATTCATAACGGCAATACTTGCAGTAGTACTCTTCCTGCTGACCCTGATCCTCGGAAACCTGCCGGTGGCAACAGGCCTGCTGATAGTGGCGGCAATTGCAATGCTGGTTACTTCCGGCTACATGGTTACCCTGCGTGCGGCAGCAATTATGGCCGTCGCCGGTGGCCTGGCCTTCCTGCTGGGGCATTATATTCTTGACCTTGATATTGTACTTATAATTGTTCTTGCAGTATTCCTGGCAGGTGTGGTATATGCCTGGTACATATACCGGCTGAGGATGTTTAACCAGGCTATTATCTACGCTTTCCTGCTGGGCGGACTCCTTTACCTCTTCACTGTTGACTACGCTTTCCATGAGATTCTCAAACCACATCAGCAGACAAGGATCAACATCATGCTCGGGATGGAAACCGACCCCTACGGGGAGGGATACAATCTTAACCAGTCGCTGATCTCAATTGGCTCCGGCGGTTTCGCCGGCAAAGGGTATCTCAACGGCACACAGACCAAGTTCAAGTTTGTGCCGGAGCAAAGTACTGACTTCATCTTCTGCACCGTGGGTGAGGAGTGGGGTTTTGTCGGTTCAACCGTGGTTATAGGTCTGTTTGTATGGCTCCTGCTGAAGCTGATGATGATGGCTGAAAGGCAGCGGACAACTTTTGTCAGGGCATACGGCTACGGGGTCTTCGGACTGTTTCTTGTCCATTTCTTTGTCAATATCGGGATGACAATCGGTGTGATGCCTGTGATAGGTATACCCCTTCCATTCTTCAGTTACGGAGGAAGCTCACTGTGGGGCTTCACAATTCTCCTCTTCATCTTCCTGCGGCTCGATGCCGGAAGGACAGAATACCTGGGTTGATCAGAACGGCACGGGCATGCCGGGTGAAAGTTCTATGCCGAACTCGGATTCAACATAGCTGATCAGCTGAGGGAAGAACTCCATGAAGTCCTCCTCGATGGAGTAGTACTGCTTTTTCCAGACCCTCATTGCCCAGCGGGTCTCTTTCGGAAGGGATGTGATGCCGCTGAGTGTCTTGAGCACCCTTCTTATGCCCCTTCGGGTCTGGTAGGTCTCAAGCCAGTTGTCAATTATGAAGAAAGGCATCTTTTCCCGTACTGAGTCAGGCAATATTTCGAAGTTGTTGACCATTGCCCTGTAAAAGTTGTATGTCACACTCTCGAGCGGCCTCCTGGAAAAGAGGTCCCACTCCCTTGTAAGGTAATGATCATACAGGATATCAATGATTACCCCGGCATACTTGCGGTACCGCCCCACGAAGTGCAGCTTGCTGCGGTGCACAACCGGATGCCTGTCGGTAAATGCATCTATGTGACGGTGAATGATGATCCCCTTGCGGATACCCTCCGGATATTTCAGATAATCACGCCCCTTCACATAGTCGCCTATATAATTCCCGATGATTATGTTATCCGAGTCGCCTGAGAGGTATATGTGTGCCAGGACATTCATCCGCCTTAAATTAGTGCAAAGATTCTGCCAATTTGCTGAGGTTTAAAATATTAAGCATCAAAAAAATCAACAAACCCCTCTGAATTATTAACTTCCATATTATCAAAATATTATAAGCCTCAGAAAGATTGGATGAAACTGACTATTATCACTTCCGATTTCAGTTACAAATTATAAATTTGCCGGATACGTCAACTGAGTTATGCAGATATTATTTTAAAAAATCAATAACTAACGAGGAGGTTATATGTTAAAAAGGAATGTTATTATTATCGGAGCCGCGGGCAGGGATTTTCACAATTTCAATACCTATTTCCGCGACAATGAGCTTTACAATGTCGTTGCGTTCACAGCAGCCCAGATTCCGGATATTGACGGAAGGAAGTATCCTGCAGGGCTTGCGGGGAAACTCTATCCTGACGGCATTCCAATCTATTCCGAGAGTGATCTGCCTCGCCTTATCAGGGAACTGAAGGTTACCGACTGTGTTTTCGCATACAGTGATGTCACTTACCAGAAGGTCATGTCAATGAGTGCAATCGTGAATGCTGCCGGAGCTAACTTTATGCTCCTCGGCTGGCAGGAGACGATGGTGAAGAGCACAAAGCCCGTTATCGCCGTAGGCGCCATCCGTACAGGTTGCGGAAAGAGCCAGACATCGCGAAGGGTGATTGAACTGCTGATGAAGAAAGGGCTGAAGGTTGTGGCAGTGCGTCACCCGATGCCTTACGGCAACCTGATGGAGCAGAAGGTGCAGCGTTTTGCAAAGGTCGAGGATCTGGAGAAACACAAGTGCACCGTTGAGGAGATGGAAGAGTATGAACCTCATGTAATCCGCGGCAACGTGATATATGCCGGTGTGGATTATGAGGCTATCCTCCGCGCCGCTGAAAATGATCCTTCAGGTTGTGATGTTGTGCTGTGGGACGGCGGGAACAATGACTTCCCATTCTACAATCCTGACCTGATGATAACAGTCACTGACCCGCACCGTGCAGGCCATGAGCTTGGTTACTACCCCGGCGAGGTGACACTGCGTCTTGCTGACGTGGTTGTGATCAACAAGATGGACAGCTCGGCTCCTGAAGACATACAGACTGTCCGCGAGAGCATTGAGAAAGTGGCTCCGAAAGCTGTTGTTGTTGACGGTGCATCTCCCATCAGGGTTGATGATCCTTCAGTGATCAAGGGGAAAAGGGTGCTCGTGGTTGAGGACGGCCCGACACTTACTCACGGTGAGATGAAAATTGGTGCCGGTGTTGTTGCAGCCCGCAAGTTCGGCGCAGCGGAGCTGATAGACCCGAGGCCGTTCACCGTCGGCAAACTGACCGAGACTTTTGAGAAATATCCGAACATCGGAACCCTGCTTCCGGCGATGGGTTATGGCGAGCAGCAGCTCAAGGATCTTGAAACCACCATCAACAACACTGACTGTGACGCAGTTGTGATAGGCACACCAATTGACCTGAACAGGATCATCAATATCAAAAAGCCCTCGACGAGAGTATGGTATGATCTCCAGGAGATCGGCAGCCCCAACCTCGGTGAGGTGATCGATGAGTTTGTGAAGAAGCACAGGCTTGCCTAGCAAGGCATTAGGCATCAGGCAGTAGACAATAGTGAGGTCCTCAGTCGGCAGCCCGGAATCGCGCCGGTCTGGCTGAGGATTCCTTATTATGTGTCTGCCTGCTGGTACTGCCTTCCCGATCCACCATCCGGCGGATACGGGATTGATCCTCCGCCTTCGCCGGAGTCTCAAACTGCCGGCAGCCGGCTGAATTTGTCTATATTTGTGCCATAAACTTGATAATGCCTGATCATAAGACTTCGGATGTAACCCTTGTCGGTTCAGGGAGCTGGGCTACAGCCATGGCCATGGTGCTGGCTTCCAACGGGAAACGCGTTGCCTGGTATATTGACCGGCCTGAGATATATCGGCATGTAAGGCGGTATCAGCAGAATCCCTACGTTCTCACTTCGGTGACACTGGACCCTCAGCTGGTCGTGCCGTTTGATAATATCACCGAAGCCGTCTCCGCCTCAGAAACAGTGATACTGGTTACTCCTGCAGCTTTCCTTAAGGCGGAGCTTGAAGGTCTTGCGGATGATATGTTCAGGGGAAGAATTGTCTGTTCAGGAATAAAAGGCATAGTGCCCGGTAACAATACCGTTGTAGGAGAGTACATTCACTCGCGTTACGGCGTTCCCTATGACGACATAGTAATTATTACCGGCCCCAGCCATGCCGAGGAGGTGGCGATGGAGAAGCTGACTTATCTCACTTTCGCATCACCTGAAACATCCCATGCCAGAAGGGTGGCGGATCTTTTCTCCTGCAGATGGATAATGACAATAATCTCCTCTGATATATTCGGCACAGAGTATGCCGCTGTGATGAAAAACATCTATGCCATTGCAGCAGGCATTGCACACGGTCTGGGTTACGGAGACAACTTCATTGCCGTGCTGCTTGCAAATGCTGCCGGTGAAATGAAACGATTCGTTGACGCACTCTCTCCCGGGCAAAGGGACATAACTGACTCTCCCTACCTGGGAGACCTGCTGGTGACGGGCTATTCGCAGTTCAGCCGCAACAGGAACCTGGGGCACATGATAGGCAAAGGATACTCTGTCAGAAACGCCCTCCTGGAGATGACACAGGTAGCTGAAGGATATTATGCATCAGGGTGCATAAATGAGGTAAAGGAGAGGACCGGATCAGACATCCCCATAGCTGATGCCGTTTACAGGATCCTGTACCTGAACTCAGCTCCCGCGAAGGAAATCAGAGTACTGTCGAAATATTTAAGATAATAATATGAATAAAAAACTTTCTGTAAATGTAGAGGGTATCAGTTCCTTTGTTGCCAAAGAAGAACTGAACGGACTAAGTACAAGTGCAGTAGAAAATCTCAAAGCTCTCAGGGAAGGCAGGGGCCGGGGAAGTGAATTTACAGGCTGGCTGAGGCTTCCCGACAAAACTGTTTCAGAAACAGGTTCTGTCCTTGCATGTGCCCGGAGACTCAGGACACAGGCCCCTGTGACTGTGGTCGTAGGTATCGGCGGGTCTTATCTCGGTGCCAGGGCACTGACGGAGGCACTCAATGATCCCTTTGCACCGCAGGAACACCGGCTTCTTTTTGCAGGTCACACACTCAGCGAGGACTACCATGCCGCTCTGTTAAGATATCTTGACACTACCGCGTACAACATCGTTGTCATATCCAAGAGCGGCACCACCACCGAACCGGCAATAGCATTCCGTGTGCTGCGCGATCACCTGAAGGAAAAGGCGGGTGCGGAGGCAATGAAGTCTCACATTGTTGCCATAACGGATGCCCGCCGCGGTGCACTGCATGATCTGGCTGTCAGCGAGGGTTATGAAACCTTCGTTATCCCTGATGATGTGGGTGGCCGTTATTCGGTGCTAACGCCTGTTGGCCTCCTCCCTCTGGCTCTTGCAGGGTATGATATCGATGCATTTGCACGTGGAATGCTTGACATGGCCCTCTCTGCAAGGGAAGGCAATGACACCCCTGAAAACATAGCAGTAACCTATGCCGCTGCAAGGAACACCCTTTATGAAAAAGGGTACTCAACAGAAATTCTCATCAGCTACGAACCTTCACTGGTATTCCTGGCAGAATGGTGGAAACAGCTTTACGGTGAAAGCGAGGGGAAAGAGAGCAAGGGCATTTTCCCGGCATCGGTGACATTTACGACCGACCTGCATTCAATGGGGCAGTATATCCAGCAGGGCGAACGCAAGCTGTTCGAAACAGTTATACATGTTAAGGAGTCACACAGTAAGCTGATTGTCCCGGGTGCATCAGATGATTCAGACGGTATCGGGTTCATCGCCGGAAGAAGGATGACCGAGGTGAACCACAAGGCTGAGGCTGGAACCCGCATAGCGCATATCGAAGGAGGGGTGCCGGTTATCGTCATAAGCATGGAGCGGATCGATGAGTACAACCTCGGTCAGCTGATGTATTTCTTTGAGCTGGCATGTGCCGTCAGCGGCTATGTGCTTGGTGTGAACCCGTTTGATCAGCCGGGGGTGGAGTCATACAAGAAGAACATGTTCGCCCTCCTGGGCAAGCCGGGCTTCGAGGCAGAACGCGAGCGGCTTGAGCAGCAGCTGCGGGCCAGGGGATAGTGGAGGCCGTAACAGCAGGCAGTCAGCAGTACCAGTCAGCAGCCAGCAGTTGGCAGTTATGTGCCGAGTATGGAGCGGCTACTGCCGACTTCTGAATCAGGTCGGTTTATATAATCCATTTATGTCCGCACCGGCGAAGCCTGCATCATACAGATATCTGGGGACATCACTGAGTTTCCGTGCCTGTGACGGGGTGATGAGCGGATAATGCCTGACAGTGTAAGTATGATCACCTATATACTCCAGGTCCTCATCGGTGACCTCCCAGTTGCGGTCATCAAACTGCGATAGGTCAATTGTGCGGGAATAGCTTCTCAGCGATTTCCGGCCGTTCAGGTTGTAATACAGGTCAAAGTAAGACATTGCAAGTTCGCGCAGTGTCCTGTATACAGGTTCGCGGAAGCGAAGAACCGTCGTGTTTGATTTGGCTACGGCTCCCCAGCAGTTGCCTTCGCGGAATACGGCAATTATATGGTCATCGTCATTTTCGGCGGTCAGGTCAACAATGAGTGGGGGGTAACCCAGCCTTCGCAACGCTGCAGCGGCAAACATTCCGCCGTCCATGCAATGGGCCATCCTTTCCTTCATGACCAGCAAAGGTGACAGTGTCCGTCTGGTGGAGTTGTACGGGATGGAATCCAGAAGCTCCTGGATCCTCACCGGAGAATCAAGAGGCTTCATCAGCCTGTCCAACTCCATGTATTTCAGCTTATCCACTATTGCCTCTTGCCTCTTGCCTGCTGCCTAAACCTCCGGCTTCATCTGCGGAAAGAACAGCACATCCTGTATGGAAGGCTGGTTGGTCATGAACATTGTCAGCCTGTCGATACCCATCCCCATCCCCGAGGTGGGCGGCATTCCGTATTCAAGAGCCCTGACGAAGTCCATGTCAATGAACATCGCCTCGTCATCTCCCTTCTCCGAAAGACGGAGCTGATCCTGGAATCTTTCGAGCTGGTCTACCGGGTCATTCAGCTCGGAGTATGCGTTTGCCAGTTCCTTGCCGTTTACCATCAGCTCGAAACGTTCTGTCATACCGTGTTTGCTGCGGTGCTTCTTCGTCAGCGGGGAGGTCTCCTGCGGGTAGTCTATTATGAAAGTCGGCTGTATGAAGTGGTGCTCGCATTTTTCCCCGAAGATCTGGTCTATCAGCTTTCCCTTGCCCATTGAAGGCGAGTGGCCGATCTCCATCCTGTCGCATTCACGGCGAAGATCATCTTCGCTCATTTCTGTGATGTCAATTCCGGCATATTCCTTTATGGCATCTGTCATGGAAATGCGCCTGTAGGGTGCCTTGTAGTCTATCACATGTTCGCCGAGGGGCACTTTTGTTGTACCGTGCAGGTCCGTGGCTACCTTCTCAAGTATCTTTTCGGTGAACTCCATCATCCAGTTGTAGTCCTTGTAAGCCACGTAGATTTCCATCACGGTGAACTCCGGGTTATGTGTACGGTCCATACCCTCATTGCGAAAATCCTTGGCAAACTCATACACTCCGTCATAACCACCTACTATAAGACGTTTGAGGTATAATTCGTCCGCTATCCGGAGATAGAGCGGAATATCAAGGGCATTGTGGTGGGTTATGAACGGCCTTGCAGCGGCGCCGCCCGGAATAGGCTGAAGCACCGGGGTTTCAACCTCGAGGTAGCCGTGTGAGTCGAACAGCTCACGCATTGATTTGATGATCTGTGTGCGTTTACGGAAGGTTTCGCGTACCTGCGGATTGATTATCAGGTCAACATACCGCTGGCGGTAACGCATTTCAGGGTCTGTGACCGCATCGTACAGGATGCCGTCCTTTTCCTTGACAACGGGCAGGGGACGAAGCGATTTGCTGAGGAGGATCAGTTCCTTCACATGGACGGTGATTTCACCCATCTGTGTGCGGAAGGCAAAACCCTTCACACCTATTATGTCTCCGATATCAAGGAGTTTCTTGAACAATGTGTTATATAAAGTCTTGTCCTCTCCCGGGCAGAGATCGTCACGCCGGACATATATCTGTATCCGTCCCGATGAGTCCATCAGCTCCGCGAAGGATGCGTTTCCCATTATGCGGCGGCTCATGATCCGGCCTGCAAGGCAGACATCGGGAAATTTGTCCTCGGTGTCGCTGAAACCGGCCAGTATCTCTGCAGCGGTCGTGTTGACCGGGTACATTGCCGCGGGGTACGGATCAATTCCAAGTTTGCGTATCTCTTCAAGTGATTGCCTGCGAACCAGTTCCTGTTCGCTAAGTTGGGGTATGCTCATGCTCTGAAAAATTTTTGCAAAGGTACTATAATGAAGACAATCGGCAATAGGCTGTCAGCAGTACCAGTCAGCAGTACCAGTCAGCAGTTTTAGTTTTGGGTGAAGACATGGACCGGAGGATGCAGACCTGGTCCAGAAAGGATGACAGCCGGAAGAAGCTCAGTGGTACGGATCATGAGACTGGATATGCTCGCGCAGAAGTCTCTGCAGGCGGCGTGTCACAGGTCCCGGAGTTCCTTCACCTATCACCTGTTCGCTGATCCTGCTTACAGGCACTATCTCTCCCGTTGTGTTGGAGATGAATGCCTCGTTCATGTAGGGGATCATATCTGCTGCAACAGCCTCTTCAGCCACGCTTATGCCGTTGGATTTCGCAACGGATATTACATTTTTCCTTGTTATGCCCGAGAGGATGTCATTGTTTTCCGGATGGGTGAAAAGGGTTTCGTCCCTGACAAAAAAGATGTTCGAGTGGGCACCTTCTGTAACAAAACCGTTCCGCACGAAACATACCTCCGCGAATCCCCTGTCATGTGCCTCCTGGTATGGCAGGATATTGGCAATCAGGGCGGTGGTCTTGATATCACATCTGCTCCACCGGGGGTCAGGTGTAAGCCACAGGCCGATCCCCTGCTCGGCTGCCAGGGTATTTATGCTCTGCCTTCGTGCGAAACCATAGACTGTGGGCTTCACAGGCGGATCCGGGAACGCGTGGGTTCGCGGTGCCACCCCGCGGGTAACCTGGAAATAGACAATCGCACACTCAGTACCAAGTCCGTTTCGCTGTATAAGCTCTCCGGCAATCTCCTCAAACTTCGGATCATCCTCCCAGTTAATCCTGGTTTCGTGAAGGCTGCGCCTCAACCTCGCCGCATGGCCGGGGAGATCAAAAAAATAACCGCCGTACCAGCGGATCACTTCATAAATACTGTCTCCAAGGAGAAAGCCCCTGTCGTCAGGGCTTATCAGTGCCTTGTCCCTGGGGATAAACTGTCCGTTCAGATAAACCTCATCCATATATAATAAACTTTGTCCTTTCCTGTCCGCTGATCCACTTTTAAGTGCACCGGGTCCGAGCCTCAAATGGTTACGGAATAATATCCTTCAAAGATACACTTTCGTCGCTTAGGGCATTCAAAAATCACCCCTTCCTTCTTTTAATTGTTGTACCTTTGCATATTCATGAAATTCGCGAAGCATTAATTATGACAGGCACGAGGCGACTGCCATCATGGCTCAGGATGGAGAGGGCAAGCGGGGAGAGCTACACCATGGTGAAAAAACTTGTGGAGGGCCATCGCCTGCATACGATATGCACATCGGGCAACTGCCCGAACATAGGGGAGTGCTGGAACGCCGGCACTGCCACACTGATGATCCTCGGTGACGTCTGCACAAGATCGTGCAAGTTCTGCGGAACGAAGTGCGGCAGACCGCTTCCTCCTGATCCGGGAGAACCGGAAAGGGTTGCACAGGCGGTTAAAACCATGCGTCTGAAGCATTGTGTCATGACATCGGTTGACCGTGATGACCTGCCTGACGGGGGTTCGTCTCACTGGGCTGAAACGATCAGGAGAATAAAAGAGGTCAACCCCGGAGTGACAATCGAGACACTTATTCCGGACTTCCGGGGAAACACTGAAGATATTGACAGAGTTATTGAGGCTGGCCCGGAAGTGATTTCGCACAACATAGAAACCGTCAGGCGCCTGACCCCGCTGATCAGGTCAGTGGCAAAGTACGATGTCAGCCTTTCGGTGCTGAGGCATATTGCTTCGCGCAGCGTACGAGCCAAGTCCGGTCTTATGCTGGGCCTCGGAGAAACTGAAGATGAGGTTACCGAAGCCCTGAATGACCTTTTTGCAACCGGTTGCAGAATTGTGACAATCGGCCAGTATCTTGCTCCAAGCCTTGATCATATGCCTGTGATTGAGTATGTTACACCCGAGATGTTTGAAGAGTACAGGAAAAAGGGTCTTGAGATTGGTTTTGAGTTTGTTGAAAGCAGTCCGCTGGTAAGAAGCTCGTTTCATGCGGAGAAGCATGTGGTTAAATAACCGAAAATATGCCCAGCCTTGTTATATATGATGATCTTGGCCGCAGGGACTACAAGGAGACCTGGGACTACCAGGAGCGTTTCTTCAGTGCCAAAGTGGAAGAGAAGAGGGTGCCTGCTGCTGACGGTGTCAAAACCCCTGACCGTCTGATCTTCGTTGAACATAATCATGTATATACTCTTGGAAAGAGCGGCTCGGAACAGAACCTCCTGCTTGACTATATCCAGTTGCAGGCCCGCGATGCTTCGTTCTACAGGATCGACAGGGGCGGCGATATCACATATCACGGTCCCGGCCAGCTTGTAGGCTATCCTATCTTCGACCTTGAGGGAATGGGGATAGGGCTTCGCGAATATATTGAGCTGCTTGAAGATGCAATTATCAGGTGCATCTCCCGTTTCGGTATTGCCGGGAGTCGCCTGGAAGGCGCCACAGGGGTATGGATTGACCCCGACAAGGGAGCCCGTGCAAGAAAGATTTGTGCAATAGGCGTAAGGGCCTCGCGGTTCGTGACGATGCACGGCTTCGCCCTTAACGTAAGCACTGACCTCTCCTATTTTAACCATATCAACCCGTGCGGCTTCACCGACAAAGGTGTGACAAGCATTGAGAAAGAGACGGGGCAAAAGAGTTCAATGGAGGATGTGAAGCGAGTGATGTACAACACAATGCGGGAGGTCTTCGGATATGAATATTATTAAAAATAAATATAATGGAAAAAAGGTGGCTCTTGAAAGAGAGGGGCGACACACGTGTCGTCACGACCCTGGCGACAGAGATGGCGGTGCCTGCCGCTGTCGCCAACCTGATGGCTCAGCGGGGCATCACTACAAAAAACCAGGCTGAGGAATTCTTCAACCCGACTCTTGGATCGCTTCATGATCCCTTCCTGATGAAGGACATGAACAGGGCGGTAGACAGGATCAGCACCGCAATCTCACGCAACGAAAAGATCCTTGTATACGGCGATTATGATGTTGACGGCACCACGGCTGTGGCGATGCTCTACTCCTTTCTCCGGGAGAGGCATTCCAGCCTCGATTACTATATCCCTGACAGATACCACGAAGGATATGGCCTCTCCTCCAGGGGAATTGATTTTGCGGCGGAGGGGAACTGCAGGCTTATAATTGCCCTCGACTGCGGGATCAAGGCTGTTGACAAGGTTAAATATGCCCGGTCAAAGGGCATTGATATAATTATCTGTGACCATCACCTGCCGGGTGACGGAATCCCGGAGGCCACGGCTGTCCTTGACCCCAAGCAGCCGGGATGCAATTACCCGTACAAGGAGCTTTCCGGCTGCGGTGTCGGATTCAAGCTGATGCAGGCTATCTGCCGCGTCCAGAACATACCGTTTGAAAAGATCACCCCTTACCTTGACCTTGTGGCAGTCAGCATCGGGTCAGACATTGTGCCGATGACCGGCGAAAACAGGGTGCTGGCCTATTACGGTCTTAAACAGCTCAACGATTCGCCGCGACTGGGATTTCAGAAGATAATTGAAAAGGCAAAAATCCGGAAACCTCTTGCCATCGAGGATGTCGTGTTTCGCATTGGCCCGCGGATCAATGCCGCCGGAAGGATGGAGTCCGGCAGCAGGGCCGTTGAGCTGCTGGTATCGCAAAACCCGCAGGAAGCTCTTACGATATGCGAAGCCATTGACATCAACAACGACGACCGAAGGAAAAAGGACAGCGAGATCACATCCGAGGCCCGCCGGATGGTGAGCGAGGACACCAGGTCAGGCAACTCCCGCACAACAGTGCTGTTTCACCAGGGATGGCACAAGGGGGTGATAGGTATTGTGGCATCCCGACTGATTGAAACCTATTACCGTCCTACGGTGATACTGACGGAATCCAAGGACGGTTTTGCAACCGGCTCTGCGCGCAGTGTTCCGGGGTATGACCTGTACCAGGCAATAGAATCATGCTCTGACCTTCTTGAAAGTTTCGGAGGACATATGTTCGCTGCCGGGCTGACACTCAAACAGGAGAACCTGCAGCAGTTCCGCGAACGATTTGAGAAATTCGTAAGTGAAACGATCCGTGATGAGCATCTGGTCCCCTCCATAAATATAGATGAAGAAATACCGCTTGAGGATGTCAACAGGGAACTTTTCAGGAACCTGGAGCGGTTTCAGCCGTTCGGGCCGGAGAATACCGCACCTGTTTTTGCCTCACGCAGAGTAAAGACTCTGGCCTGCCAGCCTGTCGGAACCAACGGGATGCACCTCAAGCTGACCTTTGCCAGGCAGAACGGTGAGCCGGTCGACGCCATCGCCTTTGGCCAGGCAGACATGATCGAGACATTCCGTGAGTCAGGAGGCGTGGTAGACATCGCCTACTCCGTAGAATTCAATGAGTTCCGTGGTAAAACGACGGTACAGCTCAATATCAAGGATATCAAGGGTTAGAGGCAGTAGGCAATAGGCAACTGGCAATAGTCGAAGGTCTGGTAAATATCAGTAAATGACGATGTTATTGTCAACACTGCTGCCTGTTGCCTGATGGCTCCTGCCTTTTTCCCGTTTTTACTTGACATTCTCCCTTCCCCGTCCTAAATTTGATATGGTAATTATGTCTCACCATGATGCTGCGGTGGAATGCGGTATTATTGCTGCTTTTTTCCAATGTTGCCGTCCTGCGGGCCGGAGAACCCCTTTTTGTGCCTCACGGAGCTTCTTCAATGGGTATGGCCTTTGCAGTCACGGCCACACCCGGACACTGGAACTGCTTCCATAACCAGGCGCTGCTGGTTGATGCCCCTGCGACAGGCTTCTCATTCGGGCTTGAAAACCGGTTCATGATTCCTGCCCTTACTTCAAAGGGGGTAAGCGCAGTTGTTGCCTTTAAACCGGCCCCGATTGGCTTCGTGGCTACACATTACGGCAACGCCGATTACTTCAGGGTCTTCACCGGACTCGGCAGCGCTGTAAGGCTGACAGAGGCTGTCGCCCTCGGAGTGCAGGTTGATTATATCTCGGAACGCGGCGCCGGCGATTACCGTGATGTGTCACATGTGACCTTCGAGACGGGCATGACATGCCTCATCTCACCTTCACTGACCTTCGGGGTGCACCTTTTCAATCCGTTGGCTCCACTGAATACACTGCCTTCATCGGTTGATGCCGGCTTGAACTGGAAACAATCAGGTGAACTGGCTCTCACCCTGACGGGATCAAAGGTGAGCAAAGAGCCTCTTTCCGTACAGGGGGGCATTTCATGGAATATAAAGCAAAGGCTGACTTTGCGCACCGGTTATATGAGCTCACCTTCTGCCTTTGCTTTAGGTATCGGGGTTAAAACCGGATCGCTGGAGGCTGACGCCGGATTTCTTCTTAACAGCATTACGGGCCTGACTTCCTCCGTTTCGGTTACATGGTCAATCAGATGAAATACAGGAGCCATCCCGGGGAGCAATGCCGGAGCCATCCCGTGGAGCAATGCCGGAGCCATCCCGGGGAGCAATGCCGGAGCCGTTTGAAATGGTTTCCGGCCCGAAGGACGGCTTTTGCGGCAATAATCATGACCCTCCTCTCAGCCCCTCTGCTGTGCCAGGAAGAAAGCCAGACCTTCCCGGAATCCGTTGAGGAGATACTTGCACTTTCTGAAGATGCCGATCCGGCAGTCATGCTGGAGGAACTGGAAGAGTTGAAGGCCTCGCCTGTAAATATCAACAGCTGTGATGAAAAGGAGATATCACGGCTCTTTTTCCTGACGGAGTTCCAGGTGATGGTACTTG
Organism: uncultured Rikenella sp.; assembly: GCA_964621005.1. Classification (GTDB taxonomy): domain Bacteria; phylum Bacteroidota; class Bacteroidia; order Bacteroidales; family VadinHA17; genus SR-FBR-E99. The sequence goes on from CAZUIF010000018.1 coordinate 43,096, forward strand.
CCGACCATATAAAAAAGAACGGCAGTGTGGTAACCCTTTACGAACTTGCCCTGCTGCCTGCCTTTGACCGCAATACAGTGCTGCTGATGGCACCTTATATATCACTTGAGCCTGTGGCGCCGAAAGGAGGGAAGAGCTTTGGACGAACACTGGTGACCGTGACAGCCTCAGCCCGCCTCGGCGGAAATGAAACCGATACGGAGGAGGTACGGTCATTGCTGAAGATGAAGCATGAACAGGGGAGTATCAGTTTTGGCCTAACGGCAGAGAATGACGCGGGCGAACGCTTTTCAGTCAAAAACGCTCCCGGTCCCGACTTCCTTTCAGGTTATATTGAATACGAAGGCAAAGGATTCATAAATGCGATCATAGCAGGAGACTTCAAGATCAGGGCTGGCGAGGGGCTGCTCTTCAACAGCAGCCGGTGGATGGGCTCATGGCTCAGTTCACCGTCGTTCATGTCGGGACGAAGCGTTTCAGCACCCTATACATCCACTGAGGAGAATAATTTCTTCAGGGGAATCAGCCTGACCCTCGGTACTATGAATGCCGGGGCAATGATATTCGCCTCCGCCAACAAGATTGATGCCCGTGTCTTGTTTTCAGAAGACAGCATTGCCGCCGGGGTGAGCAACCTTGTCAGCGGAGGGATTCATATAACCGAATCCCAGCTTGAGGCACGAAACAGCCTCAGGGAAACCGTTGCCGGTCTTCGCCTGGTTGCCGGATCTGAAAATGTCAGGGGCGGGCTGACCGCAGCTGCAACGTGGTTCTCCCTGCCATTTATCCCTGACATGACACAGCCGGAGAACCTTCATTCCTTTGAAGGAGACAGGCTGATCAATATAGCCTGCGATATCAGGGCAGGAACAGGCACCATTCTCTTCTTCGCCGAAGCGGGAATGAGTCTTTCCTCCCCGATGACAGACGCTGCCGGAACAGATTCTCAGGTTCCCCATGCGGATACAACCGGAACAGATCTTCCGGGTTCATCTTCAACCCTCTGCGGACTTAATCTGCGTGATTCCTGGGCAGCCACTGCAGGACTTAGGGCAAAACCCTCCGGGAGGGTTACTTTCAATCTCCTGGTCCGCCACTTTGCCCCGGGATACAATGCATTTCATTCCGGAGCCTTCAAAGCCGGATCAGGGTCAGGCAATGAGACCGGCCTCTCAGCCTCAGTCCATCTTGAAGCCGCCAGGCACCTTTTCATTACGGCAGCGGCGGACCACTACCGCATCCCCTGGCCACGGTACCGATCCTCCTCTCCTTCAACTGGCAGCCGGATTGAGATCAGGGGAGAATACCAGCCCCGCGATAACCTCTCGCTCAGGCTGACCTGCACTTCTTCATCCCGGGAATATGATGCCCCGACAGAGACCGGCACACCTTCATCAGTGACACATATGAGACAACAGCTCGGTTTTGTGTTCGATATCAGCCCGTCAGAGACTCTGCGCTTCACCACCCGTGCCTCGGTATCCCATATGGCCCCTTCGCAGGAGACTGGTTGCCTCCTCAGTCAGGATTTCTGTTATTCTTTCCGCGCAGTACCCCTGAAGCTCTGGTTCAGGTATGCACTATGCTCCACCGGTGGCTGGGACAGCCGCCTTTATGCCTGGGAGGATGACCTGCTCTCCTCATTCAGCATCCCCGCCCTCTATGGTGAGATGACAAGGTCATTCGTCATGCTTTCCTGGAAACCCGCCGGCAGAATTGAGGTAAGGGTCAAGTACGGTTTAACCGATTCCGGATCAGATTCCGGCGTAGGCCTCAGGCAGGAGGTGAAGGGGCAGGTACGGATTGGGTTTTAGGCAGTTGGCAATAGGCAGTAGGCATTAGTGAATTGACAGTAATACAGTCAAAAATGGAAAGTTTTAGGGAGTTGATAGTGTGGCATAGAAGTCTCGGATTGGTAAAGTCTGTTTACCAGGATACAAGAGGTTTTCCGAAAGAAGAAATATTTGGATTGAAGATGCAGATCAGGAGATGTGCAATCTCAGTACCTTCAAATATAGCTGAAGGCTACGGACGGCAGCATACATCAGAATATATCAGGTTCCTTCAGATAGCAAGAGGGTCCTTATTTGAACTGGTTACGCAGCTTGAGATTGCCAAAATGCTTAACAGTCTCATCCGGAAGCTGTCAGAAAGCCCCAAAAAACGCTGATCTGGTGGAATCTGCTTTTTGCCGCCTCCTGTCGTAGTACATGATGATTTCCACCATCCCCACTACTGCCTGCTGCCTGTTGCCTACTGCCTGACTATCAATTAGTCCGGTACCTGTACTTCACCGCCCCAAGCTCCTCGTTTGCCTTGACAACCTTCTGCTTCAGGCTCTCCTTGTAGGCGATGAGCTTTTCCATGACGGCAGGATCACCGGTGGCAATCATCTGCGCTGCCAGGATGCCGGCATTCAGGGCTCCGTCAATGGCTACCGTGGCGACGGGTATCCCGGGAGGCATCTGGACTATTGCGAGGAGAGCATCCATACCGTCAAGGGAAGCCTTTACAGGAACCCCTATGACAGGGACAGGTGTCATTGCTGCGATTACACCGGGGAGATGCGCAGCCATGCCGGCGCCGGCAATGATTACCTTGATACCCCTGCCTGCTGCGCCGTGAGCAAACTTTTCAACCTCGTCGGGTGTACGGTGAGCCGAAAGTGCATTTATCTCAAAAGGGATATCCACACTGTCAAGAAACTCCGCTGCCTTCTCCATGACCTTCAGGTCAGAGACGCTGCCCATGATAATGCTTACTGCCGGATTCATCTTCTCTTTTTATTGTATTGATCATTGTCAGAGCAAAAATAAGCTTTAAATTTATAATTTTGCGGCATCAATCACCTCAACCATGAATGAGATAACTCTAATCGACAGGGAGTTCTCGGTGTATATCACCGAAGACGAAATACAGAGCCGGGTTGCGGCACTCGCCGAGAAAATCAGCGAAGACCTGAAAGGCAGGGATGTACTTTTCTTCGGGGTGCTTAACGGAGTATTCCTGTTTGCCGCTGACCTCTTCCGGCAGATAACCCTTGACTGCCAGATCTCATTCATCAAACTGGCCTCCTATGACGGAACCTCAAGCACCGGCAAGATAAAGGAACTTATCGGATGGAACGAGGATATCACCGGTAAGACGGTGGTGGTACTGGAGGACATCGTTGACACCGGAGCCACACTCGAAAGAGTCATCGGCGAACTGAAACTGCGAAAGGCATCCGAAATCAGGATATGCACCCTCCTCTTCAAACCGGAAGCCTATACCAGGGATATGCCGATAGATTACATCGGCTTTGAAATCCCCAACAACTTCGTCGTGGGGTACGGGCTTGACTATGACGGCTACGGCCGAAACCTGAAGGCGATTTACAAACTAACAAAATAACATTCTGTAATGATCAATATTCTTATGTTTGGCCCTCCCGGATCAGGGAAGGGAACACAATCGGTAACTCTTGCCGGGAAGTATAACCTCCTCCATCTTTCAACCGGTGACATGCTGAGGGCCGAGCTGGCCGCCGGCACCCCGCTGGGGAAGAAGATGGAAGCCATAATGGCCGCCGGAGAACTTGTGCCGGATGATGTTGTTATAGCAATGATTGCCGGGAAGATAGACGCCACAACCGGTAAGGCCGGGTTCATTTTTGACGGCTTCCCGCGCACCGTGGAACAGGCCGAAGCACTTCAGAAGATGCTTGAAGAAAGGGGTATGAAAATTGACCTCATGCTGGTGCTGGAGGTTAACGATGCCGAACTGATGGACCGCATGAAGAAGAGGGCACTGGTATCTGGCAGGGCAGATGATGCAGATGAAAATATCATCAATAACCGTATTGCGGTTTACCGTGCCAAGACGGAGCCGGTAATTGACTTCGGAAGAAAGGCAGGCGTCTCAAGGAGCGTTGACGGAGTAGGGTCAATTGGTGACATATTCGGGAGACTCTGCACTCAGATAGAAACTGTTATATAACTGATGGCTGAGACAAACTTCGTTGATTACGTAAAGATCTTCTGCCGCTCCGGCAAGGGTGGTGCGGGATCAGCCCATCTGAGGCATGAGAAATCAAAGCCCAAGGGCGGCCCTGACGGCGGCGACGGCGGCAGGGGCGGCGACGTAATCCTCAGAGGCAACTCTCAGCTCTGGACGCTGCTGCATCTGAAATATACCAGGCACCTGTTCGCAGGTCACGGCGGATCCGGCTCATCAAACCAGAAGAGCGGCGCCGCCGGTGAGGATATCATTATCGAGGTCCCCCTCGGCACAGTGGCACGGGAGGAGGAGTCGGAGAAGATACTCTTTGAGATCACCGGTGACGGCGAGGAGAAGGTACTCCTCAAAGGAGGCCGCGGAGGCCTCGGCAACACCCACTTCAAGTCGGCCACCTTCCAGACTCCCCGTTTCGCCCAGCCGGGCGAACCCAGCCTGGAGGGATACTTCATCCTTGAACTGAAGGTACTGGCTGACGTCGGACTGGTAGGATTCCCCAACGCGGGGAAATCAACCCTCCTCTCTGTGGTCAGCGCAGCAAAACCCAAGATCGACAACTACCCGTTCACGACACTGACCCCGAACCTTGGCATTGTCAGCTACCGTGATGACAAGTCGTTTGTAATGGCTGACATCCCTGGAATTATCGAGGGTGCCGCCGAGGGGAAGGGACTGGGGCACAGGTTCCTGAGGCATATCGAACGCAATGCGGTACTTCTTTTTATGATACCCGCTGATACCGAGGATATTGCAAGGGAATACGGCATCCTGGTGGAGGAGCTGCGGAAGTACAATCCAGAGCTCCTTGATAAGAAGAGGGTGATGGCAATTTCGAAGTGTGACCTACTCGATGAGGAACTGACTGACGCGATGAGGCCGCTTCTTCCCGGTGACATGCCGGTGGTGTTTATCTCATCGGTAAAGGGCACGGGCATCACTCCGCTGAAGGACCTGCTCTGGAGGGCAATAAACAGCTGACGATGGTTGAACTTGACCGTACAATATTCCTGTTCCTGAACTCTCTTCACACCCCGTTCCTTGACACGGTTATGTGGGTGCTGAGCATGAGGACTGTTTGGATACCACTCTATGTTCTGATTATCTGGCTCCTTGCTGCGAAATACGGGAAACGGGTATGGATTCCGCTCGTACTGGTGCCGGTGCTGGTGTTGCTCACTGACCAGGGTTCCAACCTGCTTAAGAATCTTGTTGAACGGCCGAGACCGTGCCATGAGCCGGCGCTGGAGGGTCTGGTACACATTGTAAGGGGGCGATGCGGCGGGATGTACGGTTTTGTTTCAGCCCATGCCTCGAATACCTTCGGAATAGCAGCATTTACAATACCTCTGCTCCGGCAGAGATGGTTTTCCCGGACTGTCATTATCTGGGCACTGGCTGTTTCGTATTCAAGGATATACCTGGGGGTGCACTACCCCGGAGATGTGCTCGGGGGAGCTTTGCTTGGCGTGGCAGTCGGCACCGCCCTTGCGTGGACGGCTCTGAAAATGAATAAAAGCATAAGACAATGAACTTGATCAAGTCACTGTGGGTATGGGTCTCCAGCATCACATTCGTGCTGCTCGCCTTCCCGGTCGCACTGATATTATGGCTTCTGGCACTTGCCTTTGACAGCCGGAGGCTGATGAACAACAGGTGGATGGTTATCCAGGGGATAGTGCTTACAAAAATGAGTCCCTTCTGGAAAGTGATTGTTGATGGCCGCGAGAAGATCGATCAGAAACAGGCCTACATAATTATCCCAAACCACCAGTCGTTGCTCGATATCGTCTTTTTCAACATGCTTCGCCACCGCCTCAGGTGGGTATCCAAGACCGAGATCTTCCGGATGCCCATTGTAGGATGGGAGATGAGGATGGTCAAATACATCGAGCTCATCAGGGGTAACAAGGCAAGCGTGATCAAAATGATGGAGAAGTGTGTGGAATCTCTCCAGGACGGCATCTCGGTTGTGATTTTTCCTGAAGGTACCAGGTCATTGACAGGCGCCATAGGCAAGTTCAAGACAGGCGCCTTCCAGCTTGCAGTCAGGACTGACAAGCCGCTGCTGCCGGTACTCATCGACGGCACCGGAGAGATAATGCCCAAGAAGGGGGGGATTATCTTCAGGAACCGTCGTATTGTGAGGCTCAGGGTCCTTGATCCTATCTTCCCGGGGCAGTTCGGCACCGGTGACCCGGAAGAACTGGCTTCACGCGTTCAGTCCATGATGGTCACTGCCATGGACCAGCTCCGCAGCGAGGCGTGAAGGGGTAATCTTTAACACTACTGCCTACTGCCTGTTACCTTTTGCCTGCCCCTTCAGGGCATAATTACCCGGTGTTGTTGATAAATCCCCGGACTTCGCCTTTTCTAATTCTTTATATTTGCCCCAAAATTTGGAATAATGGACGGCAATTATTCTGAGGAGAATATTAAAACCCTTGAGTGGAAGGAGCATATCAGGCTGCGTCCCGGTATGTACATCGGCAAGCTGGGTGACGGCTCGTCCCTTGATGACGGTATATATGTCCTGCTGAAAGAGGTGATGGACAACGCGGTCGACGAATACATGATGGGTTTCGGCCGCAAAATAGATGTCGGTATTGTCGGCTCAGAGGTGAGGGTGCGTGATTTCGGCCGCGGCATACCCCTCGGCAAGGTGCTTGATGTCTCTTCCAGGATGAATACCGGCGCCAAGTATGACTCAAAGGCGTTCAAGAAATCAGTAGGCCTTAACGGTGTGGGTATCAAGGCCGTCAACGCCCTGTCATCGTCGTTCATTATCAGATCGTTCCGTGACGGCCAGGCAAAGGAGATCGAATTCAAATCCGGTGAACTGATCAGGGATGAGCCCCTGAGAACCACCGGTGAGGAGAACGGTACAGAGGTCATATTCACCCCTGACGAGGCCATGTTCGGCAACTACCACTTCATCTCCGAGTATGTTGAGAGCATGATGAAGAATTATTCATACCTCAATGCCGGTATGATCATCAATCTCAACGGCAACAAGATAGTATCGCGAAACGGACTTGTTGACCTCCTCAATGACAACATGAACCGAGAGGGGCTCTATCCTATCATTCACCTGAAGGGCGAAGATATCGAGATTGCACTTACCCATGGCATGCAGTACGGAGAGGATTACTACAGCTTCGTCAACGGCCAGCACACCTCACAGGGAGGTACACACCTCATCGCCTTCCGCGAAGCGATAACCCGCACTGTCAAGGAGTTTTTCAAGAAGGACTTTGACGCCTCTGACATCAGGTCATCAATCATCGCCGCAATTTCCGTCAAGATCGAAGAACCCATCTTCGAGTCGCAGACCAAGACCAAGCTTGGCTCAAAGGATATGGGACCCAACGGCCCCTCGGTACGAAACTACGTGGTTGACTTCATCCGCAAGAACCTCGACGACTACCTTCACAAGAACGGCGAGACCGCCCGTATCATGCTTAAGAAGATACAGGAATCGGAGAAGGAGAGGAAGGCTATCAGTTCAATACAGAAACTTGCGCGTGAACGCGCGAAGAAAGTCAGCCTGCACAACCGCAAGCTGCGCGACTGCCGTATTCACTACAACTCCAACGACGAGAGGCGCCTGGAATCGACCCTCTTCATCACCGAGGGAGATTCGGCCAGCGGCTCAATCACCAAATCACGCAACGTGGAGACCCAGGCTGTATTCAGCCTTCGCGGCAAGCCTCTTAACAGCTACGGCCTGACAAAAAAGATAGTATACGAGAATGAGGAGTTCAACCTCCTGCAGGCAGCCCTCAACATTGAGGAGTCACTTGATGACCTCCGCTACAACTACGTGGTGATAGCCACCGATGCTGACGTTGACGGAATGCACATCAGGCTGCTCCTGCTGACATTCTTCCTGCAGTTCTTCCCTGACCTCGTCCGCAAGGGGCATGTTTATATCCTTCAGACACCCCTCTTCCGGGTCCGTAACAAGAAGCAGACCCGTTACTGCTACAGCGACGAGGAGAGGCTGAGGGCAATTAAGGATCTCGGGCCTGACCCTGAGATAACCCGCTTCAAGGGGCTGGGCGAGATCTCACCGGATGAATTCATCCACTTCATCGGCAAAGACATGCGCCTCGAGCCTGTCATAATGAAGAAGTCAGATCCGTATACCCAGTTCCTCGAGTTTTACATGGGCAAGAATACGCCTGAGCGTCAAGACTTTATTATTGGCAACCTGCGTGTTGAGGAAGAGATTCCCGAGGCAGCCCAGGCGTGAGTGAAGGTTTCAGCAGATTATGAAAGAGAGTGATCCTTTTGAACTGATCCCCGACGAAGAAGGAGGGGAGAGGGAAGAACCCAAAGCCAGTTATATACCGGAAGCCCTGCACACGGTCACGGCACTGTCAGGCATGTATCAGGACTGGTTCCTTGATTATGCGTCATACGTGATCCTTGAACGGGCAGTGCCTCATATTTCAGACGGGCTGAAACCGGTGCAGCGCAGGATCCTGTATTCCATGAAGCGCATGGATGACGGACGGTTCAACAAGGTCGCCAATATAATCGGGCATACCATGCAGTTCCACCCGCACGGTGACGCTTCAATCGGTGACGCACTGGTCCAGCTTGGTCAGAAGGAACTGCTGGTGGAGTCACAGGGAAACTGGGGAAACATACTTACCGGTGACGGTGCGGCAGCCCCCAGATATATCGAGGCCAGGCTCTCAAAGTTTGCCCTCGAGGTGACCTTCAACAGCAAGACCACCGAGTGGATGAGCTCCTATGACGGCAGGAACAGGGAACCGGTAACCCTCCCGGTGAAGTTCCCTCTGCTCCTAGCCATGGGCGTGGAAGGAATAGCCGTGGGGCTCTCATCAAAGATACTTCCTCACAATTTCAACGAACTGATAGAAGCATCAATAAGCTACCTCCAGGGCAAGCCGTTCGAACTGTACCCTGATTTCCCGACAGGGGGAATGATAGATGTGTCGAAGTACAATGACGGTGCCAGGGGAGGTGCTGTAAAGGTCAGGGCAAAAATAGAAAAGGTAGACAGGAAAGGACTGGTGGTCACTGAAATACCTTTTGGCAAGACCACGTCGTCGCTCATCGAGTCAATAGTAAAGGCTAATGACAGGGGTAAGATCAAGATCAAAAAGATCGATGACAACACTGCCGGTGGCGTTGAGATTGTGATTCAGCTTCAGAGCGGTGTCTCTCCCGACAAGACCATTGACGCCCTTTACGCCTTCACTGACTGCGAACTGTCTATCTCACCCAATGCCTGTGTGATCACTGACGAAAACAAGCCTGCCTTTATCGGAGTAAGTGACATACTCAGGCATTCTGCAGATCAGACGGTAAAGCTCCTCACCCGGGAACTTGAAATACGCAAGGCCGAACTTGAGGAGGAATGGCACTTTTCTTCACTTGAAAAGATCTTCATTGAAAAGAGGATCTACCGTGACATCGAGGAGTGCGAGACATGGGAGGCCGTTATCACTGCAATTGACAAGGGTCTCAAGCCATACAGGAAGCTTTTCAAACGCGAGATCACCCGTGATGACATCATCAAGCTCACGGAGATTAAGATCAAAAGGATCTCAAAGTATGATTCATCAAGGGCTGATGAGCACATCCGGGGCCTCGAGTCCGAACTGGAGGAGGTTGCCAGCCACCTGGCAAACATCATCCCCTACGCCATAAATTATTACCGCCAGATAAAGAAGAAGTTCGGCAAGGATAAGGAACGCCGGACGGAGATCAGGAGCTTTGAAACCATTGAGGCAACGAAAGTTGTGGCTGCGAACGCCAAGCTTTACGTGAACCGCCAGGAGGGCTTTATAGGCACCGGGCTGAAGAAGGATGAATTTGTGTGTGATTGCTCTGATATTGATGATATTATCGTGATCAGGAAGGATGGCACCTATCTTATCACGAAGGTGACCGAGAAACAATTCGTCGGCAAGGATGTGATCCATGTCCAGGTTTTTCTCAGGAACGATACCCGCACCATTTACAATGTTGCCTACCAGGATGGCCGGGAGGGCCCGTATTATGTCAAGCGCTGCGCCCTCACGGGATTGACGCGCGACAAGGAATACAACCTCGGGAGGGGGACCGCCGGCACAAAGATTCTTTACCTGAGTGCCAATCCCAACGGTGAGGCAGAGGTGATACGGGTTTACCATAAGCCCAAGGCGAGACTCAAGAAGCTCACATTCGATTTTGACTTCGGCGAGCTTGCAATCAAGGGGCGCAGCTCAATGGGAAATATCCTGACCAAGAACCCTGTACACAAGATAACCCTGAAGGAAAAGGGGCTCTCCACCCTCGGCGGCCGCAAGCTATGGTTTGATGATGCGGTGATGAGGCTGAATGCAGACGGCAGGGGCAAATTCCTGGGAGAGTTCGCTTCCGAGGAGATGCTGCTTGTTGTTACACGCAGCGGCTGGTACCGGACATCAGGTACTGACCTTTCATCGCATTTTGAGGACGACCTCCTGCTACTGGAAAAATTCAGGGAATCAAAGATATTTTCGGCAGTTTACTGGGACAAGGAACAGGAATTTTACTATGTCAAGCGGTTTGCATTCGAGGAATCGGACAGGCTTCAGTGTTTTGTTGCTGACGGCGAAGGCTCCAGGCTCGTCAGCCTTACAGAGGTTGAGTATCCGAGGTTTGAGCTTAAATTCGGCGGAAAAAATGAGGGCCGGAAACAGGAGATAATTGAGGTTGCGGAATTTATCGGTGTCAAAAGCTTCCGTGCAAAGGGGAGGAGGCTCTCCAATTACAGCGTGGCTGATATACGTGAGCTTGAGCCGGTTGTAAGGAGTGAGGCAGCACCGCTTCCGCCGGAACCTGATAGCGGTATTGAGGAGGACTCACAGCCTCAGCAGCCTATGCCTGATGATCCTGCCCAGATGAAACTAGACCTTTAAAAGCCCGTGAATATTTACCTGATAGGATTCATGGGCAGCGGAAAGAGCTCCGCAGGGAAGGGTATAGCTGCGCTTCTTCGCTGGAAATTTGCCGACCTTGACAAACTTGTCGAGGAAAAGGAAGGGATGACAGTTCCCGGGTTGTTTGCCTCAAAGGGAGAGGAATATTTCCGCATGGCCGAAGCCGAAGCCCTGCGTAAGGTTTCAGCACGCATAAGGACCGTTGTTGCATGTGGTGGGGGTACCCCCTGTTCCGAAGAAAACATGGACGTGATGAATTCAACGGGCCTGACCGTTTATCTGCGGCTGTCAGTTGAAGCGCTGGTGTCAAGACTGAGACGGTCAGGTACACAGCGCCCTTTGCTTAAGGATGCCGGACCGGCTGAACTGGATGACAGGGTACGGAATTTACTCGCTGCCAGAAGCTCCTGGTATGAAAGGGCAGACCTCATACTTGATGCAGAAACCATGACAGAGGAAGAAATGACAGCCATCATTGACGGAGCAGTCAGGGCCAGGGGAGCCTACTTGTAGTTTTGGATTTTTTCACGTATCTTGTATAAATAAGTCTCTTCCTAATCCCGGATATGTCAAAACCTCGAAGGGAAATGAAAACCGGTTTCAAGTGGGCCTTCCTGTCAATGGCAGTCCTGATGGCGATAACATCCGCATTCCTGGTGGCTGTTCTGACTGATCTCTCCATGTTCCGGGCCACTCCTGTCCTTTTTACACTTACACTTTCCGGTATCGTACTGGGATCAGGGCTGATGATACGGAACAGGTTTTATCTTCCCGTGCTGAGGAATCTCCGGCTTCGCGGAAAGCTGCTGCTGGCTCCTGCCGTCCTTCTTGCGCTGACTGTCCCTTCTGCCATAATCAACATCTATTATGACCTTACAGGCAGGGAGTCACTCCTCCTTCTTTCCGGGTTTGTAACCTCATTTGCCTCTGCTTTCTTCTTTTCTGCAATGGCAGTTGTGACACTCCCGGCCATGGCCTCGGTACTTTATCTCGATGAGAGAGCAGGTATTTACCATTTTGTGCTGAAGGCAGCAGACCTGACAAGGCATATTCTTGTTACCTCTTCACTTCTTGCTGTTGTCATTGTTGTGATAACCCTGGCGTTCGGTTTGAGGATTTCACATATGGTCTTTATTTTCCCGCTGGCGGCAATTGCCATGATGATATCCGGTATCATCATCCTTGCCCACTTCCGTAACCGGCTCACCGCCATGATCACGGATCCTGCCGCACAGGCTCCTGACAGCCCGGGACAGCAGGTACATGAAGCAGGAGATGAAGGATTCAGAAGCGTAATGCTTGTCCCTGACCACTACCTTGACCTCATCAGCGGCAGGCTTGACTATCTTACCAGCCATGCGGGCGACACCTATGCCACGGAAATCATAACCCTTGCTTCAAGGACTTTTGATCCGGCCCTGCTTACTGTGATGAAGGTAATTGCAGCAGACGGCCGTTTCTCCGGGAAGGTGAGGGAGGATGCTGCTGCCGGAATTTCAGTAATCGGAAAATACTATTCCGATCCCGTAAGGAACAGTGACCTGCTGCGCCTCCCGGGCATTCAGGAGAAGGCTGCCGTTGCCAGGGCCATAATGGTGGGCAGGAGCAAACCCCAGGAGCAGGATATCGTGAAGCTTCTCGGTGACGCAAGCCCTGAAGTCAGGCGGACGGGCCTGATGTCAGCAGGACGCTACGGTATGACAATGCTTCGGAATGAGGTGCTGAAGGCACTTAACAACCCTGATACTGCACGTGAGGCATTTTATGTCCTGAGGCAGTTCGGTCCGGATGTATACAGTGACATAATCGGTACTGCAATCAAGCCGGACAACAGTGAGCGCGAGAATTACATAATAATGAGGCTCCTGGAAGCCATGCCTCTCATGGAGGCTCTTCCATGGCTTGGTAATTTCATTGCAGGAGGTCACATGGGGGTGCGTCTGAAGGCTTCCTCCATACTGTGCGTCAGGGGCTGGTCACCGCAGGGAAAGAACAGGCAGAGAATTGAAGAGACGCTTATTGAGACGATTCATGTTGTGGCCAGGCTGATAGCCATGCAGACAGAGGCCGCAAGAAACAGGTATTTTCTTCTTTCTGCTGCCATCGGGCGTGAAAGGAGGATGAACTGTGACCTGATACGCTCCCTTCTTGCACTCCTTGCAGGCAAAACCGCATCGGAGATTATGCTTCCCCTTGCCGGGGATGGCGGCTCCGGTCAGGCTGGAATGGCTTCAGAAGCGATTGACAGCATGATTGATGATTCTCTCCGAAGACCTCTCAGGGCACTGCTCGGCAACAGCTCGGACAGCTACCGGCTGGCAGAACTCTCCATCTATTTCCCCGTCAGGAGCCTGAAAGGCCGGTCCGTCTCATCGTTCCTGCTGGCGTCAGAACAGAATATCACCGGGACCTGGAGCAAGGCCTGTGCCCTACATCTTACTGCCTCGGAAAGACACGGTCTTGACAGGGAACATGCGGTCTCATACCTTTTCAGCAACAGCCCCATACTCCAGGAAGAGAGCGCCCGGGCAATACGGGCCATCGATCCCGGTTGGTACAGGGATGCTGAATCACGCCTTCCAGGGCAGGCCAGGGCACGTATCTCGGCTGTTATTGCCGGTGATATCCCCGAAGCAGCCATGATCTTTGAGAAGACAAGGTTCCTGAGCTTATGCTTCACCAATATACCGGAAGAAAAGATGATTATGCTTGCTTCGCGGATGCACTACTCAGAGTCCTATGATGCCGGTTCAATCCCTGGAGTGATTTCATGGGTGGTCCCATCCAGGAACGGGAAGACAGGACTCTATTCACTTCCGCTGGCTGACATTGCCGCATTTGTCTTTTACTATCCGGAATTCGAAGATATATTTGTAAATTACATGGACAGCCAGGAGGGGGTTCCTGCAACATAAAACTCTTTTCACATGCCAGAACGAAATATAATTATCAGACCCAATCCTTTTCCGGGGCTGAGGGCTTTCAGACCTGACGAGGGGCATCTGTTTTTCGGGCGGATGGAAAGCACCCTGAGGGTTGTTTCAAAGCTTAAGGAAAACAGGTTTGTAGCCGTGCTGGGAGCCTCGGGCAGCGGCAAGTCATCACTTGTGCTGTCAGGTGTCATTCCTGCCCTGCTGAAGGAGAACGCAGAAGAGAAGAAATCATGGTCGTACATGGTCTTCAGGCCGGCCCTCCACCCAGTCGACCACCTTGCCGCGGAGCTGTCTGCCTTTTCCGCAGGCGCAGGGTTTGCACAGCTGTCAGAGGTAAGCGTGGCAGCATCACTTCACAACAGGACAGAGGGACTTACCGACGTGATAAACCGAATCAGGAAAAACCTCCGGCAGCAGGTGGTGATTGTGGTTGACCAGTTTGAGGAGCTTTTCCGTTTCAGCCCGGCCACCACCAGGGGGACGCTGGGTGATGATGCCACTGATTTCATAGATCTGATAGTCAACGCTATGCAGAAACCTGACCAGGGGCTTTACATTATTGTTACCCTCAGGTCAGAATATGTTTCTGAATGCGGAAGATTTCACTCACTGACCAACCTGATGAACAGCAGCAGTTACCTGTTGCCCCAGATCCCTCATGACCAGCTGGCGGCCGTCATAGAAGAGCCCGTGAAAATTTCAGGCGGATCAATTGACAGGTCGCTTGTGAAGCTCATCATAGGTGATCTTGAGGAGAGGCCCGGCCAGTTGCCCGTCCTCCAGCACCTGATGATGCGGCTCTGGAACCAGTGGAGCAGGCTGGGTGACCTGAGCCGCCCGATAAGTGTATCTGATTATGAGGCTGTAGGCCAGCTTAAGGGTGCCATATCACAGCATGCGGGGCAGGCATATGAGTCTCTTGACGAAAGGCACCGATATGTCTGTGCGCGGCTTTTCCGTACGATCACCACACGTACCGATGACGGAAGGGAACTGCGCAAGCCTGAGCGTATTTCAACCATAGCAGCCCAGACCGGATGCCTGGAACGTGAAATCATTGGTGTTGCCGAGGTATTCAGGTCACCGGAATATTCATTTCTGACCCCTTCCAAGGAGATTCCCCTGAACGGGGAGAGCATCCTGGACCTTACCCATGAAAGCATTATCAGGCTGTGGGGCACTCTCCGCAGATGGATGGATGAGGAGGAGACCTCTGTGAAACTTTACAGGCAGCTCGCTGCCGCTGCCGCTCAATACCAGGAGGGAAGCGGGCGCCTGTGGACAGCTCCTGACCTGCTGCTTGCCATGAGGTGGAGAGAAGAGAACAATCCCACCCTTGCATGGGCCGTAAAGATTGATCCGGCGTTCGAGAGGGCAATGATCTTCCTTAAAAACTCTGAGGAGGAATACAGCATCCGGGAGGAATACGGAAGAAAAAGCGATACCGATACCATCAGGCGGTCAAGGTTTGTTGCAAGTATACTCGGTTTGCTGGCGCTCCTTGCACTGGTAGCCCTCGGCGCTGTCTACTCGCTCAGAAACAGGGCTGAAAGGCAGAAATCGATCGCTGTTCAGATGAAGGACGAGGCTCTTGCCATGAGTGACAGGCTCAGTGACAGCCTCGAGATTCTCACATCCTCTGTCAGAGCCGGTTCCGGCAGTGAAAATATTGCAGCAGGAAGCATTGCTGAGCAGGCAAGAGATGCTGAATCAAGGGCCAGGTCAGCCGAAAAGGCAATGAATGCTATGGCCTCCGAAAAATCTGCAGCCCTGAAAAGGGCTGAAGAGACCAACAGGAGCAGGATGCTCTCATTGGCCAGGTCACTGGCAGTAAGGTCCCTGAATAATGCTGGCAGGAAGGACCTGCAGATACTCCTTGCATGGCAGGCTTACCTGTTCAATGAAAGGTATTCAGGCATTTCAGAGGATGCGGATGTTTTTGCAGGACTGTATGATGTCTGCTGGCGTTACGGTAATAAATACTGCACCCGTTTTACCCCTGACGGAGCACAGTATACAGCTATGGCTGAGGGATCTGACGGAGCATTCTTTACTGCAGACACCAGGGGCAGGGTTCTTGGCTGGAATACCGGACAGCCGGCATCCGGATACAAACTGATCTGGTCAGGCAGCAAGACCATAAGCGCCATGACCGTCAGCCCTGACAATTCCTGGCTGGCCTGCGGAACCGAAGATTCCGGGATACTCATGATACCTTTTGACGATGATTCAATCGGATACCAGTTGCAGGACTCCAGCGGCGGAATAACATCGCTGCTGTTCTCAGACAGCGGACATCTTGTCTCCTCCACTTCCGGAGGGGGCGTAAGCGTGTGGGATCTCGGCACCCGCAAAGGCTCGAGGATTATCAGTGAGCCATCAGGGATAACAGCCCTGGAGATTTCCGACAATCATTCAATGCTTGCTGCAATTACCGGTGACGGAAGGCTGATATGCTGGCGCAACGGAATGCCACTGAAGTATGTTCCCATCCGGACCGGAGGCAAGGTCATCACCTCCCATAAATTCATCCCGGGAGGAGACCGGCTTGCTACCGGTGACGATTCCGGGATGATAGACATATGGAATACATCTTCCGGCCTTGCCGACGGCAACGCAGCAGGGCATACCACTGCAGTAAGATCCATCGCATTCGACAGGAGTGACGGTCAGATGCTTACTGCAGATGGTACGGGAGAGATAAGGCTATGGACAATGGCCAACCTGGATCAGCCACCCGTGGTATTCACCGATGGTGAGGAGAAAGTCCTGCGTCTCGCATTCAGTGACGGCGGTGAGGCCTTCCTTTCAGCCACACAGAACGACGTCATCCGGCGTCCTGCTCATATAAGATGCATGACAGCCGGCATCTGTGAAAAGGTGTCAAGGAACCTTACGGAACAGGAGTGGTCTGCCTATGTGGGCATGGACATAGAATATGAGCCAACCTGTCCTGACAAGGAATACCGGATCAGAGTCCGGGAGATAAGGGGTGCCAGGTAATACAAACTTTTCGAGCCTCTGCCGTGTTATATAGCCGCGATGTCATTCCTTAAGCGGAATTGGCTATTTTTGTTGACTGCATATTTAAACATCAACAATTTAATGAAAGACAACAAAGTATTACTGATGATCCTCGACGGCTGGGGGATAGGTGACGGCACCAGGAGTGACGTGATAAGCACCACCGGCACACCAAACATCGATGCACTGAAAAAAATATACCCCTCTTCATACCTGCTCACTTCAGGTGAGGATGTAGGCCTTCCTGAAGGCCAGATGGGCAATTCGGAGGTCGGGCACCTGAACATAGGAGCCGGCCGGGTGGTGTACCAGGATCTGGTGAAGATAAACAAGGCCTGCCGCACAGGAGAGATACGGTCAAACGAAACCCTCCGCCAGGCTTTCACATATGCCCGTGAAAAAGGGGTTAAGGTCCATTTCATGGGACTGCTCTCTGACGGTGGAGTCCATTCTCTTGACAGCCATCTTTATGCCCTGTGTGACATGACAGCAGAGTATAACCTGAAGGATGTCTATATCCATGGCTTCGGCGATGGCCGCGACACTGACCCGAAAAGCGGAAAGGGATACATGGCAGGTCTGCTGAAGCACCTTGAGAAGAGCAACGGAAAGGTGGCTTCGTTTGTCGGCCGCTACTATGCAATGGACCGCGACAAGCGATGGGAAAGGATAAAGGAAGCCTATGACATGCTTGTTCACGGCAGCGGAACAATGACAAAGGATATGCTTCAGGCAATGCAGGAATCATATGATGCCGGGGTGACGGATGAGTTCATGAAGCCAATAGTCGTGACGGATAATGACGGAAAACCTCTTGCAACTGTCACGGAAGGAGATGTTGTAGTATTCATCAACTTCAGGAATGACCGTGCCCGCGAGCTGACAATGGTGCTTACCCAGCAGGATATGCCCGAAGCAGGCATGAAGACGATACCGCTCCATTACCTTACAATGACCCCCTATGACGACAAGTTCAGGGGGTTGCATGTAATATTCCCCAAAGAGAATGTTGACAGGACAATCGGTGAGATCCTCTCCGAGGCGGGGAAGAAGCAGCTTCGCATAGCTGAGACTGAGAAGTACGCTCATGTGACCTTCTTCTTTTCAGGCGGAAGGGAAAAGGAGTTCGCAGGTGAAGAACGGATACTCATCCCTTCTCCAAAGGTGGCCACCTATGACCTTCAGCCTGAGATGAGCGCCTACGGCGTCAGGGACGCCATAGTCGCGGAACTGGGCAAACAGAAGTATGACTTCATCTGCCTCAATTTCGCCAACGGCGACATGGTTGGTCATACCGGGGTGCTGGAAGCCATTAAGAAAGCCGTAAAAACCGTTGATGAGTGTGCCGGCGATGTTACCAGGGCTGCCAGGGCAAACGGATATGAAGTGATAATCATTGCTGACCACGGCAATGCCGACTATGCGGTGAATCCTGACGGATCACCGAATACAGCCCATTCACTGAACCCTGTCCCGATTTACCTTATCAGCGACAGGTTCAAAAGCGTCAGGAACGGTATCCTGGCTGATGTTGCACCCACGGTGCTGACGATGATGGGCATCGCGGTGCCACCTGAAATGACCGGCAAATCACTGGTGTAGGGGGGACCATGCTTCAGATTGATGACACAATAGTATCACTCGCGCTCATTGAGAAGAAATTTTTGTGTGACCTGGCCGCCTGCAAGGGAAGCTGCTGCAGGTACGGGGACACGGGCGCACCGCTTACATCAGAGGAAGCTGTCATCCTGCAAAGGATATGGCCGCAGGTAAGGCCTTACCTGCGGCCCGAGGGGGCCGAGGCTATAGAGAGCCAGGGCACAAACATCACTGACCGGGAGGGAGACCTGGTCACCCCTCTTATTAACAATGAGGAGTGTGCATATACGGTCATGGAAGGAGACATTTTCAAATGCGGAATTGAAATGGCATTCAATGCCGGGGCAGTCAGTTTCCGCAAGCCTCTTTCATGCCATCTCTTCCCCGTCAGGGTAAAGCAATACCGTGATTTCCGCGCGGTGAACTACGAGGAATGGGCTATATGTACTCCGGGCGTCGCCTGCGGCGCGAAACAGAACATGGAACTCTATGTATTCCTCCGCGAACCGCTTGTAAGGGCCTTCGGTGAGGAATGGTACAACAGGCTGCAGTGGGCGGCCGGCGAATATCATAATTACAATCATCATGGAAAACATTAAGAACTACATCGAAGCAAACAGGGAGAGATTCCTGGAGGAACTCTTCGGACTGATCAGGATACCCTCGGTCAGCGCATCCGTATCAAATAAGGCAGACATGGTCAGGGCTGCTGAATATATCCGTGACCTTCTGGCTGCCAACGGTGCAGACCGCGCAGAGGTTTATGCCACCCCCGGAAACCCGATAGTTTACGGTGAGAAGATGGTTGACCCGTCATTGCCGACTATACTTGTTTACGGCCACTATGATGTCATGCCTGCAGAGCCCCTTGAGAAGTGGACTTCGAAGCCTTTTGAGCCGGAGATACGCGACGGCAGGATATGGGCCCGCGGTGCGGACGACGACAAGGGACAGCTCTTCATGCATCTCAAGGCTTTCGAGATGATGAATGAAACCGGAACCCTTGCCTGCAACGTCAGGTTCATGATTGAAGGTGAGGAGGAGGCCGGCTCTGAAAGCATCGCCGTTTTCTGCTCGGAATACCGTGAGATGCTCCGCTCCGATGTTATCCTGGTCTCGGATACCACTATGATTTCATCTGATATCCCTTCAATAACTTCCGGACTGAGAGGACTGTCATACATTCAGATAGAGGTTGAAGGGCCGAACCGTGATCTTCACTCAGGCATCTATGGCGGTGCTGTTGTCAATCCCTGCAACGCCATCTGTGATATCATCTCAAAGCTCAAGGACAGCGACGGAAGAGTGACGATTCCCGGATTCTATGATACAGTGGCAGTTCCTTCTGATGCAGAGCGGGCCAAGATGGCAGAGAGGCCGTTTGATCAACAGGAGTATAAAAAATCGGTTGGTGTTGACGCTCTCGCAGAGGAGAAGGGATTCTCGCCAATGGAGAGCGTAGGCATCAGGCCCACACTTGACGTCAATGGCATCTGGGGAGGGTATACGGGTGAGGGTGCCAAAACCATCCTCCCTTCAAGGGCGGCAGCAAAGATATCAATGAGGCTTGTGCCGTACCAGAAGGCGGAAGAAATTGCCAGCATGGCAATAAACCACATAAAATCCCTTGCCCCGGCAGGTGTGAAGCTGACAGCAGAGTACCTGCACGGCGGAGAGGCTTACGTCAGCCCGCTCGATACACCTGAATACCTTGCTGCGGAGAAAGCGTACACAGAGATCTTCGGGAAGAGGCCTATCCCGGTACGCAGCGGCGGAAGCATCCCCATCATATCAACTTTTGAAAGGATACTTGGCGTCAAATCGATACTTATGGGATTTGGCCTGGAGGCAGACGCCATCCATTCGCCCAATGAGAACTACCCGCTTGAGAACCTGTTCGCGGGGATGAGGGCTATACCGCTCTATTATAAGTACTATGCTGAGTTGAAGAAGCCCGAATGAGGCGGTGATTCAGGGGTTGCCTGATTATAACTGGTTTGGCGTTCCCGGTGTGAGATCCGGGTCAGTCTATCTGCAGTTTTACAAGCTCCACCTTTGTTGATGAGCTCCTGAGAACAGTGAACAGGTTGGGGCCAACCCTGATCTTTTCCTGCTGACGCGGGATATTGCCGTGGGCAAAGAGTATCAGTCCCGCCAGTGTGGTGTACTCATCGTTTTCAGGCAGGTTAAAGTCATACTCCTCGTTAAGGTAATCGATGTCAAGACGCCCGGAGAGGACATATTCCTTTTCACTTATCTTCTTCTCCACCAGGTCACTGGTGTCATGTTCATCCTCAATGTCTCCCACTATCTCCTCGAGGACGTCCTCTATGGTGATCACTCCTGCGGTACCGCCGAACTCGTCAACAACCAGCGCGATGCTTTTCTTGGCATCGGAGAGGAGCCTGAGTACCCTGTTGGCTGTCATCGTCTCCGGCACTACCGGCAGCTTGCGCATGGTGGCTGCTATGTCTTCCGGGTTGTGAAGCAGATCCTTAAGCTCATAGTACCCCACCATGTTGTCAATATTGTCGCGGTACAGGAGTATCTTCGAGTGACCTGACTCAATGAACTGCTGCCTGAGCTCATCGGGAGTGGACTGTGCCGGAAGGGCAACAATTTCCGTTCTCGGAACCATGCACTCACGCGCTTTCACCGATGAGAAATCGAGGGCATTCTGAAATATCTTCAGGCTGCTGTTTTCCTCCTGCTTCTCCTCTTCCGTTTCCACCAGGTCATTGACGAAGTGATCAAGGTCTATCCGGGTAAAGATCCGGTTCTCCTGTTCCTTCCTCTCGGTCTTGATACCGAAAAACACCCGCATGATAAGGTTGGCCAGCCACAGAGTGAACTTGCTGACAGGGTAGAAGAGATAATAGAAGACAGCCGTTGGCACGGCGAAGATGCTCAGGAAAAAGTTCGGACTGATCCTGACCACCGATTTGGGCAGGAAGTCGGCAAATACCAGTATTATGAGCGTGGTGATTACGGTCTGAATCACGAATATCAGCACTTCCGAAGGGATCATATTCTGCAGCCATGCCTCGATCATGTCAGCGGCGAGCATACTGAATATAACCGTGGTGATATTGACCCCGATAAGCATAGTGGAAATGTAAAGACCGGGATTACGGGTAAAGAGAGAGATTATCCCCGAACCGAACTGTCCCTGCTTGCGGTCAAGCTCCAGGCGAAGCTTGTTCGAGGCGATGAATGAGAGCTCCATCGCCGAAAAGAATGCGGCAAGAAGAATCGCAAAAGGGATGATGACCAACGGGTTCATATCCCAAAGTTACAGCTTTTTTCGCTGTGAGTCACGAAGCCATGCCAGAACAAAGGCAGCGGCAGCCATAACGTAAAACAGCCATGCACGGCTGATGCCGTTGCTGACCGTTTCGCGGATTGCAATGCCGAGACACATAAGTCCCAGGATGATCCAGATGACCTCAATCAGCAGGAGCGACTTTTTGTTCATCCTTGATATATATAGTTCCTGTTACGTTTTTGATCGTCCAGTTTGAAAAGCGGGAGTCTGAATCAAACCCTGTCCCCATCACAATCTGGTCATCATGTGTGAACCTGACGAACCTGTCAGACCATATCCTGTCCCTTGGCTGGCTCCAGAAGAGCAGCTCCGTCTCCAGTATCTCACCCTTGTCACTGACCGCCACAACGCTGTCGCGAAGTTCCCATATTTCATCCTTCTCTGTATAGCGGGCGTATTTTGAGGATATGCTGGCCTGCGGTTCGCTGGTCATGTCATAAAAAAGGACGGTAAGGCCTTCGGGAAATACCGTATAGGGATTTTCCTCCGTCGTGAACTGCTGGATAAGCGGGGTGCGTACCACCATTGTAACCTTACCCGAGTCAGTATACATCGTTTCCACATTCCTTGCCGCAAGCGTCGGCAGACCTTTGATCTGCAGATCCTTTACAGTTCCTTCCTTCTTGTCACACGATGAAAATAAAGCAGCCCCGGCAACCAGGACTGCTATCATTAAACTGTATGTCTTGCAGGATCTCACTGCTGTTATTCCTTCCTGAACCTGACTGTGGTGGATTCATTGATCCAGCCACCCACCTGGTAAGGTGCCCCCTCCTCTACGAGGCTCCTGAAGAAGGCTTCCTCCTTGGTCGGGAAGAGCCTGGAATAGATGGCTATGCGCTCGTCAACCTGTTCCTTGAGTGTGGGATCAGTGTTCTTTGCCCTGACAAGGTAGTCAACTACAACCCAGTAAACCGTCTGGTTTTCAAATGTCTCACCTATCCTTGCCCCGGCATAGGACTCTGCCACAATGAAGAGGGCATTGCCGTTCGTGGGATCAAGGGAATAAGCCGCCTTCGCAAAATCGCGCGCTGCCTGTTTGCTGTCTGATGTAAGTTCCAGTGTGGCCAGCTTGGTGAGCAGGCCTGACTTGACCTTGCTGTCTGTTTCCAGGTCGATGGCTTCAGTGTAGTACTTATTTGCCTCGTTGTATTTCTTCCTTGCAAGGTTCATCTCGGCAAGCTGTGCGGCGGATGAGGCACTGGGATCAGATCTGTAAAGACTGGTGGCAGTCTTGTAGTACAGTTCAGAATCTCTGCATCCTGTCTCGGTCAGGAGGGTGATGACCTTCCTGAGCATTGCGGTGTCACCGGGATTATTTTCTACGCCGGCAGTAAACAGGTGCTCAAGGTTCTCACATGAGGCGGCACCGCTTGACCTGAAGACGGCATCAATGTTTTTCCTGGCTTCCATAAAGCGTGGGTCCCCGGGCTTGCGTGCCAGCTGGTTGTCGACAACCTTCATCGAATTCGAATAGGCTGTGATGACTTCGGGAGCTTCAATGAGTTTAAGAGCATAGCACTTGGCAGTGATTGCCATGTACAGGCTTGAATAGGTGTGGTCAAAACTCTGCGGCGAGTGATCCATGACACCCTTTATCAGGTCATAGCACTGCCTGGCATATACCGGATCATTCCCGCCAAACTCATAGAGTGCAAACGCCTTGCGGAGATTGTTTGCCGGTTCCTCGTTGAAGTACTTCGTACGCTGATCGAGGATCATCAGTACAGTGTCAATATAAGCCTTGTTCCCGGTCTTGCGGAAAAAATCCTTGAACATGGTCTCTCCCTTGATGTAGGTGTTCTTGGATGAGCCGGGACATTCAGTAAAAACCGGCCTCCAGAACTGGACGGCCATATTGTAGTCCTTGTTCTCGTAATAGGTTGAATAAAGTGATGTGTTGCGAAGACACCTGGTGCTGTCCTCTCCTCTCCCGAACGGGGTGCCCGTTTCAATACCCTTCTGGGCCTGCAGGGCGAATGAAAATACTGACAGAAGCAATACGGTCAAAATCGTGCTGGCTGTTCTTTTCATCTCTTTTTTAATCATTATATTAATCATACTGTCTTTTCAGGAACCAGTAATCATAAAGATTCAGGCTGGCTCCGACCGATATCCTTGTCTCCCGGGGGATCTCCCCGTTGCTTCCGCCTCGGGTTGACAGGTCCACTGCCAGTGAGATCCTGGATCTCGATCTTCTCATTGGTATACCTGTTCCAAAAGTTATGCCGTACTCTTTGACTTCGTCTCCGGCAAAGAGGGTATAACTCTCACCGTAACGGCACCCTATGCGGTATTCCATACGGTCAAAAAAACTGTAATTTGAATATTTCTCAGGTATGTATTCTGCCCCGGCATGAAGTGAAAGGGCATCTGTATATGTACCGTAAGTTCCGGGAAAAGATCCCTTGCTCCACCTTGTATAAACTATGTCGGCCCCTGCCGTCAGCTTGTCGACCTTGCCAAGGGAGAAGCCAGCCCTGACCGACTGCGGCATCCTGCTCGTCGTGGAGACTGAACTGAAGGAGAGGGTGTCAAGCGCGAGGGATGATGTCTGAATGTTTGAGTACCGGAAGACAAAATCTTCATTGTCGGTATTCAGGTTAAAGGCCGGGGTGTATGTCACGCCTGCATTGATAAACCTGTTATCCGGCAGTTCAAGGATGAACTGCACTGATGCATCAAAGCCTATCCCCCTGAGGGCTGAACTGGCCTGCTTCCGCGTATTGAAATAATTGTTGTCACCGGTAAAGACGAAATCGTTGAGCCTTGTCACTTCACCGAACATGTAGAAGAAATTGGCTCCCACTGAAACAAATGGAAACGGACGGACCCCCGTGCCCAGGAGGGCTTTCTGGTAACCGCCTGTACCGCTGTGGTGCTCGTATATTGATCCTGTCACTCCCGATCCCTCTGAGGTGTACCCGATATCGTATGCTCCGTTTGCATACGGCAGTATGGCGGCAGTAACACCCCAGCCCTTCATTATCGGAAATCCCATCATCAGATGTGAGAAAGTCATATCCTGGGAATAATACTTCAGGTCATTTTCCTTCAGCATCGCAACACCGTAGTCGATCCCGAAATCAAAGAGAAATGATGTGGTATCGATACTGCTGTAAGAGGCAGGAGTCAGGAAATTAAGGGTGAGGTTATCCCTTATACCGCTGCTGATGCCTCCCATGGCACGCGTCCTGAAGGTGCCCTGATGCTCAAGGTTGCCAATGCCGTACCTCGCGAAGGGGGTGTTGACATTCTTCTGACCTGCGGCTCCCGTCGCCAGGAGGGCAAGGAGACATATCAGACTTGCTCTTATGTTCTTATACATTTGTTTCCAGTAAAAAATTCAAACCCTCCGTTACCAGGTCCGGGCAGTGAAGCAATCTGCCTCCTGCCAGCGGGGTGATGATCCCGCTGTCTCCGCCCGTGATGACCGCAACGGGGTTACGGTACTTTTTCTCGAATGTGCGAATATACTCAATTATTTCATATGTCAGGCCCATTATCACGCCACCGGCGATTGCGTCTTCCGTTGTTTTACCCGGGAAAGTAAATCCGTTCCGTTTTGTTACCAGTGGCAGCCGGTCAGTGTATTCATGCAGCGCCCGGAATCTCATGGCAATACCAGGTGAAATGCTGCCACCCCTGAATGCACCCCCGGTAACCTGGTCAACTGTCAGGGCGCTGCCTGCGTCAATTACCAGGAGGTCAGCCCCGGGATGGCGTTGAACCGCACCGGCGGCTGCCGCCAGCCGGTCAACCCCGAGGGTCTCCGGTGTCCCGTAATCTATGGCAAACGGAAAATTTGATCCGGCAGTAAGATGATGCACCCTTTCAGCCCTGGCGCCAAGGAAGGCAAGAAGCGCAGAAGGATCACCTCCAACACTCGAAACAATTACTCCCTTCAGCCTGTGTCGCCCGGCAAACCTGCCGATCAACCCGGGGTCAGCACTGCCGAAACGCTCCTGGCTGATTATCACACCATCCCTGACGAGTGCTGCCTTGACTGAAGTGTTTCCGATATCAATGATCAGGTTCATCTCTCAGTTTGCCCTTGAAGTCATGGTTGACTCATGGTATTTAAGTATGCCGGTAAACAGGTCAATAGCCTGTACCACAGTCGTTACATTCCTGACCGTGAGGCTCAGCTTGTTGTTGTTCTGCTTTACCGACATGTTTCCCTGTCTCCTGTTGACATAGTTCATCACCGATACGAATAATGGTGACCTGTAGAACTGTGATGACTGGTCTGCCACAAAGTTAGCAATCAGAGTGTTATTTTTAAGTATAACCTTTTCAATTCCTGCATTGGCAGCAGCCCACTTGAGTCTGACCAGCTCCAGTAGCGCCCGGGCCGGCTGTGGCGGCGGCCCGAACCTGTCAGTCAGGTGGGTCTCGTATGCCTTAAGACCGGCGTCGTCCCTTATCTCGTTGAGCTCCTTGTAGAGCCTGATACGCTCAGGAATATTGGACACATAGTCGTCGGGGAACATGATCTCCATGTCGGTTTCCACCGTGACCTCCGCTACAAACTGCTTTGGTTTTTCCCCGGAGGCAGGCTCCTTCTGCCCGGCAGGTACCGGGAAGAGGCCGCTGAATTCCTCCTCCTTAAGCTCCCTGACAGCCTCGTCAAGGATCTTCTGGTAGGTCTCATAACCCACATCGGCTATGAAGCCGCTCTGTTCTCCTCCGAGTAGGTTGCCGGCACCCCTGATATCAAGGTCCTGCAATGCGATATTGAATCCGCTTCCAAGTTCGTAGTTCTCCTCTATCGCCTTCAGTCTCCTCCTGGCATCCCCGGTCAGCACTGAAAGCGGCGGGGTGAGGAGGTAACAGAAGGCCTTCCTGTTTGAACGGCCCACCCTTCCACGCAGCTGGTGCAGCTCGGAGAGGCCGAAATTGTGGGCGTCATTGATGAAGATAGTATTGGCGTTGGGGATGTCAAGACCCGATTCAATGATTGTCGTGGCCAGAAGTACGTCATAATCGCCCCGGATGAAGTCAGACATGATATTCTCTATCTCATCGCCTTCCATCCGCCCGTGCACAACTCCTATCTTTATCTCAGGGCAGAAGTGCAGCAGGGAGGCCTTCACCTCCAATATGTTCTCTATCCTGTTGTTTATAAAGAAGACCTGTCCGTTACGGCTCACCTCATAAACGATCCCTTCCCGGATAATATCCTCGTTGAAACCGTGAAGCTCGGTGATGATTGGCATCCTGTTCGGCGGAGGGGTGCTGATCACCGACAGGTCACGTGCTCCCATCAGTGAGAACTGCAGTGTACGGGGTATCGGGGTTGCTGTCAGGGTGAGGGTGTCAACCCCTGCCCTGAGTGTCTTCAGCCTCTCCTTTACGGCTACGCCGAAGCGCTGTTCCTCGTCGATGACAAGCAGGCCCAGATCCTTGAATTTCACCTCCTTGCCCGTAAGTTTGTGGGTTCCCACTATAATGTCAATTTCGCCGTCGGCGAGCTGCTTGAGGATCTTCTTCTGTTCTGCAGCCTTGCGATGCCTGCTTATGTAGTCAACCTTGCACGGGAAGTTCTCCAGGCGTGATGAAAATGTCTTGTAATGCTGAAGTGCAAGAATAGTTGTGGGCACCAGCACCGCTGTCTGCTTTCCGTCAGTGGCGGCCTTGAAGGCCGCACGGATGGCGATCTCGGTCTTGCCGAATCCCACATCGCCGCATATAAGGCGGTCCATGGGCACCGGGGCCTCCATATCCTCCTTCACGGCTATTGTGCTTGCAAGCTGGTCAGGTGTATCCTCCCAGATGAACGACGCTTCCAGCTCCCTCTGCAGGTACGAGTCGGGTGAGTAGGAGAAGCCGCCGGAGGCTTTTCGCTTTGCGTAAAGGAGGATAAGGTCACGGGCGATGTCCTTCACCTTCTTTTTGGTTGCCTGCTTCATCTTCTGCCAGGCCCCTGTGCCCAGCTTGTTGATGCGCGGCGGGGAGTCATCCTTGCCCTTGTATTTGGAAATGCGGTGAAGGGCGTGGATGCCTACATACAGAATGTCATTATCCTTGAAAACCAGCTTGATGGCCTCCTGCATGCGGCCGTTGACCTCAATCTTTTCGAGCCCGCCGAAGCGGCCGATCCCATGGTCAGAATGAACCACATAATCACCCGGGTTGAGATCAGTCAGCTCCCTGACGGTCATGCTGTCACGGCGGGTGAAGAAGCCCCTGATGCGGAACTTATGATAACGGTCAAAGATCTGGTGATCAGTGTAAACCGCTATCCGAAGGTCATGGTCGGTGAATCCCTGGTGCAGGTTGAGCAGGAGGGGGGTGAACTGCACCGCGGGGTCAGTCTCGGCGAAGATCTCCTTCAGGCGCTGCTCCTGAACCTCGCTCTCGGAGATGATGAAGTTGCTGTATCCTTCCTGCACGTTTGAGGCCAGCCTCGATGTCAGCAGTGTGAAGTTCTTGTTGAAGGCAGGCTGCGGCTCTGTGCGGAACTCTATGTTGAGTGTTGACTGATCATGCTTCCCCCTGCCGAAGAAGATCCGGCGGTGATGCGAGCAGAGCTCCTCGAGGTGACGGCCCGTGATGATTATGTCACGCCGGTCAGAGATCTCCCCCTTCGAGCTCCGGGTGCGGGCCTGTGCCCAGATATTGTCAGTCTTCTCAATTATGTAGTCAAAATTGTCACTCCAGATGATTGATGACGGGGGGATGAAATCAATGAAGCTGTCAGAGCTCTCGTGAAAGGCAAGTTCCTGTATGTCAGGGATCACCTGGATCTCGTCATGAAGCTGCAGTGAGAGCTGGTCATCAGGACTGAACGACCGTATCGAGTCAACCTCCTCGCCGAAGAAGTCGATCCTGTAGGGTTTGTCGGCAGAGTAGGAGAAGAGGTCGGTTATGCTTCCCCTTACCGAATACTGCCCCGGCTCATAGACAAAATCAGTGCGCCGGAAGTTGTACTCGCGGAGCACCTCCTCAAGGAACTCGATTGAGAGCCTGGCCCCTTTTTTAATGGAGAATGTGTTCTTCTTCAGGCTGGTCTTGCTGACAACCTTCTCCATGACCGACTCCGGGTAGGTGACGATGATGCACTTCCTTCGCCCTGAAGTCAGGAAGTTGAGCACCTCAGCCCTCAGGATGATATTTGCGGGCTCGGTCTGGTCATACATCACTGACCGTTTGTATGTGCCCGGGAAGAAGAAGATGTTGTCGTCGCCAAGAAGCGAGGTGAGATCATTGTAAAAGTAGGCCGCGTCTTCCTTTTCCGGCAGCAGCACCACGTGGGTGGTGGGCTGCTGTGACAGGGCCCCGGCCATAACAACTGCGCGGGATGACCCGGTAAGGCCATGGATTGTCACCGGCTCTCCGCTGTCACCGGCCAGCAGTTCCTCAAGTCTTCTGAACGAGGGATGCTGCCTGTAAATGTCTCTGAAAACGGTGCTGGCCATTGATTTTGTCTGAGGGTGCAAAATTAACAAAGCTGCAGGTCAACACAAAGAGAAAGGCCCTCTCTTTCAGGGAAAATCGCCAGGTCCTGACAGGTGGCCGTCTCAGCAGCACATCCCCACCAGTTTCCTTATCATATCGGGTGACCCGCAATAGAATGGAGTGCGCTGGTGAAGTGATTCCGGCCGCAGGGAAAGGATCCGCCTGTTACCGTCGGTGGCAACGCCTCCGGCCTGTTCAATAAGAAATGAGATCGGGTTACATTCGTATACCAGCCTCAGCTTCCCCGAAGGGTAACTGCTTGAAGGGGGATAGAGGAAGATGCCTCCTGTCAGCATGTTGCGGTGAACATCTGAGACCAGGGAGCCTATATACCTTGAGATGTAGGGCCTGCCGGTGGCGGGGTCATTCTCCTGGCAGTACTTGATGTACTTCTTGACACCGTCAGGGAACTTTATATAGTTGCCTTCATTTATTGAATAGATCCGTCCCGTCTCAGGCGTTTTGATGTTTGGATGGGAGAGACAGAACTCACCTATGGTCGGATCAAGGGTGAAACCGTTTACTCCGTTGCCTGTGGAGTAGACAAGCATCGTAGACGAGCCGTAGATCACGTATCCGGCTGCCACCTGCCTGCTGCCCTCCTGCAGGAAGTCTATGACTCCGGCTTCCGCATCACGCTCGGTGATGCGGCGGTAGATAGAGAAGATGGAACCGACCGATACGTTGACATCAATGTTTGATGAGCCGTCGAGCGGGTCCATGCATACCACGTACTTTCCTTTTCCGGAGAATTCACCTGTAAAGATCACCTCGTTCTGGTTTTCCTCGGAGGCAACGCCGGCGCACTGGCCGGATGACCTCAGGGCGTCAATAAACACTTCATCCGCATAGCGGTCGAGCTTCTGCTGCTCTTCGCCCTGTGGATTCTCTGCACCTGCCTTCCCGAGGATCTCCACAAGCCCTGCCTTGCGGATTTTGGCGTTGACCATCTTGGCAGCAGTGCCAATGTGGTGAAGGAGACTAGATAGTTCCCCGGTGGCATAGGGAAAATCTTTCTGTTTCCGTACGATGAAATCGTTCAGGCTGGTGATGTCGTAACTTGACATGTTGAAACTGAATTTGTTATACCTAAGAAACGGGGGTCAGTTGTATTCTATTGGCTAAATTATAAATTTGCACAAACAAATCCCGGAATGAGAGTATTTAAATTTGGTGGTGCATCCGTAAGGAATGCGGAGGGAATTATGAACCTGTCCGATATTGTTTCAGAGGAAAATGACAGGCTCGTGGTTGTAATATCCGCCTTCGGCAAAACTACCAACGCCCTGGAGCGGATACATGACGGCTGGCGTAAGGGAAATCCCGAAATACTGTCCCTTGTAAAAGAGGTTTCTGAATACCATATAAATATAGCCCAAAAGCTTTTTGGTGCCGGAACCCGTGACCTGGAGAGGGTGAAAGCCATCTTCAGGCAATTTGCCGGATTGCTTGACAGTAAAAAGCCCGGCGATTACGATCATGATTATGATATGATTGTGTCGAACGGGGAGATATGGTCTACATTGATAGTGGAAGCATATCTGCGTTCACGGGGGTTGAAGTCAGAATGGACCGATGCGAGGAAACTCCTGGTCACCGATGACAGGCACCGTGATGCCGGCATATTGTGGGATGTATCACAGGCCGCAGTAAGGGAATGTATAAACTTCAGCAAGGCAGATCTCTATGTCACCCAGGGTTTTATTGGTGCTACCGCGGAAGGTGAGGCAACCACCCTCGGAAGGGAGGGGTCAGATTATTCGGCAGCCCTGTTTGCAAACATGCTTGATGCCACTGACGTGGTGGTATGGAAGGATGTTCCCGGTATAATGAATGCTGATCCTGACTGGATGCCGGCAGCAGTTACCCTTCCTCATATTTCATACCTGGAGGCTGTGGAGATGACCTATTCGGGAGCCATGGTAATACACCCGAAAACAATCAAGCCCCTGCACAACAAGGGTATTCCGATGCTTGTCAGGTCATTTGCTGACAGGGAAGCCAGGGGAACACTTATTTCAGATGATGCTCCTCATGGCGGGATGTGCCCGGTGTTTGTCAGAA
This sequence comes from uncultured Rikenella sp., assembly GCA_964621005.1. Lineage (GTDB taxonomy): Bacteria > Bacteroidota > Bacteroidia > Bacteroidales > VadinHA17 > SR-FBR-E99. The sequence continues at coordinate 74,436 of CAZUIF010000018.1, forward strand.
AAGGCGGGCAGATGCTGCTGTCACTGATACCTAAAGACCTCTCCTTTGTAATGGGCGATAACCTGGCAGGACTGTTCCACCTCATCGCACAGACAGGGCTTAAGGTTAACCTGGTGCAGACTGGAGCTGTAAGTATCAATATCTGCATTGACCATGATGAACACAGGGTGGATGAGGTAATGGAGGAGCTGAAGAAGGAGTATACTGTTCTCTACAATGCCGGGGTTGAGATGCTGACGGTACGTCACTCCACCCCGGAGGCAGCTGACCTTGTGACCGGCACGCGGGAGGTGCTTCTTTCCCAGAAGACACGAAACACAGTCAGGCTGGTTGTCAGGTAAAAGGAAGCCTCACTGCTGAAGGTCAGCCCTGAAGGCTGCCCTGTAGGCATATACCTTTCCAAGGTTATTATACAGCTCATATCCGAAGGTGACAGACTTCGCCCGTTTATCCAGCCTGTTCTCCTCCGGGTAATAGTACCAGTCCTCGGTGAAAGAGAGTTTTCCGATCTTCGTCCTGTCATTTTTAAACTCCCCCTCAATTTTCTTCACATCATCCCGGGAGAGCGGTTCCCCGCTGTGATAGTCGTAAACTGTCAGGCTGCCGTCATAGATGCGGCTGAAAATACCCTCTACCAGCGGTCCTCCGTTATAGCCGGCAACTTTCTCTGTCTCCCACGGATCGCCCTCAGGGTCAGGCCGGATAATCACTTCGGTCACAATGTCACTGGCGATGAGTACGGCACCAGCCGGGAGTTCTGTTCCGGCACCCGTTTCAGTTGCGGGGCTTTTTTCCATCACGGGCCGGTCTCCTGAGCTGACTGCTCCCTTGCCGGACTTGCCTCCATCCCTGCAGGAAGCAGCAATCGCAGCTATTAATATCAGCAGTGCAATCCTTCTCATGATTTATCTTTTTTATCTTTTGAAACGGAGCATCTCCGCTGCCCGCAGGCCTGTCAGACGACCGTTTTCATATACCGGGATGCCGTTTGCAAAGGTTGTTATAACGCTGCTGCGGAAGGTGGTACCCTCGAGCGGCGACCAACCGCATTTGTAAAGTATGTTCTCCTTTGCGACGGTCCACGGAGCGGCCGGATCGACAAGCACCAGGTCGGCCTTGTATCCTTCCTTTACAAACCCGCGGTCAGTGATACCGAAAACGACCGCCGGATTGTGGCACATCTTGCGGACTACGATCTCCGGGGTCATTTCGCCCCTGTGACAGAGCTCCAGCATCATCACGAGCGAGTGCTGCACCGTGGGTCCGCCTGACGGTGCGCTGAAATATGGTGCGCTCTTTTCCTCAAGAGTGTGAGGCGCATGATCCGTGGCTATTATATCAATCAGACCTTCCATGACAGCCTCTACAAGCGCCTTCCTGTCGGCTGAGGTGCGGACCGGCGGGTTCCATTTGACTAGGTTTCCTTTTGTTGCGTAGGAGCTGTCATCAAACCACAGATGGTGCACACAGGCTTCTCCAATTACCTGTTTCTGTGACGGATCATTTCCGGCAGTCAGCAGTTCCGTCTCCTCTGCCGTCGACAGGTGGAGCAGGTGGAGCTTTGCGCCGCCACGGCGGGCAAGGCTGATGGCAACTTTTGAAGACGAGAGGGCAGCCTCACGGCTCCTGATTACAGGGTGGAAGGATGGATCGATTGTATCACCGTATTCCTCACGGTATGCTGCAATGTTGGCCCTGATGATCTTTTCATCTTCGCAATGGCAGGCAACCGGGATATTCCTTATGCTGAATATTGCATCAAGGGCAGCGCTGTCACTTACCAGCATGTTACCGGTGGATGCGCCCATGAAGAGCTTTAAGGCCGGAACCTTTTCAGGGTTAGCCTTGCGGAGTTCTTCAATGTTGCTGTCGGTGGCTCCGATGTAGAAAGCATAGTTAATTACGGAGCGTTCAGCTGCGAGGTTGTTTTTCCTCTCCCATTCCTCAATTGTTACTGTCTGCGGGACGGTGTTGGGCATCTCCATGAATGATGTCACCCCGCCGGCGGCGGCAGCAGCGCTCTCGCTGGCTATGTCAGCCTTGTGTGTCAGTCCCGGTTCGCGGAAGTGAACATGGTCATCAATGATCCCTGGCAACAGCCACAGCCCCGAGGCCTCAATTACCCTTGTCCCGGGGCCTGCCGGGGATTTTCCGGGAGGGAATATCCCGGCTATACGGTCACCCTCAATGAATACATCCGCTTCCCGCCTGCTGTCCTCGTTGATAAGCAGGGCATTTCGTACAACTGTTCTGTTTTCTTTATCCTTCAGCATGACAGGTTGGTCAGGCGGCTATCCTTCGCGGTTTCCTGAAGATACTGACAATCTTCATGCGCAGAACACCCCACATCGCCTCGCCGAATATCCCTCCTGACATCTTCGATGTTCCTGCCCTGCGGTCAGTGAAGATTATAGGCACTTCAACAATCTTATATCCCAGTTGCCAGGCGGTGAACTTCATCTCTATCTGGAATCCGTAGCCCACGAGTCTTATGTGGCCGGGGTTAATATTCTGAAGCACCTCACGGCGGTAGCACTTGAATCCGGCGGTAGTGTCCATGATCTTCATCCCTGTTACCAGCCTTACGTACATGGAGGCGATATATGACATCAGCACCCTGCCCATCGGCCAGTTGACAACGTTTACTCCCGAGATGTACCGTGATCCTATTGCAAGGTCAGCGCCGCCGTTCTCGCAGGCATCCCAGAGCCTGACCAGGTCTTCGGGATTATGGGAGAAATCGGCGTCCATCTCGAAGATATACTTATAGTCTCTTTGGAGTGCCCACTCGAACCCTGCAATATATGCGCGGCCCAGTCCCATCTTGCCGGGTCTCTCCAGGAGGTGGAGGTTCGGGAAGGCGGACATCATCTCCCTGACCAACAGGGCGGTGCCGTCAGGGGAGTTGTCATCGATTACCAGGATGTCAAAAGGTACGGACAGGCCGGTGATTGCCCTGACCAGGCCGGAGATATTCTCCCGCTCGTTGTAGGTAGGAACTATGACAAGGTTTGGCATATGGGATCCGCTATGGATGCGAAGTTAATTATTTTTACAACTCTGCCTTTCAGTTGCGGGTATATCCTCGTTTTCGGGCTGTTGATTTGTGTCGGGGATGGGTTGAGGCAAGTGTTCTTTACGGTACATTGAAAATATTTTCGAAAAAATTTTGGAACTTTACAAGGAAGCGTTACTTTTGTCACCCCAAATGATCGATAATCATGGGGCGTTCTTTATAGTGTGCGCTTATCAGTCCCATAGCTCAGTTGGTTAGAGCGCTACACTGATAATGTAGAGGTCCCCAGTTCAACTCTGGGTGGGACTACGAAAAAAGCAATGGGGATTTAGCTCAGTTGGCCAGAGCATCCCGACTTGAAAGTCGGGAGGGTCAAGGGTTCTGAATCCGGTTCTTTACAAAAAATGGGGATTTAGCTCAGTTGGCCAGAGCA
>CAZUIF010000019.1:0-74248 GCA_964621005.1 uncultured Rikenella sp.
TTCCTCAGCTTGGGATCCGCCAGTTGGCGGACTACCAACTGAGCTATTCCCGCCTGTATTTCATTGTCAACACTACTGCCGACTGCCTTCCCGATCCGCCAACCGGCGGATGAGGGATTGAGCCTCCTTCCCGACACTGCGTGTACGCGACTACGCCTCCGTCGGAGTCTCAAACTGCCGGCTGCCTGCTTCTCGCAGAGCCTCCCATGGGAGTTGAACCCACGACCTGCTCATTACGAGTGAGCTGCTCTACCACTGAGCTAAGGAGGCATATATACAATAAAAAAAGCAGGGCGCTTAAGAAATAAGTGTGGAATAATTATGTCTCGCTGCATTTCCTCGTGCTTGAGGGAATAGCGCCCTGCCGGTGCAAATATAATAAAATAATCAATTCCAAAACTATTTTACATCGCCATCCCGCCGCAAACACTGATGGTCTGACCGGTCACATAGGACGAGAGATCCGATGCCAGGAATAGCGCCACATTTGCAACATCCTCAGGCAGTCCGCCACGCCTCAGCGGTATCTTTGAAACCCATTCGTTCTTTACATCCTCCGGCAGCTTGCCCGTCATCTCGGTGATAATGAATCCGGGGGCAATAGCATTGCACCTTACATTCCGCGAGCCGAGCTCCTTTGCCACACTCTTTGTGAAACCGAGGATACCTGCCTTTGAAGCCGAATAGTTTGCCTGACCGGCATTGCCGTTCACACCCACCACTGAACTCATGTTGATAATTGATCCGCCCTTCTGCTTCATCATCGGTTTGATTGCAGCCTTCGTGAGGTTGAACACCGACTTGAGGTTGACGGTCAGCACCTGATCCCACTGTTCCTCGGTCATCCTCATCAGCAGCGTGTCACGCGTAATCCCGGCATTGTTTACAAGGATGTCAACACTGCCAAAGTCCCTTGTGATCTCTTCAATTACATTCTCCGCATCCGCGAAGACGGAAGCATCGGATACATACCCCTTTGCCTTCACCCCAAGGGCAGCTATCTCCTTTATGGCTGATGCAAACTCTTCATTGTCAATTATATTGGTAATTGCAATATTGGCACCTTCAGCAGCAAACCGGAGAGCGATCCCCTTACCTATGCCACGTGATCCGCCTGTGATCACGGCTGTCTTTCCTTCGAGTAATCTCATTTCTGTAAAATTTTGGGCAAAAATATAGAAAATTATTTATGAAGCACCGCAGCCACAGTCGATCCGATATCAGCAGGTGATTTTACAACATGGATACCGTATTCAGCCATGATCTTCATCTTGGCTTCAGCTGTGTCATTTACTCCGCCGATTATTGCACCGGCATGGCCCATCCGCCTTCCCTTCGGAGCGGTCTGACCTGCAATAAAACCAATCACCGGTTTGGTTCCGTTATCCTTCACCCAGTGAGCTACGTCAGTTTCCATCACACCGCCTATCTCACCAATAAGCACAATAGCGTCTGTCTCATCGTCCTTCATCATAAGGCTCAGTATATCGAGCGAGGTGGAACCTATTACCGGGTCACCGCCTATCCCTACACATGTCGATTGTCCAAGCCCCAGCTTTGTAAGCTGATCCACAGCTTCATATGTAAGGGTTCCTGACCGGGAAATGACCCCTATCCTGCCCTTCTTATGGATAAAACCGGGCATAATCCCGACCTTCGCCTCACCGGGTGTGATTACTCCGGGACAGTTCGGGCCGATGAGCGTTGTCCTGTACTCACGCAAAAGTTTTTTAACCCTTACCATATCTGCAACCGGAATTCCTTCCGTGATTGCCACGATAAGCCTTATACCTGCTTCAGCAGCTTCAATAATGGAATCAGAGGCGAAGGCCGGAGGAACAAAGATCACAGATGTGTCTGCCCCGGTAGCCTTCACAGCCTCCCGGACAGTGTTGAATACAGGCAGTCCGAGGTGGGTCTGCCCGCCTTTGCCGGGGGTGACCCCGCCAACAACTTTCGTTCCGTAATCGATCATCTGGCCGGCATGAAATGTCCCTTCACTTCCGGTAAATCCCTGTACTGTTACTTTTGACTCAGAGTTAAGCAAAATGCTCATATTGCGATATTCTTTTTAGTGCGTGATAAACCAAAAGTAAGGTATTTTTTCTTCCTTTTGCTAATTTAGCTGAATATTCTGACGGCGATGGACTTCATTGAACCTGTTCTTTATATAGGGATTTCACAATCCTTTTTCGCCGGGCTGCTCATTGCCACCCGGAAACCATTTACCAGGGCAAACAGGATCATGACTGCCTGGGTCTTTCTCTTCTGCCTGGAGATGATCTTTGCACTTGTCAACCGCACCGTTCTTGACATGTACTCGTTTCCGTTCATCGCCTTTACATACGGTCCGCTTCTTTACTTTTATGTAAGGCACATGATCAAGCCTTCCCTCCGGTTTTCACCATTGAACCTGCTTCATGTGATTCCCTTTCTCGTTTTCTTCGCCGTCTCGGTTATTTTCCGCCAGGAACCGATATTTGATGACCTGACAGGTTTCCTGGTAAGAGACAGGTTCATTCCGCTGCGAATAGTCTACAGTGTCTGTTTCCTGCTTTCAGTGTCAGTCTACAGTATTCTGTCATTCAGCGAGATACGCAGACACCAGATCAGACTCAGGAATGAAATCTCATATACTTCAGCCAAACTGACTCTTAACTGGCTGAAGATCCTCTCTGCCACATTCTACACAGGATATGTAATTGTGTTCATCCTGGGTGGTATTGACATCATAGGAGGACTCCTGCCTTTTGATCCGTATGTCCTTACCTTTGTGCTTATTACATTCTTTGCGTTTGCTTACGGCTTTTATGCTATCAGGCAGCCGGAGATCCTTGAATTCCCCGCTTCTGCGCCTGAAGGCGAAGCCGACAGACAGGAAAGCGGAAGTGGCAGATACGCCAGAAGCGGCCTGAGGGACGATCAGGCAGATGAGTACCTGACCCGGCTGCTGAGGTACATGGACGACGAAAAGCCGTTCCTGAACGGCGACCTTACAATATCTGACCTTTCGAGAAAGACCGGCATTCCCAGGCACTACATCACAGAAGTGCTGAATGAGAAATACGGACGTAACTTCTTTTCTTTCGTCAATGAATACAGGGTCAGGGAGGTGCTGAGCCGGTTAAACGATCCCAGGTACCAGCACTATACTTTCCTGGCAATCGCTTTTGATTCCGGATTCAACTCAAAGTCAACATTTAACAGCTTCTTTAAAGCCTACACGGGGAAGACGCCAAGCGCCTACCGCCAGGCAACATCAAAGACCTGATGACAGGCTGAGCCGCTCGGCTGATACCTCTCAGGACCCGGTTCGTGGTCCGGCCCGACCGGACAGGACGACACACGACAGATTACAGGTCACCTTTGTCCTAAAAACATGCCATGACAAGGGGATATTTCTCGGTTTTGACTTTTGTCCTGCTCTCACTTTCACTTTCCGGACAGGAAAAGAGCTTTACAGCAGGAGGATTCGTAAGAGGCGGCGCCTATTTCAGCACAGGTGACTACCGGCATGATGTCAGCGCTGCCTTTGGCGATGCTGCAATCACCATGACGGCAACAGACAACATCAGTTTCATGGGTTTCGGAGACCTTCGGATAAGAACGGGGCAGCAGTTCGGTGAAAATATAAATTCCCTGAACCTCCGTGAGGCATGGGGCATGTACTACAACAGCTTCATGAGTTTATCCGCCGGGAAAAAGATCATCAAATGGGGAAAAACCGACATTTTCACGCCGCTGTCAAGATTCAATCCTGTGGATTACACGTTTCGCTCTCCTGATCCTGAAGATGCCGAACTTGGGAACCTCCTTGGCGAACTGACCCTTACCCCGGCAAGGTTCTTCAGGCTGTCAGTCGTGGCCACACCCTTCTGGAATCCTTCAGTTCTTCTTTTCAAACCTGTTGCCCTGCCTCCGGCAATGCAGGTCTCGCTGCCTGAGGGACTGAAAACAGGCAACGGATACTGGTCATGGGGCATCAGGGGCGATTTCACCTTCAGGGGAGTTGACGCAGGCCTGCAATATTATCACGGTCCTGACCTGATGCCGGGCCTTAGCCTTGAAAATGCCGATTACTCAAATCCGCTGCAGCCTGCAATATCGGCGGTTGGTGTACCCTATATTATCAGCAGCACCGGCTTCGACTTTGAAACTGTACTGTCGCCTTTTGTGTTCAGGGGAACCGTTGTACTGACTGTCCCTGAAGAAGACAAGGCAGGTAATGAGGAAATCCCGTTCAGGCAGGTCGAATGGGTTACCGGCCTTGACTGGACACCCGGATCGGTTCGGGTGACTGCAGAGTATTCAGGGAAAAAAGTCCTTAACTTTTACAGTTCCCCTTATGACCCGATACTTGGCACTGAACCTGACATGGCTAAACTGGCAGAGCTCTTCAGCACACCGGGATTTGACCCTGTTGAGTTTACAAGGCTACAGATAGAGGCATTCAACAGACTGTACAATAATCAGTTGCATGAATTCTACCATTCTGCCGGCTTCCGGCTGGAAACGGATCTGTTTTACGGACGGCTTATTCCTTCAGTCACTACCGTGTACAACTTTACATCGAAGGACCTTACAGTACGTCCGGCACTGAAATTCAAGCCTTCTGACGGCGTTACTCTCAGCGCAGGATATGAATACTACCACGGTGCCAGCGGCGGTATGTACGATATTATCGACGACTTCATGAAGGCGGTATATTTTGCAATCAGGATAGATTTCTGAGATTATGACTGATTTCATAATAAGGTACAGATGGGCGATAATAATTGTTTCTGTCGCCCTGGCGGTCGGAATGGGACTCCTTATCCCCTCCTCGGAGACTGACCCTGACATCAGGAATTACATTCCCCGCAATATGGAGTCAAGGGTCACCAATGACTCTATCGAACAGGAGTTCGGTGTCCAGGATATGATAATGGTGCTGTTTACCGATTCCACTGTTCTGAATCCGGGTGTACTGAAGCAGGTAAGGGTGGTTGACAGGGCCTTCTCAAGGATGGAGGGGATCGGAACGGTAAACTCCGTATATACAGCCAGGAAGATCGAGGGCAGGGACGGAATGATGGTTGTGGACCCGCTTGTTGACAGGATCCCCGAAACTGCCGCGGGTATGGAAACCCTGAGGCAGGACATACTTGCAAACAAATTTGCCCGCGATGTAGTTGTCTCATCAGACATGTCTGCCGCTGCAATTACGGGAACAATCAACCCTGCTGTTTCAGAGTTTGAAACCCTTGGGAAGGTTGATTCAGTCATTGCGGAAGCTGCCGGGGAGGCAAGTATACTTACAGGAGGACTCCCCTACATCAGGCAGTTCATTACCTCTGATGTGAACCATGATGCCCTGATCCTGATTCCGATAGCCCTTATCATTATGCTTACTGTGCTGAAGCTTTCGCTTGGTGCATGGAGAGATGTCTTCATCCCCTTTACAGTCGTGGTGCTTTCAACAATGGTAACTATGGGCATGATCCCTCTCCTGGGATGGAAATTCTCAATAATCATGTGCCTGGCTCCCATCATACTTATATCAGTGGCAAACAATTACGGCATATACCTTGTCTCCAGGCACCAGGAACTCAAGCGCTCCGACATTCCCCTGTCGGGCAGGGAGATTATCAGGTCAATAACAGGTTTCCTGAATATGCCGGTTTTATTCAGCGGCCTGACCACAATAGCCGGATTGCTTGGTCTGCTCACCCACTCTATAATTCCTGCAAGGCAGGTCGGCATTCTGGCGGCAACCGGTGTCAGTCTTGCACTGGCCCTGAGCCTGCTCCTGATTCCTGCCCTGATATATATTCAGCAATCACCCATAAGAAAACCTCAGCCACCGCAGGCGGACCGGAATGACCTGATCACCAGGACCCTGGCACGGATATCATCATTGGTCACAGGCAGCCCCGGCAGGGTTCTGGTGGTTTCACTGGTCCTTACCATCCTTCTTGGCAGCGGTGTGATCTTCCTGAAGATTGATACCAACCAGGAAAATTTCTTTCCCCGGAAACATCCCGTCAGGCAGGCTGCCGAGATAATAAATACAAAGTTCGGCGGATCCCAGACAATCTCGGTGATGATCAGCGGTGATATCAGGGATCCTGTTGTGATGAACAGGATAGATGACCTTACCAGGCATCTCAGGGAATCGGAAAGTGTCGGAAGCGTATTCTCCATCTCGGATGTGGTGAGGGAGATGAGCAAGGCTCTCTATGAGCCGACAGAGGAAGGATATGACATGATACCTTCATCCGGTGATGCCATTGCCCAGATGTTCGAACTTTACAACATGAGCGGGAATCCGGACGATTTCAAGCAGCTGATGAACTTCGAAAACACCAGGGCCCATCTGCTGGTCCGTCTGTCAGAGCCTGACAACAAGACCGTCAGGAAACTGCATGATGATATAAAGAGTTACACCGCAGACTTCCCGGCAAAGGTTACCACTGGAGGCTATGCCTTCATTATGAACGATTTTGCACAAAAGATAATCAACGGACAGGTCTCTTCGCTGATCTTTGCCCTTATGACCGTGCTGATACTGCTGGCAATCATTTTCCGGTCGGTCAAGGGAGGGCTGGTTGGCTCGATCCCTCTTGCAGCCTCAATCATGATACAATTCGGAGTCATGGGAATCACCGGAGTTGCGATAGATGCTGCCACCGCACTTCTCTCCTCGATAATGATCGGCGTAGGTGTCGACTTTACGATTCAGTTCCTGTGGAGATATAAAATTGAACTTGAAAAGGGGCTGTCGCACGATGAAGCTGTATCTGCAACATACAGGACTACAGGCAGGAGCATCGTTATAAACGGATTGAGCGTTATGGCCGGATTCTCAGCCACTTTCCTCTCAGGCTTCCTGTCAATCAGGTTCTTCGGGTACCTGACACTGCTTGCAATAGGCTCCTGCCTGCTGTATGCCATTATTGTAATTCCGGCATTCATGCTCTGGTTCAAACCTTCATTCATAGAGGCAAATCTGAAACGCAACAACAAAAACAGAAAGAATAATGAAAAGAATGCTATTACTATTGTCGGCAGTGTCGGTTCTGTCACTGCCGGCCGCATCGGGACAGCAGTCAGATCCCGTGCAGCTGATGGAAAAAAGCCGTGACCTGACGATGTCAGGAAATATCCAGTCGACTGTCTCACTCACAATTACAGAGAAAAACGGAGCCATCAGGACGCGAAAGCTGAATATGATCACTAAGTCGTACGATGACGGCACAATCAAGAGGATGGTAAAGTTTCTTGACCCGGCTGACGTGAGGGGAACGGCCATGCTAATAATAGACAACAAGAACTCCCAGGATGATATGTGGATATATCTTCCGGCACTGAAAAAGACCAGGCGTATTGTCAGCACCGAAAAAGGAAAGAGCTTCATGAGTTCTGAGTTCTCAAATGCAGATATGTCAAGCGGAAGCAACAGTGATTTCAGGATCAGGCATATGCCGGAATCGGGTAAAGGCGGAGTCTGGATAATAGAAAGTGTGCCTGTAAATGATGAAAAGGCCGGTGAATACGGCTACTCCAGGAAGGTGACAACTCTTGAAATGGGTAGCCTCAAGACAAAGAAGATCGACTTTTACAATTTTGACAACGAGCTCTTCAAGACAATTGAGATCCTTGCAACCCAGCCTCTCGGATCAAAGGAGGGATATGTCATGACTGACATGCTTGCCACAAATCATATCAACGGGAGAAGTTCAAGGGTCAAATTTGACCAGGTCAATACCTCGGCAACGATACCGGACAATACCTTTATTGCCGAGAACCTCTCACGGTAGAATTCGATTACCTTTGTACCAGTCATGAACACGGTACAAAAGGGGAATATCATATGTGCTCCGGCCACTTCGGGAGGGGGTGCAATTGCAATTGTCAGGGTTTCAGGCAAGGGTGCTGTTGAAACACTGGCTGAAATATTCCAGCCCGCAGATAAACAGATAGATATACTTAATGCGAAGGGATACACATTAATATTCGGGACTATATCTTCGCATGAAGAATTCATAGATCAGGTACTGGTATCGGTCTTCAGGTCTCCTCACTCGTATACCGGGGAGGATATGGCTGAGATCAGCTGTCATGCCTCCCCCTTCATACAGCGACGTATAATTGAGATTCTGATAGAAAAGGGAGTTGAAACCGCTACCCCGGGTGAGTTTACAATGAGGGCATTCATGAACGGGAAGATGGATCTTTCGCAGGCAGAGGCGGTGGCTGATCTGATAGCTGCCGATTCAGAGGCGGCCCATCGGCTGGCAGCAACCCAGTTGCGCGGAGGGCTCTCGGCAGGTATTGAAAAGCTGAGGCAGGAACTGATCACGTTTGCCTCCTTAATTGAGCTTGAGCTCGATTTCAGCGAGGAAGATGTGGAGTTTGCTGACCGTTTTGCAATGACTGAGACAGTGCTTAAGATAAAGGATATGGTTGACGGACTTGCCTCATCCTTCAGGCTGGGAAATGCCATCAGGAAGGGTATACCTGTAGTGATTGCCGGCAGGCCAAATGTAGGCAAGTCATCACTGCTCAATGTTCTCCTCCAGGAGGAGCGAGCCATTGTCTCGGATATCCCCGGTACAACCCGTGACACGATAGAGGAGGTCCTGCATGTGGGAGGTCTGCTCTTCAGGTTCATTGATACTGCCGGACTGAGGCATTCAGGTGATGAGATAGAGGAACTTGGCATGGAGCGGACGCGCAGCAAGCTAAGGGCAGCGGAGATAGTTCTTGCGGTGGCAGAAGCTGCAGACAGTGCGGAAAGTATCGCTGCAATGGCCGGTGGCATATCTGAAATAACAGGAGACAGCGGAGCGCGGATCATAGTTGTAATAAACAAATCAGACCTGGTGTCGCAACAGAGATCAGGTGAACTGAAAAATGAGCTTAAAGGCCTCTGCTCCTGCCCTGTCCTGTTTGTCTCAGCAAGGGAATCTGCAGGGATTGAAGAGGTCAGAACGCAGCTTATTGCATCGGTTGAGACCGGAAAGCTTGACAACCCTCAATATATTGTCACCAACGCAAGGCACTTCGAAGCCCTCAGGAATGTCTCAGGCAGCCTTCAGCGTGTGCTCGACGGCTTCCGGGACGGAATACCCACCGTCCTGATAGCAACTGATGTGAGGCAGGCAATTTACTACCTTGGTCTTATTACCGGCCGGGTGACCCCGGATGACATCCTGGGAGAGATATTTTCAAAATTCTGTATCGGCAAATAGCTTTTGACAGTCAGGCCGGAATCTTTGTAAAAAAGGGCGCCCCCTTTTAAGGTGACGCCCTCTTCAGTTACTTTACCGGTCAGATCTTCTAATATGGCGGAAGATTTAACGGAAGAACATCATTCAGATACCACACTGTGCCTCTCTTGGATTCCGGAACCCAGAAGATTGGTGAAGTATAGTTGTCCTCGTCCTGTACAGCCTTGAAGTTTTCCCCGTTGAGCTGAAGCTCGGACGATGGGTATCTCAGACGTTCAGGGCAGGGTTTCATATAGACACCCCTCAATATCATGGGCTCAAGAAGCGGATGACGCGTACGGCGAAGTTCTGCCCACAGGTCATACTCATCGGTAATATTCACATGAATGTATTTCTGCTGCATTATGATTTCCATCTTGTCCTCAAGTCCTGCTGCAGCAGTGAAGTCAGCAGCGATCTTGCCGGCATAGTTGTTAATATCAGCCTGTGACTTAACCGGGTGCAGTACAGCGAGGTCGGTCCTGTAGGAACTCATTCCGTTGAGCATATACCACCAGTCACACGAGTGGACAACCGCGTCACTCATATGCTGGGCGGCTGTCTTGCCTGTCGGGGTATAATTTTTCAGGGCTATCTCGGCAAGGAGAAGGTCAACGTAAGCCCTTGTCATCATTATTGCCGGGTACTTGTCATAGTTCAGGAAATAGGTGGCAAAGTTGTACATCGAAACGGCATTCTGTGACAGGGATGATTCCACGTTATCTCCGTAAGCATAGTACCTGTGGCCTGCGGCGTAAAATGGGGTCTGGGCATCGGAATTCATCGAAACTCCTATGTAATCAAGGTTGCTGTTGAATTTTGTCGGCATTGCAATTACAGGCAATCTTGGGTCATCGGTTCCGGGCTCATAGGTATTTGTTCCAAGGTTCATCCTCTTCATTATGACGTTGGGAATGAAATTGGCATAGGTTCTCTCATACATTCCCCTGATAATAGTTCCTCCACCCTGAGGGTGCTCATAAGTGTAGGGGCCGAAATAAAGATCGGTCTGGGGCAGATTCGCCATTGCCGAGGTAAGGTAAGGAACACCTGCAGCCTGATCAACACCAGCGAGTTTGATGCCGTACTGAAGTTTCAGTGCATTTACAAACTGAACCCACTTTTGAATATCACCCTTAAGTGCAACGTCCTGTGTAGCAAAGAAGGCCTTGTTGTCAGCATTCATATTATTATAAGCTGTTGTCAGGCCGTCGGCAATCTCCACGAAATCGTCAAGAACCGATATGTATATTTCCTTCGGATCGTCGTACTTCGGATACAGTACTCCCACGTTACCCTGCAGGGCTTCCGAATACGGGATGCTGTTGAAAAAATCAACGCTCCTGAGCATCAGGATGTCCTTGAAGAGTGTGCCGAGAAGGTAATAAACCTCAACCTGTGATTGTTCCTCGGCAGGCAGTGATTCAATTTTTTCCTTCATCAGGGCCCACTCTTTCACTTTGGTATAATGATAGGAGAAAGCGTTGGTCACTGCACTGGGATCGAATCCGTTGACTCCGGTTTCCACATCTGCATAATCAACATAATAGGCATAATACCTGTCTGTTATATACCTATGGGCAACCTGTGTATAGGCCGGGATTCCCCAACCGCCGTTTTGCCACCAGTATTCGCCGTAGTCCTTGACAAAGAGCTGCCACTGGTAAAGCATACCTGAGAACATGCCGGCAACGGCTTTATCCTCCGGGGGGTTGACGGTTTCCGGGTTCTTGTACTCGTCTTCAAGCACATCCTGGCAGGCTGTAAGCGCCAGTGCCAGGACGGAAATCATTATAAGAAGCTTTTTCATATGATCCTTTTCTTAACTGGTTAGAAACTGACATCAATCTTGAAACCGTAGCTGCGAAGCTGAGGCAGAGGAGTGTACTCGACAAACTGGTCGTTACCCAGCAATGATTCCGGGTCGATGTTTGGCATAGTCTTGTAGATATATAAGATGTTCCTTGCTACAAGCGAAAGGGTTACTTTCTGCAGCTTGAGCTTGCCGGAGATCTGCTGTGGAATGGTATACATCAGGGCGGCCTCGCGGAACTTGACATAATCATTCTTGTACAGCCTGTCCGGAGCGAACCATTCGTTCATGTCCTGAATGAAGGTGGTCCAGTATTCGAATGCCGTAATAATTATGTCATTGGGCTGGTATACTCCGTCTGATACCTCCTTTACTCCGTCAAGGATCAGACCGTCATGATAAACCATGTTGTCGCGGGCACCGGCCGGTGCAGCCTGGTTATGCTGCCATGAAACACGCTTGCCTGTTGCATCGTCGACATAGTAGGCCATTCCTCCGTGGGCCTCATCCCTGTATTTGAGTGATTCCACATTCTGACCGTTCCCGAGGAGGTAGTAGTTGGTATGTGAAAGGAATGTTCCGCCAAACTTGTAGTCAAACCCAAGATGCAGACTAACCTTTCCGTAATAGAGATCCGTCGTAAATCCTCCGATAAAGTTGGGATTGATGTTGGCAGCCGTGATGAATTTGCTGTTGTCACGAACCCAGAGCCCTGTGCTGCTGACGACCTTGTTGCCCTGCTGATCACGAAGATAGTCATACATCTGAACATCACCGATGGGTTTGCCTTCAACAGCCATGATGGAATAACTGTTTGACCCTGAAATACGGTATTCAGTAATGCCCGGATAAAGCTTTATAACCTTTGTACGCTGGTTTGCGGTTGTAAAGGTGACATCCCATGTCAGCATTCCTTTCTTTACCGGCGTATACTTCAGCAACAGCTCATACCCCCAGTTTTTTACATCTCCGGCGTTTATCTTGATAGTACTGAATCCGGATGCGGGTGTAATGCCAAGACCCATAATCTGATCATAGGTATGAGATGTATAATAAGAAAACTCTGCCACCAGAGGCTTTTTCTCAAACCACCTCGTATCAAATCCGACTTCGAACTCACGTTTCCGTTCGTTCTTTATGTCACTTGTAAACAGGGCTGACGGACCGTAAACTGTAATGGCGCTCGTGCGTTCAATCATTCCTACTCCAAAATCACGGTTGGTCCAGTAAGGTGTGGGAGCCGCACGGCCAACATCAGCAAATGACATCCTCAACTTTCCGTAAGTCAGCTGCGGAACATAAAATGACTGGCTGAAATTCCATGTTGCGGATATGCCCGGGTAGAAATATGAATTATTTGCCGGCGGGAGAAGTGAGGACCAGTCATTTCTGGCTGTAAGTTCAACATAGTAGGTACTCTCCCATCCGAAAGAGGCCTGGCCAAGAACGCTGTACTGAGTGAAGGAACTGCGGTTGTGGGACCTCGTCTGGCTAAAGCTGCCTGTCGTAGTCCTTGAGCCATTCAACGAATACCAGCCGTCGAACTGAAGTCCGCCCACTGTGCTTACCCCTATATTGGTCTCTGAAAACCTGGTATATTCAGGCCCGGCAAAGATTACCACGTCAAGCCTGTCATCCATGAATTTTTTCGTGAAATTGAGGAAGGCATTGTAGTTCATGGAAACGATATTCCTCCTTCCGAAATCATATTTTCCGCCGTCAACTACCGGCATTATCTTTGTCACCTTGTTCATGGTGGTGAAATCCCAGTCAGTGAAGTCAGTGCCGGCATTTGCGGTAAGTGACAACCATGGAGTAAACTGAAGGTCCATCTTGATTGCACCGGTCATGTGAAGCTTGTCGTCTATGTCACGGTTTTCAAGCTGGTCCCACACCATGTTCATGTAACCATACTGGTCGAATGACATCGGGAGGCCATAATCGTCAAGAACTGCCTTCTGGCCGAATTTATCCTTGTACAGATACTTCAGACCCTGGTAATCAAGGTCCCGGTTAAATCCATATGATACAAGCCTGAACATGTTCTGGTACCTGTTCTGGGTCTGTACCTTATGTATGTTGGTATAGACTTCGAACCGTGCCAGTTCCGAGGCATTGATCTGGCCGCTGAAGCTGACCGAATTGGTTTTCTGGTAGAAGTTCTCCATCATCCCTTTATAGTCCCTGGTGGTGAAGGCAAGCCGCATGGCCCCCTTCTCGTTTGCGCCGGCAATGGCAGCTGTGATGCTGTTGGTGTTTGTCTTGCGGAACATGTTGATCCAGTTATCCGGGTAAGCCCTGTAGACTGTCATAGTGCTGTCGTAATTCATGATCGGCGAGTTATCAAATGCCGGTCCGAACTGGTACCTGCTGTTGTTCATCACCCTTACAGTCTGACCAAGCTTGTTGGTACCGTAAATGGTGTCATAGACTGAGGTCCCGGATCCAAACTCGTTCTGCCATTCAATCGTATTGACAGGTTGTTCGAAGGTGTTCTGGTATGTCAGTGTCACACCGAGTCCCCTGGTTGCCTGACCTTTCTTTGTGGTTATCATCACCACGCCGTTTCCGGCACGGCTTCCGTAAAGTACTGTGGCCTTTGCTCCTTTCAGGATCTCAATAGACTCTATGTCTTCACTGTTGATGTCGTTGATGCCGGTCCCGTAGTCGGGGGAGTTGAGAGGATCATATCCCCTGTTGGCCATGTTGGAGTTTTCGTCAAAGATGGGTACCCCGTCAACGACAAAGAGAGGCCTGGTCTTGGTACTTACGTCAAGACCTGCTGATCCGCGGATCTTTATGTTCACGCCGCCGGTAGGGCCGGCTGTGCCCAGCTGGATGCCGACGCCTGCTGCCTTCCCGTACAGAGATGCCAGTGCATTCTGAGGAGTGCCGGCCACGGTGATATCCGCCGCTTTAATTGAACTGACGGAATAACCAAGAGCCTTCTTGTCCCGCTTTATCCCGAGCGCGGTAACAACCACATCTTCAATCATCTCGGTAGACGGTTCAAGGGCAACATCATACGTATTCGACTGTCCCAGGGTCAACTCAAAATCGTTGTACCCGATCATCGAAAAGACAAGGATATTACTGCCGGCAGGCACTGTAAGCCTGTAGTTGCCGTCCGCATCAGTGGATGCCCCGACAGTCAGTCCCTTTACCACAACAGTTACTCCGGTAAGTGCAACGCCATCCTTGGCGTCGGTGACCTTGCCGGACACACTTCTCTGCGACAGTGCTGCCTGAAAACCGCACAGTAACACTGCCAGCATGACCATGATTAGTTTTTTCATAAGCTGGTTTTAAATTGTTTAGGTAGGTGGTTATTTAATAAAACCCGGGGTGACCGGCACTGATGCCAGTCGGATAAGGTTTACGGTGAAAAGGAGATGAGAAGTAACATAATGCTGATAGTTGTATTAGTGTTTTGAAAAATAGAAAACTGTCACGCACCATATTAACCGAAAACGTTTGCAACAAAGCTGCAAGCAGAGAAATTTAAAGTACTAAGTTATGAAGTGCTCAGAGGAAAAACAATTTTTATTTATGTCTTAAAGACGGAGTAAAATAAAAATTGCTGCCCGGTCTCAGTTGATTTTAAAACCCTGACTGGTCATTTCGCTTGCAGCAAAGTATGAATAAAATGTACTGTCAAGCGGATAGTCCCAGCAGCCCATGGAGCGGTGGATCTCTCCCCCGAAACCTGTCTTGAACCGGTACAGGCCGTACATCGGATGGTCCGGGTCAGGGTTGGGAGCAATGCCGAACATGTCATATTCGGTGCATCCCCTCTCCTTTGCAAGCATAATGGCTTTCCACTGCAGGGCATATGTGGCCATCAGGTTACGCATTCGCGATGAGGAGGCACCGTAAAGGTATGTCCCCCTGTTTCCGGTTATCACCAGGAACATTGCGGCAAGCGGCTCCCTGTCAAATTCCGCAATCAGGAGGAATACCTCAGCAGGCGACTGGGTATTCTCCGCGGTACTGGTCAGTACAGCCCTGAAGTATTCGATATTGTGAAGGTAAAAACCGTTCCTGCGGGCTGTCTCCGTGTACAGGGAGTACCACAACGACAGATTATCAGTGCCCGCCACGCTGACCTTTACTCCCCTCCTCTGTGCCAGCCCGATATTGTATTTGGTTTTGGGTTTCATTGACTGCAGCAATGATGCCTTATCCTTTCGGAGGTCAAGGAATATGGTATTTGAAGGGAGAATGTTGGAATAAGCCTTGCGGAGGTTCCGGTTGTGAGTCCCGTAGTTGAATCTAAGTTCCTGGAACTGCAGGGCCGGCGGGCCGAGCCAGATTCCCTCCGGTGTGAAAGCCTCCTCTTCCCTGGCCCAGAATGATTCCCATGCAAGGTCATACCTGATCATCATGCAGTCACCGGGAAGCTGTGACCGGAGGCACTCCGAAAGCTCCTCCAGGAAAACACCCCTGAACTCATCGAGAGGCTCCAGTTCCGGACCGTACGGGACATAGGCAATAGAATGGTCCGGATCAACCTGCCTTAGTACCACAAGTACATCCGATGTTATTTTGCTGTCTGTGGTTACATCCCCGCTGATTCCTGATCCAGGCACCCTGAAATTACATGCTATCGTGCTGATGCCCATTCGCCGCTTAACCTCCGACCAGAACGCCGTCTGCTGCACAATGGGTGTCCTGAATACCTCTTCAATGTCTTTCTTCCTGAAATCATGAATCATTTCCTGTTACCGGTAAAAAGGATTCTTTCGCCTTTCTTGCGGTGGCGCAAACATGGGACTTAAAATTCAGAATTCCAAGGATATTTGACGTGGGTTACTTTTTGCGGAATGTGGTAAAATGGGACCCTGTGATTCCGTATCCGGTTTCGTCCGAAGGAAAGCTTATACTGCCGGCATAAAAACCCTTGAAGAGATCACTCTTGAGCCAGGTCAGACCTCCGTCATTGGTTGTATATATATAGCTGCCCAATACAACCGGCCAGTCTCCTCCCTGGTATTGTGTCACCATGTTGATGCAAAATCCGTTCGTTGCATTATAGAAGTGCATCCCGTCAAAATAGGTCATGTCACTGTCAACCCGCTGCCAGGTCTGACCCCCGTTGGCTGTCCGGTAAACACCTGCATTGTCTGCAATGAATCCGAGATTGCTGTTATAAAAGTAGATCCGGTACCATCCGCTGGTCATATGAGCCGGTGTCGGAAGCACCTGCCAGGTCACCCCGAAATCAGTGCTCTTTATTACCCCGTCGACTCCTGCTATGTAACATATATCCCCAAAGGTGACGAGCGACGGTCCGACAGTGCGGGGAATGGCCAGGTCACTTACCGTCCAGGTGTTACCGCCGTTGTCAGTGCTGACAAATCTTTTACCCACGTAATCAGAAGTGACCCTGTACTCCATCACACCTATCCCGTGGCCGGCATCTTTCCAGGCCATCGATTCAAGGTAAGCCAGCGTGTCATAGAATACCTTGTCCCATGTGACGCCGCCGTCAGAAGTCCTCAGAAGGAAACTGCCCCTGTCACAGTCCTCGTTAACGCAATCTGTCGTTCCCCGCCCGGAAATAAAACCTGTGTTTTCATCCAGGAACACGATGTTTTCAAGGTGCATATCCGTACCCGGACTGAGAGCAGTCCATGTTTTGCCCGAATCTGCTGTCTGCATCAGGTAACCGTTGTATCCAACAAGAAATCCTTTGGCAGGATTGACAAAAAAGAGCTTTCGCAATATGCCTGTAAGACCGTGCTCCCTGGAGGTCACCTCCCACCCTGGGATGGTCGGGGTTACCACTACATCATCATCGAAGGTATCGCGCAGGCAGCCGCTGAATGCCATGGTCATCAATCCGGCAAAGGCCATCAGTGCAAGGGCAGCAGTTTTCAAAGGTCTGTTCATATAAAGGGTTTATTTGACTGCCTCGCTGCCTCAAAAATCATTCCAATTCCTTTCGCGACCTCCGGCACCCTGATCATGCGACTGGAGATAAGGCCGCGGCAGGCGTCCGGCAGGTTTCAGGAGATAACTGCCCCCAGGCGGGCAAGGTCATCGTAGAAGCCAGGGTAGGACTTGGAGACAGCCTCTGCCCCGGTTATTGTTACGGGACCCGCGGCGCCGGCGGCCATCACTGCCGCCATCATCGCAATTCTGTGGTCATTGTGTGATGATACGACGGCGCCCTTGGCCTGCCCGCCGGTTATCACCATCGCGTCACCGCTGAACCTGACAGTGATGCCCATGGAACCAAGCACGTCAGCTATAGCCTCCGCCCTGTCGCTCTCCTTGTGCCTCAGCCTCCCCACCCCTTTGATCGTGCTGGCGCCGTCACACCTGGCTGCCAGCGCTGCAAGAGGCGGAAAAAGATCGGGTGAGTCGGTGGCATCAAATACGAATGCCCTGAGTCCGGACCCTGATACCTTTATGCTGCCATCCGCAGACTCGATCACTGCCCCTGCATCCCAAAGGGCACGCATCACAGCCCTGTCAGCCTGCAGGCTGCCTTCATCCAGATGCCTGACGATCACCCCGCTTCCTGTTGCGCCTGCCACAAGGAGAAAGGCAGCCCCGCTCCAGTCACCTTCCACACTGTACTTCCGGGCCCGGTATGACTGGCCCCCGGCTATCGTGAAAGTCCTGAATGAGTCATTTATTACGGTGATCCCGAAATCTGCAAGAAGACCGCCCGTCAGACCTATATAAGGCCTGCTGGTCAGATTTGCCACATCCAGACGGCTCTCCCCCTTCACCAGCGGCAGCGCCATAAGCAATCCGGTAAGCAACTGCGAGCCTGTTGACCCGTCTATCAGCGCCCTTCCTGCCTGTAACCTGCCTGTAAGTCTGAGAGGCAGCAGTCCGTCTGCAGTCTCAACCCTGACACCGAGCTGGGATAATGCCTCACTGATCATTGTCACCGGCCTTCGCAGCAGCGATCCTTCCCCGGTAACCGTGACATCCTCAGACATAAGTGCAGCCACAGGGGCAAACATCCTGAGCGCCAGCCCAGACTCACCGCAATTTATGTTAACCGGACCCGGAGGCCTCTCTCCGGGTGAGACGGTGATACTGTCCTTATTCCAGGTTAAATTTGCGCCAAGGGTACGGGCAATGTCCACGGAAGCCATGGAATCATTGCAGAATGAGGGATGGCGGATGACAGTTGTTCCCCCGGCCAGCAGTCCGGCAGCAATGGCCCTCTGCGTCAGACTTTTACTAGGAGGAGCCCCGATAGTCCCGCATAACTGCGAAGGGGTGACAGTAATGTTCATACAGATTTCCTTTGCCCGTTAATAATACAAGACCTCTAATTTACTCTTCTTTCATCACTTTCATCTGGTGGCTGATCGATTCCTGGTGAATGGCCTCAAGCATGGTACTGATGAATTCCGGGGTCAGCCCTTTCCTGACGCCTTTGTCCACAGCATTGTTCCTGACTTCTTTCCACCTGGCACTCTGCAGGATTGTAATGCCGTGCTCCTTCTTGTAGCGTCCTATTGTCTCCGCCACCTGCATCCTGCTTTCAAGGATATCGAGCAGCAGGTTGTCATAGACGTCGATCTGGCTTCGGAGATCCTCTATCGTCTCCAGGAATTCCGGGTCATCCGAGGAAGGCGACCTGAGGACGAGATTTCCGAGCACACTCATCAGCTCAACTGGTGTGATCTGCTGTTTCCTGTCACTGAGCGCGCTGGGCGGGTCTATATGTGACTCCACCATCAGGCCGTCATAGTTCAGGTCCATGGCCTTCTGTGAGAGGTCTCCGATAAAGGCGCTGTCGCCACCCATATGGCTGGGATCACAGATAAGACCGATGCCAGGTATGCGTTGCCGTAGCTCGACAGCTATCTGCCACCTCGGCTGGTTCCGGAAGGAGCTCTTTTCCCAGGTTGAGAATCCGCGGTGTACTGCCGCCAGGCGCGAGATACCGGCCCTGCTGATCCGCTCGAGTGCCCCTATCCACAGCTCAAGATCGGGATTTACAGGGTTTTTAACAAACACCATGACATCTGCATCCCTCAGTGCGGAGGCAATTTCATGCATGGCAAAGGGATTCACGCTGGTACGTGCGCCAATCCAGACAGCATCAACACCATGTTTAAGTGCTTCATATACATGTCTCTCCGTGGCAACTTCCACAGCCACAGGCAGACCTAGCTCATCCTTCACCCGTTTCAGCCACCGGAGCCCGGGTGTCCCCACCCCTTCGAACTGGCCGGGACGGGTACGCGGTTTCCAGATACCGGCCCGGAAGAGATCAACACGGCCGGATGATGAAAGAGCAGCAGCGGTAGCCAATACCTGCTCCTCACTCTCGGCGCTGCACGGGCCGGCTATCATGAGGGGCCGTTTCTTGAACAGGGGCCACTTCTCAACAGGGAGTATTTTAAGCCCGCTATCAGTCTTTGACGATGTCTTTGTCATGGTAAGATTGTCAGTGTTCATTGTATTGTCAGAGTTTTATTTAAGGATTTTCCCGATCTGGTTCGCCGATCTCATAAGCTGTGTGAGTTCAGCCCCGTCACCGTTTTCAATATGCTGCCTGAACAGCCTCATTTTATCTATATATGTATCGATGACTTCAAGAATTGGCCCGGCGTTTCCGGTAAAAATCGGGGCCCATGTTTCGGCGTTGCTTTTGGAGAGACGCACTGTACTCTCAAAGCCTCCCGCCGCCAGTGACATAATGTTTCCGGTGTCCTTTTCCTTGTCAAGGACACACAGCGCAAGCGCAAACGAAGTGATGTGCGAGATGTGTGAAACATATGCAACATGCACGTCATGCTGACGGGAGTCCATATACTGGATCTTCATGTTGAACGATTGCAGCAGGGCAACAATTAAGTCAAGGGCATCCTCATCGCTTTTTTCCGGGTCACAGATGATTGCAATCCTGTCATTGAAGAGCCGGTCGACGGCTGCTGCAGGTCCCGAGTGCTCTGTGCCGGCCATCGGGTGGGCTGCCACATACCGGCCACGGGCAGGGTGCCTGTCAGCCACAGAGGTAATGTCAGCCTTTGTGGATCCCATATCAGTTACGACCTTTGCGGTCCCGGCTGCAAGGTCAAGTATACCCGGCAGAAGCCGGCAGTTGACATCAACAGGTGCAGCCAGTATGATGATGTCAGATTTTGCAACAGCCTCCTCCAGAGGCAGAAACTCGTCGGCAAGTCCCCGGTACATAGCTATTGTGCAATGGTGCGGGTTGGCTTCCACACCGGTAATCCTGCCGGTGAAACCGTTCAGCCGGAGGCTGCGTGCCAGTGATCCTCCTATGAGGCCAAGTCCTGCAATACAGATGTTTACAGACATATAATTTCAGACAGTAATTAAATTATTTGTTATTGAGCTGCTCCTGACACGGCTGAGTGCCCTTGCAAGCAGCTCTTCATCAGCGCAAAGCGAAATCCTGATGTACCTGCTGCCGTTTTTCCCGAAAACCGAGCCAGGAGTGACAAAGAGATGAGATCCGTGAAGGAGTTCTTCTGTCAGTTCCACTGCATCCTTCCGGTCTTCCGGAATTCTGCCCCAGAGAAAGAGGCCTGACTGAGCCTCGCTGAATGTACATGAAAGTGATCTCAGTATTTCTGTTGCCAAAATCCTGCGCCTTGTGTAAGCTTCATTGAGCCCAGCATACCATGAATCCGGCAGGGCCAGGGCCACGGCTGCAGCTGACTGCAAAGGCAGGAACATTCCTGAATCCATATTGCTCTTGATCCTGAGCACGGCATCTATGTAACTGCTGTCACCGGCAAGCATCCCAATCCTCCACCCTGCCATGTTGTGCGATTTGCTCAATGAGTTGAGTTCAAGCGCTGTCTCACGGGCTCCCGGCACTGACAGTATACTTATATGGTCCCTGTTGAGTATGAAACTGTACGGGTTATCGTTGCACAGGAGAATATGGTTTCTCTGCGCAAAGCGTACAAGCTGTTCAAAAAGTTCCGATGAAGCCTTTGCCCCGGTAGGCATATGGGGATAATTGATCCACATCATCTTAACCCTTTCAACCCCGCGGGCCCCGATAGCCCTGATGTCAGGCATCCAGCCGTTTTCTTCCGAAAGATCATATGTCCTGACTTTACCGCCTGCGAGAAGAGCAGCCGCGCTGTATGCCGGGTAACCCGGATCGGGAACCAGCACTTCGTCTCCGGGATCGAGAAATGCCATGCTGATATGCATTATCCCCTCCTTTGATCCCATAAGGGGAAGTATTTCGGAAGCCGGATCGAGCGTAACGCTGAAAAACCTTTCATACCACTCCGCAAATGCCTGCCTGAGTGACGGAATCCCCCTGTAACCCTGGTAACCGTGATTGTTGTACTTCGTGGCGCTGCGTGATAGTTCCTCCGTTACTTCCCTGGCAGGCGCCATATCCGGACTCCCGATCCCGAGATTGATAACATCGGCTCCTTCAAGTTTCATCCGTGCAATCTCGGCCAGTTTGGCCGAAAAATAGTATTCGTTCACAAGCCCGGTGCGTGATGCTGCCTTTATCAAGGTTTTTTCCATAATGCGTCCCCTCTCTTTTAATTCATTCCCGTTTCAAAAGGCATCAGGCCATGCCTGAATTCACCTACAATTTCCAATCCCTCCGTCAGCGGCCTGATTGCGTCAAGCGCGAGCCTGTACCGGTCATAGTCATCATATATCAGGTCAATGTGAAAGAGATATTCCCAGGGACGGCCCACTATCGGAAGCGACTGAATCTTTGTAAGGCTGACACGGTAGAATGCAAGGACAGAGAGCACCTGTGAGAGTGATCCCACCTTATGAGGAAGAGAAAAACAGACCATCGCCTTATCCGGTGACTGAACCGCACCATCTTCTCTTCCAGTATCGGTTTTGCCCGAGATGATAAGGAAACGGGTGAAGTTCAGGCTGTCATCCTCAATCTCCCTCTTAAGGATGGCCAGGCTGTACATATCAGCGGCGCTGCTGCTGGCAATTGCGCCGGATCCGTAGTGTTTTCCCTCACTTATCAACCTTGCGCTGAGGGCCGTATCCACCGCCTCAACAACCCTTACACCCTGCTGTCTCATCTCACCTATGAAGTTGGAACACTGCTGAATGGCCATCGGATGAGAGTGAATCTCCCTTATATCAGACAATTTCTGCCCTGGCATCGCAACAAGGTTCTGAATGACCCTGAGGCATATCTCACCGGTGACCGGCAGGCGGGAACGGCGCAGCAGCTCGTAGTTTGGGAGTATGCTCCCTGCCACGGAATTCTCAAATGCCACTATTCCGAAATCAGCTGTGCCTTCAGACAGAACCCTGAAGAGATCTCCGAAGGTATCACATGGTACGGTCGTTATCTTATTTTCCCTGAAGTACTCAATGGCTGCCATCTCGTGGAATGAACCCCTGACACCCTGGATAGCCACGCTGATCATCTTATTTTCTCTTTTCATATCAGTTAAGGACAAAAAAAAAGTCCCGCTTTCACGGGACCTACTTCATCATATCTCTATCTCTTTATTCAGATATACAACTATTCAGTCCCTTTTGCCGGATGGTAAAAGAAATAATAAAAGGAATAGTTGTATTTGTAATTCGTGTTCATGATTGTGTGGTAAAAGTAATATTTATTTCTGAAAACATCTTTCGTAAAATATTTTTTTCAAAAATCACTCCGGTGTAGAGGCTGAAAGTACCCTGAAAGCCATCTCCCGGAACTATACATGAGTTCTACATGTTGATCCAAATATTAATATCAGACACTACAAATGAATTTAAGTGATATTCTATATAAAACATTATAAATACTTTAAATAATTTGCAATCCTCTACATGTCTTCGTAGTTCACCGGCTTTAACTATATACGAAATTTGGGTCTTCTGTAAAGTATATGATTTAACTTTGACATCCGGTAATAGTGGTACGAAATGGCTTTTTTCAGGAATGCAACAAGTGTAATCAATGCTATTGAAGCTTTTTTCAATACAGTTGACGAGGGTGTCCTGGTATTCAAGGAGGGTGTCAGTAATTATCTTCACGGGAACCAGGATGCCTTTAACAATAATATTGCGAACATGGCAAAACTGGAGGCTGATGCCGACAACCTTCGCCGTGACATAGAGAACAAGCTCTACACCCATTCACTTATGCCTGAAGTGAGGGGTGATATCCTGAGGTTGCTCGAGGAGATGGACAATATTATTGACACGGCCAAAAAGAATCTCTTCCAGTTTGACGTGGAAGTGCCGAATATTCCGGCGGAGCTTAACCAGGACCTGATTCTTCTGACAGATATATGTGTATCATCAGTTTTAACTGTCATTCCGGCCGCCAGGGCATATTTCAGGACTCCGGAGAGTGTCAAGGATCAGATACACAGGGTTTATTTTTATGAGAAGGAAGCTGATAAACTGGCTGATGTGATCAAGAGAAAGGTGTTCAGGCAGATGACAGGACTGAGGCTCAGTGAAAAATTTCATCTCCGCTATTTTGCGCTGCACATTGAGACGGTATCAGATACAGCTGAAAAGGTGGCCGATCTTCTTTCTATAATGGCAATCAAGCGTACAATTTAATTAATAAGGGCAAGGGGGTGTTTTTCTTCTTTTTGACAAGCGGCCTGTTCCTGGGGTGGTCCCTTGGAGCCAATGATGCGGCAAACATCTTTGGCACCGCTGTCGGTTCAAAGATGATCAGGTTCCGGACAGCTGCAATAACTGCAGGCATTTTTGTCATAATCGGAGCCACGCTGCAGGGCAGCGGAACAACGAATACCCTGAGTCACCTTGGTTCGGTGGATGCCATTGCGGGCGCCTTCACAGTTGCTCTTTCAGCAGCTCTTGTAATCTTCCTGATGACCAGGTCCCTCCTGCCCGTTTCCACAACGCAGGCAATAGTGGGGGCAATCATCGGCTGGAATCTTTTTACCGGTCACAAAACGGATATGAAACTCCTGCTTACGATTGTCTCCACATGGGTTGTCAGCCCGGCGGCAGGAGCAGTCTTTTCAGCCATCTTCTACCTGCTTTTAAGGGCACTGCTGAAAAGATTGCAGATACACCTTGTAATACTCGATATCTACATAAAATGGGCGCTGATAATTGTCGGGGCATTCGGTGCGTACAGCCTCGGAGCAAACAATATTGCAAACGTAATGGGTGTATTTGCCGGTTCAGCGCCGGATGTGGTGCTTGACCTGGGACTGTTCAGGCTTAACGGCCTGCAGGTCCTCTTCCTGATCGGAGGCATTGCGATAGCAACGGGTATCCTGACATACAGCAAAGGGCTTATGATGCAGGTTGGCAACGGGATTATGGCACTCTCAGCCGAGGCGGCCATAGTAACTGTCTTTTCGCAGGCCGTGGTCTTATTTCTTTTCTCTTCCACATCCCTGTCTGAGCTGCTGAAAAGCATCGGTCTGCCGCCAATACCCCTGGTACCTGTATCATCTTCACAGGTTATCGTAGGATCAATCATAGGAATCGGGTTGGTTAAAGGAGTCAATGAGATAAAATTCAAAACAATCAGGGGTATAGTTTCAGGCTGGGTGATTACGCCGGTGGCGGCCGGATTGCTGTCATTCCTCTCCCTCTTTTTTGTTAAAAACCTCTTCAATCTCAACGTTGGCAGCGAGGCCGGTGCAATTACCGCCGGCCAGGTGATACCTTCAGTTGCCGGTATAACAGTGGCTGAATCCACAAAACACATCAACCTGGTCTGGCCCGGCATTTCACTGATAGTACTGGCTCTCCTTTCAGCGGTGATCGCCTACACCTTCAGGCAGCAGAGGAAGCGCCTGTCAGCAGAAAAAGAGCTGCTCGAACGGGAGAAGGAGAACATCATCGCCAGACAGGCACTGACAAACGCCGAAATAAGGTCTGTCCAGGTGGAAAATCTGTACCTGCAGAATGAGGTTGAGAACAAAAGGAAAGACCTGATAAACTATGCCATGAGTATAGTTGAACAAAAGGAATACTTTGGGAAAATAAGCGAAAGCCTCAGGTCACTGCTCAGCGAGAAACGAAATGATATCAGGGAGGAGAAGCTTAAGAAGCTTGATGTTGAAATCCGTCAGAGGATGAGTTTCACAGACAAGGTTGAGGACTTCAACATCAGGATTGAGAAGATGCACAGGGACTTCATGGGCAGGCTGACACAGCTCTATCCTGACCTCTCTCCCAACGAGATCAGGCTGGCTGTCCTGATCCGCCTGGGAATATCATCAAAGGAGATTGCCACACTTATGAATATATCGCCGAAGAGCGTAGAGATAAACAGGTACCGGCTGAGAAAAAAACTCGGCCTTGACAGAGGAGCCAATCTAACTCACTTTATAATAAACATTTAATAAACCAATTATGAAAAAACCACAACTTATCAGTTTTGTGCTGCTGTTCACATTGCTCATGGGAACCGGCGGCATGGTTTCGGGGCAGGCAAATGACACTGTCCGTTACAACGAGTACGGTGTTGCCGTCAAAAGGTTGCCGTTGCAGGTTGAGAGAAGAAATGGTGTACTGGTCTTTGAATCAAAGGACCAGACAGCGCGCGTCTGGACAGACATGCGTGTGCAGGCTGACGGAGCCTTTTTCTTTGGTGATACCTATAATCCCATAGGTAACGGTACCTCCATCCGCAGAGCCCGTATGGGTTTCAAGACCCTCTTCGGTGAGCACTGGTACGGAGAGATCGACATGGATATCTCCAACTCGGAACTTGAACTGAAGGATGCATACCTGAAGTACAGCTTCAACAAGCATTCTGAAGGTGACGGCCTTGAGATACAGGTAGGTAACTTCAAGGAGCCTTTCTCCATGGAAACAACCACCACATCAAGGTATCTCACATTTATTGAAAGGGCTAACGTGACAGCTACTTTCGGTCCGTCAAGGCACATCGGAATTATGGGTTCTTATTACAAGGACTGGTTCCTGGCTCTTGGAAGCATCAGTTTCCAGAATATTGGCGGCCTTGAGGAGAGAACTTTCTCAGCCGATGCCAACAAGGACTTCGGTGTTGATGAAGGGTATGCCTATACAGGCAGGATAGTTGTGATGCCCGGTTATGCCAATCCTGACTTCGGACTTCACTTCGGCATGGCCGGATCATACCGTACCCCCACCACCGATGCCGAGCTCCCAGGCTCATTCAGGTACAGCACAAGGTCACTTACCTCAATCAACAGGAAGAAATACCTTGATACTGATGATATTGCCAATGTTGACCATGCGCTCATGGGCGGACTTGAGCTGGCAGCTCATTACAAGGGCCTCAGGTTTCAGGGTGAATATATTTCGAACAAGATCATCCTGGAACAAAACGGTGGTGATGAAAAATTCGGCGGATTCTATGTATACGGCAGCTGGCTTATGTTTGGAGGAAAGCATGTATATGACGCCGCCGCAGGTGAGTTCACACAGCCTTCAAGAGGCAAGAAATGGGGTGATATTGAACTTGCCTTCAGGTATGATTACATTGACCTCAACAGCAGGCCGGAAGGCGTTATGGGCGGTGCAGCCGACGGTTACACCCTGGGTCTTAACTGGCATGCGAATGAGAATGTCAAATTCATGCTCAACTATGCCATCCTCAATCATGACAGGTATGCTACCGGAAAAGGTAAACTGTATGTGGGCCATGACATTGACGGCAACCTGACGAAAGACCCTGCACAGGTCATTGATGCTGCCGGCAAGGCAGGCGAAGACTTCAGCTTCCTGAGCATCCGCTGTGAAATTGATTTTTAATTGCATGGGTTAAATAACTGAATTGATCACTTGAATAAAACATAATGAGAATATGAAAACCAGGTATTTATTTCTGTTGATAGCCTCTCTTGCCATATTTGCCGCAGGATGCGTGGAAGATGAGGTATATGTGGGCCCTCCCACAATTAAAAACATGTCAATTGCACCACAGTCGCCCGGCACAACCGATGAGGTGACCGTGACAGCCAGGGTGACTGACCTCAAGGGTGTAACCGAAGTCAAGCTTATGTACAAGGCCGGCAACGGATCCTTCACATCCGTGGATATGACCGCCGGAGCAAACTACCAGTATACAGGTAAAATACCCCCGCAGGCTCCATCCACCGTTGTCCAGTATTATATTATGGCCACCAATGTTTCCGGGCTGAGCGGGACTCTTCCCGAAGATGCCCCTACTGCAACTGCAGCCTATACTGTCGGCGCCCCGTCAATTGTCATAAACGAAGCCTATTCAAGGGGAGCTGATCCGGAACTTGACTGGGTTGAGATTTATAACAACTCAGACGTGGCCGTGAACATTTCAGGTTACAAGATCTATGACAGCGGAGGCCAGTCAGGCTCCAAGCCTAAGATGGAAATCCCGGCCGGAACTACACTGCCGGCAAGAGGATTCCTGGCAATTGTTGTAGATGACCCTGCAACTGCCAATCCGGCCGGATCAAGCTTCGGCCTCGGTTCAGGCGGTGATGAGGTATGGCTTGAAACACCCCAGGGCTTTGTTATAGATGACTTTGTGATCCCGGCCCTGGCAACTGACCAGTCTTACGGAAGGAAGCCTGACGGCTCGACCACCAAGTTCATCCTGCTCGAAAGAAGCAAGGCAGCTTCCAACAACTCTTCGCCGACTCTTTGACCGGCATCAGGGTTATCACCGGCGGGGATGTGCCGGTGATAACCTTGCTTTTAACATGATTGCAGCCACTAAGGCTGCAACCGGAAACGAAATAACAAACAGACAGAAATATGGCAAAAGAAGAACTTAAGATCGGAGAGATATCCAAACCAAGATTCGAATTTAGGTCATTCGGGCAGGACTTTGAAAAGGCGGCAGCCCGCATGGCAAGATTTTCTGTACCGGTACCTGAAAAAGTCTGGGAGAGATACTCGGATGAGATTTATATCCTCTCGCGTACTAACGACATCAACAACACCAAGATCCGTGACGGCAAGATGGACATCAAAACCTACGTCCAGACTGTTGACGGCCTAGAGCAGTGGAACCCGCTTATGAAGGGTGAGTTCCCTATAAAGGCTTCCGTGCTTGAAAAAGAAGTTTTTCCGGCATTCCAGGTCACAATGCCAAAACTCACGAAAGATGAATACACCTTTGATGAATTCATGGAGATGGTTTACAATCATCCTGACCTGGCAGCGGTGAAAGTCCACAAGCAGCGCTTCGGGTACATGGTCAACAACACTATCTGTGAATACGGGGCGGTTCTTATAAACGGCGCTAAGGTTTATACAATCAACTCCGAATCTACGGAGGTAGAGGATATCAAGAAGACAATCAGGGAGATCGGGCTTGAGGGTGTGGAAAATATAAACTACCTGCAGGCAATCAAGAGAGTGACCGGCATGATCAACAAACCCCTGGCCAATTAAAACAAACATAAATTAAAGATATGGCACTTGAAATTGAAAAGAAGTTCCTGGTTACAGGTGACTTCATGAAAGAATCGACAAAGGCAACCAGGATCACTCAGGGCTACCTGAACTCCGTCCCTGAGAGAACTGTAAGGGTCAGGATCAAGGGTGACAAGGGATACATTACTGTCAAAGGTATCGGGAGCGCCTCAGGGGCATCACGGTTTGAATGGGAGAAGGAAATTCCCGTGTCAGAGGTGGAGCAGCTTCTTGCAATATGTGAACCCGGTGTTATCGATAAGACACGGCACCTCGTCAGCTCCGGAAAACATACTTTTGAGGTTGATGTTTTCCATGGCGACAATGACGGCCTTGTGCTTGCAGAAGTTGAACTGACTGCCGAGGATGAGGAATTTGTAAAGCCCGGATGGCTTGGACAGGAGGTCACAGGCGATGCCAGGTACTACAATTCGATGTTGATGAAGAATCCTTATAAACGCTGGTAATAAATAGTCAGATCATGAATTCGTCCGTAAAAGAGCCGGAATTTGACAAAGAGGTGTTTGATCCTCTTGACATGCGCAACTACAGGGTTGAAAAGCTTCCAAAGAGAGCAAAGGATAAATTTGAAAAATGGCTTGCTGTTGCAGGGATCCCCCTTGCAATCATAAGCTTTGTCCTGCTTGCTTTCGTTGTCAGGCTTCCGTTTCTGAGTGATATTGATCCTGAAAGGCTTATCTCATCAGCGGCAAAAAAGGCCTATGAGACTCTCGGTGCTGAGGGTTTCATGCGGACGAATATCATGATGCTGGCGATCTTCTTGGCAGCGCTGATCCTGTGGATCACCGAGGCCATCCCCAACTACCTGACGTCACTTATAATAATAATAAGCCTCATCCTTGCAAAGGTATTGCCGGAAAAGGAAGCCCTGGCGCAACTGGGCCATCCTGTCATGTGGCTTAACATAATGTCTTTCGTGCTGGCCAGCATGCTTGTGGCCACCGGAGTGGCAAAGCGGTTTGCCCTCTGGTTCATTATCAGGTTCGGCAAAAGCGCGTCATCGATCTTCATCAGCTTCATCCTGATTAACCTTGTCCTTTCAGCATTCATATCAGCCACAACTGCAAAGGCAGCCATCCTGCTTCCCATCTTCATGGTGATAGCTTCGATATACGGGGCGCATTCAGGAACCAGGAATAATTTCGGCCGAAGCATCGTATTGCAGAACCTTCTGAATATAAATATCGGGGCCGGAGCCTTCGTTACAGGCTCAGGCGCCAACCTGCTTGCCGCCGCCCTCATAGGCGGAGCAATAGGAGGCAAAGTGTTTTTCGGCGACTGGATGATGGCGATGTTCCCGATTATGGTCGGGCTCATGTTCATCGGTTATCTCGTTGCCATGAAGATATATTTTCCCCTCTCGCCAGGTGAGAGACTGCCTCAGATTGAGGGTGGCATGGACAGGCTTCGCGATGAGCTGAAGAAACTTGGCAAAATAGATATACAGGAAATCAAGGCCATCATTCTCTTTATCCTCATCCTCGGATTCTGGGCCACGGACCGTATCCACGGGATAAGCGCCACCTCGGTGGCCTTTGTCGGGGCCGTTATTGCCCTCTTGCCCAGGGTGGGAATCGTAAAGTGGAATGAAGTTGACATACCATGGCACCTGATGCTTTTCTCGGCAGGTGCATACACACTCGGGGCAGGATTCGACTTTACAGACCTCCCTTCAATAACCGTCAATGCAATATTTGACAATATGGGCATAGGCAACGAGACACCGTTCTGGCTTCTGTATGTTCTCCTTACAGGCGTAATGGTCTTCAGCGCACTGCTCTTCCAGTCGAAAACAATGAGGGCAATGATTTTTATACCGATAGCAATAGGCGTGGCCAACAGGTTTGGCTTCAGCGTCATCAGCCTGGCCTTACCTGTGGCATTCATGATTGAGCATGTATATGTCCTCCCCTTCAACAGCAAGCCTGCCGCACTGCTTTATGAAACAGACCAGTACAGCATATCCGACGCCTTTAAGTTCGGCATAACGATGATGGTGATTGCCTGGCTTCTCATAATCATTGCGGGAGAAACCTGGTTCAGGTTCCTTGGAATCACTCCTGACGGTGTCTTCGGATTGTTCTGACCAGACCGGTAATGATAGAAAAGAGCGTCAAGATACATGACAAGTTCTCCCTCGAACTTAAGTTCGGGTATTCCACCAGGAGAAAACTGAAGGAAAACCTGTTTGAGGTCAATACCTGGATATTTATTCCCAACAGCCTGGATATCAACAGGCAAACCTATGATAAATCAGATTTCTACAAGGATCTCAAATCAAATATCAGGCTCATCACCCCCGAGTTCCTCCTGAGAGATATCGCTGACCGGACAAAGTCGCCTTTCATTCATCTCGAGGCAGCATTCAACGCCCTGGCAGCCAGTCCTACCCGCGGCAATGCAAGGGAGTATGAACATCAGATCAAGATGTTCCTTTCCATTCTCAAGTCATCACTGCGCGATCACCGTGAACACATAATCAGGAATATGGAAACGGAAGACCGCGACTACCTTATTTCAAATTATCTTCAGAGTTCACAAGGCATCCTCTCCAACTACCGGAGTCTAAGGCACATAATTGCGGTGCCTACCATCACCGGGGAGCTTTTCTCATTATATCTCCTGGGTGATGAGTTCATGAGCAATCTCATTGAGCAGCATACATTTATGCTTGCGGATGAAATCAGGAAACTGTATCCCGGACTGTACGGCCAGATTGGTCATATGCTTACACAACTGATAAGCAGCGAGGTAGAGTACAGGAAGTCGAAGGGCTTTCCGGTAGCAGAAAACCGGGGTGAGGAGGAGATTAGGGAACTTATATACCGGAGGGGTGTTCTCAAGAAGCTCTTCGAGAGCCAGTTATTCCTTGCCACCAGGAAGAAAAAGGACGGTTTCATAGCTGAACAGCTTATTTACAGCATTGCCGCAGGGTTCGCAATGATTTTTGCCACGGGAATAGCCTTTGCCTTCCAGCAGAAATACGGAAACTTCACTATTCCCCTGTTCGTGGCCCTTGTAATAAGTTACATGCTGAAGGACAGGATCAAGGAGCTTACGAGGTACTATTTTGCAGGGAAACTGAAAAAGGTATTCTTTGATCATAAGACAAGCATATCGGTCACGCCTGACAAGTCGGTTGGCTGGTGCAAGGAGAGCTTCGACTTCGTCTCTGCGGAAAAAGTTCCTGGTGACATCATCAAAAAGCGCGACAGATCATTCGTGCTGGAAGCACAGAGCGTCAGGGGCTGGGAAAAGGTGGTGCTCTACAGGAAGCTCATGAAGCTCGACCGGCCCTCACTTGATGGCATCTTCACCCACTTTACAATTACGGGAGTCAATGACATCATAAGGTTCAATGTTTCGAATTTTGTTCATAACATGGATAACCCCGAGATACCGTTCAGAACACTGAGCGGTGACGGTTATGAGGAGCTGGGCGGGCAGAAGGTTTACTACCTCACATTTGTCATTGACCTGAAGTATGACGGTGAGAACCAGGTCACCGTTTACAGGGTCACTTTCAACAGGTCAGGAATCCTAAAAGTGGATTCTCTCCCGTGATGTTTTGACTTCCTGGTAAAATCATTACATTTATGGTGACCCAAACTGCCGTGAATGAGACTTGCCAAACGTGACATTGTCAGTATTGTCATTGCATCCCTCCTGATTGTTGCAGCCATTACAATTGCCTCACTTACAGTGGGTCGTGACATCTATTTCGGATCCCGTGACCATGGTTTGCTGTCATTTGCCATTGTCAATACCTCAGGATACCTTTTTTTCCTGTTCATGCCGGTGGAGGTGGCTTTCGTGTATTACCTCCAGGGGGAGTTAAATGTCTTTGCGCTGAATGCAGTGGCTATAGGAACAGCACTGTTTTCACAGACAATTGACTACATGATAGGATTTTCTGTCAG
Organism: uncultured Rikenella sp.; assembly: GCA_964621005.1. Lineage (GTDB taxonomy): Bacteria > Bacteroidota > Bacteroidia > Bacteroidales > VadinHA17 > SR-FBR-E99. Next base: position 32,349 of record CAZUIF010000019.1, read on the forward strand.
TAATAAATTCATTGACAAGCTCATCGGCAGGCGCCGATATGAGAAGGCCGAAGCCAACATCGGCAAATACGGCAATCTTACAATTGTTGTCTTCAATGCCCTGCCCCTCTCCTCCCCGGTCATCTCACTTGCTGCAGGTATGATGAGACACAACATCCGTGATACTGCCGTCTGCACTGTTGCCGGCCTGCTGATCAAGTACCTTGCCATGACGCTTATTTTCTGAAAACCGGTGTAACAAAACTGACTGTGTATTGTCAAATACACGGTAAAAGTCAAAAGGTATTACCGGTCCGTTCGGCCGGACCGACGGCATATCATACTCAGAAACAGGTAAAAGCAGGTGGTGATGACTCCATCGGAATATAAAATCGGTTCACGCGAACAGGTCTTTGCAGACGCAATCCGGGAGAATGAAAAGAGGATTGCCAATATATGCCGCTATTATTATGGAAGCAGTCCTGAGGCCCAGGATATTAGCCAGGAAGTCCTGCTGAAGATATGGCTGAATATCAACTCATTCCGTGGTGAGTCGCAGCTGAAGACCTGGATTACAAGGATCGCGGTGAATACCTGTCTCACCCACCTCTCAAGGACAAACCGTGATTTTGCACTTTTCGTAAGGCCTGATTCGCCCGAGATAGCTGATATTGTAGATGAGGAGTATGACGGGAGCCGCAGGGATGAGATGCTGCAGTTCTTCGCAGACTACACACGGCAATTGAACCCGATTGACAAGACGCTGGTTGCCCTGTACCTGGAAGAAGTGCCCTATAATGAGATTGCACAGGTCACGGGATTCACCGAAGCAAATGCAAGGACAAGGATTTCAAGGATAAAAGCTCAGATTCAAAACAGATGGAGGGAGAGTCATGAAGACAGATGACAAACTATCAGGGAATTACAATTCTCCTGACAATGACGGGAAGACAGGGAGGCTTGACACAGACCAGTTGATCGGGCTTTTCAGGAAATTTGAAAAGAAGCAGGCTGCAACGAGGAGGCTGGTTATTGGTGTGAATACAGTAATGTTTATCCTTTATACTGCTGTGGCTGCAAGCCAGACCGGAGCAACAGCCACCGGCTACAGGCTCTGCGGACTGGGATTCGTCCTGGGGGCAGCATATCTCTTCTTCAGGTACAGGCCTCTTCCCGCAAGTGCCTATACCCTGTCTATTATGGATTATCTCCGGAAAGCCGAAAAACAGCTAAGGTATTTCACAGCAGCAGACTACCTGATTATTCTACCGTTGCTGATCATAATTGGCATCGGCGGAGGACTCATATTTACAGGCAGGCTGTCAAATTACACTGACAGGATAGATCTCCTGACGGGAATCTGGGCAGTTTTCTTCACCGGCTTATGCCTGTTCGGATTTTTTGCCGGGAGAAAGAAGTGGCTGAAGGAGAACAGTGATGTTCATATGGCGGTAAAGGAGACTCTCAGTTGCCTGGACGGCGAAAACAGTTGATGACCTGATGAATAGAATCCTGGCGGTTTCAGCGTACGGGGATAAACCCTGAAGAGGCAGGCCTGTCGTCAGGCCTGCTTTGCATACTGTACCTCAGCATAGATGCGTACATCATCGCTGACCAGCACACCTCCCGCCTCCAGGGCTGCATTCCAGTTGAGTCCCCAGTCCTTGCGGTTGATCTTGCCGTTGAGGCTGAAGCCGGCCTTGGTGTTTCCCCATGGGTCTTTACCCATACCGCCAAATTCCACGTCGAGCTTGACAGGTTTTGTCACACCCCTTATTGTCAGGTTACCACTGAGATTCCAGGTTTCATCGTCAACTTTTTCAAGCCGTGACGAAACGAAGCTCATCACAGGGAAGTTCTCAGCATCAAAGAAGTCTGCACTCCTCAGATGTGCATCACGCTGCTCTGCATTTGTAAAGACTGATTCCGTTGCTGCCTCAAAGTTTATTCTGGCAGTTGAAAAATCATCACCGTCAGTCTCAACTTCTGACTTGAATTCCTTGAAGGTGCCTGTAACAGTGGTGATCATCATATGCTTCACCTTGAACTCTATTTCGCTGTGTGCGGGATCTATAACCCATTTCGTCGTTTTCATGACTTTATAATTTGTTTTGTTTAACGCTTGTTTTTCATGAAAATAAACAACGGATGAGCGGGTTTGTTCAATCGGGCTTGCACAAGGCAACAGGCAATAGTGTTGACAATGCATTAAGCAACTGAATGTCAGGCAGTATTTTCACTACTGCCTACTGCCTGCTGCCTACTGTCTGCTGAATGAGCCTGATTATCAGATACTGTATTTTACGCCGGTAAGCGACTCCGACACTTCCCAAAGCCTGGCTGCAAGATCGGGCTTGTAGAGCCGTGCGGCATCGTTGGTGAGGATGGGATAGCCTTTATGGTTTCCGGGCCCGTCTGGTCCTATGAATTCGCCTCCGCGAAGGTCCGGATGGGTAGAGGCATAGAGTGTTGGCAGGGCTCCGTTTTCGGCTGTCTGGGCCACGATTCTCATCAGCATCTTCATAACCCTGCCGGTCTCTTTTCCGGATCCCCTTGAAAGCAGGTTCGTGGCGCTGATGCCGGGATGGCATGCCACGCTGATCGTTGAAGCTCCGGCACGCTCGAGCCTGTTCTGCAGCTCCAGGGCGAAGAGCAGGTTTGAGAGCTTGCTCTGACGGTAAAACTTCATGGGGCTGTATCCCTTTGAACCGTCAAGATTGTCAAAATCAATCTTCGCCTTGCGTGCTGCTATGCTGCTGACAGTGACTATGCGCGAAAGAGGTGTGGCCTGAAGCAATGGCAGCATCCGGGCTGTCAGTGTAAAATGCCCAAGGTGATTCGTGCCGAACTGAAGCTCAAAGCCGTCTTTGGTCCTGCTGTAGGGCGGAACCATAACCCCGGCATTATTGATGAGCACGTCAAGCCTGTCATAACGGGCGGAGTAATCCTCTGCAAATCTACTGACAGATTCCAGGTCCGCCAGGTCAAGCTGCATGACCGAAACCGTCTGATGCCCGTTCACAGGTCTGATCCTTGCAGCTGCCCTGTATCCCTTATCCCTGTTCCTTACTGCCAGGACAACCTCTGCTCCTTTTGATGCAAGCACCGAGGCTGCCTCAAAACCAATTCCGTGGGTTGCCCCGGTAATTATTATCCTCTTTCCTTTTAATTCTCCGATCCTTTCGGAATTCCATTTGTTCATTTCTGTCAAATAAATAAGAAAACAGCCTGCTGCTGAAAAAGTTCCGCAAATATAGGGATTATGATTCAGACCTGCCAGAGCAGTATCCGGAAACAGAAACCTGAATGTAACCCGGCTACAGTTTCACTGAATAGGTTATTCCCAGGAGGTTTTCGTAGGCAGGCTTTGTAACACGGCTGTCATTATAGATATACTCCAATCCGAAGGTGTGCTTTTTATGAAGGGTATACTCAATACCGACCATTGATCTCCATTTGTCAGCAACATATTCATTCGGGCTGAAGAGCTGCGTATGCATCTCGGCATTGATGTAAGGTTTGATCGGGATTCCCTTCACATCATAATCAAGTTCAAGTCTTACCCTCTGGTACCACTGTGGCTCCCCGTCCTCAGGGTCTTCTATATAGGTCTTGAATTGCTGCTGTATGCGGTACCTGACCGAGAAAGTGAATCTCGCCACAGACGGTGCACTGCCCTTCATCTGGAAGAACCACCTGTGACGCGGATGGTATTTGTCATCCTTCTCCTTCTGGTCATTGAACCTGTAATAGACCCCGGCATTGAAGTAATCATTGAACTTATACCTCAGTCCGGGCTCAATATAGAATTTTTCAATGTTCCTTGCATTCTCATTTGTCCTGACACTTGCTTCCAGGTCAAACCTGAGTCCCTTCCAGATGTCCTTTTCGGCCTTGGCCTCGTACCAGATGCCATAATCAGTCTTCTGTCCCGCGGCAGCGGCTGTCAGGAGAAGGGCGAACAAAATTATTGCCGGTCTTTTATTCATCGTCATTGTCATCTGGTTTTACATATCCGTACTGATCGGCCAGGTTGACGGCTTTGCCCCTGTCCTCATAATAAATAATCATTCTGCATGTATCCTTAAGGAAATTGATCTCCCCAATCTCGACTTTTTTAATTTCCCTCAGTCCTGTCCTTTCCCTGAGATCAGCAATCATCTCGTCATATTTTTCAGGTACTATCAGGTTGATTTTTTCATACACGATTGATTTTGAGGAAATGTGCCTCAGCAGCCAAACCTTTTCGAGACCGATTGTGATAAGCACTATTATAACGTTGGCGAATACTATTTCCATCCATCCGGTTCCTGTAGTCAGGGCGTTTATCACTGATATCCCTATAACCAGGAACAAATATGTCATCTCCTTGATGGGCATCGGGTTGGTCCTGTACCTTATAATGCCGAATATGGCAAACAGGCCCAGTGCAAATCCTATCTGCAGGCTGACGCTCTCAAGCATATAGCAGAGGAGAAAGACAACGCTTGATATAAGCAGGTAGGTAAAGAGGTAGTCCTTGCGCCTGGTTGTGCTGTAGTAGAGCCATCTTACGAGGATGAGTATAACTGCCAGGTTGATACCGAACCGTATTACCAGTTCCGGCATTCCCGTCAGTCCGAACATTCCATTTCCCGCCATAATAGTTCCTGCCTCAGGCAGCGCCGTTTCCGTTAAATTCATCCCTGATCTTTTTAATGAGTAAAAATTTTGGTTTTAAAATATTCTGTTTTGGGGCTCCGTTTACCATTGCCATGCCCATTGCATATTTGCTGAAGCCTGACTTGCGTATGCCGAGCTGCTTCAACTGGCTGAAAAACGGAGACTGTGATGTCGATTTGTCGCTCTTGATCTCTGCAATTGCCAGGAATGGCATGCTTACGGTCTCACCCTTGAGATTGTTCCACTTCAGATCGTAATCAATTGTTATTCTTTCCGATTGCTCGAAGCTCACAAGTGTTATGCGGGTAAACCCGGTATTGATCACTGCTTTAAGGTTATTTGCATCAGATGAAATAAGCTCATTGAGAAAGAGGCGAGACTGATCGATGTGGTTCATGTCACCCGGTTCTTTCTCAAGGCGCGATTTGCTGGTACGGCCCTTGTTTGACTTCTGCTTGACTTCAAGGAATGTCAGTCCGTTTGACTCGTATGTCCTGATGCGGACCTTGGCCCTGTTCAGTTTCCCGGTGACATGATGCGTATAGAAACGGAGATCCGGTGTGTCAAAATAGACTGTCTTGTACCTGAACCTGCGCATCTTTTCAATCTCCAGGGCCCTGTATTCCGACTGGATATTACTCAGCAAGCGGGGCAGCTTGCTGACTGAAAAGAGGTATTTGGTATCAACGCGGTTCATGTACCTGACGCTGCCCATCTCATCAAGCCCAACAGGTTCAAAACCTTTCAGTATCTGCACTATGTCCGTACACGGATCCATCTTTTGCCCCCGATAAATTATTATGCCTGCACCGTCATAACTTGACGAAATCCGTGCAGACTGAAATGAAAATAACGATTTTTTACCCCCCTATATTTCAATTCCGGTGGCAAATTAAAGTTAAATAACCGTAAAAGGAAAATGCCGGCAGAAGAATGGCGGGAGACATTTCCGGACCGGTAATACTGACTGGCATTGCATGGTATCAGAATCCCCTGAACCAGGCCTGGAATTTGTCACCCAGCCATGGCACCGGTCGCATTTCGCCCTGGATAGACCATATCAGGCTCATCAGCCAGCCGACGAAGAGCAGGATGCCTCCTACAGCCCAGATGACCGGGCCCACGATAGGAAGTACACGGAGAATAGTCAGACCCAGCCACGCAATTATCAGACCCAGGTTTTGCCTGATATAATAGCTTGCCAGTTCCTCCTTTTTGCTTGAATTCACAACCAGTGCTATAATCCATCCGATAAGAAAAATGTGGGATACGATGGCTTTTGCCTTTGCGTCCATAATCCGTCAGTTTAGGTTCATTCAAAAATAGGCATTTTTGCCTCACAGGCAGGAAGCTGAGAAAATTTTTCGGTTAAACTTGCTTAAATGAGAACAGGGTCCGGCTGAATATCTAATTTTGTGCGCTGAAATTCTTTCCTTGATGAATTACATAACCGCACACACAGGGGAATTTGCCGCACTTGCCGTGGCAATCTTCTGGACTGTCACAGCACTGGCCTTCGAGTCAGCCAGCCGCAAGGTAGGATCCCTTACCGTAAATATCCTCAGACTGAGCCTTGCATTCTTCTTTATCGGCTTCTATACCCTCATTGCCAGAGGCCATTTCCTGCCCGTTGATGCCAGCAACCACAACTGGATCTGGCTGGGACTCTCAGGAATAGTGGGACTGGTAATGGGAGATTATTTCCTCTTCCGCTCCTACCCGCTGATCGGGTCACGGTTTTCGATGCTGATAATGACTCTTGCCCCGCCGCTGGCTGCCATATTCGGCTATTTCATCCTCGGTGAATCACTCAATATCATGCAGATGACGGGAATGATAATCGTTATTTCCGGGATCAGCATGGCAATCTTCAACAGGCCGGTAAAGGGTGAACGGCTTTCAATAAAGATATCCCCGGCCGGTCTTCTTTTTGCCTTCATCGGAGCCCTCGGGCAGGGTCTCGGAATTGTACTGAGCAAATATGGCATGGAAGGATATGATCCCTTTGCATCAACGCAAATAAGGATAATCGCCGGGGCCGCCGGATTTGCAATCATTATCACTCTGTTGCGCAGGTGGGGAAACGTGGCTGCTGCCCTGAAAAATCCTTCAGCCATGAAACCGCTTGCTCTGGGTGCATTCTTCGGACCGTTCCTCGGAATATCATTCTCACTTCTTTCAGTAAAACACACCCAGGCAGGAATTGCATCCACAATAATGGCTATTGTGCCTGTCCTTATACTTGCACCTTCAGCATGGCTTTACAGGGAAAAGATTACTGCAGTTGAGATTGCCGGGGCTGTAATCAGCGTGGCCGGGGTTGCGTTCTTCTTTATATGACAGGCATATCCCGGCAGGTCATTTTGCCTTCAATCCTTCTGTTATTGCCCTAAGCAGAATACCGTCAACATCTTCGGTGTACTCCCAGAACATGACTCCTCCCAGTCCCTTTTTCCGGACATATTCCATTCTTGCGGCAATTGATCCCGGATCCTCATATGAGATAAATACAGAGTCCTTTTCGTTCCACAGGAACGGAGAAACGGCAGAGGAGTCAAAGTACCTGGTGAATTCAGAATCGGCAAGCGCTTTCAATACCTCGGTGTAAGGCATGCCTGCACCGGTGGTTGCGGCTTCACGGTAGAGCCCGTTGTTGACCGGCTCCACTCCTCTCCATATCCGTCCGTAGAAAGGTATCCCGATATTGATCTTTTCAGGCGGAACCCCGGCTTTCAGATGCAACTCCACCGCCTTGTCGGTCGCGTCTCCGTCAGGCGCATCCCAGGCCGAGAGCCGGAGGTTTGCATGATGGCCTGTCTGTGTACTGGCACCGTGATGGAAATCGTAAGTCATTATATTTATGAAATCGAGATACCGTGAGAGCGGTCCGAGTTCGGTATTTGCGGCATAGACCTCGCTGGCGCCTGTAGCAATCGTCAGGAGGTATTTTTCTTTTCTCCCTTCTGAAGCAGCAAGTGAATCAATATGCTTTCTGACAGACTCAAGCATGAGTGTGAAGTTGTGCACATCCTCAGGCCTGTAGGTATTCCCGGCGCCCGGATGATTCGGGTATTCCCAGTCAATATCTATACCGTCAAGACCGTATTCGCGGATAAAACTTGCGGCGCTTGCCGCGAAGCGGTTACGGGAAGAGTCAGTAAGTGCAGCATCGGAGAAGTTTCCTGACCACCCCCAGCCGCCAACGGAAACAAGAACCTTCAGGTCTGGATTTACCTTCTTCAGTGCTGTGAGGGCGCTGATGTCACCGGCATTCATCCCGGTGTTGTCAATGGCTTCGCTCCCAAATCTCACCTCACCGTCAATGATGTTTGCAAATGCATAATTGATATGTGTAAGCGAGGAGGCATCTATCTTTGAAAAGTCGAAATTGCGGTACCCCGAAACATATGCGACAACCATATAATCCGCCGTTTGCCTCCTGGTGCCACAGGAAGCGGATATCAGCGCGAGGCACGACAGAATGAGAATCCTGGTCATTTTCATTTTCTCTGGTTTACTTTTTTTTCAGGGCAATTTACAAAAGTTTGAACAATTGAACGGAGGGTAATGCAATCACAGCCTTTCATTTGCGTTATCCGTTATATTTGTTCCGGACAAAAACCGGGATCAATGACAGAACAGGAATTTGACAACAGGGTAAAGAGCCTTTTTGATGATCATGAGAAGCTCATCACCAGGCCCAATCTGAAAAAGGAAGGCGGCAACGGGATCTTCGACAGGTATGTTTATCCCATCATTACACGTGACCATACACCGGTCTACTGGAGATATGACCTTGACCGCTGCAGCAACCCTCACATGATGACGAGGCTGGGCATCAACACCACGTTCAATGCCGGGGCTATAAAGCACGAAGGAAAGTACTGCCTCGTAATTCGCACGGAAGGTTTTGACGTGAAGTCCTTCTTTGCAGTAGCCGAGAGCCCCGACGGGATAAACAACTGGCGTTTCCGCAGGCGCCCGATAGTGATGCCGGTAACGGATGACCCGGAGATGAACGTCTATGACATCCGCCTGACGAGACATGAGGATGGCTGGATTTACGGTCTTTTCTGCGCAGAGCGAAAGGACACCGGCAAGCCGGATGATTCCTCAGCGGCCCTTGCCAGTTGCGGAATAGCCCGGACAAGGGACCTCGACAACTGGGAGCGGCTCGATGACCTGAAATCTGCCGCTGCCCAGCAACGAAACTGCGTCCTGCATCCTGAATACGTCAACGGGAAGTATATGATATATACCAGGCCGCAGTCGGGATTCATCGAGACCGGTGACAGCGGGATATCTGCCGGATTCTGCAGCAATATGGAACATGCCGTACTCGGTGAAGAGGTTCTTGTTGATCCCAGGCAGTATCACACTGTCAGGGAGGTGAAAAACGGGCAGGGACCGGCTCCGTTAAAGACTGATTACGGATGGATACACCTTGCTCACGGAGTGAGAAGAACGGCGGCAGGACTGCGTTATACACTCTACCTTTTCATGACTTCGCTGGAGGAGCCATGGAGGGTTATTAAAAGACCCTCCGGCCACTTCATTGAACCGCTTGACGAAGAGAGGGTTGGCGATGTTTCAAACGTAGTTTTCAGCAACGGCTGGATAGCTGACGACGATGGCACGGTCTTTGTTTACTATGCCAGCTCAGATACGAGGATGCACGTGGCAACGACAAATATAGACAAACTGATTGATTATGTGATGAATACACCGGAAGATGCCGGCCGCACACAGTTGTGCGCGGCACAGCGTGACCGGATGATTGAAAATAATCTGAAAATAATGACTCAAAAGTATCCGAATATCAGATTTTGATATATGTTTGCGCCTCAAATTCCGGGCACCATTTTCATAGCCATTTCAGGTGCTGTGCATAACTCAGTCACAGGGTGGTTATGAAACTGTAAATCAGGTATTATCAGGCACCTTTTGCATGTTGATATCTTTTGCACGGAGGAAATACCGCAGGTTATCCATTTAATAACTTAGCGGAAATTTTATGAAACTTTTTAATAACCAAAACGAATAATTAACAACCAGAAAAAAAGGTAAAGTTTTTTACCGAAGTATGAACGCTAACAGAAAAGAGGCAACGGCTGCTCGTGTTGAGAGCCGCCTCATGGGTTGTTCTTCTGATGAAGAACCTGGCGCGGGTACCATGATCTTCCCGCAGATCGGATCCCACGATCGTTTAGTTAGCAACCGGAGTTCGGAATTCATACGCCGCTACTTCCCCCTTGCAAATGCTGAATCCTGGAATGACTGGCGCTGGCAGCTGCGCAACTCTTTCACCACTGCAGAGGCTCTGTCACGGGTCATGACTCTGACCGATGACGAGATCATTACCCTCAACAGGCTGAAGGGCAGGCTGCCGCTAAGGATAACTCCGTATTACCTGTCGCTCATCCATGATTCTGAGCCGATGTCGCCGCTGCGCCGTACAATGATCCCGACAAGTGATGAACTGATCATTACCGACGCCGAGAAGGCTGACCCGCTCAACGAAATGGGAAGCAGCCCGGTGCCTGGTATAGTGCACCGTTATCCAGACAGGGCACTCTTTACGGTTACACAGTTCTGCTCATCGTACTGCAGGTACTGCACCCGCTCCCACTCTGTCGGCAAACTGGGTCACCTGACAAAAAGTGAATGGGAACTGGCCTTCGATTACCTCAGGGAACATACCGAGATACGTGATGTTATCATCAGCGGCGGTGATCCGCTCACGATGAACGACAGCAAGATCGAATACCTGCTCTCAAACCTGAGGGCCATAAAGCATATCGAGATACTCAGGATAGGCACCAAGGTGCCGGTGGTGCTGCCGCAGAGGATCACACACCAGCTGGTTTCGATGCTGAAGAAATATCACCCGCTGTTCCTGAGCGTACACTTCACACATCCTGACGAACTGACCCCCGAGACACGCAGGGCATGCGAGATGCTTGCTGATGCAGGAATGCCTCTGGGAAGCCAGACAGTGCTGCTGAAGGGGATAAATGACAACCCGGCAACGATGAAGAGCCTCATGCAGAAGCTCCTCACCGTGCGCGTCAGGCCTTACTACATCTACCAGTGTGACTTGATCCCCGGCTCAAGCCACTTCAGGACGACAATTGAAACGGGTATAGACATAATCGAAAACCTTCGCGGTCATACAAGCGGATACGCTGTGCCTCAGTTTGTTGTCGACGCTCCCGGCGGAGGGGGCAAGATTCCCATCCTGCCACACTACGTCGTGGAGAGCGGTCCCGAAAAATGGGTTCTCAGAAACTACAAACAGAACCGTTACACTTACCCGAACAAAAAGTAGGTGCCTGATGAGGATAGGACTTACGTATGACCTCCGTTCCTGGTACCTGGAACGGGGTTATACAATGGACGAGACGGCGGAATTTGACAAGGAGGAGACCGTCGTCGCCCTTGAAAGCGAGCTTGTACGTCTCGGTTATGAAACCATTCGCATAGGAAACATTTTTCAGCTTGTTGAAAAACTTGCCGCCGGCGAGCGGTGGGACATGGTTTTCAATATAGCCGAAGGACTTTACGGCGACGGTCGCGAATCGGTTGTACCTGCCCTTCTTGACCAGTACAGGATACCCTATGTTTTCAGCGGCCCCGTGGTTATGGGCGTTTCGCTGAACAAGTACCTTACCAGGCTGGTTGTTGAGGCTGCAGGTGTGCCTGTCTGTCCGGGCATAATTGCAAGGTCGGTGCATGATCTTGATGATCTGTCTTCACTTGTGTTTCCCCTCTTTGTAAAGCCGGTGGCCGAAGGTACAGGCAAGGGGATCACCACCAGGAGTGTGGTCAGGGACAGCGAGTCACTTGTGACACTTGTTGCGGAGCTTCTGGCAACATATAATCAGCCTGTCCTGGTAGAGGAATACCTTCCGGGAAGGGAGTTCACGGTAGGCGTTACCGGCAACGGGTCTGACGCAAAGGTGACAGGAGGAATGGAGGTGATCTGCAGGGATAATCTGCCCTATTCCGTGGAGGTCAAGGAGAACTACGAGAACTATGTTCAGTACAGGGTCTATGATGAAGAAATAAAGGCGGAGTGCGATGCCGTTGCACTTGGCGCATGGCGTGCACTTGGTGCGGTTGATGCCGGCCGCGTGGATATGAAGGCCGACCGTCACGGAAGGATGTGTTTCATTGAAGCAAATCCTCTTGCCGGGCTTAACCCCGTCCATTCTGATCTGCCCATGCTTTCACGGATGAACGGTCTCGCCTTCAGCACTCTTATGAAGACGATAATGAATTCGGCAACAAAAAGATACGGACTTAAATAATGACAAATAAGTGCCTGATAATCTACAATGAGCCTGCCCCGGACGCCCTTCCGGACGAGCTTGATGTTCTTGACCAGGTCAATTTCATTGACAAGACCCTCCAGGGCCTCGGGTACGAGGTGGAATGCCGCGGTATAACCGATAACTTTTTCAACGAGATAGCCGGTATTGCCGGCGAAGGATTTGGATTTGTCTTCAACCTGGTGGAGTCGGTCGGCAAGAAGGCTGAGATACTCTATTTCATCCCGGGTCTGCTCAACATGCATCATATTCCGTATACCGGCTGCCCTGTGGAGGCAACTTTCATCACCGCAAGCAAGGTGCTGGCGCGGAGGATCATGAAGGCAAACGGCATACCTGTGGCGGGTGGCTATAAGGTCTCTGAAGCCTCACAGCTGGTTCCCGGGAAAAAATACATTCTCAAACCGGTCTGGGAAGACGGTTCACTCGGCATAACCGAGGAATCTGTCTTTACTTATAACGGCACTGTTCCTGAGATACTTGAGGACAAAAATGACCGTCACTGGTTCATCGAGGAGTTCATTGACGGCAGGGAGTTCAATGTAAGCGTCAAGGCGGGTCCTGACGGACCGGAGATGCTGCCGCCGGCCGAGATGGTATTCCATGATTACCCTGATGACATTCCGCGTATCGTGAGCTATAAGGCAAAGTGGGTTGAAGACACCTTCCAGTACGAAAACAGCAGGCGTCATTTCCCGTCAGACCTCAGCGAGCGCCTCATGAACAATCTGAGGGCTGCCGTTACAGGATGCTGGCATACGTTCGGACTGAAAGGCTATGCACGCGTTGACATGAGGGTAGACCGCGATGAAAACGTATACGTGCTTGAAGTCAACGCCAATCCCTGCATCTCCCCTGACAGCGGGTTCATCTCAGCAGCCGTGCATGCCGGTTACACACACCAGGAAATAATCAGGCATATTGTAAATGACCTGAACAGATAGAAACACCATGCCTGAAATATCATTTGAAATATCCCCGGCCGACAGGCCCGTACTCGAAAAGATACTTGCGTCATCAGGCTATTTCTACGACTTCGAGATAGAGGTTGCCCTGTCACTTGCCGATGAGACATTTGCGCAGGGGCAGGAAAAAAGCGGCTATTACTGGGTCAGGTTGCTTGAAGAAGGCAACGTGACAGGCTTTGCCAACTTTGGTCCTAATCCCTCCTCGGTGCATTCATGGGATCTGTACTGGATAGCAATTCAGGAGGAACACAGGAAGAAGCACTATGGCTCAGTCATTCTGAAGGAGGTTGAGGAGAGGGTCAGGTCGCTTGGCGCGAAAATATTATGGATAGAGACCTCTGGCAGGCCGCTCTATGAGCCAACCAGGCATTTCTATACAAGGAACGGATATGAGCTTGAGGCAACACTCCGCGAGTTTTACGGCCCCGGTGATCCGAAACTTGTTTACCGCAAGGAATTATGAAAGGGCTTTGGTCAATCCTGCTGCTTATTGTTTCCAACTCATTCATGACCATTGCCTGGTACGGTCACCTGAAGTACCAGAACGTTTCTAAAAATGCGCTGCTTGGACTGGCAGGAATTGTGCTTGCAAGCTGGGGGATTGCCCTTTTCGAATATTTTTTCCAGGTTCCGGCAAACCGGATCGGTTACAGGGGTACGGGCGGCCCCTTTTCACTGGTGGAGCTTAAGATTATCCAGGAGGTGATCTCAATTTCCGTTTTCGTTGTATTTACCCTGGTATTCTTCCGCAGCGAGACGTTCAGGCTCAATCACCTTTTCGCCTTTCTCTGCATCCTTGGAGCCATCTACTTCACCTTCAAAGGCTGACAAGTATTTCACATGCTTCTTTAACCTGTACCTCGCTGACATCAAGGTGAGTCACCATCCTGATACTTCTCTCTCCGGTTTTAAGTGCAAGAATCCCTTTTGCCCTGATCTTTTCGAGGTATTCATTAGCGGTCATCTCCGGCCTGAGGGTGAAGATGACAATATTGGTCCCGCCGTAATTAACCTTCTCTGTCAGGTTGCTCTGCTTCAGCGCTTCCGCTAGTGCGGAGGCATTGCGGTGGTCATCAGCAAGCCTTGCCACGTTGTTTTTCAGGGCATATATACCGGCGGCGGCTATATAGCCCGCCTGCCTCATTGCTCCTCCGAACGCTTTCCTGATGCGTGCCCCCTGCCTGATGATCTCCCGGTTTCCGATGAGTACGGATCCCACAGGTGCACCCAGTCCTTTTGACAGGCATATTGAAATTGAATCAAACAGACCTCCGTATTCTTCCGGCTTCCTGCCGTCGACTGCCATTGCATTGAACAGCCTGGCGCCGTCAAGGTGAAACCCGAGGTGCCGGTAATCACAGAGTTCCCTGATCCGTTTCATCTGCTCAAAATCCCAGCATGTGCCCGCGCCCCTGTTGACCGTGTTTTCCACCTCCACCAGCCGGGTGAATGCCTTGTGCGGGTCATCCGGGTTGTTGATATGCTGTTTCACATCCTCAGCGGTAAAGGTGCCGTTCTCAGAGTCTATCAGAGCGACCGAGGCCCCGGAGTTGAATGCCACTCCTCCCCCTTCAAAAAGGTAAATGTGAGCCATCCGGCTGCAGATTACCTCATCACCTGGCCTGGTGTGCGCCTTGATTGCAATCTGGTTCGTCATGGTCCCCGAGGGACAGAAAAGGGCGCCCTCCATCCTAAACATGTCGGCAGACATCCGCTCAAGTTCGTTTACCTGCGGATCCTCGCCAAAAACCATGTCGCCGACGCTGGCCTTCATCATCTGTTCAAGCATTCCGGCCGTGGGCCGTGTCACAGTATCACTTCGCAGATCAATCATCTTTTTTGAAATTTGAGGTTCTAATATAGCTTATTTTTTATCCCTGTTTTCGCGGTGACATGACACTTCAGTGAAAATTCAATATATTTAACAGCATATAGACCTGTCGCGTCACCATGGATGTAAAGATCGATTCAAGCTGGAAGGAGAAGCTCAGTGATGAGTTTGAAAAAGAATATTTTACTGCGCTGACAGCGTTTGTGCGCGAGGAATACCGGATAAGGCAGGTCTTCCCGCCCGGAAACAAAATCTTCAATGCCTTCGACCTCTGCCCGTTTGAAAAGGTGCGGGTGGTGATAATCGGACAGGATCCGTATCACAATTACGGGCAGGCACACGGGCTTTGTTTTTCTGTCAATGACGGTACGGAATTCCCTCCCAGCCTTGTGAATATATTCAAGGAGCTTAACCGCGACCTGGGAGTACCTGTGCCAGAGTCAGGCAATCTTGAGCGGTGGGCCCGACAGGGAGTGCTTCTTCTCAATGCAATACTGACGGTGAGGGCCCACCAGGCCCTCTCACACCAGAACAAAGGATGGGAACGGTTTACAGATGCAGCTATCAGCGTGCTGAACCGCGACAGGGAAAATCTCGTATTCATGCTGTGGGGAGCCTATGCACAGAACAAGGGTGCCTCAATAGACCCTGCAAGGCACCTGGTGCTCAAAACGGTACACCCATCACCCCTCTCTGCTTCACGCGGATTTTTCGGCTGTTCGCATTTCAGCAAATGCAATGAATGGCTTTCCGCAAGGGGCCTCGAGCCTGTAAACTGGTAATCAGCCTTTCAGTCCGCGTAGGATTATATCCTTCAGCTTTTCGGTATCTTCATAACCTATTGATAGCCTTATCATTCCCGGCTCAGGATACTTTGCGCCCCAGACGGCCTCCACAGGCATAAGTATCGTATGGTTGTCGCCAAGAGTGGGAATCAGACGTATTTCCGGGTAAACGGCTGCAATGAATTTGTCGCGGTTCTTTCTTTTGGTCTCGGGTGTCGCTCCGGCAAGATCAAAAGTTATCATTGCACCATATCCTTTCCCGCCTGTGAGAGCCTTCGCAGCTGCATGTGTTTCATGATTTTCAAGCCCGGGGTAAAGAACGCGGGCCACACGGTCTGACGATTCAAGCATCGATGCCACGGCAGCAGCATTGTCGCACTGCTGCCTGAAGCGCAGAGCAAACGATGCCATCTGGGTCTGAAGGCGGTAGGCATCATCCGGTGAGAGCATATGCCCGACGAATTTGCGGTACTCAACAGCGCTCTGCATCAGTTCGTTGTCATTGCCGCAGATAACTCCGGCGGTGAGGTTGCCGTGCCCGGAGAAATACTTCGTGGCGCTGTGGATGACAAGGTCGGCACCGTCATCAAGCGGCTTCCAGAGCATCGGGGTGGCAAAGGTGTTGTCAACGATGACCTTCGCACCGTATTTTTTGCCAAGCTCAATGACCCTTTTTCCTTCTGCCACTATCAGCAGGGGATTTGAGATAGTTTCAAAATAGAGTATGTCAGGCCTAATCTCTGAAAGTGCGTTTTCAAGCTGCCTGTAATCATACCTTCCGTCAACCGGTCTGAAGAAGCTGACCTCCATTCCGCGGCGCTTTTGCAGAACGCTGCCTATATATGAGAGGGTGCCGCCGTAGATCTCTGAGAAGAAGAGCCACGTGCTTTGCCTGCCTGCCTCCTGGAATATTGAAAGGGCAATGTCAATGGCGGCCATCCCCGACTGGGCCAGTAGCGCCCAGCCGCAACCCTCAACCTCCATAATCGCCTCCTCGGCAGCCACAACTGTCGGGTTGCGGTACCGTGAATATATATACAGGTCCGGCTCGCGCTCATGGCCCGTCTCTGCTGCAAAAGCGCCAGAGGTCACTGACGCTGTGGGAAGCTCAAAGCCGGAATCACGATATACCGGCGTCCTGACGCTGTTTATCTCTCTCTTTTTCATATTCTTTATCGAAATGTTCTGTTATTGTATCCTTGATATTTGGCGGCCTGAAGTCGCAGTAGAAAAGCAGCCTGTCAGCAATCATCCCTGCGATGAAGATCACCAGAGCTGCTGTGTCCGTTGCCTTACTGTCAGGGTAGATCAGCATAAAAACGACAGGCAATGCCATAGCCCTTGTGTAGTAGAGAGTTCGTGTAAGGCTGTCGGCCTCTGCCGATCTGTACCGCATCACAACCGAAATGGCGGTCAGCATTGAAAAGACAATGAAGATTACCGTCGGTTCAACAAACCATGTGGCGGCATACAGTCCTGTGAAGAAGGCCTGGCCGCTGTGAAGCTTCAGGCTGAACGACCTGTCGGCGGCAAAATATACGTTGTCTACTGATATCAGTGTCAGCAGGGCCAGCAATCCCGTTATCAGGGGCGGTATGAGGTCCGGTTTCAGCCAGCTGAGAAGGGCGACCATGGCAAGCAGCAAAACCATGGCTATTTCACGGCTTAACGGCGAGGAAAGAAGATTGAACACTGCCCTCCATGATTTGCCTGGCACACCCAGATGGACAACAGAAACAGCCATTGCCCCTGCCATGATAAGGAACGGAATGAACTTGGCGGATGCCGGTCCCAGGGGTGCTGTTCCCCGGAGAGCCGCAACCATCAGCATCACCGAAGCTGTTATCACAAGGACCGAAAAGAGCGCCAGGCTCCACTCCTTCCTCAGCCTGCCGGATGAATCTGGCATGGAGTCCGGACGGGAGAGAATTTCCTCATCTTCTTCTGATTCGCTGTCGGCAGGAATTATCACCGGCCTGTTAAGATTCTCAGTGTTTTTCAGGGAAACCGATGGTTTTATCCCGGTGTCGGGGAACCATGCCGGCAGTGTACCGTCAAATTCCTCCGTTCTGGTCATTTTAAGGGCCCCTGTGGGGCAGGCGGTCACGCAGGCCGGCCCAATCCCTTCCTCCGCCCTGCCGGCACAGAAATGGCATTTTTCAATGTATCCGAGAGCAGGATTGATCTTCGGGGCGTCATACGGGCATCGCCAGGTGCAGTATCCGCAACCCATGCATCTTTCCGGGTGGTGGATGACCGCCCCGTCTTCACTGACGGTATAGGCAAGTGCCGGGCAGCCGGAAGCGCAGGCGGGATCGGCACAGTGGTTGCATGCCATTGACAGGTTTATGACTCCGACCAATGTCAGTGCATGTTCATTCCATGCAAATAGGGTTCGGGTACCGGGTT
The DNA here is from genome assembly GCA_964621005.1 of uncultured Rikenella sp. Lineage (GTDB taxonomy): Bacteria > Bacteroidota > Bacteroidia > Bacteroidales > VadinHA17 > SR-FBR-E99. The sequence goes on from CAZUIF010000019.1 coordinate 50,314, forward strand.
GGAGCCCGTTCTCAAGGATGCAGGCAGCGCTGCATGCCTTGCAGCTGACACAGAGTGCGGCATCAAATGTGAATCCCCTTCTCATGGCGCAATCTTCTCTATGTCAACCCTGGTATTATGAAAGGCCGCTCCGTGGCCCATATCAGTCTCGCAAGGCTCAATCAGCCTGTTCACTCCCCCGCCCTCGCCAAGCCAGATGCCGTTGGGGAATACCAGGCTCCCGTTCTTTACCCTTGAGGTGACACTCACTTTGCCGGTCACCTCGCCACGGGTGTTGAAGATCCTGACTTTGTCGCCTGTCCGGAGGCCCCGTTTACGTGCGTCTGAAACGGAAATCTCCCATGCAGGCTCCTCAGTTACGCTCCTGATGACCTCCAGGTTGCCAAACTGTGAATGGATCCTCGATGCAATATTGGGAGTCATCAGCCTGAACGGGAGATGTGATTCCCCGAAGTCTTCAGGTGGATCAAATGATGGCAACGGGTTGACTCCCCACATTTTAACGGCCCTGTCAGACCAGAGTTCGATCATGCCTGACGGAGTGTCAAATTTCATGCTGGCATAAGCCGGGTGCTCATTCTGCCCAGGTATGACAGGTTGCTGATAAACCTCCTCACGGACGAAGCCGGGGGTGTGGCTGATCCTTTCCTCAAGCCATTTGTCATAATCGTCCGGGGCAGGTATGCCCTTCTCCTTACCGGCCGGAAGCTCCAGCTTCTGCGCAAGGCGCCAGTATATTTCACTTTCAGGTAACACTTCGCCCGGCAGGTCGGTTACCTTCGGCTTGTACTGGGCATAGGGATTCCAGTATGACCCCAACACATCAGCCTGCTCAAAAATGCCTTTTGCCGGAAGGATGAGGTCTGCCATAGCGGCAGTATCAGTCATAAACTGCTCAACCACGACCTTGAACGGTATTGATTCAAATGCTTTCCGTACCTCTCCGCTACCGGGCAGCTGGATCACTGGATTACCCCGTTCTACCCATGCCACCTGGATTCCCGGTTCCTTCAGTGCAAAGAAATGGGGACCGAACCTTGCCTTTGAGATGGCACGCCGGAAAGGCTTATCCGCTTCGATGTCAGGATAATAACTAAGCGGTTCCCTGATATCATCGAAGATATAGCTCTGGAGGTTGGCAAAGTTGAACCCGCATCCCGGCTTGCCGATCATGCCGGTGATGACCGGAATGGAGAGGATTGCCCTTATTGTCTGTCCGCCGTTGGTATAGCGCTGCAAACCGTATCCCGCAACAACAGTCAGGCGCCCGGCACCGGCCGCCGCCACCGCAAGCTCAGTTATCGTTTCAGCCGGTATACCTGTGATTTCCTGTGCCTTGTCAGGCGTTATATCAAGTGATGACGCAAACTTTTCAAATCCCGATACATGCCTGCTTATGAACTCATTGTCAGTCAGACCTCGGTAAATGATCACCCTTGCCATTGCCAGTGCAAGGGCAGCGTCGGTGCCGGGCCTCGGCCTGATAAGCATGTCTGCCTTGTCAGCCGTAAGTGTGCGTCTCGGATCAATTACAACCACCCTGGCCCCGTTCTGCCTTGCCTTCTCGATATGGATCATCTCCTGTACATTTGTCTCGGCGGAGTTCTTGCCCCAGAGAATGATCATTGATGAATAGGCGAGATCCCAGGGCAGGTTATGTTTCACCTCTCCCATTGTCAGCCTGACGGCTTCAAGTCCTGCAGGCCAGCACAGGTTGCCGTAAGTGGTGGTGGCGCCGCCGAACAGTCTCCAGAAGTTGCCGGCGATATCATTGCTCAGTCCCGAATAGCCGCTGCCCTTATAGAACAGGACAGAATGAGGCCCATACTTCAACCTGGCATCCGCCAGCCTGGTACCTATGATATCCAGGGCCTCGTCCATTGAGATGCGGGAGAATGAACCGTCAGGCTGCCTCCTGAGCGGATAAATGATCCGTTCGGAAGAATACTCTCTTTCCAGGTACGAAAGTCCCTTGATGCACGGCCCCTCCGGAGTTGCCAGATTGCCCTCATACGGCAAAATACGCTTCACCCTCCCTCCTTCAGTGAATACCCTGAATGTGCACGTACTGTAACAATTACGGGGACAGACAGTGACAAATTCTTTCATAAGGACCGGCTTGCCAGAAGGTTAATTGCGTGCATTCTATTTTACAAAGATTGCAGTGGCAACAGAGAGTCTCTTTTCATCAGTGAGGCTGACCCTGGCGCCGTTTCTCCAGTAATATGCATGGGCAGGACTAAGCTCATCAGGTTGTTCCGAACCGGCAATGAAAACGTCATTTCCGGCTATGAAAACCGAGTTGAAAGTAGTGAATGCCGGGTTGCACTCAACCTGGACCGCCACTCCGTTTTTCCAGCAACATGCACCGTAACCGTCATTTCCTACTATATATACATCCGTCCCGCTAACTGCAATCGAGTAGGCCCATGCCCTTGCCTGCCCGTCAGACAGGTCAACCGGAGTTCCGTTTTTCCAGTATTTTGCAACATTGAACCCGGAGGAGTTCCTTTCGTACCCGCAAACAAAAACATCATTGCCGGATACGTAAATATCCTGTGCCCTTGAAGGTTCTGTACCGTCGGTGAGGTAAACAGGATTGTCATTCTTCCAGTAAGTGGCAACCGGATCTGACCAACCTACATCATTAACAAGTCCGGCAACATACAGGTCTTCACCACTCTTGAAAAGAGAAAATGCGCAGGCGGCATCTGTTAAGGAAGGATCAGTAAGTGAGACGGGCGCTCCGTTTTTCCAGTATCTGGCAATGTCAACACTTCCGCCGTCAGTTCCATAGCCCGCAATATATACATCCGACCCGGCAATCAGAATATCATTGGCAGCGGATACGGTTGAAGTAGTAAGGGAAACGGGTAAATTATTTTTCCAGAATCTGCCTCTGACAGTATTTGTATACAAAGTCCCTGCCACACAGACGTCAGCATCTGAAACGGCAATGGAGGTAATATGGGTACCTGTGCCGTCAGCCAGTATAACCCCTTTGCCGTTATTCCAGTATTTCGCTTCAGAGTTGCCTGAAGTGTTAAATTCATCGCCGGCAACATAAACAGTGTACAGGTAATTAAACATAACTGCATCCGTTTCGCCAATCTCAGTTTTTACTTTAACGGGCCATTCTCCTTCCGCAAGAACAGGTATGATTATTGTCAGGGATGTTTCCCGGGTACTTACAACTTCAACCTCTATACCATTGATAGTTACAGTGTTACCTGTTGCATTCGCCGCAAAGTTTTTACCTGTAATAACTACCTCGGTTCCATAACCTCCGGTTGAAGGATTCATACTTGAAATCTCAGGCGGCGCAGGATCTTTTTCGCAGCCGGTGACAAGGATCACGGCAATCAGGAGGGCAGGAAAACGGTAAAGCTTCATCAGTGTCAACGGTATTTGTTTAAAGATCATCAATAGGCTCCTCTATAACAGTTTCAATATCAAGTATATGATTTGCCGGATCTGCTATCGTCAGCCTGTAAGTGATCCGGTCAGGACCGATATAGGTCAGGTAATCAAACCGCGAGGGAGGGGTTGACCATGTCACACCATCTATCTTAAGGGTGATGTCAGCCTCTGTATATGCTATGTCGAACCTGAAATAATCAGTGACGGCTCCGGCGCCTAAAGTACCGAAATTATGGACCCGGACAGAATATGCCGGATCATCCGTTGTGGTAACGGTTACATCCTCAATCGTCTGTCCTGTCAGGTTGCTGATCCGCACGTCAGTCGGACCCTCGTCTGTTATGCTTCGCTTTTTGCAGGCCGTCAGCAGCAGAACCGTCACAAGTAAAATAACAGTTGATTTTCCTTTCATTTCCGGACAAATTGATTCCGGCAGAAAGTTAAGAAAAATGTGGAAACGGGTTAAATCTTTTCCATGCACGAGGAGCCGATCCATCCCTTGTTGCCGTCAGGGAGCCTGACCTCGAGGTATGCGCCGAGTTCCTGTTCCACTGTTACGGTTGTGCCTGAATGAAGCACGAATAGTTCATTGCCGGTCTCGCCGGGAGCACTCCTCCCGGTGACAATACTGCATGTGATGACAGCCTTCCGGTTATGATTCACAAGCGAGTTGTTCCGGACAGCCAGTGATACCATCAGAATGGCAAGGATAAGTGAGGCGAGTGAGAGCCAGAACGAAAGCAGCCTGCCGCGGGCCCTGGCCTTTGTCAGGAACACGAGCGCAAGCACCAGTGCAGCCGCAAACATCAGGAATGCAGCCACAGCCCATGCATTTGTTGAAGCAAGCAGTGACAGGAAATCAAACCACCTCACGAAGAAGAGCTCCGGAACGGACTCAAACCTGTCGGTGATCCTGCTCCTGGCAATCTGGAGGTTGTAATCAATGTCCTCATCGGCAGGGGCAAGCAGCTTCGCCCGCTCATAAAAAATTATTGCCGAGGCATTGTCGCCCGACTTGAAGAAGGCGTTACCGGCGTTATAGAGCAGGTCTTCACTCCTGTATCCCTCCTCCCACAGCTTCCTGTAGATTGCGGCAGCACCTGAGTAGTCGCCTGACCCGTAGAGTTCCCCGGCCTGGTTGTACCTGTCACCGGGTGTCTGCCCTGCAAGGCTTAGAATACCGGCAACGAGTATTATAAGAATCAATAATATCCTTCGCATCGTCTCCCTGGTTTAATCAAGTACGTCGTCAAGTTTTCCGATCAGCGCCGCCGCCCGGCTGCAGAGGGCGGCAGGACTCTCGCCTTCCGGAACGGGTGCATACTGCGAATACTCCGTGGCGGAGAGAATCCTGTCAAGTTCAGTGATGATTTCCTCATCTGCCTTCCTGTCGCGCAGGGCAGCATAGCATTTTTCCCTTGTGATCTCCGACTGCGGTATGCTGAGTTTGTCGCCCAGGTAACCCCAGAGAGCCCTGGCAACCTCGGCATTTACAGCCTCTTTCTTACCTGACTTCAGCAGGGCATTAGCCTTTGCAAGCCTGTTGCGGGCGTTCCGTGAAGCCTTGCGGTTACGGAGACCTGCAATATCGGCATTGCGTCTTATCTGCTCCCTTCTCAGGAGAAGAACTACAGCGGCAACAACCAGGGCAAGAACAAACCAGAGCCAGTAGTACACTCCTGACACCAGCGGGACTGCAACTGTTGAGAGCTTCGTGCTGTCATTCCTGATGAACCTAATATCCTGCCCGAGGTATTTCACATCTTCACCGGGTGCGAAGACAGGGGCTGCAGCCTGCTCTTCCCCGGGTGTCCCGGTGACATTCACGGAGAATCCTCCTGCCCTGAGGGTAACATATTTCTGCTGCTTCGGTTCAAACACAGAGTATGAAACCGGCGGTATCTCGAATGTGCCTGTGTTCCTCGGTATCAGCAGGTATTCAAAGACCTTGCTGCCGGAGGCTGTGCCTGTGCTCTTTACAGTAACCTTCGGATCATATTTCTCTATCCCCTGCGGAAAGCTTATGACCGGCTCACCCGCCAGGCTCAGGTTGCCGGTACCTTTGAGGGTAACCGTCATCGTGACGGCGTCATTAAGTTTTGCGTCCGTTCCAGAAATGGATGATTCCATTGTAAAAGACCCCACCGCACCGTGGAAATCGGCCGGCCTGGGTTCCGGCAGCGGCTTCACCTTAACTGTCACAGGCTGGGTGGCTATTTTTCTGGGCACGGTGGCCACCGATGAGAAGAAGCTGTCGAAGAAGGGATCATCAAAAAAGGGATCGCGGGCACCTGACCGTTCCTGTGTAAGGACGGTCATCTCAGCCGGATCAATACGAAGGTCACCGGAGATCTGGGGGTAGAGCACGAATCGCTGGATTACCCCAGTTCCGTACTGAACACCGTCAATAACCTCGCTTTCAAGGCTTCGTAACGGAGGGGTCTCGATATCTTCCTTGAGGAAGCCCTTGAAATCAGGATATTTGAGCTCCTGGATGCCGGAAAGGTTGATGCGTGTATATAGCTTGAGCGTCCCCGTCACCGGCTCCCCGGCATAGACCTCCCTGTCACTGAGGAGCATCTTCATTGAAACGTCATTACCAGACGAGGGGGAATCACCTGCGGTTCCTGCCTGTCCCTGCTGCTGTCCTGCCGCTGTCTGCGAGGAGCCGCCGGCAGTAATGACAATCTGTTTTTCCTGAGAGCTGACAGTTACCTTCTTTGTTTCGAACTGTGCGGCAGGAATTGTATAGATTCCCGGCGTACCGGCAACGACATAGTAAATGAGGGTTGTTGATGAAATGGTTTTAACTTCTCCGTTGACCCACTGTACGTTGCGGCTGGTCGACTGCTGCGGACCCTGTACGGAGAAAGACGGGTCGAATTTTGGCGGGGTGAACTGCCCGTCGGTTGAGTTGACGGCATAGATGATCCTGAACCGTTCCCCGGCAGCGGCGCTTTCCGGGGCATCAACAGTAAGCGCAACATCCTGGGCTGACACCGCAAGGCCGGCCAGAAGGAATGCTATAACCGCTATGTTTCTTTTCATCATTGCAAAATTACCAGTTTTTAATCACCCTCACCTTCTCCCCGGCAGCCTTGTCACGCTGAACCTTCTCCTGTGTCTGCTTCTCGCTGGCAGCAAGGGCGTCAAGGAGACGCTTTGCATCATCACGGCTCATTGCACTCTGCTGTTGCTGTTGCTTTTGCTGCTGGTCCTTGTTCTGGTCCTGCTGCTGCTGCTGATCATCCTTCTGATCCTGGTTCTTTTTGTCCTGCTGGTTATCCTTGTTCTGGTCCTGCTGCTTATCCTGGTTCTGTTTATCCTGATCCTGCTTCTGCTGCTGTTGCTCCTGCTCCTGCTTCTTCAACTGATCCTGTGCATAGGCGAGGTTGTATTTTGCCTGCACATTGCCGGGATTGAGCTTCAGTGAGCTGATATAGGCATCAATGCTTTCACCGAATTTCTGCTCTTTAAGAAGTGAATTTCCGAGGTTATAAAAGCTTTCGGCCTGTTTAAGGGAATCTCCCTCAGCGGCCTGGGCTGAACGGATGAATTCACCCGAAGCCTCGCCGAACCTCTTTTGTTTGTAAAGTGAGTTGCCGAGATTGAAAACCGCATCGCCCGAAGACTTGCCGTCTTCCTGTGCCCGGCGGTACATACCCTCGCTTCCGGCGAATTCACTTTTTTTATAGAGTTTGTTGCCCTTCCTGATATACTCCCTCTCCTCCTGCCCGAAAAGCGAAGGAGACAGGATTGCCATGCAGATGGCAGCAACCAGTATCCTGTATGGCGTTACCTTCCCTCTCATATCCTTTCCTGTTTCGGTTCCTTTCCAATGATTCCTATCCGCCTCAGAAGGTTGTTCTTCCTGTCAGCCAGGAGAAGGTCAGTCACGAGCAGTATGAAGAGCAGTGCGGCAGGGATAAGAAACTGCTCATTGTACTCGGTATACATCATCGTGTTGACCTCACTCTTCTTCATGCGGCCTATGTCATTGTATATCTCTGTGAGACCGATGCTCGTATTGCTTGCCCTTACATACCTGCCTCCGGTGACTGAAGCAATTTCCTGCAGCCCCTTTTCGTCGAGCTTTGAGATGACTGTGTTTCCCTGGCTGTCCTTCAGGTAATCGGTTCTTCCGCCGGTCACAACCGGTATCGGGGAGCCGTCAGGCGAGCCGATACCTATCGTATGCACCACGATCCCCTTTTCTGCTGCTTCCCGGGCCTTTTCAACAGCATCATCCTCATGGTTCTCACCGTCGGTGATTATAATAAGCGCCCTGCTTTTGTCGCTCTCCGGGGTGAATGACCTGATTCCCAGGTCTATTGCAGCTCCGATAGCAGTACCCTGCTTTGACACTGCATCAGGTCCCGCCGTGGCGAGGAACATCTTGGCCGAGAGATAGTCATTTGTTATCGGGATCTGCGTGTAGGCATCACCGGCAAACAGTATCAGTCCTATCCTGTCTTCACGCAGCTGGTCTACGAGCTGGGTTATTGCCTGCTTTGCCCTTTCGAGCCTTGAAGGTGCTATATCGGTGGCCAGCATTGAATTGCTGACATCAAGTGCTATAACAACCTCCACCCCTTCCCGTTTCACCTCCTCGAGCCTCGAGCCGAACTGGGGCCTTGCAACCGTGAGGACGGCCATTATGAAGGCCAGCAACCTTACAAGGAATTTAACGGTCATCCGTGCCGGTGAATAATCGGGCGATAGCCTCTGAAGAAGCGCAGCATCTCCGAAGCGCTCCCTGGCCCTCCTCCTTCTCCTGTTGCCGAGAATCCATATCACAGTGAGCACCGGCACCAGGAGGAGCAGGTAAAGCATGTCAGGCTGTGCAAATCTGAATGTCTCCATAATAGCGCTATGACATGTTTTTCATTAACAGATACCTCAGAAGCAGTTCCAGGCCAAGCATGACAAGAGCCGCAAACGCCCATGAAATGAAGACTTCATCACGCTTGCTGTGTTCCCTTGTTTCAATCTTTGATTTCTCAAGCTTGTCGATCTCACCGTAAACCTGCTGCAGGCTTGTGTTGTCCACAGCCCTGAAATACTGTCCGCCTGTAAGGTCCGATATCCTTTGAAGCAGGTCTTCATCGATCTCCACCTGCATCTTCTGGTATCTCATTCCGAAAGGTGTCTGCACCGGGTAGTCAGCATATCCCATGCTTCCTACGCCGATTGTATAAACCCTTATCCCGAATGTCTTTGCAATTTCCGCAGCCGTCATAGGATCAATCGAACCACGGTTGTTGACTCCGTCAGTGAGCAGTATTATCACCTTGCTTATAGCGTCAGAGTCCTTTATCCTGTTTATTGCAGTGGCGAGTCCCACTCCAATGGCAGTTCCGTCTTCGATGATGCCGCTCTTCACCTCCCTGAGGAGGTTGATAAGGACTGCATGGTCAGTTGTCAGGGGACACTGGGTGAAACTTTCCCCGCTGAAAACAGTCAGCCCGATGCGGTCATAAGGCCTTCCGCTGATGAACTCGGTGGCCACATTCTTGGATGCTTCGAGCCTGTCCGGATTAAAGTCCCTCGCCAGCATCGACCCGGAGACGTCGAGGGCCAGGATGATATCAATCCCCTCGGTGGTTGAGCTCTGCCACCTGTCTACATTCTGCGGCCTGGCAATCACAACTATCACAAGGGCGATTGCTGCCGCGCGGAGCGCGAACAGAACATGCCGGAGGTAATGACGGAATGTTTTATGACCCTTTTCAAGGAATCCCGCCGTGGATAGGCTGACAGGTGCATTGGCCCTGCCCTGGCGCCAGATATAATGTGCCACAAGAAGTGGTACGGCAAGGAGAAACCACAGAAACCAGCCGTTTTCAAAGACTATGTTATGCATGGCGTCCTCCTTTCTTTCCCTTTCCGGTTTTGGTCTTACCGGTTACAACACCCTGGTCAGCAGCAGCTTCCCGGTTCCCCTCGGCAGGCACAGCATCGGGAAGCCTTGTCTCCTCCACAAACCTCACGGCATTGTCAAGGAAGGCAACGTGAACGGCGCTGTCAGGCAGATATTTGGCGAACTTTACCATATCGGAGACCGACAGCAGTTCCTTCACCATTGCCATCTGTCCGGGAGTTGTCACTGCGGCCTTTTGCAGCATCCGTACCGTCTCATCCGTAGTCAGCTCGGGAGAACTGATGCCGTAGCGTCCGTCGATATACCTCCTCAGAATGTCTGAAAGTCTCGAGTAGTATACCTTTATCTCCCCTTTCTGCCACAGTTCGGCATCCCTTAGAGCCTGAAGGTCACGGAGTGCAACAATGTGTGCCGGTTCCGGCGGCGCCGGGGGTCTTACAAACCGCCTGAGCGGATTTCTTGGCAGGAACCTTGCCAGCAGCCAGACAATTACCGCTGCAATGAGGGCAATAACGATCCATGGCAGCACCTCGCGAAATGTTACCGGAGCGCCGCGGGGTGGAATGATGTCAAAAATGACGTCGGTAGTGTCCTGCGGGGCTACCTCCGGCCGTACCACATCAAGGAATGAATAATCGGAGAAATACCTCATCAGGCTGTCTCCCGAAGCAACCTCCGCATAAAACGGCGGGATGGCGTACGATCCTGAATCAAAAGATGTTATAAGATACCTGTCGATGATTTTCATTGACCCGTCTGCAGAGACTGAGGTGTCACGGGGATCTCTCCTGAGGATCACTATTTTTCCCGCAAGCGAGTCTGCCGCACCGCTGAGAGTCGCAGTTACACCTGCCGGAATATCGGCAGTAACAGTGAAGCCTGTCTGGTCGCCGATGACTATGGCTGAGGTATCGGGTCCGGATATGACCCTGATCTCCTGGGCTGACAGGGTCAGCCCTCCAAAAAGCATTGCCGCAACCGTTATAAAAACCTTTCTCATGGTCTTATCTGTGCTTGAACAGTGAGATAAGAGGTTTGATATAGTCCCCGCCGGTGCTGATTGATGCCACATCCACTCCGCTGCTTACAAACGCCGCTGTGACAGCCTGGTCATGTTTTCTCCAGTATTCGGCATATTCCTTCCTGACGGATGATGATGATGTGTCAATCCACATTTCACGCCCGGACTCGGGATTCATAACCTTCATGAATCCCACGTCGGGCAGTTCCTTTTCGCGCCTGTCGCTTATTCGCAAAGCCACGACGTCATGCTTGCCGGAAGCAATGCGAAGAGCTTCGGTGAACGGGGGTGCCATAAAATCGGAAAGGACAAAGGCCGTACATCTCTTTCTGAGGACATTTGTCAGGTACCTGAGAGGCTCCGAAAGAGAGGTGCCTGAACCGGCAGGCTCAAAGCTGAGCATCTCCCGTATGATCCTGAGCATGTGGCCCCTGCCCTTCTTCGGCGGTATATATTTCTCAACCCTGTCAGAGAAGAGCATCAGTCCCACCTTGTCATTGTTTGCAATGACTGAATAAGCAAGCACTGCAGCTATCTCGGTCATCATCTCCCTCTTCGTTGATGCCACCGTACCGAAATCACCCGAGCGGCTCACGTCTACAAGGAGCATTACCGTAAGCTCTCTTTCTTCCTCGAAGACCTTTACATAGGGGTGCCCCAGGCGGGCAGTCACATTCCAGTCGATATTCCGGATATCATCACCAAACTGGTACTCGCGAACCTCGCTGAAAGCCATCCCCCTGCCGCGGAAAGCGCTGTGATACTCCCCTGCAAAGATCTGGCGCGTCAGCCCGCGCGACCTTATCTCAATCTTCCTGACCTTCTTTAACAGTTCTGTTGTTTCCACGTTCCTTACATATGGTATAATCCGACATGCGTGACAGTAAAGAACCATGCGTCACGCTGCACTTTCACGGTTATCAGATCCTTACCCGTCCTGTAACTCCAGGTACCTTTACTTTCATTACCGTACTTTTCATTCAGTTCCCTGATCTTTGCATCGTACAGATTATTGCTGTAAGTTATCCTTACTCCGGTGCACCTGCCCTTTTCATCCAGGAAAATCAGCCAGGTCTCATTGTCATCGGCTGAATGGTACTTAAGGTACCGGTAGATGTTATTCCGGACCATATTGTCCGGAGTCAGCCCCGGGAAATCCTTCGCCATGACAGCCTTTACCGTCTTTTCCGGCAGGCCGATAAATTCCTGTGCCTTTCCCGGGATCAGCAACACCAGCAGGATCAGTGACAGCAGCAGTCTCTTCATCATCCTACGGAACCTCAACAGTATTAAGGATTTCTGCAATTATCTGATCCTGGGTGATATTCTCTGCCTCGGCCTCGTATGTAAGCCCGATCCTGTGGCGTAGCACATCAGCGCACAGGGCGCGAACATCTTCAGGCACCACGAATCCCCTTCGCCTGATAAAGGCGTATGATTTTGCAGCAAGTGCAAGATTGATCCCTGCCCTTGGCGAAGCACCGTAGGAGATCAGCGGGGTGAACTTCGTGAGACCGAATTTCTCAGGCTGTCGGGTTGCAAAGACGATGTCGAGGATGTAGTTTTCGATCTTCTCGTCAATATAGACCTCCCGTACAACGCTCCGTGCACGTATAATATCATCCGGCTTAAGGATCGTCTTTGCCACGGGGAACTCGCTTGCCAGGTTCTCACGTATTATCATCCGCTCCTCCTCCTTTTCCGGGTAGGTAATGACCACCTTGAGCATGAACCTGTCCACCTGCGCTTCAGGGAGCGGGTATGTTCCCTCCTGCTCTATGGGGTTCTGGGTGGCAAGCACCATGAACGGCTCTTCCAGTTTGTAGGTCGTTTCACCTATTGTCACCTGCCTCTCCTGCATCGCCTCAAGGAGTGCACTCTGTACCTTGGCCGGTGAACGGTTTATCTCATCGGCAAGAATGAAATTGGCAAAGATCGGCCCTTTCCGAACGACAAACTCTTCCCTCTTCTGGCTGTAGATCATTGTACCGATTAGGTCAGCCGGAAGCAGGTCAGGGGTGAACTGTATCCTGCTGAACCTCGTGTCAATAACCGAGGCGAGAGTCTTGATGGCAAGTGTCTTTGCCAGGCCGGGAACACCCTCAAGAAGGATGTGCCCGTTTGAAAGAAGTCCTATCAGCAGCGAGTCGGTCAGATGACGCTGCCCGACAATTACCTTGTTTATTTCCTGCCTGACAAGATCAACGAAGGCGCTCTCCTTTTCGATCTTCTCATTCAGAACCCTGATGTCGGTTGTGTGTTCCATATATGTTCAATTGATTTACTCTGCAAAAAAAGCTTCGCAAAGATCATTTCTGATATTAAAAAACCTTGTTAAAGGTTGTTAAATAAGTGTTAAAGCTGCTTCCCGAAGCCGCTATGACTGAAGAGCCTTACCATTATTGTCAGCACCAGCGGGACCAGAGCCGGGTTTATTCCCTGTCCTGCAAGCAGCGAAGCCGGGATCCAGATTACCGAAAGGGTCAGTGCAAGCCTGCTGAGCTTCACTGCTTTCCTGCCTGCTACCTTCATGACAAAGAGTACCGGGATCAGGATGTTTATACCGAGGAACAGGAGGTTAAGATGGAGAGCATCATGATCGGAAAGGATATTCGTAAATACCAGCACCAGGGCAAGCAGGGAGTATATGAAAAAGAGTAAGAAATCAATAAATTTCTCAAGCCCCGGCCTTTTGAACACGAATGTCACAAGAACCACGAAAACAAAAATCAGCCAGAAGACTGCCTGCGGCACCCATACCTTCTTCCCGGTTGCGGCTGCCGGGATGTCAACAACAGTCTCAACAGGACCTGCAAGGGGTTCGCTGTTTCCGTCATGGATTATCATGCTCCCTGCGAAATTGTCCCTGAGAAACATAGGGAGGAACATCTCGTCTGCCACGGTAGCCCTCCTGTCAGCCTGCAGCCCGAGAAGCATATCGGCTCCGAAATCAAGCCAGGGAAGTACCTTCTGGTAAGGGTCAATGAGCTGTCGGAAGGTCCTTGACTGATCCTTAACGGGAAATATAACCGTGTCTTCAGCTGCAGCGGCAACGATATCACGGACCCTGGTGGCGCAGTTGTCAAAGAAAAAGTCATAACGGTATCTGACATTTTCAGGCTTAAGGTTCTCATTGATAAGGTCGAATAGTTTCTCCTTCTCCCCTGTTGTGAGATTCAGTTTCTGGGACCAGACTGACCTTCCCTCGGCTACATATTCTTCCAGGAATCGTTCATAGCTGTAGGCTCCAAGCATATAATCAAGCTTCCCCTTTGCAAACCTGTAAACAAAATTGGGTGTCGAGAAATCGAAAATTCCCCAGTTGTAAACCATGTCAAACTGTGTGCTGCGCATTGAGATCCTCAGGGCTGTATGTCCGTAGATAGAGTAGCTGGCCGTACCGGGTGCACAGGTAACCAGGTAGATATCAGCACTGTCAGCGCTCTGAGCATCCAGGCCCCGGGTGAAAAGCAGTGAAAGAAGTGCAGCCAGAAGTATTGTCTTTTTCATTATACTGATTTTATATTATGAAGTCCGAATCAAATCAATGCAATATATTATTTCGTAAATATTAATTGTCATCTGCCCATGAGGCTGCAGCTCTCACCGCACGTTGCCATCCATCCACAAATGTCTCAGCTTCTCCAGGTTGCATCACAGGTGAGAAAAGTACCCCGGCCTGCCACAGGCTTCGCAATTCATCAATTCCTCTCCAGAATCCTGTTGACAGGCCTGCGAGAAAGGCAGCACCGAGGGCTGTTGTCTCAGTGATGCCGGAACGAACCACATCAGCCCGGAGCAGATCAGCCTGGAACTGCATGAGACGGCTGTTGACAGTAGCTCCTCCGTCAACTCTTAACTCTTTTATTTTCAGACCTGAATCCTTTTCCATTGCAAGCAGCACATCAAGTGTCTGGTATGCAATGCTCTCAAGTGCGGCAAGGGCAATATGTGCGGCAGTAGATCCACGGGTAAGTCCGGTGATGATACCCCTGGCGTGCTGGTTCCAGTACGGAGCACCAAGGCCGGCAAAGGCAGGGACAAAGAATACACCATCCGAAGAGCCTGCCTGTGATGCCAGATCTTCCACCTCGGATGAATTGCGGATGATGCCGAGCCCGTCACGAAGCCACTGTACAACAGCACCTCCTATAAAGATACTTCCCTCAAGGGCGTATGTTGTTTCATCTCCTATCTTCCAGGCCACCGTTGTCAGCAGCCTGTTATGTGACTTCATGGGCATGCTCCCTGTGTTCATCATCATGAAACAGCCTGTCCCGTAGGTATTCTTGACCATCCCCTGTTCCACGCACATTTGCCCGAACAGAGCTGCCTGCTGGTCGCCTGCAATGCCGGAAATTGGTATTTCAGATCCGAACATGCCGGATGTCAACCCATAAACTTCAGAGGATGAGTGTACTTCAGGAAGGACGGAGGCGGGTATTCCGAACAGGGAAAGAAGGTCCTGATCCCATTCCATGGTCCTGATATTGAACAGCATGGTCCTTGATGCGTTCGAGACATCTGTTACATGTAGCCGTCCGCCTGTAAGGTTCCAGACAAGCCATGAGTCAACGGTACCGAACGCAAGCTCTCCTTTCTCAGCCGCTTCCCTGGCACCGGTGACGTTCTCAAGTATCCACCTCACCTTGGTTGCAGAGAAATAGGCATCTATTATAAGTCCTGTCCTGTCTGCAATCAGATCAGAAAGGCCCTCCTCCTTGAGAGTGTCGCAATAATCAGCCGTCCGGCGGTCCTGCCACACGATTGCATTGTACACCGGTTTGCCGGTTACCCTGTTCCAGACCACCGTTGTTTCCCTCTGGTTTGTGATCCCGATACAGGCAACCCTGCTGCCGTCAATTCCGGCCCTGGAAAGGGTTTCGGCTGCCACACCGGCCTGCGTTGCCCAGATCTCCTCCGGGTCATGCTCAACCCATCCGGGTTTTGGGAAAATCTGGGTGAACTCCTTCCTGGAAGAGGCAACCGGCTGCCCATCCACACCGAAGAGAATGGCCCTTGAACTTGTGGTTCCCTGGTCGAGGGAGAGAATATATCCTTTCTTCATGGCCTTTATGTCTGATCCGGGGAAATACGGCATCTAAAATACTATATTTTGGATAATGGCAGCAATCAGTCAGGCGTCCTTGCATAAACGGCAATTACCGCTCATTGAATGCGGGAAATAAATTATTAAACAGTAAATTTGGATAATGCAAAATCAACCCGGGCATGGCACACAGATATGTAATTACAATTGGAAGACAACTTGGCAGCGGAGGAAGGGAGATAGGTCAGAAACTTTCTGCCAGGCTGGGTATTGCTTTTTATGACAAGGAGCTTATTAGGATCGCCTCCCAGGAGAGCGGCCTGAAGGAGGAGTTCTTTGAAAGGGTTGACGAGCAGAAGCATTTCAGTCTTTTCCCCGGGATTCTCGGGTTGCGGACCGCCCTTGCAGATGATTTCTTTTCCAATTATTATCTAAGCAATGAATCGCTGTTCAGGATACAGAGCGATGTCATGAAAAAGCTTTCTGCCGAAGGGCCGTGCATCTTTGTAGGCAGGTGTGCAGACTATGTAATGAAAGATGAGCGGAATTGCCTGAACCTTTTCGTGAACGCAGATATGGAAGACCGGAAAAGGAGGATAGCCATTAGCCATAAGATCAGTGAAGGCAAGGCAAAGGAACTTATCGAGCGTACTGACAAGGGGCGCTCCTCCTACTACAACTACTTCACAGGCAAGACGTG
Organism: uncultured Rikenella sp.; assembly: GCA_964621005.1. Taxonomy (GTDB): domain Bacteria; phylum Bacteroidota; class Bacteroidia; order Bacteroidales; family VadinHA17; genus SR-FBR-E99. The sequence continues at coordinate 66,386 of CAZUIF010000019.1, forward strand.
GGGAGCTGCAGAATCATACCATCTCTGTATCAACTCTTCGCTCCTGGGTATTGATGAAACGGTAAAACTGCTCTGGTCTGTAGCTGTTTCAAGATTCGGCATTTCAGTCAGTAACGGGTGAATTTCAGAACCGTGCCCCGGCAGGAATCATGTTGCGGGCCTGCACAGCAAGAAAAGCCTCTGATGATGAATACCTGAAATGATAGTCAAACCTGCTGATCAGTTTTGTTGAGTCCATGACTACAGGATAGAGGCAATAACCGAAGCCGGCAGGCTGCAGATTGCAAAGCCTGAGATGCCACAGCAGCCACATGACCGGCAGCAATAACCTGCAGGGGAAATGACGGAATCTTCCGGCAGGCACCACGTCACCCACAACAGTACAGCTGCCCGGCGCAACATTGAAGAGACCGTCAACGTTCTCATCGATAACCCTGCCGGTTATTTCCGCAAAATCCTCCTCGTGCATGAACTGGAGGCGTGTGCGCCTGAAAGAAGACGGTAAGACCGGAAGACGCAAAAGTATGGAGACTGCTGATCTGGGCCTGGAATAGAGAGGCCCCACAACAGTGCATAGTCTGAGTGACACAACCTGGAGACCATTACTTCCGTTTCCGGAAAACATCATCTCTTCAGTGACCTTTTTATTTATCCCGTACCTGTAACTACCGGGCTTAACAGGATCAGTCTCATCCAGCCACATTTTTTCTCTTCGGGAGGCCCCGTAAATGGCTGCTGAACTTGAATATATGAATTTGCGGACTGAAGGCGTAATGCGGGCAGCCTCGAGCAGATTCCGGGAACCTCCAATATCAATTGCATACTCTTGTTTCCGGTCTCTTACCCTGTGAAAGGTTGAGGCAAGGTGAACCACAGCATCAGGGAGCTCCCCTGAAAATATTTCCATAAGCCGGTCCTTATCCGTGACATCACATAAGTAGAATCTGTCTGCGACTCGGTCATTGGCGCCGGGACTGTTTATATCCAGGCCAACAGTCTCATAACCCCTGATCGATAGATGATTCAGGATAACTTTGCCGAGATAGCCTGCCGAACCGGTGACGAGTACTTTCATTGCCTTTTATCTGGCTGATTCTCCCCGGATAACTGCAGATAATTGTCCTAAATAAATCCAAGTCAATTACCTATTTGAAAACAAATTTAGAATATATGACTGCCCATGTCAATAAAATATTAAAAAATATTAAATTGTATCTAAATCAGATAAAGGGATGGCAGCTGTCATCAAAGACCCTCAATGTTGCCCCTCATGCAGGGGCGGACTCATTTCCCTTCCGGAAACCGTGCAGGTTGATCCCAAGACCATGAGATTCAGATGTGAGGCATGCGGCAAAATATACACCCTGGCAGATGCACACATTGATTTCCTGGATGACTGGGGTCTTATTTTCAAAAACCGTCGCGAGAAATTCTTCAGGGAAATTTATGCCCGGAGTTACACTCCGCTCACCAATATTATGTTTATTCCCTGCGGGGGAGCACGCAACGCCAGGAATGAGGTGATGAGCCGGCTGAAGATCCGGGATGGAGATTCGGTTCTTGAGACTGGTATCGGTTACGGCGAAAATCTTCTCTGGCTGGCAAGCCGATACAGAAATCTCAGGTTTTACGGCCTCGACATCCAGAAGGAGATGCTGGCTCATTGTATCAGTAATCTTAAGCGCTGGAAGATAGCTGCAGAGCTTTCAAGGGCGGACGCACAGGAGCTCCCCTACAGGGACAGTTCCTTTGATGTGGTTTTTCATCTTGGTGCCATCAACCTGTTCGAGGACAAGGGAAAAGCCATCAGGGAGATGATACGGGTTGCCAGGCCGGGAACCCGCATAGTAATAGCAGATGAAACTGAAAAAGCCGGCAGGCTGTTCAGTATCTTCACCGGTAAGGCTGAAAAGATTGTACCTCCGGTTGACGATGTACCTCCGGCGATGAAAAACATCAGCCTCAGTACTATCTGGCGGGGATACGGTTATGTTATTGAATTTGATGTGGTGAAATAGAAAGAAACGACCGGTTTCTGCCATTTGCAGGCATTTGCCAGGATCCGGCAGAGAAGTTGACAGGGTGTCAGCTTCTTATTGGCTATTCCTTTGCTGCGCAGTTGAACATCCACTGGATCCCGAACCTGTCGCGCAGGGAGCCAAAATAGTCGCCCCAGAACATCTCCTGAAGTTCCTGCTCTACCACTCCCCCTTCGGCAAGGGCTGAAAAAATCCGTTTTGTCTCCGCCCTGGTGGCAGGCATCAGGTTTATATATGCATTATTGCCGGCTGTAATCCTGAATCCCATTGATTTGGGGGCATCACTACCCATAAGGGCGAATCCGTCAAGAATCGGAAGGCTTACATGCATTACAAGATCAAGATCTTCTGCCGGCAGTGGAGGCATCTTTTCTGACGGCGGAACATCCCTGAATCTCATTATGCCTCCCTGGAATTCGCTGCCGAAAACACTTTTGTAGAAGTTGAAGGCGGCTTCAGTTTCCCGCTCAAAGTTGAGATAAATACTTACCTGTGACATGGCTGTTCGTTTTTAAAGTCAGACATTCCCTGATTTCCCTTTTCGCGGCACAGCCGCCGCATTCTCCGCAGGCGGTTGATCTTCCCGGTCTCAGTGCCCTTACAATTGTATAAAGGGCATAGGATACCGCGGTGAAGACGATAATCAATGTAATTATATCCTGACTCATTATTTTATGTAATTAAAACAACAATTTACCAGTCTGGTTCACAATAAAAGCAACAATCCACGCAAGGGCAGTGGTATAAAACATGCTGAACAACGCCCACTTTGTTGCTGACTCCTTTTTTATTGCAGCAATCACTGCGACACAGGGAAAATAAATGAGGACGAACAGCATGAATGCGACAGCGACATAAGGTGTAAAGACTTTCTGTCCGGCAAGGAGGCCTGAATCATGTTCCTCTTCCCTGAGCCGTTCACCAAGCCCGGCGGTGCCGACATTTGCTCCTTCATCGCCATGGTAGAGGACACCCATGGTGCTGACAACTACCTCCTTTGCTGCCAGACCGGTGACAATACTGACGCCAAGTTTCCAGTCAAATCCCAGCGGCTGTACCGCCGGTTCAATGAAATGACCGGCGCGCCCGATCCAGGAATGCTCCAGACGCTCCATCCTGGTACCCTGATCAAGCCTGGGGTAATATGACAGCGCCCATATTATCACTGATGCCACGAGGATGATGCTCCCCATCTTGTGCAGGTATTGTTTGGCATTGAACCACATATGCCTGACAGTGTTCCTCATAGAAGGAATACGGTAAGGTGGCAGTTCCATCACGAACGGGACATCTTTTCCGGCGAATATTGTTTTTTTTAGGAGCAGTGCTACCGATATGGCCAGCACTATGCCGGTCAGGTAGACCGAAAACAGCACCAGTCCCTGCCTCTTTTCAAAGAATGCTGAAATGATAAGAACATAAACCGGAAGCCTTGCACTGCATGACATAAAGGGTGCAATAAGCATTGTCATGATCCTGTCTTTCCGGTTTTCCAGGGTGCGGGTGGCCATTATCGCCGGCACATTGCAGCCAAAACCCATCAGAAGCGGAATGAACGATTTTCCGTGCAGTCCGATCCTGTGCATCAGTTTGTCCATTATAAACGAAACGCGGGCCATATAACCAGTATCCTCCATCAGCGAGATAAAGAAGAAGAGAATAAGTATATTTGGAAGAAAGACTATAACACCACCCACTCCTGCTATCACCCCGTCAACCACTAGGTCATGGAATGATCCGGCCGGTATGAAGTTGCCTGCCATGGCACCGAGCCTGCTGACTCCTGATTCAATCCATTCCATAGGGTAGCTTCCTGCCACAAACGTTGTCTGAAACATTATAAACAGGAATGCGAGAAATATGGGATATCCCCAGATTCTGTGTGTTAGCAGGTGGTCAGGATCCCTGCCTGTGGTCGCCTTTGCGTGTTTCCCGGGGATCATGGTATCTGCGAGGGCTCCTGAAATAAAACCGTAACGGGCATCAGCCATAACGGAATCAACCTCATCGCCGAATGCCTTTGTCAGCCTTTTTCTTTCGGCCTGTGCCAGAGCCGGAAGTGACTGGCACCCGGGTATCCCTTTAAGCATGTTTGTGACTGAAGTGTCTCCTTCAAGGAGCTTTATGGCAAGATATCGGTCAGAGAAGCCACCCGGCGCACCGCTGACATTAGTAATTTCCGTCTGCAGAGCTTCAAGAGACGGTTCAACGCTGTTGCCGTAGCTGATGCGGACTTGCCTGGCCAGTGGATTTTCACCTCTGAATACTTCCACCACACGGTTCAGCAGTTCGAATATTCCTCTTCCCCTCACGGCAACTGTTGGCACTACCGGAATCCCCAGCATTGCTCCCAGGTCGTCATATTTAAGTTTCGCACCGCTTTTCTGAAGCTCGTCATACATGTTCAGGGCAATTATCACCCTGACATTCATTTCAATAAGCTGAGTGGTGAGATAGAGATTCCTTTCCAGGTTGGAGGCATCAACCACGTTGATTACGACATCAGGTCTTCCTTCAAGGAGTCTTGTTCTTACAAACAGCTCCTCGGGGGTATATTCGGTAACTGAATATGTACCCGGAAGATCTGTCAGGTTTATGCGGTATCCCTTGTGGTGAATTGTTGTCTCCCTGGCATCTATGGTTACCCCGCTGTAGTTGCCTGTCCTCTCGTGGGCCCCTGATGCCTGGTTGAAGAGAGAAGTTTTTCCGCTGTTTGGATTTCCCACCAGTGCAACGTTTATTACTCTTTCGTTTTCAGTCGCGCCATGATGCCTTAAGCCAGAATCCTCAGTGGCAACGCGGGGTTCTGTCTGTATCCTGTACTCCTCTCCCGGTATGACTTCAACAAGCCAGGCCTCCTGGCGGCGCAGCGATACATTGTAGCCCATGATCCTGTATTCTACCGGATCAAGAAGCGGGGCGTTCCTTATGACCTCGACATTCTTTCCCCTGATAAATCCCATTTCCATTATACGTTTGCGGAATGCTCCGCTGCCGTGTATCCTGGTTATTGTTCCCTTCTCCCTCGTTGCCAGCTCTGATAATCGCATAATCAATTCATTTATAATGTAACTCCAAGCCTCAGGAAACCGGCGAGACAGTGAGGAATCCCGCTGCTCCTTCCTGAAGGATTGATTATATACTGCAGGTCAGGCTGCAGGAAAATATTCTCCGAAAAATGTGCTTTGTAGGTTATTTCAATGGCCGTTTCACTTCCGGCCAGACCGTTGAAACGGCCTGTCGTTACAGCGAGACCTGCGACGTCATTCACCCTGCCCCTTATCATGCCGGTGATATTTACGCCAAAAGATGCGTTAAGATCGATGAAACTCTCCCTTGAAGGAGAATAGCCGGCCTGCATGAAAAATGAAGCTTTCCTGTTTTCATTTTGCCAGAATGTCTGATCTGCCATCATATACCATCCTATTGTAGGGCCACACAGAGTGTCAGGCAATTCATTGCCCAGCAATTCCCCGATAAGATGGTTGTGAGAAAAGAGTCCGGCCTTGTATATGCCGGGAAGTCCTTCTGTCTCAACCTGAAGCCTGTACTCCGCGATTGCCAGCACTCCGTCACCGCTGGCAAATTTCCACCTTGTATTGAACGGATTATTTTCGAAAGGCACAGGCCGGCCGTCAAAGAGTGCCACCGCGAAGGATCCGTAATTGCCAGTTTCCGCAACCACCGTGACGCCCGGAGAAGTCAGCGGAAATACCGGGGCTGGGATGTTCCCTGTTATGACAGGCATTATGCCGAAGGAACTGTTAAGAAACAGTCCTCCGCTTTCAGAAAGTGCAAAAATGGCATTCATATCCTGTAAGCCTGCAGTTATTTCTATGGAACCAAACCTCTGACTGATCCATAACTCCATCAGGAATGTATGGTTTCCAGCCTCAATATTTGAAGTAACCTGTGCATCCCCAAAAAGTTCAGCCGAAGGCATGGCACCCAGCGTGCGGACTGCACTGGCTGCAAAAAAACCATTCTTCCACAGACCGGCAGATTCAGCATCAAGACTTACGCTAAACGTTGCCATACCCAGGAATACCGAACCCTGCCTTAATCCTCCTGAAAGAGAATGAGCCATGTCACCCGTCCAGGCAGCCCCAAGCTGTACGGCACGCCCGTTTTCATCCTCCTCATCTTCAGAGTAGAGCGGATGGTTCATAACAACAATCATCACTGCTGCCAGGAAGGCTGTATAGGTTCTCATCCCAAATCATTTCAGGTTACCGGCACAAAAGTACCGATGGCTTAAAAGCTGTGAAATCCCCAATAATTATGAAAATAAGGGATTATGTCATCAGAAATGATGATGGAAGCCGGCAGGAATTCAGAGGCCTGTGCTGCCCGGGGTGACGTACTTTTTTACAACGGCATAGATTGCCAGGCCGGAGACAGACCTGATACCGGTTTTTACCGAAAGATTCTTCCGGTGGGTAATGACTGTGTTTGTGCTTATATGCAATTCTTCTGCGATTTCCTTGGTGGCCTTGCCTGAGGCAAGCAGCCTGAGTACCTCTATTTCCCTGTCAGTCAGACCCGCATTGCCGGAATCAGTGTCTGCCGGAATGGTCTCATCAGCATCATTTCTCAGGGTAAAAAGGATTCTTGCCGGGGTATCATTAATTGTGATCCTGTCATCAAAGAGAGACAGCAGACCGTCGTCAAAAAAGGCATAAAGAAGGGCTATCAGCCTTGTGCCCGGGGAGGAAGTCCTGATTGCGTGAATCACACGGCTATTTCCCTGTATAAGCCCTGGGTTAAGTATCACTGCACCCACTTTTCTGATTGTAACAAGCCGCTGAATATCCTCCGGTGATTCAGCCCGGAGGACTGAGAATTCCATTCCCGAACTGCCAATGACGGATGCAAGCCCGCTGTAAAGCAGTCCTGACGGCTCAGCAATCACTATGTTGATCGTACTGCTCAATTACTTTTGTTTATCCTGGCTTCCATGGAGGCAACGAGCGGAATCAGTATATGATCCTCGATTCCTGAATGAATGCGCAGGTCATGTTCAAGTTCGTACAGCCTGAAAAGCAGCCTTCTCCGAACCTGCCTGCCCTCTTTCAGCGGGAGGTATTCAATGAGCAGGCTTTTAAGATCATCAAGCTTTTCTTCGATGTCATCATGGTGCTCCCTGTATTCTGATACCGAGTATCCGCGATTTTGAGTTTCAGTATTCCTGCCTGTCAGCATTTCGTTCAGCTGAACGATATACGGAAAAACAGTCTGCTCTTCGTAGTCAAAGTGGTTTTTAACCTCTGCAAGATACTCCATGAAGAACTTTTCGATCATCCGCGTCTCCTCCGAATTGCCTGAAAGGCTTATTCCGCGGATTGTCTCCATAATTCCAGGGTAGACTTCCTCGGAGTAATACCGGTGGCTGTTCTTAAGATACCTGATAATCGACGGGACCTCCCTTCCGGTAAACGGTATGTCGGTTGTCCTTCCAATATCGCCGTACAGGTTCATCAAGGTGACGAAAAGGTCACTTTCGATACCGTTTTCAGATGCGACATCGCCAATTGATTTTTCCTGCAGGGGAAGATCTATATCCAGGTGTTCCAGCAGGAGAAGAAGGAAAGGATTCTCGGAAACAGCCTCTGACATCCGTGTGGAGGCTGACAGAATTGAACTTCCGGCCATTCTCATTTCATTCAGTTGATCTGTTAATGCAGTCGGCCGTATCCTGGCCGTATCCTGGCATCAATATAACTAATTAAAGGCGGATTTGTTGAAAACAATCCGGATTCCCGGCATCCGGAAATGAAAAGTCCCGACACTTGAGTGCCGGGACCAGGGTAATTAAATGTACATT
>CAZUIF010000020.1:0-61419 GCA_964621005.1 uncultured Rikenella sp.
AGAGCTGGGCAAGTTGCTGAACATAGTAGGGATGACAGTCTGTGAGTTCGGCAATTAATCCCGCATCCTTGCCGTCTATCGTTTTGCCGGTCTGGGCGAATCGTTTTTTGATAAATGAGACCCAGTCATCTGCCGAAATCTTTTCAAGAAAGAGAATATCTCCGAATTTATAGAAAGGCATTGATGGAGAGGCGAACACGTCAATCAGCATATGTCGCTTGCTGCCATAGATACAATAAGAAGCCATCCTGTGAGCCTGCCAATGAGCCCGCAGCTTTTTCTGAAAACCAACAGGATCGCCGAAACCTGAGATATTCTGAAATTCATCAATGCATACAACTATCCTGATCTTCTTCTCCGTTCCGATCCTGTCAGCCAGATTCAGTACATCCTCAGGGCTTCTCTTTACCTCCTCCCAGTCCATGCTTAATCTGAACTCACTGTCCGGCAAGGGACTGAATGTCACATTAGGGATAAATCTGCCCAGAAATCTTCGGGCATTTTCAAGCAGTTCTGATACACGGTTTGCGGAGCTTCGCAGTACAGCTGCAGCAAAATACCTGTAGAATTGTTCCTCTGTCCTTACATTATTAAGATCAACAAAACAGAATCTGATATCCTTGTTTTTTTTCTTCACCAGGCTTGCCGCGTGTACAACAAGTGATGTCTTGCCCCATCTCCTGGGAGAAATAAGGATGGTATTGACTGCTGAACTGAAGTTCCGAACCAGTCTTTCCGTCTCCTGTTTCCTGTCAGTGAAGTTCTTTTCAGAAGCAACTTTACCAAAAACAAACGGAGTCTCCATAATTTTTTTAGTAAATATAATGTAAAAATTATAAACTTACAAATTGATAAGTTACTTATTTGTAAGTTACATTCCGGTAAGGTGGTTTATTCCATATCCAAGGCACAACGACCAGAACGCCAACACGTTTATGTTCAGGCAAATGAAAAAGAATCATGCTTCATGGGCTCTGTCTCACCGCACTGTCTGACTCCAGTTCTTCAAGGGTTGTGAGCCGCGATCTCCCGTCCCGATTCCGGGCTTCTGGCAGGTAAAGCAGTCGGTTTAATTGCGGCCGGATTAATCCCGTTTATACTCTTCGGCAATTTCGTCTACATTGTTTGCAGCCTTCTTAAAAAGGTCAGTCAACAGCTTCATCGGGAATTTCATGTCATTCTCAAACCACTTGTTCAAGACCATGAACACCCCTCCTGCGAGATAATAAACCAGGAACTGCTGCTTGTCGTCAAGTTCCCTGAGATTCTGAGCCTTCATATGAAACCGTGTAAAAAGATGTGACAGTTTTTCCATAACCTGGTAATCAAGGCCGGCCTTTTTCAGGGCCCTGAATACCACTTCATTCTGTTGCCACAGCAATATCAGCTGCCTTACCTCGAAATCCCAGTCAGGGTCTTTTTTGGTCTCAAGGTTTTTGAAAACCTTCGCCAGGTACTCATCAACGATTTCGTTAAGCCTCGATAAAAGAATGTCATCCATGCTGTCATAATTACGGTAGAATGTCTGCCGCGCTATGTCAGCCTTTTCGGTTAGTTCAGTAATCGTTATTTCCGAATACTTCTTATTTTCAAGAAGTTTAAGCAGTGTCTCAAGGAGCCATGCCCTTGTCCGCCTGGATCGTTTATCCTGTTTTTTCAACTGAACCGGAGGTTTTATATTCTACAGCATAAATATATTCAGTATTGTCATAATTATTGACATTAATATCATTTTTGTTTACATTTGTCCTTTATGATACATGTGTAGCGTATTTGACTAATGTAAACTTAAAGTTTGTGCCCTGAACTCAGTAAGAGGATTTAGTCCGGATGAAGCATTGACCCGCATAAGCAGAGATTAGCAATTTCACGTGGAATATAAATAACCGTAACTATGAACGAAACAAAAAAATCATTTAATGCAGGCAGCATATGGTCAGATCCTGAACCGGAAATCCCACAGTCGGCTATCAGGGAGACAATTGAAACCGAGGTACTCATCTGCGGTGCCGGTAATGCAGGCCTTATGGCTGCAATGTCTGCAGCAAAGGTTGGAGCAAAAACACTCGTAATTGAGAAAAACAAGAGGATCGGCTTCATCAAGCCGTATATGGGTGCTGTTGATACCAACGCTCAGAAGGCGGCAGGTGAAAAAGCCGTGATCAACAAGGAGGAGATCATACAGGAGCTTGTAAATTATGGTCTCAAATGCACAGAAAATAATCCTGTCTATGGACCTGGCTATAAGCCATCAAAATACGCAGGGTCAAACAAGGTTGACGAGAAGCTTATCAGGCTCTGGGCGGAAGAAAGCGGCCCGGCATTTGATTTCCTGGCGGAAGAGCTGGCAGAATATGGCATTAAGCATGTTTCAGAATATGATATTGCTGACGGTCACCACGGAGGATTCAAGGCTTATCCAACTCATACGAAGCTGCTTGTGCCTCCTCTTAAAGGCGGGCCATTTGCGGTAATTCATGCGGGCATTTATGTTCTGGAGAGATTTTTCGAAAAGAAAACCAGGAGCCTGGGGGCAAAGATCATGTTCAACACAGCGATGGTCAAGCTTGTGAAGGAGGGGAACAGGGTAGCCGGGGCGATTGCAAGAAAAAAGGATGGCAGTTTTATCCGGATCAATGCATCGAAGGGCGTGTTGCTTTGTACCGGAGGATATGCAGCCAGGGAGGAGTTGGTTGCCAGAGTTAATCCGGAAGCCACAGCCATATCATGCCTCAGGTTTGTTCAGCCCGGCAACTTTGGTGACGGCATCAGGGCAGGGCTATGGGTTGGTGCAGCCAAAGATGATTATCCTTCGGCTATGGTATTTGATCGTGGGATTTCAATGCCAGGAGGCAGATCTGATCTTCCTATCAGACCAGGCGGATCATTCGACTCATTCTTCTTTGGAAGTCAACCATTTATGAAGGTAAATATGGACGGAAAACGATACTGCAATGAGTCAGTCCCATATGATATAATCCTGAATCCGCTGCAGAACGAAAAGAACGGTGTGGCATGCATGATCTGGGACAGTAACTACTGGGAACATGTAAAAAGCTTTAATACAATAGGCTGCTCGAGGATGGTGCCAAGCAAAAGCAGACCCAAAACCTATGAAGGGATGGGGCGGTTTATGAATTCAGGTATGCTCATGATGATGAGGTTGAAGGGTTATATTAAAAAAGCCCGGACTGTTGAAGGACTTGCAAGGAAGCTCAGATTACCCGTTGAGGAGTTCAGGGCTACCGTTGAGCGATACAATCAGATGGCCATGACCGGTGAAGACAGGGATTTCGGCAAGCCGGCGAAGGACCTGCTTGCGCTGGAAAAGCCTCCCTATTACGGTGTCACCTATGGAGGATGGCTTCTTACGACCATGGATGGATTGCGAATCAATGAAAACATCCAGGTGGTTGACAGGAACGGTGTTGCCATTGAAGGACTATATGCAGCAGGGGATGTTGCCGGCGGATTCTTCGCCAACAACTTCTATCCCGAACTGGTTGTGGGTGTAGCTGTTGGCAAGTCTATGACATTTGCCAGGCATGCGGTATTGCATATGACAGATCGGCTAAAAACTGTTGAGAGCTAGGAACTGCTGCTCACCCAAGATCACAGATTATCCTTACAGGCCGGAATCCAATTGCCAGGCTGTTCTCTTTTATGGGAAGATTCTCATTGCGGATCAAACTTTCCTGCTAAATTCATGTTCTGATTAAAAATGAGATGGCAACACGCATAGCCCTTCTTCGAAGCATAAATGTCCTGGGAAAGAACATGATCAAAATGCCGGAGCTTGCCCGGGTATTTGAAAAGGCAGGATTCAGGAATGTCAGGACTTATATCCAGAGTGGTAACATCATCTTCGAAACAGGAGAAGATTCAGACGATCTGCTTTCCGCGAAAATAAGGGAGCTGATAAGTAAAAAGTTCAGTCTTACAATACAGGTGGTGGTGCTCACTCCGCAGGAACTGGCTGAAATAGTTGCGAAGAATCCCTTCGTGAAAAAGCCTGTAACTGATCTCACAAAGCAGCATGTCACCTTCCTGGACAGGGACACTGACCCTGAAAAGGCGGATAAGCTGCTTTCATATCACTATCCTCCTGATGAGATCATCATCGGGAAAAGGGCTGTGTATGTTCACTGTCCTGAAGGCTACGGTCGGACAAAGTATCACAATAACTTTATAGAGAAGAAACTGGCTGCCAATGCCACTTCCCGCAACTGGAATACCTGCCTGAAACTGCTGGAGATGTCACGCGGGTAACGGCAGTGGGCCTGCTGCTGCCGTGGAATCCCGTTTACTCTATTCACAGAGTTCCTTCAGGTTCTCAAGCGCCTTTGGCCAGGCTTCTTCCACAAACTGCCTGAACTCTGCCGGCACATCGGTGTCAATGCAGAGCAGAGTCTGGCTGCCGGCAGGTTTGAGAGTGTAATTTTCAAGTGCTCCCTTCCAGGCTTCACCCTTACCCTCACCTGTAACCTCCTTTCCGTCCACAACCTCACGGAGGCTCTCAATACTCAGGAATTTTCCGGGAATGTGTTCCCTTATCCTGCAAAGCATACCTCCTGACTTGCCGTCAGCACCTGTTCCAAGGAAAAGTATCCTTTCACCTTTCTCCCATGAACCGGTGAAGCGTGAATCGGGATTGAACGGTTTGGTCCATTTGCTGTAGGATTCATTTTCAAGCATTATTCTTAAAATGTTCTCAGGGGTATTTTCAATTATGGTCTCAAAATGGAGCATCTCCCTCCCGCCATAACCTTCGACATACTTCCTGAAGTTGTCAAGAATTGCCTGCCATCCGTCTCTCTGAAGTTCTGCGCTGTTGATGTCCTCAGTCTCAAACGACTCCATGACAAGCGTTCTTCCAGCGGTTTCCCTGAAAAGGATGTCTACATTCCTCCCGTCATCAAGAGTGTATGCTATTGACTTTCCCGGAACCACATCAGTAAACCTTCCCGAGAAGTCAAATCCCTCGGAGCCGTCCCTTGCTTCCATCCGTGAAAGGAATGCCCCTCCGGGGCGAAGGTCACTTTCGGCGTAGCTCGTCTGCCAGTCGTCCGATGCGTTGTTCCAGTGTATTATGTGCAGCGGGCCTGTGAACAGGTCCCAGACCTTTTCAAGCGGTGCGATTATTGTGGTTGACACGGTAACAACCAGTCTTTCTCCCTGCGGTGTCATGATATTGCGGTTTTAAGTTACCTGATAAACTAAAAACAATGCAGGAGCGGTATTGTTTGTTCAAAACAGGGCGATCAGCCTGTTTTTCTGTGCATCAGGCAAAATGCCTCAATAAGGTTCTGTGAAAAAGCATTTCTTTGTGTAAAGTTTGAATAAAATGGAAAACCGGACTCTTGAAATTGAAACTGCAATCGGGATACAGAAAACACCCCACGAGGTGTATGAGGCTATCGTTGACCCGGCTAAAATGGCGAACTATTTTATTTCCCGCGGCAGCGGGAGGCTTGAAGAGGGGAAGACGATCATATGGAGCTTCCCGGAGTTTGATTTTGAGTTCCCGGTTAGAGTGACCCGGATTGAGACGGACAGCTATATCTCATTCCGGTGGGAGTCTGACGGGATTGACATGCTTGTTGAGATGACGCTGACCCCTCGCGGCACAGGTTCAACGGTTGTGCGTATCACCGAGAAGAGCCGTGAGCTTGACGAAGCGGGCCTGAAATGGCTGCAGGGGAACACGCAGGGATGGGCAAACTTCCTGGCATGCCTGAAGGCTTACCTTGAGTACGGGATCAACCTGCGGAAGGGGGCATTTTACTTCATGACAGATAAATGACAAGGATGGTTATTTACGGCTTACTGGTGGCTGTTGCCGCTCTGACGATATTCCTGGTCGCCGTCAGTCCGGGGAAAACGAGCCATTGCCCTTCCGGTGATACAGGGAGAAGCATATGCGAAAAAACATTTGTGCAGATCGGAGGCATCCGCCAGGGGATGTTCATCAGGAGTGCAGACACTGCCAACCCGGTACTCCTGTTCGTGCACGGCGGTCCCTCATTCTCTGAGTATTTCCTTGTGGAAAAATATCCGACAGGCCTTGAAAATTACTTCACTGTCTGTTACTGGGATCAGCGTGGCGGGGGTCTTTCGGTCACTCCGGAGGTAACAAGGGAGAGCCTGACCCTTGACCAGCTTGCCTCTGACATGATTGAGGTGACCAACTACCTGCGTAAGCGGTTCGGCAAGGATAAAATATATATCATGGCCCACTCCGGCGGTACGGCTTTTGCTATCAGGGCAGTTGCCGGAAATCCGGAACTTTTTCAGGCCTATGTTGCAGTGGCCCAGGTCACCAGACAGGCTGAGTCCGAGAAAAGGGCCTGGAAATATATGGTTGAAAAGTATTCATCAGCCGAAAACAGGAAGACGGTGGAACAGTTCCAAAAATACCCGGTTACCGAAGATGACTCTTTTCTGCTGCCGTTTTTCAATTCTGTACTTCGGGATAAGTCGATGCATGAACTGGGTATCGGCACCATGAGAAATATGAAGTCAATAATGTCAGGCGTTTTTTATCCTGTCTGGCTGTGCAGGGCCTATACCTTAAGGGAGAAGTACAGCATCTGGCGCTCAAAATTTTCATTTGTAAATAAGTCAGGGCTGAGGGCAGAGGTGCTGGCGCTGGATATGGCACAGGAGGTTCCGGCACTGGATGTTCCGGCATACTTCCTGAGCGGCAGGCATGACCTCACCGTAAACAGGGAGCTGTCAGAGGAGTATTTCAATAAACTTGACTGCCCGCTGAAGAGGTTTTACATCTTTGAAAACTCCGCCCACAGCCCGATGTTTGAAGAGCCTGAAAAATTCCTTGAGATCATGGTTTCAGATGTCCTTAAGGGGATAGCCGGCTACTCAGATTAATGATACAGTCAGTGCCTGGCCCTTTTCCTCAGCAGGTTGAATGCACTGAGATAGCCTCCGCAGATGGCGCCTGAGAAACCGCCTCCGGTTCTTCCCCATGCTGACGCGAAATGGAGGTTCTCAACAGCACCGAATGAATCGAACACCTTTCTTCCCGGATTCTGGGCAAAACCGTAAACCGCACCGCCGGGGTTGAGAGTGTACCTCTTTACCGTTACCGGAGTACCTACCTCATAGTAACTGATTACCTCCCTCACTCCCGGGATCACCTCCTCAAGCCTCTCAATGAATGTCTGAGCCACATGCTCCTTCCTGAGCTCGTACTCATCCTTCCCGAGTTTTTCCCAGTCGGACAGGTAGTCGATGCAGCAGATTGCCCCCACCCCTTTTCCATCGGGAGCCAGCCCGGAGTCCAGCTGTCCGTAATCCACAAACGTGAAGCTCCGCCTGGTGAAGTCGTCCCTGTTATTGCGGGCTATGTCAGCCTGCGACTTCACTGACCTGTCATAGATGAACACCGAGTAATACCTGTGACCCAGTTCCTTCAGCGGCCTGTCG
Organism: uncultured Rikenella sp.; assembly: GCA_964621005.1. Classification (GTDB taxonomy): domain Bacteria; phylum Bacteroidota; class Bacteroidia; order Bacteroidales; family VadinHA17; genus SR-FBR-E99. Next base: position 7,447 of record CAZUIF010000020.1, read on the forward strand.
AACCCGAAGTAGACAGTCAGCAGGGATGCGCCGGTATTCAGGCTGCTGCACTCCTCCTTCAGGAGTTTCCCCTGTTCCGGTGGCAGCATCTCAGCCAGCGCCGCTACGGAACAGTTCACAACAATCTCACCGGCTGTGGCCGTGACAGTTTCATTTCTACGGTCATTCCTCTTCCTGAAGGTCACCCCGGTGGCGCGGTTTTCATTGACAGTCACGCCGGTCACGAGATGGTTCAGCAGCACATCTCCCCCATGACTCCTGATATATCCTGCCAGATGGTCTGACAGCTTCTGCGAGCCCCCTTTGATGAAGCTGGCCCCGTTTGTATAATAGCTGCCTTCGGCGACAGAGTAATAAGCCAGCGAAAGGGAATAGGGGTCATCATGGAAATAGCCCAGGTTGCCGAGCAGTATTAATTTAAGGTCTTCATTACTGATGATTGAGTCGAGAAAGACGCCGACGCTGATATCCGGCTCGGCAGTGCCAGCAGGCCTTTTCTTCGGATTGAGCAGCTGATCAAAGTAGCGGTCTATACCCTCCTTCTCATCCGGGAACAACTCAGAGAGTCGTGCGGCTGCCAGCTGAGGGTCATGGGGGATGGTCACGGCGAGGTCTCCCCTGATGAACCGGAAGAACTCAGGCACAGGAAGGAACTCCACATTGCCGGTTACATCAAGCTCACTGAATATGCGGTTTTTCATGTCACGGCTGCCAGGTCCGTCCATCTCATGAAGCCCCACCTCAAGGGTGAACTCACCCCGTTTGAAGGTTGTTGCACATCCGCCGGGGCGGTTATGCTGTTCAAGGACCAGCACTTTCAACCCCTCGCGGGCCAGCTTCGCCCCGGCGGTCAGTCCGCCGAGGCCGGCTCCTATAACTATAACATCATAATTCATTTTATATCCGGAATTGGGTAACGTTTAAACTCCTTTGTCCTGTCAAACAGGTACCTGTAGGTGATATAGTGTTTCACTGAGACACTTCCTACTGATACAAAAATCTTGCGCATCTTCGGGTTGAAGTCGCCCACCCACGAGAACTCAACCTCCTTATAATGAGGCTTATGCTCGATTGCCTCCCGTACCTTAAGGATGAAGGCCGACTCGATTCCGAGTTTCTGGAATCTGGGAATAACTCCCATAAGCATTCCGCGGGCCCTTGTCATTGTCTTGCGCTTCTTCAGCCAGAGGAACTTGATCATTGACACCAGGTTGAGCTTCCCGTTAAGGTGTTTGAGGATCTGGTTCAGGTCGGGGAACATAAGGTATATGGCAATGGGTTTCCCCTCGAAATATGCCAGCCAGATGAACTCCTCATCGAGTATTGCTTTGGCTTTTTTCAGTGTGCTCCTGATATAATCGGGTTCGAGGGGCTCGAAGTTGGCCTTGAAGGAGGCCCATGCCTCGTTGAACACCTCGGCGAAGTCGGCGATGTACTTATCCTGCTCCTTCCATGTGAAATGCCTGAACTCATATCCTGGTTTATCGGCCACCCACTGCGCGATCTTGCGAAACCTCTCGTCGAGCGGTTTGGTGAGGTCATAGTGAAATCCCTCCTGCTTAAACCATGTCCGGAAGCCGTACCGCTCAAACAGCCCCTGGTAATATGGCGGGTTATAGGATATCTCAAAGGAGGGATGCGTGAATCCGTCAACCAGGAGGCCCCAGTATTTATCCGTCTCACCGAAGTTTATGGGGCCGTCCATGGCCTCCATTCCCCTCTCGCGTAGCCATTCCCTGGCAGTGTCAAAGAGCATTCCGGCAGCAGCGTCATCATCAGTGCATTCGAAGAACCCGATGCCACCGGTAGGCTGATCATAAGTCTTTGCTATGTTGAAGTCGATGAAGGCCGCTATTCGCCCTTTGAGGCTGTTGTCATCACCTGTAAGAACCCATCGTGCGGCGGTGCCGTGCTTGAAGTATGGGTTTGTTGCCGGACTGAAGACATTCCTGATATGCTGGTCGAGGGGGCATACCCATGTGTCGTCATTCTTGTAGATGACCCTGGCGGTGTCGAGGAACATTTTCTCCGTTTTCCTGCTGTTGACCTCAGTCAGCTTCATGTCATTGATGTTAAGTGATCCCTCGCTATTTGTTGTAAACCTGTTCAACCACGTCGCTGTACTTCTCATGGATGAACTTCCTCCGAAGCTTCAGTGTTGGAGAAAGCTCGCCTGTAACGGGACTCCACTCATCCTTCACGAGCCTGAACCTGTTTATCCGCTCCGGAGGGCTGAGCCGTTTGTTCAGCTTGCTGACCTCGGAAGAGAAGTAGGCAAGGACCTCGGGGAGGGTGATCAGTTCGTCGTTGTTTGAATAGCTGACCTTTTTGGCTGTCTTCCAGTCCTCGAAGTATTTGAAGTTGGGAGAGATCAGGGCGCTGGCGAATTTCTCATGCTCGCCGATCACCATTATCTGGTCAATTATGGGAGATTCCTTGAAAATGTTTTCAACTATCTGGGGAGCAATGAACTTGCCGTTCGAGAGCTTGAATATCTCCTTCTTGCGGTCGGTCACCATCAGGAACCTGCCATCCTCGATATGGCCGATGTCGCCTGTCCGGAACCATCCTTCCTCATCGAAAACAGATGCTGTAAGTTCCGGATCGTTGTAGTATCCGAGCATCACGTTGGGTCCCTTGCAGAGTATCTCGCCGTCTTCGGAGATTTTGACTTCAACGCCTTCGATTGTCATGCCCACGGATCCGAGCTTCACCATTCCCTTTTCGGTGCGGTTGATTGTGATTATCGGGGAGGTTTCTGTCAGGCCGTACATGTTGATGATTTTTATCCCTGCGGCCCAGAATACCTTTTCCAGCCGTGGCTGGAGGCTGGCGCCGCCGCATCCCACTATCCTGACGTTTCCGCCGAGTGCTTCGCGCCACTTGCTGAATATCAGTTTGTCTGCCAGCCGTAGTTTCCGTTCGTAGAACCAGCCGTTTTCGCCGAATGGCTGATATTTCAGGCCGAGGTTGACTGCCCAGAAGAAGAGTGTCTTCTTTATACCCGTGAGGTTCTTGCCTTTGGAGATAATTACATCATAGAACTTTTCGAGGACACGTGGTACTGCATCAAAACCGTCCGGCTTTATTTCCTTCATATTCAGGGCTATGGTGCCCATATTTTCAGCGTAGTATATGCTGGTACCGCTGTACTGGGTCTGGTAGTTGCCCATGCGGCCACCGACGTGGCACAGGGGAAGTATGCTGAGATATTTGTCCGCTGGTTTGAGGTTGAACACCGAAGCAGCGGAGATGAAGTTGCTGACCATGTTCCGGTGTGACAGCATCACACCCTTGGGTTTGCCTGTTGTGCCGGATGTGTAGATCAGGGTGGCGAAGTCGTCAGAGGTGATCTGCTTCTTCAGTTCCTCAATCTCCTGTTTGGTTTTGGCTGAACAGTGCCTGCCTCTTTCAACAATTTCAAGCCAATGGGTGGCGCCATCAATCTCATCAAAGGAGACGAGCCTGCAGGTCAGGCCGGGGTCAGTGAGTGCTGGCTGTATGGTTCTGAAGAGTTTCCTGTCGGAGACGATAATCATTTTTGCTCCGGAATTCCTGACTATATATTCATACTCTGGGGCTGAGAGGGAGGTGAATACAGGCACATGGACAACGCCAAGCATCGACATTCCCATATCGGTAAAGTTCCATTCAGGGCGACTGGATGATACTGTTATTATCTTGTCGCCCCGGCGGAATCCCTCCTCGTACAGTCCGTAACAGAAACTGTATGAATGTTCTATGTACTCGGCTGTGCTGAATTTCTTCCAGGCGCCGTTCTGCTTGAAGCACAGGGCATCATCTTTATCAAAGAGCGACCTGTACCTGTCGAGGAGGTCGAAGGTCCGCGTCACGTTATTTTCCATGGTGATTGATAATACAAGAGGTTGATTGGAGTTCCCCCCTGCAATATAATAAAAAAAATATCTGATTCAGAGGTGGCTGTAAACTAACCCCTTTCAGAAATTTACTGAAAGGAAGCTTAAAATGATTTTTGAAGACTGATTATACATAAAACATAATTCCGGGCTCCGGAATTATTAAAAACTACCTTGCAAAAATTCTAATCCACTGATAAATAATTTTTTGCATGATTATCAGGCAGAATTTTCGTATTAGAAACCAAAGATAAACCTTCCATTTTTTGACAAACTAACCGATTTCATTGATAAAACTAAAAAACAAATAATTGCCATGTTATAATCAAATCTTAAATTTGACTATAAAGGCCGACCAACTGCTTTATATTCTGTCAGTTGGCATCATATATTTTTCCCCACTCTGCAGAAATATCTGCACTTATTCGTGAACCTAATCCTTAACTCTAAAGCGGAGGTAGTTATGGTGAAAAAAATTCTTGCAATGCCACTACTTTTACTAAGTGTGGCATTTTTCATGCAGTGCAGCGATGATGCACTCTTTAATGAATCCTCAAGCGTTGACATGAAGGCCGGGAAAGGTCCTGGCGGAGGTGGTGGCGGTGGTCATACCGAACCCGTTGGAAACAACCTCTCTTTCCCTGCCATTGCACTCGACGGATTCAGCATCAGCTCTGTCGTCCCCAGTTTCACTGTAGTGTATACCGGACCCTATACCGGATTGACTGCGGATGAATTAGCCTATCTTGAAGCAAACGGCCCGTGGTATGCACAGAAGGTTGCCGGCAATGTATGGCAGGCTGAGTATTTCAATGGCAATGCACCTGTCGATATAACCTTTATCGACTGGGGTGATGTGATCGAATCATCAAATCCGGTGATCGGCCGACCGTTCCGGCTGGAGACGAGCATGTATGTGGATGTCCAAAGCGACCCAATGAATGCCTACACCATGGCACTGCTGGCATATCCCAGCAGCCCTGACGAAACACAGGGAACGAATGCTGTCATCTATGAAGGGAACTGGGCAACTGTTGCTTCATTGACGCCTACCATGATCATCCAGTACCTGGATGAGGGAGCCGTGCCTGTCTGGTCAGCTGAATCCGGTCAGTGGACAGGAACCGGAGTAAATGCGCCACTTCCCAATTTTACTTTTGCCCCTGAGCTTAATGTAGGAGGCAAGTATATCTACGGGGCATCATCAGGCGGATGGAGGCCAACCCAGGCAGGGACATACAGACTGACCTTCTTTATGAGGGGTCCGACTAACATAAACCTGGCAGGTGCAACCATCGGCAATTATGCAGGCAATGATGCAGGTGTTATCGGCACGCCTACCTTCAGTGCCGCCACACCTGTGGTTGATGGCGCCAATAACCTTACATATGTTGATGTGACGGTAGTCAGCAAAAGGACACGCTGATCAAAGTGCCGCTTCGGCATTATGAAATGACCGGGAGGCTGACCGGGACGCACTCACCCTATATTAAGTGCGGCTGCGGCAGCCTCCCTGATTTATATATAGTCCCTTTAGAGGTAGGTATGGTCAGCGCTTCGGACCCATGCCTGAACGGGTGCCGGTTTTAGCCCTGGTTGCTGCACCTGATACAGACTGTGCGCGGGCGCCAGTTGCACCTGCATTCTTCATTGCACCTCCGGTGGCTGAAGCTGGTTTAGCTGAAACATTTGTGTGCAGCCTGATCCGGTCCTGTGTCTTTAACTGGTCCTTGTCCGGATCCTGAAGCTGATCCTTCTTGCGGGTCCTGAGCTGATCCTTGTCCTGATCAGCCTGGATATCTGCGTCAGTCTGGTGTATCTGATCCTTTTTGCGGGTCTGGAGCTTATCCTTGTCCGGATCCTGCAACTGGTCCTTCTTACGGTCCTGAATCTTGTCCTGATCAGCCAGCATATCTGCCGTGGGGGTGTGAATCTGATCCTTGTCACGTGCCATTGTCTGGTCCTTGTCGTGCGTTTTGAGGTGAGTACGAAGCTGGTCCTGGGCTTTTACCCCGGAGGTGACAAGCATCGCAATTGCAATTAGAAGAATACCCTTTTTCATCTTTTTTAAATTTTGTGGTTGGTGAAGAATATGATGTAAAATTCTAACTGCCAAGATGAAAATATGATGAAGGTTCTGCAGTTCCGGAAACTTTTTTAAAAAAATCCGAAAATACGGCACCGGGAAAGCATTAAAACCGCCCCGGGTAATCTAATTGCGGTCACATGTACCTGCTGACAATGTCCCTCTTTAAGAACGGGGCCAGGATGAACCGCCTCGTGGCCTTCCAGGGGGTGAGCCAGGAGATTTTTGCACCTTGCTTCCTGTTCCCGATCATCTTACTTACAAGGAAGGGAGCGACAGTGTCAGCCTCGTTGGCAAGTATGTTGTATATCTTAATGAGCTGTTTACTGTCTTGCGGATTCTTCCGTATCTGTGTCATGGTCAGGTCGGTCAGTACCATGCCGGGGCTGATGGTCCCCACCATAACAGGGCCATCCTTCACCTCAGCGGCGAAGGCATCGGTGAAATACCGGACAGCTCTTTTGGAGGTGCCATAGGGAGTGAGCCCGGTGATACGGCGGCCGTCGCTGCCCAGACCTTCCATGTTGTAGATGGCACCGTGACCCTGCTTCAGCATCCTGTTGTAGGCCACATGTGTGGCAAGCATGAGGCCCTTTACATTCGTATCAATAATCCGTGTTAAAACATCTGTTGGCAGTTCTTGAAAAGGAGTCTGGTCAATGGAGGTGCCGGCGTTATTCACCCAGATGTCAACGGAGCCGAAAGTGCTTACGGCATTGTTCCAAAGGCGGACGAGGTCTGGCTCAGAGGATACTTCGCAGATGAAAGCGGCATATTTGTTCTCCGGGAACTGCCCGCAAAATGCCGCCAGGGATTTGTCAATCGTCTCCTGTGAAGTGCCGGAGTAGACCACGTTCCACCCGGACCGGAGGAATGCTCTTACAAGGGCGGCGCCGATGCCCCTGGTGCCTCCTGTGACAACTGCTGTTTTCTTTCCCATAACAAAATTAAGCAGAGGTAAAACTACAAATTATTTGCTGCGGTCCGGGAAGCAACATAACAGTCAACCAGCTTTATGACACAGATGAACACGGGCGTACCTGTTATTTCAGGGAAGATATCCAGTGAACAATTGATTCAGCGAGCTCATTTCTTACATTCCTGAAGCTGTGATCGGTCTCGAATCCGGTAATTGTCACTATATCGGGATTCATCACCAATAGTTTTCGGTAAAGCGGAAGGGTGTTCACCTCCATGAGGCTCGTGCTGTCCCGGAAACCTACGATGAAAAATACTTTTTTCCCGGCAAGTAATCCGGCATTGAGAACCAGGTCATACCTGTCGACATGCTCAGTATAATATTCAAACTGTGCCTTGAGGTCACCGCGCAACGGTCCCGATGGTGCAAATCCGGTGGCAATCATATCAGTATATTTTTTCCGGAATTCAGGATCCGTCAACGTCTTCCTCAAACTGACTGAGTTATCAGCGTTGCCTATTGCAATTATATTCCTTACTTCAGGCCGGTACATACCCGATTCAAGTGCTACGGCTCCTCCGAAACTGTAACCGCACACCACGATCACTGAGGTATCAATCTTGTACCCGGTGATGTTTCCCGGGGCTGTCAGGAAATCAAATGCGGCTTTAACATTGTTGATACTGTTGTCAAAGCTGAATTCACCTTCACTTGCAAAAGAGCCCTGGTAGTTGAATGTTAGCACGTTAAGTCCGGCATCATTCAGTTTTTCAGCCAGTCCCAGCGGACTGGAGTTGTTGCCGGGGAATCCCTGAAGCAGGATGACGGCAGGTCTGAGGGAGTCGATGCCTGATGGATAGAACCTTGCATCAAGCCTGAATCCGTCACTTTTTATCTCCGCCTTGACAGGAGCGGACTGAGAGAAAAGCAACCCTGCGCTGCTTAGAAACAGCACGATAAAAACAGGAATCATTTTTTTCATAGGAGTTATTATTGGATCTGATTTTTACCTGTGAACATGAAGCAATATGCCTGGCTGGCTGAATTCTATATAAAATTACACCGGAAGGAAGCATTTGTCAATAGCAGGTCTGTAACTTGTTTTAATTATCTTTGGTAATACCCGATTAATCAAGGCCAAAGACAACAGACCCTTAAACACCAACACATCGAAAAAATGAGAACGTTAAGTCAATTCAAACCAGGCATCCTGCTGATTGTGATTCTTTTTTTCTCATTTGGCAAGCCTGCCGAGTCACAGTCTGTCCTGACAAGTCCCGAAAAGCATTTCGGTTTCGTTCCCGGCTCAGACTACAATCTCTTCACATATGAAGAGCTGATTGATTACCTGATGAAGCTTGACAAGGCTTCTCCCATGCTAAAGATGGAGGAGATTGGCGTAAGTCCGATGGGAAGAAAAATGTATATAGCGTTTATATCTTCAGAAAAGAATATCAATAACCTGTCCCGGCTGCGGGAGATAAACCGGGAGCTGGCGCTGAACCCGTCTCTCTCTGACTCCCGCCGGAATGAGTATATCGCTGAGGGAAAGGTCTTTTTCCTTGCCACCCTCTCGATGCACTCCACCGAGGTTGCTCCCTCGCAGGCTGCACCACTCATTGCATACCAGCTGGTTACTACCCGGGATCAGCTGATAAAAGAATACCTTGATGACGTTGTTTACATGATGGTACCCAACCATAATCCTGACGGCATGGATCTGGTGGTTGAGAACTACAAAAAATATAAGGGCACTCAATATGAGGGAGCCTCATTGCCACAGGTATATCACAAGTATGTGGGTCATGACAACAACCGTGATTTTATCAGCCTGACGCAGGAAGACACCCGGGCCATTGCGCGTATCTGCAACCTCGACTGGTTTCCGCAGGTGATGATCGAAAAACATCAGATGGGATCAACGGGAATCCGTTATTTCGTTCCTCCGGTTCATGATCCCATTGCAGAAAATGTTGACGGTGAGCTCTGGTCATGGACAGGTGTCTTCGGCACAAATATGCTTCGTGATCTTACAGGCGCCGGTCTCACCGGTGTCGGGCAGAATACCATCTTTGACATGTACTGGCCCGGTTCCACAGAGACATGTATCTGGAAGAATGTCATTGGCATGCTCACCGAAGCGGCCAGCGCACGTGAAGCCTCTCCCGTCTATATTGAGCCCAGCGAGCTCCAGGCCAGCGGAAAGGGACTTTCAGAATACGATAAGTCTGTCAATTTCCCGGTCCCCTGGCCGGGTGGCTGGTGGAGGCTTGGTGACATTGTAAAGCTCGAGATCGGATCGACCCTTTCCATTATCAGGACTGCTTCGCTGCACAGGCAGGAGATATTGAATTTCAGGAATGAGATCTGCCGGAGAGAGGTGGAAAAGGGGCAAAATGAACCTCCTTATTATTATGTTGTTCCGGCCGGGCAGGCAGATCAGAGCGAGCTTATCCGCTTTGTAAACCTGATGAGGGAGCACGGTGTAAACGGATACCGTCTGACTGCAGACCATACTCTTGACGGGGTTAACCTGAAAGCCGGTGATTTTGTATACCCTCTTGCACAGCCTTTCAGGGCATTTGTCAAGGAGGTGCTTGAAAAGCAGGAGTTTCCCGTAAGACATTATTCTCCCGGAGGAGAGGTGATCAGACCTTATGACGTGACAAGCTGGTCATTGCCTCTGCACAGGGGTCTTACATCATACGAGATCACAATCCGTGATCTTTCATTTGAAAATAAAATCAAACTCTATGATCAGGAGTACGCCCCTGTCGGGGGAAGCTACCGCCTGCCGGCTCTCTTCCCGGTCACAAGCAACGGAAGCTATATGGCAGCATTCCTGGCAGCCGGGAGGGGGATGAAGGTTGAGCGCCTTTATGACGGGACGGTTATTGACGGGAAGACATTTGGCAAAGGGAGCTTTGTAATAAGTAACGGCGAACAGTCAGCCCTGGATGAAATAGCAAGGGAAGCGTGCACGGAGCCTGTCTGGGCCGGCAGGGCGGGATCACTGCCGGCCAGGGAGATAAAAATCCCCAGGATAGCGCTTGTTGAAACATATTTCAGTGACACTGATGCCGGCTGGACCCGCTACCTCTTTGATACTTACCACATTCCCTACACCGTCCTGCACCCTGATGAATTCGAGGGAGCCGGACTTGAAGGCAAATTTGACGTAATTATCTTCCCGGGGACACAGAAGAATCTTCTGATGAACGGTAAGTCAGGCAGCGAGGGAGGAGCCTATATGAGCAACTATCACCCTGACTATCAGAAGGGAATGGGCAAGAAGGGCCTTGAAAAGCTGTTACTCTTCATTAACAACGGAGGCACGGTTTTATCATGGGGGCAGTCAACCGATCTCTTCACCGGCCTCCTTCAGATGACCGTCAGTGACAAAACGGAGGAATTTACCCTGCCTTTTTCCAATTCTGCAGACCAGGCAAGAAGGGATGGCCTGAACATTCCGGGGTCACTGGTACGTCTCGAGCTTAAGGAAGATCACCCGCTTACCTACGGAATGCCAGCCTCAACAGGAGTTTTCTACAGGGGTAATCCTCTCTTCACAACATCTGTCCCGAGGTTTGACATGGACCGGAGGATCATCGGACACTTCCCTGAAAAGGAAATCCTGATGAGCGGTTACTGTGAGAAGGAAGAACTGCTGGCCAGTCAGCCGGCAATGCTCTGGGTCAAAAAAGGAAAGGGACAGCTTGTGCTCTACTCGTTTAACCCACAGTTCAGGGCGTCAACCCAGGGGGCATACAAGCTTCTCTTCAATGCTCTCTTCCTTCCTTCTGCTGAATGATATCATTGGGACAACCATACTTCAGCACCGGGGAATCCGGGCAGGGAGTAAGTTAAATATCAATGCCATGAAAAGAATGTTGTGTTTTCTTCTGACCGCTATGCTGCCTGTTCTGGCAGTAACGGGGCAGCAGGTGCCGGACACCGGTTATGCTCCGCTGATAGAGAATCCGGCTTATGCCTTCGCGAAGGGGCCGGTAGTATATATTGACGAGGGGCATAATAACTTTCACACCCGCGGGGACAGGTATCTTCCCTTTGCGAAGCTCCTGGAGCGTGACGGGTACATCACTGAGGGCTATACCGGGAAATTTGATACCAGGAGGCTTAAGAACTGCCGTATCCTTGTAATCTCAAACGCTCTTAACGAACTGAATGTCGCGAACTGGTACAAGCCGGTCTACCCGGCATTCACCGCGGATGAGACCGAGGTTGTCAGGCAATGGGTTGAATCGGGAGGTTCTCTCTTCCTGATTGCTGATCATATGCCAATGGGCGGCGCGGCGGCAGGTATGGCTGCTGCTTTCGGCTTCGGCTTCACCGACGGTTTTGCCGGAGATACTTCGCAGGCCGGCCCGGCATTGTTTTGCAGAGCAGACGGTACCCTCAGGGATAATGTGCTTACCGGCGGTAACCGTGCAGATGAAAGGGTCGACAGCATCTATTCCTTTACAGGCCAGGCGTTCACAATTCCTGCTGATGCACAGCCGGTGTTGGCATTCAATGAAAAATACCTCCTGCTTCTCTCAGACACTGCCTGGGTCTTCAATGAAAATACGGTCTACAAACCAATAGATGGGTGGTCCCAACTTGCATACAGGGAATATGGCAAAGGGAGGGTTGTGATGTCGGGTGAAGCTGCCATGTTCACAGCACAGCTGGCGGGTCCGCAAAAATACCCTGCCGGCATGAACTCCCCCTTCGCCCGAAACAACTACCGGCTGCTGCTCAACATAATCCACTGGCTTGACGGGAGATGATGCAATATTTTTACCGGACAGCATGGAGATAATGGCCATCGCCCGGTATTTTCACTGTGATTTGACCGGATATGAGCACCTTTGCCGAAAGGGTCATTGAGTTCAACAGGAAGGTGGAGTTCCGCGGAACACTGCCGGAGGGGATCAGCATAATGAATCCCTTCAGGTCCGGCGATGACTATATTATGAATGTCTCCCCGGCATTTTACAGGAAGTACTATGACGATAACCGGCCGAGAGGCCTGATCCTGGGCATCAACCCGGGCAGATTGGGTGCCGGATTCACCGGCATCCCCTTTACCGACACGAAGCGGCTGACCTCTGAGTGCGGCATCCCGTACAGCGGCAGGCAGACCCATGAGCCTTCGTCAGTATTCGTTTACGAGGTTATAAAGGCTTACGGCGGCCCGAAGAAATTCTACGGCGATTTCTACATCAATTCCCTCTCCCCTCTCGGATTCACCCAGAAGGGAGCCAGCGGGAAGGAGAAGAACTACAACTACTATGACCGGCCGGATCTCACCGCTGCAGTAACGGAATTCATCCTGTGGAACATCAGGAAGCAGATTGCGATGGGGGTTTCAACGGAGGTGTGCTGGTGCCTGGGAACCGGGAAGAATGAAAAATTTCTCCGTGCCCTCAACGAAAAGCACAGGTTCTTCGGGGAGGTGATCGCCCTCGACCATCCCCGGTTCATAATGCAGTACAGGTCAGCCTTCCGGGCGGATTATGTCAGGAAGTACCTCGACCTCCTCAGGAAATAAAAAACACCCTTCCCTCGGTCAAAAGAAAATTTGTTTTAATATTGAAGCCTGATCCTGTTAGTTGTCGGAATTTATCAGGGGAAGACTTAAATGACTGATTTATACTACACCGGGTTTGACAATGAGAGATATCTCACCGAGCAGACCGCATCAATCCTTGAGAGGGTAGAACGATTCAACAACAAACTGTACCTCGAGTTCGGGGGCAAACTGCTGTATGATTACCATGCGGCGAGGGTGCTTCCGGGCTTCGACCCGAACGTCAAGATGCGTCTCCTCCAGATGCTGAAGGATAAGACCGATGTTATCCTCTGCATCCATGCCGGCGACATTGAAAGAAAAAAGGTGCGGGCCGATTTCGGGATCACCTATGATGTTGATGCGCTCAAGACCATCGATGATTTCAGGGAGTGGGGCATAGAGGTGACAGCCGTTGTAATAACCCGCTACACGGGCCAGCAGCCTGCGAAGGCTTTCAGGAACAAGCTGGAGCACAGGGGAGTGAAGGTATACACACATTCTCCCACAAAAGGATACCCGACAGATGTGGACCTGATAGTGAGCGATGAGGGTTACGGCGCCAACGAATACATCAAGACCACCCATCCGATTGTGGTGGTCACAGGGCCGGGGCCCGGCAGCGGCAAGCTGGCCACATGCCTCTGTAATCTCTATCATGAGTACCGTCAGGGTGTAAAGGCCGGATACGCCAAGTTTGAGACATTCCCCATATGGGACCTGCCAATAGACCACAAGGTGAACATTGCCTATGAAGCAGCCACCCTCGACCTGAAGGACGAGGTGCTCGTTGACAGCTATCACCTCAAGCGGTACGGTCAGAATGTTGTGAATTACAATCGCGACATAGAGGCCTTTCACCTGCTCAAGAGGATACTCGAGAAAATCACCGGGGGGGAATCAATGTACCAGTCGCCCACCGATATGGGTGTCAACCGTGCCAGTGCGGGAATAGTCAATGATGCGCTGATACAGGAAGCTGCGCACCAGGAGATCATTCGCAGGTATTTCAGGTGCGCCGTGGAGTATGCCCTCGGGCTGGCCGACAAGGAGATACTGGAGCATGCCGGCAAGATCATGGGCAAGGTAAATGCGAAGCCGGAGGACAGGCGTGTCGTACTGCCTGCCAGGAAGGCTGCCGCCGAGGCGGAGAAGAGTGGCAAGGGCAATGGCGGTATCTTCAGCGGTGCTGCAATAGAGCTTGGTGACGGGACGATAATCACCGGGAAGAACTCGACTCTGATGCATTCAGCCTCAAGCCTGATACTCAATGCCACGAAGCATATGGCAGGGCTGCCTGACAGCCTCCTCCTGCTGCCCAAAACACTGATAGACTCGGTCACCTACCTGAAGAAGGATCTCCTCAACGGCAAGGAGGTGAGCCTCGACGTGGAGGAAACACTGATACTGCTGGGAATAAGCGCGTTATTCAATCCCGCCGCACAGGCAGCGCTGGAGCAACTGACGCTGCTTCGCGGATGCGAGGTGCACCTGACTCATATCCCCACCCCGGGTGATGAGGCCGGTCTGCGCAAGTTGAATGTCAACGTGACGTGTGATCCGGAGTACTCCTCCAAAAGCTTATTTGTAAGCTGATCAGGCAGTTGAAATAGGCAATAGGCAACAGGCAGCTGGCAATAGTGTTTACAATGACAGCTAAGTGAGCTAACAACCCATAAAATTGCATAAAAAACAGGATTTGTTTTCTACTAAACTTCTATAAATCAGCGCATATGTGAATTTCAGTGATTTTGATAAAAAGGTACATATTTTTATAAAAGGTACATTTGTAACAAAAATAGTGCTATATTTATTCGGCATTTCAAACAACCTATGTATCAGTGTACCTTTTTATAATTTTCTGAAAACCAATGAAATCAAAGACCGAGTCAATAAGTGCCCGTTTACGAGTCTACGGCAAAAATAGCACAAAAATTTCTGATAATTGTCAAGTGCAATTGGAAATTCGCAATTACACGGATAAGCCTTTAAGAATCAGTGCCAAGGATGGTAATCTGAAACTGCTGCACCTGAAGCCACAACACATGAAAAAAGGAGTATGCGTTGGCAGGGCAGACGCAAATTTAATCAATGCACGTTTGAATAAACTGAAAGAACAGTTACGCTACGTAATGCAGTTTCTTAATTACCTTAACATTCCAATTAATAAACCAACTGTTGAAGATTTTCTGTACCGCAGGTTCTCAGATGTGTTCTCATTTTTTACTGAGGTGACAGATGCCGAAGATGCAGACCAGTTTTTCAAATATCTGAATCAAAGTCTGGAAGAAAACCAGCGGGAAGCACTTGAGCATAATAAATTCCTGTTAAGTATTGGCATGTATCAGGCAACTGGTTTTATGGAAGGTCTGAATCTGCATAACTTTGAAACTTGCAGAAAAGAAACCATCATACCGAATTTCACTAAGTGGTGTAAATCCATTGGTGTCAATGATTACCCTATTGTAAAATTTGATAAAAAGGCGTTCGATAGTTTCACCCGATTCATGATTGACCAGCCAAGAAAGCGGACAAAAGCAGGCAAAGAAGAATACTATTCCGTTAAGACTATTGATAACATGACTAAAGAAGTACGCATATACCTCAAAGCACTTAAAGAACTTGAATATCCTATTGATGATTCGGCACTGCAATTTAAATTAGTGAAAGGCAACAGGAGTTATGCTCATATTAAATTTGTCAATAATGAGAGAGATAATGTCTGGAGCATAACATCAGCAGAGTTAAATAAAATACGTAATGCAGTTTATGATACGAAACTGCCAGAAAAATTAATACGTGCTGCGACATTATTCACTCTACAAACTCTGCTTGGTGGATTACGGGTTTCTGAACTGAACTTGATAACCAAGGATTCCTTTAAACAGGTAAACGGTAAATATTACTGTTACATTACTACAAAAAAAACTGGGAAAATGATAGACTCTCCACTGCATGCAGAACTATTACCCATACTTCAGAAAATAGAATTCAATATTGACAAATTGAAATTCCGAACGGATATAGATTATAGAGCCGCTCTTCGTGAGTTGGCTGAGAAACTTGGACTTAACCGTGAAATTGTGCAACTCGACAGCAGAGCAAACGCAAAAACGCAAGAGGTTAGAACAGAAAAACTATATAATCTCTTTACGACAAGACTTGCTCGTAAAGCAGCAATTACCCTGTTATTTGCAACAGGGAAATATTCTCTTGAGCAAATTGCAAAAATGACCAAACACAGTTTAACGGCAATACAATATTATGTTGCTGTATTGACTGATGAAAAGGCTGAAATGATGGGTAGTTTATAAACAAGTTTATGTGAACACTGATTAATGTTGCTTGTCGGAAAGACTTGGGGTTCAAAGTATTGTTTGGATATCGGATATACGAAGCCTTTATATCCCCCATCCACCCACAGCAGCGTAATTGTTGGCAGACCAGTCTAATTGATTGTTATTAAGCAAATTATACGCATTATTGATAATAACACTCATATGACCAAGAGATATTCATTACAATTTCAAATAATTTTGCATCATTGAACCTTGTAAGCGGTAAGCATCAGCATTTGCACCCCCACCTATTTAGTAGGTAATCCAGTATACCACCATCAACTGGATGTTTTGGCAGCAGTTACTATTAACTGATGTGGTCGGGAGTTGGTGACTTCAATTACCAGAGCACCCACTTGGTTTTAAACGCTAATAATAACCGTCCTCTGCTTACTAACATGCAACGATAAGATGTTTTTATTCTCCATGTTGTTGAGGCAGTA
The DNA here is from genome assembly GCA_964621005.1 of uncultured Rikenella sp. GTDB lineage: Bacteria > Bacteroidota > Bacteroidia > Bacteroidales > VadinHA17 > SR-FBR-E99. The sequence continues at coordinate 23,683 of CAZUIF010000020.1, forward strand.
TTGGAGTTGACCTCTGCCTCATCTTATCGTGAATATTAACCACTATGTAACAGTCTTGACTTTGACAGGGATTCCAATAATGGTTGCGGGAATTTGCCATCGTTCGAAGAGAGTCAACCTATGGATTTGGTTGAAAAGAACGTGAAAATGATTTAGCGATGTGCTAAATTCCTACAGTAATGAATGTTACAGTGATTTTGCTTTACAGTGGTGGTCTATTACAGTGTGTTCAACTACAGTTTTTGCTTCTTACAGTTGGTAACTACACCTACTCACCATTCTCAAACGAATATGCTTTATGATGTAGCCACCGCAAATTTAATACAGATGAGGCTTTTTGTCAAGGATTTTTCCTCAACATCAACAAATTTTGTTGATTTCATTCCATGTCTTCAAAGAATTCACGAAGGGTATACCCATAACAATCCAGTAAATTAAACAGACTGGTCAGTGTCAAATTTAAACCATGTTCTCCACGTTGTATTTGGCGTCTGGTTGCACCATATTCAGAGAATTCATCCTGATTCCTGCCGTCTGAATAACGTATTTCCTTGAGCATCCTGCCAATAGTTTCCAAACGTTGACCGTTGCCAATTTTTGTTTCATTACTTACCTCAATCATAAATCTGCATTTTCATAATAAATACAGAAACAAAAAAAATGCACCTGATGAGGTTCAGAAACATGTACTAAAATGGTCGTAATTTTCGAAATAAGCGAGGAAGATGTTGCATTAATAGTTGAGGATGCCCACAATTTCCGATACAAATTTGGCAGAATAACGGTGATTTTACCGTCCTTTTGCGCCAGAGGACACGAATGTGCCCCCTACGTGTGAAACTTCGAAGATTATTAAATTTATTCGGTTGGTTGCAACATACCATATTTTACACCGATACGCCTAACCTTGATGATGGTTTTGTTGCTGGTAGAGGTGATTTTGCAAATCTCCCTAATAGTGCGCTTCTTGTTCAAATACTTCATGATTTCTTGGCTTTTCTCTTTGTTGAGGAATTGACGTTCATTTTCGTTACTTCCTTCGGGTCTGCCGAGTTTGCCACCCCTCTGGATATACACCATTCTGCCCATCATCGTCCGTTCCTTGATGTTTTCCAATTCCATTTCGTACAGGCTGGACATGACTGAAGATATCATTTTCCATATTGGGTTCTTCTTGCCATTTGGTCGGCTTTGCAGTCCGTTGTTGAGGATATGAACGTTCACTTCCTTCTCTTCCAGCCACTCCAACGTCCGTATGACATCACCTGTGTTTCTGCCGAGCCGTGAGAATTCCTCAACGACTAAATCCGATACTTTACCCGCCTCAACCAACTGAACCACTTCTTTTCCTTTCGGACGTTCCATAAATGGAATGCTCCCGCTTACTTTATCAAGCAAAGTCAGGTCATAGGTATAGTTATCCAAATCAAACCTGTTACCGCTTTGCTGGATGGTGGAAACTCTGTTGTATTTTATCTTCATGATTGATGCCTTTTTATTCACACATTAAAAATACACTATTATTGCGGAAAAACCAAATAAATGGCGCACTTTTTTGTTGCCGTTTTAATTAAAATTTAAAGGGAATTCGCTTTAATTATGTAAATTGGGGAATATAAATTTAAAATGACAAAAAAATCAGATGTAGTTGGTATGAATTTTGTGCGAATATTCTAACACTAAAACAAATACTATGAGAAAAATAGCAATATTATTTTTCTTCTTTCTATTAATTTTTTCATGCAAGAAAGAAGACTTAATTCCACCAGAAGGATATGAATCAGTTATTTTAAAAGACCTTACTGGATTGGATGCTTGCGGACTTGTGTTTTTACAAAAAAGTAATGCATATTTAGAACCTATAAATATCAATGACTTTAATATCACATTAAAAGAGGGTAATGAATATTGGGTAAAATATTCGAAAGACAATGCTCATGGTAGTTACTGCATGGGAGGAGAGGTAGTTGTCATTATTGACCTAACGATTCCATTCAAACATTAACGTTAATACTAATCTCATGAAAAGGTTAATATTCATTCTACTAATCATTATATCTATAGGCGGATGTAAAAAGAATGAAGAATCTCTACCTGAACAAGTAATTGGTAAATGGGAATGGGTAAAAACCATTCTTCCAATGGTAGGACAGGAAACCAATCCTCAGACTGCTGGATTTTCAATGGCTCTTGAATTTTCTGACAATGGCACGGTTAAAGAATATAAAAATGGATTGTTAATTGGTACGTCAAGTTATGCTATTACAACCGACCAGTATGGCGATGTTTTAACCAGTACAGTAATCACTTCACACTTTTACTTTGAAAATAGTACCTTGATTTTTAGTGAGGCTTATCTTGATGGTCCTGTCCACTATTATTCACGTTTTAAATAGAGGAAAGTTAAACCAATTTGTAAAGTACGCCACCTGATACCATACTCAGTCTACTACCCCCGGGACACCCTCGGGTATTGGGGGCATTTCCCTAAGACATTCGTATCCGTAACTTTTGTGAACCATAAATTTATTATAAATATATGGGAGTGTAGGTGCAACATGCATATGACCTCCACCAAAAAAAAAATTTGAAATTTTTTAACGCTGAGGCAGATTATATGTTCATGAATAAAATGTACCTTTTTATGACAGTAAAATGAGGCATAAAACAGACGTAAAATCGCTTATAAAGGTACATAAATCAGAATATGCTTTGAGAATAGATGTGCAACGAAATAAAAATCAGGTGTTTACTTGCGATTGCATTTGAAGGCTAACAACATTGTTGATTGCAGCGCCCTTCTATCTCTTTGGAATGCCGACGTAATAGAGGTCAAAGCCGCCGAGGCCGCCGGGGCGGTTGGAGGAGAAGATCATCAGGTCATTTATAAACCATTCACCGGTTGATACAACCATCGGCCGGTATTCGTCATATTCAGTGTTGATGTCATCACCCATATTCACGGGCGCCGACCACCCCAGGCTGCTGTAAACGGAGTACCAGAGATCAAAGCCGCCATGCCCTCCTGCCCTGTCAGAGGCAAACACCATCAGGTCTCCGCAGATAAACGGGCACTTGTCGTCAGCTGTGCTGCTGACCTCCGGGACCATTGTGACAGTGACGGCGGACGACTCATTAATCAGCTTTCCTGCCTCGCCTGTTGCTGACCAGATGTCGAACGTGCCGCCCCGGTCAGACATGTAATAAACAGTCTCCCTGTCAGTGGAAGTGCCGTCTGAATGAATTGAAAGGTAACCCTCATCGCTGTCTGTGTTGAGAGCGGTCAGGGGGAATGGATCCCCCAGCGGTGTGAATACTCCATCGCCAAGTTCATATTTACAGCAAAGGATATCAAGGTTCCCATAAGGGTCACTGCAGTAGAAGAACCTCTCCTCTCCCGTACTTTTCCAGGGGAAATAATCAGGGTAGTCAGCCGTGAAGAAGGGACCAAATTCATTGCTGCTGCTGTTGACAGCTTCAACAAGGCTGTTTTCCTTCCACTGTGCGTTCATGGTGAATTCCCCGTCAGTAAGGTCAAACACTATATTTCCTCCGTAACATATGAAATCAAACCCGGTTGCCGGAGAATTCCGGTTCGTTGAAAAAATCAGGTTGAAGCTGCTTTCGCTCCAGGATATATGAAGCATCGAGTTGTAGTCATCATATGTGGAATTGACCCCGGAAAAATTTACGGGAACCGGAGGAATGATTCCCTTGTCATAATTTAGCCTGTGGCCTCCGCATGAGTTGAAAAGAAGTGGAATAATAAGCAGGAATGCCGTTCTTTTCATAGTGAGGGAGATTTAAGATTCATGACAAACCCGACATTGATGTTTGCATATTTTACTGGCATCAGGAAGCTTCCGCCCGGTCCTGTACTGTCCCCGAATGAAGGGGTGGTTGAGCTCAGGCTGCAGTTGAATGATACACCGTATTTTTCATTCAGCCAGTGGTTTACCCTGATGCCGGCGTTTGCGGCAGGGCATTCCCCGGCATTTCTGCCTATACTGTTTATTACTCCGTATTCAGAGTTGGTGACAACAAGATCCGGGTGAACGCTCTTGGCAAATCCAAGGTGGAAGAGGAGCATGACATCGGTATGATTTATCTCCGGTAATTTAAGTATGAATCCGACGAGGATCTCCAGCACCTGGTAATTGCCTGCTGAAACCGTGTTGGTACCGTAGCCGTTCAGGGTGCGGTCATATTCAGCCCGGTATGCTTTTTCATTGAAGAAGAGACTTGAATATCCGATGCCTGATGAGAATCCAAAATAATTACCGTAATACTGGTATTCCGCCTTCAGGTTGGGTCCCGGTGCAGCAAATCCGGCATCGTACCGGAATGTTTTGTAAGCGAACTCTTTATAAGGAACTGATACGCCGGTGCTCGCCCCGAAGACCGATTTTCTTATCTTCTCCTGGGCAAGGCCGGAGGCGGTTACAAATAGAACCAGCGCCAGGAGGGCGAAGCATTTCTTCATTTCATTTCAGGTTAGGCCGGTAAAAGACACCCGGTATGGCAAATGTCAACAAAAACCGCGCCAGCCGGGTGCTTCTCCAGCTTCAATCTTAGCCTGAATGACCTTATTATATGTCCCCGCAGGGCAATCACCTAAAGCTGTGCCAGCCGCTTTCTTGCGAAAGGTTTTGTGGCAGCAAGTTCGAAACCGGTAAGTTTATTGTCTGAGATCTTCTGATAAGTCTCCCTGGCCTTTTCCTTATTGCCAAGCTTCTCGTAAGCCAGTCCTGCACAATACAGTGCCATGGTTCCAGCCTGCTCAAGGCTTGCAATCGCTTCAGCGTAATTACCCTTATGATAATCAATAAGTCCTTTAACTTCCATTATATCTGATTTATACAGATCCTTCTGCCTGTCGCTGAGGCTTTCCTCAAACCGGTTCAGGGACAACTGCGCTTTTTCTGTATCGCCTTTGTATGCATACAGGAAGCATTCAACGATATTTCCGTACATATTGAATAGTGACCTGTCAGATTCCGTCAGATCAAGCGTTTTAGTGTGCTCTCTCATATCAGCGAGATACCGGTTATATTTCTCATATTCCTCATATAAAATGCAGCTATACGCCTTATCGATATCAGCATTTATTATTCCGGCATTCATTCCGGGTGACTGCCTGTCAAAGTCTGCCATCCTGTCAAATGCTGCAAGTGCTTCCGGCAGGTTGCCTTCATAGAGGTTTGTATAGCCGACTGATTCCAGGCAAGAACTCTTCTGCCCGTTTGTATAGGAGGCCTCTTTGGCTTTGAGATACTGCTCTCTGGCTTCCGGGTAATTATCCTTTGCCACGTAGCAATGACCGAGATAGAGGTTGGAGAGATAGTCCTGCCTTATTGAGAGGGCCTTTTTGTGCATACTGATCGCTTCATCGATCCTGTCCTGGCTTCTCAAAAGCTGTGCATAATCATTCAGAAACTGAGTATTGGCCGGGTTGAGTTCGATGGCCCTGATAAAGGCTTTTTCTGATTCTTCCGGCCGTTTGAGATTGCGGAGCAGAAAACCCTGATAGTCCAGGGCTGTACCAAACTTCGGATCCTTTTCAGAGCTAAGCTTTGCATAATCGAGTGCCTCGGAGTACTTCCCGATATTCCCAAGAATATTGGCCATGTGAAACAGGACGTATTTGTCACCCGGGGCTGCCTCAACTGCAGCCTTCATTTCACTGACCGCTTCGTCATAGTTTCTTTTTGCAAAAGCTGAATAAGATCTTACGAAGTGCTTTTCCGGAACGGATACCTTATCAGCCTGTGCGAGTGCTGCAGCAAGATACTTCTCCTGCTCAAGGCTCCCGATGCCCATAAAAGCGTACCAAGTATTGGCAAGCGCAAAATCCGGGTCAATCTCAAGGGCCTTCTTCAACAACTCGGTGCATTTTACCTGGTCTCCCTTTTCAAAAACCTGGTCGATAGCTTCAAGGTACAGTGCCTTTGCCTTCGGCGAAGATGTGGTAACCGGCATCAGGTCATCACCCTCAGGTGATCCTAAACCCGCAAATGCAATGGCAATCAGTGCAGAAACGAGTAAAATCCTTTTGAGTACTCTGCTTTCCATTTCCGTGATTTTTTAGTTGGTAATATGTGGAACTGTTTTCGCTGACCAATACATGATTCAGGTCAATCAAAGTCACCCCATTTCTAATGCATAGTTCTGCAATTTCTTAAGAACCTGTTTTACCAGACGTCCCAAAGATTGTTCTTAAAGTACCAAAATGTGGAAAAATTGCAGCCACTGACTGGCTGGTTTAGCCGGTAAGGTGGCCCGGGTCAGCATTGAAATTGCTCTGACATCCGGCAGAGTTCTTTTCAGTCCGGGATGTCTGTTCTCACCAGGCGGCCGACAAAAACCCGTTCTGAATTGATTTTCAACTCGCAGATATAGATCCCGTTGCGAATATTGCTTAAATCAAGTCGCACTGTATTTTCTCCCGGTTCAACCTGAAGGCTGGCGAGTGTGGCCACACGGTTGCCGGTTGCATCAAATAGCCTTATCTCGCACCTGCCGCCTGTGGGAGCATTAAACCGGATGTAGCCTGTAGTGGCAACCGGGTTCGGATAGATGAGCGTCTTCCCCGCGAGGGGTGCATCAGCGGCTGCTGTCAGGCCGGTCTCAAAGCATCCGAGGTCAGGGGCTGTGCCGGCGAAAGGAAGGCCGAGGTTCACCCCTGCATCAATCAAGTCGCTTCCCACTGCCAGGTGCAGGTATTCCATATGTGGAAGGGAGCCGTCGCTTTTCCTCGAACCTGTGGCGCCGGCTGGGTCTGTGCTGCGAAAGTCGGCTGACGTGACAACGAAAGGCGGGAGCCAGCTGTTCTTTTCCTGGACCGCAAAGGAACCGATGCTCACCTTGCCTCCCAGCTCAGCACAGTTCTTGAGTGTAAGGATCTTTCCCGGTTCAAGTGCCTGGGTGATGCGGTAATTGTCGACCAGGTTGCCATGGCCCGTGCAGTTGTAAAGGGTCATCGAACCTTTATTGTTGTTCTGGTCAAATCCTTTGGCCTTGTTTCCGAAAGCCAGGCAGTTCTTAAGGATAAAATTATGCATCAGCGTTTTATCGTCGCTGCCCCCCATCTTGAATCCGTTGCCGTTTGCATTCTCACCTGCATCGGTCCCGTCCTCAAAGTAGCCGTTCCCAAAGGTCCAGCAGTACTCGAGGGTGGTGGTGACATCGTTGGCACCTCGAAGGTAACCGTCCCAGCCATCGTCGCAGTTGCGCCATGCCCTGCAGCCGTAGAAGTGGTTTCCGCTCCCCACTGTAAGCTTCGGCGCGAAGCCGTCAGCATCACCGTAGTCGGGAGGGTCGGCATTGAAGTATGAGTCGCAGTTACGGATGAAATTATCAGATGCCCCGTTGTCAATCTGGAGGCCGCTGTCGCGGTTGCGCCAGAAGCTGCATTGTTCGATGAGGTTGTTGCTGCCGCCGCTGATAAGCATGCCGTTATCACCAGCACCGGTTATCCCGAGGCCTTTGATGTGCCACCAGTTGCCTGTCAGCACGATGCCCCTGTTGCTGCCACTGAGGGCCTGTGCGGTAAAGTCGAGGACAGGTGTCTCGCCCGGGTACGCCAGGAGTGAGATACGTGAGTTCTCAGCACCGCTTTTGCCAAGTGTTATTGTTGCTGTGAGGTTGTATGTGCCTCCGCGGACATATATTGTTTCGCCGGTTTTGACAACAGAAACAGCCTTTTCGATGGTTCTGAAAGGACTGCTGAGGGTGCCGGTGTTCGAATCTGAGCCGGTTGTGGATACGTACCACGGCTGGGACATCAATACTGCGGAGGAGACTGACAGGAATACCAGTGCCATGAGGTATCTATGGATGCAATGACTCATACCGTTCGGTAAACAGAGTATAAAGATAAGGCATTTGGAGGGAAGTCCGAATGCCCCGGTCCGCCAACCTGCGGATGCAGGGTTTACCTTCGGTGAGCTCACCGCCTGTCGGCGGTTCGGTTCGTCGATTTGCACCACAATCCGAGAGTCATGTGGTGATGATTGTCAATGGCGCCGGGATGAGAGGAAGCGGCTGACGATGGCCGACTGCTCCCTGTAGAACTCCTGGTAGTCAGGATATTGCTTTACAATATTGTTGTAGTTCCAGCCTCCGAACCAAATCTCATCAGCGAACTCAACTGCTTCAAGGATTTCAGGCAGGCTCTGGCTGATTATGTTTGGCGTGGGGTAAGGCTCGATATGAACCAGTGTTGTGCAGCCCAGATCGTGGAGTTCGCGTAATGCGCCAATGCGGCTGCTGTACGGGGAAGCACCTGGCTCCCATTTCTTCCTGAAATCTTCATTAAGGGATACCAGGCTTATCCCGAGGGTGTTTTCCGGGGAATACCTGGCGGAGTCAGCGAGTTCCACCGGCATTACACCCTTGGTGAGGGTGGAACAGGTTATTCCGTATGAGTTAACAAGTTCGATCAGCCGGAGGGTGAGTGCGGTCACTTCAGGGTAACCGTACATGAAGGGATCTGTCGTCAGACAGAGATGGATGTTATCCGGCCGGTTTCTCATCCTTGCCAGCTCCTTTCCCAGGAGTTCCTCCGCATTGGCCACGAGGACGGGATGGCACCAGTCGTCGTAGGTTTCCACGCGCCCGCGTGAATGTGCCATCATCCAGGCATAGCACGGGTAACGGCATCCGTGGCTGCATCCCTGGACATGATTAATGCACCAGAAGCCGAGGCCGCTCTTGTAGAGCAGTGATTTTCGGTTGATCTCCTCCATTTCCGGCAGGGAGGCTGAATAAGTCAGTTAGCCCCGGTCTTCAGCAGGTCAACCCTTACTGCAATCATCCGCTGGTGCTCTTCGTCAGAGATGGCTGGGTCTTTCATCTGCAGAAATGTGGCACACGGCAGTTCGGCACATTCGCCACAGTCTTTATAACCACGCTGATTTACAGCGCAGTCATACAGCGGGCAGACTTTCAAAGGCAACATCTCCACTGCCCAGAAGGTTGCGCCCCTGACACTACGGCAACCGGCGCATGTTTTGTTGTAGAACTCGCATTCATCGCATTTGAGTCCGCAGGTACTAAGGATCATGGCTTTGATTATTTGATGCAATTTAAGCAGATTCCGGTTAACTTCTGCTTCCCGACGTCAGACGGTGACGGTTGCGTGCAATGAGCCTGTAGAAAAAATCACGCAAGCCGGAAGGTATGATAAGCAGTACCCTTATAAGGCGCCATGCTCCGCCAAGTTCACCCAGAATTTTCAGCACGGCGGACGAACGAACCTCAACCCTTTCACCGCTGTCATAAACCACTGTGTCAGGGTCATTCTCCCGGAGTCCCGCGGAACGAAGCAGGCTCCTCCCCTCCTCTGACTGCAGCGGCACAAACCGGAAGCGGTTCCTCCTGTCATGCCTGCGGATGAACCTGACCTGGCTGCTGCAGAAGCTGCACTCGCCGTCGTATAAAACAGTACCTCCCATAAGGGAGAAACATTGAATTGCATTTAATTGTTCCGGCGGCAGGTTGCGGAATATTGTCCAGGGAAGATTCAATTAAAGACTATCTTGTTCCCGGCTCCGAGTTCAAAGTAGTTTTCGCCGAAGGCCTCCCGGAACATCCTGATCTGCATGTCGCCTGTACAGTGTGTGGCACCGCACCTGACCACCCCGAGTGATTTCATCTCAGTGATTATCGCCTCCATTTCAGATTTTGATTTCTCCATCAGATGAAACCCGCCGAAAACGGAAATAATATCCTTGTTAAAGGCCTGTTTTATCTCCCTGAGCATACTAACTATTCCCGGATGGGCACAGCCGGTCATTACAACCAGTCCCTCTTTTGTATCCAGTACCAGGCACTGCTCTGCGATCTGGTAATCAAATTCCCCTGATGTGTACAGGTTATTGCATATCAGGGCGGCGTCACCGACGAGGAGGGGTTTATATCCTGCATTTACAATTGAGGATATGACCGGACGGGTAAATGAATGCGGAATGACAGCAGGTATGCCTGTCTTAATTGCAGAAAAGGCGGGGAGGCCTCCCACATGATCAGGATGCTCATGTGAAAACACCAGCAGATCTGTTGAGCCTGCATCAATACCTGTCTTCAGGAAATTTGACCTGAAAATTTCCGGTCTGGTGCCGGTATCAAACAGCACTGTCTTATCCAGTCCTTCAATGACTATGGAGTATCCCCAGTCCGGGGTCATACCTTCAGTATGAACATAGTTATCATATATCACGGTGACTGTTACCGGGGAAGTGATACCGCTACCCGGCTCAACGGCAGAAAGACTGCCTGAGTTCTCAAGGAAAGGGTAATCCTGCCCCCATCCGTTCAGCTGCAATACAATGATAGCAGCAAAGGCACAAATAAATTTAAGTGTTTTCATTTTTTCTCTCTCTGATTGTAAAGTTAGGCAACGGTGCGAGGCAAGTCAAGTGCGGAAAAATAATTGCCGGCAGGCAAATGATTCCAGGTATTGTGGCCGTGTATAAATGATCTGCAGATAACAATCAATGATCGCTTTCTAAAGATTTCGAATAATGACTTTTTTTGTTCAGTAAAATGTCAGCAAATTTTTCATTATCTTCATCCAGTCTAACTCTTCAACTATATATGGCTGATATTCAGACAATTTATCAGGAGACGATAAAATTTGCGGCGGAGAAACACGGTGCGCAGAAGGTAAAAGGATCAAAAATCCCTTATGTTGTTCATCTGAGCAATGTTGCAATGGAGATTTTCATGGCTGCCCGAAAGACTCACGGTTTTGACCTCGGATATGCGCTTCAGCTGGCTCTGCTTCATGACACTATAGAGGACACACAGACCACCCGCCAGGAGATTGAGATGGTTTTCGGGAAGGATATTGCCGAAGGTGTCTGGGCCCTGACAGGTGATCCTAAGCTCCTGAAGGAATACAGGTTGTCTGACAGCCTGGCGAAGATCAGGAAGTGCCCGAGGGAGGCAGGAGCAGTCAAGCTTGCTGACCGGATAACCAATCTCCAGGCGCCGCCGAAGAGCTGGAGCAAGAGCCATATAAAGGATTACCTGTACGATGCCCAGCAGATACTAAAGGTACTTCACGGCGCCAATGAATACCTCGAGAAGAGGTTGCAGCAGAAAATAGACGAATACAGCAAATATTCGGGTTAATAAATCACCCTTCAAGGTTTGCCGCGGGATTCCCACAGGGGCATTCCAGACAATGATTCCCGCTTCCTTCGGATGTCAGGGGAAACGACTCGCCATACCCGGTAAACTATCTGCCAGCCTGATTGTTTAATGTTCAATAAACCATATCAACCGGTCAATGAAGAATATATGGCAGGTAACATTAGCAGTATCAGCGCTTCTGGCGCTGCAATCAATTACAATCATGGCATTTGGAGAAACTGAAAAACAGAAATACACAATGGTACGGTCCGGGAAGGAATTGGAAGACGAAATGAGATCATTGTGAATGTCAGGTGGAATGAATAATCACAGCGCTTTTCAGCGAAACAACCTTGACAGGGCGTCATCCCCCTACCTTCACCAGCATGCCGGCAACCCGGTCTGGTGGCAGGAATGGAGCAGTGAGACACTTGAATATGCGGCAGCAGAGAAAAAGCCATTGCTTGTTTCGGTAGGTTATGCCACGTGTCACTGGTGCCATGTGATGGCGGCCGAAGCCTTCTCTGACCGGGAGACGGCTGATTTTCTGAATTCAAATTTTATTTCGGTAAAGGTTGACCGTGAACAGCGGCCAGACATAGACCAGTACCTGATGACATTCATGCAGGCACAGACCGGCAGCGGCGGATGGCCTCTGAATGTTTTCCTCACCCATGATCTTAAGCCTGTACATGCGCTGACATATGCGCCGGCCCGCACTGCGGGACAACGTTATTCCCTTCTTGATATCTCCAGGGCTGTGACCGGGTTCCTGGAGAGCCAGGCTGAAAGGATTGTTCCTTTCAATATGCCTGAACAGGAGGCCCCTCACTCAGATGCTGACCGTCTGGCTGAAAATCTTTCGGAGTTTTTTGACAGTGAGAACGGCGGATTCGGCTTCGGCCAGAAGTTTCCACCTCACTCAACACTGCTTTTTATGCTTTACAGGATGGCAGCCGATGGAAGGGGAGCGGATTCCCTGATGGAAACCGGTGCAGAAGGCCACCCGGGAGGCAATCCTGATGACCATGCCCTTTTCAGTGAAATGGTGACAGCAACACTGGATGCGATGATGATGCGGGGACTGAATGACCATCTGCAGGGCGGTATCTTCCGTTACTGCGTTGACCGCGAATGGACCATCCCGCATTTTGAAAAGATGCTTTATGACCAGGCGATGGCGCTGTGGAGCTACTCACTTGCATTCAGGGTGACGCGACTGGAGCGCTACCGGGGGATGGCGGAGAAGATAGTCCGGTGCCTTGACGAAACCTTCCTCCGCGACGGCATGTATGTCACCGCATTCAATGCTGATACAAACCACAGGGAGGGTGCAACCTACCTCTGGAGCATGACTGAACTGACTGCGCTGTTGACACCTGAGGAACTGGACAGTTTCAGCGGGGTTTATGATATAACCGAGCGTGGCAACTTCGAGGGGCTCAATCATCTTGTAAGGAAGAATGCAGGGCAGGTTGAGGAGATTGAGGAGAAGCTTCTGGCAGTAAGGAAGCAGCGCAGGCAGCCCTCGTGTGATGACAAAATACTCAGCGGCCTTAATGCACTTACGGCCGCGGCGCTGACACAGGCCGGACGCATGCTTGACAGACCTGAGCCGGAGGCTCAGGCAGCTACGCTGACATGGAAGCTGCTTGAAACATTCTGGGATGGCACATCGCTGGCCCATTCATCTTACGACGGCGTGCTGCAGAGACAGGGTTACCTGTCCGATGCCGCGGCTCTGCTGATGGCGGTAAGCATGCTTTATGAGAGCGACCCGTCATGGGGTGAAGTGATGAATACCATGGCAGATTATGTGAGGACGTTCCGCGGTGATGACGGACGCTGGACAGAGTCTGATGCCGGGGATTTTCAGCGGATTTATGCCTCATGGTTTGATCACCCTGTACCCTCATCAGTGAGCCTTGCTGAGACGGCGCTGACAAGGGTGGCGCTGCTTACCGGCGGCGAGGTTGTTCCGGCAGGCTGGCGCAGGCCGTACCATTCAGACTTCTACAATATCAACGTTCTCCTTACGGAGGACCTGTTTTATCTCTATACCACGCGGGAACCATTGCCATGGAACTCGATCCCGGTCAATTCGATCCAGCGTCGCGGCGAGCCGGAGACTGTCTGTTACGGCAAGACCTGCCGTACTTTTTGATAGTCCTCGGTCAACTGTCGCTACTGGAACAGGTTTCCGAGCAGACCCTGGGCCTCCTTGCCCCTGTTGGGCCCCATTGGTGAGAGGGCCCGGATCAGCTTCCGGATGGGCATACTCTGCAGCCACACCTTGCCTGTGCCGCGCATGGTTGCCAGGAAGATCCCTTCGCCGCCAAATACCATCGTCCTGAGGCTGCCGCTGGTCTCTATATCAAAATCGAGTGACGGCTCATAGGCCACAATGCATCCTGTATCTATCCGGAGCGTATCGCCGTTTAGCTGCCTCTCGATGACTGTTCCGCCGGCATGGACAAATGCTTTTCCGTCACCCTCGAGGCGCTGCAGGATAAATCCCTCGCCACCGAGTAGCCCCGCGCCCAGTTTCCGGTTCAGGGTCACTGACAGCTTCGTGCCGTAGGCAGCACAGAGGAAACCGTCTTTCTGGACAATAATATTGCCGTTTACTGTACGCATGTCAATGGGGATGATGGTTCCCGGATAGGGAGCTGCGAAGGCCACCTTGCTCCTCACGGAACCCCTGTTTGTAAAGTGTGTAAGGAAGAGAGACTCACCGGTAAGCAACCTTGAGCCTGCCTGGAAGAGCTTGTCCATCATTCCGCGTTCAGGCGATGCGCCGTCACCCATCCTTGTCTCGTATGTTATACCCTGCTCCATGTAAACCATGGTGCCGGCCTCTGCAACGATTGTCTCATTCGGGTCAAGATCTATCTCTACAAACTGAATGTCATCGCCGAAGATGCGATAGTCGATTTCATGTGATACCATATGTCCGTGTTTAATGATTCCGGATCGAAGTTATGACGATCGCGGCATTTTTCAAAATGACACAGCAGGCAATAGTGCAAGGGCTATTGCTGTCTGGCGGGATTGGGGATGATGCAGAGGAACTCAAAGGTCTCCCCGAACGGGTTTTTGAACTGGTGAAGGTCGCCCGGCCTGACAAACAGGCTCTGACCTTCTGCCACCTCATGTTCAACTCCCTTCTCATCCACGGCGATGCCACGCCCCCGTTCGACCTTTATCACATGCTCATAGTTGTGGTTGTGAAACGGGGTGTTGCCTCCGGGGGCAACGAAGAAATGACGCATTATTATGTTGCCCGATCCGTCGTCAGGGCCAATGAGGATCTTCATCCTGACATTGAATGCGCCTTCCATCTGCACCTCCGGTGCGAAGATCTCCGAGTTGTTGTTTATCTTCATATTCCTTTTGCTTTCGATGTAGTAAAGTCAACTGAGAAACACCTGACCGATAAAAAGGTTTGATCAGTGATCCATGAATGGCTTGCTGCAGGCCGCCACTCCTTAAAGCCGGAATTTGCAAATGGCAGATCCCTGAAGGCTCTTCTATGCCAGTCCCAGCCTCTTCCTGAAAAAGACAACCACCAGGACCGCTGCCACAACAGCTGCAGCGATTGCTGCTGTCACCAGGATTACCCGGTAATCGGCCTGCCGCTTGATCATTATGCCCGCAAATGCCCACACAACTGAAAGTCCGACAAACGGGTTGTCGAGTCGCCAGACAGTAAGTGAAACTATCAGTGTTCCGGCGGCTATCATGATTATTGTCCAGGTTTCTTCACTGATCCCGAAACCACCCCAGCCATAGTTGACAAGCAGGGCAGTAACGTTGGCAATGGTTGCTATGCAGATCCACCCAAGGTATATCCCGAAGGCAGCCTTTATGAACCCTGCCGGCAGATCCTTTATGAAGAGGTTGATCCATATGAGTGAAACCAGCAATCCCAGCATAAGGATGAGTGACAGCGGCAGTCTTTCATAGTGCCAGGCGACAATCCAGAGTGCGTTGAAGATGCAG
Organism: uncultured Rikenella sp.; assembly: GCA_964621005.1. Lineage (GTDB taxonomy): Bacteria > Bacteroidota > Bacteroidia > Bacteroidales > VadinHA17 > SR-FBR-E99. The sequence continues at coordinate 38,821 of CAZUIF010000020.1, forward strand.
GTTATTCCGAAGAGCCATGCAATGCGTGAGATGACCGCCTGGTGCGATGTGGTGAACTGGATGACGCAGAACGTGACAAGCAGGATGTATATCACCCCCCAGATCGAAAATGTGACGCCTGCTGGCACGAAGAGGTTCGGATAGGCATCGGAGAGTGCCCCGGTAGTTTTTCCGTTAAGGGGGAGAGCATTTGCCAGGTAGTTCATGACTATCATTCCGGCAAACAAAAGAAGATTCAGGTATTTCATATAGTTTTCTCTTTATCACATTCGCCGCCAGGTCTGCAGAGATACCACCTGTTGTGCTCCAGTTCATGCTTCAGGATGTACTGTTCACCTTCAGAGGTCTCAACCATGAAATAATCAGATACAGGGTGCTTCTGCTCCGGATCCCACTGGTACCACCGGTCGATTACCTCCTTCACCTCGTGCCTGATGCCCTGCCACATGAAACACTTAGGGGTTTCGTCATCCCGGTAACCGGAGTAGCATTCAGTCCTTATGTGTATCAGCTCTTTCATGAGGATTGATTTTACGTTATGGTGACCGTTATCACAAAGATAAGCTATAACCCGTATCAAGTCAAGCCGGCGGAAAACAGAGAAAAAAAAGACGCCTTTCGGCGTCTCTTTCAGGTCCCGGGCCACTCCCCCTTACATCCTGCAGCGTTTCGTGGTCTCATTTTAACCTTTGCTGTTGATTGTCAGTTCTTTTGTCCCGGGGTATATATTGATGCAATGAAGGAAATTCCACCTGGAACTCCCGGCCGTACGGTTCTATTTCTTCAGTTCCACAACCGCATACCTCGATATCTTCCAGAACTGTTCGGGATCTTTTATCTCGATGCTGGCGATCTTGTCGTCACCCTCGCGGACGAACTCGTATGAGCCTGTAGGGTGTTCCGTAATCAGCTTTGCATCCCTGGAATTTACCGGAATGTATTTCAGCTGGGTGATGTCAATCAGGGCAAAAAGGCTGTCAGTAATGTCATTCACCAGTGACTCGGTCCGGCCCAGTCCGAGGAATCCGCCATCCTTTGAAACAATTCCCATTTCTTTCAGATCCCTGTAACTGCCAGAGGCGATATAGGCTTTGTTCATCTCTGCCTGCTGAGTGCTTATTACCTCCTCCCTTGCGGTGACTGTATTCTGAAGGTCAGCAGTGAGTGTATTGAGCTCCCCGATCTTTACATCCTTCTCATTGACAGTCCGGGTAAGGTCAGCTATCTCCTTCTCATGGGTCTCAATTTTAGCCTCAAGTCCTGCTATCATCTCCCGGAGGCCTTTTATCTCCCTTCCCGAGTTCTTCAGCTGAGCGTTCAACGATGCGAGTTTCTTCCTGTTTTCATCAAGCAGCAGACTGATGCTCTTTATGTCGCTAAGTATCTGTTCCCTCCTGCTTGTGGTGAATTCCACATTGTCCGAATTGTTGACTGTGATCAGCTTTTCCTTCTGTTTGAGGGTGTTCAGGTCATTTTCAATCTGGGTAAAGGTCTGCAGCCAGTCGTTCAGGGTTGAGTCACGGACTGACAGCATCTCATTGTAATTGCCTCTCTCACCTTCAAACATTGCCAGCTGTTTTTCCTGGTGCCTGTTGAACAGCAGCCATGCAACGGCCCCTGCCGCTATAAGGATCACAACGCTTATTATTGCTGTTGTCCTTGCCCCTTTGGCAATGCCGTCCCTGCGTGCGTTTTCGGCATAGCTGATGCCTGAATTGTCGTCGCTGGTGTAGGAACGGTTAGTTGTCTCTTCATTTTTCATGATTTTTCCTCCATTTTGGTTTTCTGGCCATAGGTATTGCAAAGGGTATGCCTGCGGAAATACCCCGGCCTTAGTGCATTGATATTCAACGCCTTCATAAACAACCACGCATAACGCGGATGTTCGATTTGATAATAATATTCTCAAAATGAGAAAACGGAGGAAGAGATATCAGGGTTGTTTCTCTTCCCTGAGGAGCCTGTAGATGGTTGAGATCCCGATATCGAGCCTGGCGGCAACGTCCCTGATATCATTGTTATGCTTCCTGAGCATGGCCTTGATGATCTTAAGCTCATACTGCCGCAGTGTCAGCTCTTCATTCATGATTTCCGAAAGCGGATTACCGGGGTCGAGGACAATATCTTCCGCCTCGATTGTTCCGGCTTCAGAGAGGGTGACTGCAAGCTCAACCACTGACTTAAGCTCCCGTATGTTCCCCGGGTATGGGTAACCTAGCAGTTTCTGCCGGGCATTCTGTGAAAGCTTCTTCAGCGGAATCTCATTCTCGGCACAGAATTTCTCGGTAAAATGGCTGGCAAGTATCAGGATGTCATTTCCTCTGTCCCTCAGCGGGGGAAGTTCTATCGGGAGTCCGCGCAGCCTGTAATAGAGATCCTCCCTGAAATTACCCTTTTTCACCTCCTCAAGGAGGTTCCTGTTGGTCGCCACTATGATGCGGCAGTCGGTTTTGACGGCTTTATTGCTCCCTATCCGTACGATCTCCTTTTCCTGGAGTGCTCTCAGCAGCTTTGACTGCAGGGCGGGATTCATCTCCCCTATTTCATCGAGGAACAGGGTTCCCCCGTCAGCCTCCTCGAACCTTCCCGTCCGCCTGAAGGTGGCTCCTGTGAAGGCTCCTTTTTCGTGACCGAAGAGCTCACTCTCGATAAGTTCTGAAGGTATTGCCGCAACGTTGACAGGCACAAACGGCTTGTTTTTCCGCTTCGAGTTGTAATGAATAGCCTTTGCTGCCAGTTCCTTGCCAGTCCCGGTTTCGCCGGTAATTATAACTGTGATGTTTGTATCGAGCGCTTTCCCGATAAGCGAGTATACGGCCTTTAAAGCCGCGCTCTCACCCATGATGGTGTTGCGGAACAGGTACTTTTTCTGAACCTCCTGGCGAAGAGTGTTGATCTCACGTTTCAGGCCAATACCGTTCCTGATATTCTGAACCGTCAGCAGAAGCCTTTCCCTGATATCATTCGTTTTGACTATGTAATCATAAACCCCGTGTTTCAGCAGGCTGACAACAGTCTCTATATCCTTCTGCTCGGAGATAAGGATTACCTGAACCTCGCTGTTTTCCTCGCGTATTTTCTTAAGCAGATCGAGCCCGTTCATATCAGGCAGCCTGTAATCGAGGGTTACTATGTCAGGTGCTTCGTGAAGTGCCTCCAGGAAACCTGCCGCCGTGTGAAAGCTCCTGATCTCGAAATCGACATTCAGGCTGAGTGTGTGGACGAGGAGCCTGTTGTACCATTCATCATCCTCCACAACGAAGATTTTCAGATGTGTTTCAGCCATTTGCGTTTCCTTTCATCACTGGTCCCTGCATATTGGTGCAAAATAAATATTTCCCCGCAACTGCAACTGTGTTTCAGCCAATTTTGGCGAGGTGATCCTCAATCTCCCTCCTGATACAGGGGAATCCTTGCTGAAGCTGGCGGAAAAGTGTTTCAACCTGTCTGATGTCAGCCCCTTCCCTTCCTGCGGTTTCAATTCCGGCCAGCAGGGATGCCATTTCTCCGGCGCCCACATGCCTGAATTTGGGAACAAGTTTATGGGAGATCTCCGCGATAGCTGCACCGTCAGCCGTATTAAGCAGTTCAGCCATCTCCCCTATTCCTTTTTCTGCATCCCGAAGGAAGCCTGCGAGCATCTCGCTTACAAACTTCTCGTCCCCTCCGGCTATGTGGCGGAGGTTGCTGAGGTCAATACTCCCGGCGGGCGAATCGGTCTTCGGCTCACCTGGTGTAGCTGAACCGGTCAAGGGTTCACCCTCAGCGAATGGATCCTTAACCGGTTCGCAGCCGGAGGCAGTCACTTCCCCTGTATCACTGTCACGGCCAGTAACATTCAGGATAACCTCCGCAAGGCTCCTTTCAGAGAAGGGTTTCAGGAGGAAGGCATTCATTCCCGATTTGCGGTACCTCTCAATGTCACCCTCCGAAAACCCGGCGCTGACACATATTACAGGCATAACCGAGTCACTTATATTCAACTCATTGCGAATGCGTTTCGTCGTTTCGGAACCGTCAAGGTCCGGCATGCGCATATCCATAATGACAAGGTCAAACCTTTCCTTTGCCATGATCTCAAGTGCTGTCAGGCCATCCGGTGCCTCATTGTACTCTGCACCCCACCTTGAGAAAATAGTCTTGAAGAGCATCCGGTTATATTCCTCATCATCGACAATCAGCACCCTCAGTTTTCCAAACCCGGCGGGTACGGTTAGCAGTGGCCCGGCCTCCTCGTTCAACTGCCCGATTTCGCCAACCGTGAACGGGATCCCGCATTTAACGGTTGTACCCTCGTTTTTCCTGCTCCGGAACTCTATCCTGCCTCCCTGCAGGTCAATGAGCTTCCTCACAATTGAAAGTCCCAGTCCGGTTCCGCCGAACCTTCTGGCCGTACTCATCTCCTCCTGGGTGAAATCATCAAAGATGCTTCCTATCTTATCCTCTTCGATTCCTATTCCGGTGTCGGTGAATTCCATGACCAGTGTTACCTCCCCCGGCCCGGGCCTGACACAGGCAACCGAGAACCGGACCTCTCCGTCCGATGTGAATTTCACCGAATTGCTGACCAGGTTGATCATTACCTGCTTCAGCCTGTAAGGGTCACCTACCAGTACCTGAGGGGTGTCGGGGTCAACGGAGTATGAAAGGGCCGTGTTGTTTTTCCCGGCCTGGCCGAGGAACATGGCATAAACCTCCTCCGCTATCCGGCTTATACTGAAAGGAATCTTCTCGAGCACCATCTTCCCTTCCTGGAGCTTTGAGAAATCCAGGATATCATTGATTATTCTTTCCAGGTGAAGCGATGACGACCTGATTATCCGGAGCTTGTCGAGGGAATTCTCACCGAGGGGCTCTTGAAGCAGCTGTTCCGTAAATCCTGTTATCGAGGTCACGGGGGTACGAATCTCATGGCTCATGCTGGCCATGAACTGTTCCTTTGTCTTCGCAAGGTTTTCCGCTTCGTCCCTGGAGCGCTGGAGGGCCACGCTGTAGGCCTCCGACCTGTTGACATACCGTCTGACGGTGAATACAACAAGCAGTGCCAGGAGTACTCCTGAGACGAGGAATGCTGCAAGCCAGCGGTATGTCCTGCCTGCAAGGAGGTCAGCCTCATATGCATTGGCACTGAGAATCTCCGAGACCTCATCCTCCATCTTGGCGGTGAGGTCGTAGAACTGTTCCCTGATACGGGTGATGGTGCCGGCGAGCTGCAACTCCTGCTGCTTCACCTTCTCCCTGACAGCCTGGTCCTCCTTTTCGATCCTTTTGATGTCGGTGAGGAGTGCCTGTTCATCGATGCGGTTCTTTTCAGAGCGGCTGAATACCCGTTTCAGGATTCCCCTCTCTGCTTCCTGCTCCCCCTGCGGGCTGATATTAAGCTTTTCAGGCAGCTGCTGGAGGTATTCTATCACGCGATTGTCCTGGTTCAGGAAGAGCAGCTCGTTCCATATATAAATGTTTTCTTCTATCAGCTTTGTGATTGTGTCGGTCTGGGCAAGCAAAAGAGGGGAATCACTGCACTCTTCGCGAAGCCTGCTGACTTTTTCGTCAATCCCGGAGATAACGGAGTAATATGGCTGAAGATCTTTTTCGTCGTTCGTAACGGAATACATCCGAAAGCTGTTCTCGGCTTTCTGGAGATCCATGGAGATCTCACGGATTGTCAGCAGCTTGCGGCCCGGATCCACATCCACATTAAAGGAGCTGACAATAGATGAGAGGTTCTTGTATGCCAGGTAGCCTGTGGCTGCAAGCAGGGCAACCGCAAGAACCATCAGCAATCCGATCTTGACCTGAATTGATAATCTCTTCACGACGGATTTATTGGATACAATAAACCCTAAAACTATGAAATAATATTGTCAGTGTGAATTTTCAGCGGCTGTGCCGGCGGAAATAATGCAGTAAATGACGATGCTTATAAGTGCAGCAAAGAAGCACCAGACCGAAGTAAGGAACTCCCTGTAAAAGAATCCTGTGATCAGGCACGAGACAGCCATCAGTGTCCCGAACATCCACATCCTTCTTATGCCTGAGATGAACAGCGGCACCAGGGTTGCAAGAAGGTATGCACCGAAGGCGATGTTTGCAACAAGCCGTGGAAAGTCGTTTGTATATTTAATGTGGTGGCTGCTGATCTCCGGAGTTACCTGATTAAAGAACAAACCTGATCCGTAACAAAGGGAGGTTGCCAATCCCAGCACCAGGAAGACGATGAGCGCCTTTCTCCTGCGCGGGGAGGGCTCCATAAGCATTACCGAGAGAGGGATCATCGATGGCCAGAGAAACAGTGCCGCAAACAGAAACACGTAGGTGGCAGCTGTAAGCATCAGTTCATGGCCTCCCGACTGCAACGCCACCCATACGAAACCCTCAGATATCTGCTGTACCCCGAACACCAGGGGAATGGATGCAAAAAGCCTGCGGGAAGGCTCATTGTTCTTTCTCACCGTCAGAATGCCTATTGTTGAAATTATAGCGCCTCCGGCGAAGCTTGCTCCTGCTGAAAAACACATAACAGTACTTCTTTGTAATGATACACCAAATTAATAATTTCAGTGAATTCATGGTATATTGCCATCAAAAAGACGACGATTCATGAAGAAACTTACATACCTGCTGGCGTTTTGCCTTCTGACCTGCCTGAGCGCCATGGCTCTGCACGGGCAGGAAGGGAGGTTCAGCTTCGCCCTCGTCACTGACACTCACATCGGCGGTGAAGGAGCAGGAGAAGACCTGCAACGCACGGTGGATGACATCAATGCCACTGACAGCATTGCCTTTGTGATTGTTTCAGGTGACGTCACCGAGTTCGGGTCTGACAGGGAACTGCGTCTCGCGAAGAGTATCCTTGACGGGCTCCGGAAGCCATGGTATATCATTCCCGGCAACCATGACACAAAATGGTCAGAGAGCGGTGCAAACAGTTTCCGTGTGGTATTCGGAGGAGAGGCCTTCGCATTTACCCATGGCAGATGGCTCTTCCTCGGCACCAACTCCGGTCCCAACATGAGGATGGGTCCCGGCCAGGTACCAAGGGAAAACATCGTCTGGCTCGATTCGGTCCTGAGTGTTCCGGCGAACAGGGAGAAGAAGATCATCTCGGTCAATCACTACCCCCTCGATGAGGGACTTAATAACTGGTACGAGCTGACAGACAGGCTGAAGAAGCTTGACACGAGGCTGGCCCTCTGCGGACACGGCCATTCGAACAGGGTGATGGATTTCGAGGGGATACCTGCGCTGATGGGCCGCTCAAACCTTCGCGGCGGAAAGGAGTACGGCGGGTACAATATCATGACAGTGACCGGAGACTCCCTGCTGACGGCCTCGGTCAGGCAACCGGGAATTACCGGCGTAAAGGCGGAATCCGGCAAAGGGGCGGAATCCGGCACCGTCGGCCGGGTCACTCTGCCTGTATGGGCCTCAGTACGGCTGGTGAGGCACGACTTTACCGCTGACACCACCAGGTGGCCCAGGCCTGACTATTCAATGAACGAAAGGTTCAGCAATGTCAGAGAGGTCTGGCGCAGCCAGGAGAGTGCTGACATCGGGGCCGGAGCGGCCACGGCCGGCAGGCTGGCTGTCATCACGAACACCGCAGGGGATATAAGGGCCCTCTCCCTGAGGAACGGAAGGGAAAAATGGGTATTCTCCACCGGTGCAAAGATTTACAGCACACCTGCCATCGACGGGAAACGGGTGATAGCTGCCTCGGCTGACGGGACGGTGAGGGCACTGGATCTTCGCAGCGGCAGGCTGCTCTGGAGCTTTGACGCACAGCAGCCTGTGGTGGCCTCTCCGGTGACCGGCGACGGCAAGGTCTTCATGGCAGGCTCCTCAGGCAGGTGTGAGGCACTTGACATCAGGACCGGCAAGCTCCTCTGGAGCAACAGCGGCATCGACGGGTTTGTCGAGACCATTCCCCTTTTATACGAGGGTATGCTGATCTTCGGCACCTGGAATAACCGTCTTTATGCACTTGATACTGAGACCGGCGAGACCAGGTGGGTCTGGTTCAACGGCTATTCCAACAGGATGCTCTCCCCGGCAGCATGCGTGCCGGTGGCCGTGGGTGACAGGATCTTTGTGGTGGCCCCTGACAGGAAGATGGCCTGCCTTGATGCTTCCTCCGGAAAGCTGATATGGCATTCCGACCTTGGCGGTGCAACCGTCAGGGAGTCAATGGGGCTGTCTGCTGACGGCTCTATGGTGCTGGCAAAGACGATGAACGGTGAAGTCATCGGTGTCGGCACTTCCTCAGAAGAGCCTGAGGTTGTCTGGAGAACCGGCTTTAATATAGGATATGACATCGCACCGGCGGTTATCACAGAACTGAACGGTATCATTTTCATTCCCTCGGACAAAGGAATTGTTCACGCCGCCTCGCGCAAGGACGGCAGCCTTCTGTGGAGCCACCGGATTTCATCATGCCTGATAAACAATATCATTCCCCTGAAGGACGGAGGTATCCTCTGCAATGCCATGGACGGGGTGGTGGTGAGACTGGGGTACCAGGACTGAAGGTCTGAAGGTCTGGAGACCAAAAGGTATGCAGGCAGCAGGGGCGGGCGGCTGAAGATATAGCCCAAAATATTTGGTTTTTGTCTTATGTCTGACTAACTTTAGGAGTTTGCGGATCGTATATTATTTATGATTAGTATTCATATAATCTAAACAACGTTTAAAATTATGGCTGGATTTATCGATGAATTCCTAAAGAGTTACGGCCCTGAAGTGACAAAGCAGATGTCAGGCAACTTCAATGTTGACCAGGGTACGGTACAGAAGCTGATCCCCCAGCTGGCGCCTCTCATCCTTGCAGGATTGAAGAGACAAAAGGACACGCGGGGAGGTGACGAAAGGGTGGATCACATACTCAACAAGTACGGTGACCCGTCCGTCCTCAACAATATCAGGGACCTTGTTGCCAATAAGGCACAGGCCCAGGATGTGGATCCCAACCTGGGAGGCCTTCTGGGTGACGCAGGTGGTCTTCAGGCAGCCCAGGCACTTGCCAAAAATATGAATATTGATCCCTCGACAATCATGAAGATGATCCCGACCCTGGCGCCGCTGATACTTGGTGCTCTGTCGAAAAAGCGTGACACAGGCGGCGCCGGCATCTCCGGGGTCGGTTCCGTGCTGGATGCTGACGGCGACGGCAGTATACTGGATGACGTGGCAGGATTTCTGCTCAAGGGCGGCAGCGCAACCCGGTCAAAGGGTGGCGGACTGCTCGGTTCACTCCTCGGCGGACTGACACGCCGCAGGTAATACCAATAACCATGAAACAGCCGGTATTTCTCCTGTCTGTTCTCCTGGTACTCTGGATCGCCGGAGCATCATACTGGTATTTATGCAGGATAAGGTGCGACTGCAAGCAGGCTGTCGCACCTTCCGTTGAGATCCGGGCTGCCGCTGACACACTGGCCCCGACGCCTGAACAGCTTCTCCTTGCCTCGGTTGAAGAGGCAAAAAAATTCCTCGGCGAGTCAGGCGTTCAGAAAGGATTCTTCGCCTCATCATCTGCCGCCGGAGAGATGGGCGGCATCAGCAGTGAATACCTTGAGAAGCTTAAACTGGTTCTTGATAATAACCCTGATGCAAAGATTGAGCTGACGGGTCATGCCGATATTACCGGCCCGAAAGAATTCAACATGGAGCTTGGGTTCAAAAGAGCCGGATTCGTGAAATCATTCCTTGTAAATGCAGGGATAAATGCGGAGCAGATAGTGACATCGTCGAAGGGTTCATCCGAGCCTTCGGAGCCGAACAGCACCCCCGAAGGAAGAGCCGCAAACAGAAGATGTGAAATAAAAGTAATAATCTAAAGATCATGGCAGAACGTTTTACGGCAGATTTGCTGTTTATAGTGGTTGTGCTGCTGATTGCGGCACTTATTGGCTTTCTGATCGGCTGGCTCCTGGAGAGAAGGCGCTGCAATAAACTGATAGCCCTGAAGGACGGGGAGATAGAAGGACTGAATGCAAGTATAAGAAAGCTGGAGGAGGAAAAGAAAGACCTAATCATTAAAATAAGCGATATTGAAAAAGAGAGGCTGTCGCTCAGGGACAGGAACAGGGAGCTGGATGATGAGATCGCCAGCCTGAAGCTGACAATCGACAGGCTGGAGAAGGAGGCTAAGGCCCTGAAGGAAGCACAGGCTGAGGCACTTAAGGCGAAGCAGGGAGGTGGCACACCAGAACCCCTGCTGGCTACAATGGACCAGGAAGCTCCGGTTGCCCCGCCAAGGGAGTTCAAAACCGATGACCTTGAAGTTGTTGTGGGGATAGGGCCGAAGATCGCAGGACTGCTTATCGCCCGGGGAATAACAACCTGGAAGAAACTGGCAGAAACGTCCCCCGATTACCTGAAGGAGATCCTCGACAAGGACGGAGGCGAACGGTTCCGGGTTCATAATCCCGGGAGCTGGCCCCACCAGGCCCAGCTTCTGCACGAGGGCAGGTGGGATGAGTTCAGGGAACTGGAAAACAGGCTCGAGGGAGAAAAAGCATGACCTTCGCGCGACAGCGCTGACGATGCTATGCGCTGTCTTAATTATCTGTTATTATGATCATTAATACTCCGGAACCGAACTTTGCCGGCAGCCCGGGGAATGAAGTTTTTCCCATATTTCTTTCACGGGAAAATGAAAATCATATATTTGTTAAACCGGGTGTGGAATAACTGGTATTAACATTTTAAAAAGGAGGTGCTGATGACTTTTCACGAGGATTTTTATTACCGTCCCCGGAAGTACAATACTATTGAATTATGGAAAGATGTAACGCCTGAGCAGTGGAATGACGCTGCCTGGCAGAGGAAGAACTCAATAAGGTCTGTAGACCAGCTGAAGAAGGTGATCAGGCTGAGTGACCACCAGGAATCAGAGATACGAAGAACCATAGGCACACTGCGGCAGGAAGGCAAGGAGCCGCTGAGAATTACACCCTATTACGCCTCGCTGATGCAGGAAAACCCGTTCAGTCCGGTCTTTTTCGGCGAGGTGTCACAGAAGCGTCTTGACCCGGTTTTCTGGCAGAGTGTGCCCACCCCGGCCAACCTGATGTTTCCCGATGCAGGGGTTGAAGGAGCCATGAGCGAAGGGTCTCGCAGTTACGGCGCGGCCTACCAGCGCTATCCGAACAGGGTGGCGCTCTTCGTTGCAGAGAACACAAGCTGTGCATCATACTGCGTGCACTGCCAGCGGGCGAAGTCGCTCGATACCACCGCCGATGTCAACAGTCGCGAAGTGGACAAGGGACTGTTCTATATCGGGTATAACAAAAATATCAATGAGGTGCTTGTCACCGGAGGAGACGCCCTGATGATAAGCTTCAAACGGCTGAAGTACATCCTCGGCGAGCTGAGCCGTGTTCCGCACCTGCGTGTCATCCGTATAGCCACACGAGTGCCGGTTGTGCTCCCCATGCTCATTACCGACGACCTGCTGGAGATGATACGTACCGCTTCAAACAGGTATAACAGGGGACCGGAGAAATATGTGTACTTCATGACCCACATAAACCACTACCAGGAGGTGACCGAAGACCTGGCAGAGGCAGTGAGGAAGATCACCCGGCACGGTTTCACAATCCGGAACCAGACGGTGCTGCTGAACCATGTCAACGACCACTACCGGACACTGGCCGAGACATTCAGGCGGATGTTCTGGATCGGGGTACACCCGTACTACCTCCTCCAGTGCCACAAGGAAAAAGGTATAGTCCATTTCATCACCCCTATCCAGGTGGGAAAGATCTACATGAAGCACCTCCAGGGATGGATCAGCGGAATAACAGTGCCGCGCTATGCAGCGAACATAGAAGGAGGAGGCGGGAAGGTGCTGCTGATGCCCTCGGGTCATGACACCCTGAACCTCGACACCAGCATTGACGACAAGATCTCCGAGAGTTTTGCGAGTGTCTATACATGGGATCACAAGAAGATTGTGAAGTACGAAGCGCTTGGAAGGGCAACCAGTAAGGAGTTTGAGGAGGCTGTCAGGATCATGGACAGGTTCATTGGCCGGAAGGGAGTCTTCCTGCCGAGGATCATCATTGTGGATGAAAAGGGCAATCACCTTGAGACCACCAACCGCACAAAGCTGCCCACCTTTGAAAAAAGCAGGAAGGCTGAGTTGCTGGGATACGAGCTCTTTGACGATGAGATGCCGCTGACGAACCCGGTTGATGCCTCTGATGAGATAGAGGCAGCATTCCTGCGTTCAGGTTACGCATCATGACCGGATGATCTCCATGTTATGCAGGTATCGACAGGTCTGAGACCCCCGGCTGTATCATAGCAGACAGCACCTGCCCAAAAGGTGAAAATCCCTATTGCAGCGGTGTAACCACCTCTATCACCTCGGGGAAATCAATCCCTATCTTCTTCAGGTGCTCAACGGTGGGGATGCCGTTGTTGTTCCAGCCGCGGCGCTTGTACACCGCATCGCGCAGCAGGTCATACTGCTTCTCGCGGAACTGCCTCATGACCTTTATCTTTTCCTCTGTACTCATGCCTTCAGGGTCAACGCCCACTTTTTCACGGAGCTGTTTATCATAGCGTTCCTGGCGTGAGAGGTATTCCTCGACGGTGACTGGGCCGCATGCGCGGTATGGCTGGTCATCATCTTTACGCCTGCCGTAACCTCTGCGGATGTTGAACACCCTCTGGAAGTTGTAAACCCTCTCTGAATCCTCAACCAGCCTGCGCTTGTCGAACTCCCTGCCGGTGACTGACTTGTAGATTGTGACATAGTTGTCGACGTGCTCCGGCACTTTTGCGGGCTCATCGGTCTGTGCGTTGTTCTCCGGCTCCACATCGTTCCATGGCAGCTTGCAGAGGCCCACCAGGCCGAACCATGTACGGAACATCGGGAAATAGTGCAGTGCCTCGGCCTTGTTCTCGAATGTCGGGATCTGGTTGTTGACCATATCCATGAAGATGAGCCATGCCTCGTCATGCTGCGGTCCCTTGTTTGTAAGGGCATAGCCTCCCTGCTGGGCAAGTGACTCCTTCGACATATACTGGGAGTATTCGAGGCCCTTGTTTTCCATTCCGATATCCTGCATGAACTGCGGGTCGCCCCAGCCCTTTTCTGCAAAGATCTTTTTCATCCGGCGGATTCCCTGTCCGGCTATCAGGCCGAAGCCTTCGCCGCGTGCAACCTGGTGCAGGAGCTCAAGTGCAGGGGGTATGTTTCCGAAGGTCAGCTCCAGGCCGCCGGTGCGCTCCTTGTTGAGGATGCCGTTCTCGTAGCACTCCTGTATGAATGCCAGGCTGGTGCCCCAGGTGATCGTGCAGATACCGTAAGTATCACAGTAGAAGTTTGTTTCTATTATATAGCGGGGATCGAAGAATCCTCCGTTGGATCCGAGGCCTGCAGCTGTTTCATACTCCGGACCGTCAACGATTACCTTCTGCCCTGCGTAGGGTCCGGTAGCCAGCTCGTAGTCATCTATAGCCTTGGCGCATGCCATGTTGCAGCCTATCCAGCAGCCGTCAGGTATCCCCTGGGTGAAGAATGAGGTCCATACTCCCGAGTCGATCTTCGGTGAATCCTTGTGTGAGCCGAACTTGTAGTTATGGGTTGGCAGAAGGTCATGGTCATCCATGATCTCCATCAGGTGGGCGGTACCTACCTGGCGCATGCGGCACTGCTTGTCGTCAAGCTCGCGCATCTCCCGGTTGAAACGGCGTCCCCGTTCCTGGATGGACTCGAGGTCAACAACGTTATTGAGGTTTCCTTTTACACCGGGGATCTTGCAGACAATGGCCTTGATCTTCTTGTTGCGGAAAACGGTGCCGATGCCGCCGCGCCCGGCCTGCTTCAGCCTGATCTTCTTCCGCTTGTTGTCATAGAAGGTAAAGTTGAGCATACCGATCAGCGAGTGGTCAGCGGCCGAGCCGGTGGATACTATGCCTATATTCTTCCTGTCTGATTCATTCTCTGCAAACATATCGGTCAGCTGTTCTGCCAGAACGTGGCTGTCGATGGCCTCGGCCGGAGCCTCGAAGATCTCAATGAAGTGGTCAGCGCCGTTGATGAAAACGATGACGTCATTTGCAGCTTTGCCCTGTACCTCGATGGCGTCAAAGCCCGAGAACTTCAGGAATGGGCCGAAGAAGCCACCCACGTTGCTGTCCATCACCGAGTCAGTCTGCGGAGAAATTGTCACGACAAGCGACTTGCCGGTTCCGGAATACTGGGTTATACCCCCAATGGGGCCCGAGGAGATTACAATTTCATTATCCGGATCATCCCATTTTGTGTCTGGCCTGGTGGCGTCCCATAGGAGCCTGAGGCCATAGCCCTTGCCTCCTATGAATTTCTCCTTCATCACCTGTGGCACGTTCTTTTCCCTGATCTCGGCAGTGCCGACATTGATGTAAAGGGTTTTGTCAGTGTAGCCTTTATCGAGGGCCGTCCAGTTGTAGTTCCACCTGTTGAGGAGTTTATGCTTCGCCTTGAGTTCGTTTATGTCCATATCCGGTTTTTGAATAATTATCGGTTTAAGATACAAATATCGGAAATAAAGATCCGCAATCAAATGATAATAATCAATATGCAAATGAATGCCAAACGGGGGGACGATATGGCTTTGCGGGGTACTGCCTATTGCCTATTTTAATTTGTCATTCCCGATCAGCATGATAACTTTGCAGGCATGAAGATCACACTCAACAATGAACCGATGACGATTGACGGTGACAGCGTAACCGTTGAGAAACTGCTTGAAATGAAGAGATATACCTTCAGGCTCAGGATAGTCAAGGTCAACGGGCGCATTATTGACCGTGACAGTTACGGAAAGGAGCTGATCAATGACGGTGACACCGTACAGGTGATCTATCTGATGAGCGGAGGATGACGGCACAGGATAATAATGAAAGCGGCAACGGCCGGAAAGGTGATTTCTGGCAGCGGTTCACTCTTGCAGCCCTGCTCGAAAGGATGCCGCCATGGATGAAGAACAAGTATATCCTCACGGTACTTGTGTTCCTTGTATGGATCATCCTGCTTGATCCGAACAATCTTATTTCCCGGGTACGCGAGATAAGAACACGCAACAGGCTGGAGCAGGAGAAGGAATACTACATGGCGCGAATTGAGGAGGACCGCCGCAAGCTCAATGAGCTGAGGACAAGCAACGAGAACCTTGAGAAGTACGCCCGTGAGCAGTACAGGATGAAGCGGCCTGACGAGGATCTTTTCATCATTGTCACCCCTGAACAGGAGCGCAAGATCAGGCGCGAAAGGAAGGTGTCAAAAACACCGAAGCCCGCTGTCAGACGGGCTTCGAAGAAATCTCAGAAATAGATTTTATTTCTTTGCCTTTTCGGCATTGTATTTTGCATTCAGACCGGCAACCACGTCAACCGTGACATCCAGGGTGGTGTCGCTGTATAGTACCGGACCGGGGAACTGTTTTGCGAGGATAAACTGGTACCCGCGGTCGGCATTGAACTCCACCAGGTACTGGTTGATATATTCAAGCACCTGCCTCTGTGCCACAAGTGATTCCTCGTTGAGGTTGTAAGCCATCTCGTCACGCCTTGCCAGCAGAGTCTGCTGCTGCTGCTGCAGAGTCTGTTCCATCTCAGCGGCTGTCGCCCTGGTGACAAGTCCCTTCTGCACCTTGTTCTGGTAATCCCTGACGTCACGGTCAAATGCCTGCGACTTTGAAGCCAGTTCAGCCTCGGAATTCTTGGTCTTCGTCTCAAGTTCGGTAGCCTTGTCCTTGGCCATGTCAAAGCGGGCAATAACGGAATCAAGCTCTACGTAGGCTATCCCGCCGTGATTCCTGTTTACTGCGGACTCACCGGTGCCGGCCGGCTGGTTCTTGCCGCACCCGGTTGCCAGAAGCGCTCCTGCGGCAATAATTACTGCTATTATCAGTGTGTTCCCTGCAACAGATCTTTTATTCATCTCAGAAATTAGGTTATGGTTCAACAAATTGTTGCACAAACATACATAAATTTTAAATACCAAAAAGAGGGTGGGTACTGCAGGTGGTATCAGAACTCCGGGCAGGGGATTGCGTGAATCCTTCCGCCTCGCTTAACCTGCGCCGAATTAAACGTGTAGATCAGTGATATTTCGTAGGCCCCGCCTGACGAAGTTATCAGGTTTGATATTGTGAAGTCATAGCTCAGGCCGATATTCAGCTGGTCAGTCTTGATACCCAGCATCCCGATGATTGCATCTCCGGCCTGGGCTGACACATCTTTCGATGTGGCAAAGGGAATTCCCCTGTACCAGACGCCAAACACCAGCGGGTTCTTGTAATAGTAAAAACCTACATCCGACTGAAAGAAGTCTGCCTGGAACATGACATTGGCGGCAACCGAAAGCACCTCCTCAAGCTTCTTTTTCATCCTGCCGCGGCTGATAATCTGGAATCCGCCGAAAAGATCTACCTTGATCGGCACCGAGGTATTGTCTCCCCAGAAAGATGTCCTTGGTCTCAGAAGGTGGTCTATATTGAATCCTCCCCATATCTTCTGGTTATAGGCAAGCCCTGAAAAGGAAAAGTCGATATCCGCCACGTTGTCAAACGGAGGAGGGGTGATCGGGGGGAGTGTGCCGCCGGTGGTAATCTGGCTGTTCCAGACCAGCTTTGTAAGGTCAAGACCGAGGTAGGTAAACTTGAAGTTCACTCCCGGCCTTAGATGCCATTCATCATTCAGCTGGATGTCATAAGAGTACAGCAGCCCGAGGTTCGTGGTGCTCAGGTCACCTGACCCTGCCACGTCATATGTTGCAAGGATCCCTATGCCGGAATTGAAGTTCGGCACCGCCTTGTCAAATGAAACACTGTAAGTGTGAAAAACGCCCGGAATCGAGGGCCACTGGTTGCGCCAGTTTAACGCCAGGCGGTAGTCCTCTGTGGCTCCTGCGAACGACGGTGCCAGGTAAAGCTGGTTGGCATAGAACTGCGAGAACTGTGGGTCCTGACTATTCGCAAACAGCGAGACTGTGAGAAGCAGACCTGTCAGATATTTAGCTCTTAATGGCAAACCGGATCCGATTTTAGTTACACAAAGTAGCTAATTATACGGCGAATCTTCAGGAAGGTTACATCAATTTATGTGAACAATCGGCCCACAGAATGGGCAAGATATCAACATAGCCTCCTAAAATATCTGACAGTCAATATTTTAATAGTGTCACATCACCAGCCATAATAAATGTACGACCATTCCGGTAGGTTCCCCGGACCTTCCACACATACACTCCGGGAGCGCAAAGTTCGCCCCTGTAGTAACCGTCCCATCCCATCTCAATTTCACTGCTCTCAAAGACCAGCAGACCGGTCTTGCTGAATATCTTTAGATTGTACCCGGCGATGCCCGAAGCAACGGGATGGAATACAGTGTTCTGCTCGTCTGTACGGGCATTGTAGTATCCGCCGGCGGGGCCACCGCTGTTTGGCACAAAGGCATTGGGAAACCTGATATACGTTCCACCGTCGGTGAAGAGGTCGCTGACAGTTACAGAGTCAGCACATCCTTCGGCGGACCATGCCACAAGCTTCACATCATAGTTGCCCATATGTTCATACCTGTATGAGGGATCAAAAAGTGTTGAAAAGACCCCGTCGCCAAAGTCCCAGAGATAATCAACGGCTCCTTCTGACATATTCAGGAACACCACTCTGTCACCGTCATCCCAGGGCTCATCCTTCCTCACCTCGAAGGAAGCCTTCGGCCTGTTCCATACCTCAATCACCGTACCGGCCGAGGATGACCGTCCCCTGCCGTCAGTGACTGAAAGTGTCACCCGGTATTTGCCGGGAATGTCATAAATATAATCCGGATTTTTCAGGGACGATGTTCCGCCGTCACCGAAGCTCCATAAGACAGTGACATTCTCTTCCGCGTTGCACGCGAATCTGACTTGCAGCGGCACGCAACCGGAGGAAACCGATGTTTCAAAAGACATGGTTGAGTACGGAGAGACTTCATTAATGCCAGCGCTGCGGGCCGAACCGGCTGTTACTCCGGTGCTGACAGTGCTGACGATTATCGTTTCTGCAACCGGACGGCCGGTGGTTAAAGCCTGCTCACGGTCTGTCATCCTTTCAGGGGCAGCTTCGGATATTAATCTGGTACCGGCAGTATCCTGAGCACCTTCGGCCTTCCTGGCCCTGGTCCCGGTTTCGTTCAGGGTGTCCGGAGACGGGATCAGTTCGTCCTTCGGTTCCTGTGCGGCAGCAGGCACTGCTGCCGCCTTCTCTTGCAGCACACCGGTGCTGGCGGTTTCAACTGCGGTGTCAGGGCCGGGAATAAGTATGAGCACAACGACTGTCAGTGCGGCCATAACGGCAGTCAGGTAATAAATGTTGAAGCGAAGGAGGTTGAAACGGAAGAACTCACGCCGTCCGAGACGGCCCATGACACGGCCTGCCAGCTCGTTCCCGGCTTCCATCTCATTCTCTTCCAGCTTATTCCTGAAAAGAGTCTCGAGTGTGTTATCCCTCTCTTCCTCTGTCATCCTTAATTTCGTTGTCTCCTGGTCAGGAAAATTTCCCTTTCATTTGTGCAAGGTCTTCGAGCTTTTTTCTCAGTATTGCCCTTGCCCTGCTGTATTGTGATTTTGACGTATTTACATCTATCCCAAGCATCTCGGCTATTTCATGGTGCATGTAGCCCTCTATAGCGTAGAGGTTAAAGACCATCCTGTAGCCCGGTGACAGTTCACCCAGGACCCGGCAGAGATCCCCGGCGTTGTAAAAATCCTCCTCGAATCCGGCCGTTCCGGTTTCAGTGCTGACGTACTCATCTATATCCAGATGGTGCCTGTGCTTCAGGTTTCTGTGCCAGTACGTAATTGCCGTGTTTACCGTCACTTTTCTCAGCCATCCCCTGAAAGAACCTGTGCCCGAATACTCTCCGATGCTGAAGAAGATCTTCATGAAGGCCTCCTGCAACATATCCTCAGCCTCAGGCCTGTCGGTGGCATACCTCATGCACACGGCCAGCAGGTATCCGGAGTGCTGTTTCCAGAGGGCCTGCTGTGCCTTCCTGTTGTGCCTGATACAGCCATCTATGATATGTTGTTCACTCATCATCAGACGGGCACAGACAGAAGACCAAAAGAGATGAAGAATGGTTGCAAGCGGTGATATTTTTTTTCAAAATAAGGAAAAAAATGTATTAAATCATGGAATGCATCTGATATACGTCATTGAATTAAGGTGATGGCAGGGATTACTTTTGGATATTGAATCAATATGTGAAAGAGCAAAATACGATGACAAGAATATTACAGCACCCGATACTTGAGATTCCCGCCAGGGAGGAGACGAAATTTGTTTTTAACGGAAGGGAGGTAAAGGGGATGAAGGGATTCACAATTGCCGCGGCGCTGCACCAGGAAGGATTCCCGGTTCATACCCACAGTCTTGACAACCGTAACAGGAGCCTTGAGTGTGGCATCGGGAAGTGCGGTGCCTGCGAAATGCTCGTTGACGGTGTTGTGAAGCGGATCTGTATCACCCCGGTTGACGGCGTGAAGGAGGTGGCAGAGGTTCCTGCGGGGTATCAATCGGCCACCGCTGTCAGGGCAAACGGAGCAGCAAGAAAAGTATACCGTACCACTGTTGCCATTGCAGGTGCAGGTCCGGCCGGGCTGGCAGCCAGGGAGGTGCTGAACAGGCACGGCGTCCCGAACCTGGTTATCGACAGCAATGACCATATCGGCGGACAGTTTCTGATGCAGACGCACCAGTTCTTTTTCTTCGAAAAGGAGCAGCGTTTCGGCGGCATGAGAGGTTTCGACATCGCCAAAACCCTTGCCGGGGAATCACAGGACGGGATCATGCTCAACTCCACAATCTGGGATATCCTTGAGGGTCAGAGGATAGCCGCAAAGAATATGCGCACCGGTGAGATCTTTTACGTTGACGCACAGTACCTGATCGTGGCCACCGGGGCTGTCCCCTTCATGCCGGCATTCGGCAACGATGACCTGCCCGGAGTCTATACTGCAGCCGTGGTACAGAAGATGATGAACCAGGAGCTGACCCTGCTTGGCAGGAACATACTGACAGTTGGAGCCGGCAACATCGGT
Source organism: uncultured Rikenella sp. (assembly GCA_964621005.1). Classification (GTDB taxonomy): domain Bacteria; phylum Bacteroidota; class Bacteroidia; order Bacteroidales; family VadinHA17; genus SR-FBR-E99. The sequence goes on from CAZUIF010000020.1 coordinate 58,904, forward strand.
TACCTCACCTCCTACCAGCTCATGCAGGCCGGGGCGAAAGTGAAGGCCATCATCGAGGCAATGCCTTTCGAGGGTGGATTCCCTGTGCAGGCCAACAGGGTGAGGAGGCTGGGAATACCCGTCATCCTTTCACACATGCTTGTCAAAGCCATTCCCAACAGCACCAACGACGGCATCTGCGGGGCGGTGATAGCTGAATGCCGCGACTTTTCGCCGGTTCCGGGAACGGAAAAGGTCATTGAAGGGATTGATGCAATAAACATATGTACCGGGCTGATCCCTGACAACCAGCTTTTGATCAAGGGACGTGAGGTATTCGGCACCAGGGTGCATGCAGCCGGCGATGCCATGCGCATCGGGGAAGGGACCACCGCAGTGCTTCGCGGCAAGCAGGCCGCCATGGAGATAATACAGGAGATGGGGGTTCGGCACAATTATGGTGAATACCTGTCACTTTCAAAGGAATATATTGATTCACAGCAGCATCCTGCCAGGGTCATAGAGGAACCATGGATGCCTGACGAGGCCAGGATGAATGCCAGGCCGTTCGTGATTATTGACTGTCTTTACAGCTTCGCCTGCAACCCGTGCCAGTTTGCATGCCCGCACGGGGCGATTACCAAGGCATCGCCTGATACCGTGCCTGCACTTGACTTTGAAAAGTGCACCGGTTGCCTGAAGTGCGTTTACCAGTGCCCGGGACTGGCTATCTTCGGCTACAACCTCGCAAAGGACCAGCTATTCCTGCCGGTGGAATACTTCGTTGAGGAGGGTGCCGAAGTGTGGCTTGTTGACAACAACGGTAAACAGATCGGCGAGGGGGTGATAGAGAAGGTGATGATGAAACCCAATAAAACAAACGTCGCCAGGGTAAGGGCCATCACCCCGAAAGGAATGGATATTGTTGCTGCAAGGGGCTTCATCGCGAAGGAGAACTACCCGGTGCCTGTGACCTTTGCTCCGGCCGCTGAGATGGAATCCAAAGAGTATGTCTGCCACTGCGAGGATGTGAAACTGGAGGAGATAATGGCTGTCATAGGCGACAGGAAATATATTTCAGTTGACGAGATCAAGCACACCACTCGTCTGGGTATGGGGCCATGCCGTGGCAAGCGCTGCATCAGGAGGCTCTCGATGCTGTTGCGACCGGTGGGCATTGAGATTGTTGGTGACGCCACCCCCAGGGCCCCGCTCTCCAACCAGATCACCATGGGTGAGCTGTATCCGCTGCAGGAGCCTGAGATAATAATCACGCAGGACGAAATAAGAAAGGTGAAGGTCGGGGCTCTTGTTGCCGGCGGAGGAATAACCGGCAGCGCCCTGATGCGCTACCTGGCCGAAGCCGGGATAAAACCGGTACTGATAAACCATGACCGCGGCTCCTCATGGCGGAACATCGCGGGGGGAAGGCCCAACTTCAGCGTCCCGGAACTCTCTGATATTGCAAGACGTAACCATGAGATCTTCAGGGAACTGCAGAAGACCGGAGAGATAAACTACCGGGAGATAAAGTACGTGACCTTCGCCCATGATGATGCCATGATGGCCCAGCTTGAGGCCTCCCTGGCATGGACTGACGGTGAGATGGTCTTTCCGGGAGACTACACGTCAAAGATTGCCCCGGGTATCAACCCGAACCTGAAAGAGAGGTACAGTGCTGCACTGGTAACCAATGACTGCTGGCAGGCCACCCCGGGCAGGGTGATTGACCTTATAAGACATCTTGGCATAAAGGCGGGAGGGACAGTGGAGGAGGACAGCACAGTCACCGCTGTGAGCCGCAATGGCAGGGAGTACAGTGTGACTGTCCGGAACCACCGCGGCGAATATATAGAGTATGAAACACCCGTTTTCATCAATGCAATGGGTGCCCATGGAGAGGAATTCGCCCGGAGCCTGGGCCTCTTTACAGGCACCTACGGGGTTAGGCACCAGGCTTTCATTACAAGAAGACTGCCGATGATGGGACCAGACAATACTCCGCTGCCAATGCTGATTGACCGCCGGAATTACAAGGGATTTGTTGCAGTATACGGACAGCAGCTCGGCGAAACGGGGCAGATAATTGGATGCGCCTCGCCGGCAGCCGACCCCGCTGAAGCCGGAAGAAACCTGAAGGTTAACACCAGGGAGTTCATGGAGATAGTTTCCGAGGTATTCACCTCATGGCTCCCTGAACTGGCCACTGCCGGATTCCAGTCGCTATGGAGCGGATACTACACTGAGCCGAGGATGTACATTGACCCGGAACACGGGCTCTTCCTCGGGCTGCGCGGACAGGGATTCATGCTCGGTCAGTACCTTGCAAAGCTGTATGTTGACAGGCTTACGGGACATGAGGTTCCTGAATACTTCAGCAGGCTGTCACTGAAGGGCGACGGGCTGCCGGAAAAAGCATTCAAATAATGTTTTTTTAATATCTTTGAGCGCCAAAAATAAAAACACATCAAAGATGTTCAACAAGTTCATTGCCTCCATCCTTCCCTACTTTCCGAAGAAATTCATCTGGATCTTCT
>CAZUIF010000021.1:0-30748 GCA_964621005.1 uncultured Rikenella sp.
ATTTAACCAAGATCTTCAGAACCGAAGAGGTTGAAACAACGGCACTCAACAAGGTCAACCTTCACGTGAAGGAAGGTGAGTACGTTGCCATCATGGGGCCTTCAGGATGCGGCAAATCAACCCTCCTGAACATACTCGGACTGCTTGATAACCCCACTTCCGGGAGCTATATGTTCAACGGAACCGAGGTTGCAAATCTCAGGGAGCGCGACAGGACCATATTCCGGAAGGGTAATATCGGATTCGTTTTTCAGAGCTTCAACCTGATTGACGAGCTGAATGTATACGAGAATGTGGAACTCCCTCTCATCTATATGAAGATGAAGGCTGCTGACAGGAAGAAAAAAGTGGAACTGGCGCTTGAAAGAATGAAAATCGGGCACCGGGCAAAACATTTTCCCCAGCAGCTTTCAGGCGGTCAGCAGCAGAGGGTTGCAATAGCCAGGGCGGTGGTGGCAAATCCGAAACTGATACTTGCCGACGAACCCACGGGAAACCTTGACTCCAAGAACGGGCTTGAGGTGATCAACCTCCTCAGTGAACTGAACAAGGAGGGTACTACCATCGTGATGGTTACCCACTCGGACCACGATGCCGGTTTTGCCCACAGGATTGTCAACCTGTTTGACGGACAGATTGTTGAGTCTCCCCTGAGCTGAGAACCGGATAACCTGCCCCTCAGGGCAGCAATAAAGCAGAAAAAACCCCTTTCTGCCATCAGGCAGAAAGGGGTTTTCATTTGTTACAGCCAGGATACAGGCTGCTTAAAGCTTCAGAGGTTGTACTTCGCTATCTTGTTGTAGAGTGTCTGGCGGGTTATCCCAAGGCGTTCAGCCACAATGGTGATGTTGTTTCCATGCTTCCTCAGGCTTTCTGCAATCATCCTTTTTTCCATCTCCTCAAGTGTCATTTCGGTTCGTAAAGGCCTGCCGGCCTGGGAAGCAAAAGCGAAATCAGAAGGGCGCAGGGTGTCTCCGTCACACATTATTACAGCCTTCTCAATGGCGTGCTGAAGCTCCCTAACATTACCCGGCCAGTCATGGTTTGCCAGTTTTTCCAGGGTCTGCAGGCTTATCTTAAGCCCCGCCCTGTTATACCGCTCGCTGAATATCCTCAGGAAATGCCTTGCCAGGACCGGGATATCATCAACCCTGTCGCGGAGCGGAGGTACCTCGATAGTGATGGTGTTTATCCTGTAAAGGAGGTCTTCCCGGAATGTTCCCTCTCTGACCATGCTCAGTATATCACAGTTTGTGGCACAGATCAGCCTGATATCCACCGCAACGGGCCTGTTTGAACCTACCCTTACTATATGCCTGTTCTGAAGGACATTTAACAGCTTGGCCTGGGAATTAAGCGATAGGTTGCCAATCTCATCAAGGAAAAGAGTGCCTTTATGGGCTGTCTCAAATTTACCCTTCCTCTCCTCCCTTGCGTCAGTGAATGCACCCCTTACATGGCCGAACAGTTCACTTTCCATAAGTGACTCGGCAATAGAGCCCATGTCAACGCTGACCATCAGTTCGGCTGACCTGGCCGATAGTCGATGTATCTCCCTGGCAATTAACTCCTTTCCCGTTCCGTTTTCGCCGGTAATAAGAACATTGGCGTCAGTGGCTGCCACTTTTCTTACAATGTTCATCACATTGATCATTGTCGGTGAGGCACCCTGGACTATCTTTTCCCTGCCGTTGTTTATCACCTTCTTCAGCTGGCTGTTGTCAGCCTTCAGCGTGCTCGCCTCAAGCCTTGAGAGCCTCAGCTGCATTGCGGTACTAACAGTTGTCAGCAGCCTGTTTCTGTCCCATGGCTTCAGGATGAAATCAACAGCTCCCTCCTTTATTGCTCTGACCGCCAGGTCAGTATCTCCGGAGGTAGTCAGTATTACCACACTGATGGCGCTGTCAAAAGCCAGTATCTCCTTCAGCCAGTACAATCCTTCATTTCCGTTCCTGACCAGGGACCTGTAGTTGGTTTCCATAATAACCACATCAACATCCTCCCTTTGCAGTATCTCCTTGATCCGTTCAGGAGTACCAACGGCAAGCACCTGCTCATATTCCCGCCTGAGGGTGTCAGACAGCAGCTTCACCATCGCCTTGTCATCATCAACAATAAGAACCGTTCCTTTTGTCATCACAGGGCTTTTTAGAAAAGACGGCAGAAATTTTCAAATGTGTCAATTTTATTGACATTTTTTTTGGCTGGCACGGATACGTCTTACCGGTGCCTCATTTATTCCCCTGCAAGGTTCTTTGCCGGGCTCTCAGAGGCGGCTGAACGGACTATCAGCCAGATTGTAAGCAGAGTCAGAGCCAGGGAAGCCAGAAACGGAAGAATGAAGTCCAACGGGGATATATCCATTTTCACAGGGTAAGATCTGAGCCATCTTGTTACCCAGATCCAGCATATCGGTACCGAAAACAGAAATGAAATGGTAATAAGCATTAAAAACTCACCTGAGAAAAGCACAATTATGTCCTTGATATCCGATCCCATCACCCTGCGGATACTGACCTCCTTCTTCCTCTGAAGCATCATGAATGAGGTAAGACCAAGGATTCCCATGAGGGTAATGACAACAGCCAGCAGTGCAAATATCCCGAAAACAGATCCCAGGAGCATCTCCTGGTGGTATTGTTGCTCATAATAATCTTCGAGGAAAAAATAGTCAAAAGGGTTATCCGGGAAGAATTCAGCATACCGTCCTGCAACCAGTTCAGTTACCTCTTTTTCGTTGCCGGGGATATACCGGATCATAAAAAACCCGCGCACATCACGGCCGTGAGGCATGAAACGGAGGATATGGGGTTCAAAAGCCTCCATGGGTGACTGCTGGCGATAGTCTTTTACCACCCCGGCAACGGAGTAGGTATCATCCCAGTAAACCACCTTCTGATTCACAGCATCTTCAGGAGATTCCAAACCCATCCACCTGACCGCAGTCTCGTTCAGGATCAGCGATGACGAATCCGAAAATGAACGGTCAAAATTCCTGCCGGCAACTATTCTGGCACCAAGCAGAGGCAGGTAGTCATAGTCAACACCTATAATCTGGTAATTTTTGCTCTGTTCTGCCCCCATCCTGTATATCCCTCCCGCATCCCAGAGGATCTGCCTGCCCGGCACCTCGGTACAGACACTGAACATCTCAGCCAGGCCGCTCCTGAGCAGCTCCTCCTTGAATGTAACAAGCTTATTTCCAAATGCTTCATCCCTTACCCTTGGAGCCCTTACCGCCAGAATATCCGATATTTCAATGCCCTTGTCCAGCTTTCTGAAGAACTCAACCTGTCTGAACACAAGCAATGTACAGGTTATCAGGCCTATAGCCATTACAAATTGAAAAGCAACCAGTGCTTTTCTCAGAATGATTCCCCCTTTCGAATGACCATACCTTCCTCTAAGTGTTTCGGAAGTCGAGAATGATGTCAGTACAAAAACAGGGTATGTTCCTGAGAATATTACCGAGCATGCGAATACCAGCGTTGTTGTTAGCCAGAACCAGTGATGTTGCCAGGGAAGGTACATGGCCGGGATGTCAGTGAAGTCAGAGAAAGCCGGCCATGCCGTTGCAACCAGGATCAGTGAAAACATAATGGCAGCAAGATTGATCAGAACTGTCTCAACAAGGAAACGGAGCATAAGCTGAAAACGTGATGAACCCACTGCCTTGCTTAGCCCAACCTCCCTGGCTCTGGTAAGTGATCTTGCTGTTGTAATATTTATGTAGTTAACCCATGCAATGATCAGTATAAAAAAGGCTATAATGCCAAGCAGGGATATAGTCTTGCTGTTGCCGTTGGCCTCAAGCTCCTGCATAAATGCTGAATTGAGGTGTATATCCGTGACTGGCTGAAGCCGGAGGTCAATCGTCAACCTGTAACGTCTCAGTTCCTCTCCAATTTCACTCTCCACCATCTCCCTTAGCTTTTTCTCAAAGACTTGCGGATCAGCCGATTCATTCAGGACGAGATATGTAAAGAACCCGGTGTCTCCCCATGACATTTCAATATCAGGACCATAATGAGTCAGCAGATTCGGCCATGAGAGCATAATGTCAATCTTGATATGTGAATTACCGGGAAAGTCGCGGAAAATCCCGGTAATGACAAAACTCATTTCCCTGTCAACGTTGATGGTCTGTCCCATCGGATCGGCCGTGCCGAAGTACTTCCTGGCAAATGACTCAGAGATGAAAGCGGTATTGGCAGCAGATATCCCGGTGGAGGGGTCTCCGGTTATCATCTCAATATCAAATATGTCGAAGATCTGAGGCTCGGCAAAGAACATGCGCTCCTCATAGAATTTTCTGTCTCCGAATATTACCGTAGCCCTGTACCTGAATACCCTGGCTGTCGTTTCCGCCTCAGGAAAAAGCTCCCTTATCCTGATTGCTGCCGGAGGACAGCATGAGGCAAACCTTACCGACTCGCCATCCTCGCCGGACCGCTCATAACGCAATCTGTAGATGCGGTTGCTCAGATGATGGTACCGGTCATAGCTTCTTTCGTAATTGATGTAGCAATAGATCAGGAGAAAAGCTGTAATGCCTGCAGCGAGACCAAAAATATTTATGACAGAAAAGAACCTGTTTTTCAGAAGATTTCTGAATCCGATTTTCAGATAGTGAAGTTTCATGGACTTACCTGTTTCATAGGTTCGGATCGGAGACTTAAAAAATGCCTTCCGCAGGTGAATTTACTGCATATTATATAACAACCCGACCGGTGCAGCAAATATTCCGGTATGCCGTCTTTAAACTGAGACAGTTTAATAAGAAGACAGGATTCAACAATTAATATTACACCGATGACAGTAGCTCTTAAACCAAACGAAGTGGTGCTGAAAGCCGGCGATACAAGCCAGGTGATAGACCAGAACACAGTTGAAGGAAAACTGATTGTTACAAACCAGAGAATATATTTCAACACAATGAAGGATGATACTGCCAGGTTCAATCTTGAAATCCTTTTTGACAATATACTGGAGATCATTTATTTCAACCGTGGTTTATTTTCAGTCAAGGGCTTGAATGTTGTCACCCGCGACGGGATGACCTACAGTTTTCCTCTCCGCAAACGCGATGAGTTCGGTCAGCTCATAAACAGGATGTACTGATCATCTTCCCTGTTATTCATATTTCAGCGAGCTTGCAGGATTAATCCTTGCAGCCTTCATTATCCGGTAGCTTATTGTCAGCATCGCTACACCAAGCGCAATTGCCAGTCCTGATAAGAATGAAAATGCTCCGGCATCTATCCGGTAATGGAAATTCTCAAGCCATTTTTCAGCCACAAAGTAGGTCACAGGCCATGCGATAAGGGCAGAAAGTGATACAAGTACTATTATTTCCCCTGATATCACCATAAAGATCCCTGTCACCGAGGATCCCATTGCCTTCCTCACTCCTATCTCCTTGGTCCGCTGCTCGACAGTGAATGAAGTCAGGCCAAACAACCCGAGTGCCGCGATAAAAATTGCCAGGATTGAAAATATGACTGCCATCTGTGCATTCTGCTTTTCCTGGATGTACATGTTCTCAAAATCCTCATCGAGGAAATAATACTGAAGGGGACTGTTCCCTGTGAACTCCTTCCATACACTTTCTATTCCTCCTATGGTCTTCTGGTAGTCCTGTGCCGTGAGCCTGACAGTCAGGTAACCGTACTGGAAGTCATCGCGCTTGAAGCAGAAGATGTATGGCTGGATCGGGTTCCGCAAGGACTCATGATTGAAATTCTTCACAACACCGATCACCTGCAGGTATAATGGTGTATCACCGTCGCCGGGTCTGATAAATCTTGCCCTGGCGATATCCTTTATCTCAAAATCCCTGACGGCGTTTTCGTTTACCAGGCATGCCTCCCTGTCCGTGGGGTATGACTCGCTGAAGAATCTACCCTCTGCAAGGGTCATCCCGTAGGTATCAAGGTAATCATAGTCAACATAGTTTGTCTGCATCAGGAATGACTCCTCATCCCTTCCTTCAAGGCCGTATCCGTTGTTGTTGTTATTTCTTCCCGGCACGGCGGTTGAACTGGTAATATTCACAACCCCGGGTATGTTCTTTACAGCATCCTTGAATGCTTTTACCCTTGGTCCGAGAGCACCCGCCCTGTTTATAACTATAAGCTGTTCCCTGTTGAATCCAACATCCTTGTTAAGCATATACCTGATCTGCCTGTACATTGTCATTGTTCCCACAATCAGCAATATTGACACGGCAAACTGGAAGATAACCAGGACCCTTCTCAGACGTCCGTTCTGCATGCTGTTCCTGACACTGCCCTTAATTACCGTGTAAGGACTGAATGACGACAGGAACAGCGCCGGGTAGCTTCCTGACAAAACCCCCACCAGGATTGTAAAAAGAACCAGTGCCGGCACAGTGTACCAGTTCTCAAACAGTCCCAGCCTGAGACTTGTGCCCAGCAGATTGTTGAAGTATGGCAGTGAGAGTTTTATAATCAGCAATGCCAGCAACAGTGAGGCAAATGCAAGGATGAAAGACTCTGCCATGAACTGCGAAACAAGCATGCCCCTGGTAGAGCCTGATACTTTCTTTATCCCTACCTCCTTCGCCCTCCTCGATGCCTGTGCTGTTGAAAGATTCATGAAGTTGATGGCGGCAATAAGGACAATCAGGATGGCAATACTGCCGAATATCCACAGGTATTTCGGATCACTTGCCTCCCTGAACTCCTGCTGTATCGACGGATCCAGGTGTATATCGGCCAGTTTCTGAAGAAAATACGTATACCTGTTACCCTGTGACATAAACTCATCAATTGTTATTCCCATATACCTCTCCAGTTCAGGACCTACGTATCTGACCAGCATGTCAGGGATTTTCTTTTCAACATCCAGGTAGCTTGCATTCGGCCTGATAAGTAGGTAAGTGCTGAAACTGTTGCTCATCCAGGTGGGATCCGATGACCTCCGGTTGGTCATGAAAGAGGTGATCATGTTGGCATTGAAATGTGACTTGTGAGGTATATCACCAATTACCCCGGTGACGATATACCTTACTGTATCGGTTCCCAGCTTCAGGGCTTTGTCAACAGGATCCTCGTCGCCGAATATTTTTTTTGCGGTGCTCTCTGTCAGAATGACCCGGTGAGGTGCATTTAGCATCGTTGCCGGATCACCTTTAATAACAGGAATCGTGAAGAAACTGAAGAAGGATGAGTCAGCTTCAAGGCATGCCTCCTCGGTAAAAGTCTGTCCGTTATACTCCACAATCGTCGGCCCTCTCCCTGTCATCCTCAGAAAGTCTTCCACCTCGGGAACTTCCCTGAGCATGGTGGGACCCATAACCGATGGAGTAAAAGAACCCAATACCTCCTGCCCGCCGATCTTGCCGTTGAGAACAATCCTGAAGATCCTTTCCCTGTTGACATTATACCTGTCGTAGCCTGCCTCATTGATTACAAAAAGTGCAATGAGAAGACTGCAGGCGATACCTATTGAAAGTCCCAGAATATTAATGACTATATATGATCTCTGCCTTTTAAATGACCTGATGCTGTACCTGATGAGATTCTTTAACATGACCTGGCTTTTATATAACCCGTAATTAATTGATTTTCTTCTTATTATTGTGTGGCACTGACTGCAACTATTCCCTCTTCAGAGCTGTTGCAGGGTTTGTGCAGGATGCCCTGTATGCCTGGTATCCTACTGTCAGGGCTGCAAGAACCAGTGTTCCCATGGCTATCAATATGAAAATAAAGACGTTTATATCTATCCTGTACGCAAACTGCTGCAAAAGTCTGTTAACTATATACCAGCCTGCCGGAATTGCTATGGCAAGGGCTATAACCACAAGCCCGAGAAATTCCATGGCCATTGTATATATAACCGAAGCTGAGTCTGCTCCCATCACCTTTCTTATTCCGATCTCGTTGGTTCGTCTTTCGGTTGCATAGGATGAGAGACCGTACAGACCCAGTGAGGCGATGATCAGCGCCAGGACAGTGAAGTACCTGAGCAGGTCAGCGAGTCTTGTTTCAGTCCTGAACAGATCCTGGTAATCCTGGTCAACAAAGGTGTACTCCAGCGGATATTCAGGTATTATGCGTTTCCAGGTCTTTTCAACGGCAATCAGTGATTCCTCAGTCTTCCCGGGGGTAAGCCTCACAAGTATTACCCGGAGGTAACTGGTGTCAGCAAGTGCAAAGGCCATGGGTTCTATGGGCTCATCAGCCCCCTTGAAATGAAAGTTCTTCAGGACTCCGACTATGGTCCCGTTTAAGCCCATGAACCTGAAGTTCCGGCCGACCGGATCATCTTCACCCATAAGCCTTGCCACCTCCTCATTTATCAGGAAATTTCCGGTTGTATCCCTTGCCATGTCTGCAGTAAAATCCCTCGAGAAACTTCTGCCAGAAACAAGTTCCATTTTCATCGTCTCCAGGTAGTCATAGTCCACGGCATTGGTCCCTATAAGGACATGCCTCTCGGGATCCATGCCATCCCATCTTGCTCCGCCTGAATTACTTCCCATCATGACCGGGTTGTGCAATCCCGCAGTTACTCCCTGGATTAAGGTCTCCTTCAGCAACTCCTCCTTGAGTGAATAATACTTCCCGTTCATCTCCTCGGACATCGGAATTGCGATCAGGTTCTCCTTATCGTACCCGAGATCCTTATTCTGCATGAACATAAGCTGCATATACAAAAAGACTGCTGATATGGCTATAACCACGGAAAGTGTAAACTGTAGCACTACAAGGCCTTTCCTCAGCAAACCATTACCCTTGCCGGTCATAGTGTCTCCTTTAAGTGTGGTGACAGGCTTTGCGGAAGAAAGGTAAAAAGCAGGATAAAGCCCCGAAACGATACCGGCAACTATGCCCGTTGCAATGAAACTGATTATGAATTTCCAGTCCCGTAGGTCTGAAAGTGTAAACTCCTTGCCTGAAACATTATTAAACAGCTCAAGTGATAAACCCACTATTATCAGGGACAGAACCATTGAAAGCGCGACCAGTATAAGCGATTCTGACATGAAGTGAAGGATCATTGTCTTCCTGTCGGCTCCCAGAACTTTCCTTATTCCTGTCTCCCTTGCCCTTGATGATGCCTTTGCGGTAGAAAGATTAATGAAATTTATACAGGCGATCAAAAGGATGAACACTGCAATCATGGAGAATATCCAGACAGTTATTACCGGCCCCCGTGTCTCCCTGAACCCGAACTGGGCATGAAGATGTATATCAAGGAAGGGGAAGACCATGAATTTGGTCAGGGTTTCCGGATTGTACTCAAGGACAACATCAGTCAGTTTTTTATTGACTTCTTCAATGTTTGCTCCTTTTTGAAGTTCGACAAAGGTGAAGATGGAGTTATTCCCCCATGAATCGCTCACTGCCCCGATCTCATGCATGAAAGAATAAGGTATGATCCCCTCAAATGTAAAAATCGAGTTCTCAGGCATATCCTTTATTACCCCGGTGACCATGAACTGGTACCTGTTCTCTACTGTGATGGTCTTTCCAAGAGGATTTTCATCGCCGAAATACTTGTCTGCAAGCTTTTTGGTGAGTACAATTGAATGTGGCGAATCAAGCAGGGTTTCAGGATCTCCCAGGATCAGGGGGAATGTAAACATTTTAAAAAGACCTGAGTCAGAAGTAACTATGGAAGATTCGAAGAACACATTGTCATTCCTCCGGAAGAGTACTCGCGGCAACCTGTTGACACGGGCCTGTTCAGTAATTTCGGGTATCTTTTCCTTCCACACAGGTCCGCTGGGGTGAGGAGTAACCGTCACGTGATACCTTTCACCTGAATAAAACTGGTCTTCTTCAACGCGGTATATCAGTTCACCCTTCTCGTGAAACCTGTCATAGCTCAGCTCATCCTGTACCCAGAGAAGGATGAGCAATGAGGCTGCAAGGCCTATGGCCAGACCTGTAATGTTGATAAAGGTGAATGCCTTCTGCCTGGATATGTTCCGGAGTGTTACAAGGAAGAAATTGCGGTTCATAAACTTAACCTTAGGGACAGGTTAAAGACGTCCAAAAATCTGACACGCTGCACAGCGTTTGCGGGCTGACTGACCTGGTCAGTTAATTTTCCCGCGTCTGCCTGTAACCAGGAATATGATCATAAGCACAAATGCGATGGCTGCCATCGCCGACCCGAAAAAAAATGGCACGCTCGAGTTGACCCTGTCATAAAGGATACCGGCAATAATGCTTGCCGGAAGAAGGGTTATCCCAAGCAACGCATTGTAAATGCCCAGCGCCGTTCCCTTCTTGTTGGCATCTGTCATATCGGCAACGAATGCCTTTTGTATTCCGTCAGTCGCCGCGGAATATAACCCGTAAAGGGCAAATAGAATCAATATAGCCCTGTCACCCATATTCATCCCGAAAAGGAGATATACTACCGCATATATAAGGAACCCGGCTATCAGCAGCCTCTCTTTCCCTATTCTGTCAGAGAGTGATCCGGCCGGAATGGCAGCAACAACTGACACAACGTTGGTCACAAGATATACCAGCGGGATGAAGGCCACTTTGATTCCTGCCTCATTTGCCTTAACAAGCAGGAGCGCATCGGTTGAGTTGCCAAGGGTAAATACGAATATGATGGCCAGGAAGAACCAGTACCTTCGTGAAAAATCGCTGAACCGGAACTTCCTTATCAGATCTGTCCTGATCTTCCTTGCCTCCTTAATTCCGAATATTATGACAAAAATTCCCGCTATGGCCGGAATCCCTGCAAGGATGAATATCAGCCTGTAGTTCCCCGGGAAGAGGCTAAGCAATGCAAATGCCAGCAACGGGCCCGCGATTGCACCGCTGTTGTCCATTGCCTTCTGGAAACCGAATCCCCTGCCGGTCTCGTTGCTGTTGACAGATGCAGCAATAAGGCTGTCACGGGGTGCCGTCCGGATTCCCTTGCCGAACCTCTCGGCAAACCTCAGAAGCAGCACCTGTAAAGGTGAAATAACAAAGGCATAGAAAGGAAGAATGAGTGCTGAGACAGCATAGCCTGCCAGCATGAAGGGCTTGTTCTTGCCAATCCTGTCACTCCAGAACCCTGACAGCGCTTTTATTAGCGAGGCAGTGCTTTCAGCAACACCTTCAATGAGTCCCAGGCTTGCCTTGGAGGCCCCTATTGACATAAGGAACATGGGCATGACCGAATATATCATCTTGACCGAAGTATCGGTGAGAAAGCTGGTCAGCCCGGTAAAGAGTATATTCCTGTCAAAACCCAGGATCTTTGACTCAGATCTGTCCGCCCCTGATGATCGTACTTTCTGAAAATTAAATTTCATTTATCAGATTCCTTCAGCAATGCATTAATCCTGATCTCCATTCGCACCGTTAATTTTCAGCAACTTGAACAATTCCACGACAGGAATTGGTGCCAGGGCCATGAGAATCACGATGATCCAGTGCTCACGGTCCATGGCTGCCAGGCTGAATGCTTCCCGCACCGGAGGTACGAGGAGCACGATGAGCCCGATAAGAGCAGAGACAAGAATGGCACCTATCAGAGGTTTATTCTTAAGAGGGCTGAAGAGGAATGACGATTTTTCATTGGAATGAAGGTTCCGTACATGGACCAGCTGGGCGAACATAAGAGTTGCAAATGCCATTGTACGACCGAGCTCCTCTCCCCCGTCATGACGCCCCAGGATATATGATACCAGGGGAATACAGCCAATCATCAGGCCCTGGTACATCACCCGCCAGATCATACCACCTGTCATGAATCCCTTCCTTGTGCTCCGGGGCTTGCGGTTCATCAGGCCCTTCTCAGGCGGATCAACACTCAGTGCCAGGGCCGGAAGGCTGTCTGTTACCAGGTTAATCCACAGGATATGTATTGGCAACAGCGGCATTCCCATGTTAAGAACCGAGGTGATAAGGATAAGGAAGATTTCTCCCACATTGGTTGAAAGGAGGTATTGAATTACCTTCAGAATGTTGTCATAGATTCTTCTCCCCTCCTCGACTGCAGAGACAATTGTCGCGAAATTGTCATCGGTAAGAATCATGTCTGATGCACCCTTGGCCACATCAGTGCCAGTAATGCCCATTGCAGCTCCTATGTCTGCCTGTTTGAGAGCCGGTGCATCATTGACACCGTCCCCGGTCATGGCAACTACCTCACTGTGACTTTGCCAGGCCTTTACAATACGGACCTTGTGTTCGGGAGCTACCCGGGCATATACTGAGAAACGGTGAACTGATCCTGCCAGCTCATCATCACTCAGCTTTTCAAGTTCTGTACCGGTAATGGCAACATCACCCTCACGGTAAATGCCAATCTCACGGGCTATGGCAAGCGCTGTGCTCTTGTGATCACCGGTTATCATCACCGGCCTGATACCGGCTGTGTTGCATCTAGCAACTGCCTCAATCACCTCTGGCCTTGCCGGATCAATCATTCCAAGGAGCCCGGTGAAGATCAGGCCGGTTTCCATCTGACCAATTGTAACTTCCCGCGGGGCTTCATGACAGTCCCTGTATGCCATTGCCAGTACCCGGAGAGCCGAATTTGCCATCTTCTCATTGGCTTCACGGATATTTTCTATATCGTCGTGGCTCATCGACCTGACCTCCCCCCGGATAACAATCCTGTCGCAAACGCTGAGCACCTCGTCAAGCCCTCCCTTCACATTGACCCTGGTCTCCCTCTCCCCCATCCTGTTGACAGTTGTCATCCTCTTCCGTTCAGAATCGAAAGGTATTTCAGCCACCCTGGGAAATGACTTTTCAAGCTCGTCCTTATAGAGGTTGTACAGCACTCCGAAATCAAGCAGCGCCGTTTCTGTAGGATCACCGGTATAGGTGAATTTCCCGTCCTCGTTGACCTTCATGGTGGCGTCAGCACAGAGAACAGATATCGAGAGAAGTTTCTTCTCTTCCTCATTGAGCACACTGCCCGGAGAACTCCTGTTAATGACATCGTGCTTATGGTTGACATATGCCTCCGTCACGGTCATCCTGTTCTGGGTGAGAGTCCCGGTCTTGTCGGAGCATATTACAGTGGCGCTTCCCAGTGTCTCTACTGAAGGAAGAGTGCGTATAATGGCATTGCGCTTCACCATCCGCTGCACCCCGATTGCCAGGACTATTGTAGATACAGCAGGCAGTCCTTCCGGAATAGCAGCCACCGCCAGGCTTACTGCGGTCATGAACATACTCATCACCGGGTTTCCGTACAGCACACCTACACCAAATATAAGGGCACAGATTACAAGTGCCACTATACCGAGCAGCTTTCCAAGCTGGTTAAGCCTCCTGCTCATCGGTGTCTCCGTCTCTCCGGCGTGCTGCAGCATATCGGCAATCCTGCCAACCTGGGTCTGCATACCGGTGGTTACGACTACCCCGCGGCCGCGGCCGTATGTCACCATCCCGCTCGAGAATGCCATGTTCTTCCTGTCTCCGAGGGGAATATCATCACCGCTTAATGTTGCAGAATCCTTTTCTACCGGGACACTTTCGCCGGTAAGTGACGACTCCTGTATCTTGAGATTGACCGCCTCGGTCAGCCTGATGTCAGCCGGAATGACAGCACCTGTCTCCAGTATTACAATATCACCCGGGACAAGTTCTCTTGTGCTTACCTCGGTTACCGATCCGTCACGAAGCACTTTTGAGAGGGGTGCTGCAAGCTCCTTGAGAGCTTCCAGCGAAGTTTCAGCCTTCTTTTCCTGCACTGCCCCGATGAGGGCATTGACAATAAGGATTCCCATGATAATGTATGTGTCCAGGAGCCCTTCGCCTTCCATGACTCCTACAACTCCGGAAACAGCTGCTGCAACAAGCAGTACAATTATCATGAAGCTCCTGAACTGTTCCAGGAACATCCTGAGAAAACTCTTCCCTGATTTTGATTCTATCTGGTTGTAGCCGTACTGCTCCAGCCTTTTCTTAACCTCAGCCGTTGTCAGTCCGGATGATTCATCAGTGCCCAGTTCCCTGATAAGTTCACCGGCTTCCCTGTTGTAGAACTCTGCCATTTTGTTTACGTATTCGGTGTGCTTTGCCGGAAATTACAGGTCACGAATTTAGAAAATATTTCTGCGGCATCATAGAAACGGCAAGAGCTGCCCTCCCTCCACAGGTGAGCCAGAGGCCTCCGGCAGCTGCATCAGAGCAACGGGGCGAGACTTTTTTCATGTTGTCATAATGTGAACCCTCCCAGTAGATCCTGTCGCACAGCGGACACCTCTTAAAACTTGAAAAATATTTTCGGGTATCAGCCAGCAGACGGTCAGCAATCTCTTCCTTCTTCACCTCCTCGAGGGTTGCATTGCAGGAGATGCATCTGCTGAAAAGTCTGACGTGGTTCTTCAGGCCAAATCTGTCGAACACCTCCCTTAGCTGTTCATCATGATACTGTGACTTTACCAGGTAACCCTCAGCATCACCGGCCGACTTCAGCAGAAGCCTGTCACGCGTCACTATTATCCGGTTCTCCCGGCGGGCTGTTTCAATTATTTCCCTGTCTTCGAAATAAGAGCTGAAGAGCGTGTCGAATCCACACAGCCTTAGGTATTTGGCCAGTCTTCCCAGGTGGACATCAAGGATGAACCTGAATATTGTTTCTTTCTCATTCGGTTTCATCAGATTATGCTTATAACCTGCCTGTTATAATTTCAGCCAGCTGATCGCCTGAAAGCTTCACCGGGTTATTTTTCACATCCGACTGAGACGCTATGTCGGGTATATTTTCCTTTTCAAGACCGAAACTGCCCAGCCGGGGCAGCCTGAGACGATATGTCACCGCATGGAGGTAGTCAATGAAAAAGTCAGTGTAATAGTTGTCATTCTTCACCGCGGTATCAGCGAAGATTCTTCCCAGGGTTGCATATTTCCCAAGGGAAACAGATATTTCCGGACCCGGATATTTTCCGGTGGCAGATCCGGAGTGACTTATTCTGCGCAGCTCTCTTACATTTAATTCATTGGCATCGGCCATCAGCATTCCGCATACAGCGCCGTGGGGTATATTGTGGAGTGCACCGATGGTTCCGGCCAGACCATGAACCGCCCCCAGTCCTGCATTGGCAAGACAGATTCCTGACATCAGGGCGGCAAATGACATATCAGACCTTGCATTTATGTCATCACCGTGAGTAAATGACCTGACGAGTGATCGTTTTATTGCCATTAATCCCTGTATGGCAAGGGCATCGGTAACCTCGACGGCTTTTGTTGAAAGGTATGCTTCCGTAAGCTGTGTGAAGCAGTCCATCCCTGCAGCAGCAGTTATCTCAGGCGGACAGTTCAGGGTAAGCTCAGGGTCAATCATGGCAACATCGGGGACGAAGTTTTCATGCCGGAGCGAACGTTTGAAACCATCCTTCCCCACCCGTGAAATGACGGCATTCTTTGTTGCTTCGCTTCCCGTTCCCGATGTGGTGGGGATGGCTATGAACGGAACCTTAGCCCCGGAGTGCCCGCGGGTCCCGACTACCTCAAGGTATTCAGCTACAGAACCATTTGCCTTCAGCATGGCGGAGACAGCCTTGCCTGCATCCATCACGCTGCCGCCACCTATGCCGGCAACGAGGTCAATTCCGGCCTCCCTGAACCTGGAGACAGCATCATCAATTCCTGACGGAGACGGTTCCCCTGAAATTTTTACTTTATGAACAGAAAATCCCTGCTCATGAAGCTTTTCAAGAAGGGCTTCCGCCCGGGGAGACTCGGAAAATGACTTCGCACCGGTAACAAGGAGAATGTTATGGCCGAATGCCGCTGCCATTGGAGGCAGATCGGCCAGTGCACCAACCCTGAATATTACCTGCGGGACCCTGGCCAGCCGGAACGGTTTCACCATAACGACCTGTCTGAGGGTTCAACCACGTTATACTTTATACCCCTGCGCGGTTCGGCCATCCAATCCAGGACGGTATCCCTCCATTTAAGGTAGTGAGGAGTCTCCTTGTGCAGCAGGACAGCCTCCTCTGATTCAAAAACCTCATAGATCATGAACCTGCATGGATCATCAGACTGCTGCAATACGTCAAATCTTATGTTTCCCGGCTCCGTGATGGTCCCCCTGTAGTTTTCTGCAATTGCCTCCGCAAATTCATCCACCTTCCCAGGCAGCACTTTGACATGTACACATGTGATTATCATCTATTCCCTCCGGTTTAATCTGTAATTTACAAAAATAGAGGATTACATCATCTGCAGCAAATGACCCCTGAATAGCCTTTCTATTCAACAATTCCTATTCGTCTGAACCTGCATGCAAGCCTGATGAGTTCCGAATGATCTCCCGCCAGCATTAGGAGATGATTACCAAGGGGATTCTCTTTCAATAACCTGATTGATTCCATTGGCAATTCTACTTCCACCTGCGTACGGCACGCATCTGAAAGGCGAGGTCTGCTGACGACCCTCCCTGTGGCTATGAAAGCCCTGGCCAGTGTGTCTGAAAACCGGAAAATGGTGACATCAGTTGCATTTATACTACCATCCACTGCCAGCGACCAGCCCGTCTCATAATGTGATGGCAGCTCCACATCGCTGACAAAATCAAACGGCGCTGTGCAGTGTGAAAGAATAAGTGAGTTTCCAGTCAGACGTGTTGTGTTGGCCATCCACGGAACTTTTCCCGTCAGGGCTTTGCCTGCCATCATCCCGGCCATTGAGGCAAGATCACCCTCGCATGCTGCTACCGTGCCTTCACTGCAAAGCTGGGCCAGCGCCAGGCATGCTGTGACCTTCCTCTGCTGTACAAGGCTGAAACACTCCACTCCTATTGCATCCAGCCTGTTTTCAAAGATAACCCTGCGCAAAAGAGTCAGCACCCTGGCAGCATCATCGATACCTTCCGGACTCTCAGGCCTGAAGCGGTTCAGGAGACAGGTATCCGGCTCAAGATTGCTGTAATCTGGCAGCTCTTTCCACGGTAATCCGGCAAGCTCCACCCCAAAGCGCGTTCGCAATGTCTCTCCTGAGACATCAGATGCAACAAGCCACTCTGAGACTGTACCTATGAGACCGGCCCGGCTGCCGTTGAGTTTCTCACTGGCGCCGGCAACTCTCCTCCATCTGTCAATCAGACCTGACCCTGCTGCATCAGTTGCATCGGCCAGCATGGCAATCCTGTTGTTGTTAACCATCCAGGCCATCACTTCGGTGGCGGCTGCATAGGCATTGTTGCCGCGGATACCAAGCAGCAGAACAGGCCGTTCCGGATCTGCCAGTTCAATTGCCCTCCGTTCGGAACCTCCGCTAAGGAAAAGAATGACATCAGGCCGTTCATCCGTTGTTTCGAACCTCTGCCCTGGTATCAAATCCCGCAGGCATACCGCTGCTTCAACACCGGCAGTGGCCATTGCACCCCTGTGTGCTGTCCATGCCACCCTTAAAACATAGTCATTATCAATTTTCCTGCCCTCCATTGGTCCTTCATGGTTTTGGATAAGTACCCTAAAATAGTTGAAATTAATCAATGTGGTTACCTGCTGTTCCTGTTAAGGAATGAAAAAGCTTCGGTATCATGTTGCATTCGGAACCTCGAAAGACCAGAAGGAGCTTTCGGCATGATTTTTATTATGAATATGATATCCTGCCTGATAAATTGATCACAATTTTTATATTTACGGGCTGATGACAGAAAAAAAATAGTGACAAAACCTTTAAAAAAGCAGAATATGAAAATGAAACTTCTGGGATCAATAGTTTTTATTACAGTGATTTATGCTTTCAGCAGCCTGACTCTGAATGCACAGGACCGCAATGAGGTGATAGCTGTTTACAACGAGGGAGCCAAGGCCATCCAGACCGACGTGCCGGCTGCCATCGCGGCATTTGAAAAGGTTATTACCCTTTCCGATCAGGTTGGTGAGACCGCCAATGATCTGAAGCAAAAGGCCGTACAGGTATTGCCCGGACTCTACTACAAACTGGCTGCTACAGCCTACAATGAGAAAAAACCGGCAGCTGAAATAATTGCAGCATCAAAACTTGCCGGGGCAATGGCTGAAAAGTACGGGAGCAAAGCCCATGGGGAGAATGCAAATAAGATCCTTGTCAACGGATATTACAAGATGGCTTCTGAATTCTTTTCAGCAGATGACTATGATAATGCAATACTTGCCTTTGACAGCGTGCTCACACTCAATCCTGACCATATTGCCTCTATTTACAATAAAGCTCTGATATACAGAAACCGCAATGAGGCTGACTCTTACGAACAGACCGTTGATCTTTTCCTGAGTAAGCTTGATCCTGAAAAGGATGCTGATAAAGCCACTCAGGCAAAAGGGTCTGCCCTGGAGTTCTTCCGTGCAGCAGGCTCAAAGGCCAACAGCGCAAACAACCTTGACGAAGCCCTGACCCTCCTTACCAAAGCAGCAAAATACGGTGACGACAAAAACCTCTTCTACTTCTTTGCTGACGTTTACAACAAGAAAAGCAACTTTGCCGAAGGTGCTGCTTATGCCCAGAAGGGGCTGGATCTTGAAACAGGCGATGCAGAAGCAAAAGCAATGTTCTACTATCAGCTTGCCGTTGCCCAGGTCGGCCAGGGTAACACCGCCGCAGCATGCGAGTCTTTCAAAAACGCACAGTACGGCCCGTTTGCTGAAGCTGCCAAGGCTCAGAGGACAAACCTGAAATGTGAATAATTTCACCCCCGGGAAACGGGTTTTCAAAATATTAAAAGTGCCCCGCCGGTCTCCGGCGGGGTTTTTATTTTTGGTGCCCCGGGATAAAAAGATCTGTCGTGCAGCGCATTTATCCTTTTTACGTCTTTCAGTTGAAGTACAGGTGTAAAATAATCATCCGCATATGCTGAAAAATTTCTTCCTTCACACGATCCGTAACATGAGAAAACAGGGCGGGTACGTCATGCTCAACATGGCAGGCCTGATAGTAGGGATCACCAGCTTCCTGTTCATAAGTCTTTACGTGATCCATGAACTGAGCTATGACAGGTTCCATTCCAACTATGAGAATATCTACAGGCTGAAAGTGGTCGGCCGGATGGCCGGCAGCGAACTGAACCAGGCCGTTACGGCTGCACCTATGGCCCAGGCAATGCTGAATGATTACCCGGAGATCATCAGGGCAACCAGGTTAAGGAATATGGGCGACTGGCTTATAGGATACGGTGAAAACCGGTTCAATGAGGCAGGGGTGATTTTTGCTGATTCAACATTCTTTGACGTTCTTGACTTCAAACTTCTTAAAGGTGATCCCTCAACCGCCCTGACAAGGCCCAGGTCTATGGTCATGTCAGAGGATTATGCACGGAAATACTTCGGCAATGCCGACCCGGTCGGACAGAGAGTGACGATGGAATCTGACACCGTTCTGTACACTGTTACAGGCGTGGTTGAGAACGTTCCGGATAATTCACACATAAAGTTTGACATACTGGCATCCCTGAGTACCTATCCGCAACAGGCCAACAACCAGTTCTGGATAGCACATAATTTCTACACATATATTGTTACAGCAGACGGGACACAGAAGGATGCACTCCAGGAGAAACTGCAGGAGATGGTTATCAAATACGTCGGACCGCAGCTCCAGGAAGCCATTGGTCAGTCAATAGATGATTTCCGGAACGCCGGAAATGATTTCAGCTATGTGCTCGAGCCACTGAAGGATATTCACCTGAAGGGCGCAACCCAGTATAACGCCGAGCCTCCCGGCTCCCTCGCAACCGTGTATATTTTTGCAGTAATAGCGGTCCTGATACTCCTGGTGGCCATTATTAACTATGTCAATCTCGCCACGGC
Source organism: uncultured Rikenella sp. (assembly GCA_964621005.1). GTDB lineage: Bacteria > Bacteroidota > Bacteroidia > Bacteroidales > VadinHA17 > SR-FBR-E99. The sequence continues at coordinate 19,745 of CAZUIF010000021.1, forward strand.
AAAATCAGCAGGAAGAGCCAAAGAGGTCGGAGTAAAGAAGGTTGCCGGGGCAAGCCGTACAGGACTCATTTCCCAGTTCCTTGGCGAGTCGGTGATACTGGCTGCTGTTGCAGGAATTATTGCATTTCTGCTTGTTATTGCGCTTACCCCCCTGTTCAACCAGCTGATAGGAAAAACCCTCTCTGTGGGACTGACAGGTGTCAACGGCATTCTTTTTATCGTGGGGCTGATTATTCTGACAGGACTGGCAGCCGGATTTTACCCGGCCATTGTACTGGCATCATTCAGGCCTGCCGAGGTGCTCAAGGGAACCCTCAGACCCGGTTCAATGTCAAAACGGCTCAGGGGAATACTGGTTGTCTTCCAGTTTGCTGTGGCGATTGTAATAATTATAGGTTCAATCATCGTATACCGCCAGTTGAACTTCATGACAAAAAAGGATCTTGGCTTCGACAAGGAAAACCTTATCGTAATCCGGAGATCAGATGCCTTCTGGAGACAGAGGGAGACTTTCAGAAACCAGGTGATGCAGATTGACGGAGTGGTAAATGCCGGGTTTTCAAGGCAGGTGCCTGGTATGGATTTCAGCAACAATGCGTTCTTCCGTGATGATGACCCTGACAAGAACACATACCTGCTTCAGCAGGCCTGGGTCAGCTTTGACTTCCCACAGACCCTGGGCGTGGAGCTGGCAAGCGGCCGTTTCTTCTCAAGGGATTACGGGACCGACTCCGCTGCAGTGCTGATAAATGAAGCAGCAGTTAAACTGCTTGGTCTGAAGGAACCTGTTGTGGGACAATATATCCTCCAGCCTGCCGGCCCTCAGCAGTTTGAAAGGTATCAGATAATAGGGGTGATGAAAGACTTCAATATCACTTCAATGCATAAGGCAATTGACCCGGTCTGTTTTTCGGTACTGTTTCCGGGTGGCGGCGACCAGTTTGCATCAATAAGGCTTTCGGGGAAAAACATACCTGGAACCCTCGCCGAAATCGAAAAGAAATGGAAGGAGTTCACACCCACACAACCTTTTGAATATGAATTCCTTTCCGACTCATGGGATAATCTGTATGCTTCCGAGATGAAGACAGGACGCATTTTTATCCTCTTTTCAATGCTGGCAATTTTCATAGCCTCCATAGGGCTGATCGGGCTTGTTGCCTTCATGACCAACAAAAGGACGAAGGAAATAGGTATAAGGAAAACCTATGGCGCATCTGTCCAGGTTGTTCTGAACCTGCTTGTAAGGGAAATAGTAATCCTTATACTGATTTCATCCCTGATTGCCTGGCCCCTGGCGTGGTTTGGATCACGATTCTGGCTCGAGGGATTTGCTGATAAGGCAACAGTAAGCCCGCTGATTTACCTCGCCGCTACTGTCGGGGTGCTGATCATAGGGTTCCTCTCTGTAAGCTACCAGACAATAAAGGCAGCAGGCTACAGCCCGGCAAAAGCACTGAGAATTCAGTAATTAAGCAATCACCCTGTGATTACTCCTGTTAATGAGCAGGGGGATTGCTTCAGCTTATCCTGGCCTGAATCTCCCCTATAATATCCTTGTAGGCGTTGAGGATGCGGTCCCATTCCTTGAAATTCTCATCTTCCTTGACACTGGTTCCGGGAACGATGCTCTCCTCGCTGACAATTTTAATTACATAGCGCAAAGGATTGGTGTTTCCCAGCTTTACAATGCATCTTGTCCTAATCGTTTTCCCGTTACCGAACATTTTAACGTTCCATGCAGTCCTCAGATAACCTGTCACCGGATCACTTATCTCAATTACGTCAAACTTCTCCATTACTATTTGCCCTATAATCTTCCAGGCCGCATCATTACCGAGGTTTGAGCTAACCGGAATGGAAAAATTAACGTTGGCCTGGTCACTCCTTATGGAAGAAAGCCATGCCTCATCTTCGGGAAGCCTGATATGATCAGTTACCGGGGGCTCACTCATGTCCGCCTTGTTGCAATAAGACTTCTTGTTTGTATCGAATCCGTCTTTCATCACCTCAATCTCAGTGCATTGGTCACGCTTGACGAGAAGGGTATAGCTGCCTTTGCCCACAGCCCTGCCGTTTCCCGGGATCATGCCGAAGCCACCTTGTTCTGACCGGTTAAACCGTACATTCCCGGCACATAACCGGGAAATATGAACAGTCCGGAAAAATTTGTTTAAGATTTTTCAATGAACTGTTGGCGAATACAAAATTCTTTTACTTTTGCTGTCACTTTTTAAAGAAACATGCAGGTATATTTAATGAATAATTATTCGAAATACATAAAACACGCAGGCAAGAAACCTCGCCGGTGATGAGGGATTTTGTGTATAGGTACAGGCACGAATCTCAGGATCGTGCTTTTTTTTTGATATTATCCGGAATATGAATATGATAACTGCGGAACTTGAGCAGATAATGAAGATCGATTCCACCTCTGGGAAGGAGGCTGGACTCGCACGTTACATGGCTGAACATTTCCGGGCTCCCGGAGCTGAAGTTGAAATCCAGGATACCGGCGACGGCAACATCAACCTGTTTTACAAATGGGGTTCACCCGAAATTGTCTTCTGCACCCATCTTGATACCGTGCCGCCTTACATTCCGCCGCTTATAGAGAATGGTCGTATGTCAGGGAGGGGTGCCTGTGACGCAAAAGGCCAGATAATTACAGCCTGGAATGTATGCGCGGAATTATTCATGGAGGGGGAGAACAACTTCGGCCTCCTGCTGGTGTCAGGCGAGGAAACCGGTTCTGCCGGAGCCAGGGTTGCCAACAACCTGGTAAAAGGCTGCAAATATGTCATTATAGGCGAACCTACTGAGAACAAGCTTATTAAGGCAGGAAAAGGAATACAGCTCTACGATGTGAGGTTCAGGGGGCAAAGTTGCCACTCCGGGTACCCTTTTCTCGGTGACGATGCAATAGAGAGAATGAGGATCTTCCTCAACAGGCTTGCCGAAACGGAATTTCCGCAAGATCCCGTAATGGGGGCAACCACTTATAACATAGGGATGCTGGCATCAGACAATGCATATAATGTACTTCCGGACCTGGTGACCCTGAAAATCTACTTCAGGACCACAAACGCTTCATATCAGCTGATTGGCGATAACCTTAGCAGTATAGCTGATGAGAATACTTCAATCATAAAAGTCAGGGAGGACAGGCCGTTCAATTATTACTGGATGGACGGATTCGGCAGCGATACTGTGGCATTTGGCTGTGACGCTCCTGCCCTGCCTGCCCTGGGGAAATGTCTTCTGTACGGACCCGGTAGTATCAGGGTAGCTCACACCGAAAATGAATATATTGAAATACAGGATATAGAAAAGGCCGTCATTGACCTTAAAAAAATTTTTAAAACTTTGAAAAAGGGAATCGGAACGGAATGATAGTAATGAAATTTGGCGGAACTTCCGTCAGGGACAGTGAAGCTGTTGAAAGGCTCATCAGTATAGTAAACAGGAGTACGCCCGGGAAAACAGTGGTTGTAGTATCAGCCCTTTCGGGGGTTACTGATACACTCATAAAAATTGCCGGCCTCGCCGCCCGGGGTAAAGCGGATGAAGCTTCAGGGCTCTCAGCCGGACTGGAGGAAAGGCACCTTGTGATGGCCGGAGAACTGCTTGCCGGTAACGTCAGCCTGTTGAACGAAACCAGAGATACAGTAAAACAGCTCTTTGCAAAATTGAACGAGATTGTCAGGGTAGTCTCCGTCCTGGAAGAACTTTCGGATATGTCTATGGCAAAAATACTTTCGTACGGGGAGCTCCTCTCCTCATCCGTCATTCACAGGGCGATGCTTAATTCCGGGATGAAGTGCGCCTTTGCGGATGCGCGAACCATGATCATAACCGATTCACGGTACGTGAAGGGTGAACCGCAGACTGAGATCATCTGCAAAAAGGTGCCTGAACTGCTTGAAAGGGAGTTCAGAGATAATGATGTCGTAATTACACAGGGATTCATTTCCGCGACCGCTGAAGGTGTCGGCACCACGCTTGGCAGAGGCGGTTCAGACTACTCTGCCGCACTCATAGGAATGGCTGCGAATGCAGATGAAATACAGATATGGACTGATGTCGACGGAGTCCATACAACCGATCCGAGGAAAGTTGAAAATACAAGGAGCATTTCGGTGATGTCATTCAGTGAAGCCGCCGAGCTCTCCTTCTTCGGTGCCAAGGTTCTTCACCCCGCTACAATCCAGCCCGCCGTTGAAAAAAACATCCCGGTCAGGGTGCTCAATTCGATGGAACCCGATAAACAGGGAACGCTGATCCTGAGTGACGGCCAGGTTCATGAAAACGGCGTAAAGGCTATCTCGTTCAAGGAAAACATTACTGTGGTTAACGTCTTTTCAACCAAGATGCTCAACTCCTTCGGGTTCCTCACCCGGCTGTTTGAGGTTTTCGGCAAGTACGGAACCTCGGTTGACCTCATAAGTACTTCCGAGGTAAACGTCTCCCTGACAGTTGATTCAGAAAGCAAACTGGATGAAATAATTGCGGAACTTTCTCATTTTGCCGTTGTTTCGGTGGCCAGGGAAAAATCACAGGTCTCGGTTGTAGGCAAAAACCTCAAGGAGACTACCGGTCTCGCAAAAAGAATCTTCAGTGCGGTAAGCGATTACAACATAACAATGATCAGCCAGGGAGCCTCAGACATCAACGTGAGTTTTGTGGTGAACCGAGGCGATCTTTCACCGGTGGTTAATTCACTTCATAAAGAGTTTTTCGAATGACAGCAATAGTACTTTCAGGTTACGGCAAGATGGGGAAAGAGATCTTTTCCCTGCTGCATGACAGGGACGATGTCACCCTTTTCACCACTGAGGATATATGCGGATTCGATCCCTCCGTCGCGGCCGGAGCTGTCTGCATTGACTTTACTTCGCCGGAGGCGTTCAGAAAAAATTATCGTTTCATTGCCGATAACTTCAGGGCTGCCGTTGTCGGAACAACAGGATGGAATGATATACAGGATGAAGTATCGGATTACTTTCGCGAAAAGGGAAAGTCAATGATCTATGCATCCAACTTCTCAATCGGAGTGAATATATTCTTTGAAGTTGCCCGTATATCATCAGCCCTGCTTGCTTCAGCCGGCGGATATGATCCTTACATAACCGAACTGCACCATAAATTCAAGCTCGATGCCCCCTCAGGCACAGCAGTCACCCTCGCCGGAATTGTTGAGAGCGAAACCGGGAAGAGACCTGAGGTTCAGTCGGTAAGAACCGGTCATATTCCGGGAATTCACAACCTTGGTTTCGAGTCAGCCGACGACAGGATACTGCTATCGCACGAAGCCTTTTCCAGGAGGGGTTTCGCTGCCGGCGCCGTAAATGCGGCCTTCTGGGCCCTTGAAATTGACGGTGTATTTGATTTCAGAACAGTACTAAAGGAAAGATTCAGTAAACTGCTTGACAATGAGAGATATTAAAGGATGCGGGACTGCACTTGTAACACCCTTTGCCGATAACGGGGAAATTGACTTTGAATCGTTCAGGGGACTGGTCCGGAGGCAGCTTGATGCCGGGATCGACTTCCTGGTTCCGCTTGGCACAACCGGAGAGACCCCATGCCTTGAGGAGGAAGAAAAGGAAAGAGTACTTGAAACTGTGACGGAGGTGAATGAAGGCAGGGTGCCTGTCGTTGCCGGCGTTGGCTCCAACTCAACAAGGCATGTGATTTCAGGTATTTCAAAACTCTCCAGATACCGGCCGGATGCATTCCTGGTGGTTGTGCCATACTACAACAAGCCATCACAGGAGGGCATCTATCTGCACTTCAAGGCCATCTCGGAATCAACATCCGCTCCCATAATAATGTACAACATACCAGGAAGGACCGGCATAAATATGTCAGTGGAAACGACACTGCGTCTGGCAACCATTAAGAACATTATTGCGGTCAAGGAGGCGTCCGGGAATTTTGAACAAATAAGTGAGATAATCCGTCTTGCCCCGGAGGGATTTACAGTCCTTTCGGGTAATGACGACGTAACCTTCCCACTGATGTGTGCCGGTGCGAAGGGGGTTATCAGCGTCGCTTCCAACATTGCACCCTCTCCTATCGTCAGGATGACAAAACTGCTGGCTGAAGGGCGTACTGGGGAGGCAGCAGCCCTGCACCACCGGCTCATGCCGCTGTTCAAGGCCTGTTTTGTTGAAAGCAATCCTATTCCGGTCAAGGCAGCGCTGGCACTTTCCGGCCTAGTGAAGAACAGACTCAGACTGCCGCTGACAACCTCCCTTCCGCAGACTGACCGGCTTATGGAAGTCATTTTAAAGGAAATTGAAGATCTTTGATAATTAAAAACCGGAAGATGATGACCGACATAACCCGACTTAAAAAGGAATATGAAGAGATTGCCGGTACAGGCGACGCAGAAAGATCCCTTGACCTGTTCTTTAAAGTAAGGGAACTGCTTGAAAGCGGCGATCTTAGAGTGGCCGTCAAAGATGAGACCGGATGGTCAATAAACTCATGGGTAAAGAGCGTGATCCTCATGGGATTCAAATATGGGAAACTCACTGATTACGGAGGCAATACCCTCTCATTCCATGACAAGGATACATATCCGGTAAGGTCATTCAGAACTGAGGACGGTATCAGGGTGGTACCGGGAGGTACCTCGGTCAGAAGCGGTGCATACGTGGCTCCCGGAACGGTAATTATGCCTCCCTCCTACATAAACACAGGGGCTTATGTCGACAGCGGATGCATGATTGACTCCCATGCCCTGGTAGGTTCATGTGCGCAGATCGGACGTAATGTGCATATCTCTGCCGGCTCACAGGTAGGAGGTGTCCTTGAGCCTGTCAATGCAATGCCGGTGATTATTGAGGATTATGTCTTTGTAGGCGGCAATTGCGGCATATACGAAGGAACTGTCATTGAGGAGAATGCCGTAATAGGTACTGGCGTAATACTGAATGGTTCAACACCGGTTTTTGACAATACTACAGGAGAATTTCTCAGAAAGAGTGATTCCGGGTCACTGCGGATTCCGGCGGGAGCAGTCGTGGTCGCAGGAAGCAGGCCGGTCAGCAGCGGCTCCGGCAAAGACCATGGGATCCATCTCTACTGCCCGGTTATAATCAAATACAGGGACCAGAAAACTTCATCGTCGGTAAAACTGGAAGATCTGCTGAGGAGTTAGTTTTTTCATTAGGTTTGGCATTACATTCATTCAAGGTTTATGAGTCCCCTGCTGCTGTTTGCCATTATCCTCTGTTATTTTTCAGCCCTGATGGTTATTTCACATTTCGCCTCGCGGCGAATTCGTGATACCACCTTTTTTGACGGGGACAGGTCATCACCATGGTTCCTTGTGGCGTTCGGGATGATCGGCTCCGGGATTTCCGCTGTCTCACTGGTCTCCATCCCGGGCAACGTGGGGAATAATTACCTGTATTACTTCCAGTTCATACTGGGCACCATAGCAGGATACATATTCATAGCTTTTGTCCTTACGCCTGTCTACTCCCGGCTCAAACTTGTCTCTATTTATACCTATCTGAATATCAGGTTTGGTGATGTCACCTACAAAACCGGATCAGCATTTTTCCTCGTTTCACAGTCATTCGGCGCAGCCCTGAGGCTGCTTCTTTCAATCAAAATCCTTCAGTATGCATTCTTCAATTCACTGCACATCCCATATTTCATAACGATACTGGTTGTCATTATTCTGATCTGGCTTTACACAAACAAATCAGGAATCAAAACAATTGTATGGACTGATGCACTGCAGTCCTTTTTCCTGATTTCGGTTATAGTCATATCAATCATTTCGATCAAGAATTCACTCAGCCTTTCCTTTTCGGAGATGACGCAGTCAGTTGCCCACAGTCCCAGGTCAAAGGTGTTCGACTGGGACATAAATGCCGGGTCAAATTTCTTCAAGCAGTTCATATCCGGGTTTTTGATAACAGTGGCACTGGTGGGCCTCGACCAGAGCATGATGCAGAAGACACTTACCGTCAGCAGTACCGCCGGGGCGAGAAAGAATGTCCTTACCTTCGGCTTCTTCATAGCTTTTGCCCAGTCGCTGTTCCTTGCCCTTGGCGTGTTGATTTATATTTATGCGGAGAAGAACGGCATCAGCCTTCCGAGGCAGGACGGAAAACTTATCGGCACTGATGAACTGTACCCCCTGCTTACTCTAAACCACTTCGGGAAGATAGGAGCCGTTGCTTTCCTGATAGGGGTAACCGCATCCACCTTTGCAAGTATAGACTCATGCATAACAGCCCTTACGACTTCCTTCAGCTACGATTTCATGAAAATAGAAAACCGGCCGCCGGAGGTTAAGAGGAAAATCAAAAACCGGGTTTTATTCGGTGTAAATGTCGTGATGTTCCTGATAGTACTTGCTTTCTGGAACAGCCAGGGAGCAATTATCAATACAATATACAAGGTTGCAGGTTATACATACGGTCCCCTTCTCGGATTGTACCTTACCGGATTATTTTCAGGGATAAGGCTCAGGGAAAAGCGGGTGCCGTTTGTTTGCGTGTCAGCATCCCTGCTGACATGGTGGTTGAACTGGCTTTTTATCAGGGCGTTTAACTTTGATTTTGGATTTATGAGCATCTTTGTGAACGCTTTGCTTACCATTTTGTTCCTTTATATCATAAAAAGAGGTGACTCAGGCAGCACTGCAAATGCTGAAGCATCGGCATCTGAGTGAGAAAATTCCCTGCCGGATGAATGCAAACAATTGTGCATCATGGATAGTGAACCGTTAATACCGGAGATTACACGGAATCCCGCCGATCTGAGGATATGCGCGGAACTGATGGCAGCGACAGACCCCTGGATCACTCTCGGGGCAAAATATGATGTATGTCTGAAGTCGTTTGAAGGCGAATGCAAGGAAGTTTATGTCATCAGGTCCGGCAGGGAGATTGCAGGCTTTGCGGTACTCCAGGTTTGCGGCACCTTTTCCGGTTATATCCAGACGATCTGCCTGGGAGAAAAATTCAGGAACAGGGGGCTGGGTAGCATGCTGCTTGAGTTTTGCGAAAAAAGATCACTGGAGTTTTCACCTAATCTCTTTATTTGCGTCTCTTCCTTTAACGAGGGAGCAATCAGACTTTACAAAAAATTCGGGTTTAAGCTGGTAGGTGAACTCGAGAATTTCGTTGTTGACGGCTTTACGGAGCTGCTGTTGCGGAAAACAGTCGGGCAGAGAGTAGGCTACAAACCTAATCGGTCATGACTGTAATGAAAACACGAATTAACCTCACCACGGTAATCCTAATGCTTCTTTCCCTGGCCTCGGCAGGTCAGACCTCAGCCCACAGGGAAAGAATTTCAGAAATGAAGGCTGAGATTGACAGCATCCTGCAGAGCCAGGTCGACCTCGGGAAGATTCCGGGGGCAGTTATCCTGGTGGAAAAGAACAGTAAGGTTATATTCAGGAAAGCCTATGGCTATGCATGGAAGTACGATTATGATCATGTTCTTCTTGACAAGCCGGAAAAGATGACAGTCAGTCATCTTTTTGACATCGCATCCCTGACAAAGGTTGTGGGCACTACCACCTCTGTAATGCTGCTGGCAGACCGGGGCCTTCTGGGCATCGACGACCCGGTTTCGAAATATGTACGGGCCTTTGACACACCTGATAAAAAATCTGTTACAATCCGCCATCTCCTCACACATACTGCCGGTCTGTACGAGTGGTATCCGATGTATTATGTCGCAGCTAACAAGTATGAAAGCTACCGGCTGATCGGTGACCTGCCGCTTAAGTTCCCGGTAGGTGAACAGCGTCGGTACAGCGATCTGGGATTCGTTCTTCTCGGTGAAATTATTGAGACTGTTTCGGGCCAGTCCCTGGAAGATTTTATGGAGACCAATATCTTCAGGCCGCTTCGAATGAAACACACTACTTATAATCCACTGTCATCAGGTAGTTTCAGGAAGATAGCCGCAACCTCGGCCGGAAATCCGTATGAAAAGCGGATGGTTTACGATTTCACGCTTGGCTATACTGTGAAAGAGATTGACCCGGCACAATGGAATGGCTGGCGCACATATATCCTTCGCGGCGAGGTGAACGACGGAAACGCGTGGTATGCAAACGGAGGCATCTCAGGAGCTGCAGGATTATTCTCCACTGCAGGTGATATCTGCAAACTTGTCGATATGCTTATAAATAACGGGCGAATCGGGACAAAACAATTCATCTCGGAGAATACTGTTGAGGCATTTCTCACGAAGGACAGATTCAACAACGGTCTTGGCTGGATGATGGATCCCTCAAATTCCTTTATACGGGATGCCCCCGAAGGATCCTTCGGACACACAGGATTCACAGGGACCAGTATTTCCGTTGTACCTTATAAAAAGCTATCGGTCATCCTGTTGATTAACCGTCAGAATACCGGGTTGTCCAATTCCGGCGAATACTGCAATGTAAGCCCCGTCCGCCTCCAGGTATTTAAGGCGGTGATGAAGTACCTTAATTAAGGTGGGGATTATTTCACCTTTATAAGGCTTTCAATATACTTGCGGCTCTTCATCTTCTTGATCTCGTTTTCACGCCTTATTGCAGCCGTCTTGTCATCAAAGGCCTCTGTATAAACAAGCGCCCACGGTCTGCCAGGCCTGGTTGAAGGAGTAGCGCCAAGATTATGTTCAGTAAGCCGTTCCTCAGGATCACTTGAATAACCTGTATAATATCGGTTTTTTAACTGACTGTAAATGATATAGACATAATATCCCATACATCTAATATACAAAAAAAAAGGAGCCCAAACATATTTGAACCCCTTTTGTAGCGAGAGAGAGAATTGAACTCTCGACCTCATGATTATGAATCATGCGCTCTAACCATCTGAGCTATCTCGCCATATAATTATTTCATTGAACTCCCGACCTTCCCGACACTCTGTGTCGGGACGCTCTAACCATCTGACCCCGACCTGTCGGGGTCGCCATATAATTATTTCATTGAACTCCCGACCTTCCCGACACTCTGTGTCGGGA
>CAZUIF010000021.1:30848-59926 GCA_964621005.1 uncultured Rikenella sp.
CGCTCTAACCATCTGAGCTATCTCGCCAAAATTTTAATGAACTCCCGACCACCATTAAAAGGGCGTTTTTCGAGGCTGCAAATATAAATATTTTTTCATTTTGCCCGGCAAACTTTTTCTTTTCATCTATTATTTTTATATTGCATGACACTCCTCCTCTGACATGAGAGCCAGATTTGAAATTGAATATACACTCAATACCCCCGTAAGAGTACTTTACGACAGGCTCAGTACCCCCGAAGGACTTGCAGAATGGTTCGCAGACAATGTAACTGTTGACGGAGATATCTTCTCCTTCTTCTGGAACAAGGCCGAAGCAAGGGCACGCCTCGTCTACGCACGGGAAAACAAGGCCGTGAGATTTGACTGGCTCGACTTTGCAGACACAGAAACAAACTTCTTTGAGTTTAAAATCCTCATCCATGAACTCACAAATGACACTGCATTAATTATAACCGATCATGCAGAAGAGGATGAGATAGAAGATGCCCGTGACCTCTGGGACACCCAGATCTCCTACCTGAGGAAAGTACTCGGCCTTACCGATTGAGGGAGCTTTGCATCTTTCTCAAAAATAACGTACGTTTGCACCACACCCGAGACAATGAAGAAGATCGATCTGTTCATGATAAGATCGTTTATAGGACCACTGATCCTGACGTTCTTTATTGTACTCATAATCTTCATACTCCAGTTCCTGTGGATGTATGTCGATGAGCTCGCCGGGAAAGGACTCGAACCAAAGGTCCTCGCAGAACTCCTCTTTCAGTTCTCCCTGACATTCGTTCCCCTCTCCCTCCCGCTGGCAATCCTCCTTGCTTCACTTATGACTTTCGGCAACCTTGGGGAATTCCTTGAACTGACTGCCCTCAAATCCTCAGGCGTGCCCCTGCAGCGGATAATGCTTCCCATATTCGTATTTGCCACAATCCTGTCAGTCGGATCCTACCTCTTTGCTGACTATATCCTTCCAATATCCACGCGCAAGGCGCGAACCCTCCTCACTGACATACGGCGGATGAGGCCGGAACTGGATATACAGGCTGGTACCTTCTTTAACGGCATCGACGGAATCAGTATAAAGATCACTGATAAAGACCCCGAGTCAAACCGGCTCGACGATATCTATATTTATGACAACCGTGAAGGAATCGGCAACACCTCTGTCATTCACGCTGACTCCGGCTACATGAAGGTGACCCCTGACGAAAGCGGACTCATACTTACCCTTTATAACGGTTATGCATACAAGGACATAGAGGAGAAGGACGTCCCACAGGAAAAAAGAAAATACCCTTTCAGACGCGACAGGTTCACGGAACAGACAATGGTAATCGAACTTGTGGGCTTCGGTCTCAACAGATCAGGTATGGATATCTACCGCTCCAACTATGCGATGCTCAACACTGCAGACCTCACCTTCTTCATCGATTCCCTGTCCACAAGATTCCAATCCAGAACCGAGGCATATTTTACCGAATTCAGCCAGACCAGGCTTCTCACAAGAAGTCAGTTTTACTACCCTGACACAAAGCAGGCCGGTGACTCGGCAGCTGTATGGAAAACACAAAAATTCGATGTAAAAGCAGCGTTCGACACCCTCAGCTTTATGGATAAAAGCACCTCAATCAGTCGCGCCCTGAGCTTCGCACGCGAAGGAACCTCATTCATGACTGAAAAGAGCGAGGCACTTGTTGCTGAGGCTAAGAACCTGAGGAGATATGAAGCGGAAAGATACAAGCGGTTCACCCTTCCCTTTGCCTGCCTGGTATTCTTCTTTATCGGTGCACCCCTGGGAGCTATAATCAGGAAAGGCGGACTGGGCACCCCGGCAGTAATATCCGTGCTGTTCTTCGTGGTCTATTATGTCATTACCCTCTCAGGTGAAAAATTTGCCAAAGAGCTGATAATCAGCGTACCCCTGGGCATGCTTGCATCAACAATCATACTGCTGCCGATAGGTATATTCCTGACTTACAAGGCCACAACTGACGCTGCAATAATGAATGCCGAGACATATATCCTCTTCTTCAGGAAGATAGGAACCTTCCTAACCGGCATAAAGCCTGAAAAGGATGATGAAGGTACTGGTACTGGCACCTAGACCCCTCTCCCCGGCATACGACGGCGGAACAGTGGCAACAGTCAGATGCATAAGAGGTCTGGCGGAGGCCGGTGCAAGTGTGACGGTCCTCTCAATGAAGACAGAGAAGCATCAATCCGGAGGTGCCGACGCACCGGACTACCTGTTTCATTACAGGTCGGTATCAGTCAAAACATCTGTCAGGCCGCTTTCATTACTGCTAAACCTTGCTTTCTCACGCAAACCGTATGACCTTGCACGCTTCATATCACGGGAATACTCTGAAGCTCTGCGAGAAATAATATCAGCCGGCAGCTTTGACTTAATCCACTGTGAAGGACTTGTTTTTGCACTTTACCTTGACCAGATAAGGAAACTTACATCCGCCCCTGTCGTTCTCCGTGCACATAACCTGGAGCACAGGATCAGGGAAATGATGGCCGCAGAAGAGCTGTCTCCCCTTCGTCGGTTTTATCTTTCCAACCTGTCCCGCAGGCTGAAAAGACTTGAGAGGCGTGCAGCTGCTCAGTTTGATGCAATAGTGCCCATCAGCGGGCCGGACAGCGACTGGTTCTCCAGGTCAGCTTCGGGCAGACCGGTATTCCTTTGCGAAACAGGGGCTGATAAGGCTTCCTTCATTCCTGAGCCCGTCAATATCCCCCCGAGTGTGGGATTTCTGGGCTCGATGAACTGGCAGCCCAACCTTGACGGGATAAGATGGTTCATAGAATCTGTTTGGCCCCTGATCCTGAAAGTGATGCCTGACGCCTGCCTCCGTCTGGCGGGGCGTGAAATTGATGCTGTAAAGAAGTCAATTCCTCAAGCCATGAACCTCTCCGTCGAGGGTGAACCTGATGATGCCCGCACCTTCATCGCATCAAACCACGTCATGATTGCCCCGCTGTTCGCGGGAAGCGGACTGCGGATCAAGATCATCGAGGCGATGAGTGCCGGGAGGCCGGTTGTGGCGACACCTGTTGCAGCAGAAGGAATGGAAACATATGCAGGAAAAGCCCTTACCGAGGAAACAGGTGAAACAGGAACCTCTGCAGGTGAAGCTCTGACAATTGCAGCATATCCTGAATCATTCTCACATGCACTGGTGAGGTACCTCGCTGATCCGGAACTCAGGTCATCTGGATCCATGGCTGCGGTTAAGCTTGTTCACGAGAGATTTGATAACCGCACCCTGACGGCCGGGCTGCTGGAATTCTACATGAAACTCGCCCATGACAGCTGAAACGATATTCATCACGCTATCCTCATTGCTGGCATGGACCTACCTGGTTTACCCTGCCGCAGTCATTGCAGTTGCCCGGCTTCAAGAAAAGGCCGGAAAAAACCGGGCCGGAACTGCCTCCGGAACAAATCTCCCCACCGTAACTGTTATTTTGTCGCTTTACAATGAGGAGAAGGTGATCGCAAAAAAAATGATGAGCCTGCTGGAATCAGATTACCCGGCAGGACTAATCGACTTTGTAATAGGATCAGACGGATCCACGGACCGCACTGACCTCCTGATGACTGAGATGGCTTCTGCGGACAGCCGTATCAGGTTCGTCCGAAGTGACCAGAGGCGGGGTAAAGCTGCCATGTTGAACCATCTCGCCGCGATGGCCGCCGGTGAAATCCTGATTGTTACAGATGCCAATGTGATCTTCACTACCGGCACTGTCAGAAAACTTGCAGAACCGTTTGCAGACCCTCGTACCGGAATTTGTGACGCCACCCCTCATCCTATCATTGAGATAAATTCCGGCATAACCAGGCAGGAGAACCTCTACAGCAGATTCGAAACAGCCCTGAAGAGAGCAGAGGGTGACCTCTGGGGCGCGATGCCGGGCCCCTATGGCGGCTGCTACGCTGTCAGACGCCACCTCTTTCCCCCTCTTCCGGAAAACATTCTCGTTGACGATCTTTACGCAGGTCTGTCAGTTCTGAAGCAAAAATTCAGGTTATTCAATATCCGCGAAGCGATAGTTTACGAAGACACCCAGCCTGACATTTTCGTGCAGTTCCGGCGCCGTACAAGGATCGCCGCCGGATCCTTCCAGAACCTTTTTCATTTCGGACCATTCCCCTCACGAAAAATCAGTGTCAATTTCGCTTTCGTTTCGCATAAGATACTGAGGTGGTTAACCCCCTTCCTCATGATCCTGCTTTTTATGACAACGGTCATTCTTTCAGGCCGTTCTGATTTCTATTTTTGTCTGACAGCATTTCAGCTGATTTTCATATTTTTGTCAGCGCTTGACCTGGCGCTTGACAGGCAGGGAAAAAAGGTCAGATATCAGCGATATGTAACCCAGTTCCTGTTGATGAATGCGGCGCTGGCAGCAGGGTTTGTGAGGGCAGTAAGAGGGATTGAAAATGGGATCTGGGAACCCACGAAACGTGTTTGAAATGACAGAAGAGACAAAGCTTAATACAATCAATGAAGCCATCGCGGATATCAGGGAGGGCAAGATAGTAATTGTGGTTGATGATGAGGACAGGGAGAACGAAGGAGATTTTATCTGTGCAGCCGAGCTGATTACCCCTGAAATAGTGAACTTCATGGCTACTCACGGGCGCGGCCTTATCTGCGTGCCACTCCCCGAGGAAAGATGCGAGGAACTGGAACTCAATATGATGGTGGGGCACAACACCTCTCTTCACGAAACTGCCTTTACCGTCTCTGTTGACCTCCTCAGCCCCGATACAACTACCGGCATCTCCGCAAAAGACAGGGCCCTGACAATCAAGGCACTGGTGGATCCTGAAACCAAGCCGTACCAGCTTGGAAGGCCAGGTCATATTTTCCCCCTTAAGGCTCGAACCAAAGGTGTATTGCGCAGGGCAGGCCATACGGAAGCGGCGGTTGACCTCACCAGGCTGGCAGGACTGAACCCGGGCGGTGCACTTGTCGAGATAATGAACGAGGACGGTTCGATGGCACGACTGCCAGACCTCCTTAAACTGTCGAAGAAGTTTGGCATTAAGATTATCTCTATCATGGACCTGATTCGGTACCGCCTTGGTATTGAATCGATAGTTGAGATGGGTGAACAGGTCAAGCTGCCGACAGAATATGGCGACTTTGACTTCATCCCCTTCAGGCAGGTGAGTAACGGACTGGAGCATGCTGCCCTCGTAAAAGGTCAGTGGACAAAGGATGAGCCTGTGCTTGTAAGGGTGCATTCGTCATGCTTCACAGGTGATATTTTTGCATCGAAGCGGTGCGACTGCGGGCCACAGCTCCACAAAGCCATGCAGATGGTTGAGGCCGAAGGCAAGGGCGCCATTATCTATCTCAGCCAGGAAGGACGCGGGATAGGATTAATAAACAAGATCCGCACATACAAACTCCAGGAACAGGGCCGTGACACCGTGGAAGCCAACATCGAGCTTGGATTCCGTGAAGATGAACGCGATTATGGCATAGGTGCCAACATAATGAGAGGTATAGGCCTCGGAAAGGTCCGCCTCATCTCCAACAATCCCGTAAAGAGGGCGGGGCTCGAAGGGTATGGCATTTCAATTGTTGAAACTATCCCGCTGGTAATTCAGGCCAACCCGTTCAATTCATTCTACCTGGAGACCAAGGCCACCAAGATGGGCCACACCCTTACCTGTTACAAGACGCCAACAAAGGGCGAAAATGACTGACGGAAAGCCGCGCATAGTATTCATGGGCACGCCGGAGTTCGCCGTTGCGAGCCTTAAGGCTCTGTATACTTCCGGATGCGATATCGCGGCCGTTGTGACTGTGCCGGACAGACCGGCCGGACGGGGAAGGAAAATAACCTTTAGTCCGGTCAAGGAATATGCACTGGAGAACAGGCTGACCCTCCTCCAGCCGGAGAAACTGCGTGATCCTGAATTCATAGCGGCACTGAATAATCTGAATGCTGACATTTTTGTGGTTGTTGCATTCCGGATGCTTCCGGAGGCTGTTTGGAGAATCCCGCCAATGGGAACATTCAACCTTCATGCCTCGCTCCTTCCGCAGTACCGCGGCGCCGCCCCGATCAACCACGCTGTCATGAACGGCGAGACCCGTACCGGCGTCACAACCTTCCTCATTGACAAGGAGATAGACACGGGAATGATCCTCCTTTCCAGAGATACGGAAATAGCGCCCGACGACACGGCTGGCAGCCTCCATGACCGACTCATGCTGCTCGGAGCCGCGCTTACAGTGGAGACTGCGGACAGGCTTTTTTCACGCACCCTGAAACCAGTACCTCAGAAAAGCTTTGACCCGGGACAGTTGAAGCCTGCGCCCAAGATATTTCCTGCCGACACTGTCATTGACTGGAGAAAACCGGCAGAACAGGTGCACAACCTCATCAGAGGACTTTCACCATACCCGGGTGCAACTGCTATTCTGAAAAGGGAGAGTAACATGATCCGGCTCAAAATACTTGGAAGCAGTCTGTCCAATGACACTGCCGCCAATGTACCCGGAGAAGTGACAGTTGTTGAGAAATCAAGGCTCCTGGTTTCATGCGGAGAAGGGTGTGTGGAGATCACTTCCCTTATTCCCGAAGGTCGCAGGAGAATGACTGTCAGCGAGTTCCTCCGTGGCTTTGATCCTTCAGGCTGGGTTCTGGCCTGAACCTTCGGTAATCAGGACCGTTTTCCCGGTCACTCCATCGGTTATCTTAACCTGAGTTTCTGCCCCGGACGGCATTCGGTCCCCTCATCCATGAGGTTCATCTTGTACAGTGATGAGAGCCTGACAGCATACTTCTGTGAGATACTGTGCATTGTCTCGCCGGCAGTGACTGTATGGACTGACAGCCCCTGAGCCGCCCTTGTACGCTTTGGCTGGAGATAAATGACCTGGCCTGGTTCCAGAGGGGCTCCCGGGGCAAGGTCATTGTACCTGGTTATCTCCCATGAGAGAAGCTGATGCTTTTCTGCAAGAGATTCGTAGGTATCCCCGGCTTCTACAACTATATATTCCACGTTATTGTTCTCCATCGTCTTTTCTCCCGTGCTGAGGCTTATCACCTTTATCGGCTCTTCAGCATCCGGGAAGGCGGCCTTTCTTGCCGGCTCAGCCAGTGTACCTGTTGTATCAGCAGCCTTTGCCGGTTGCTGAGCAGCATTCACGGCACCCGGTGTCACCGTTGAGTCAGGGGCGTTCTTACCGGGAACCTGGCCTGATACTGCTGCACCTGCCACCGGTTTACTTCCTTTTGCAGCAGGAACCTGGCCTGCACCTGTCTTCTGTGCTGTAAGTGCCGGGACAGTGCCTCCAGTATCATATGCCCATAGCCGGTACTCCTCAATCTTGCTGATCAGAAGCGAAGGGTATTTGGGGTCCGTGGCATATCCGGCCTTTTTCAGTCCGTGAGCCCATCCTTTGTAATCGGTACTGCGAAGTGTGAAGAGATCCCTGTAGCGGGAACCGTTAACGAGAAAATCCGAATGATCACGGTATGAATCCTCCACAGATGAATATGATCTGAAACATTCACCGCGCCGGTTGTCATCATGGTATATCTTCTTACCATTCCAGTCGCTGTGGCATTTAATGCCAAAATGGTTGTTGCCCTGTGTGGCAAGCCTGCTTCGGCCGTAGTTTGATTCAAGCATCCCCTGTGCAAGGGTGATGCTGGCCGGTACACCGGATCTCTTCATCTCGCTTATTGCCAGCGAGCCGTACCTGTTTATATACTCGAGAGCATAGTCCGGGGCAGGCCCGGGTGCAGGAGTGCTCCTTGCTGCCCTACGTGAAGGGCTGCATGAGTTCAACAGCAAAACACCAACCAGGAAAATATACAGTGAAAGGTTTTTCATCCGAAGCCTTTTGGCAAAAGTATAAAAATGTCGGCATCCCCGGCAAATCATGCGGGCCGTGGTAAAAATATTATTACTTTTATGGCTCTGTAAATCACTGAAATTATCTATGAAGAAGAGAGAATCAGTTATCTCCTTCCTTGAGTACAGCAGCATTGATGAGTTGCCTGAGGCTGAAAAAACACTTGCCGGAGAGGCTGTTAAGGCCGCATCCGGAGCCTATGCTCCCTATTCACATTTCATGGTTGGTGCTGCAATACTGCTTGACGACGGCACTGTAGTTCGGGGTGCCAATGTTGAGAATGCTGCCTTCCCGTCAGGAAGCTGTGCAGAGAAGACAGCACTTTCATATATGGTTGCAAACCACGGCAGCCGGAAGGCAGTTGCCATAGCAGTTGCCGCGCTTACTGACGAATTGCTTACAGATGACCCTGTTCCTCCCTGCGGCAACTGCAGGCAGATGCTCATTGAAGAGGAACAAAGGAACAACAGTCATTTAAAGGTGATACTTGCCGGGAAATCAGCTGCTTATGTACTTGACAGCTGCCAGGCGCTGATGCCCCTCAGCTTTACCGGCAGAAATCTCAGAAAATAATCAGATTGTTACAACACCTGAACTCCTTCAGGGAATCGCTGCTGACTGGTACTGCTGACTGAACTACTCCCCCACCACCAGCTGAAACCCGCTTCCGTGAATATTCTTGAGCACGATCTGCGGGTCTTCGCTGAGATACTTCCTCAGCTTGGTGACATAGACATCCATGCTCCGGGCAGTGAAGTAATCATCAGCCCCCCATATCTTCTTCAGCGCAGCTTCGCGACTCACCAGGGCATTGGGCGACAGTGCAAGCATCTCAAGCAACTGCCCCTCCTTAGGTGAGAGCTGCCGTTCGCTTTCCCCCAGCGTCAGTGTGCGAAGCCTTGAATTGAAAATATACTTCCCTATCTCGTAGATATCGCGGGTGCCGTCCTGGATATCCCTCCGGGCTATGATTGCCTTGATCTTCAGCAGGAGTATGTCAGTATCAAACGGCTTCGTGATATAATCGTCAGCTCCCACACCGTAGCCCTTCAGCAGATCCTCCTTCAGCTTCTTCGCCGTAAGGAAAATGATGGGAATAACTGAATTCATGATCCGGATCTCTGATGCAATGGTGAACCCGTCCACATGCGGCAACATCACATCAAGAATGCACAGGTCATATACCCCCCTCCTGAATGTCTCAACAGCCACCTTCCCGTCATCGACAAGGTCAACCTCGAAATCGTTTATCTCAAGGTATGACTTGAGCACCGATCCGAAGCTCACATCATCCTCTACCAGAAAAATCCTTGTGTTTTTCCTGCTCATGACCTTGACTCGTTCCTGAATGGTAAAAATACTTTAAAAATGCTTCCCTTACCCTGCTCGCTCTCAACAGTCACTGTCCCCCCATGAGCGTCTGTTATGGCCTTGACATAGTTAAGCCCCAGACCGAATCCCTTGACATTATGAATGTTGCCCGTTGTTTCCCGGTAAAACCTTTCAAAAATACGGTTCTGTACCGTCTTGCTCATACCTATGCCCCTGTCTGCCACTTCAAGGAAGACCCCGCTGTCGTTACTGTGTGTCCTCACAGTGATGTCGGGCGTCTTTTCAGAGTATTTATTGGCATTATCAAGGAGGTTATGCACAAGGTTGCGCAAGTGTTCCGGGTCTCCCGTTATAACGCTGTTCTCTGCCTCAAGATGCCTGTGAATCACGCCTCCCCTGTCAGTAACCTGGATCTCTATTGTATCAATAGCCTGGGTTATAACCTCATGAATATCGGTGCTGGTGAAGGCAAAATCCATCTCGTGCTTGTCAAACGTGGCAATCTGAAGAATAGTCTCAACCTGCCTGTTCATCCGCGAGTTCTCCTTCTTGATCATCCCGACAAAATGGCGCACCTTGTTTTCGTCAGTTATCACCCTGCTGTTTGCTATTGTGTCGGCAGCCAGTGAGATGGTGGCAAGAGGTGTCTTGAACTCATGCGTCATATTGTTTATGAAGTCGGCCTGCATCTCCGAGGTTTTCTTCTGCCTGATAATGAACCAGAGACTCAGGGCGAAGGTCGAAAGGATAATCAGGAGGAAAATCCCGAATCCGCCAAGCATAAGGCCCATCGTGCCAAGGACGTAGTTCGTCTTTCTCGGGAAGACAACTGAGAGTATCTCCCCGCGCCGGAGCAGACCCTGCGTAAAGAGGCTGACCTTATAGGGACTTTCGAGCATATCCTTCACCTTTGCCCTGGAGTATACTCCGTCAATTATGGAATCCCCCCTGATGACTGCAAACTCAAAGGGGGTATCTATGCCCGAGGCTGCAAGCTCACCCTTAAGTGTCTGCAGCAGCTCTTCCTTGTTTATCTCCTTGTTCCTTTCCCATACAAACATTTCTGATGCCAGCTGGTTGCTCATCGATTGAAACTCTGAGGCCTGCTGCTGAACCCACCTCATGTACTCATCCGAACCCACCACGATACTGCTGCCCATCTTTTCACGTGCTTCTTCCTGCGTCACTTTCATCTTTACCGGAGGATTATTGTTTGTAGAGACGATGATCTCAACCGAATCACTCTCTGAGCTTGCATTGCTCTGAATGCTTATGCTCCCGGTTGAGAGTCCCGGCGATGCTGACCGCTGAATAGCCTGTGGCAGTGCGGAATAGCCCCTTATGAACATCTCATTGAGGAAGTTCATCCTCCGGTTTGTTTCCATCGAATGGGCAGTATTCCTGAGACTGTTGATCACGAAGAAATCAAACTGCTCATTCTGCGCCCTGACGGAATTGCTGATCCATGTCACCTGTACCCAGACAATGGCAACTATGGAGACAACCATAAGCACAATCAGACCGGTGAATTTCCGCATGTTCATGGCGCAAAATTATACATATAAATAAAGTTGAAATCCGTTTTAACTTTTTGTTAACCAGTTTTAACCTGACTTTAACCCCCCTCCGGAATTTATGGATTATTTTTGTTACGTCAGAAAAAGGACAAACAGGAAATGGGAAAGACATTCATAACCGCTTCAGCCATCATGGTCGCCTTTCTTGCAGGAACAGCAACACTGTCGGCACAGGAGAAAAAAGAGGTTGAGAAGAAAGTTGTAATCGTTACGGTTGAGGACGACGGTATAAATAAGGATACAACCATAATTGAAGGTGATACACTGAATTTTGAAGGTGGAAACCTTATAATCAATACCCGTGAGGGGCGCAGGATAATCCGGAAGCCGGGTGAGGGAAGCAGGATGGTCTGGGTGGAGAATGAGGGCGGTATGCCAATGCGTGAACCGGGAATGAGACCGGGAATGAGGCCTGCAATGGCAATGAGGCCTTCGCAACCTTTAAAAGACGGGGTTAGCTACAACATTTCCGTGGACGGAGTTGTTGTTAATATAAGAGCTCCGAAAGAGAAGGCCAAAGAGGCTGACAGGATTTTGAGCGAAGTAAAAAAGATACTGATGGCGAAGTAGTTACTACTTCTTAAGGTTCCGCCCGGGACCGGATTTCATCAGGTGGTTGATTTAGGTTAGTTTTGGGTTAGGTTGGGAAGAGGCGCGGCAGAGGCGTCTCTTCTTCTTTTATTGATTGCCGTGAAAAGCTGGAAATGAAACAGGAAGTAATGATTTGCCTGGCAGGATAATCTGCCGGGCCACCTCATATGTTCGCGAAAAGCTTCCAGATGCGGTCGCCGGGCGGCGGCGCCGTTACACTGATTTCCTCATTTTTTACCGGGTGCACAAACGAGACTCTCCTGGAATGGAGCGAGATGCCGCCTCCCTCGTTGGAACGTTTCGCACCGTACTTCAGATCTCCCTTGATCGGACATCCTGCTGCTGCCATCTGCGCCCTGATCTGGTGATGCCTTCCGGTTTGAAGATCCACCTCAACAAGGTAGTATCTCTCTGAGCGTCCAAGGATCTTATAGGAAAGTTCCGCCAGTTTTGATCCCTTCACCTCGGTGGGATAAACATATGACTTATTCTGCTTCTCGTTCTTCTTGAGCCAGTTGCTGAGTGTGCCTTCCTCGGCCGGTGGCCTGTCGGTGACTATGGCCCAGTAGGTCTTTTTCACTTCCCGCGTTCTGAACAGTTCGCTCAGGCGGGTCAGAGCCTTTGATGTTCTTGCATAAACTACACACCCGCTTACCGGCCGGTCAAGCCTGTGTACAACACCCAGAAACACATCGCCCGGCTTATTGTACTTCTCCTTGATATACGCCCTTACAATGTCATCCAGAGGCTCATCACCCGTGCCGTCGCCCTGCACCAGGTCAGATGACCTCTTATTGACAATGATTATGTGATTGTCTTCGTAAAGTATTTCAGGAAAACCTTTTATCATCTAGTACTGTTCTTTCTCGTTGGGGAATTCGCCTGACCTGACATCGGCAATATAGTGATGCACAGCTCCCTTGATCTCGTCATACAGGTTATGGTATCTTCGCAGAAAACGTGGAGAAAACTCCATGTTGATTCCAAGCATGTCATGCAGCACCAGCACCTGTCCGTCAACCTGAGGCCCGGCCCCGATGCCGATTACCGGCACCTTTACCGATTCGGCCACTTCACCCGCCAGGGCGGCCGGGATCTTCTCAAGCACAATGGCAAAACATCCGGCCTTTTCAATGATCTTCGCATCCTCCTTCAGCTTCCTCGCCTCTTCCTCCTCGCGGGCCCTGACAACATAGGTGCCGAACTTGTGAATCGACTGCGGGGTGAGGCCCAGATGCCCCATCACAGGTATGCCTGCCGACATGATCCGCTCTATCGACTCCACTATCTCACGTCCGCCTTCCATCTTCACGGCACTCGCACCGGTCTCCTTCATTATCCTTATTGCTGAAGCCAGCGCTTCGCGCGAATTGCCCTGGTAAGTGCCGAACGGAAGGTCAACTACCACAAGGGCACGCTTCACACCCCTGACCACCGATGCAGCATGATAAATCATGTTGTCAAGCGTGATGGGCAGCGTGGTGTCAAATCCGGCCATGACGTTTGAAGCCGAATCCCCCACCAGGATCACATCAATCCCCGCTTCATCAAGGATTCTAGCCATCGAATAATCGTATGCCGTCAGCATCGATATCTTTTCACCCTTGAGCTTCATCTCGTAAAGCACATGGGTGGTAACTATCTTAACAGTCTTCTGTACTGACATATCTTCCCGTTTTATTTTCACCTGCAAAGCTACAAAATAAGAATGTGGATTACCATCCTGCCTGTTTCTTTTACCACGGTCTGCCGTTTTGTCATAACATGGAAAACTATGACTGCCGGCTGCTTCCTGTGACCATGACATTATTTCATAATTGTACCCTGACGAACGCCGTGGCACAAACATTGTCACTCTGAGGAATATCAGAAAAGAACGTAGAAAATAAATTAAGTATAAAAATGGGAAAAATTATCGGTATTGACCTGGGAACCACCAACTCATGCGTTTCAGTGATGGAAGGCAACGAGCCTGTGGTTATACCCAACAGTGAAGGCAAGCGCACCACTCCTTCAGTGGTTGCATTTCTTGAGAACGGTGAACGCAAGGTGGGTGACCCTGCAAAAAGGCAGGCCATCACCAACCCCCGCAAAACCGTTTCATCCATCAAACGCTTCATGGGAAGAAGCTATGACGAGGTTACAAACGAAATGAAGAAGATGACCTACGAAGTCGTTCGTGGTGACAACAACACCCCGAGGGTGAAGATTGATGACCGCAACTACTCTCCGCAGGAGATCTCAGCCATCGTGCTTCAGAAGATGAAGAAGACAGCCGAGGATTACCTCGGCCAGGAGGTCACTGAGGCAGTCATTACCGTTCCGGCATACTTCAACGACGCTCAGCGCCAGGCTACCAAGGAAGCCGGCGAGATCGCAGGACTCAAGGTCAAGCGTATAATCAACGAACCTACCGCCGCTTCACTGGCCTATGGCCTTGACAAAAAGGCCCATGACCTCAAGATCGCAGTATTCGACCTTGGCGGCGGAACATTTGACATTTCAATTCTTGAACTTGGTGACGGCGTTTTCGAAGTCAAGTCAACCAACGGTGACACCCACCTCGGCGGCGACGACTTTGACCACCTGATCATTGACTGGCTGGCTGACGAGTTCCAGCGCGAGGAAGGCATCGACCTCCGCAAGGACCCGATGGCACTCCAGAGACTTAAGGAAGCTGCCGAGAAGGCAAAGATTGAGCTCTCCAGCACAACCTCCACGGAGATCAACCTCCCCTATATTATGCCGGTCAACGGTATTCCCAAACACCTCGTCAAGACACTGACCAGGGCTCAGTTTGAGAAACTGACTGACAAGCTCATAAATGCAGTCATCGAGCCGTGCCGCAAGGCCCTTGATGATGCCGGGCTGAAGACCTCTGACATTGATGAGGTTCTGCTCGTAGGCGGTTCAACACGTATCCCCGCCATCCAGCAGATCGTTGAGAAATTCTTCGGCAAGGTGCCTTCCAAGGGTGTCAACCCTGACGAGGTCGTAGCCGTCGGCGCAGCAATCCAGGGCGGTGTTCTCACCGGCGAAGTGAAGGATGTGCTCCTCCTCGATGTCACCCCGCTCTCACTCGGCATCGAGACCATGGGCGGTGTTATGACAAAGCTTATCGAATCGAACACTACAATCCCCACCCGCAAGACCGAAACATTTACCACGGCCAGCGACAGCCAGCCTTCCGTTGAGATACATGTACTGCAGGGTGAGCGCCCTATAGCCTCAGGCAACAAGACAATCGGCCGCTTCCATCTCGACGGCATTCCGCCTGCCCCGCGCGGCATCCCGCAGATCGAGGTCACCTTTGACATCGACGCCAACGGCATACTGCATGTCTCTGCAAAGGACAAAGGCACCGGAAGGGAACAGAGAATCCGCATTGAGGCTTCCTCAGGCCTTAACGAAGAAGAGATACGCCGCATGCGCGAAGAGGCAAAGGCCAACGAGGCAGCCGACAAGGCAGCAAGGGAAATAGCCGACAAGGTCAACGCTGCTGACAGCATGATCTTCCAGACCGAGAAGCAGTTGAAGGAGTACGGCGACAAGATCCCGTCAGACAAGAAGGGACGGATAGAGAATGCACTGGGTCAGCTTCGCGAAGCTCACAAGAACAAGGATCTGACTGCCATTGACCGTGCACTTGCCGAGATCAATGCAGCATGGCAGGCAGCTTCCGAGGATATGTACAAGCAGGCCCAGGGCGGCCCGGGCCAGCAGGCAGGTCCTGATGCAGGCCCTCAGGAAGGCCCCACCGGCGGACAGGCCGGAGGCAAGGGCGGCGACGAGCAGGTCACCGACGTCGACTTCGAGGAAGTCAAGTAAAATCAATATATTTCACCAGCGAGAGCCGTGGCAGCGAAAGCAGCCGCGGCTTTCATTTGTTTATACCTGTACAATACCTGCCTGTAATACATAACTAAAACTGAAGACCATTCCAACGGTCTATCCCCTGACCGCTTTGCCTATTGCTTCCAGGTTAGGGACTCTCATTTCTTCATATTCACGTGAAATTACAATCCCTCCTGCACCCGCTTTCAAAGCGTTGAGAGTAGCCTGGTATACTGTTTCCGGATCATCGGGCGGACTGCCAGGCACATCAATTCCTATACCTGCAAAAATCTTTGTTTTCCCGTTGGCCGATGCCACACTCCTCTTTGTCTCACGGAAGACATAGTCAGGAGAGAAACCCTTCTCAGCCAGGTCATCAACTCCCGGTTCAACATTCTTATCGTAACCAAACAGATCATAATAGAGATTAAGAGACTGCTCCAGGGATATCTCACTCAGAATGGTTTTCCTGAACCTGTCAAGATACCAATAACGGATCCTGGGTCCCAGCACTTCATGGTAGAGTATAAGCTTGATATAATCTGACCATGGCGCCATCTCCTCGTAGCTCATCTCGGCACGGTAAATAATATCCCAGCTTGAGGGCTGGTGATCAACATGCCAGCCTACGATTGCCTCCGGCTTAATGGCTTTGATAGTTGTGTACATCCCTTTCTGTAAATCCTCCCTCGATTGCCTGTAGAGGTACTCCCACGAAAGAATCTCAGGATATCTTATCAGATGGCGAAGAAAGATGGTAAAGACCCCTTCGGCAGGTGGTTCCTTCCCGGCCATCAGTCCCTGCACATACTCATAAAGAAGCCTGTAACCCTCCTTTGCCCTCAGGGGATCAATCCCTGCTGCCCGGCCCCTGGCCATGCAATGTTCACAGAAACAGGCAGGCGGATCATTATTCCATGGCAGTATAATATTCATCAGGGGACCCATGCGTTCAGCGCCCCACTGAAATCCATCAAGGTCATAACTGGAAAACATATCTGCGACAATAGCATTCCAGAAAGCGCCGTATTCGGGGTGACTCCAGCAGGCCTTCTTCCCACTGTTTCCGTAGGAATCAACTGTCAGAACCCTGTCAAAATTTTCAATATAAAGTCCGGTGCTTTCCAGTATACGTGCAAAAACCTTCACCCCATGCTCATCGGCAGGTTTTCTAAGTTCAGCAAACAGGTCACGGTCTGCAAACTCCAGCGAGGGATTCACCGGCTTGATCCTTAACGGTGTATCCCTGAAAAAAGACTGATGATGTCTTACATATACCGAAGGGACCCTGTCACGAAGATCGCGGGGGATTTTTCCATGATCAGTTGCAAGATCCCGGACCGGCTTGCCAAGTGATGAAGTATGAAAGGCGTGACTATATGGGAAAACAGCATTTACAGCTGCCTTCTCAACCAGCAGGTCGAGACACTGGTCAATCCCTTCATCCAGCATGGTGTGCGGACTCATCTGTATCCCGACAAAGGTACCTGCCGGTCTTAACGGGTCTCTTCCCGGCCTCAGTGGAAAATCTGCAGCAGTCTGACCCTGGATTAATTCACCGGCGGCCCCAAGGGCTGCAAGCGAACCAAGGGTCCGGATAAACTGACGACGGTTACTGTTCGGCATGCCTCAGTTTTTTTATCTGTCAATATCCTTCGTGATAAGACTGTACTCAAATTTCCGGCTATTCATGGGCGGTGGTCTGATCCCGATAATCTTATCAACAAAGTAATCCACTATCCTCCTTTCTCCATACTGACCACCCCATTCATGTCCCTTACCTGGCAGCATCAGGTAATCGAAATCCTTATTTGCCTTTATCAGTGCATCCACCACCTGGTAAGTAGATGAAGGATCAACGTTCTGATCCATCTCGCCAACAACCAGGAAAAGATCACCCTGGAGTCTCCAGGCATTATCTACGTTTGAGCTTTCGGAGTATTCCTTCCCAACCGGCCAGCCCATCCACTGCTCATTCCACCATATCTTATCCATCCGGTTATCATGGCAGCCACATACTGCAACGGCCACCTTATAGAACTCAGGATGAAACAACACTGCCCCAGCTGCGTTCTGGCCGCCTGCCGACTTGCCATATATTCCTACCTTCTGAATATCCATCCATGGCCTGGTTGAAGCAGCATCCTTAATCCATATTATCCTGTCAGGGAACCCGGCATCGCCGATATTCTTCCAGCATACATCATGAAATGCCTTTGAACGGCTGGAGGTACCCATCCCGTCAATCATAACGATAACAAAACCCATTGAGGTAAGAGACTGCCTGCAACGGTTGTAGTATTCACTGAAATCTTTTGGCACATGACTGCTGTGCGGGCCTGCATAAATATACTCTATTACAGGATATTTTTTTGAAGGGTCGAAACCGGATGGCTTCAAAATCATACCCCAGATATCTGATTTGCCGTCACGCCCTTTTGTCACAAATACCTCAGGCATAGTCCATCCCGTCTCAATAAGCTTACTTATATCAGCTTTTTCAAGGGCCATCACCTCTCTGCCTTTAACCGATTCCCTCAGGACAGCAACCGGAGGCATATCAACCCTTGACCAGCTGTCGACAAAATAATTGCCATCGGGTGAGAATGACACCCTGTGATTACCATCACCCTGCGTAAGGCAAATCAATCCGGTACCGTCGAGGTTTATCCTGTAGAGGTGCTGAAGATACGGATCACCTTTTTCCCGGCCTCCGCCCATGAAATATAAAGTCCTTTTAACGGTATCGACTTTAAGTACCTGCCTCACTACCCATTCTCCCTTTGTAACCTGGTTCTTCAGTTTTCCGGTCTCTCCGTCAAAAAGGTAAAGGTGATTCCATCCGTCCCTTTCTGAGGCCCACAGAATCTCCTTACCGTCATTGATATCCATACGGTATCGTTTGCCGCTGTAATCGATAAATGTCTTTGATGTTTCTTCAATAATGACCCTCGATTTCCCGGTATTGGGATCCATCTCTATTACCTGGTAAAGCTGGTGTCCGCGTTTGTTGTACTCAAAAGTCAGTGCCCGGCTGTCACTCCTCCACTCAAAACGGTCAAGACTATACTGGTTGGGAACCATTGCGTCACATTCGGCTGCCAGTTTACCCGACTCAATATTAAAAATCCTTGGGAAATACTGCTGAAGTGCGTCACCCGGTTTGTAGTACTGGACAGATGTGTGCTTTGGCTGCAGCTGGTCTGCGGGGGATGATTCAATATAATGAACCAGGTGCTCCTCGGTTGGCTGGACCAGGGTCGACATCAGGAACCTGGAGTCAGGTGACCAGCGAATGAATGATGAATAGTATAGCCCGATGCCACCGTCAAAGCTCAATTGAGTTACCTTAAGGGTGCTTTTCTCCCTCAGGTATATGTTGTAGTTCATTATAAAAGCCTCAAATTTCTTGTCGGGCGATTCGACAGGCCGGCCGGCCAGCTCATTTCTGCGCTGCATAGACCATGCATCACGTGAACGCGACTGCGCAGCGTCACCCTTCTCAAGCTTATCATCTGTGAAGTTCCAGGCAAAATTGTATCCCCCTGCAACAAATGTGGCTCCTGAAAGATCATTCCTGAAACGGAGCTGCGTTATTGAACTGCTGACTGCATCAACATCTTCACCCAGGATGCCGGAAAGCCTGGACGAAAGTTCATTGAGATTAAAAGCAAGCCGGCGATCCTGGTTACCGGCATCAACCAGGTAATATTCAGTTCCGTTTGATGTAAGCACATTGTACCAGAAAACATCGGTATCCCCAATCCATTGAGGATCAATCGCCCCGTGCAAAACAACACCATTTGCAAGCCCCTGGGCCTCTTCATACTTCTGATACATCTCATCAATTTCCCAGCCTTTCATCATGTCCTGGGCCCACATGGCCGGGACCATAAAAAGAAAGAGAAATTTTAACAGGGTACCAATACAGTTACGTTTTTTCATAAGAAGGTAATTTAAATTTTCAGTCATTAAAGGCGCATTATTTACTTATCCTGACCTGTAATCGCTCAACAGGATGAGAGTATTTAAATGTAATAATTACACTAAATTAAGGAATTATTTATCACCACTTGTTTGCACCAGCATGAATCAGAAGCCATTTAATAAATGTTAACATTAAGCCTGACAATCGGTTATGAAATAAAAAAATATGATATGCAACATAGGGTGTATCGAGTGTATTTTATACATTTATTAACCTGAAATGTTGCCAACCAAATGTACCTGTAATGAAAAGATTATTCTCTCCTTCCCTTCTGCCCTTACTGGCTGCAGTTATCCTGTTCCATGGGTGTGAAAATAAAGTCAATGAAACAGGGAACTACAGCAGCCTTACCAGTGAAGTAAGAATGCTGAACGGGGTACCTGCCCTTTATGTAAACGGGGAGCTGACCGGTCAGACCCTGGCGGCTCCCTACAGACCTGATGAAACCTATTACCGGGATTTTCTGGATGCAGGAATAAGAATTTTTGATATCTACCTCAGATTTGACTGGACCGGTCCGGAAGAGTATGACTTTTCAAAGATCGACGAGAAGCTCGACTCTTATCTTGCCATAGAGCCCGGGGCGCTTTTCCTTCCCCGCATATTACTGACACCCGGTGCATGGTGGTGCGAGATGTATCCTGACGACATAACCATGCGTGATGATGGCAGTCCGGCCGGGATGTTTGGTGCACCCTGTCATCCCTCTCTGGCTTCAGAAAAATACAGGGAGCTTTCATACAAGGCCATGGTTGCCTTTATTGATCATGTGGAGGGGAAATACGGAGACAATATCCTGGGTTATCAGCCCGGAAACGGGTTTGGAGGAGAATGGCTGATGTTCAATTCATTCTGGGAGGCAAGACCGGACCGGCCGGCGCCAGACAAATTCGGCGTTGAAGATTACAGTCCGGTTGCCCGGGCTGCTTTCAGGGAATGGCTCAGGGAGAAATACCACTCAAACAGGAAGTTGCGTGAAGCATGGAAGGATGAGAACGTGACCTTTGAAACTGCAGATCCTCCTGGAGAAGTTGAGAGATACAGTTCGAATCACGGTATCTTTTTTGACCCTGAACAGGGAATGAGAGTACCCGATTATTTTTCATTTTTCAATGACATGACCGCTGATGTGCTGCTTGAAAATTGCAGATGGGTGAAAGAGCTGACCGGAAGGAGAAAGATTGTCGGTGTATTTTACGGTTATCTCTGGTGCAATTTCCCTAACCTGAGTGTCAATCACACCGGGCATCTTGGTCTGCAGAGGGTTTTTGACTCAAAGGACATCGACTTCCTTGCAAGCCCGTACACCTATGATAACAAACAGATCGGCGGACCCAACAATTCGCAGACCCTTCCTGAGAATGCACTCATGCATGGAAAACTGTACCTGAATGAAGTGGATACGGAGACACACCTGCACCAGAGACAGTGGCGATGGGGAAACTGCCTTAACAACCCTGTGAACATGAATGAGACCAAGGGTTTAATGGTAAGAGATTACGCCTATTCGATGACAAAAGGTTTTGGATTATGGTGGACTGACCTTCACGGTGCCAACTTCCAGGATTCTTCAATAATTGCACTTATGAGGCAGCTCAAAGAGATAGATGATTCATACCTGGAGGCTGACAAGGGTTCAGTTGCTGATATCGCAGTCATTCTTGACGAGGAGAGCTTCAAGTATTTCGGTGACGGGGAGCCGTTATTCAATGCTCTTCTGACAGCCCAGAAGCAGTGGGAACTTGGATTTATCGGGGCACCCTGGGAACCATACCTGTTAACCGAAATTGGCAACCCTGCAATGAGAGATTTCAAGGTTTACCTGTTCCTGAATACCTTCAGGGTAACTCCCGGTCAGAAAAAAGCCATACATGAGAAGCTGTCGCGGAACGGAGCAACAGCAGTTTGGGTTTATGCACCCGGATATATCGGAAAAGACAAACTCTCGACCCAATTTATGTCTGAACTTACAGGGATTAAGCTCGAAGAGGATAGTTCAGCAGGGGAACTGAGGGTGGAGATTACCGGACCGGATCATCCATTTACCTCAACCCTTGATGAAGGAACAGTTTATGGCAGTGATGTTGACCGTGAGAATATTATAAGGTGGTATGATCACCAGGTTTATATGAAGGATCCCCGTGATCCAAAACTTGAGCGCGATCTTCCTGGCTTCAGTTTCTCACCGCGGTTCTATGCCAATGACAACGAAGACGAGGTGCTGGGAGTTCTTGCAGGAGTTGAGAAACCCGGCCTTGTAGTAAAGAAACAGCCTGGGGGCTGGACTTCTGTATATTCCTCCGCCCCGATACTTCCTTCAGAACTGATCAGGAATATCATCAGGGAGTCTGGCGGACATATATACCTGAACCACAACGATGTAGTATATGCAAACAACAGTTCGGTCGGGGTATATTCGCCCGAAGGAGGAATGAGGACCATAAACCTCCCTGAAATGAAAAAGGTTACCGACATGTTGACAGGAAAGGTGCTGGCCGATGGAGCATATGAATTTCCCGTCACCTTTAAAAAGAATGAATCAAAGTTGTTCCTGCTTGAGGATCCTTCCGGTTTTGTACCTACAGATACACTTGAAAGCCTTTACAGCAACAGTGAAAGTGACCTGTCAGCAGATCCTTCCGCTCTTTTCTGGAGCGAGGCCAGCCCGGTGATACTCGACCGCAATATACTTGGTGGTCCCGAGGCTGACCTGGTTTCGGAAGCCAGGTCACGGTGGACAGATAATAATCTTTACTTTATCTTTTCAGGTCCCTTTGACTTCCAGGTTCTTAAACCAGACCCTGATACTGAAAAGGAGACTTTCAGGTTATGGCAGTGGGACGACTTTGAACTTTATATAGGAGCTGATTTTGACAGTATAAACCTGTACCGTGAGTTTGAGGTATCGCCCCAGGGGGAATTTCTTGATCTGAACATCAACTCGAAGGTCCCTATGGCCGGTCACAACGATGAACGGTTCTGGGATTCAGGCTTCAGGGTAAAATCGCGTACCGACAGGGAGAACAAGATATGGTACACTGAGATGTGTATCCCGGTCAGCTCATTCGACAAACGGGTTCCGGCCGAAGGCAATGCCTACCGGGTTAATATATACCGGTTACAGGGGCCCCAGGATGACAGGGACTTTCTTGCATGGCGTCCGACGGGTTACTGGAACCCGCATCATCCCGAGGTGTTCGGTACAATGATTTTAAGGAAAAGGTAGCAACTATATTTCTTCACCTGGTGCGTAGACCTGCCATTCAATTATACCGGTCTCGTACCAGGTCATATCATCAGGCATGTAGTTCCCGTCGGGCGGACCCAGTTCACCTTTTTTGAAGGTCTGCCCCTGCAGCTTGATTTTCATCCGGATGGCTGAGGTGGTAACAGGTTCAAAATTTACCCTGTTAAACATGTCCTTTTCAACCCCAAATGAATCAGTGGTGCTGACAGTTGTCCACACCCCGTTCTCAAGATAAAAAAGTTCCCATGATGCAGGTGACAGGCATGCCTGACGGTCATCTTTCCAGTAAACCTCTGTTGATGCAAGCGTTGTCGGCGTATCGAAACTGTACTGAACCCAGGCTTCGTCTCCTTCGGCAGGGCGCAGGGCGAAATAGGTAGAGGAACCATCGAAGGAACCAACCGGCTTCACCTCGTCATAAAGAACAGGAAAGCCCGCACTTCCAGAGTGTGATGAGGGGTAAAAGCGTTCAGCAATTGAAGGGACATCGCCACCGGGATAATTATCTGCAAGAGCGCCTTCACCACAGGAAGAAGAGACTGTTGCCCCTGAAGCAATTGAGGGGTCAGGTTCAATCCTTGCTTTTTCAGGTTCAGTTGTTATCCATACAGCCATCTCCCCGTCGCCGCGATGAGCCCACGCAAAATAAGGAACAGCCGTAAGTGAAATCTCTGAAACGCTGATACCATTTGAAGTCTTATCACGGGATGCTTTACCCGCTTGTCCCGTCAGGGTTACCACTCCTCCAACCAGGTCTGGCTGCATTGCGGGAGTCAGGGTTAGACCGGGCTTTATCACTATGTCAGAAACTGATCCGCCATTATCAATCCCCTCGGCACAGTACACAAGTGGTCCGCGTTCAATAGCCACATAACCGACATCCTCCTTCACCATCAGGTTTGCTGCCACAAGCCGTGACTCAACCGGGAACAATAGCTCAACCACGTCTCCAGCCTTCCATTCACGGTTAATACTGATGTACCCGTTGATATTTCGGGCCTTTACGTCCTCCCCATTGACAAGCACTTTGGTCTCACCCTTTAGCTGTGACATATAGCGATACAGGTCTCCGGGCATGGGACTGTCACCGGTCCATCCCGGGATTCTTGGCATCAGTGTGAAGCGGGTTGGAGAATCCGGATTTACTGTCAGCTTCACGGTACCTTCCCATGGAAACCCTGATTCCTGGGTCACCGCAATCATGTTGCCGTTAATTTTTGTATCCAGTTTGCTGCTTATATAGAGATTCACATAAACATCAGAGCCTGATGTGGCATAGATATATTTGCCAAGTGATGCAAAGAGGCGCGCCACATTGGGAGGGCAGCAGTTGGGGCCAAACCACTCATGTCTTTCCACCCCGCCGAAGCTCCTGAGTGGGTTCTGGTAGAAGAACTTTGAGCCGTCAAGAGAAACACCGGGTAAAATGCCATTATAGAGAAGTCTTTCCATCATGTCGGCATATTTTGCATCACGATGAAGGCTGAACATGTTGAAATTCCAGAAAAAGCTTCCGATTGAAGCACAGGTTTCGTTCCAGCAACTCAGGTTAGGAAGTTCATAAGCCTCTCCAAAATCCTCATGGTCACGATAGGTCCCGATATGGCCTGTAAGGAAGGTTTTGGTATAGGTTGCATCTTCCCAGAGCCGGTCAGAGGCCTTGATATAATCAGTGTTATGGGTCAAAGCGGCGAGTTCGGCAAGGGGTGTGTACAGGTAAGTTCCCCGCACTGCATGGCCGACCACTTCAGGTTGGTCAATCACGGGCAAATGATCCTGGGCATACTCCCCGTAAAGCTCCCGCCCGTTATTTGAATGACCACGTTCATCAAGAAAGAACCTTGCCATATCCAGGTATTTCTGGTCACCCGTAAAATGGTACAGTTTCAGCAGGCCTATCTTGACCTCCTCATGCTGAGAAATATCACGACGTTTATCAGGACCGAAATTTTCACAGATATCATCGGCCAGCATAATAGCAGCGTCAAGGATCTTCCTGTCGCCTGTAGCCTGGAAGTATGGTATGGCTGCCTCCATGGTATGGCCGCCGAAATACATCTCACCGTTCAGAAGATCCTTCCATTTGCGGGGATGGCCATCCGGCAGGACATATGCCAGCAGCCTCTCTATCCCCCTGTCTGCCAGCTGCCTGAGTAGGGTATCATTCTCAGTGAGGAGGATGTATCCGGCAGCTTCAATTACCTTGGGATCAGGGAAATGGCCTTCAGCTTCCCATGTCTCGAACATCTTTATCACTGATACCCTGTGGTTGTTATCGATTCGTTGGTTCCAAAACTGATCTGTTATCGCTACTGAGGTAATATCGGGTTGATTTACAGGTGAATAAATCTCATCTCCCGGTCTTTTGCCGGTGCATGCGGCCAGGAGGGCTGTGATGGTCAATGCAATAAATAATCTATTCTTCATGGTTAAAATGGTTGAGAATACTAAAGTAATTCAAAATTCAGGATTCCGGAATACCTGTTCATGGGGTGATGGTGAGAATGTGCCAAATCCGCGTTACCTTTGCATTAAACCGGATTTCATGAACAAACGTGCACTCTTTATTATTTCATTGACTGTGGCGCCCATGCTTCTTTTGTCCCAGAACCTCACTGATGCTGCAGGTAAAAAACAGGGCCCGTGGATCAAACAATACCCCAACGGCAAAACCATGTATGAGGGCACCTTCAGGGATGATAAACCGGTTGGTCTTTTCAAAAGATATACCGGGGAAGGAATTCTCCTCTCTGAACTTACATATGCTGATAGCAAGGATGAAGCTGCTGCAGTCTTTTACTACGGAGACGGTTCCAGGGCAGCCGAAGGCAGATATGTCGGCCGTGCCAAAACGGGACCGTGGAAATTCTGGGCAGCCACACAGCCACACTACCTGATCTCCGAAGAATCATATCTCAATGATATCAGGCACGGTCTTTCGGTTAAATACTACCCTGACAGTACTGTGGCCGAGAGGGTGACATGGGACATGGGCAACAGAAGCGGCGAATGGCTGCAGTACTACCCTGACGGTTCTGTCTGCCTCAGGGCAGAGTACCTGGAAGGCAAACTTGAAGGCCCGTTCTCTTACTACCACCCCAACGGTAAACTGCAGTATGAAGGGAAGTATCAAGGGGATCTCCGCACCGGCGAATGGATGGTTTTCAATGAGGACGGATCACTCAAACAGATCATTACATACAAGGAGGGCATTCCTGCTGATCCAAAACTGGCTGATCAGGAGACGAAATTCCTTGATGACCTTGAGAAGAACAAGGGGAGGATAGAAGTTACAGACATAACCGGAACAGTAATTAAATGAACCTTCGAATATTCATCTTAACAGCTGGGTTTATTGCCTTTGCCGGAATTGTGCCGGGAAAAGCTCAGCCATCTTACCCTGAATATGAAAAGTTATGGTGCTATCGGGTGTGGTTCAGCGAAAAAACTGCATCCGTCAGCGATTATTCCCCGGAAGACTTGCTCTCTCCGGCTGCCATCGCGCGAAGAAAAAAATTTGATATCCCACTCCTTTCGGAATCTGACATACCTGTCAGCATACAACATATCATTACCCTTTCCAGGTTCGGATTCCGCCTGAGGTGCACTTCGAAA
The DNA here is from genome assembly GCA_964621005.1 of uncultured Rikenella sp. Lineage (GTDB taxonomy): Bacteria > Bacteroidota > Bacteroidia > Bacteroidales > VadinHA17 > SR-FBR-E99. Next base: position 56,928 of record CAZUIF010000021.1, read on the forward strand.
TGGCTGAACACGGCTTTGTTCACCACGACGGAGCCAAAGGACATCGCGGCATTCGAAGAGTATTACTTTGTTGACAGGATTCAGCTGGTAAAAACTCCTTCGGTGCCGGTCAAGCACACCTGGGACAAATACGGCTACACCGAGGCCCTGGCCGATCCATCTGCCTTCGATCCGCGCCGGCCGCTCAACGGTAACATCCTCCACGAATCCGGATTTACCGGCCGGAATATTACTGTCGCCGTACTGGATGCAGGATTTGTAAATGCCGATAAAATAGAGGCCCTGGAACCGCTCAGAAAAAGAGGAGGAATTGTCGCAACACATGATTTCGTATACATGAACAGCAATGTTTATGATTATCATAATCACGGCACTTCGGTTCTTTCAATCCTTGCCGGTGCGCTGCCGGATATCATTAACGGAACTGCCCCCGGTGCAGATTATCTCCTTCTGAGAACAGAAGATGACGAAACAGAATTCCCTGTTGAAGAGGATTACTGGGTTGCGGCTGCCGAATACGCTGACAGCGCAGGGGCTGACGTCATTTCATCATCCCTCGGCTATTTTACATTTGATGACCCGTCAATGGACTACTCATTCAGTGACATGAACGGAGACAACCCGTTTATATCAAGGGGAGCCGACATTGCAGCCTCAAAAGGTATCCTGGTGGTCAACAGCGCCGGCAACGAGCGTAACAAGGAGTGGATCAGGATAATAGCACCCTCTGACGGTGACAGCGTGTTGTGTATCGGTGCACTCAGGCAGGATCTCACGATTTCGGATTTCTCATCTGCCGGTTACTCCTCTGACGGACAGGTCAAACCTGACGTGGTGGCACCCGGGGTGGCCATCCCCATTCAGTTTGAACCCGGGTTGTGGCACAGCGGGAGCGGCACTTCATTCTCATGCCCGGTCATCAGCGGCCTTTCGGCTTCACTGATGCAGGCAGTGCCTGAAGCCTCACCGGCAGAAATAATCAGGGCTCTCCATGAAAGCAGTGACAGGTACACCATTCCCGACTCCCTTTACGGCTATGGAATGCCCGACTTCCTTAAGGCTCTCAGGCTGCTTGAGGCAGACCATACCTTCAAACCGGAGGTTCTGATGACTGCAGGGCCGAATCCTTTCACTGACGAGATCCTCTTCTGGTTCCATGAACCTCCGGGATCACTGACAGTGACAGTCACCGGAGCCAGCGGCAGAATCATCCTGGAAAAACGGTTTGATCAATACGTGGCCAGATCGTTCAGGCTGGATGGGTTTGGTACTATGGCACAGGGGCTTTATATCATAAAGGCGGTTACCGACAAGGGAGACCGTACCTTTAAAATGATACGTATCAACAGATGAACCGCGAGTCCAAAGTATCCCTGACAGAGCTGCTTGGGCTGGTGCGTGACAAAATATACGAAGCGCTGCCTCACGCATACTGGGTAGTTGCAGAGATTGCCGAGATGAAAGTACACACGGCGGGCCACTGTTACCTTGAGCTAACAGGCAGTGACACACCCGGAGGAAGGGTGACAGCCAGGGCAAGGGCAACGATCTGGGCATCGAAATACAGGTCTCTCAACACTTTCTTCAATGCAAGCACAGGCATTCCACTGAGGGCCGGGATTACAATCCTGTTTAAAGCCACTGTTGAATACCATGAACTTTACGGCCTCAGCCTGAATATTTCTGACATCGATCCGGCTTACACAGCCGGAGATATGGCCCTTCGCCGCGAGGCGGTCATAAGGAAACTGACGGCAGAAGGCGTGATCTCCATGAATGCCGGGCTGACCCTGGCACAGTACCCGAGAAACATTGCAGTTGTCTCCTCTTCAAAGGCAGCCGGGTACCAGGACTTCATGAATCATCTGCAAACCAACCCGTACGGTTATGTTTTTAATGCCACTCTCTTTGAGGCTGTAATGCAAGGTGAGGAAACGGAAGCATCAGTCACCGGAGCACTTGACATGATTGCCGATGAATCCGTTAGGTTCGATGCTGTGGCAATAATAAGAGGCGGAGGATCAACAACCGATTTAAGCTGGTTTGACAGCTACGGAATTGCCTTCCATGTGACCCAGTTTCCGCTTCCTGTACTGACAGGAATAGGTCACGAAAAAGACCAGTCGGTCACTGACATGGTGGCATGGAAAGCGCTCAAGACTCCGACGGCAGTGGCCGGCTTCCTCATTGAGAGAACCCTGGAATGCGAAAACAGGATAATAAGCATGGCCGGAGAACTGGCATCGGCGGTTTCGGAAGCCCTTGAGGCTGCAGGTGAACAGATCTCATCAATGCAGAACCGTACTGCCGCCACCGCCCGCCTGATTGTAAGGGTGAACAGTGACAGGCTTGGTTATCACTCTGAAAGCCTGATCCGCTCATACCGCAATATACTGACCAGATCGGAAGCGGATACGCTGCGCCTGGCGGACACCATTTTCCGGTCAGCAAAGAATTCGATATCAAGGGCTGAGATACATACTGGGAGGCTGGAAGAATCACTTCGCCACCTTGACCCAACTGAGATCCTCCGGCGGGGATTCACACTGACTTCACGTAACGGTCTTATAATCAGGTCTGCCGGCGAACTTGAACCCGGGGATACAATTACCACCCATTTTGAAAAAGGGGCTGTTGACAGTACGGTAAAAGAAATAATTAAAAAGAAATAATCATGGCAAAGAAAGAGATCGGATTCAATGAAGCCCTTAAGGGCATAGAGGAAATCCTAAGGAACATCGAAGAGGGACAGCCGGATATCGACAAGTTGTCAGAGGATGTAAAGAAGGCTGCCGAGCTGATAAAGATCTGCCGCCGTCGCCTCCGCGAAACAGGGGAAAAGATTGACGGTATAATGGAGGAACTTAAATAAAAATCCGGACGATTTGCCCGTGCCATCAATGAACGGCACCGTATAAAATCAAGGAAGCCCCGCCGCAGCGGGGCTTCAACTCGAAACCCTAACCTAAATTCCAGAAAACTAACTCTTCTGTTAGAAA
>CAZUIF010000022.1:0-26855 GCA_964621005.1 uncultured Rikenella sp.
AAAATTGAAGACCTTTTCTTATGGCTACGCCAGACACACTTTATGAAACACTATCCTTCTGAAGTCAGGTAAAGCTGAATAATATCACAACCTATGGGAATTGCACTCTGAGATACTGGATGACTGGCCCATATTCGTTCCCCTCGATAGTCGTAGGATCACCATGTGTAATTTGAAACCATTGCCCCAACTTACTTGTCCACTTACCTCGTTCTTTATCAGTAACTAACTGTCTTGCAGCATGGGTAATACAATCGGATGTTCCATATAGAGCTATTTTTCTGTAACCTTCCTCTAATAAACCATCATTACATACCTCGTACCCATAATTCGAATAAATTGAAATCATTGTTGACAATTTGGTGTCTTCTGCAGCATCAAACGGCCAATCAAGTGATACTCCATCAGGTCTCTGAAAAGGTCTTCTATCTATCGGGAGAGGACTCCAGAAGACGTCTCGATGGTGCGCTGCCCACGCGAAACAATTATAATCAGAAGTTGCCTCATCTGTGATTTTAAAATCAGGATCCCCAATTAATCCAGGAAAGCAGCTTAAAACTTGAGTTCTATTGTCATCTGAGTTGAGCATCAATGTGCTTAGAATAAAGACTGTGCAGCATTCTTTTCCTTCCAAATTCTCACCCATCTTCGGCAAGCCTCTGAAACCGTAAGCCTTTGTGTTGATGAAAGTGTAGTATTCGTAATAATATTTAATGCCCAGACCAATGAACTTGGATTCTTGTCAATTTCATCAATTATGAGCGGAATAGCTTTTTCTCCCATTTCAATAATTCGCTTAAAATTGACATCGTCAATAATATTAACAACTGAAGATTGAAGTTTTGTGTTTGAACTCCATGCTTTATTCAAGTTGGAGAATTTGTCTTTTAAATAAACACTTTCGAAAAAATCTTCATCAAGCTTTAAATTTTTGAGCACAGGTGAAACATCCAACGCATTGGATTCTGACTGTATATATTCCAATGTGGTCCTTGGAATTTCTACAGGTGGCGGAGGAAATACGAAAAATGGCATATTACTTAATAAATTTCTTGGTTTTCTCAGACAAGCCGTCATTAAAGATAGCATTCTTTTTTTTACGAAGAACATTAAAAATTTCCCCAATAACAGTCGGCTTATCTTCTATAGATGATAAGTAAATAACATCAATATCAAAAAGATATGGGTACTTATTGTCTATTGGTGGTTCTAAGACATGTCCTACATGTGTAGTTAAGTTTTTGTCAGGTTCGACTGAAGTATATCGAATTTGAAACGTATTAATATTATGTTCACCTGTGGTTGATTGAATAAAGGTGGTGAAATATTCAGAAATATCGTGAAAGTCGATTGGCAGGTTGATTCTATTAACGTATCTCAGAGATAAACCTGTTAACTCAACATCACCAAGCTCTTCTTTAAATAAACGCCAAAATTCAAATGGTTCTGTAATAAAAACATCCCAACCTGGATATTTCCCGTGCAATTCATAGGTGAATCTATCACGGCCTATGACAAGGTTTCTTCTTTTATCTTTAGAAATGAACTGGACACCATCTATTTCTTTTTGATCCAAAGAAACCTGGGTTGTGCCATCAGGCTTATTTCCTTCAAAATGAAATTGTTGAATGATCCTTTCCATTACTTGAGGAAATTCATTGCCAATCTGTAGCCCTTTGTTCTTAAACTTTTCAGCTTTAAAATCTTCAATCTTTTTATACCTAAACTGAAGAATAGACAAAATTATCGGGGCATTCTCAAAATATTCATTTTCCGTTTCAGTGGGTGTAGGTCTCATATTTTCGTATATGTGGGATATTTATTGGACAATGTAAAAATAATATGATACCTTTGAATAAATTATACCTATAGGTACAATAATAGTATTTTTTTTATCATGAAGCTTTTCCCCGTTCCTCCTGAGATAGAGCTGATTATTACAAAACTGCAGCAGCCTATCTTTAGTATGCAGGCACTTGATTTGACCTATCGAGCTATCAACCATTATCAATCGAAAGGAATAATCATCGGTAGTAGACCAAATAAAAAATCATGGAGAAAATTTAGTGGAACGGAATTCATTTGGGTTTGGATAATAGCTCAATTAAGATTAATAGGTGTTAGGCTTGAGGATATCAGCACTCTGGAAAAGAATATTTTTATAGAGGGGAAATTAGGTTATATTGATAAAGCAAATTTCATAAGTAGAAACTTAACTCAGGAAGTAGCATTTTCCATCCATGGTAATTACAAACTTTATATGATACTTTTTACTGATATGTCTTTTACTTTTCATGACAGTGTGTCCCTGCAGCAATGGTTAAATAAAGCCTATAAAGATGAAGTGCATATTAGTATACCATTAAATGAGCCTATAAAAAAGGCATGGTATAAATTAAAACAGACATAAATTACAGTACATGTAATCATAGACCTGTATAGTATAGATACCAACCCAACTTCATGTTAAAAAACAGTACAGGAGGGAATGTTAATCATTGATTGGGAAGTATGATTTATTACTTAATAACCCCTATCTTCTGAGTATCTGGTATCAATAATAAATCCTTTATTCTTATTCTCTAAAATCTCAACTTCCAATTCTTTATTAAGTTTGAGATCTATATCAAAGACAGTATAATCTTCGAAAGTTATTGCACTTCTATCACAGGCACACAACTGAAATTGTATTTCTTTTCTTTCCTGATCATATTTTCGAGGCAGGGTTTTCAATCCCGAATCATAATAAAAATTTGTTAAGTCAGACCATTTACCTTGACTGAAATCCATCTTCTCCAATTGAGGTTTAATAATGTCTAAAATCGGGATACATCTAAAGGGTTGAGAATTTATGTTCATTAGAACATATTGACAATCATGAAGTGTTATGCTTTTTTCATTCCCTTTGGAATCATGAAATTTGTCGTGAAATGATACTCCGAAGATGGGTTCCTTTGCATATTTACTGGAGAAATAATACTTTATTGGCATGCTTAATGGTAATAGAGATTTAAATTTTTCCAATGATAGAATAGGGACTTTATGACATTTTTCAATAAATTTAATTGGCTTGGTGTTGAAAAAATCAGGAGGTAAGGTTTTATCTTCCATTTTAAAATGTACTTGAAATCTCCCCACATCATCCTTGTCTATAAAATTGACCTCAATATCAGGGTATTGGTTACTTTCAATCTCATGCTCAGGTATGAAGACAACTTGTCTGAATTGACTATAATTGGCTAAAATATCAATGGCATATTTTTGAGAAGTGTAATTGTATACATCATCTTTTGAATGTTCATAGTAGAAGAATGTATCACAAAGATTATCAATATAGTAATGCTTGTATTGTTCAAAGCTCTTAAAAGGGCCTTGGGGACCAAATTTTTCCAAGCCTTCCTCAAACATTTTTTTTAACTCTTCTATATCACCAAAGTCTCTTAGGAATTCTTCCTCTTTATTCTTCAACATGTCCTCATAAGTGAATGGGGTAATCGTGTCTGTGAGATATTTGATGAGTGAACCTCGCTTCAAATCTTGCAAGCATTGACCTATACCATTTTCTATAATAATCCAGTCGTTATTGAAATCTCCGCATTCCATGATTATACTTTTTTACACATGCAGAAAGTTAATAAAACTTGCTAGGTTTCTTGCTAGGTTTCGGGGATAAATGGTATGAAATGGTAGAAATATAAAGATTTTGTCTTTTTAAATCAGTATTGATATCCAATGTGTTAATGTCTATTTATGATATTCTGTTTTCCTCTGGATCAGGAAAGTCTAGGTTCGAGCCCTAGCGGAGCAACTTCTGCCGGCTAAAAAGGCCGGCTATTTTTTCTTCTATAGGGCGAGAAGTGACTGACCGAAGGGAAGGAATCCCGATAGCCTGAGCATGGCGAAGGCGTATCGGGAAGCCCTAGCGGAGCAACTTCTGCCGGCCAAAAAGGCCGGCTATTTTTTCTTCTATAGGGCGAGAAGTGACTGACCGAAGGGAAGGAATCCCGATAGCCTGAGCATGGCGAAGGCGTATCGGGAAGCCCTAGCGGAGCAACTTCTGCCGGCCAAAAAGGCCGGCTATTTTTTCTTCTATAGGGCTTCCCCTCACCGTTTCAGTTCCTCGAACCCCTTGCCGAAGACGCCCATGACATTGGCAACGGTGATGAACGCCTTGTCGTCAATGCTCCGGATGATACGGTAAAGATCACTCGCCTCATTCTTTCTGACAAGCGTGATAATGACCTTCTGGTTCTCCTTGCTGTACCAGCCGGTGCTATCAATGACAGTCACACCGCGATGCAGCTTATCGGTTATCTGATCTGCTATCTGGTCAAAGTGCCTTGAAAAGATGAACACCTGTACCGACTGCCGGTTGCCGGACAGGATGGTGTCAAGGGTATACGACAGAACCGCCATTGTGACAAAACCGTAGACAATTGTCTCAACCCGCTGCATCGGCTCAAGGTCTGTCAGGATAAGGTATGAAGAACCTATTATGATGATATCACAGTAAAGGATGACCCTGCCAAGGCTGATATTGCGGTATTTCGTTACTATCATCGCAATGATGTCAGTACCGCCTGAGCTGCCGCCCTGGGTGAATACTATGGCCAGACCCACACCGCATAACCCCCCTCCGATAAGAGCAGACATGAATTTTTCCTGTACAACCGCCCCGGGAATAAGAGGCTGCAGTACCGACAGCATTGCGGCAGCCACCAGTATCCCGTAAATGGTTTTGATTCCAAAACCTGCTCCCAGGACCTTCAGGCCTGCAAGTATAAGGACAACGTTTATTGCAAAGTAGGTATAGCCCATCGGTATTCCGGTGGCATAGAAGATGATTGCAGCAAGGCCCGAGACACCACTGCCAGAGATCTGGTGCGGAATCAGGAAGGCTGTCCATGCAACTGAAAATATCAGCAGACCCAGGGCCATCAGGACGTAGGTCCTGACATTTTCCAATATTTTACGCATTACCATCCGGGCGGTTATTTTTTTTACCGGACAAAGGTACAATCCGGGCCCGGCATTACAAAACGGATTCCGCCGCGGTGTTACTCCGTATCATGTCAGGCCGGGAAAGCTGACGCCGTACTTCGACGCAGTCTCTATGATCCTTTTGACATCGGGCGGGCCCTGGGGCCTGGGCGGGATAACAAGCTCAGGCGCAGGTTCACTCATCTCCACAAAGTAATTCTCAAATCCGCCTGGTGACAGATGAATCAGTACCTCTGCCTGGTCAGTGATTACCCGGAACGAATGCTGAATTCCCCTGGGAAGGAATACCCAGTTCCCTTTCCTTGCCTGAAATATCTCATTTCCTGCGGTATATGTGATCTCACCGTCAAGAAGGTAAAATGATTCATCCTCTCGGGTATGGATATGGGGAGGCGGTTCAAGGCCTTTTATCTCATAACCGTGAATCAGGGCAAATGATCCGCCTGTATCCTTTCCCGAAAGAAGGATACTCATCAGGTGCCCTATATACCAGTATGAATTCTTCAGTTCCGGCATCCTCATTACCGGGATCCCGGTATCACCGGCAGAATTGCGCACAGTGTCAAAACCCATCGCAAGAGGTGCAATACCCGCTGCGGTAAGTCCCATCAGAAAAGATTTCCTGTTCATAACATCAACTAATTACGGATATTCAGACTCCCCGGCACGATAATGCCGGGGAGCTGAAAAACCAATCAACTTACTTTTAGCTAATACTTACTGCCCCTGTCGGAACTGCAGATCACGCAGGGCAACAATGAACTCATTCCCGGTCTTTGAGTAAGAGATTTCATACCGGGTGGGATACCAGCCGTCGCGCCTGAAAGCAGCAGGCTGTGGGATATCAATTATCTCATCCGGACGGGTCAGGAGATAGTCACGGGTCAGCATAGGCTCCCAGAAAACAAATTCTCCGTCATAGGAGCCCCAGATGAATGTCTTTGTAAAAGTGGCACCATGAAGTTCAGGCGAGGCTCCGTCAAGCCAGTGAACCCCCATAAACGGGACAAAACCAGGGCCTCTGAAATATCCGGCCGGAACATATTCTGCCGTTGGGAGGTTCTCGAATTCAGCCACTTTGTCCGGTACCATGGCAAGACGTTCCTCATCGGGGATAATGTAAAAATGAACGTCGAAATGAGGCAATCCGTAGATCTGTGGCGGTTCATGCCCCTGCGGATTCCAGTCGAGCATGACGAAAGTGTAGAAGTTCCTCCCTTTCCCTTTGGGAAGCTCAAGCACCACACCGGTCATATCCTGCGGAAGGTTATTCAGGGCCCCTGCCGAGACGGACAGCCCTACCGAAGTTGGCTCTCCATCCCTGTTTTCAGTCACCCAGGCACGTGCCTGTCCGTTGCCGATATGACGGGCACTGCTGTAGAAAGTTCGTTCAGGATTGGCATTGTTTACGACTGCCTCACCTTTTTTTAGATTAACTTCAGATGAAGAAATTAATCCGTCATCCTTCTGACAAGCCTGAAGAAAAGAGAAAACTCCGGCTGCCAGCAAAAGCGCCAGTACTTTATGAGTTCTTTTCATAACTGGAAATTTAAATGATTCCTACTCTTATGGCTTTTCAGTTCTGCCCCGGTTTTGATGTGGTTTTCCGGTTACACAAGGAAAATGAAACATGTTTCTGATAAGTAAAAACAATACCGTTTTGATAATGTTCATTCCCGGTTCAGTTAATAACAGACCTGATTATCAGGCTTATGCCCTGGCATGATCACGCATCCCTGACAGCCGGAACGCCCTGTATATGTGGTTCCGGAGAGTTCTCAGAGCCAGGCCTCAAACCGGTCTGCTTATGTTGGGGGTTTGTTGCAGAAGAGAAATAAATAAAAAAAATATGATTTAACTTCCTCTTAACTTTAGCTGGAATACCTTTGGAATGAAATAACCAAATATGTTTCACTTAAAAATGAATATTATGAAAATTAATTCAGGAAGGTTTCAGGTTTTGCCGTTGCTGGTAGTGGCAGCACTCCTCCTTCATACGGCAGTGATGGCACAGGGTTCAAAAACAAACTTCACAGGCAGCTGGACCTACAACGCCGCAAAAAGCAATACCGGCCAGTCGCAGGGTCAGGCCGCAGGTCAGGAACAGCGTGCGGGAGGTCAGAACCGTGGGGGCTTTGGCGGTGGCGATTTCGTTGTTAAGCAGGATGGCAACATTCTTACGGTGGACAGGACAATGACAACATCTGACGGGTCAACCAGGACGATGAGCTCAAAATATACCCTCGACGGGAAAGAATCAGTAAACAGCTCACGCATGGGAGAAAGCAAATCATTTGCGGCATGGTCTCAGGACGGGAAGAAACTTACAATTGAGACTATGCGCACCATGAACAGGAACGGGGAATCAAGAACGATGAAAACCACGGAGGTATGGAGCCTGACAGACAATAAAACCCTCCAGATTGAAACCACAATGCCTTCCCCCAACGGGGAAAGAAAAATGACCTCGGTCTACGACAGGAAGTAGCCCTGCACCCTTAAAACCAGGGGACTTGAGAGATAATGAAACCAAGATTTGAAGCAGAGAATCCCGACTTTACCCTTAGTCCCCTGACGGGGATGACCAGGAATCATTACATTGAACTGGCAAGGTACCTGCTTGAGAGAGCTTTCACCCATGTCAGGTCTGTGGATGACCCCATCTCTTTCCCAATTGTACCGGGAAAGAGTTATCCCCAGGAAGGTTCGCCTGACTGGCGGTTCAGGTCCCTGGAGTTCGAGGCCCTGGAGAGGACTTTCACCCTTGCCGGACCCCTTATCCATGTCGATCCGGAAGTTACCGTAAGGGGCATAAAGCTGCGTGATTACTATAAACTTCACCTTTACAACGCCCTCACACCGGGTCATCCAAACTCCCTTCCTCTGCCTGAGGATCTGCCTGATGCCACTTACCAGTTTACATGCGAGTTCGGGGGGCTTTTCAAGACCCTCCTGCTGATGCCTGACACCCTCTGGGGAGCATATTCGCAGAAGGAAAAAGATGAGATGGCAGTAACCATCTCCAGATGGGGACATCACCGGACGACCCAGAACAACTGGCGGATATTCAACATAGTGACACTGTCATTCCTGAAGAAGTACGGTTATGATATTGACGATGACCTCCTGAAGAGTCACCTCCTCTGGGTTGCTTCATACCACTCCGGGAACGGATGGTACCTGGAACAGACCTACAACTATTATTCGATCAGCCTGTTCATTGTATATACAACCATCTGGAACAGGGCCTTCGGCGATGAGCATTACCCTGAGATAGCAGCAATCATTGAACGGTCGGCGCAGAAGCTGATGGAGTCAATCACAGGCTTCTTCGGACGTGACGGCTACGTCAACATGTGGTCAAGGAGCATCTGCTACCGCACATGGGTCTCCGGAGCATTCCCCGTTGCGTTTATGCTGAAGAACCCCGGTTTACTTGACCCGGGCTTTGCGCGCCGTCTCTGCTCCGGCTCATTGCTGCAGTTTACAGGACGTGAGGACTTTTTTCACAACGATATCCCCAGCCTTGGATTTTACGGCCGCCGTGAGTACATGATCCAGAACTACAGCTGTCCGGCAAGCCCGTTCATCATGTTTCTCCCGTTCATCTGCCTCGCCCTGCCGGAAGACTCGCCGTTCTGGACCGCAACGGAGAACGAGGGTTTCTGGCCGGAACTGAAAGAGAACCCAAAGATCACAGTGCTTGAGAATCCGGGGCTCGTTCTTGTCAACCACGGTAAAACCGGGGCATCGGAGATCATTCCGGGCAAAGTGTATTACGACGATCCGAATTATTCAAAGCTTGCCTACAACACCCATTTCCCGTGGGAGGATCATGATCCTCAGGGAGGGACTTCTATGGAATACAGTTTCAGGAGTCTCGATCCGCGTGATGTAAGGGGCGAGGATGTCAACTTCTACCTGACAGGCGCCACACTTGGCAATACTCCGGACAGAAGCAGGCTTTTCTCCACCTCGCAGAGCATGGTATTCAACGGTGTCCGTGACGGTGTTGTATACCGCCAGGCACTCATGAGGAGACCTCCCAACAACGGTGTCGGTTATATAATTGACCTGGCAGACATAATCATCCCCGGCGGGGTGATACGTGTTGACCGCTCGCGGATGGCTTTTGAACATGAGCTGACACTCGGGCACTTCGGACTGCCGCACATTGACGGTAAGCCCCCCGTGATAAACAGTTTTGAGGATGGCAGCAGGAAAGTGATTACGGCAGCAATCAGCGGAAGGCGAATTGCCCTGATAACATATGCCGGCTGGGACAGCCTGGAGACGCTTACCCATACCAACCGCAATGCCGAAACTGATGACAGTACAGTAATCTATGCCTGCAGGAAGCGTACGTCAAAAAACCCGGCCATGGAACTGATGATATCAGTCTTTCTGCACAGTACTGAAGACGGGCAGTGGAGCGCCGTAGAGCTGGATCCCATCAGTGAGATCCGGATGATGGACGTTACCCCGGCATTCTCCCCGCTGGGTGCGGAGATTACCCTGCGGGACGGCACACAGTACAATGTATTCTTTGAAGAGATAGACGGCAACCGACGCTCATGATCATCCGAACAGATTCAGGCTCAGCAGTATCAGCGGCAGGGTGATGACGCTTAATATTGTTGAGATGAAGACGTTCGCCGTAGCGGTGCCATCGTCCTCTCCCAGTATGTTCACCATTATAACCACATTGACCATGCAAGGCATTGCAGCCTGCATAAGCATTACCGAGACAACCTCCTTCCGGAGAATTCCCGGGAAAAGTGTATTTACCAGTATAAAGATTCCAAGAAGGGTAAATGGGACCAGCAGCAGCCTGTTGAAAGAGAGCAGGTATGCATTCCTGTTCCGGACCATCTTCCTGCCATCGGCAAAATAAATTACTGTGGCAATGAATATCATTGACAGGTAGGTGTTGGTCTTACCCAGCGCCCCTACCGTATCAAGAACGAACTTTGGCAGCTTTATTGAAAACAGAAAGAGCAGGAATCCGGAGATAATTGCTATTGTGTTGATATTTAATATTCTGCGAATGCCTGACTTCAGGCTGAATGAATTCCCCGGTGTAATGATGGCAACACCCAGTGTCCACATCATGATGTTCGAAACCAGGACGAATATGCTTCCGTAAAGGAGTCCCTCCTGTCCGAACTGGGCAGCAATCACAGGCAGTCCGAGGTAAATTATATTACCGAGCATGCTGTGCAGCCTGAAGATCGATGCGTGCCCTCCTTTTATACCGTAGATGCGTGCTGTAAGCCATCCGGCGAAAAGCATGAAAAGCATGGTCAGAACCGCAAGGAGCAATGCCTGAAGACTGTTTGCCAGGAGTCTCGGTGTTACTTCGACGGCGCTGAAACTTGTAAACAGCATGGCAGGCAGTGTCACGTAAAAGATCAGCCTGGCGAGGAAATCCCTGGTGCCTGCAGTCAACACCTTTGCACGGCAGGCAATAAGCCCGATAATTACGATCGTTGCCAGAACTGCAATCTGTCTGATAATAATGGCGGAAGTCATTGAATCATCTGTGAGGTTAAAATCGCGGAACCCGGTTTTTTGATGCAGCAAAGATAACTGCAGGAAAGCTACCGGAACATGCCATCTCATACTTTAACCCTGAAATAGTTTTACTAATTTTGAGCGGGAGACCGGCTGTATTGAAAAACAGGCAGGCCGGGCAGGGAGAAATACAGACCCTTTGACGTATGAAGATCCTCATTATAGAAGACGAGCCGCGGGTAGCCTCCTTCATCAAGGAAGGTCTGGAGGAGAAACAGTATGAAACGGCTGTGGCCTACGACGGGATAACCGGAGAAGAGGCCGCAATGAAGGATGATATAGACCTTGTGATCCTTGATCTTATAATCCCCTACAAAAGCGGGATTGAAGTTTGCCGGTCTGTAAAAGCCGAAAGGCCTGATCTCCCGGTACTGATGCTGACAGCCCTGAGTACCACTCTGGACAAGGTAAAGGGATTTGATGCCGGGGCTGACGACTACCTTGTGAAACCGTTCGACTTCCCGGAACTGCTGGCGCGTATCAAATCGCTGCTGAAAAGGAGCAGGACCGCCATGCAGCAGCCTCAGTCGCTTCGTGTGGCTGACCTTGAGCTTGACCTTAAGAGAAAGGTGGCGATCCGCGGTGATAAGGTAATAGAACTCACTGCGAAGGAATTTGCCTTGCTGGAGTATTTCATGCGAAACAGCGGCAGGGTTCTGTCCAGGGCTGACATCTCTGAAAAGGTATGGGATATTACATATGATACCGGCACAAACATCGTGGAGGTGTATGTGAATATCCTGAGGAAAAAGATAGACAGGGACTTCGAGACGAAGCTCATACATACAAGGATCGGTTTGGGATATATATTCACGGACTCATAAATGAAGATACGGCAAAAACTGACGCTTCAGTTCTTCCTGATGGCCAGCGTGATAATGCTGCTCTTCTCCCTGGCTGTCTATATTGCTTCAGCCGATTACCGGCGTGACGACTTCTACCAGAGACTGGAGAGCAGGGCTATCAGCACTGCCAGACTGCTGATTGAAGTGGATGAGGTTGATGCGGACCTTCTGACCAAAATCGAGGAAGACAATCCTGTGTCACTGCCTGATGAGAAGATAATTATTTTCAACTATAAAAACGAAATCGTCTATTCCACTGACACCAGGAACGTCATCCTGTATGATGATGATCTGCTGACACGGATCAGGACATCGGGTGAGGTCAGGACAAAGAGCGGCAGGTATGAGCTTATGGGGATCCTGTTCCCCGAGGAGTACAACCGGTTTGTGGTACTGAGTGCCGCGCGTGATATTTACGGATTTGACAAGATGAAAAACCTGCGGACTATTCTCCTGCTGCTTACCGGTATTTTCCTGGTACTCTTCTATCCGGCAGGATGGCTGTTCGCCGCGAGGTCACTGTCACCCATCTCAAAGGTTGTTGACCGTGTGGATAAAATCTCGATTTCAAGTCTTGACCTGAGGGTTGACGAAGGTAACGGCAAGGATGAACTGGCACATCTTGCACACACGTTCAACCGCATGCTTGAAAGGCTGGAAACAGCCTTTGAGGTACAAAAGGATTTTATCTCGAATGCTTCGCATGAGTTGCGGACGCCACTCACTGCCATCAGGGGTCAGCTTGAGGTGTTGCTGATGAAAGACCGGACGGGGAAGGAGTACAGGGAGGCTACAGTTGAAGTCCTTGGCGACATAAGCAAGCTGAACCGCATGCTTGACCGTCTCCTGCTGATGGCACATGCCAGCTCCGAGGGAGCAAGGGAAGGGTTCAGGGAAGTGCGTATTGACGAGGTGCTCTGGCAGGCACGTGAGGAGGTGATAAGGCATGATTCCGGATACTCGGTGACAATAGCCCTTGATGAGAACATCACAGACATTGAGAACCTTACCCTGAGAGGAGATGAGCATCTGCTTATGTCGGCGGTTACAAACATCATGGAAAACGGCTGCAAGTATTCCCCTGACAGGGCGGTACGGGTTTTTCTCACCCATGATGCCGAGAATATTTCCGTCAGTTTTACCGACAACGGCCCGGGTATTGCAGAGGATGAGATAGAGCGGATCTTTGAATCATTCTACCGCAGCAAATCAACCGCATCGGTCAAGGGTCACGGCATCGGACTGTCACTTGCAAGGAAAATCATAGATATACACAACGGAACCATAAAAGTAGCCTCCCGTCAGGGCGAGGGGACCACAATAACCCTTGCCTTCCCCGCCGAATATATCAGACCGGCTTTAAAGGGGAATTAGATCCTTTCTTTTACCTGGTCTGGCAGACGTATGTCCATACCTAAATTTTTTCTATATTTGGTAGCAGATGCGCTGGCATCCCGAAGTCTGTATTACGTCAAATTGCATGCTAATGAAGAGGAGTCTGCTTGTCGCCCTGATCCTTGCTCTCTTTATAATCGGCCTGGAAGGGCAGGACAGGATCATCACATACAGGAATGATACTATCGATTGCAGGATCACGAGAATCACCCGGAACATGATCTGGTTTGACACTTCCGTACGGGGAGTGGAAACCACCGGAAGGATACCCGTCAATGATATCTACAGTTATTACCTTCTGCCGTCAGAGACCGGAGCACAGGAGAGCCCGGTTAACGGGTGGGCAGCCGCCGGCACCCTTCGTATCAGCCTCAGCGGCGGATTGGGGTACCTCACTTCCGGTACGGAAAAAGCCGAGGAGGCAATGACCGGGCTTGGGGTGACACCGGATAATGCGAAGGCATATTATAAAGATCTTAAGACGGGCTGGTACGGAAGTGCCGATGCGTCATGGTTTTTCAGCCAAAAATACGGGATCGGACTGAAATACAAGTTCTTCAATACCGATGCAGCCACCGAGGGCTATTTTAATCCCGGAGACCCGTTCAACATTTATTATACCACCTGCACTGAGAATATTTATGTCAGCTACGGCGGGGTGCTGCTCTCCTACAGTGAACCGCTGGGGAGGCTAAACCTTTTCAGCATTTATTCATCGGTTTCTGCAGGGATTACATTTTACCGCAATGAGACTGAGGTATTCTCTGAGGCCGTCCTGATAACAGGCAGGGCACTTGGACTGGACGGCACCTTTGGCCTTGAATACCGGATAACACCGCTTATTTCTGCCGGTGCAGAGCTTTCAGCCTTTACCTCGAGCCTCAGAAGCATAACCTTCACGAACGGAGAGTCAGAACATTCACAGGAACTTGAAGAGGAGAACTATGAGAACCTGTCACGAATAGAATTGTCAATCGGATTAAGATTTTATCTGTGGAACAAATGAAAAGGGCAGCTCATATTTTCGGAATCGCAATAATAATCCTTGCAGGCGTCTCCTGCAATGACGATTTTCTTGAAAGGAACAACCAGGAGTGGTACTCCCTTTCAGATACCCTTCTGATGGACAACTACAATTACGAGGCTGCGGTGACGTTTGAACTGCCTCAGAGGATATACTCTGATTTTACGGTGTTCATGCGGCCAAAATGGCTGGCAGTTGAATCACCCCGCGGTGAAGTAAACGCCGGCATCGTGAGCCTGGCGCTGAGCCTCGACGGAACCAGCCTGCCCGAAGGCTATTACAGCCATTCCGGCTCCGTAGTGCTTGATATAGAAGATTTTGGCTTCGTGAGCTTCACTGTCATCTTCACCAACTACGGATTACCTTCGATAGAGTGTTCACCGCCGGAAATAACATTTGACAATATTGCATCAAGGTCATTCAATATCAGCTCACCTACAGGAGGGATTCTTGACTGGACGATTTCAGAGATTCCTGACTGGCTTGCATTTTCCTCCACTTCCGGCATCCTCTATAACGGACAGACAGAACTGATAACTGTATATCTGAATACCGAAGTGATCACTCCGGGTGTTGAGATGGAAGCAACGGTCCGGATCAGCAGCCCGCATGCCCGGTATCCCTACATGCTTAAGGTAAAGGTAACACCCGGTGCAGTGCCACCGCCCCAGGGTTTTTCCGTTGGCAGTATCCTGACCGATGCAGAATACAACCACGCCACAGGCAAACTTGCCGTTTGCACAAAATCACCTAACCAGCTTATACTTTACGATACCGATACCTGGGAATCAGATACTATTGCACTTGACAGGACTCCGGCCTGCATAAGCATCTCCGAAGACGGACACAGGGCGGTAGTAGGATACTCCGTCGCTTCAGTATCCTACATAGATCTGGATGCGGTCACAATTACTGATGACTACAGTATCGGCTGCATTCCGTATGATATAGTCCTGGGTGAAAACGGCTGGTGCTATATCACACCGCTTGAGGACCAGTGGGAGATGATGCACAACCTCGACCTGAATACAGGGCAGGTCATAACAGGCACCAATCATACCGTTATATACGAGAAAACCCAGATAAAAAAAGTCCCCGGAAAATCCTATATGGTTGGTTCCCGGACCACAATAAGTCCGACGGGATTGCTCCTTTTTGACCTGACAGAAGGGAAGGTCAAGGAGGATGTGACCTATTACCATGAATCCATGGGCCATTTCTGGATTTCAAAAGACGGAAGCAGGATTTATTCGGCATCCGGCAATGTATACAGGATGCCGGAATTTGACGGCCTGTTCAACGGCAGCTCTGCCCCGGTTTACGGCAATTTCGGGATTAACTACATGTATATCAGCGCTCTTGATGACTGCCCTGCCATCAACAGCGTCATCTTCAGCAAATCAGATGGATGGTACCAGCCAGGATACTCATCGCTGATAGAGCAATACGATGCCACTAACCTCAACAGGACGAAGACATACAATGTGTCACCGGTCCGGCTGAATGTAAGGGGCAAAGAAGTACAGTATGAAACAACTCCCCGGTTTATTTTTATCAACAAGGAGGGGACTGCAATGCATGTCCTGAAGGTCCCGAGGCCGGACTACAATGTGGATGGCTGGCTTATGGAGACCATCAGTCTGTAAAAGATATTGCGGGTTTTGACTGGGCGGTCTCTGACCTGGCTGCTATGCAGCCGAATTGTTCTTGCGTGCGTGGAAGTAGGTAAGGCCGTTTATCTCCGTCATGCCCACCAGTTCAAGGCCGGACTCCTTTATCAGGTTAGCCACTGCTCTCCTCGTCAGGTACCTGTTGGTCCTGAAATCGATGATGCTGTACATCCTGTTAATAAACGGAATCCTTGACTCTATGCCGTTTTCGTAGGCTTCAGTCTTGTCGGTAAGCTGACCGGGAAGATTGCCTCCCCTGTCAGTAGTGCCTGACTGTGCCCTGTTGTCAATAAAACAGCCAATGAAATTGCTCTTGACAGGAAGAAGCCCGGTTATCTGCCTCAGGAAATCACGCACCTCCCTGATGTAATTTAGTTGCCTTAGTGTTATGACGGTCCTTATCCCCTTCATGTCTTCAGCATCGTAAAAATAGTGACGCGATGAAGGGATGACAAGCATGCCTGACTCCTTGACAAGGCCCATGCGGTCAAGGTAGTCTATCAGGCTCTGGCGTACCTCGAGATCAAGCTCGTTGAACAGGTGAATCAGCCCGCTGTCCCTCAATGACAGCTTTCGCGGACTCACCCTTACTACGGGCTGGTCCCTGACTGTTTCCTTGTTCAGACCGATTGTTTCCTTATCCATTACCTCGCCAGATACTCTTAGACAAACAATTTTTGTGCCACTATGTTTAGACAGCTCCCTCAGGGGGGATTTTCACACCGAATATATTCACTCTTCACCACATGAACCAAACTATTTTGATGGTCAACGGCTCCCCGTTGACCAATGTGACCAAACAGTAGATGATCAAAAAAAGACGATCGGGTCCTCCTTCATTTAATTTCATTCCCGGTTAAAATCCTTTCAGTGCTCAATCCGGAATTCCCTGTAGCCTGACGGTGTTCCCTCGGTAACTTCTGCCCTGTCGACAAAGCCTCTTCCCGGCCCATGACGGCACCATTCCACGAGCTCTCCGAGCTGTTCCGGTGTCCCTTCGGCCTCGAGGTAAACACTGCCGTCAGGCATGTTCTTCACAAAACCGGTTATATCCCTTTTCCAGGCTTCGCGCGCAGCGCTCCACCGGAAGCCCACTCCCTGCACGAATCCGGTGACATGTATCCGGTAAAGAATCCTCCTTTCCATTTCCCGAATAGCATTTTATTAATTTTACCTGTAATTTAAGTTAAATTTATGCATTTTTAAGGCGCCTGATGAATAAAAAAAGCGCATAATCCGGGAGATGAAGAGGGGATGGAAAATAATGGTTGTGGCACTTGCGGTGGTCATTTTCGTTCCGCTGTTTTTCCTTGGCTCTGTCCAGGCCGGTGTCTTCGGGCGGCTGCCAGGCAGGAAAGAGCTCAGGAGTTACAGGAATGCGACGGCCTCGGTGGTGCTATCCTCTGAGGGAGAGACAATTGGCAGGTTCTTCTCCGAGAACCGTATTGCAATCACATATGACCAGGTGCCGTCGCACCTCGTCAGCGCCCTGGTGGCTACGGAGGATGCCCGATTCTTTGAACATTCAGGTGTTGATTCAAGGAGCCTCATAAGAGTCATTTTCAAGACAATCCTGTTCAATGACCGAAGTGCCGGCGGAGGCAGCACAATAACCCAGCAGCTGGCCAAGAACATGTACGGCCGTAAAGACTACCTCATCCTCTCTGTCATCCTGAACAAGACGAGGGAGGTGATCCTTGCGCGGCGCATCGAGAAGGTCTTTTCAAAGGAGGAGATACTTACCCTTTACCTGAACACCGTCTCGTTCGGTGAGAATCTCTATGGTATAGAGGCGGCTTCGCAGCGTTACTTCAGCAAGGGCACGGCCAGCCTTAAGGTTGAGGAGGCGGCCCTGCTGACAGGCATGCTCAAGGCCAATACCTCCTTCAACCCGAGGCTCTATCCTCAGAAAGCCGTGGCCAGGCGCAACGTCGTGCTGGGCCAGATGGAGAAGTACGGGTATCTTGCCGGCAGGGCCGCCGATTCGCTCAGCGCCCTTCCGTTAATGTTGAATTACAGCAAGGCCGATATATCAGGACCGGCGGACTATTTCCTTGTAAGGGTGAGGACGGAGGCGGAACGGATCCTGAAGGAAGTTTCCGCCTACCGCGGGAAGGAATGGGACATCGAACGTGACGGGCTGGTCATCACAACCACCCTCAGCCTCCCGTTGCAGCTGGCAGCCGGTGAAGCCTTTGCAGCCCACATGCCTAAGATGCAGAGGAGGCTCGACGAGCAGTACAGTACATCATCAGGGCGCAGGGCACTGAGAGAGATACCTGACAGCCTGAAGAAGATGATGACAACCCTCCAGGCAGGCCTCCTGGCTATGGACCCGGTGACGGGCGCCGTCATGGCATGGGCCGGGGGTATTGACTTTAAAACCCAGCCTTATGACCAGGTGATGGCCCGCCGCCAGCTGGCCTCTGTCTTCAAACCGTTCATCTATGCTGCTGCACTGGAAGACGGAGTGGAGCCCTGCCATTACCTTGACAATGACTCGGTAACACTGTCGGGATTCAATGACTGGAGCCCGGAGAATTATAACCATTCATACGGAGGGAAATATTCACTCGCCGGCGCCCTGGCACAGAGCATGAACATCCCGACATTCAGCCTCTTCCTGATGATCGGGTTCGACAGGGTTGAAAGGCTTTGGAAGGAGATGGGTTTTTCCTATCCGCTTGTGAATCTGCCATCACTGGCTATGGGCACTGCCGAGGCAAGCATCCTCGAGGTAGCCAGGGCATATTCCTCTTTCGCCAACGGCGGTCTGACCGTAGATCCCTGGATCGTTGAATCGGTAAAGGCACCGGACGGCAGTATTATCTGGCAGCACAAACCTGCAAATGAGCCGGAGAGGGTTCTTTCTGAAAGATCCTCCATCCTCATGGGAGCGATGCTTGAAAAGGCCATCCGTGAAGGAACAGGCGCCTCCGTTCACAGTGTATACGGGGTTAAGGTGCCGCTGGCGGGAAAGACAGGCACCTCACAGAATTATGCTGATGCCTGGTTCGCCGCCTTCAATCCCGGACTGGTTATTGTCAGCCGCGTGGGTGCCTCAACCCCGTCAATCCACTTCAACAACGGTTCATACGGTTCAGGCAGCGCCCTGGCCCTGCCGCTGGTGGCACTGACACTCAAAAAAGCAGAGAAGAACAGGGAAGTCATGGAAAGGATCAATGTTCCCTTCGCACCGCTCACACCGGAGCTTGCAATGGCGCTCGACTGCCCCGATTTCAGGGATAAGAGTTTCTTCGACAGGCTTTTTGACGTCTTCAGGGACAACAGCATTGATTACCGGAAAGAGAGCAGGCGCAGGCGCATCATACGCGGGAGGATATTCAGGCTGTGAAATTCATCAAACCTTCATGTTCCGGAGCTTAAATTCGCCGGCGTAGTGAAAAACCAAAAAAGATACGATATGAAAAAAAGTGTATTAACCTTACTGGCAGCAGCACTGATTCTCATTGCAGGAGCATGCAACGAGACAAAAACAGGCGACGGAAACGGAAGGGTAGTCCTTAAGGTCACTGACGCTCCGTTTGACATAAGTAATATAGAGTCTGCCCTTGTTAAAATTGTCAAGGTCGAGATCAGAAAGGCAGGTGACGGTATAAGTGACGGGAATCCTTTCCTGACTCTTTCTGAAGATACGGTTACCCTTGACCTGATTGACCTGAGAAACGGTGTTACCGAGACCCTCCTTGATATGGAGATCCCTACCGGGACCTACGACCTGCTGAGACTTTATGTTGATGAGGCAGGACTGAAGCTGAAGGACTCTGAAGAGATACACACGGTTAAGGTACCGAGCGGCAGTCAGACCGGGATTAAGATATTCCTGCATCCCGGCCTTGAAGTTTCCGAGGGAAATCTTGAGGAGGTGCTGCTTGACATAGATCTTGCCAGGTCATTTGTACTGAGGGGCAACCCGGTGCATAACAACGGCTTCATCTTCAAACCGGTTATCCGGGCAGCCAACATGGCAATGGCCGGATCAGTCAGGGGTATGGTGACTGATACTGCCGGTGTGAAGATCGGCGAAGCCACGGTGTGGGTTGAGAAGGATACCGTTCTTTCCACGGCATTTACAGACACCCTGGGATATTATGCCATCCTTGGCGTTCCTTCAGGAACATGGTCAGTGGCTGCCACAAAGGAAGGATATGATACCGTTCGCTTTGACGGGGTCAGTGTCATAGCCGGAAACAAAACCGTTCAGAATTTTGAGCTCACCAAAAAGTAAAAGGCAGAGACAGTTTTAATTACCGGTAACAAAGCCGTGCCCTCCCGGACACGGCTTTTGTTTTTGATTAATAATTCCCTAAATTTGGATTATCGCTGCCGGGATTACGGTGACAACCTAAACGCAGAATCAGGAGATAATTAAATGAAGATGATGAAAAGGAAAAGGACAATTATCTATGCGACGCTGATTGCCGCAGCATTGGTTACGGTGATATCATGCGCTGTAAACCCCGTTACGGGCAGAAAACAGATCATGCTGATGTCAGAGGCACAGGAGGTTCAGCTGGGTTTATCATATGACCCCCAGGTAATGGCCACCTTCGGAGAATATGACAACCCTGCGCTGCAGGCTTTCGTTCAGTCGAAGGGAACCGAAATGGGGAAGATTTCACACCGGCCAAACCTCGAATACCATGTCAGGGTTGTTGATTCACCTGTTGTGAATGCCTTCGCCGTTCCCGGCGGATATATCTACCTTACGAGGGGGATTATGGCGAATTTCAATAACGAAGCAGAATTCATCGGGGTTCTGGCCCATGAGATGGGGCATATTGCAGCACGACATTCCGTAAGTCAGCAGACAAAGCAGCAACTCGGCACACTCCTTCTTATCGGCGGGATGATAGCCTCAGAGAAGTTTGCCCAGTATGCCGAGCAGGCCATGCAGGGCATGCAGCTTCTCTTCCTGAGCTTCAGCCGCGAAGATGAACGGCAGGCAGATGCCCTCGGTGTTGAATACTCGAGTAAACTGGCATATGACGCCACTAAAATGGCCGACTTTTATAAGGTGCTGATAAAGATGAACCTGTCACAGGCCCAGGGAGGAGTGCCCACATTCCTCTCGACACACCCTGATCCGGGTGACCGATACAATGACGTGCTGAGGAGCAGCAGGGCATGGCAGGACAGCCTTAAGCTTGCCTCATACAAGGTAAACGCCGATTCATACCTCCAGATGATCAACGGGATGATCTACGGCGAAGATCCGAAGCAGGGTTACACTATGGACAACACCTTCTACCATCCGGAGCTGAAGTTCAAGTTCTCCTACCCTCCCGGATGGAAGCTGACGAATGCTCCCACCCAGGTGACTGTCCAGCCCGATGACGGCAAAGCCCTGATGCTTTTCACCCTTTCAAACCAGAAATCCCTCCAGGCAGCAGCAGACACTGCCCTGGCCCAGTACGGCCTGCAGCTTCAGCGATCTGAGAGGAGAACGGTCAACGGGCTCCCTGCAATTATCACACTGTCAAAACAGCAGTCGCAGAACCAGCAGACCGGACAGGTCAGCACAAACATGGTGCTGTCGTACTTCATAGAATACGGATCAGGCATTTACATGTTCCACAGTGTCTCCACGGAGGCTGATTTTGCAAGCTATTCCACCACGATGGAGGCATCGATGAAGACCTTTGCGCAGCTTACTGACGCCTCAAGGATAAATGTCAAACCCAAAAGGGTATGGGTAAAGAAAGCCCCCCGCACAGGGACCCTCGCCAGCACACTCAGTTATTACAATATGCCTCAGGGCATGATGGATGAGCTGGCCCTCCTGAACAACATGGAACTCAATGACCAGGTACCCGCAGGCAAATTCATAAAGATTGTTTCAGAATAACCGGGCAGTCAAAGAATACAACGGAAAACATACCCTAAAACAAACATAAATTGACAGATCAGTCATTCAGAAAAACAGGATACAGCGGGTGGATGGACAAAAACGGGCTATATCTTAAGTATGCCCTCATTACCCTTCTTGTCCTCTTCCTGGTTATCAGCACCCTTTTCCAGGTACAGCCGGAAGAGGTAGGCGTCATCACCCGTTTCGGGAAGTATGTGCGCAAGGTGGAACCGGGCCTGAACCTCAAGGTGCCGGTTATCGAGAAACTGTACAAGGTTGCCGTTGAACGGCAGCAGAAGGAGGAGTTCGGGTTCAGGACCACTGCACCCGGAATCCGCTCTGAATATACAAAGGAGGGTACGGCAGATGAATCCATGATGCTGACTGGTGATCTCAACCTGGCTGATGTGGAATGGGTTGTGCAGTACCGTATTGAGGATCCTTACAGTTTCCTGTTCAGGGTAAGGGAACCGATTGTTGCACTGCGCGATATATCGGAGGCTTCGATGCGCGAGATCGTGGGTGACCGCACGGTCAACGAGGTGCTGACTGTGGGAAGGGCGGAGATAGCTTCCAGCGTCCAGCAGAAGATACAGCAGCTCTGCACCGAGTATTCGCTTGGAATCAGGATTGAGCAGGTGGTGCTGCAGGATGTCAATCCTCCTGATCCTGTCAAGGACGCTTTCAATGACGTCAACCAGGCACAGCAGGAGCGGGAGACACTCATCAACCAGGCCCGCTCGGAGTACAATTAAGGTAATTCCCAGGGCCAGGGGGCAGGCGGAGGAGACGATCCAGAGGGCGGAAGGATATGCCACAGAAAGGGTCAATAACGCCCTTGGCGAATCAGCCCGCTTCAATGCCCTTTACCTGGAATATGTAAAGGCCCCGGAGGTAACAAAGAGAAGGATTTACCTGGAAACGATGGAGGAGATAATCCCGAAGACCGGTAACAAGATCATCACCGACGAGGCTGGCAGGAACCTGCTCCCCCTCCTCCAGATGCAGCTAAACCAAAAACAGTAAAACCATGCCTGTGAATACGACAAAACTGATAGTAACCCTCTCCGTGCTTCTGGTATCATTGCTGCTCATCCTTGAATGTGTATACAAGGTGAAGGAGACGGAACAGGTAGTGGTGACCCAGTTCGGGAAGCCGGTAGGAGAACCCAGGATCACCCCCGGACTTAAGCTGAAGATGCCATTCATACAACGAACCAACTATTTCGAAAAGAGATACATGGAGTGGGACGGCGACCCGAACCAGGTACCTACCAAGGACAAAAAGTTCATCTTCGTTGACACATATGCCAGGTGGCAGATAACAGATCCCCTCCAGTTCTTCAAGAGGCTGACCGATGAAAGGGGGGCACAGTCGAGGCTCGCAGATATTCTTGACGGCGAGACGCGTGACCATATTGCAGGTCATAACCTGGAGGAAATTGTAAGGTCAGTCAACAGGACTCCGGTCTCATCCGGACTTATCGGTGAGGAGACTGGCGATACGCTGAATAACATTTCCACCGGCAGGCAGAAGATAGAAGACATGATACTGGTATCTGCCAATGAAAAGGCAAAGGATCTCGGAATAGTCATACTTGACGTGAGGATCAAGCGCCTGAATTATGTCGAAGAGGTCAGGGCCCAGATCTACGAGCGGATGAAGAGCGAACGGTACCGGATTGCCGAAAGGTTCAGGTCAGAGGGGCAGGGTGAAGCCTCAAAAATAAACGGTGAGAAGGAGCGTGACCTGAAGACGATACAGTCAGAAGCTTTCCGCAGGGCTGAGGAAATCCGCGGCCGGGCCGATGCCAGGGCGGCTGCAATCTATGCATCTGCATATGACAAGTCGCCCGCTGCCCGCAATCTGTACGGATTCATGAAGTCGATGGAAACATTCAGGATGACTTTTGATTCCTCCACAACAATCATACTGTCAACTGACAGCGAACTTTACAAATACCTGACTGATTTCAGCACGGGCCTTTGATCCCGGAGGGTACGGATCATGCCCGGCCTCAGTGAAAAGATCATCCTTCCGGTTCACCGTTTGGTCAACACCTGACCGGTGTCTGTCAAAAGAGACTGGCCAAAAGCTCCTTCCGTACGTATATTGGTAAAGTATTCATCACTGTAACAGATGAAAACATACTATCAGATAACGGCGGAAGATATAGGTATTGTACTGCTCCGGAAAAGAAAGATTGCCAAAGCACTTCGCAGGTGGTTGCGTGAAAAAGGTTTGTCCTACGAATATGTTTTTTACATCCAATAATCTTTCAGGTACAGGTTCTGTTTAACACATTTTTCCGGAGTAAAAAAACCGGCCCCCGCGGAGGGGGCCGGTTTTCATTTTATCATGTACAATCCGTGACAGGATTAATCCTGCCGCCCCGATCCGCCAGCCGGCGAATGCAGGACTTCGTCTTTACCTGAGTCTCAAACTGCTGACTGCAAACTGTGGACAGCAGACTGGTCTATCCCCTGTCAGGGAAGAACCTGCGCCACCAGTAATATTTCCTTATCCTTGCCATAATCAAATCGCCTGCAAATATGCAAACAATTTCCGGCACGATTTATTGCAAAAGAACTATTTTTTCAGCAGGTCACGAATCTCTTTCAGCAGGGCAACTTCTTCACTTGGGGGAGGAGGAGTTGCGGGAGCAGCCTCTTCCTTCTTCTTCATACTGTTCATTGCCTTGATGACAAAGAAGATACAGAGAGCCACAATCAGGAAGTCTATAATGTTCTGGATAAACATGCCGTAGTTTACTGAAACTTCGCTGACAGCCGGAGTGACAACGGTTGTGCCGTCCATCACGGCATCATGACCCTTCTGCAGCACTGCCTTCAGGTTGCTGAAGTCAACCTTGCCGAGCAGCAGGCCCAATGGCGGCATCAGAACGTCATTTACAAGGGAGCTGATGATCTTCCCGAATGCTCCGCCGATGATTATACCAACGGCCATGTCAAGCATGTTGCCCTTGACGGCAAACTCCTTGAATTCTTTAACTATTCCCATAATTGATCAGGTTTTTGGTTTTGAAAAACGAAAAGGTTAACTGCTATCAAATATACAAAAAGGTATGACATGAGATTTTTAGAGACTTGATTTTAGGTTTTCGCCCGGAGATTGAGTAAACTGGTTTTTTTTGATTAACTTACAGGTTCTGGTAATTTTGGCTAAATCCAGACAACACATTAAATATTAACCTTTTAAAACTTGAAATTATGGCAGTACTGAAAGTTATCGAGATCCTTGCATCATCACCGGTAAGCTGGGAAGATGCAACAGCTTCGGCAGTGAAGACTGCTGCGAAGACAGTAAAGGAAATCCGTTCTGTATATGTACAGGACCAGAGTGCAGTGGTGGTAAAGAACAAGATTACCGAATACCGTGTTAATGTTAAAATAAGCTTTGAAGTAATTTAAACTACAAGGAAATTATGGGACTTATCTCATTTATTAAAAACGCAGGTGCGAAGATCTTCAAATCAGAAGAGAAGCGCGAAGATGAAAAAGCAAATCTCATTGCGGAACATATTAAAAAGTTCGGATTTGACGTGAGCAAGGTAAAGGTTGCCGTTGATGACGAGAAGGTGATCCTTACAGGCTCGGTCGACACCCTTGCCAACAAGAACAAAATCATTGTCACAGCCGGAAATATTGATGGAATCTCGGTGGTTGAAGATCATCTCCTGGTCTCGGTACCGGAACCTGTTGCTCCGCCGGAGCCTGAAAAACAGTTCTATACTGTGAAGAAGGGTGATTACCTCTCGAAAATTGCCAAGCAGGTTTACGGTGATGCAAAGAAATACCCGGTCATCTTTGAAGCCAACAAACCGATGCTCAAGGATCCTGACCTGATCTATCCAGGACAGGTACTTGTGATCCCTCCGCTGAAATAGAATCATTCCGGTGTAACATTAATCACTGTCCCATGAAAACCCTGAAAGCCATTACTGTTTTTTTCCTGTTCATTCTTTTAATCGTGTCTGGCGGCTGCAAAAACAGCAAACCGGCCTCCGCCTCCCTGCCCCGCAGCACTCCTGAAGCTGAGGGGGTATCATCAGCAGGCCTCCTGACGTTTCTTGATTCAGCCGCTGCTGACAGGCATGAGTTCCACAGTATAATGATACTGCGCCACGGGAAGGTTATTGCGGAGGGCTGGTGGGCACCGTACCGACCCGAACTCAGGCACACTCTGTACTCTACAAGCAAGAGCTTCACTTCTACGGCTGTCGGCTTTGCCGTTACAGAAAAGCTCATGAGCGTTGATGACAGGGTAGTGTCGTTCTTCCCTGATCAGCTTCCTGACACCGTATCTCCCTTCCTGTCACATATGACCGTGAAGGACCTGCTTACAATGTCAGCCGGCCAGGCTTCTGATCCAACGGGGAAGATCACCTCTTCATCACAGAATTGGGTCAGGGACTTTCTGGCAACACCCGTGCTTAAAGAGCCTGGTACTGAGTTTTTGTACAACTCCATGGCCACATTCATGCTCTCAGCCATAGTGCAGAAAGTCACGGGAGAAAAGATCGCGGATTACCTTCGGCCACGGCTTTTCGAGCCACTGGGAATTCAGGGATATGACTGGGAGGAGAGCCCAGAAGGGATCAGTTCCGGCGGATGGGGTCTGAGGGTAAAAACCGAAGACATGGCTAAGTTTGGCCAGCTGTACCTGCAGAAGGGTATGTGGAACGGGAAGCAGGTGATACCGGCGGAATGGGTGGAGGAGGCTACCACCTTCAAGATTGACCAGGCACCGGATGCCTTGCCGGAGGTGAAGTCCGGGAGCGACTGGATGCAGGGATACTGCTACCAGTTCTGGCGCAGCCGCAACAATGCATTCAGGGCTGACGGTGCATACGGACAATACATTATTATCATGCCTGAAAAGGATGCCGTAGTAGCAATCACCTGTGAGTCGCCTGATATGCAGGATGAGATCAACCTGGTCTGGGATTATATACTTCCTGCCATGAAGGACGGCCCGCTTCCTGAAGACACTGAATCGCTGGCAATGCTGAAGGAGAGGCTTGCCGCACTTGCACTGCCTGTGCCGGCAGAAAAGCCGGATTCTCCCCTTGCCGGTGAGTTGTCAGGAAAGAAGTTTGTATTCGGCGATCCCGGGCAAGACCAGGGTTATTTCTCTGCAACGTTTGACGCTGATACATGCAAGGTTGAGATGGAGACGGCCGGTCAGAAGCACCTTATCACTGCCGGCAGGGGGAGATGGATTGAATCCATGACAAGCCTGGCAGGGCCCAGCCTCATCGGCAGGCCGGGCAGCCCGGCTTCACACCTCATTGCCGCAGCCTATGAATGGACCTCAGATACTACTCTTGATATGATTGTCAGGTATATTGAGAGTCCTCATCACATCAGGGCAAGGTGCAGCTTCGAGGGCGATACACTTATACTTAACACCAGGGTCAGCATCCCGCCCGGATATGATATGCCGCCTTCAA
>CAZUIF010000022.1:26955-58573 GCA_964621005.1 uncultured Rikenella sp.
CTTATACTTAACACCAGGGTCAGCATCCCGCCCGGATATGATATGCCGCCTTCAAAGGGAATCCTTAAATAGGGATGCCGGCAAGCTCCCTTATCACCACGGAGGCACAGGCAATGCCGAATGCTGCCGGCATGTATGACATGGTTCCCACGCTGGAGGCCTTGTTGCTCTCACTTGAACCGCGGATAATCAGGTTCTTGTCAACAACCTCCGGGCTGTACACTGCGGTGAATCCCTCGTGCACACCCAGCTTGTGAAGTTTCTTGCGGAGCATGCGTGCCAGGTTGCAGAAATTGGTCTCCGAGATATCGGCTACCCTTATGGCAGTTGGGTCATACTTGCCGCCGGCCCCCATGGAGCTTACAATCCGGAGATTGAGCCTCAGGGAATGATAGACCAGAAAAACTTTCGGTGAGAGAGTATCAATTGCATCCACCACGTAATCATACTTCTCCTCTTCGAGGATATCAATCATCCGCTGGTCACGAATGAACTCCGGAATGATGCGGAGCCGGAGTCCCGGATTGATGTCGAGCAGCCTCTCCCCCATCACCTCGGCCTTCTTGCGGCCGGTTGTGGATGTCAGCGCCGGCAGTTGCCTGTTACGGTTGGCCGCGGTGACCACGTCACCGTCTATGATTGTCATGGCGCCTACGCCCGCCCTGCATATCATCTCCGCAGCCCATGACCCAACTCCTCCAAGTCCGGCAACAAGCACATGCGACTCCTTCAGCTTTTGCAGTGCCTCGGGGCCCAGCAGCATCTCCGTGCGTGAAAGCCATCCCTCCATTACAGGGTGTAATTAAACAGTGAATTGAAGTTGCCTTTTATCATTTCCTCCGCATGCTGCCCTGTGTACCCCGCTGCAGCGGCGAACAGCCTGTATACCTCCTGTATCTCAGTACCGGATTCATCAGTCTCAAGCAGCAGCCGCTCATGGCTGACAGATGCCAGCACCTCAGGTGTCACCCCGTTTGCTCCCAGTGAGAACCAGAACCCCTCCCCCGCCAGAGAGGCTGCCAGGGTGCCGTTTCCCCGGAATCCGTGGATGATCCACGGGCGGCCGGGTTTGACCTCCCTGCGCGCACGCCTCAGTTCATCCCACCCTTTGACGCAGTGTATTACCACCGGCTTCCCCATCTCTTCCGCAATATGCGCCTGGAAGAGAAAGGCCCGGTACTGAACATCCCCCGGCGCTCCGCGGAGCCGGTCAAACCCGGCCTCACCTATCATCACAACATGCGGATGGGTAGCCGTAAGAAGCAGTTCGGTCTTCAGCTGCTCCTCGTTCTCCTCCGTGAGCTGCCACGGATGAATACCGGCAGAAAAGAGAGTGTTTACCGGGAAGCCAGACGTTATGTCATCACCTGCCATCAGGTTCCTGACGGCAACGGTATCAGCACTGCCACCCGCTGAATGAGTGTGGAAATCGATGTATCTTATCTCCCCGGGGAGTCTCATCGGATTTATGCTGAAAGCCGTCTGATCCCCTCATCAAGGCGGCGAAGTGTCTCTTCCCTGCCTATCAGTGCAGCTATTTCAAAGAGGTGCGGGCCCCTCGATGCGCCTACAAGCAGCAGCCGGAAGAGATTGAGAATGCTACCGGTATTGTATCCCTTTGCAGCGATCCACTCTTTAACGCTCTTTTCCAGTACTTCAGCAGTGAACTGCTGGACGCCGGCAACCTGCTCACGCAGTTCTCTCATCTGTCCCTGTGAGTCGGCATTCCACCGCTTCCTGACCACCTCAGCATCATAACTTTCAGGTGCAACAAAAAAGAAGTCAGCCTCATTCCACAGCTCCTTCACAAACCCTGCCCTCTCCTTCACAAGTGAAACAATACTTACCAGGGTTGCCCTGTCAGGACTGAATCCTTTTTCCTTCACTATGGGCATGAAGAGGTCAGCCAGATCTTCATCGCTCTTAATCTGGAAGTATCTGGCATTAAACCACTTTGCCTTATCCGGGTCAAACCGTGAGCCCGACTTACCGACCCTGTCAATAGTGAAGGCGGCAATCAGTTCCTCCATTGTGAATATCTCCTGTTCCGTTCCCGGATTCCAACCAAGGAGGGCCAGCATGTTCACGAAGGCTTCGGGGAAGTAGCCCTCCTCCCTGTAACCTGAGGCTGTTTCGCCGTATGGCCAGTAGAGCGGGAAGACGGGGAATCCCATCTTGTCTCCGTCACGCTTGCTGAGCTTCCCTTTACCGGTAGGTTTGAGAAGCAGCGGCAGGTGTGCAAAGAGGGGAGCATCCCATCCAAAACTGCGGTACAGCATCACGTGCAGAGGCAGTGAAGGAAGCCACTCCTCGCCCCTGATTACATGCGATATCTCCATCAGGTGGTCATCAACGATGTTCGCCAGGTGATAGGTTGGCATACCGTCTGACTTGTAAAGCACCTTGTCGTCAAGGGTGGAGGTGTTAACCACGATATCGCCGCGGATCAGGTCTGAAAAATGAATATCCTCATTGTCAGGCATGCGGTATCTAACCACATAATGTTCTCCGGATCCGATCCGCCGCTCAACCTCTTCAGCAGAAAGGGTAAGGGAGTTGCACATCGTCATCCTGGTGGAGCAGCCGTAATTGAAAGTTTCGCCGCGCGATTCATATTCCTGCCTGAGCCTCTCGAGCTCCTCCGGGGTATCGAATGCATAATAGGCATCGCCGCTGCCGAGAAGCTCATCAGCATACCGGTGATAGATCTCCTTCCTGTCACTCTGGCGGTATGGTGCAAAGGGTCCTCCTTCGCGAACTCCTTCGTCTACCTTTATTCCTGCCCATGCAAGGGAATCCATAATGTAGTCTTCCGCTCCCTCTACATAACGTGTCTGGTCAGTGTCCTCTATCCGCAAAATGAACGTCCCGCCGTGGTGCCGGGCAAAGAGAAAGTTATACAATGCCGTGCGCACGCCCCCTATGTGAAGGGGGCCGGTGGGGCTTGGGGCAAAACGAACCCTTATTTTCCTGTCTGTCATAGTCCTTATGGATTAACTGCATTGCATCCTGCCATAGAAGAGGATGCTGGCGCAAAAATAAGCAAATAATACAGGAAAGACCGGCCTGGCTGCCTTCTCATTTACCGGCATGCCGGCAACCGGGTTTTGAAACTAATATTGTAAATTTAAAACCGGATCAACTGATATTGTATGGAAATAACAATCCGCCAGGCACAGGAGAGGATTGACTCCTGGATAAGGGAATACGGGGTCAGATACTTCAGCGAGCTTACAAATATGGCCATCCTCACCGAGGAGACCGGTGAGGTGGCTAGAATCATTGCAAGAAGGTACGGTGACCAGTCATTCCGGGGAGGTGAAGAGACAGACTCATCACTTGCCGGTGAGATGGCGGATGTGCTGTGGGTGCTTATCTGCCTGGCAAACCAGACGGGGGTTGATCTTACCGAAGCACTTGAGGAGAGCTTCCGGAAGAAGACAGAGAGAGACAAAGACAGGCACCGTAACAACCCCAAGCTTAAATGAAACTGACAGGCAATCTCCTGAACAAAAAGAATATGAAGAAATCATTTGCCGTTACCGCCATGCCGGCAGTCGCCGTGATGTAACTCATCTTACCGGCAGCACCCCGGCAATGTCCCGGCAAAAATCATATTTTGTTACCACTGTTTGTATTACTTTTACGACATAAAGAATTAATCATCATTCCCGATGAAAAAGATGAAAGCTCTCGTCAAGGCCCAGGCTGCCAAAGGATTATGGATGCAGGAAGTTCCCATCCCCGAGCCGGATTACAATGATGTCATAATAAAGGTCAAAAAGTCGGCCATCTGCGGCACTGACCTCCATATTTACGAATGGAACGAATGGGCGCAGAAGACGATAAGGGTGCCCATGACAATCGGCCATGAATACATGGGATATGTGGAGAAGATTGGTCCCGGGGTAACCAATGTAAAGGTTGGCGACAGGGTCACCGGCGAGGGTCATCTCTTCTGCGGCACATGCCGCAACTGCCGCCGCGGACGCGAGCATGTATGCGAAAATACCGTGGGAATAGGAGTGCACATTGACGGTTCATTTGCTGAATATGTCAGAATTCCTGCCCGCAACGTGGTGCTGCTTGATCACCGCATCCCGGATGACTGGGCTGCAATAATGGATCCGTTCGGCAATGCAACCCATACTGCACTGGCATTCCCGCTGCTTGGAGAAGATGTGCTGATCACTGGGTCGGGGCTGATAGGAAGCATGGCAGTGGCAATAGCCCGGTTCGCCGGAGCACGGAATATAGTTGCAAGTGACCTGAGCGATTACCGCCTCGACCTGGCGAAAAAGATGGGCGCAACGATGGTTGTCAACCCTAAGAAAGGTGAAAAGATACATGATGTGCTTGAGCCCCTACATATGAAAGGATTTGACGTAGGGCTGGAAATGTCAGGCTCACCTGCTGCCTTCCGCGAGATGATCTCCAACATGTACAACGGATCAAATATAGCCCTTCTGGGTATCCTCCCTTCCAACTTTGAGGTGCCATGGAGTGACATCATATTCAAAGCCCTGACACTGAAGGGCATCTACGGCCGCGAGATGTGGGAAACCTGGTACAAGATGCAGATGATGATAATCGGCGGCATCAACCTTGATCCCATAATAACCCACCGCTTCCATATTGACGATTTCCAGAAGGGCTTTGACGTTATGGAGGAGGGCAACTGCGGAAAGGTGATCCTGAACTGGGACTGACCGACTGAAAGTACCTTCATTCCATTCTGCATACCAATCTGTGACGTGGCTCACTACCCTGTCAGAAGACAGGGCTGTCTCCATGAGTAATTTCCTGTCATTTACTGTTAAAAGTGAGAAAAGTCAGTTTTGAAGCTTGGCGGTTTGGAAAATAATTCTATCTTCATGTCATTGTATACCATTGCTTATGGCGTCAAAACCGGAATACAGGAGCTACGAAGAACTTTCAGGCGGCTTCACCTGGGCTATTGCAGAAAAAGAGCTTGAATACAAAACGGGGATGTTATCAATATCGGATGGTACTGCAGCGACAGGATCTGCCTGAAAGGGAACGGATCCAAAGTTGCTCTCATCTATGAGGGATTCGGGGGAATCAGCAGGCAGTTCACCTACGATGACATCAGGATTGCGGGCAACACCATCGGTTCATTCCTGAAGGGTCTGGGCATCACGGAAGGCGACAGGGTCTGCCTGTTTATGGACAGGATTCCTGAGCTGTATCTCTCCTTCCTCGGAATTCTCAAGATGGGGGCAATAGTACAGCCTCTCTTTTCCGCCTTCGGCGAAGAGTCGCTGTTTGTAAGGCTGGAAAATGCCGGGACCAGGGCCATCATCACCCAGAAGAAGCACCTCGGCAAAGTCAGGAAAATACGTCAGCAGTTGCCTGACCTTGAGTTTGTGATAATCGTCGATGAAATGAAGCCGGCAGACCTTGTCCCGGGCGAAGTGCTGTTCAGCCTTGACAGGGCGGAACCTGTGGAACAGTTTGACATCTGCCCGACCCATGCCGAGACTCCCTCCGTGCTTCACTACACGTCAGGAACCACGGGCCAGCCAAAGGGTGTAAGACATGTCCATTATTCACTTATTTCCCAGTACCTTACAACAAAGTGGGTCCTCGACCTTCGAGATGACGACATCTACTGGTGCACCGCTGACCCCGGATGGGTCACGGGCACATCTTACGGCATCATCGGTCCGTGGAGCCTTGGGGTAACCCAGTGCGTCCTTGACACCGGCTTTTCTGCACAGGCATGGTGCCGCTTCGCGGAAAAGAACAGGGTTACAGTCTGGTATTCCGCTCCCACCGCAATAAGGTCGCTCATGAAGGCAGGTGATGAAATAGTGAAGTCTTTCGACCTTTCCGCCCTTCGCCATCTGGCCAGCGTTGGCGAGCCTCTCAACTCCGAGGCTGTAATCTGGTCGGATAAGGTTTTCGGCAAACCGTTCCATGACACCTTCTGGCAGACAGAGACCGGGTCAATAATGATAACCAATTTCCCCGGGATGAAGATCAAGCCGGGGTCCATGGGCAGAACTTTCCCGGGGATAACGGGTACCGTACTTGATCCCGCAACGTACCAGCCTTACCAGGAGCACGGCAGGGCCGGACTCATAGCCTTCAGGCCGGGATGGCCGGCCATGATGCGTGCATACTGGAACAACGAGGAAAAATACCGGGATAAGTTTGTGAACGGATGGTATCTGTCAGGCGACAGGGCAAGCATAGACAGTGAAGGTTATTACTGGTTCATCGGGCGTGATGATGATGTAATAAATACAGGCGGACATCTTGTAAGCCCGTTCGAGGTGGAATCGGCACTGCTTGAACATCCGGCCGTGGCCGAGTCTGCCGTAACCTCAAAACCCGACGAGATAAACATGGAGGTGGTAAAGGCGTTCATTACCCTCAAACCCGGCCACACTCCAAATCCTGACCTTGAGCTTGATATAATGAACTTCATCAGGAAACGCCTTTCCCCGCTGGCTATGCCGCAGGCTGTTGAATTCATGGACAGGCTACCGAAAACGCGAAGCGGCAAGATCATGAGACGCGTCCTCCATGCCAGGGAATGGGGAGAGGAGATCGGGGATATATCGACCCTGGAAAACGACTGATAATCAATTACACTAAGTATAACTCTAATTCTTAAACAACTTTATATGGAAGAAATGAATATTGATGAAATGAAGGAACTGGTGCTTAAGTATGTCATCAAGGAATATATCGATGATGATGATGTAAAGATCACCTGTGAAACTCCACTTATATCAAGCGGTTACGTAGACTCTTTCTCAATGGTCTCCCTCCTTGTCTTCCTTGAGAACAAATTCAAGATCAAGATCCCCCCTTCAAAGGCAACCCCTGAAGCCTTTGACAGCGTGAACAGCATCGTTGCCCTGGTCAACCAGTACCTGAAACAGTAAACAAAAAAAACATGAGTTTCCCCGAGAGTATCAGAAGTATCTACCAGGCGCAGCTTGCAGAGATACACAATGCCGGCATCTTCAAGGAGGAAAGATTCATTCACAGCGCACAGTCGGCCGACATAGAAGTTGAATTCCCTTCAGGTTCGGAACTGAAGAAGGTAATTAACATGTGTGCAAACAACTACCTGGGACTCTCGAGTCACCCGGATGTGATAAAAGCGGCCCATGAGGGACTGGAGTCGAGGGGTTACGGCATGTCATCGGTAAGGTTTATCTGCGGCACGCAGGATATTCACCGCGAACTCGAAAACAGGGTTACGGAGTTCCTGGGCACCGAGGACACGATACTGTTTCCTTCATGCATGGATGCCAATGCCGGAGTCTTTGAAGCCATCCTCACCAGTGAGGATATAATGATATCAGACCGCCTGGTACACGCTTCAATAATAGACGGCATGAGGCTCTGCAGTGCACAGCACGATACTTTTAAGCATTCCAGCATGGAACACCTGGAGGAGAAGCTGCAGCTGCATGCCGACAAGCGGCTGAAGCTGGTGATAACTGACGGTGTCTTCTCAATGGACGGTGATACGGCCATGCTTGACAAAATGGTGGATCTGTGCGATAAATACGGAGCCATGCTGCTTGTAGACGACTCACATGCCACAGGTTTCATTGGGAAGACAGGAAGGGGAACTCATGAATACTGCAATGTATTCGGCAAGATTGACATAATCACCACAACCTTCGGGAAAGCCCTCGGAGGCGCCTCCGGAGGCTGCGTGTCAGGGCGGAAGGAAATAGTTGAGATGTGCAGGCAGAAAGCACGCCCATATCTCTTCTCCAACACAATTGCGCCGGTCATTGTATCAGGGGTCCTCAAGGTGTTTGACATACTCTCAGGAAGCACCGAAAGGCGCGATAAACTCGAAAAGAACGCAGCCTACTGGCGCAAGGGACTTACCGAAGCCGGATTCATACTCAAAGAAGGTAATACCCCGATTGTGCCGGTGATGCTCTTCAATGCGAAGCTGTCACAGGATTTCTCGAAAGACCTTTACCGTGAAGGGATCTATGCCATCGGCTTCTTCTTCCCCGTGGTGCCAAACGGCCAGGCCCGTATACGCACGCAGATCTCAGCCGGCCATGAAATTCACCATCTTGACCGTGCCCTGGATGCGTTCATCAGGGTGGGAAAGAAACACGGAATACTTGGCCTGACAAGGGATCAGATTGTTGATAAATACGGACTCTGATTCCCGGAGGGCTGACCCTGCCGCCGGAAGAGGCCATGCCGGCTCCCGCAGCCCGGAAAGGCATTTATTTCATCGTTCCCGTTAATTGATGATTATCATCATTGAATAATCATGGCAAAACCCCATCTTTGCAGTCGTTTTACCTAATTATTCCCTTAAGATGTACGACAGTTACAGGGATCATCTTTCGATCCAGCTTGAGGAGATCAGGGAGGCTGGTCTCTATAAGAATGAGCGGGTTATCGTTTCGCCCCAGGGGGCGGAGATAACCCTGAATACCGGGCAGAAGGTGCTCAATTTCTGTGCGAACAACTACCTGGGCCTCTCGGCGAATAAAAAACTCGTTGAGGCGGCAAAGGAAGCGCTTGATACTCACGGTTACGGAATGTCATCGGTCCGTTTCATTTGCGGAACAGGTGACCTGCACAAGGAACTGGAGAAGAAGATTGCCGGTTTCTTTGGCACGGAAGATACGATTCTGTATGCAGCCTGCTTCGATGCCAACGGAGGGGTATTTGAACCCCTGCTTACAAGTGACGATGCAATAATAAGTGACTCACTGAACCATGCCTCGATCATTGACGGTGTGAGGCTGTGCAAGGCCAACCGGTACAGGTACGAGAATGCTGACATGGAAGACCTTGAGGCACAGTTGCAGCAGGCCCAGGAGCACCGCTTCAGGCTGATAGTCACTGACGGGGTTTTCTCGATGGACGGCAATGTGGCGCCGCTTGATAAAATATACGAGCTGGCAAACAGGTACAATGCAATGGTGATGGTCGATGAATCACACTCCGCCGGTGTAGTGGGAGAAACCGGCCGCGGAGTGACAGAGCTTTATGATCTGCGCGGAAAAATAGAGATCATCACCGGTACGCTCGGGAAGGCCTTTGGCGGAGCCATCGGCGGCTTTACGACAGGCAAAAAGGAGATCATTGAGATGCTGCGCCAGCGCTCAAGGCCCTACCTCTTCTCCAACTCCATCCCGCCCCTCGTGGCCGCGGCCGGCCTGAAGATGATTGAAATGATGACCGAGACCAATGAGCTCCAGGACAGGCTCCATCATAATACCAAATATTTCGTGGAGAGAATGCTGAAGGCAGGTTTTGACATCAAGCCCACCCAGTCAGCCATCTGTGCCGTGATGCTTTATGACGCCAAACTGTCTCAGGAGATGGCTTCCAGGCTGCTTAAGGAAGGTATATATGTTATCGGGTTTTACTACCCGGTGGTGCCTAAGGGGCAGGCCCGCATAAGGGTGCAGCTCTCGGCAGCCCACGAGCCGGAACACCTTGACAAGGCCATAACCGCGTTCACCAGAGTAGGCAGGGAGCTTGGGATCCTGAAATAGCCGCTGACCGCAAAGTATAATAATTCATTCAAAAGAGGAGAAAAGACTAAACTTTTCTCCTCTTTTGTTGCTTTCTTTAGATATTTTCATATCTTTACTGAAATATCGCTGAAATGTTACAATCGTCGAGCCTGCGGAAGGCATTCAGAATCGTAATGTTTCTCATGAC
This sequence comes from uncultured Rikenella sp., assembly GCA_964621005.1. Classification (GTDB taxonomy): domain Bacteria; phylum Bacteroidota; class Bacteroidia; order Bacteroidales; family VadinHA17; genus SR-FBR-E99. Next base: position 36,652 of record CAZUIF010000022.1, read on the forward strand.
CTGTTTAGTAATGACAGGTTGCTACACCCTGACAACCGTAACAACAACCGCAATCCCGCCCGGGACGGAAGCCATGATCGTCCATGCCGATGAAAGTCAATGGACAGTCATAAATTATTCCTTCACTGACAGTCTCCTTACAGCACAGGTCAGCCCTGATACCCTTAAGGTTAAAAAAGGGAAGACTGTCCACATCTATACAGCCCCGGTATCAGCAGTAACTGTTGAAGGCACTGCACTGTCGGTTCCTGTTAATAACATCGGCAAAACAGACTATTATGCCCTTAACTTCTGGGAAACATTCGGGCTGCTGGGCGGAGTGGGATATCTGCTTTTAAGCATGATTATCGGCTCCTTTCAATGAATAATGGTGCCGTTAATCTGACCCGCGGAAATCCTGAAAACAGTCAGCAGACCAACATTCAAAAAGAACAAAATGAGAAAATTCAACAGATTTCAGAAGACCCTGGCATGGTTCCTGTCTTTCCTGGTGATACTTCAGTTCTCCGGATGCTGGACTGTGAAAAAAGTGCCGAGGGGCGAACTCGGATACAGTGAGAAGACATATTATTTCATTCACGGCCGGAACACAGCCTGGCAGATTACGAATACATCCCTCTCTGAAGGAATACTTTCCGGAAGGATCGCCAACCTGGAAAAAGCTCCGGAGAAAGGGCAGGTGATTCACCTTTATGTGGCGCCTGATTCTGCTGTCACGGTAAATGGCGACATAATCAGCCTGCCCTCGGCCAACATTGCAAAAATGGAGGTCTATAAGGTAGATGTGGGGAGAACCATTTTTGCTGCCACAGGAGCCGCTTCCGTTGCCTTTATGATAGTTATTGTAATTGCGTGGCTGACGAAGGAGATGTCATGCCCGTTCGTATACAGTGAAACAGGCACCGGCATCAGCATGGAGGGAGAAATTTACAGCGGGGCGACGGCAGTACCTGTAGAGAGGGATGACTATCTCAGGCTAAAGTCGATAAAGCCTGTTGACGGAATGTATTCAATCAGGATTACAAATGAAGTAAAGGAGATCCAGAACACCAACCTTGCCGAGCTGCTCGTCATCGATCATCCGCGCGATGTGGAAGTCCTGGTTGACAAATACGGCGTTGCCCATTCGGTCAGGGACATCAGGCAGCCCGCAAGCGCCTGCAATGCATACGGAAGATCACTTTTAAGCGAGCTTTCCGGGTGTGATAACGAAAGGTACTTCAGTGAAATCCGGGATGACAACCTTCTTCTTGACACTATAAGCCTTTCATTTGACAGGCCGCATGACAGTTCCGCGGCAAAGCTGGTAATATCAGCGAAGAACACAATGTGGCTTGATTATATGTTTGCCCGGCTGTCTGATATGTTCGGCAGCAGGTATGACGAATGGGTTAAAATAAGAAACAAAAGGTCACGTGAGTACCTGCAGCAGTGGTCGCTCGACCAGGGGATCCCGCTCGCTGTTTACATTGAGACATCTGCCGGTCTTGAATTCGTTGATTATTATAATGTTCCGGGTCCGGCCAGGGATAAGAGAGATATACTCGCGATTGATCTTTCGGGGGTTACCGGGGACAGTGTTAATGTAAAGCTCGTCTCAGGGGTAATGTTCTGGGATTTCGATTATGCCGGGATGGACTTCTCCGGGGATATTAACCTGGCCCGTACCGCCGTCTCCCTTGAAAATGCGGCTGATGAAACAGGAAAAGATGTCGCATCACTGCTCCTGCGTGATGACGACAGGTACCTGGTACAGCCTGACATCAACAACGAGGCACGCCTTGAATTTAAGGTGCCGCCGCAGACTCCGGGAACTGAAAGATCAGTCTTCCTTCACAGTAAGGGGAACTACCAGCCTGTCCGTGATGCCGGCGGCAAACCGGATATGGATCTTCTTGTAAGCATGCGCAGGCCCGGAATGTTCATCAGGTTTACCAAGGATCACTTCCTGAAATATTATGCTGATTCCAACTGAAAGAAGACGGCATATTGAATAAAATATATTTTTTTATTCCTTCCATTTATTAATAGGTATAAGCAAGGTTTAAAAAATTAAAATAAGTGATACTTCCCCTTGCTTTTTTAAAATTATGGTTATTTTTGCCAACCATAAATGAGATCATGAACCACACTTCACTGTTTATTATTGCCCTGTTTATTCTCATCGCCATAAGCGGATGACCGGGGAGTAGTATATAGTGAACAGAATCGATACAGAAGCTTCCCGGGAAACCGGGGAGCTTTTTTTTTAAAAAATGCCAGTGATGAAAAAAGAACTGAGAAGCCTGCAGACGATGAGCGGAAGGACGATGGCCGGCGCCAGGAGCCTCTGGCGGGCAAACGGCATGAGGGAGGAACATTTCGGCAAGCCGGTGATAGCAGTTGTCAATTCGTTCTCGCAGTTTGTTCCGGGTCACGTTCACCTGCAGCGGGCCGGCAGTGTGATAAGGGATGAGCTTGCTCAGCGGGGGCTCTTTGCTGCTGAATTCAATACAATAGCCATCGATGACGGAATAGCCATGGGACATGGGGGAATGCTTTACTCTCTCCCCTCGCGCGACCTGATAGCTGACAGTGTTGAGTACGTATGCAACGCTCACCGTGCTGACGCAATGATCTGCATCAGCAACTGTGACAAGATCACCCCCGGCATGCTGATGGCAGCCATGAGGCTGAATATCCCGGCCCTTTTCGTTTCAGGCGGGCCGATGGAAGCAGGTGTTGCTGGCAGAAAAGCGGTTGACCTGATCGATACGATGGTTGCGGCAGCTGACGACTCGGTCTCCGGAGACATGCTTCTCGAACTTGAGAGATCATCGTGTCCCTCCTGCGGCTCATGCTCAGGGATGTTCACAGCCAACTCCATGAACTGCCTGGCAGAGGCACTCGGACTGGCCCTGCCGGGAAACGGCACAGTGCTGGCGACGCACTCCGCAAGGATGGAAATGTTCCGCAGGGGAGCACAGCTGATAGCCGACATGGCGGAAAAATATTACGGGGAGGGTGATGATTCCGTACTGCCACGGTCCATAGCAACCAGGGAGAGCTTCATGAACGCAATGACAGTGGATATAGCCATGGGAGGCTCGACGAATACCGTTCTCCACCTGCTCGCAATAGCGCACGAAGCCAGGGTTGACTTTTCAATGAAGGAAATTGACGCCCTGTCACGCCGTGTTCCAAACATCTGCAAGGTTTCACCTGCCTCGGCATACCACATGGAAGACATAAACCGGGCAGGAGGAGTCTTTGCGATAATGGGAGAACTCAACAGGGCAGGTTTGCTTGATGCTTCAGTACCCAGGGTTGATTCACGATCGCTGGGTGAGGCTCTTTCCTCATGGGATATTTTGAGCCCTGCCGTTAAGCCGGAGGCTGCTGATCTCTTCCTGTCGGCCCCGGACAGGTCCGCCAGACCGGAGCCATTCGCATCCGTGGCAAGGTACAGCTCTCCCGATACTGACAGGGTCAACGGAGCAATAAGGGATATAAGCCACGCTTACAGCCATGACGGCGGTCTTGCTGTGCTTTACGGAAACCTTGCACCCAGGGGTTGCATCGTGAAGACAGCTGCCATCGACAGTTCAATGATGCGCTTCAGTGGACAGGCTGTTGTATTCAATTCGCAGGATGATGCCGTGGACGGGATCCTTGGCGGAAAGGTAAAGGAGGGTGATGTTGTGGTTATACGCTATGAGGGACCTCGCGGCGGCCCGGGGATGCAGGAGATGCTCTACCCCACGTCATACCTCAGATCAAAAGGTCTTGACCGCCGGTGTGCCCTCATCACTGACGGCCGTTTTTCAGGAGGATCAGCAGGACTCTCGGCAGGCCACATCTCCCCGGAGGCCGCCGCGGGCGGAACAATAGCCCTGGTACGCAACGGAGACAGGATAATGATTGACATACCGTCCCGGACGATCAGCCTGGATGTTGATGAGACAGTCCTTGAAGTAAGACGGATGGCTGAAGAAGCCAGGGGGGCTGAAGCCTTCACGCCGGAGAACAGAGTCCGCAAGGTTTCAAATGCACTCAGGGTCTATGCCGCCCATGTAAGCTCGGCAGACCGCGGAGCAATAAGAGTTATCTGACGATTAATACCTGATAATGAAAGATATGTCAAAAACCATAACAGCTGTAAAACCGGGTGCCAACGGATCCGAAGTCTCAGTGACATCGGCTGCCGCAGAAGAGGTCACCGGGGCAGAAGCGCTCCTGAAATCACTCATTGAGGAAGGGGTTGATACGGTCTTCGGCTATCCCGGAGGAGCCATAATGCCCGTCTATGACAGGCTGCTGGACTACTCAGACAGCCTCAGGCATATACTCACAAGACATGAACAGGGGGCTGCCCATGCTGCGCAGGCTTACGCCATGGTCACCGGCAAAACCGGGGTCTGCTTCGCCACTTCCGGTCCGGGTGCAACAAACCTGGTAACAGGAATTGCCAATGCATACCTTGACTCGGTGCCGGTGGTCTTCATAACCGCTCAGGTTACATCTTCACTTATTGGCACTGATGCCTTCCAGGAAACTGATATCCTTGGCATTTCAATGCCGGTGACCAAATGGAATGCACAGGTGAAGAGAGCTGAGGAGATACCTGGGACCATCGCCCGTGCTTTTTATATCGCCCGTACAGGGCGGCCGGGTCCTGTGCTGGTTGACATATCAAAGGATGCCCAGTTTGAAAGCATGACCTTCCGTTACATCAAATGCACTTACATAAGGAGCTACAACCCTGTTAATACTCTCATTAGCAGGGATATTGAATCGGCAGCAGTGATGATCAACCATGCGGAGAGGCCCATTATACTTGCGGGACACGGAGTCATCATATCCGGTGCCGTGGCTGAGTTGAAGATGCTTGCCGAAAAAGGGGGCATTCCCGTGGCAGTCACCCTGCTGGGCCTGCCGGCATTCAGCCATGACCACAGGCTCTTCGCCGGTATGCTGGGCATGCACGGCAACTATGCACCGAATATTCTGACAAACAGGGCAGACCTGATAATTGCAGCAGGAATGAGGTTCGATGACCGGGTTACCGGGAATCTGAAGAAATACGCTCCTCAGGCAAGGGTGATACACATTGACATTGACAGGGCAGAGATCGACAAGAATGTCAGGGCAGACCTCGGTATCAACGGAGATGTCAGGGAGGTCCTTACGGCAATGCTGCCAGACATCAGGGAAAGAAAGAGGGAGGAATGGATACGCGAGTTCCGGATCCTTGACCGGACAGAGCACGAGAAGGTCATCAAGCCCGAGACGGAGCCGGAAACAGGCGAACTCAGGATGGGCGAGGTTGTCAGGGTGGTCTCGGAACTTGCCGGCAGTGAAGCAGTTGTGGTAACCGACGTCGGTCAGCATCAGATGGCTGTGGCACGATATTATCCCTTCACTGTCAGCAACACTCTCGTTACCTCCGGCGGAATGGGAACGATGGGCTTCGGACTTCCCGCAGCACTGGGCGCTGCCACCGGAACCACTGATAAAACGGTTATAGCTTTCATCGGCGACGGCGGATTCCAGATGACAGTCCAGGAACTTGGAACAATAATGCAGTACCGCATCCCGGTAAAAATCGTCCTCCTCAACAACAGCTTCCTCGGAATGGTTCGCCAGTGGCAGGAGATGTTCTTCAACGGCCGCTACGCCTCTACGGAGATGGTCAACCCCGATTTTGTCACACTAGCTTCGGCCTATGGCATTCCGGCCAGGAAGATCAGCCGGCGTGAAGAGCTGAATGAAGCTGCAACAGAGATGCTGTCATCAGAAGGCCCGTTTATCCTCGTGGCAGAGGTGAGCCGTACCGCGAATATCCTCCCGATGGTTGAACCGGGAGCATCAGTATCTGAAGTAACACTTACTTACAACAGCAAATCATGAAACAGGAATTTACAATCTCGCTTTTCAGTGAGAACCACATCGGGATACTCAGCAGGATAACCCTGATCCTGACACGGAGGCAGATAAACATTGAAAGCATAACTGCCTCGGAGTCTGCGGTACCGGGGGTTCAAATGCTTACGATGGTAGTACGTACCTCACCTGAAATGGTTGAGAAGGTCGCCCGCCAGATTGAAAAGGTGGTTGATGTGCTCAAGGTGTTCGTGCATACATCGTCCGAAATAATCTGCCAGGAGATGGCACTCTACAAGGTCACCACGAGGGGACTTATGTCAGGAAGCATGATCGGCGATATAGTCAGGAAACATCACGCAACCATACTCGAGGTGACTCCCGAATACATGGTTGTGGAGAAGAGCGGCACCAGGGCTGAGATTAAGGAACTGCTTTCATTGCTTGAACCGTGCGGCGTGCTGCAGTTTGTCAGCTCCGGAAGGGTCGCTGTCACGAGACAGGTGAAGGAGCTGAACGCATACCTCCGCGAGATGGATGAGGCACGGGCTTCCCGTCAGGAAGCACTTGAATTTTACAGTTAAAGCAAACACTAACCTAACAGATATTCATTATGGCACAGATTGATTTTGGAGGAGTTGTTGAGAATGTGGTGACAAGGCAGGAATTTCCGCTGTCAAAGGCACGTGAGATACTTAAGGATGAAGTCGTTGCCGTCATCGGTTACGGTGTACAGGGGCCTGCACAGGCTATGAACATGCGTGACAATGGCATCAACGTGATCGTCGGCCAGGCGCCTGAGTTCAGGGCCGACTGGGACCGCGCAGTTGCAGACGGATTTGTTCCGGGCCGGTCCCTTTTTACTGTTGAAGAGGCCGCTGCACGCGGTACCGTTATCCAGTACCTGGTATCGGATGCCGCCCAGCGGATCCTCTGGCCGGCGCTCAGACCACATCTCACAACGGGTAAGGCACTCTATTTTTCACATGGCTTTTCAATCACCTATAAGGAACATACCGGGGTGATCCCCCCTCCTGACATCGACGTAATCCTGTGTGCCCCGAAGGGTTCAGGCACGAGCGTCAGGCGTAACTTCCTCGCCGGGGCAGGTATCAACTCGAGCTTCTCGGTCTTCCGGGATCATACCGGCAGGGCCGAAGAACGGGTGATTGCACTCGGGATAGCAATCGGATCAGGATACCTCTTCCCCACAACCTTCGAGAAGGAGGTCTACAGCGATCTTACCGGAGAGAGAGGAGTGCTTATGGGAGCCCTTGAGGGTATCATGGAAGCCCAGTACCAGGTGCTCCGCGAAAACGGCCACTCGCCGTCAGAGGCATTCAATGAAACGGTGGAGGAGCTGACGCAAAGCCTCATAAGGCTTGTAGACGAAAAAGGAATGGACTGGATGTACGCCAACTGCAGTGCAACGGCTCAACGGGGAGCACTCGACTGGAAACCCAGTTTCAGGGAGGCTACCCTCCCGGTATTCAGGGACCTGTATGCAAAAGTAAGCTCCGGCGAGGAGTGCGTCAGGGTGCTCACTTCCACAGGTGCCCCGGGTTACAGGGAACAGCTGAATGCCGAACTTGCAGAGATGGGTTCTTCGGAACTGTGGAGAGCGGGTGCCGCAGTAAGGAAACTGAGACCGGAAAACAAATAACCCTGGCACGGAAATCATGGACAAAAACAAGGTGATTTTCTTTGACACCACCCTCCGTGACGGGGAACAGGTGCCGGGATGCCAGCTCAACACTGTTGAAAAAATCGAGGTGGCAAAGGCACTTGAAGCACTGGGCGTTGATGTAATCGAAGCAGGCTTCCCGGTCTCCAGTCCCGGTGACTTTCTCTCAGTGGTTGAGATATCCAAGGCTGTCAGGGAACCGGTCATCTGCGCCCTCACCCGGGCAGTCAAGAAGGATATAGAAGTGGCTGCCGAAGCGCTTCAGTATGCCGAAAGAAAGCGGATACATACCGGCATCGGCACCTCACCGTGGCATATACAGTACAAGATCAGGACAACACCTGATGAGATTATCAAAAGAGCAGTTGATGCTGTAAAGTATGCCCGGAGATTCACTGACGACGTGGAGTTTTATGCGGAAGACGCAGGCCGGAGCGACAATGAGTATCTTGCCAGGGTGACGGAGGCAGTGATCAAAGCAGGTGCCACCGTGGTCAACATACCGGATACAACAGGGTACTGCCTGCCTGAAGAATACGGAAGTAAAATCAGGTATCTCATGGAGAATGTCCCGAATATTGACCGGGCAATAATCTCAACCCACTGCCACAATGACCTGGGGATGGCCACTGCCAATACAGTCATGGGTCTCATCAACGGTGCACGGCAGGCAGAGGTGACAATTAACGGCATCGGTGAGCGGGCGGGCAACACATCACTTGAGGAGGTGGCGATGATAATAAAGAGCCACCACGACCTTAACCTCACCACAGCTATAAAGCCTAAGCTCATCTTCAGCACAAGCAGGCTGGTATCCACCCTGATGAGTATGCCTGTACAGCCCAATAAGGCCATCGTGGGCCGGAATGCCTTTGCACACTCCTCGGGAATTCACCAGGACGGTGTACTGAAGAATCGGGAGAACTATGAGATCATTGATCCGAAAGAGGTGGGTGTCAGGGAATCGTCAATTATACTGACGGCCAGAAGCGGAAGGGCTGCCCTGAACCACCGGCTCGAGGCACTGGGGATTGAGCTCGGTAAGGAGGAACTCGACGAGATCTACCATCGCTTCCTTATGCTGGCTGACAAAAAGAAGGAGATAAATGATGAGGATATAAGGATACTTTCCGGGGAGGTGTTCCGTGGTGAGAAGAGACTCAAGCTGGAGTCGCTGCAGGTTCTGTGTGGCAACTCGGTCATGCCGGTGGCCACCGTCGGGGTCAGGATAAACGGCGAGGTGCACACCTCAACGGCTCCCGGAAACGGCCCTATCGATGCTGCATTCACCGCCGTGAAGCACCTGATACATGAGAACGTGCACCTCGAGGAGTTCCTCATCCAGGCAATCACCAGGGGAAGTGATGACATGGGAAAGGTGCACATCCAGGTTGAACATGCGGGAAATATATATTACGGCTTCTCCGCAAACACTGATATAATCACTGCATCTGTTGAGGCATTCATAGATGCAATTTCAAAGATAGACAATGAGCGGAAAGACACTATTTGACAAAATATGGGATGCGCATGTGGTCAGGTCAATCCACGGGGGGCCCGATGTTCTGTACATTGACCGCCACTACATACACGAGGTGACCAGCCCGCAGGCTTTCACCGGCATTAGGCAGAGAGGCACCGCCGTATTCAGGCCGGAAAGAACCATCGCCACCGCCGACCATAACATCCCTACTGCAAACCAGCATCTGCCGATTGCCGATCCGGTCTCACGCTCACAGGTGGAGACCCTGGAGGAGAACTGCCGGGGTGCAGGTATAACATATTTTGGCATGGGTGATCCGGGAAACGGTATCGTTCACGTCACCGGACCGGAGCACGGATTCACCCTTCCGGGGATGACAGTTGTCTGCGGCGACAGCCATACATCCACCCACGGTGCCTTCGGAACAATAGCCTTCGGAATCGGCACCAGCGAAGTTGAGATGGTGCTTGCAACGCAATGTCTGCTGCAGGCCAGACCGAAACAGATGAGGATCAACATAAAAGGGATACTGAAAGAAGGAGTCACCTCCAAGGACCTGATTCTTTATATAATTGCATCACTCGGTACCGGTGGCGCCACAGGTTACTTCGTGGAATATGCCGGTGAGGCTGTCAGGACACTTAGCATGGAATCGCGCATGACTGTCTGCAATATGAGCATCGAGATGGGAGCCCGCGGCGGACTTATAGCACCCGATGAGGTGACCTTCAACTGGCTGGCACAGATACCGTCCGTATCTGACAACCGTGAATTCTCACACCTGGTCCATGAGTGGCACTCCCTCAGGAGTGACCGCAGCGCACACTTCGACAGGGAGGTCACCTTTGACGCTTCCGAAGTACCTCCTATGATAACATACGGCACCAGCCCCGGCATGGGGATGGCCATTGACGGATTTATACCTTCTCCGGGTGATGCCGGAATATCACAGGGCAAAAAGCAACAGCCGCCATCGGAGGCAGGGCCGGAAGCCGCCACAACAAGCACCTCTGCCGGCGGTTCATATCTCAAATCCCTTGAATATATGGGATTCAGACCCGGTATGAAACTGCTTGGGCACCCGATCGATTATGTCTTCCTGGGCAGTTGCACCAACGGCCGGATAGAAGATCTCAGGCTCTTTACCGAAGCCGTGGCAGGGAAGAAAAAGGCTGCCGGGGTAACTGCCCTGATAGTTCCCGGGTCACAGCAGGTGGCAAGGCAGGCAGAACGGGAAGGACTGACGGAGACACTCAGACTGGCCGGGTTTGAGATGAGACAGCCTGGGTGCTCGTCGTGCTTGGCAATGAATGAAGACAAGATACCTGCAGGCAAATACGCAGTCTCCACCTCTAACAGAAATTTCGAGGGGAGACAGGGACCGGGAGCAAGAACGCTGCTGGCCGGACCGCTTGTTGCAGCGGCAGCAGCAGTGACAGGAAGAATAACAGACCCGAGGGAACCGGTATGGCAATAAAATCAGGATCAAAGAACTTATGAAAAGAGAAGAATTCACAATACTTGAATCGACGGCCGTCCCATTGCCACTGGCCAATATTGACACTGATCAGATTATTCCTGCACGTTTTCTCAGCGCAACTGTCAGGGAAGGATTCGGGCAAAATCTCTTTCGCGACTGGAGATATGAAAGTGATGGCAGCCCTGTAACCGGGTTCGTGCTCAACAGGCCTGAATACCGGGGTGAGATATTAATTACCGGGAGCAACTTCGGTTGCGGTTCAAGCAGAGAACATGCCGTCTGGGCCATAACCGGCCATGGCTTCAGGGCGGTGGTATCCGACTCCTTTGCCGATATATTCATGAACAACGCTCTTAACAACGGGCTTCTGACAGTTACAGTTACAACGGAATTCCTGGAACAGCTGACAGAACTTGTCAGCTCTGCACCGGACACCAGGATAAGGATAGACCTGCCGGAGCAGGCTATCTCTGTCCAGGGAACAGGGCTGAATTCCGGATTCCCGGTGAATCCGTTCAGAAAGGAATGCCTCATCAGGGGACTCGACAATACCGAATATCTCCTGTCAATGAAAGAGGAAATAATTGCATTTGAGAAAAGCAGGCATTCGTGAAAGTTGAAATACTCGATACTACCCTCAGAGACGGCGAACAGACACAGGGTGTCTCCTACTCGCCTCTCGAGAAACTGCACATAGCAACAATGCTCCTGCGTGACCTCAGGGCCGACCGCATTGAGGTGGCTTCGGCCAGGGTCTCCCCGGGGGAGCAGGAGGCAGTGCGGCTGATTACCTCATGGGCGGAACAGAACGGCTTGTCTGACAGGGTCGAAGTCCTTGGGTTCGTTGACGGCACCGGCTCCCTGGATTGGATCATGGAGGCAGGAGGAAGAGTGATCAACCTGCTCTGCAAGGGTTCACTGCGCCACCTTGAAAAACAACTGAGAAAGACCCCTGATGAGCATATCCGGGATATTCTCGATATAGTTGCGATGGCTGAAGTCAATGGTATGACGGTCAATATATACCTGGAGGACTGGTCAAACGGCATGCTCTCATCACCGGATTATGTCTTCCGTATGGTTGACGCCCTTGCCGGAGGAAACATCAGGAGGATAATGCTCCCTGACACCCTCGGGATACTGAACCCTGACCAGACGTATGACTTCTGTACACAGATGACTGCAAGATACCCGGATGTCCATTTTGATTTTCATCCCCATAACGATTATGACCTCTCAGTTGCAAATATTTTCTCAGCGGTGAAGGCCGGGGTAAAAGGGGTGCATACAACGGTCAACGGCCTTGGGGAGAGAGCAGGCAATGCCCCGCTCTCGAGCGTTATTGCCCTGCTCAGCGATCATCTTGATGCCGCAACAGGCTTGAACGAGTATGAGATAACCCGTGTCAGCCGGATGGTGGAAAAACTAAGCGGAATAAGAATACCTGTAAACAAGCCGGTCATCGGGGCAAATGTCTTCACCCAGACATCGGGAGTACATGCCGACGGCGACAGGAAGGACAATCTTTACTGCAGCACACTGAGTCCCGAGAGGTTTGGCAGAAGGAGGGAATATGCACTGGGCAAACAGTCCGGCAAGGCTACAATCCGTAAAAACCTGGAGGAATTCGGACTGGAGCTGAGCCCGGAGGTGATAGCCAGGGTGACGGAACGGGTGATAGAACTGGGAGACAAAAAGGAAAGTGTCACCCGTGAAGACCTTCCCTTTATCATCGCCGACGTCCTGGGCGACGACCGTTCAGGTTACAGGGTTTTCATCCGTAACTACTCGCTTAATCTCACCTGCGGCCTTAAGCCCTCGGCAAGCGTGCAGGTGGAAATTGACGGCATCCTTCACCAGGAGACGGCCGCCGGTGACGGACAGTATGACGCATTCATGAAGGCCCTGAGAAAGATTTATGAATCGCTGGGAACAGTATTTCCCCTGCTTACAGATTACGAAGTATCAATTCCCCCGGGGGGGAAAACCGATGCCCTTGTGGAAACAGTAATAAAATGGAGCCATAATGGCAGGGATTTCCGTACGAGGGGGCTGGATGCCGACCAGACTGAGTCTGCCATCAAGGCAACTGAAAAGATGCTTAACATTATATGCAGCAATGAAACACACCAGGAATACAATAAATTAATTGAGATAGCAAATGAATTATAAAATAGCTCTTCTTCCGGGAGATGGCATAGGTCCGGAAGTGATTGAACAGGCAGTCAGGGTACTGAATGTCACCGGGGAGGTTGCAGGCCATACCTTCAGGTTCACCGAGGGGCTGGTGGGTGCCGTGGCCATTGATCATACCGGCAATCCGTTCCCTGATGAGACCCTTGACCTCTGCCGCAGGTCGGATGCCATCCTGTTCGGCGCCATCGGTCACCCCAGGTATGACAATGACCCCTCTGCAAAGATAAGGCCTGAGCAGGGGCTGCTGAGGATGAGGAGCGAGCTGGGACTCTATGCCAATGTGAGGCCGGTGAAAAGCATACCGGCACTGGCAGGGATGTCACCCCTGAAGGAAGATATAGTGGCAGGAACAGACATAGTGATGATCCGTGAGCTGACCGGTGGCATTTACTTCGGCAAGCCGCGCGGACGCTCGGAGGACGGGCTGACTGCATATGACACATGTACATACAGCAGGTTTGAGATTGAGCGCGTGGTGCGCCTGGGCTGCGAGTATGCAATGCGGAGAAGAAAGAAAGTGACTGTGATTGACAAGGCCAATGTGCTGGCAACCTCACGGCTCTGGCGCGAGACGGCAAAACAGATGGCTGCAGATTACCCGGAGATTGAGATGGATTTCATGTTCGTTGACAACGCTGCCATGCAGCTGATCAGGAACCCGTCAGCATTTGATGTCATAGTTACCGAAAATATGTTCGGTGACATCCTCTCCGATGAGGCAAGCGTCATCACAGGTTCACTCGGAATGCTGCCCTCGGCCTCAATAGGACTTTCTGCCTCTCTCTATGAGCCGATCCACGGCTCGTATCCCCAGGCAGCCGGGAAAAACATAGCTAATCCTGTGGGGACTATACTCTCTGCAGCAATGATGCTGGAGCTGAGCTTCGGCCTCGTGAAGGAGGCTGAAATGATCACCAGGGCTGTGGAGGAGACTGTAAGGGAAGGAGTGGTAACCCCGGACCTGGGCAGTGCCAGCCCGTCCACAACCAGCGGGATGGGACAAAGAATCTGTGAACAACTCGTTACACTTGCGCGTTAAAAAACCAGTTATTATATTTGCACCGGATAACCGACAATGAAAATAAACAGGATACATCACCATCATCATCATCATACTTGCTCTCAGGCGAGATGAAAATGGTGTGTGGTGAAAACTGAATATCATGAACCCGTCTGAGCAGATCAGGCGGGTTTTTTGTTGCTCCGTGGTCTGCTCAGGCATAAAAACAAAATGCAGAATGAGCATACTGAAGATAGCAATCCAGAAAAGCGGGAGGCTCAGCGAGAGCTCCCGGAAACTCTTCGACGAATGCGGGATCAGGATCAGCAACGGTGCCGGCACCCTGAAAGTGGTGGCAGGCAACTTCCCGGCAGAGATACTCCTCCTCCGCGATGACGACATCCCGCAATACGTTGAACAACAGGTGGCAGACATAGGCATCGTCGGGGAGAATGTCGTCCTCGAGAAGCAGAGGGAGGTGGATATACTCGAACAGCTCGGCTTCGGCGGATGCCGTCTTTCGCTGGCAGTACCGAAAGAGGAAAATTATACCGGACCTGATTACTTCATGAACAAAAGGGTGGCAACAAGCTACCCCGTACTGCTTTCTGAATATTTCAAATCGCGGAACATAAAGGCGGAGATTGAGGAGCTGAGCGGCAGTGTTGAGATTGCCCCGGGCATAGGACTGGCTGACGGCATCTGTGACATCGTCAGCTCGGGGAGCACGCTGCTCACCAACGGACTGAAGGAGGTGGAGACAGTCATGAAGAGCCAGGCCGTGATCATTTCCAACCGGAATATAAATGGCCGGAAGCGGGAGATCCTTGAAAAGCTGCTCTTCCGCATCAGGGCTGTAAAAAACGCCAGTGAAAACAAGTATATACTCCTTAACGCTCCTGAAGCAGCCGTGCAGGAGATCTGCAATATCCTTCCCGGCATGAAGAGCCCCACTATCCTGCCCCTGGCAGAGAAAGGCTGGTGCAGCCTCCACTCAGTAGTCAGGGAAGATGAATTCTGGGAAAGGATTGACCGTCTGAGGGCCGCCGGCGCTGAGGGCATACTTGTAATACCAATAGAAAAAATGATCGTGTGATGAGAAAGCTGTTTTACCCCGGTGACGCCGAACTTGCGGCAGCCCTGACGCGGCCTTCCGCAGGCAACAGTGAAATTGACATGAAGGTCGGGGAGATACTCACAGCCGTAAAGAGCGGCGGAGATGCTGCGCTCAGGGAGTACTCGGAAAAGTTTGACGGCTATGCGGACGACTCTTTGAGAGTGGAGGCTGCAGAGATTGAACAGGCGGAACGTGAGGTCAGCCCGGCGCTTAAAAAGGCCATCCGGTCAGCCGCATCCAATATCGAGAAGTTCCATCTTGCCGGTATGGGCGCTGCCGGGGTCACTGAAACTGCTCCCGGTGTCCGTTGCTGGTACCGTGACACCCCAATTGAAAGGATAGGAATTTATATTCCGGGCGGAACGGCACCCCTGTTTTCCACGGTGCTTATGCTTGCCATCCCGGCCCGGCTGGCAGGGTGCAGGGAGATTGTAATGTGCACGCCGCCCGGCAGGGACGGAAAGATTAATCCGATGATACTCTGGGCGGCGAAGGTGGCCGGTGTGAACACCATCTTCCGTGCCGGCGGTGCCCAGGCAGTAGCTGCCATGGCTTACGGAACAGAATCAGTCCCGGCTGTTTACAAGATCTTCGGACCGGGCAACAGATATGTCACCCGCGCCAAGGAGCTCGTTCAGCTTGAGGGCACCGCCATTGACATGCCAGCCGGGCCGAGCGAACTGATGGTCATTGCAGGCAGCACCGCCAACCCCTCGTTTGTGGCGGCCGACCTCCTCTCACAGGCTGAACACGGTACCGACAGCCAGGTGATAATGCTAACTGATAACCGTGAGATGATGACCCTGGTTGAGAAGGAAACAGAACGTCAGCTGGCACTTCTTCCCCGGAAAGATATTGCGGCCAGGTCACTCGAAAACAGCTCGCTGATTCTGCTCGGATCAGAGGATAAATGCGTTGAGACCGCCAACAGGTACGCACCGGAACACCTCATTCTTGCCACCCCCGACCCCATGCGGACAGCAGAGCGTGTTACCAATGCAGGCTCGGTATTCCTCGGCAACTACAGCAGCGAGAGCACCGGCGACTATATGACCGGACCGAACCATACCCTTCCCACAGGAGGCTTTGCCAGGAGCTTCAGCGGAGTAACCGTCAGCAGCTTCATGAAGAGGATATTCTTCCAGGAGGTGACGGCAGAAGGTATCCGTGCAATAGGGCCTGACACAATTGTGATGGCAGAGGCAGAGATGCTCCGGGCCCACGCAGCAGCAGTTTCGGTCAGGCTTGAATATCCTGATAAAGACCCGCGCCAGCAGGGATCCTGATATCGAACCGGTTGAATGACCCACAGCCATAAAGAAGATTCTGAAACCAGATATTGATTATGAAAAGAACAGATAAACTTGTCAGACCCAGCGTCCTGAAGCTTGTCCCCTATTCCTGCGCGAGGGATGAGTATGAGGGAAGCGACGGCATCTTCCTCGACGCCAACGAAAGCCCATACGGGCCGCTCAACAGGTACCCCGATCCGCGCCAGCGCGAACTGCGTGAAGCCATAAGCAGGTACAAGGGGGTTCCTGCCGCCAACATCTTCCTGGGAAATGGCAGTGATGAAATTATTGACCTCTGCTTCCGCATCTTCTGCAGCCCGGGAAAAGAGAAGGCCATGATATTCACTCCCACATACGGCATGTACGGAGTGGCAGCCTCAGTCAACGACGTTGAAATGATAAAGATACCCCTCAGCGCGACATTCAATATTGACCTTCAGGCCGTAAGGCCACTCCTGAATGATGAGACCCTGAAACTGATCTTTATATGCTCGCCCAACAATCCGACAGGCAACGGCATGGACCAAGAGACAATTGAGACCATCATAAGGGAATTCAACGGGATAGTGGTCATTGATGAAGCGTATGCCGGTTTCAGCGGGAAGGCATCCTTCGCAGAACGGATCGGAGAATTTGACAACCTCATTGTGATGCAGACCTTCAGCAAGGCGATGGGACTGGCAGCGGCAAGAGTGGGGATTGCCTTTGCTGACGCCGCCATCCTCAAGTATTTCTTTGCGATGAAGCCTCCTTATAATATTAGTACAATCAATCAGGAGGCGGCGTTGCAGAGGCTGGGCGAGGCAGACGTTGTCGCCCGCCGAATAAAGACAATTATCGCAGAACGTGAACGCCTGGCCTCACGACTCGCCGGGCTCCCGGTAGTGGAGAAGGTCTGGCCTTCAGATTCCAACTTTCTGCTGGTAAGGGTAAAAGATGCCGACCGGATTTATAATACACTCGCCGCCAGGAAAATAATTGTAAGAAACCGTAGCCATGAGATCCCCGGATGCATCCGGATCACCACCGGCACAGAGGAAGAAAACAACATGCTTATAAGGGAACTTGAAAGGATTGGGATATGAAAAAGGTTTTGTTTATAGACCGGGACGGCACAATACTGAAGGAGCCGGATGACCAGCAGGTTGACAGCCTTGAGAAGCTGGAGTTTATGCCCGGGGTGATAGGGGCTCTCTCGGCTATAGCCCGTGAAACTGACTTCGAGCTGGTCATGGTTACCAACCAGGACGGACTGGGGACCCCTGTATACCCTGAAGAAGATTTCCTTCCTCCTCAGAACAAGATGCTCAGCATCCTTGCCGGGGAGGGTGTGAATTTTGCAGAAGTCTTTATTGACCGGTCATTTGAATCAGACAACGCCCCCACCCGCAAACCGGGTACAGCCATGCTGACAAGGTATCTTGCAGGAGGCGTTGACCTCGGCTCTTCATTCGTGATCGGCGACCGTCTTACAGACATTGAACTGGCGAAAAACCTCGGCTGCCGGTCTGTTTATGTCAGTGACAGACAGAACAGGGAGGCCTCGCTCTGCACACGCGACTGGCAGGCAATAAGACGCTTCCTTACCGGAATCCCCAGAAGGGCCTCGGTTACAAGAAAGACCAATGAAACTGACATTTCCCTCGAAATTGACCTCGACGGAACCGGGAAGAGCACAATCAGCACCGGCATCGGCTTCTTCGACCATATGCTTGAGCAGGTTGCAAGGCACGGTGGCATCGACATTACCCTCAGGGCGTCAGGTGACCTTCATGTTGATGAACACCACCTGGTTGAGGATACCGCCATCGTGCTGGGGCAGGCTCTTGACAGTGCTCTTGGCAGGAGGAAAGGAATGGCCCGTTATGGCTTCGCCCTGCCAATGGATGACTCTGCTGCAGAGGTACTGATTGACCTCGGGGGAAGACCATGGCTGGAATGGAATGTCTCATTCCGGTCAGACCGGATTGGCAACCTCTCAACAGACATGTTACGGCACTTCTTCAGATCACTGAGTGACAATGCAAAATGCAATATCCATGTAAGGGCATCCGGTGAGAATGACCATCACAAGGCTGAAGCAGTCTTCAAGGCTTTTGCCAGGGCCCTGGCAATGGCCGTGGCCGGAACCGGCAGCGGAAATCTCCCATCAACAAAAGGAACATTATGATAGCAATACTTAAATACAACGCAGGGAACACAATGTCTGTCCAGGTAGCCCTCCGGAGGCTCGGACATGAGTCGGTGGTGACATCCGATCCTGACATCCTGCTGAAGGCTGAGAGGGTGATAATTCCGGGTGTAGGAGAAGCCCGGTCGGCTATGACCCATCTCAGGGAAAGGGGCCTCGATTCGCTGATCCTCTCCCTGAAACAGCCGGTGCTTGGGATCTGCCTGGGGCTACAACTGATGTGCAGTCGTTCCGAAGAAAATGATACTGATTGTCTCGGCATCTTTGACACAGTTGTCAGGAGATTTCCGCCCGGCGCCAGGGTGCCGCACACCGGCTGGAACAACTTTGAAAGCATCTCCGCTACCGGGCTTCTTCAGGGCATGCAAACGGACGATGACCTCTATTATGTGCACAGTTACTATGCTGAACTGAACAGTTCCACAACTGCCGTTTGTAATTACATCCTCCCCTTCTCCGCTGCAATGCAGAAAGATAACTTTTATGGGGTGCAGTTCCACCCTGAAAAATCAGCTGGGGCAGGTGCACTGCTGCTTAAAAACTTCATTGGACTATGAGAATCATTGCTGCAATTGACATCATTGAAGGCCAATGCGTCAGGCTGACCCAGGGCGACTTCAGCAGGAAGACGGTTTATCATTCTGACCCCGTCGACCTTGCCAGGGAGATGGAGGATAACGGCATCAGGCACCTCCACCTTGTTGACCTTGACGGTGCCCGGGCCGGAAGTATAAAAAATCACATGGTTCTTGAAGGAATAGCCTCCGCCACCGGGCTGAGAATTGACTTCAGCGGCGGCATCCGGACAGAAGATGATATCCGTCTTGCGTTCAGATGCGGCGCTGCACAGGTGACAATCGGCAGCATTGCAGTCAGCCGTCCTGACCTCCTCCGGCAATGGCTCGGTCAGTACGGGCCTGATAAAATTATCCTGGGGGCTGATTTCAGGGAACGAAAGGTAGCCACTGGCGGATGGAAGGAGACATCTGATAAAGATATCGCCGCTTTCCTTTTAGATTACCGGGCGGCCGGAATAAGGTATGCCCTCTGCACTGACATCTCAAAAGACGGAATGCTCGCCGGTGTCTCGGCGGATATCTACCGGGAACTGGCAGCGGTGGAGGGACTCTCTGTGATTGCCAGTGGTGGCATTGCAACTGCAAATGATCTGATGATGCTGCGCGATGCCGGTTGCGAAGGCGCCGTCACAGGAAAGGCCCTTCTCGAAGGAAGGATAACATTTAAGGAAATAGCTGAGTTATGCTGAAGAAAAGAATCATACCCTGCCTTGACATTAAGGACGGACGAACTGTCAAGGGAGTCAGTTTCGTCAATCTCCGTGATGCCGGTGACCCTGTGGAACTGGCGCGGGCCTATGCTGAACAGTCGGCAGATGAGATGGTTTTCCTTGATATTTCAGCAACAGAGGAGCGACGAAAAACACTTGCCACGCTGGTTGAGAAGATCGCAGCCGCAATAGATATCCCCTTCACTGTGGGTGGCGGCATAAGTACAAGGGAAGATGTTTCGGTGCTTATCAGTTCAGGAGCTGACAAGGTCTCAGTCAACACCGCTGCAATACTTAATCCCGCCCTTATAACTGAACTGGCAGATGAGTTCGGTAGCCAGTGCGTGGTTGTGGCAATAGACGCCAAACTTGTTGATGGCACATGGGTTGTTTGTACCCACGGAGGAAAGCGCGTCACAACACTGCCGGCCATCGGCTGGGCCCGGGAAGCGGAACAGCTCGGCGCGGGAGAGATCCTCCTCACATCTGTCAACCGCGACGGCACCGGTGAGGGGTTCTCTATTGACATAACCGCTGAAGTGTGCCGCAGCGTGAACATCCCGGTAATCGCATCAGGCGGCGCCGGGTCACATGAACACTTCAGGGAAGTATTTACGGAAACCGGCTGCACGGCAGCACTGGCTGCCACACTCTTTCATTACGGCAAAATAATGATACCTGAACTTAAAGACTATCTGCTGCGCAATAATATAGAAGTAAGGAACAACATCCGACACTGATTTTGCCGGAACACAGGAATACAATACAGATGATAATAAGTAAAATAAAAACTGACCAGAATGCTGAACATAGACTTTAATAAGGGTGACGGGCTGGTGCCCGTCATAATACAGGACAACACCACCCTCCAGGTACTGATGCTGGGTTACATGAATGAAGAGGCATACCGCAAAACGGAAGATGAAGGTCTTGTTACCTTCTACAGCCGGAGCCGGCAAACCCTATGGACAAAGGGAGAGACTTCGGGTAATTGGCTAAGGGTTGTTACAATGGAACCCGACTGTGACAATGATGCAATACTGATAAAGGCCGAGCCGGCCGGACCTGTATGCCACACAGGCATATGGTCATGCTTCGGGGAACAGCCTGCAAAAGGCTTTCTCTACCGCCTGGAGGAGGTCATCAACAGCCGTTTAGAGGAGGGAAGCGCCGGATCATATACATCCAGGCTCTTCAATGAAGGAACAGGGAAAATCGCTCAGAAAGTAGGAGAAGAAGCTGTTGAGCTGGTAATTGAAGCGATGGGTGACAATAACGGCCTTTTTAAAAACGAAGCGGCAGACCTCATGTATCACCTCCTGGTTCTGCTCAGGGCAAAATCGGTCAATCTGTCTGAAATCGAGGAAGTACTGCTATCAAGGCACAAACCTGGATGAAAGATTTCTGTTAAAAATGCTTTAAAAATTATTCCGGAATGGTGTTGCAACTGGAAATAATCATTATGTTTGTGCCAATGAAAGCAATGAGGTTAAATAACTGGCGCTGGTGCAGCTCATAGGATGAAGCTGTGAATCACGCCGTTATATAACCCGTAAAGGATAACTATACAAAGAGGCACGCTGATCACAGCGTGCCTCTTGTTTTATTAACCCTCTTAAACAAACACTTAAAATGGAAAAGTTTACAAAGATTCTGCTGACTGAAAACGAAATGCCCCGCCAATGGTATAACATCATGGCAGACATGCCCAACAAACCCCTGCCGCCGCTGAACCCGGCAACCGGGAAACCGGTAGGCCCCGAAGACCTGTCGGTTATCTTCCCCATGGAACTGATCAGGCAGGAGGTAACAACAGAGAGGTACATCGATATCCCCGAGGAGGTCCTTGACCTGTACCGTACATTCCGCCCCTCGCCGCTTTTCAGGGCACGCAACCTCGAGAAGGCTCTCGGGACAAAGAGCAAGATCTATTACAAGTATGAGGGAGGGAACTACTCAGGCTCGCACAAGGCAAATACCGCCATCCCGCAGGCCTATTACAACAAGCAGGAAGGTGTTCGCCGCATCACCACCGAGACCGGAGCAGGCCAGTGGGGCAGCGCCATGAGCTTCGCCTGCAACCACTTCGGACTTGAACTGCTCGTATTCATGGTCAGGGTAAGCTACAACCAGAAACCGGGACGCAAGCTGATGATGAATACTTACAACGCCAAGGTGGTTCCCTCACCAAGCACCATGACTTCCGCGGGAAGGAGAGTCCTTGAGGCTGACCCCGATTCTCCCGGCAGCCTTGGGATAGCCATCTCCGAGGCCATGGAGATTGCAGCACAGGATCCCTATACAAAATATGCCCTTGGCAGCGTGCTGA
>CAZUIF010000023.1:0-58010 GCA_964621005.1 uncultured Rikenella sp.
GAAATGAAAAGTCCCGACACTTGAGTGCCGGGACCAGGGTAATTAAATGTACATTATAGTGTTAACTATGCAAGTCTTACATTAACGGCATTTAACCCTTTTTTACCTTCCTGGAGGTCAAAAGTTACCTCGTCATTCTCCTTGATCTTGTCGATCAGGCCTGTTGAATGAACAAAATACTCTTTGGATGAGTTGGCGTCCTTAATGAATCCAAAACCTTTGGACACATTGAAAAATTTAACAATTCCTTTATTCATGAGATGATTTTTAATTGGCTGCAAAGGTAAACGAGTTTTTGAATTTTTAATACTTCTCAGCGTAAAAAGAAGAGAAATGATGTGTCTGAACGTTAATTTACTTCTTCCAGAAGGGTCGGGTAAAGAGTGCAAAGATTGTAAAGATCTCCAGGCGGCCTATTATCATCAGTACCACCATCGTCATCTTGGCCACACCGTTGAAGTGGGCATAATTGCTCATATTGCCGGAGGCACCCAGCCCCGGCCCTACGCATGAAAGTGCAGACACTGAGGCTCCTGCAGCTTCGATTGCCGGAATGCCCGACAGGAGAATGATCATCATTCCTGCCAGGAAAATGAGGATGTAAAGCTGTACAAATACAGTCATCAGGCTGTTAATGCTTTCAGGCACCACCTGGCCGTTAAGCTTGACAGGCATGACTGCTGACGGATGCAGCAGTCTGACAGTAACATTGTGCAGGTTTTTCAGTGTCAGGAGATGTCGTGCCATCTTTATGCCCCCGGTGGTGGACCCGGTGGAACCTCCTGCAAACATCAGCATAAAAACAATTACTATCGCAACCTGTGGCCACAGTGTGTAATCAGTTGTAGCAAAGCCTGTTGTTGAGATAGTTGATGTAACCTGGAAAAATGCATGTCTGAAGGCTACCTCAAAATTCCGTTCTGAACCAGTATACAGGACAAGTGTCACGGCAACAACCGCAGCTGTTGTGAAAAACAGGTAAAACCACAGTTCCTCGTTTGCCTTGACCCTGGTGAAATTCTTTTTGAAAATGAAATAAAAAACCACGAAACTGGCTGCAGACAGGAACATGAATATCCCCAGAACATACTGAATGTAATCCGAATAACCGGATATACTTGTGTTTTTTGTTGAGAATCCACCGGTAGCAACGGTGCCGAAAGCATGACAGATACTGTCAAACAGGCTCATCCCCCCGACCTTAAGAAGTACAATAAGCAGAACCGTAAGGAACAGGTAGATCATCAGTACGGTTGTGGCAATCGATTTTGTGCGCGGAAATATCTTTTCCTTCAGCGATGATTCAAGCGAGAAGAGGTTGTATCCCCCTACCTTGAGGGAGGGTAAAACTATTATAACCAGCAGAATTATTCCGATCCCTCCTATCCAGTGTGTCAGACTGCGCCAGAAAAGAATTGACTTTGACATACTCTCCACATCAGAGAGGGTTGATGCCCCGGTGGTTGTATAACCTGACACGCTCTCAAAAAGCATGTTTACAAATCCGTGAATCTCGTGACTGTATGCAAACGGAAGAGTGCCTGAGAGGCCGAGAAAGAACCAGCCAAGGGTGACGCTCAGGTAACCTTCCCGTATCGTGACTTTCTGGTGCAGCGGACTGTGAACAGGAAAATACATAAGTGATCCGGGGATCAGGGCAGTAATGAAAGCCAGCAAAAAGGGCCTGACAGGCTCTGAATAGATAAGTGCTACAGGTATGCAAAGCAGAAATGATGATGCTGAAATCAGCAGGATAAGCCCGGTAATCTTAAGTACGGATCTGAAATTGATGGTGTTCATGCCACCTGTCTCTGTAATACCATGGCTTTAATGCCCTTTCCTCTTGTGATTCCGGAGCGACTCGAACGCTCGACCCACAGCTTAGAAGGCTGTTGCTCTATCCAACTGAGCTACGGAACCGTGCCACGGTTTCAAAAAACCGCCGCAAATATAATCAGTTTTTTCCGTTTGACAACAGGTCAGAACAACGGCCTGCCTGATCAGGCGTTCTTCATCCAGTTGACAAGTCCCTTCTTCTCAATGATCGCCTTCAGTTCCTGAGGAAGCGGTTCAAAGGTAAATTCCCTTTTCCCGATCATAAGCGAGCCTTTGTCGAAGTCTATATCCACGCTGTCTCCCGGCCTGTATGTCTCAACCGCCTCCCGGTGTACTATAAGAGGCAGACCCTGGTTTATGGAGGAGCGGTAGAAGATACGGTTGACCGATTTGATAATGACAGCCCTGATGCCAAGGTGTGCAAGGCCTACGGATGGGTGCTCCCTTGAACTCCCGCAGCCAAAATTGTCTCCTGCTATGATTATGTCACCGGCCCGGGCGTTTTTGCTGAATGACGGGTCAAAGTCGCCGAAAAGCAGCGGCAATATGGCCGCAGCATCCGAGCTCATCACGCTGTAGGTATGCTTCCCGGCAAACATCTGGTCGGTGTTAAGGTTGTCAACATCCGCATAGTTCCAGACATTGCCTTCTTTCCTGTTCTCTCCCTCCCTGATGCTGTTTGTCTTGCTCTGCGGCGGGTTGAACGGGAAGGCTTCATCTCCCTTCGTTATCCTGGGATCAGTAATTACGCCGGTTATGGCGGAAGCAGCAACCGTTGCAGGTGATGCAAGGTAGATAGATGCCTCCTTGTTACCCATCCTGCCGAGGAAATTCCTGTTGGCTGTGGAGATTACAGTATGACCGCTGGCAGGTATGCCCTGGCCTGTGCCCAGGCATGGCCCGCAGCTGGGACTGAGAATGTTGGCCCCTGCCTCAATGAGATCAGTGACTATACCTTCCCGTATGGCCTGCAGATAGATTTCCTTTGAAGCAGGTATTATATGAAGCTGGAATCCCGGTTTTACCGTTGCACCCCTCAGTATTGCGGCTGCGGTCCGGAGATCCTCTATCCTTCCGTTTGTGCATGTGCCAATCAGCCCTTCCTGTACTTCGGTACCGGCAACTGAAGCCACTGACCTGATGTTGTCAACATGATGAGGTGCAGCCACAAGTGGAAATACCTTCGAAAGATCAATTGAGATGCGGCAATTGTACTCAGCTCCCTCGTCAGCCCATACACCGCGTGTATCAGAGCCGATGAACTTCTGCAGCACCTCGTCACACGGGAATACGGCGTTCTTTGCCCCCATCTCGGAGGCAAGGTTGGCAACAGTCATCCTGTCGCTTACGCTGAGCGATGCCACACCGTCACCGTGAAACTCGATTGACATGTAGTTCGCACCGTCCGATCCAAGCATCCCTATTATCCACAGCGACAGATCCTTGGCACTAACTCCCGGACGCAGTCTTCCGGTCAGGTCGATCCGCATTGAGGGAGGGACAAGGAACCAGGTCTCACCCCTTTTCCATATCCCGGCAGCTTCAGTCCGGTCTATACCTGCAGCAAGGGAGTTGAAAGCCCCTGCCGTACAGGTATGGCTGTCGGATCCTACTATAATCATTCCGGGCCGGGCATGATTTGACATCATCTGGTGGCATATGCCCATGCCTGAATCATAAAACTTCTTTATCCCCTGCCCTGAAACAATATTCCTGATGTCCTGGTATTGCGTAGCCAGCTTGGCATCGGCAGGCGGAGCATTATGGTCAAGAACAATGACCATCTGTTCCGGGTCAGACACCTTTTCACCTCCCATTTTTTTGAATGTCTGAAATATGCTCGAGGTGTTGTCATGGGTAAGGATCAGGTCCGGTTTTCTGAATACCACCGCTCCCTCGGGAGCGCCCAGCACCTTCTCAACAAATGTCCTTGGTTTCATATTATGATGATTTTTTTATATAATACCTAAAAGTCCGCCTTTCTTATATATTTCATATTGTGCGTCATAGAACGGGTTAATTAAAGTTGTGAGTCCGTTACGCTCATTCACCGCCTCCCCTGTCAGCATGTTTACTGAAATGATGTCCTGATCCTTAAGGCCGATCTTATCAAAGGAGGTGTAAGTCAGCACAGGAAATGCTGCGTTTATTGCGTTCCGCTCATAGATTGCACCGAATGACATGGCAATAACTGCCTGTATGCCGAGGGAGACAAAGCAGTCGACTGCCTGCTGGCGTGAGCTGCCGCTCCCGAAGTTCTTTCCTGCAACAATAATGTCCCCTGCCTGTGCCCTCTTTGCAAAGTCCCTGTACCCTTCCAGGTTGTCAAAGGCATACTGACCCATCTCGCGGATGTCGGTTATGGCCAGGTAACGGTTATGAAAGATCATGTCGGTATCAATATTGTCACGCTCTATCAGCCAGACCCTTCCCCTGATTACCGAAGGTTTCTCTGCCGGTGCTGGTTTTGCCGGTTTAGGGGCGGCAGCCGTCCCTGAGGAGGTGTACTCAAAGGCAGGAGGTGAGTCAGGGGTTGCCTCAGGTGTGGTGATATAACCAGCCAGGGCAGATGCCGCCACAACAGCCGGAGAAGCCAGGAATACGCTGCCCTGGCCCTGTTTGCCGGGAAAATTCCTGTTTCCGGTACTGACTGTAACCTCACCCTTGCCGTTTTGCCCTACCTGGCCTGCGGCACATCCTGCGCAGCCTGCGTTCGATACGAGAGCTCCGGCATTCTTGAAGACATCCATCAGTCCTTCATCAAGACACTGCTTCCAAACCGCATCGGTTGAAGGTACTATCTTGAGTACCACTCCCGGCGCGATCTTCCTGCCCTTCAGGATTTCAGCCGTCACCCTCATGTCTTCAATCCTGCCGTTGGTACAGCTGCCGATAAATGCGGAGTCAATCCTTGTGACAGGAAGTTCCGTCACCCCTACTGTGTCATGAGGTTCGCCGGGGCGTGCCACCATGGGAACGAATGAGCCGGCATCAATCTCTGCTTCAATCTCATAACCGGCGTCCGGGTCAGCATATACCGGCTCAAAGGGCGAACGTGCACGGGCACGGCAGTATGCGGTTATCGCAGGTGTTGGCGGGAAAAGAATGATAATCGCCCCCATCTCGGTTGCCATTGAAGCAACGGTTATCCGCTCGTCAAGGGTCATCCGGTCAACTGCATCACCGTAAATCTCGATGCTGTAGCCAAGGAGTGTGTTTGCACCGTATATGCGAAGGAGATTCAGGATGACATCCTTGGCGGTCACCCCTTCAGGAAGGAGACCCTTGAGGGTCAGCTTCACCGAGCCGGGAACCTTGAACCAGACCCTGCCGCTGTTCCATGCGGCTGCAATGTCCATATCACCCATCCCCTGACCGAAAGCGCCCACTGCTCCAAGTATGTTTGCATGGGAATCAGTCGATACCGCTGTGGCACCGGGCCATACATAACCCTCCTCCATCAGAAGGTGTGTGCCGATACCGGCGTCAATGTCATATACCTTTATTCCGTTAACCCGTGCATATTGTCTGCATATATGCTGGTTGACAGCATATTTCTGGTCAGACCCGGTGGGATTGCAGTCAAACGTAAACAGAGTCTTTCCGGGGTCATCCACCTTCAGTCCGAAGTCATTCAGGTTCTTGACCACATTGGCACCGCCGAAGTCTCTTGCAGCACGTGCATCAATTGTAATGTCAACAATGTCACCCGGCTTTACAGTTTCGTATTTTGAGTGAGCGGCAATGATTTTCTCCGTTATTGTCATTCCCATGGCAAGTATGGTTTTAGTTTGTTCAGAGGCAAATTTAGCAATACGGATCAATCTCCGTTATGAAAAATATCATCACCTGACGTGGATTGCCGGGACAGTAGCCGGGATATCAGTTTCGGTACTGGGCCCTGTAGTCACGTGCTGACATCCCTGAATGCTTACGGAACTGCTTGTTGAAATTTGAAACGGTTGCAAACCCGCATTCAAATACAATTTCGTTAATCTGGTGTTCTGTTTCGCGAAGGAGGTAGCATGCCTTGTTTGTCCTTACCTGGTTAACATAATCCACAAATCCGCTGCCAGTGCTCCTTGAAAAGAAGCGGCTGAAGGAGTGCGGGCTCATCTTTGCAACGGCAGCAACTTCCTTTACAGGTATGGCACGGTAGAAATTGTCTCTCACAAATGAGCAGACTGCAGTCAGCCGGCTGTCCGTGATCTCACAGGTTCCCTCGGGGCTCTCCCCGGACAGTGTCTTGAACTTTGGAGCAGAGCAGAGTATCTCCAGGAGCCTGAATACGCTCACCATTTTTTTCATACCGGTATCGGAGAGCAGCCGTCTCATCGGCTCTTCGGCAGCTTCGCCCGTTTCGGGCGGAAAGGCAATCCCCCTGCCAGCATCATCAAGCAGCCTCCGCAGTTCAGCAAGCTCAAACTGTGAGAGCAGGTGATCACCCAGGGAATCACGCCTGAAGTGAACCATGATCGCATGCCGGCCTGTGTCATTCTCATCTCTCCGGTAAAAATTCCAGAAATGCCTGAGATCCGGACCGTACATCACCAGGTCATAGCGGTCAAACAGCTCAACTGAATCACCGGCCACACGGGTACCGTTGCCTGAAATATTCAGAACTATTTCATATTCAGGATGCAGATGGAGAAAGCTGCTTTCGTTATCCATCCAGGCGGCCCTGAAGCCCGATCCGTCGTCATGCCGGATGCTGATTATTTCAGGTATCATACTAAAAGGGTTAATGTCAGGAGAATAAATGATCCTATTACCAGTTTAAAAGTACATAATCCCAGCCTAATTAACAACCGGTTAATAACACTCCTCCAATTTTTTTTGAATTTGCTTGGAAAATCTATGTTTATGTATTACATTTGTAGAAAGACGAAATAAAAGAGGAGAGTAAGGGTTACTTGTGGGAATCAATAGGATTGTATTGCAGACATTGACTTTCACATGGACCTATAGGCTGACTACCATAGGTTACTTCCTTTTATCAGACAGTAGATTCCGGGATTATCTCATAAGCCCGTTCCTTAAAGTACCACGGTAACCCTCTCCTCTTTTTTCATTTGTACCTGCCGATGAAAACCTTCCTCCGACGATTTGAGAACAACAGGGATCTTGTTATTCTGTTCGGCACCTGGGGAATCGATGAAAAAGCCTTTTCAAACCTTTGTACAGACAAAGTCGACTTCATACTGTTTTATAACTATTCTGCCGACGAGCCCCTGATTCTTCCCGAGATGAAGACATACAGGCGGGTGACTGTTATCGGATGGTCCCTGGGCGTCTGGGCTGCCGAATATTACAGCAGGAAACTGGGTATCAAACCCGACCTCACAATCGCCATTAACGGAACACCTGTGGCTGCGGACGACAAGTACGGCATCCCTCTCAGGATCTTCGAGGCAACACTCGACAATATCTCCAACTACAGCATGGCAAAGTTTTATCTCAGAATGTTCGGGACGAGAACCCGTTTCGAGATGAACCGAGCATACATACCCACACGGTCGGAAAAATCACTGCATGACGAACTGAGATGGCTTTACAACAGGATGATGGAACCGGTTGAAACCGGATTTGCCTGGGATTACAGCCTTATTGGTTCAGAAGACAGGGTATTCAGGGCCCAGAACCTGATCAGTTACTGGTCCATGCACCCGGAGACAAGACAGATAATAGTTGACGCCCCGCATTACCTCTTTGACAACTGGAACTCGCTTGAGGAGCTTATCAGGTATGTGAGACGGTTTCGCCTCTCACCGTTCAGGAACAAATAAAGGGCTACAGATCCCTGATCAGGATATTTTCCTCCGAAGAGGCCACAAGATTCTCAAACCGGGTAAGTGCCGTATCGATCTTCCTGTAATCGGAATTGTTTATGACTATCTTGTGCAGGGAGCCTGATGATTCAAGCTTTTCGAGCACGAAGGAAAGTGTCATCCTGTTGATGTCGGTGGCAGGCTGATAGACATACTTCTCCTGCTCTTCATTCCACACTTCGGTGACCATCGATGCCTCGTGAAGGAGGTCAAGGCATTCATGCACCGTACGCACAGGAAGGCTCAGTTCAAGGGAGATATCTTCGGGAGATCTGGGTTTGACTCCCTTTACGAAGTCGACTATGAGCGAGTGCATCACCAGCAGGGAGAGACGCTTTTTCTGGCGTGGAGAGACTGTCTGCACGTCAAATTCAAACTCGTACCGGGTAATATTCTGAAGGTAGTATGAGAGCTGTGCTCCCATAAGGAGTACCACCCAGCTCATCTGGATCCAGACCATGAGAAGCGGGATAGCAGCGAAGCTTCCGTAAAGGGTGCCGAGCCTGGTCAGTCCCATCTGTGACTCAACGTAGACTATCTGCAACACCTGTAAGGCAATACCTGCCACAATACCTGCCACAATAGCCGTACGGAACTTTACCCTCGTATTGGGCATTGCCAGGAAGGCAGCTGTTGCCAGTGTGCAGAGCAATATAAAGGGAATCAGCTGTACCAGGAATGATACAACAGGCTTCAGTCCTTCAAGCATGTCAGACTGGCTCAGTATTTCATTAAGGCGCGTGGTGGCAAGCACAGTGGCACTGCTTGAGGCAATGAAGAGAGCAGGGACCAGAACTATTACAGCAAGGTAATCTGTGACCTGCCGGTACCAGACTCTTGTCTCGCCCACCTTCCAGATGGAATTAAAAGTGTTTTCAACATATCTCAGCAACTGACCCACCGTTGAAAAGAGGAAAGCTACTCCAATCCCGGCCAGCCACCCTCCGCTTGTCTGCTCAAGGGTTGTATTGGCAAAATCAAGTATCCAGTTCATAACCTGCTCCTGGTTATGGAACTGCATTATAATCTGTGCCCTGAGCTCGTCATGCAGCCCGAAACCCTTGGCAATCCCAAAGGCCAGGGCCACCATGGGTATTACCGAGAGAATTGTGAAAAAGGTGAGGGCGGATGCTTTAATATAGATATTATCCCTCTTTATTCCCTTGTAAAGCAGGTATATAATACGCCTCTGGCGAACCCAGAAGGGGACATAT
Source organism: uncultured Rikenella sp. (assembly GCA_964621005.1). Lineage (GTDB taxonomy): Bacteria > Bacteroidota > Bacteroidia > Bacteroidales > VadinHA17 > SR-FBR-E99. Next base: position 8,879 of record CAZUIF010000023.1, read on the forward strand.
TTTTTCAGACGTTCAGCAGCTGCCTTTCGTCCGCGCCCGGCACGCCTGACAATTGAATCGCTTATTTCGGAGAATGGTCTCATCAGATATTCTGATTATTACCGGAATGCAAATTTAAGAAATGATCTTCAAACACTATTATTATCTTCACAATTTGAAAAACATGACATGGACATCACTGTAAAGGAGTTCATCAAAGGGGCGCAGGAGGCTAAGGGCGTGACAGTTATCATTGATGTCTTCCGGGCCTTCAGCACCGCATGCTATGCCTTCGACAGCGGAATCAGCCGCCTTCTCGACGTAGCCTCACCGGAGGAGGCATTCGCACTAAGGGATAAACTGAAGGCTGAAGTAATTATTGCAGGAGAACAGGACGAAAAGAAGCCTGAAGGATTTGACTTCGGCAACAGTCCCACGGAGATGCTGACAGGCCCTCTTGCGGGAAAAACAATGATCCACTGCACAACTGCAGGAACAAGAGGAATAATGAACGCTGCCGGGGCTACGGAAATAATCGGTGCAGGGCTTGTCAATGCCGGGGCTGTAGCTTCATACATATCACTCCTGAAACCTGAAAAAGTCACACTGGTGGCAATGGGATACAGGGCCGCCGAAACCGCTGAGGAAGACATACTTTGCGCCGGTTATATAAAAGACCTGCTTGAAGGCCGCGAAAGGGACATATCAAAAGAGATTGAAGCTCTCAGGAAAGGACCAGGCAGCAGGTTCTTCAGACCTGAGAATCTTGAATTCAGTCCGCCTACCGACTTCTTCCTCTGCACTGACCTTAACCGTTTCAACTTTGTTCTGCGGGCCGTCATCACCTCCGGAGGATATGCCGAGATACTGAGGATAAACATGGACCACTGATTCAAATGGCAGGAAAATTGTATGGAGACTCCCGTTAAACATTCTCAGATGAAATTCAGACTTTCAGCCAGCATGATCATCATTTCACTTCTTCCGGTTCTGTCTCCCGTCAGCGGACAGACTGGACACTCAATCACAGTCATGGCACCTGACGCTCCTTCGGTTAAGCTCCGGCTGGCATACCATGTGGGTGCACAGCAATATGTCCGCGACAGCCTGGTGACCGATGCAGCCGGAAAAGGGAGGTTCACGGGAGCTGATAAACTGCCGTCCGGCGTTTATATGATCGTGCTTCCTGAAAACATCTTCTTTGAATTCCTCCTTGGAGAAGATCAGCATTTTGATATAAAATTCAGCAAGAGTGACCCCATCTCAACACTTGCATTTACCGGCTCGGAGGAGAACAGCAGGTTCGTAGCATACCAGAGAAAATGGAAGTCGTTGCAGGAGGAGGCAGTGAAGATCAGCGGCAGGCTAAACGGCCTGCAGCCCGGAAGCCCGGAAGCTGCCGCAGCAAAAAAAGAGCTTGCCGGCCAGGAGACAAAGATGAAGCAATACCTCAGGGAGACCTCGGAGGCAAACAAAGGCACCCTCCTCGGGGCTATTGCAAGAGCAGTCATACCGGTGGAGACACCTGCACCTTCAGTGCCTCCCGGTACACATAACCCTGATTCCGTATCCAGGCTTCTCTCATATATTTATTACAAGGATCATTTCTTTGACAACATTGATTTCACGGAACCCGGGCTGATCCGCAGCCCTGTACTCGGCGGCAAGCTGGAACAGTTCTTCAGGCAGGTTGTGATACAGATGCCCGATTCAATAAACCGGGAGGCGGACCGGCTCCTGGAGAAGAGCGCGGTTAACAGCGACATGTTCCAGTATGTAGCCGTATGGATGATGAACCGGTTTGCCACAAGTGAGATCATGGGCCATGATGCGGTTGTGGTGCACCTGGCTGACAAGGTCTACCTGGCCGGGAAGGCACCCTGGGCTTCGGAGGAATACATCTCCGATCTCAGGAAGCGGGTAGAACGGCTGAGGCCGAACCTTATCGGCATGAAGGCTCCGGAGCTGCTGATGGGATCATTTGCCGGCCATTATGTATCACTTTACGATGTAAAAGCGGATTTTACAATACTCTACTTCTGGGAGCCGGACTGCGGCCACTGCAAGGAGGCAACGCCAAAACTGAAGGAATACTACGACAGGAACAGGTCGTCCGGCATCGAGGTGTTTGCGGTCTGTACCCAGCATGATAAGGAAAAATGGGAAAAATATATTGTTGACAACGGGCTTTCATGGATTAACGGCTGGGACCCTGACCGGATGAGCAGGTTTGACTTCCTGTACAATGTTGAATCCACCCCGCTGATCTATATCCTTGACCGTGACAAGAAAATCATTGCCAAGCGCCTTTCCGTTGAGGACATCCCGTCATTCATCGATACTTACAGGAAGTATCAGGCCAACTGATCATTGTCAGGAAGAATTGCAACCAGGTCATAGAGTGAACGGCAGCATTGTTCTGTTGAGCCGTCTGAAAGTATCCATTCAGTCCCGTGGCTGCCTTCGGAGATCCTTACTGTCAGCGGAGCACCCGGATCAGTAATGTACCCGCACCGTGCCAGGGCCCTGACTGTAAGCTTTGCCGCATTCCCCCTTCCCTCGAGTGTTATGGTGCTCCGCCTGCTCCTGACGAAACTGAATGTGCCGTCATTTACACTGAATGACAGGAGCGGGCTTTCAAAGGCGCCTGCAAGGGTCCCTTTCAGCATCAGATCTTCCGGAGCTCCGTCACTCACCCCGTCTTCAGTCATGAGCCAGATTCTGTCAGCCTCATTTATTGCAGTATCAAGATCATGCGTTGAGTAGATCACGCATTTACCCTTCTCCCTGGTGAGACTGCGGAGGAGGCTTACGATGCCGTACCTTGAAGGGAGGTCGAGGAATGCCGTCGGTTCATCCATTACAAGCAGGCCGGTATCCTGTGCCAGGGAGCGTGCGATAAGTGTGCGCTGCCTCTCCCCGTCAGAGATGTTGTCGATGCTTCTTTCGGCAAGCAGTGACATTCCGGCAGCCTCCATGGCGGCAGCGACAGCCTCATTGTCAGCAGGAGTCCGGGTGCCTATCCAGTTTGTATAAGGAAACCTGCCCAGTGCCACCACATCACGTACCCTGATATTTTTTACCGCCACCGGTTCGGTAGACACAAAACTGACAATCCTGGGCAACTCAGAAGACCCGGTCTCATGAAGGAATCTGCCGTCAAGCATTATCTCTCCGCCAATGGGCGGCTGGAGCCCTACCAGTGTACGGAGAAGTGTGCTCTTGCCTGTCCCGTTCCGGCCTATCAGTGCCACCAGTTCACCACGGCGGGCCTGGAGTGAGATCCTCCCCATCACTGTGGAGATCCTTTTCCTGTTCCGGTAGCCCACAGTCAGCTCCCTGGTTTCTGCTATAACACTCCCCAAGCTCATCAGAACCTCCTTCCAAGACCAGTTTTACCGAGAATAATCCATAGAACCACCGGGATGCCTATCAGTGATGTGACTGTGTTTACCGGGATAATATGGCCTCCTCCCGGCAAGACCGATATAAGGTCACTCAGCAGCAGTATAATCGCGCCGGCAAGAGCTGTTCCGGGCACCAGTATGCGGTGGTCGGTTGTTCCGAAAAGCAGCCTTGCGATATGGGGTACCGCCACCCCTATGAATGCCAGCGGTCCGCAGAAGGCGGTCACGCTCCCTGCGAGTATGCTTGACGAGGCGAGAAGGATTATACGGGTCTTCTGCATCCTGACACCTACGGTGCGGGAGAAAGTCTCCCCCATCAGCATCGCGTTGAGAGGTTTCACCATTGTAAAGGCTATAGCCAGTCCTGAAGCGGTTGCAATTGCAAGCGCCCTGATCTGGGGATAGGATATGTTGCCAAGATTACCCATGGTCCAGATCACATAGGTTCGCAGCATTGCCTCATTGCTGAAATACTGCATAAGGCTCACCACAGCCGAAATTGCGCTGGCCAGCAGCAGGCCTACTATCAGCACGGTCATTATATCGCGCACGCGGGCAGATACGGCCATTATTATAATCATCACGGCGCCGGCACCGGCCCACGCTGCAAGTATCAGCCCCCAGCCGGCAAACATGCTTCCCTCAGGAAGGGTGAAGAGCGGGGTGAGCGTCAGCAGCGAGAGGGCTACTCCCAGGCCGGCGCCGGAGCTTACACCAAGCACATCGGGACCAGCCAGGGGATTGCGGAAGAGTGTCTGCATCAGCAGTCCGCTGACTGACATCGCTGCGCCGGCAATTACAGCAGTCAGCGCCCTGGGCAAACGAAACTGCATTACTATTATCTCATCGCCTGGTGCTCCGTTGCCCAAAAGGGCATTTATCACATCAGCAGCTGACATCCTCGTACTCCCGATGAACATGTCGGCCATGAAAATTATAATCAACAGCAGAATGAGGACTGTCATTGACACCGTTAACCTTGCAACACCCGCTTTCATTCAAGCTTCATATAATAGAATTGAACATAACCCGGCATCAGGTCCGGGTGAATGATCGAGACAAGGTCGCTTAGCAGAAGATCAGGCCTTACAACTGCACTTTCCCAGTAGTCATTGCCGCCAGCGGCTGTGGTTCTCCTGCGGTTGTTCCAGACACTTGCTTTTCTGTACAGAGGCAGTGAAGCCATCCTCGGATCTGCAGCTGTTATCTCTGCAAGCGATTCCGCTGTTCCTGGATTGATCCATATTTCTGCCTCAGCCGCCCTCCTGAAAACTGATTCAACAGAAACGGGAATGCTGTTTGGACCGGTCATGTCACTGTAAATATACTTACCCCCTGCATCTGCTATAAGCCTGCCAATATAGGAATTGGAAGGAGAGACATACCACACATCCTCCCACGGCGCCCCGAGAAGCACGCCCGGACGGGATGTCACCCCGGAGCCAACCTTTTCAGCCAGTGCCCTGTAGGCTTCCGTAACACTGTTGCATATACTGTCAGCCTTTTCCTCCCTGCCGGTCAGCAGTCCGAACAGCCTTATCCATTCACACCGAGCCAGCGGGTGTTCCTCCAGGTAGTCTGCATTGTAAAAAACCTTCACTCCCGCTTCTGCCAGCCTTGCGGTGCTTCCGGCCAATTCTCCGGCAATCCCGTAAGCCATCAGCAGGTCAGGTGCAAGTGAAATTATCAGTTCCCTGTTAAGGTTTCCCTCATAGCCGACATCCCTGATCCGGCCGGTGCGCAGTCCGTCGAGCACGAGAGAATCATAGATTAGTGATGAACCCGAAATGCCAACTATAAGGCTGTCGGCCCCCAGGGCCCTCATCATTGCCAGGTGGGTTGTTGACATGCATATCATCCTGGTGACAGGGACACGTATTGCCTGTGCCTCGCTGACACCTGCAGGCAGCTCAGCACCATGGGGCATTATGTACCATACGTGCTTCGTCCCGGCTGAATTCTGCCACGGTCCGGTGACAGTGACCTTCGCAAATCCATTCTCTTTTTCAATTGAGAGCCTGGTTGCCGCAGTGCTGTCATTCTGCCTGACCGTCACCTGGTGATTTACTGCGTGGCGGCAGGAACAGAAGATCAGTGCCGCCGTGAAGATCAACGGTATAATCCTGTTCACCTGGATTCAGTTTTAATAAGGGTGCCTGAATAAAAAACTGAACCAGCCCTGAGCCCGTAGTGATATATCCCGGGAGCAAGCCATGGCAGTTCAAGGGTCAGAATGCCCGGGAAAATATTCCGGTATTCCCCTGCGGAAACAACCTTTCCCGTATTGTCATAAATCATCAGGGATGTTTCGGCTACCCCCTTTTCAGTGAACCTGAATGAGATTTCCGAGGTGAACGGATTGGGGAACACAGTCAGTTCGGGCACCGCCTGTTCAGGCTCCTCAAGCTCATTGAGGACAGTATTTTCAACCATTACCGCCTTTATGCCCAGGGATACAGACATCGGGTATGAAGGATGCTGGATAAAAGGTCTCCAGGATGTGCCGTCATGAAAGTAGGCAGTGTTTTGTGAGGAGGATGGCCACTGGACTGATCGGGCCACGGCGAACTGCGGTTGCGGCTGATCCAGCGGACTCCTGTAGAATACGCTGTATCCGGCATAGAATGGTCCTGTCACTTTGATTGTCCTGCCGAAATCAACCTCAAGTATGTTGCCGGCCCGGGCTTCATTCACCCTGAGCCTTTTCGAGGCGATCACGCTTCCGGGCTCGGTGCCTCCGCTCCAGATGTAAAAACGGACTGAATCTGCATCTGACAGGTATGCGGAAGCTGAAACGAGCAATCTCAGCCATGCGATCTCAGCTGTACCACTGAACGGTATGTATTCGGCGTACCGGACCAGCCCGTCAGAGTTGTTCCCCGTGGAGAAGCCCCAGCCGGGGGAATCATATGTATCGGTTGTACCGGGATCAGTTTCCGGGAAACCTCCCAATGTATCAGACCTTGACATGTTGTAGCCGTAGGGATCACGCCCGCTGACCAGCGTGGCGCCTGTACCCGCCGGATCAAGCCACGGTCTCAGGTGTGCGGAAGGAAGGGATGAAATTGTAAACATCCGCGTCAGCTTGGCATAATAATCGTTTGTCGGGTCTGAACATGTTGCAGCCCCGCCGGTGAGGGTGCCCCTGAGCCTTCCGTTCTGGTCAAAGAGAGGGGCACCTGATGAACCCTTTTCAGTAGTACCCAGGTCCCACCTGAGAATCCTCCAGAACCCAAGGGGAACAAATCCTTCAACCGGGTATGACGATGTGACAGGCGGGTTGTCATCGATGGAGAGCTTCATCACATCTCCCTCAGGATGATGAAGGGTGAAAGTGTTTGCCGGTGTTGAGGAGGTTATATCCCATCCCGAGAAATAAGGTCTGAAAACCAATGAGGGAAACTGGTACAGCTCTGTAAGGGTGAAGTCAATGTCAGGACTGGTGGCCCGGAGAGTTGAACCTGTCAGGGTATACATGTTTGTCATGTCAGGCCCGTCACAGGAAGGACTCCTGTAATTGAACACGAAGATCGTGTTGGAGGCCTGGGACTGGTTTTCAATACAGTGGTTTGCGGTGAGTATGTAGGCTTTGTATTCACTACCTGTGTTGTTAACAAGCACTCCCGTGCAGAGTTCCGATCCTGCAACAAGAAGGCGTACGACTGACCTTGATGCCTGCAGGTAATTTGTATTTGTTGAGCAGTTAAGGTCTACTTCACATGCGTCTCCCCTTCCGTAATACAGATCTTTTGTCTCTTCCTCGCCGAATATCCCCGTGAAATCATGCGCCACCTGGCTCACACCTACAGACAAGGCTGGAACAACTGGCCCGGGGAAATGGCACTCAAGCACGAGGCGGTCTCCGGGAACGGGCATAACGGGCAAGGTGCCTGTACCGGAAGAGCTTTCACCGGTGAAGGCTCCCCTGACAATCTTTCTCTCCTGGTCATATACATAGATATATGCTCCGTCCGGAAGGTTGTAAGGAGAAAGAATAATATTCAGTGAAAGAGCCCCCTTGGAGGATAGTGGCAACACCCATACAGTCTCACCACCGTTCCTGGTTATGAACCCGGAGTTCGAAGGATTGAGTGACACCTCAACAGGAATCGCAAACTGGAACGGCTGTTCCTTGGGCTGGTCAAGGTTCCGCATGACTTCAAGCTGCTGAGGGTCAAGACTGATCTCGTGCCACTTTTCAATCACCGGGAATACGGGGCTGCCTGCAGGATACTCCTGCTGCCCTGCCATAACAAGGGACCACAGCGTGCAGATGATGAATATGAAAAAGCGTCGTATCAAATTCTCAACATTGCTGATTTAAAAATAAGCAAAAAGTGGCTATTCCTTCACATAGAGCATAAAACCCGGGATAATTCCGGCCTGTCCGCTGTCATAGAGATCACCGTTGCTGCTGAATACAAGCAGGTCACCCTTCTGCTGGTAATCGATGGCGTCAGTCACCGCGACCTTTCCTCCCGGGCATGCCATAAGTTTGTAAAACAGTCTGCTGCCTGAAGGAATATAAGCCTCGGAAGGAAGGGTTGAAGCTGTTACCGGCATCCTTCTGACGCCTTCATCAAGGTAATAGAGGGTGTCACCTGCTGCATTGCAGGTCAGAGACGAGGGATTGTCATTCACTGTGCGGAATGACAGCTCTGCCTCCTTCTCAAGGTTGGATGTATTGATCCTGACTATCCGTGGTATCTCTTCTCCCTGCCATCCCCCCGTGCAGAGCACCCACAGTTTCCCGTTTCGGTCAACTGCCATGCTTTCCGGCTCCAGACCTACAGTGATTGTCCTGATAACCTCCTCCGAAGCCAGGTCTGTTACGGTAATCGTGCTGCCGCCTGACCAGTTGGCAGAGAACAGCTTTCCTCCTGCCACTGCCAGGGCCTCAGATGTAACCCCGATGTCAATCGAACCGGTTACCTCTTTAAGGTCCAGATCTATAACCGTGATCCTTGTATCCTGAAGGCTGCTCACATAGCCCCTTCCCTGGTATATTACCATCTGCCTGGGTGAGTTCAGCCCGGTAAAGGTTCCCAGGCTTTCCATTGTCCTGAGATCCACAGACTCAATTGTCCCGGAGTTGTTTACCACTATGTAGCCTGAATTACCGTCTGCAGCAATGAATGAAGGGATATCTCCCAGTCCTCTCCCGTTAACTGTGCCAAAAAGGTCATTGTATATCTCTCGCGTCTCCATACTGTAAAAGGAAACGGTTCCGTTGCCGGCGAGGTAGTTGCCCTCATTCAGAATGAAGAAACCTTCTCCCTGCGGGTAGACAGGCGGGTTTTCCTGAGGTTCGCATGAGACTGCGCTGATCAATGCAATAAAGACGACGGCACTAAGGATTCTGTTCATTTTCTTCGGTTTTGTCTGACCAGGTCAGAGTTATTTTTATGTTGAATGTTCTCAGAGGCATCGGATAATTCCTGACGCTTTCCACGGGTGTCCCCGTTATATTATTCACTTTAAGTTCAGTTTTAAGGGTGAAAGATCCGGCCGGAATGACCGCTCCTGCACTGGCTGCAGTCATGAAGTCCGGGGGAAGCCACTCACTGTTATCCGAAGTTGTGTAGCGTCTGCTTTCCCATGCTGCCGACAGGCCTGCCCTGAACCATCCCCTGTAAGCCATCAGGTTCAGGTTTGCATGGTGAAGGGGCGCATAGATAAGCTGGCTGCCCACTGACCTGTCGTTGGGGATATCCGAGCCTGCGACTACTGACCGGGAAAGGGCATAGCTGAGCCATCCGTACAGTTTCCATTCGCCCAGGTACTGTTCCCTTCCGGCCCTCGCATCCAGCCCCGAGACACTTACGCTCCTGAGGTTTACGGCATGCCATATGCCAGTCTGTCCGGGAATCCACTGAATAAGATCATCAACCCTGGAGGCATGCAACGACAGGTCGACAGTGTTTCGGACCCCCGGGGCTGCAGTTCCGGAGAATGACCAGGAGACCTCTCCTCCTGCTGATTTTTCAGGCAGAAGGTCCTGATTTCCACCCGGGATCCAGTAGAGGTCATTGAGGCACGGCAGCTTCGTATTACGGCTCAGGCTGAATTTAAGGAGATGCTCACCGCTGCGTGTGAGAAGCCATGATGCCCCGGCGGTAAGTTCAGGCGAAACCTTTAACCCTGTAACTGCCATTTGCCTCGCCTGAAGAAGCAGGTTCAACCTGGGAACAGGATTCGACTTCGCGGCAAGCGAGACTGAAAAAATGTTTCTCTGCCCGTCACCGTTATAGCTCAGTGCGGCAGCCCTTTCAAGCACATCTCCGGCATTGAAGACCAGCCCGGTTTTTTCTGTCAGCCGGTACCCGAGCCGTATTTTCATCATCACTGTCGAAGAGCTGTTATCGCCGTTGTTGGAGGAGATCATGTGATAATACCTGTTCAGATCGCGGGAACCGCCTGCGATTGCCCCCGCAGAAAACCGGGCGCTCTCCCCGGAGTATTTCACCACCCCCCTGAATGACCTGTCAGTCTGCCGCTCACCAAAGTCCTGCTGGACTGTTGTGACCGGGCCGGGGAGCTGACGGTCGGAATCACTGAACCACAGGTGTGCGCTAACCTGAGACTGCCGGTTCCGCCAGGCCATGTCGCCTTTTACACCCGCCGAGTGAAAGGAGGCGTTGGTTCTTCTTTCCCTTGCAGGTCCGCCGGGCGCATCACTGTTTACAAACCGGAAGTCATTCAGCCCCTTTTCCCCCCATGCGTCAAGGCTTCCGTAAAACTTTGATCCTCCGTATACGGCTGATAATGAAGAATTATATTCACCGTAGCTTCCCGCGCCAAGACTCAGGGATGCCTCACTGCCGGAATCAAACTCAGGATCGGTGGCAAGTTCAACCTTGCCCCCGATGTACCCGGTAACGTCATCCAGGTCTGAGCCGCCGGAGGTTATCCTGACCGAAGAGGCAGCCATCAGCGGTATTATGGTGAAGTCGCTGTACCCGTTCCCCGGAGTATTGAGGGGAAGGCCGTTCCATGTCACAAGAGTATGACTCCCTGACAACCCCCTTATTGATACAGACGCCAGGCCGGAGTTTCCGTTGCGCCTGACATATAGGTTACCGGATAACTGAAGCATTGTTGCCAGGTCACCGTCACTGTAATGTGCAAGAAGTTCCTGATCAATCTTTACAACAGTAAAGGGGGTGAGACGGTCTGCCGCCCTGGCTGTAACTGTAATCGCAGGAATATTAAGTGTATCCCCTGTGAAGCTGTCCTGTGCCGATGAGCTGAGGGAGAGAGCGGTGCACATGACCGTTACTGCAGCAGAAAGCAGCAGACGACGCCCGGGGGCACGGATAATATAGTCAGATGACCTTTGAACCATCACTTTTATTCCCGAAAGCTCCTTATGCAGGAAACATCTGGCAGGTCTTCTGACTCATCCCTACTCACCGGGCCTTCCCGTCCGCCATTTGGCAAACAGTGGCGGGGATTCCGGCTGTAATGATCCGCCTTACGGCGAAACGGGCTTCACAGCAGCGGGTACTGTCCCTGATTTCCACAGGGTTCCCTTTTCACTGCCGGAGAATACCGGCAGCACCAGAATGAAACAAAGGTAGTAATTGGAAGTGTGACTCCCCTGTTATGTTATCAACAAAGTGATATCCGGTTGTTCATTTCATGACAAACCTGAGCTCACCCCCGGCAGTTATCTCCTCCCAGGTGATATAGTTGCGGTCAAACTGAACACCGTTGAGATAAGTTGCGGAAACGTTGACTTTTTCCGGGGAATTGCCTTCGGCGACGACGGTGAAAACCTTTCCGCCGGGAAGCGCCAGGGCGGCCCTGTCAAGAACCGGGCTGCCGAGAATGAACTTTCCGTCCGCAGGATTCACAGGGTAGAAACCCATTGCCGAGAACACATACCATGCTGACATCTGGCCGCAGTCCTCGTTCCCGCAGATACCGTCCTTTTTGTCAGTGTACATCTCCCTCATGATCCTTCTGACCATCGATTCCGTTTTTTCCGGAGCTCCGGCCATGGAGAACAGATATGCTATGTGGTGTGACGGCTCGTTGCCGTGGGCATACTGCCCAATGAGACCGCTGATGTCAGGGGAGGCATTCTCCCCTTTCACCTCCTCGGTTACCCGGAAGAGCGAGTCAAGGCGATGGAGGAACATTTCCCGGCTGCCAAACAGTGTGACCAGTCCATCAACATCATGAGGCGCAAGCCAGGTGTACTGCCAGCCGTTCCCCTCGGTGAAGTCTGACCGGGTATGATGCGAATAGAGCGGGTCAAAATCTGGCCGCCAGCTCCAGTCACTCATCCGGCCCCTGACAAATTTTATGGTTGTGTCAAAGAGGTTGCGGTAGTTATGTGAGCGGGAGAGGAACTCAGCAGCAAGTTCCGGTTTGCCAAGGTCAGTGGCCATCTGTGAGATGCACCAGTCATCAATTGAATACTCCATCGTCTTTGCAACTGACTCATTTTCAAGTTCAGAGGGAATATAGCCGTATTTCCGGTAATGATCAAGCCCCCTGAAATCAAGCGAGGCTGAATGAACAGATGCCTCAAGTGCCTTCCCGTAATCAAAACCTGTGAATTTCTTGTGTACAGCATCAGCAATGACCGGCACGGCATGGTACCCTATCATGCAGTTTGTCTCATTCCCTGCAAGTGACCATACCGGCAGCTTACCCTGCTGATCCTTTATATTGAGCATTGTGTTGATGAAATCGGGCACCAGATCCGGGACTGTCAGGGTGAACAGCGGATGTGCAGCCCGGTACGTATCCCACAGCGAGAATACAGTATAATTTGTGAATCCTTCAGCGGAGTGTACCGCGCCGTCTGTTCCCCTGTATCTTCCGTCACTGTCACTGTAGAGGTTTGGTGCTAACATCGTATGATACAGTGCCGTATAGAACACTTTAAGCAGGGAAGTGTCAGCTGATTCAGCCTTTACTGCCCCGAGCCTGTTCTGCCATGCCTGACTTGCTTCGGCAGCTGCCTTGCTGAAGTCCCAGTCCGGCACTTCAGCGGCAAGGTTGGCTGCGGCGCCCGCCTCATCTACGGCTGAGATGCCGGTTTTTATAACCAGCTCCTCCCCTTCCTTCATCTCAAACTCGAGCACGCAGGCAATATTTTTTCCCTCTGTCTCATTCCTGCCTGTTGCCGTCCCGGCATTAATCATCTCAACTGAGGCTGGCACCTTTGAGAAATCTGACGAGAAGAAAACATGCTGCTTCTCCGCCCATCCGGCCGAGATACGCCTTCCGGAAAGGGAGGTCCCGTCCCATGAGAGGCGGCAATCAACGGGCCTGTCCCAGTTTACTGCAAATCCCAGGTCAACCAGAACCTGCATTGTTCCGCCCGTTACGGCAGTATATCTCTGTATGCCGCATCTTGGCGTGACAGTCAGTTCAGCGTCAACGCCTGATGCCAGTGCAACGGAATAGTAACCTGGCCGTGCCTGCTCCGCCACATGTGAAAAATATACCCGGTTCTGCTTCGCCAGTGACGCAGTGCTGTCAGGCAGCGCGAGGCTGAAACCAGTCATTGAGGGGAGGAACAGGATATCACACAGATCCCCGATCCCTGTTCCGCTCAGATGGGTATGACTGAATCCTGCTATAACCGTGTCAGAGTAGTTGTAACCAGAGCACCAGTCCCATCCCGAAGTGCCATTGTCAGGACTGAGCTGTACCATTCCGAACGGCGTGGCAGCCCCGGGAAAGACGTGGCCGTGAGCGGCTGTGCCTATGAACGGATCAACAAAAGCTGTCAGGTCACGCTGCTGCGGTGCAGAGCATGATGCGACGGCAAGAAGCCCGGCCGCAACCAGATACATTGTACTTTTCATTTTCGGTTATTGTCTGATCTTCTTCAGTATCTGCTGGCCCGTACCTATCCTGTAACCCTCCGATGAAAAGAGTATCTCCCCTTTGCTGTTGCAACAGAGGACAACAGGCAGTGGCATGGACGATGATCCGCTCCCAAGCAGAGATGTCATCAGTTCCAGGTTGCCGTCAGCCGCAAATACCGTATTTTCAGGTATGCCGGCAGTTGACGCGGGGTTAAATCCTTCAGGGGTCCGGGACGGGTCGGTAAGGAACACAAACCATCCTCCCCACCTGTCAAATTCCTCTTTCAGGCCAGGGAGGTCATTCAGTATATGGCGGGTAGGCTCCCTCCCGGGTTCCATCCAGATAAGCACCAATCCATTCTCCGCAAGTGATTTCAGGTTTGTCTTTTCACCGCTGTATGCCTGAAATGTCTGTTCCAGGCCGATCTTTTCCCCGGTAAGACCGCTTTCCGGAAGCCTGCGCAACGTTACCTCCAAAGGAAGCTCCTGACCAGGCTTAAGTTCATAAAATGAGACGGAAGCCATGACATTGCCAAACTCGTCCCTGTTGCCTGTTGTCAGCATATATGTTCCGGGGTCAAGTGCAATCAGGTCCTGAAGGTCACTTATCTTCACCCCGTACCCGTAGTCAAGAGTTATGAATCTCCCGTTTTCAAGGTGTGCCAGGGTAAAGTGGACATGATATTCCGGTTCCTGACCGGCGGAACCATTAATAAAACGTATGTATCCCGGTGTGCCGGAGGGTTTCTGTTCCCCTGAGAACCACACGTCATGCCATTTTCCCCCTGAATGATACTGAGGCCTGCCTGTTCCGGGGGCAAGGCGTGCCGGAATACCGGCGCTCCGGCAGAGTGCAACAAAGAAAATATCCCTTGAACGGGCGTCAGCGATCCGAAGCTTTAAAACCCCGGCAGGTGTCAGCGGCACGGAGTAATAGTTCTCATCCGGGCTGAGGGTTACTGCAGAGTCAGTCCATGCTGCCGCCGCCGCAGGATCCGAACCAAATGACTCCATCAGTTCAGCGGGAAGTGAATTAAAGGCACTCCTGAACGGCGAAATGATCTCATTGGATATCCTGGGAGACAAAACATACTTGCTGTAAAGGGATGTGTCACTTCCGGGGGCAGGCCGGGGCGCATTGATGAGATGATCGTTAAGGATATCAGCCGGTGTATCGCGGAGGTCCTTATCCGAAATATTCTGAAGTATCTGAAGCGCCAGTTCTGACCTGTCGCCTGATTTGCCGATAAACTCAATAATTTCCCGGTAGTTGCCCATTGAATTCCTAAGTGCTGCGGCTACTGCTCCGGCAGGCAGTCCTGCTTCACGGGCAATCTCCTCCGTACTGACACCGGCCATCCAGGAACTGATGTATGCGCTCCTGATGCTGTCTCCCCTGCGGTTCAGGCTGTTGTTCATCTGTGCAAGTGCTGAGTCAATCCCGGGGAACGGTTCAGGAATCTTCGGCACCCGGAGGTCAACAGGCAGAGTACCTGCCGGAACCTCTGATGTAAGAGAAACATTTACCACAGTATCTTCCGGCTGGGCAAGGGAGAATCCGAATTCACCGCCGTTATCGGCCCATATGAGAAGTGATCCGTATCCTGTGACCAGTGATGTTTCTCCGTTTTCGTCAGAAGTCAGCCTTGCAAGCGGATAAAACTCTGCATAATTGAACAACAGGTAACCGGTCACCGCTCCCGGCACCGGGGCACCGTTTCTGTCGGATACCCTCACCCTCAGTTTTTTTGTCTCAGCATACCTGTTAAGAGTATTTATTTCAGTGAAGAGGGGTTCTCTGCTGATTACCTCCTCATCTCCGCCGTATATTCCGAATGCCTTGGTATGTACAAGCATTGCCCGCCGGGCCGATTCGGTGAACCAGCCCCTGTCAGGCACCGGTTCAGGTTCGCAGGCACCGAGATAATGCCATGATCCGTCTACCCAGAACTCCACCCATGCATGGTTGTCATCGGTATGGGCCCACCTTGGGGTATAGACCTGGCGGGCCGGTATGGCAACGGTCCTGAGGGCGGAGACGGTAAAAGTTGATTCTTCACCGCAGCGGCCGCGGGCTGAGAGCATCGTGGCCAGGGGTGCCGACGTACGGGAGTCGGCAGCCTGGTATGCGACTTTCTCCTGGCACCACCGGTTTACCTCCAGTGCAGCTTCCATGGCCGTCAGGCCCTGCACACGCTCCTTCAGCTCATCATAGCAGGTAATACGGAAATCATCCGGGTTTTCATTGTTAACCCTGGAAGGGAGTACAAAATTCAGAAAGAGCTCAGACGGAACAGATCTGCCCCATGGCATCTCTTTCCTGGCTTTCAGTGCAGCAGCGGCATTGTCAGCCAGGTATGCCGGCTCATATACTGCCAGGTCACTCAGTGGCATGTAGGCAAGGAGGAAGGTGACGGCTTCCCGCAGGGAGACGTCATCAACAGTATCTGCCATGCCAAAGAGATCGCCCCGCACTCCGGCATAGATCCCGGATCTGGCACGGTAATCACCGGCTACCGATTCCCGTAAAGATTTTTCTTCAATAAGATGGCCGCTGCTGCAGGAGAGCAGCACTGCCACCGACATCAAAACAGGCAGCCTGATGATCCGTGTCATTTTGGGTTATTTTTGATAAGAGCCACAGCTGCTCCTGACAAGCAGTTCAGGGGCCATATTAACCTGGCGCTTATATTTGCTCTTGCCCTGGTTCTTGACTTCTGACCAGATTATGTTAGCCACCTTGAGCGACATCGCCGAGAGAGGCCTGCGCAGGCGGGTGACGGGAGTTGTCAGCAGATCAAAACCGATGCCGTCCTCCATTGATACCAGCGCAACATCCTGAGGAATGCGGATGTTCTTTTCCTGAAGCGCGAGGTAAAGCGGAAAGACAAGCGGTGAGTTCAGTACTATGATTGCATCGCTCCTGTGCGGAGGCCTGAGAAAGTTCTCGATGGCTGAGAAATCGAACTTCTCCCCTGCCTTCGGGAGGCTTGCCACAGTGAAGTGAACCGAATCAAAGTTCTTTGACTTCTTCGTGTTGTTTCTCAGTTCTTCAAGCATCTCCTTGTCATAGGAGGCAGTGTCTTCTCCGGATACTATAAGCAGATTCTTGAGGCCCAGTGAGGTAAGGTGCAGAGTCATAATCGCAGCTCCGGCCACCCTGTCTGTACATACTGTATTCAGCCTCATACGCTTGATGTTCTTCTCAAGGAGCACCACAGGGTATGAATCCCTGTTCAGTGTCCTGACCACAGTGTCATCGGCAGCATTGCCAACCAGTATCATCCCGCTGAAGAATTTTTTCAGTGATGTTGTCAGCCTGTTGAAGCGGATATCATCCGGATCCCGTGTAAAGACAGAAAACCCGAGACCGATACTTGAAAAAGCTTTCTGGAGGTAAGGAGTGATTTCATAAATGAACGGATCATTCATTGACGGCACAACCATCCCGATAATCCCCGGCTTCTCCTCTGCAGGCGCAGGTTCCCCCTTCTCCGCCACTGCATTGAAATAGCCCATCTGTCTCGCAACCGCGAGTACCCTTTCCTGTGTTTCTTTCTTGATTCCGTGCTGATCAGCCTTGCTGTTCAGCACCAATGATACCAACGTGCCTGAAAGACCAAGTCTTGCGGCAATGTCCTTGTTTTTAACTTTTTTCCCCATTTCATTTAAAATTAAAGCCCGAATTTAGCCTTAATTTTTTAGCAGAGGATGCATTTAGTGCAATAATATTAAAAAAATGCTCAAGAGCATTTCCCTGGCCTATTTTTTAGGCAGCTGACGTCCGCTCTGCTTGGCTGCAGCCTCGATGCGCTGCTGCCATTTTGACTTTTTTACAGGCTTCTTCTTGTTCTCTTCTATCTTCCTGAGTATCTCATCTTCACTCACAAACCGGCGAGATATCTGTGTCTGTGCAATGGAGATCACGTTGGCAAGGAAATAGTAATATGTCAGACCTGCCGAGAAATTGTTCAGGATAAGCATGAACATCACTGGCATTATGTACATCATGCTCTTCATCCCCGGCATCTGTTCCTGGCCTCCGGCAGGATTACTTATTTTAGTGGAAATGATAGTGGATGCCGTCATAAGGAGCGTGAACAGACTGACGTGATCACCGTACATGGGTATGGTGAACGGCAGATTCAGAATGCTGTCATAGGTCGAAAGGTCCTTTGCCCAGAGGAAAGACTGCTGCCTCAGCTCAATGGATGTCGGGAAGAAGCGGAACATGGCAAAAAGGATCGGCATCTGCAGCAGCATGGGAAGACATCCCCCCATCGGGCTGACACCTGCCTTTTTGTAAAGATCCATCGTAGCCTGCTGCTTCTTCATCGCATCTTCCTGCTTAGGATATTTTTTAGCCAGTTCGTCAACCATCGGCTTCATTACCCTCATCTTGGCCTGGCTTATGAATGACCTGTGAGTCAGCGGGAACAGGACTGCCTTGATTATCAGCGTAAGGATCAGGATGATTATCCCGTAGTTGTTGATGAAGTTGTCAAGCAGGTTGAAGATGGGAATGATTACAAACTGGTTTATCCATCTTATGATGTTCCTTCCGAGGAAGACGAGTTCCTCAAGCTGAAGGTCATACTTCTTCATCACCGTGAAACTGTTCGGGCCGAAGTAAAACCTCATGTTCAGTTCACTTTTATCACCCTGGGTGAAAGGAACTCCTATTTCCGATTCAAACAGCCTGAGATACTTTGACGTCGGGTCAACACTGGCTGATGATACCGTTGCATTAAGGAAGAAACTGTCAGCAATGAGGACAGTGGAGAAGAACTGGTCTTTATAGGCTATCCAGTCAGTCTTCAGCAGGTTCTCCGTGAGCACGCTCTTCTTCTGCCTCTGTCTTGCACCCCCGAGGTCGACAACATCCTCCTGGTAAACCTTGTATTTCAGGCCGGTATACATGTCTTCATTCTGCCTCCCCTTTTCCTGCTGCGGGACATACATTTTCCAGTCGAGTGCAAGGGAAGTGGCATTGGCAGGAATGACTGAGGACATCGAATTGAACTTCGTGTCAAAATTGACCATATAGTCTCCCGGCTGCATTGTGTAGACATACTCAATATATGCCCCTCCTTCTGCTTCGAGTCTCATGGTCAGGCTGGCAGGGCTGGCAGTTGCCATGACAGGCCCGTTATATCCGACAGGGGTGAAATAAAGCTCATCGGTCCTGATCGCCTTGTTGTCGGCAGTAAAGAAATTGTATCCGAACACGGTTGAATCACCGCTGAAAAGTACAACCGGGCGGCCGTCATGAGTCGTATAGTTTTTAA
Source organism: uncultured Rikenella sp. (assembly GCA_964621005.1). Lineage (GTDB taxonomy): Bacteria > Bacteroidota > Bacteroidia > Bacteroidales > VadinHA17 > SR-FBR-E99. The sequence continues at coordinate 27,383 of CAZUIF010000023.1, forward strand.
GTGTGACTGACCATGCCTTCCCGCCCCTGGCGGAGACCTTCATGATCATCAGATCATTTTCAATAGTGTAAAATGTATCTTCCCCTGTCACCTTTCCGCTGAATACCCCGAAAGCCGTACTGTCAGTCACTGCCACAGGCTTAGCTCCGGGAACGGCGGAAACGGAATCTGACGCGGCAGTGACCGCTGCAGGCTGTTGCTGTGCGGTTCCGAGTCCAAGCTGTCTGTTAAGCTCGGAGATCCTGTCAATTGTAAGCTGATCCTTCGGCTTGTAATTGAGGGCCCTTATGTATGCCTCACGGGCCTTCTCATAATTGCCGGTGGCATAAAGAGAGTCGGCAAGCTCCTTCTCGTTTCCGAAGAATTTACCCATCCTCTGGTTGTTATATAGGCTGAATCCCAGAAAGATCAGGAAGATCAGGATGATGCCGGTTACTGTATTCCTATCCATTATTTTACTATTCCCTGTTTAATGTTACTACTTATTTACGCAGGCCCTGACAAATCCGACAAACAGCGGGTGGGGTTTAAGCACCGTACTGCTGTACTCGGGATGGAACTGCACTCCCACAAACCACCTGTGGGACGGTATTTCAATTATTTCAACGAGGCCTGACTCCGGGTTGGTGCCGCAGGGGATCATTCCTGCATTCCGGAAATCAGAAAGGTATTTGTTGTTGAACTCATACCTGTGACGGTGGCGCTCTGATACCTCTTCCCTGTGGTAGCACTTCCACGATTCAGAACCGTGAAGCAATTCGCACTTGTAGCTTCCAAGCCTCATTGTCCCGCCTTTCTCGGTAATGCTCTTCTGCTCCTCCATCAGGTCAATGACGGGGTGTTTTGCCTTTGGGTTGATCTCTGTTGAATGTGCACCCTCAAGACCCAGTACATTCCGTGCAAATTCGATCACGGCGCACTGCATTCCAAGGCATATCCCGAAGAACGGGATGTCATTCGTCCTTGCAAAATTTACAGTCAGTATCTTTCCTTCTATCCCCCTTGAACCGAATCCCGGTGCAACCAGAATGCCGTCATATCCCCCGAGCATCTCACGGTAATTTGCCTCAGTTATCTCCTCAGAGTGGATCATTGTAAGCTCTACGGCTGTCTCATTCGCAGCACCTGCGTGTATAAATGCTTCAGAGATGGACTTATAGGCGTCCGCAAGCTCAACATACTTGCCCACCAGTGCTATCTTAACCCTGTGTGCAGGGTTTTTAAGTTTTCTGAGGAAATCCTTCCACTCTGCCAGTGAAGGTTCTTCGCCCGGAGGGAGGCCGAGTTTGCGCAGGACTGTCAGGTCAAGCATCTCCTTCTGCATTCTCAGGGGCACCTCGTAAATTGTCGAAACATCAATTGATTCAACCACGGCACCGGCTTCGACGTTGCAGAACAAGGCAACCTTTCTCCTGAGGTCTTCGGTAAGGGGATGCTCCGTACGAAGCACCAGCACATCAGGCTGTATTCCCTCCTCGAGAAGCATCTTCACCGAATGCTGTGTGGGCTTGGTCTTGAGCTCGCCGGAGGCATGAAGAAAGGGAACCAGTGTCAGATGAATCACCACGCAGTTCTGGGGCCCCAGTTCCCAGCGCAGCTGACGGACTGCCTCAATATACGGAAGTGACTCAATATCACCAACTGTACCGCCAATCTCGGTAATAACTATTTCAAAATTACCGCCGGATCCCACCATCTTGATGCTCCGCTTGATCTCATCGGTGATATGGGGAATGACCTGTACAGTCTTGCCGAGATAATCGCCCCTGCGCTCCTTATTGATAACTGACTGGTAAATCCTGCCGGTGGTCACATTGTTTGCCTGCGTTGTATGGACGTTGAGGAAACGTTCATAATGTCCGAGGTCAAGGTCTGTCTCGGCACCGTCAACTGTCACATAACATTCGCCGTGCTCATAGGGATTAAGAGTGCCGGGATCGACATTGATATAGGGATCGAGCTTCTGGATGGTCACGGAATACCCCCTTGCCTGCAGAAGCTTTGCAAGGGAAGCAGAAATAATACCTTTGCCCAGCGATGACGTGACCCCGCCGGTTACAAAAATATATTTTACGTCTGTCACTGTTGATCCTCTTATGTTATTGGCTGATAGTGGAAAACTATTCCTCGTACATTGAATTGTCAATCAGCTTCACCTTTTCCTCAAGGAGCTTTATATTCCTCCTGGCCTCGGCAATTTTTTCCTCTACCTCCCGAATCATGGTGTCAGCGTTGGCAGATTTTGCAAAGAAGCCTATATTGTTTTCCCACAGGACTATGTCACTCTCCAGCTGTTTGATCTTACTGTAGAATTTTTCCCTCTCGCTCCTGACCTTGCGTGCAGCACGGGGATTTGACTTCGCACTGTCAACCTTGCTCCGGTACCTGAGGATATTCTTATCCTCGTCATCAAGCTTGAGCTTGTCGAACTGCTTATTGAGAACCTCCTTGTACCGGCGGGCTATCTCTTCCTTCCGGTTGAAGGGGACATAACCGATTTCTGTCCACCGTTTCTGGATCTCCTTCAGTCTCTCGAAGCCAGCCCTCAGGTCTTCACCCGGGTCAAATGCCTCAAGCTCTTCAAGTATGGCCAGCTTGGCCTTGAGGTTGTCCTCGTATGAGGTATCCCTCCCGGCGAAGTATTCAGATTTCCTTGAGAAGAAGGTGTCACATGCCTTCCTGAATCGTTTCCATATCTTTTCTGAATATTTCTTCGGCACCGGACCTATTTCCTTCCACTCCTTCTGAAGCCGGATAAGCATTTCGGAAGTATCTTTCCAGTCAGTGCTTTCCTGCAGTGCTTCTGCCTTCAGGCACAGTTCAGTCTTCAGCTGAAGGTTCCGCACCTGTGTCTCCTTATTCTCTGCAAAGAATGAACGCTTCTTCTCAAAAAAGCTGTCGCAGGCAGTCCGGAAACGCTGATATATCTTGTTGTTGTGCTTCTTGGGTGCAAATCCTATGGTCTTCCACAGCTTCTGGCACTCCAGTATTGCATCTGATTTTTCCTTGAAATCGGCAAAGGTAAGTATTTCTCCTGCTGCTATCTCTTCCACTTTTTCGCATAGGGCGGTCTTGGCATCCAGGTTCCGTTTCTGGTCATCCTTCTGTTTCTCGAAGAATTCGTGGTGCCTTTTGTTAACCTTGGAGGTGGCTTCGCGGAAGCGCTCCCAGACATCGTTCTTGTTTTCATGAGGCACCGGGCCTATCTCACGCCACTGGTTGTGATAGTCCTGCAGATGCTTGAAGGCATTGACGGCATTTGGTTCAAGAAGCAGTTCCTCAGCTTTTTCGCATAGTACGATCTTGGCTTCAAGGTTCTTTTTCAGATCAAGGTCCCTGAGTTCCCTGTTGATCTTTATATAGTCATAGAAGATCTCAACGCTGTGATGGTAATTTTCCCATAGGTCTTTGACGGCAGTCTGAGGCACGATGCCTATGGCATGCCATTCATTCTGCAGGTTCCGGAACTCCTGGAATGTCTTGTTTATTGCCTCCTCACGGTTTACGAGATCCTTAATCTGCTCTATAATGTCAAGCTTTTTGCGGAGATTGTCCTGTTTTTCACTCTCCTGCACCCGGTTGAAATCGCTTCTGCGGCTGCGATAGGTCTCCAGGATTGACTTGATCCTGGTTTCAAGCTCATCAGGTTCGGGCCGGTATTCTTCAATATTGCCACCCTCCTTTGCAAAGTTGAGCCGTTTCTCATTGAACTCGGCCTTGGTCTTTTTATAGAAGAACTCCTTTATCCTCGAGACATCATCAGTGATCTCGGCAGGAGGCCTGTTTTCGACTATCAGAGCCAGCGTCTCCACAAGCTCCTTCCTCGAGAACCCGCTGTAATCAACAGGGGGGAGTTCTATCTCATCGTAGTTTATATGTTCATCTTCAGTAGTCTCGCCTTCTGAAGCTTCATCCTGAGCCATCGGTTCTGCCACCTCCCCGGAGGATGCCTCTTCTGCTTCTCCTTCAGCCAAATCTTCAACAGCCTCAGCAGCATCAGCCTCACCTGCAACAGCCTCTTCGGTCTTACCGGCTTTCTCAGCCGCAGCATCAACATCTTCAGTGGCTTGCTCATCCGCAGCATCAACCACTTCTTCAGGAGCTTCCTCAGCCTTCACAGCAACTGCTTCAGCCGCTTCATCAGCAACTTCCTCGTGAATATTTTCAGGTTCTTCCGTCACCGGTACGGCAGCCTCAATTTCCGGCGTTTCCGCCTTTTCATCAGTCTCTTCCGCAGATTCGGTGGTCTTTTCAGTTCCATCGAATTGTTCATTCTGAACAGAGTCTTCGGGATTTCTTGTTGTCATCATTAATCCTTTTTCTTCAGTGTCATAGAAAGGAGGATCAAATGCAGCCTCCCCCCTTTTTTTTAAACCACGAAAATAATGGATTATTGGTAAAACTCAAACCAATACCTTATTTAAATGAGAGGCTTTGCCTGCAGAGCTTCAAAATGTTTAATTTTGCCATTAAGATTCAGGATGATAAACTATGGAAACGAAAGACATTGTCATTTTAGCTGCAGTCTTTGCTCTCTCAGGATATTCACTTTACCGCAGGTATGCAAAGAAAAATGAGGGTGCCGGAGGTGCCGGTGCTTTGAAGAATACTTCGAAAAACAGCCTGAAAGATCAGACTGACGATTATGTGCCTTATTCAGGAAAGGGTGATAAGACTGAGTGATACGGGGCTCTACCTGCCCAGTTCAAGCTGGTCCTTTATAAGCCTGTAATATGTTCCCTTCATGGCCGTGAGGCCGGAATGAGTACCTGCTTCGGTCACTCTTCCCCTGTCAAGCACCACTATGTTGTCTGCATGACGGACAGTGCTCAGCCTGTGAGCCACGATGACCACGGTCCGGCCGGAATAGAATCCGGCCAGGTTTTCAACAATTATCCTTTCATTGGATGCGTCGAGTGCACTTGTGGCTTCATCGAGGAGAAGAAGGGAAGGTCGCTTGTATACAACCCTTGCAATAAGTATTCGCTGCCGCTGGCCCTGGCTGAGACCGTGTCCCCCCTGTCCCACCCGAGTCTTAAGACCTGAAGGAAGAACATCAAGCAGCGGCTGCAGGCTTGCCACTCTCACGGCCATTTTCACCCTTTCAGGGTCAGGATTATCTTCTCCGGGAGCAATATTTCCAAGTATAGTGTCAGGGAAGATATAACCTTCCTGCATCACCGCACCGGTATTCTTTCTGAGTGACGAGATGCTGATCTCTTCAATCTTCCTTCCCCCGATAAGTATTTCCCCCTCCTCCGGCCGGTAAAAACCCATCAGCATCTTCAGCAGTGTGGTTTTTCCGGATCCGCTCTCTCCTACAACAGCCGTGATCCTTCCTGCGGGAACGGAGAGGTCAAGGTTTTGCAGCACCCATGGTGAGCCTGGCCCTTCATACCTGAAGGAAAGATTCCTTACCTCAATGTCAGCCTTTTCCGGCATAGGGACAAGGTCTGCCCGGCCTGGTTTCTCTTCGGGTTCCATGGCATGCACCTCTGCAAGTCGCTCCAGGCTGATCCTTGCATCCTGGGTAGCCCTCATGAAATTAACTATCTGAGATACCGGCCCGTTTAGCTGCCCGGTAATGAACTGTACGGCAAGCATCATACCCAGGGTCATTGACCCGTTTATTACAAGCGTGGCTGAAATAACAGTTATAATGATGTTCACGGATTCGTGGATAAGCGTGCCACCCGCGGTCTGGAACTGAAGTATCCTCAAGCCCCTGACCCTGGTGCCGTAAATTGCTCTCTGCTGTTCCTCCCACTCCTTCCTGTTCGATGCCTCGTTTCCTGCCAGCTTGATATCCTGCATGCCGTTGACAATATTTATCATCCTGTTGCCTGCTTCTGCCATCTGCATGAACCGGATGTTGTCAAGCCTCTCACGCGAGGGCATAAAAATGGTGACATACAGTATGTAAAGAGCTGTCCCTGCCAGGAATACAAGGAGTACAGGTATGCTGTATACGCCCAGAACCACACCGAAGACCACAAAATTGAACAGTGAAAAGAGTATTGCGAGACTGGATGCGGTGAGGTAATTCTCAATACGGCTGTTGTCATCTATCCGCTGCAGAATATCCCCGTTAAGCCTTGTATCAAAATAGGCTATCGGCAGATCCATCAGCCTCGCAAGAAAATCTGAAACAATTTTTATATTGAGTCTGGTGCCCATATGCAGTAAGAGCCATCCCCTGCTGAACTCAACCGCCAGGCGGCCTGCAGTCAGGGCCAGTTGTCCGGCAAGTATGAGCCATATGAAACTGATATCCCGGTCTGCTATTCCCCTGTCAATAATAGCCTGGGTCAGGAAGGGGAAGACGAGCTGGATGGCGCTGGAGGCCAGCAGGCCTGCCAGCAGCAGAATAATCTGTTTCCGGTAGGGTCTCAGATATGGCAGCAGGAATTTAAACACACCTGCGGCAGGCGGATCATCACTGAGTTCAGCAAAGCCCTCACCCGGCTCCAGCAGCAGGGCCAACCCTGCAGGTACACCTCCTGATTCCCCCGAGATCCATCCCTCCCTGAACTCATCATGTGTCATTTTTATCCTGCCGATCGCAGGGTCACTTACCCATACGGCCCTGTCACTTATCCTGTTGACTACGATGAAGTGATTCTGATTCCAGTGAACGATGCAGGGCAGCGGTGCATCATCCTTCAGCCTGCTGAACGGAATCTTTACACCTGCTGCCCTGAACCCGATGCTTTCGGCAGCAGTCCTGAGGCCAAGGAAAGAGACTCCCTCCCTTGTGATCCAGGCTTTCTTCCTGACAGTCTCGAGAGAGAGACGTTTGCCGTGGCTGAGTGCAACCATACTGATGCAGGCAGGGCCGCAGTCCATAGCATCATACTGTCTGACAAACGGATAGTTCATCTTCAGGCGGAACAGTTGAAAAGAGAGTGTAAATATATCCAAATAATGCCGTCCCGGGAAGGCTTGCGGCAAAATGTGCCGGAAGGCATATTTCTTGATTCGATTCCGGAAATTGTATATTTGTCAATTAAACTGCTTGTTTGGGATTATTCAGGAAGTACTCGGACAGTGACATCATAGATGGAATCAGGAGGCAGGATAACCGGATCCTGACCTACCTGTATGATTCCTATTTCGCAATGGTCAGTGACCATGTCAGGAAAAACAGCGGGACTGACGATGATGCACATGAGGTGGTTCAGGAGACTGTCGTGATCCTGTACAGGCAGGTCACCGGTGAGGGATTCTCACTTACCACAGATCTCAGGGGTTATTTCTTCGGAGTGGCCAGGAATGTATGGAATGCCCAGTTAAGGCACAGATCAAGGCTGGTACCGTTGCAGAGTGACCCTGCTGACGATTCTGCAGCAGAGGAGGCTTCAAATGCCGCACTCGAAAGAATAGTCACCCGTTCATTTACACTTCTGGCGGCTGACTGTCAGACAGTCCTTACCCTTTATGGTGAAGGCTGGTCATATGAGGAAATAGCACGCAAGATGGGACTGAATAGCGAGGCATATGCCAGAAGGAAAAAGTATCTCTGCAAGGAAGCCCTGATGGAAATCATCAAGACCGACCCGGAATATCACGATCTCGGGCCTCTGTAGACCAGTGCCACAAGTACAGTTACTGCAAGCAGTAAAAGAAGCAGGGCAACATAAAGGTTGATCGTGTTGTACCACAGAGGAGTGTCATCACCGTATATGACAAGCGCAGACCAGAAGTAAGGATGAGACCTTGCCTGGTCAGCCGTTCTGAGAAACCTCAGCCGGGCGCTTCGCAAGGCAGAACTTTTTGTCTGTCCGCTTCTGAGGTTCTTGTAGAAGCCATGGATCACTTCCGGCGATGAACTGTCATCCACCTCCCACATTGACATCACAGCCGAACGGCTGCCGGCATAAAGGAAACCCCTTGCAAGGCTCAGGATACCTTCACCGTTCACAAGCATCCCGGTACCGGTGTTGCATGAGGTCAGAACCACCATCATTGCCTTTAGCGGGAGGCTGTATACCTCATATGTGTTAAGCATGCCGTCATTGTTCCCCCTGTCGCCCGGGCTGAAAAGCATCTTTGAAAACGCAGGCTGCCTGTCATCCATCAGGGTGTGCATTGAAAGATGGATAATGTCGTAGTTCCGGGCCTCGGCCTTGAAGGTGCTTTCCAGGGCATCCTCACCGAGATAGGCAGTGCCTCCGCACTGACTGACTGCGTCCTCAGCCTCCAGGATTGCATTCGGAAGGTCCCTTATCTCGCCACGCATGCCAGGCCAGGCTGCCAGAAGTGTGTCATCAAGAACCATTCCGTCATATGACGGGGCAAAGGCAACAAGGCTGTTCCTGAAACTCCTGGTTACTCGTTCCGACTCTGAAGAGAGTGTAATACTGTAAATGTAGGAGAACCGGTATTTCTTAAGAGCGAAGGGAGCATCGCGGTAATAGAGCTCCGGGCTGCGGAACTCCTCCGTTACAAGTGTCTCGAAAGGAATATATGAAAGGATGTTATCCGGCGATACAACAATCCTGTCGCCTGTCAGGTACGGTTCCGCCGGCTCAAGCAGGATGCGGTACAGGCTGTAGGCCAGGTCCATATAATCATTGAATGGTGCACGGGAATCTGTTGTTCTGGGCCTTGTTGAGAGCATGTCGCGGAACCGCTGAATGGATCCGAAGAAGGTTGAATCGATGTCACGCACTATCACTTCGGTTCGCCTGCTGCTGACAACGAATGTATACAGCCTGTCAGCAGTCAGGATGTAACTGAGCAGGTTGGTCCTCCGGCCGATCACCCTGTCAACATCCCCCAGGCTGGTAACCTCATTCCTGTATTTCAGGTTATAGTAGGAAGGATACTGCTCCTCAAAGATCCGGTTGAGCGAATCACGTGATCTCTGAAGCCTGAAAGTGACACTCTCCCATGTTGCAAGACGCTGTGAATCAGGCGCTGCTTTCAGCTGTTCATTTGCGATAAGCTCCCTGTAAAAGCCTGTCTGCCTCCTTATCTCTGTTTCGAGATCAGTAAGTTCGGCGGGAAGTGAAAAACGGGCAGCATTTAGTTCCCTCATCGAGGCAAGAAAACCTGCCACCTTGCTCCTTTCTGAAAATTCAAACAGACCCACGAGAGATTCACGGTCATTTTCCTCAGTGTAAAGCCTGGCATAATTGTCTATCATGCCGGTATAAAGGTCTCTGGAGTAGGAACTGAACCTGGTCCGGCTATCATCCTCGCTCATTTCAAGCCTGCGACTGTCATAGATCGAAGCAATCCTTCGGCCTGTGGCAATTGCCTCCCGGAGATATTCACTTTTTCCTTCAGGGCCTGCAAGCCTGTTCAGTGCCGTGTACCTTATTTCCAGGAGACTGATTTCATCCTCGGATATGCCACCTCCTCCTGCTGCCCCGCCTTTGTCATCATACTTCCTGATACTTGCAGATGAGACCTGGCCCTCCGGCAACTCCGCCCCTCCGGTTATACTCAGCACTTCACCGTATCTCCCTGCATCAAGAAGAGCCCCTGCATATTTCACGGTGAGAAACTTCGCCATTGAAATATCCCATCGATTCTTCCGCACATAATCAAAGCACTGTCCGTACAGTTCGAGCGACCTTCCGGTGTTGCCCAGGCTGTTATTCACGAAGTCGGCAACCGAAACAAGCATCGTAAAGTATTCCCTGCTCTCCCGGCCATAAATCGTTCTGACATTCTCAAGACCGGCATTCATGATATTCTCTCCCTCCCTGACGCGCCCTCCGGAGGCAAGTAAATTGGCACAGTTTATATAGAGAAGGTACTTGTCCTGAGTCCCTGGTCCGTCAATGACCGCAAGCCCTTTCCTGAAATATTCCTCAGCTTCCCGTGCATTATCCAGTCTCCGGTATACCTGGCCGATAGTATTGTACAGCAGTATTCTTGATTCTACGCTGTTTGAAGGAACCTGCTCATAGATCCGGAGTGCCTCACGGCAGTAAACGAGTGATTTGTTGTACTCCTGGCTGCGGTAAAGACTCAGGCCGATCACCTGGTAAAGGTCAGCAGTTGTCTTCGAGGTAACCTGTCCGGGGTAAATCCCCGATATTTCCAGACCTGCCTCTGCAAAGGAAGTAGCCTCGTCGTGGTCATTGAGTTCAAGGCAGGTGCTGGCAAGATTAACGTAGTTGAAGGCCAGCCCAGAGGAGTCAGGACCCGAAACAATCCTCCTGATCCTGAGGGCATTGAGCCCGTCGCGGAATGCAGATGTGTAATCACCGATCCTGAAAAGTGCTGCAACCATGTTGCTCAGCCCTCTTGCGTATCTTTCGTCTGCCACAGACATTATCTCCCTGTACCTGGCAGAGGCTGAGAAACAGTCACGGGCCAGTGAGTACCTGTTTGCCTGGAAATGGTGAATCCCGGCAAAGTAAAGTGCATCTGAAAGGAGAAGGGTATCACTGACTGTATTGTCTTTGATGATCTGTGCCATGGCAGCTGTCAGCCTCACCGGGTCAGCAGAATGTTCCCTTCCTTCAAGAAATGCAGACAGCGAGTCCGTCAGCTCCCTGAGCCTGATCTCATCCGGACTGTCATCTCCGGTAACATCAGTAACCGTAAAGTTTTCAGGGATTGCATCCTGGCTGAAGTCAGCGCCGGCTTCATTGCCGGCGTGAGGAATAACAACAGTAACACAAGCCGGCAGATGCTCCCCCCGGACAACGACAGAAAGTATGAATAAAAGCGTGATTACGCCTGCCCTCAGACCCATCAGTGTGATTCTTCTTTCTTCCGACGGTAAAAGTATAAAACAATCCTTAACCGGGGATGCAACTTTTGCATCTTATAATATTCTGATTATCCGCTTCTTATAATTTTTTTTAAAAAAAGTTGATTTTTTCGTGTCACAAAACCACCCTTTCTGACATGTACGGTTGAAATGACAATTAAACCCTGATTTATAAATTTCAAAAATTAAAGCAATGAAAACCCTGAAAATTGAAAACTTCTCTGATTTTGTTCTTTCAAACGAAGAAATGATTAATGTACGTGGTGGCAACGGCGCAAAAAACGATACCGATCCTACAAAACCGCCGGTGGTCATCGAAATCTGAACCGACAGCAAGAGCCGGCTTTAACGGCCAGAATATATTTTTAATAGCACGGGGTATCTGTGTCTGGCAGATTGTCCCCGGATGTCAGGCGGCATGCCCGGATATTGGCAGCCGTGACTGCGGACGCACGAGGTTGAATGCAATTATCTATTTGACTGACAGTATATAAGTGTGAAATAATAACATGTATCATGAAGACTAAGGATGTCAACAATGCCATAGAGAACTGGCTTGGCGGAAACGCTGACAGGTCAGTTCAGGATTGGCTGGTAAACGAAATGAAAAATGACCCTGCACTGGAAAGGGAAGTGACCCTGCGACGAAAGACGGATGAGATCCTTGCCGACAGGGAGATGATAAATCTCAGGCACAAACTTACAGCCATTGAGATGAGAAAACGATCTTCAGGAATCACGCGGAGGACTATTGTTAAAACCACCAGGTACGCTGCAGCCGTTGCCCTGGTAGCCATCCTCTCGTCTGCACTCTATCTTACTCTCAGGCCCGGGTCATCTCCGGATCAGCTATACTCCTCTTATTATTCGCGGTATGAAGCACCGGGTGCGGTCAGGTCCGCAGTAAGTCCCGGCAATTCCCTTATGGAAAACGCAATTGCTTCCTATGCAGCAAGGGAGTATGATAAAGCCATCGTCTACCTTGAGCAGGTAATAAATACCGGGCAGGATGACATGGAATCTGTTTTCATGCACGGTATGGCCAACATGGAGGTAAAAAATTACCCCGTTGCCAGCGGTTCGTTCTCAAAAGTAATTGAACACAATGACAACCTGTACCTTGAGGATGCCGCATGGTACCTGGGGCTGTGCTACATGATGACGGACAACAAAGACAAGGCCATAAGACAGTTCAGCACCATAGCCAATTCCCGCAGCAGGTACAGCAAAAAGGCTGCAAAACTGGTCCGTAAACTGGATTAATTTACCTAACCGCAATATATCTGTTCATATGTTCGAGATTCTTCGCAATGCCTACAGGGAGCCGGGTACGACAGCAGCGAACGGGCAGGAAAAACTGGACAAAATGATCAATAAACCGAATATACTTGCAGGCGTATCTCACGAGGTAAGGACACAGATGAACTCTATTGTCGCCTTTTCATACCTTATCAATAACGAAAGGTTCAGCGACACAGAGAGAAGGGAGTTCTCTGAGCAGATCATAACATCGTGTGAGCAGCTTATCGGGTTGTTTGAAAACTTTTTTGACACTGCTGCCCTCGAATCAGGGTCAGTCAGGGAAAACCTCCGAGAGACCGACATTACCAGGGTTTTCGAGTCACTTACCTCAGATTTCAGGGTTTACATGAGGAAAAAGGGACGCGACAATGTCGTTCTCATCCAGGAGGATAACCTGCCTGACAGGCTGATGCTTAAAATTGATACGGCACGCACATCAAGAATTGTCAGCAATCTCTTCAGAAATGCACTCGACAACACTTTTTCAGGGTTTATTAAAGTCGGGTGCACCTACAGTGATGAGACAATAACGTTCTATGTAAAAGATTCTGGCCAGGGTTATCCAAGAAGCAGTGACCTGCTGCTTTCCGACAATCCTGAGATCCAACATTCCGACAGTCAGGATACCTATTCCGCTATGAATTTAATCCTGGCCAGAAATCTTATTCTGGCAATGGACGGCAAGATCAGGGTTGAAGCCAACGAAGCAGAAGGCACCTCGGTCTTTGTATCATTGCCTGCAAAGGAAAGTCCTGGTTTGAAAATACTAACCGGTACCTCTTCGGAGAACAGGATAGCAATCTGATTCTCTGAAGCCTATAAACTGTCTGTTAAAAGAGGTAAGGAGGGTTGCCACATGGCACCCTCCTTTACTGGTTTTGTCCTTACCGTCCAGCCGGGGCGGCGGGTCACGGAGGAAATATCCCTACCTGGTCGTTCCCTCAGAAAGGATAGTTATTTCTGTTCGCCTGTTGAGACGCTTGCCAGCGGCTGTTATGTTATCCGCTACCGGCGTAGTCTCGCCGTAACCGTGTGAAAAGATGCGGCTGCTGTCAATTCCTCTCTTTACAAGGAATTGCTTTACCGATTCGGCCCTTTTCTCAGAAAGCCCCTGGTTGTGTTCGTCACTGCCGTCTGAGTCAGTATGCCCGCCGATCTCAACCACTACCGTATGATTTACCTCAAGAAACTCAAGGAGCTGGTTCAGTTCAGGCATGGATGACTCCAGCAGTTCCCATGAATCCGTATCATAGAATACGTTATACATCCTCATGATCTCCCCCTTGCGAACCCTGTTGAGCGCAATGGTCTTCCTGTACGGTTCTGCCGATGTATAGCCCTCGGCGAAGTCAAAGTTCTCGGAATAGATCATGTATCCGCTTGCTGTGACATTCAGCCCGTAGCTGCTACCCTGCGGAAGGCAGACAAAAAATTCTCCCCTGCTGTCTGTGGATGATGTGATTACATCCACTCCCCTGGTGAGATCTGTTAGCTCGTATTTTGCTGCAAGGGGCTGACCTGATGCCTTGTCAATGACATTACCCTTAAAGTACAGGACCTGTTCGGGCTGGACAGATTCAGGCAGATCGAGCCAGAATATGTCCTTGCCCTTGTTCCTGTCACGGATTGAGGAAAAGTATGCCCTTTTACCTGATGATTCAATTACGAGGCCGGTTTCATCGGACGGGGTATTCACCGGCGGACCCAGATTCTCAGGGGTCGTCCAGGTGGAATCAGGGTTCATTCCTGTTACATAGATATCATGGCCGCCGAATGACTCGCGTCCGTTGGATGAGAAATAGAGCGTCCTCCCGTTGAAGTAGATGAACGGCGAGAATTCGTCACCAGCGGTGTTAATTGCCTTTCCGGGATTGACAGGTTTGCCCCACCTGCCGTCACTACCAAGGATGGAATACCATATGTCCATGCCTCCCTGTCCGCCCGGGCGGTTGCTTACGAAAAAAAGCATTCTCCCGTTGGGACTGATTGACGGCTGAGATTCCCAGTATGTTGTATTTACAGGCGGGCCGAGGTTTGCTCCCGGAGACCACCTGGTTCCGTCGTTGGATGAATAATAGATGTCACATCTTCCCTGTCCGTCATTCCTGTCACAGGCAGTAAAAAACATATACCTGCCATCTGAAGATATTGACTGAGCCCCTTCATTCCCTGCCGTGTTCAGAGGTGCTCCCGCATTGCGGGCCGTTCCCCAGTAACCTCCTGTGGTCCACCTGCTGACGTAAAAGTCTTCCTGCCTGTCTCGCCCGAAGTCACGGCCATACCCGGCAGCCCTTTTCACCTCACGGGTGAAGATAAGCTGCTGTCCGTCGCCGGTAACTGACGGCCAGTATTCGTCAAGTGCAGTATTTACCGAATCACCGGCACTGACCGGTTCTGCTCCGAACAGTGATGAGGGAAACGAAAGGGCAAACCGGCAGCTGGCAAGCATCTTCTCAGCCTCGCCCTTCAGCCTGGCGCTTATTCCGGGGTGTTTGAGAAAAGCATCCAGGTGACCTGCAGCATCAAAGTATCTCCCTGTACGCAGTTCAGCCCGGCCAAGGCTGTAAAGTGCGGGAATAAAGAAAAGCGAGTCGATTGAGACTGCAGCACGGTAATGTGTCACAGCCTTCTCCCAGTCACCGGTATCTGAATAGAGCTGGCCCAGAACCAGGTGTGCCTCATAGAACCGGCTGTCCTCGGCAATTGCCTGTTTCAGGCTGGCCTCAGCCCGGTCATAGTAGAGAAGATCATAATCCCTTTTGCCCTGATCATAATATTTGAGCGCCCTGTTTGAGCGGGTGTGAAAATTCTGGCCTGTGACAGTACACTGAGCCAGGACCAGGAGCATGAAGACTATGACAGAAATTCTTCCTTTCATTCAGGGGATATGCATGAATTTGTGTGCCTGAAGCGAGACCCTCCACCTCGTGTTTCTCTTCACATATTCTGTTATCACGGATATCATCTCCCTGTACCTGCTCCATTCTGGTTGAAGAAGAAGTTGGCAGCCGGCCCCCACTTTCAGGCTGTATCTTTCAGCTTCCTCAAAATCAGTGCCATCCTGTATAACCACCTTGAGTTCGTTGGCCAGATCCCATATCCCGGGCAGCGGCGGAGAGTTCTTTTTCGGAGAGAGGGTTATCCAGTCCCATGTCCCTGTCAGGGGATATGCTCCGGATGTTTCAAGAAATGTTTCTTTCCCCTTTGACCTGAGCAGGTCACACAGCGGTCCCATATCCCACATAAGCGGTTCGCCGCCGGTAACCACCACCGAATCCGCACCTGCTGCTGCCACATTCGCTGCAATAACTTCTATATCCACCATTGGATGCAGCTCGGCATTCCATGAATATTTCGTATCACACCAGCTGCAGCAGACATCGCACCCGCCCACCCTTATAAAGTAGGCTGCCCTTCCTGTATTACACCCCTCTCCCTGTACCGAATAGAACTCTTCCACCAGGGGCAGGGTGTGTCCTGCACCGTCATTATCCATCTTTTTCATCTCCGTTTTTTGTCCGGGAAAAGCAATCTGAACATATCCCGGAAAATGTCAGTGTTCTCCTGTACTCCGGTGAATTCAATGGCTCCGGGCCCGTATGCAAAGACCGGCACCATCACCCCTGAATGGCCTGTGAAGCTGAAGGCAGCCGTGACTTCCCTCTTTTCATTGTTTCCTCCCGTGATGCTCATTCCACCTGTCTCATGATCAGCAGTGACAACAATCAGGGTTTTGCCGTCCCCTGCCGCAAATTCGTGTGCAACGGCAACGGCCCTGTCAAGGTCAAGAATCTCCTCCGTCACCATCGAGGTGCTGTTACTGTGTCCTGCATCATCTATCTCCGACCCTTCAACCATCAGTACAAATCCCTTTCGGTTGCGTGACAGAACATCTATTGCCTTGGCCGTTGCCGAGGCAAGATATTGCGGATCCCTCCCCTCGAATATCCTTGGCATGTCTCCGTCTGACATGAAGCCTGCAATGCGGCTTGCTTCAGATGCCCTGAATGAATTCAGGTCATATGTTATATCATAACCAGCCCGTTCAAGCCTGGATATGACATCTTCCGAACTGTCATAACTGCCTGTGGAATCAACTTCAGGCATAAAGAATTTCCTTCCACCGCCTATGAATACTTCAGCAGCTCCGCAAGCGTACCATTCAGCTATCGAACGGTAATCATAACGCAGGGGAACATGTGCGGTGAATGTGGCCGGGGTGGCATCAGTGAGAGAACTGGTGCATACAATCCCGGTCGATTTGCCGGCAGCCCTTGCATGCTCAAGCAGGGTGACAAGCAGAGTACTGTCAGGACGCACAGAGATCATCCTGTTGTTTGTCTTTTCGCCTGTAGCAAGCGCCGTACCGCCGGCTGCAGAATCAGTTGAATAGCTGCTGGACGAGTGAGTCCTGCTGAACCCGGTCACCGGGAAGGCCGGGAAAGTCATCGTATTGCCTGATACAGTCATTGCTGCATATACATGTGAGACCCCCATACCGTCACCGATGAACAGTATAAGGTTCAGCGGTTTCTGCCTCACGCTGCCGGCGGAGGTAAGAGTCAGGAAAATTACAGCAAAAACGGCAAGTCTTGAAAATATCTTCATAAAAACCAAAAAAATCAATTATCACCAAACAGCAGTCTTCTTTCCTTTTTCTCAGCTTCAGCTGCCCATGAAGCGGGCACTATTTTCCACTGGCTCATAGCCACGGGTGAGATTGTCCCTTTTTCCCTTATCCATTCAGTCATATAGTAACGGAGATCACGCTCCGTTGCAGATACGATCCTGCTTTCAAGCTCATTTGATGTTATACCGGCCGCAGGGAAATGTCCGCCGCCGCCGTTTGCCCTGTAAGAGTTCACAGCCACTGTATAGGTGGAGCTGTAACTGAACGGCGTCCCGTCATCAAGAGCTGTGATGTTTACCCTGGCTCCCTGGGGCTTGCTTACATCCACTGTATAACGAATGCCCATCGCAGAATCAAAGTTATAGGAAGGGTTGCGAAGCCTGGCAGTTCCGTTTACAATGACAGGTGAACCGCTGTCATCGGTCCGGTAATTCAACATATAATCACCCTTATTCTCCATTGTCCGGAACCACTGCGTTGCGGAATGCTCCAGGTGCCGGTCTATCTCGCCTCCCGTCATGTTAACTGTATAGAGGAAGTTTTCAAAACGGTAGAGTCGGTACATATCCCTGATCCTGAGATCCCCCTCTGCAATGCTCTGGTCAAAAGAGAGGGGAGCGGCCAGGGAAATCTGTGCTCCTGCCAGGTCGAGCTGCATCTGGTGGATAAGGTCTACAAAGGCCGAGGGGCCGAAAAAAGCATCACGGGTCGTGACCGTGGCAGTTGACCTGCCGATTATCTCCGATGTATATTCCTTCACTTCAGAAGTGGCCTCACTGTATTTCTTTATAAAATCTTCCGATACAGGCAAGGTATTCATCCTGATAATCTTGCCGCTGACAACCGGTTTCTTCCTGCCGGATTCATCCTTTTCCATGGCCACGGAAACATTCATCACTGCCTCTGCCCTGCTTCCGCCGTCAAGGACCAGTACTTTGTTGCCTTCCGTATCAGTCACCTCCTTAACATCCTGTCTGTGATCATGACCGCAGAAGATGACGTCAAAACCAGGCACATTCATTGCCACCGCAAGTGTGCTGTTCTCATCATCACCCCTGTCGCTCTCATCTCCCATGCCGGAGTGAAACAGGCCTACCACCAGGTCAGGATCTTCCCCCTGTATCACCGGCATCCACTTCCTTGCAGTGGCAACCATGTTTTCGAACCTGATACCCCTGTAGAGCGATTCAGGCAGCCAGCGTGGCACGGAGGGGGTGATAAGCCCGAAGACAATCACTTTAAGCCCTTTTTTCCTGATTACGGTATACGGTTTGAAATAGGGTTCACCTGTGTTTATGTCAACTGCATTTGCTGCAAGCATCGGGAACTTGTATTCCCTTCTCACCCGGTCATAGACCGGATGGCCTGCCTCAATATCATGGTTTCCCACAGAAGCAGCATCATAGCCGAGATAGTTAAGGATGTCTGCAATGACGTGGGTACTGGTTGTATCAATGAAATTATAATAGTATGCCAGCGGATCTCCCTGGAGTATGTCACCGTTGTCAAGAAGAATTATGTTCTCATTTCCTTTTGACTCAACTACTGACGCAAGATTGGCAAGAGAGTGGTCTGTTGCCTCGCCTTCCGTGTTGTCAAAAGGAAGAAGCATTCCGTGAAGGTCAGTTGTGGCGTATATTTCAAGGCTGCCATTGCTCCCTGTGCATGAGAGAGCCAGCACAGCCACAAGCGCAGCTAAAGAGAAGATCAGTATCCGTTTCATGTTCCAGGTATTATTTCATTTTTAAAGAAGTAGGAATATCAAGCCTGTTCCTTCCGTCCTTCATCTTTGTTAAAACAAACTCGTCAGCCACAGCGCCAGATGCATCATATGCCCTGTATGTCAGCATGTTGCCGTCAACATGGATTGTCTGCCAGAGCTGGGTGTTCGTATAGCCCTTATCCCACCATGGTTTGGCATCCTGCTGGTATTGCTTCGGGCCGCTGACCGATACAGCGTATACAGTACCGGCAGCCTTGCCTTTTCTTTCAGTTCCTTCGGGCATTGCAGTGCCTCTTGCGTAAGTGTGGTCATGCCCGTTCAGCACAAGGTCAACACCGTATTTGTCAACAAGTGGCTTCAGATTTTCCCTTACAGCCTTGTTGTCACGCCTGGCAGATGTTGAAAAGAAGGGATGATGAAACGCCATTAAAGTCCACCTGCAGGGATTATTTTTCAGGAGTCCTTCCACCCATGCGGTGGTGCTGCGGGCGAATTCCTCATTTCTGACCATATCATCAGAACTTAGAATAATAAATCTTGTGCCCTGGTAATCAAAACTATATGTTGTCTCCTCCAGGCCGACCGGACCATTTGCAGGAAGTGTAAAGCCAGGTCTCCAGTATTTGTTCAGATCTCTCTTTTGCCTGGCCTGCGGGTCATAGAATTCATGGTTTCCCGGGGTGGCAACCACCGGTACCTCCGAAGCAATGAATCCCGCAGCCCTGTGCCACTCGCCCCACTCATCGTCATGCAGCATGGTGGATGAGCCTCCGTCAACAAGGTCACCGGTAAAGATCATGAATGATGCGTCAGGTGTTGTGCGGAAAGCCTGTCTGATTACCCTTGCATATAAGGAAATGGGACCCTGTGAGTCACCCAGCCAGAGAAATGTAAAGGGGGCTGCCCCTTTTTCAGCGGTCTTGAATGTAAACCACTCGCTGGCATTGGCCCCCGAACCAACCCGGTATGCATATTCTGTTCCCGGAGTCAGACCGGAGAAAATCACTGAATGAAACCTTGCGGTCACCCCGTCTGCAGAAATATCCTGCCATGTACCTGTAACGCTCCTCGCTGAATCAGCCAGGAAAATGGTGGAAAGATTACGTGACAAGTGTGCAACTGTCTCACTGACAGACGTATCAGTTCTCCAGGTGACTGCAATTGAAGTTGCCGGTTCTTCGGTGATGTTAAGGACAATTCTCTCAGGCTTTGAAGAGGGAATGTACTTTGTGATTCTTTCCTGCGCCGTGGCCCGGTACGGAAAAAGCATCACCACAGAAAGAAAGAGGATGAGAAAACGGTTCATACTTAGTTTTTAAAGCTTTAACAAAACTCCTGTACAGGAGGCTGTAAATATATTGATATTTTCCTTGCTGAGCGGCTGCAGGTCCTTGCCGCCGCCGCTCTTTTAACTATTTTTGCATGAATATGAAAGTACTATCGGGACTTGACGTTGTCACCCGCAATTTGCCTGCCGGGCTGCGGGGTAAGAAAATTGGCCTGCTGTGCCACTCATCAAGCGTAGCGTCAGATTACAGGCATATAACCGAAATCTTCGGCAGCACCAATGAATGCAGCCTTGCAGCCCTGTTCGGCCCCCAGCACGGACTTTCGGGCCAGACCCAGGACAATATGATTGAGTGGGAAAGTACCACTGATCCCATCATGGGCATACCAGTGTACAGTCTTTATGGCACACACCGCAAACCGACCCCCGAAATGCTGGAAGGCATCGAAGTCCTTGTAGCTGACCTCCAGGATGTCGGAGCACGGCTTTATACCTATATCTGGACCGTAAAACTGTGTATGGAGGCATGCGCCGAAGCCGGGATACCCCTCTGGATCCTCGACAGGCCCAATCCGATAGGCAGGGTACCTGTTGACGGGCCAATACTGAGTGAAGAATATTTCACATTCGTTGGAGGAGCATGCATACCGCTCTGCCACCGGATGACAATAGGAGAGATGGCACTGTGGCTCAGGGAAAAATATATTCCGGGATGTGAGCTTAATGTAATAAGGGCTGAAGGATGGAGCCGGAATTCAATGTACTGTGAAACCGGATTGCCGTGGGTCCTCCCCTCTCCCAATATGCCCACACAGCAGTCAGCCGCAGTCTACCCCGGTACTGTCCTGGCAGAAGCGCTGAATGTCTCCGAGGGAAGGGGAACTGTAATACCTTTTGAGCTTGTAGGTGCACCGTGGATTGACGGACGGAGTCTCCTCGGGGAGATGAGAAGCCGAAACCTTCCCGGGTGCAGTTTCAGGATGCACGATTTCATCCCCACCTTCAACAAGTATGCCGGTGATTACTGCAGGGGAATACAGATACATGTCACCGATCCTTCCGATTTCAGGCCGGTTGCAACAGCCCTTCATCTCTTTGATGCAATTATCCGCACTTCACCCGATGGTGCACTGAAATTCAACCCGCCACCTTATGAATACGAATACCGGCTGATGCCTTTTGATATACTGTCCGGCGACAGCCGCATGCGCGAGGTGCTCACCCGGGGGCTCCCGCTTAATGAGGAAACGGAACGGTGGGAGACTCAGACAGAAGTGTTCCTTTCAGATTTCAGGCATTTAGCCCTATATAACGAATAGCATGTTCACTGCCGGAAATATAATTGCCGTTTCAGTAATAATCTTCATCGCTTCAATAGTCAGGGGCTTTACCGGTTTCGGGCTCGCGCTTGTCGCGGTGCCGCTGATTCAGTTTATTATGCCTGTAAGCGATACTGCCGTGTTTATCGCTATGATAAACCTGATATTCTCAATCCTGTATTACAGGCGGTCAAGGGGTATTGTTGCCGGGCAACCTCTAGGAAGAATGGCCCTGTGGACCGGAATCGGCGTTGCCGGAGGGACTCTCGTTCTGAAATATATAAACCCTGCATTTATCCAGCTGACATGGGGCGTGCTCATTATCCTGATCGTGACCGCACTGGTAAGGGGAGTAAGTTTCAGAAACATATCCGACAAATCTGCCATGACGATGAGCGGCCTGTTTGGCGGTTTGCTTGCCGGGGCTACAGGGATCACCGGACCTCCGGTGGCAATAATTCTGTCTGCCCTGAAGACACCAAGGGAGAAATTCAATGCGATAATCTCAATATTCATCCTGTTCGCCGTAGCCTACGCACTGATATTCTATCTCATTTCAGGACTGGTCACCAGTGGAACGGTCATCCTTTCCCTCTGTGCCGTACCTGCCCTCCTTGCAGGCCTCTGGACCGGCGATTTCCTTGTCGCCAGGATCAGCCAGAAAACCTTTACAAATATTGTCTACGTCGTACTTGTTATAATGGGACTCATAACACTCTTCAGGGGCGCGAAGACGCTCCTTGAATTCTAACACATCGTATCTTCGCAGGAAGCATGCTCTTTTCAGACACATACAGGACCGTTGAAGGAGAATCCCGGGGACTTTTCAAAGACCGTGGCAGCAGGTTCATTGCAATAGCAATCCCTGTAACCTCACAGGAGGAGATAAAAACCAGGCTCTCAGACCTGAGAAAGGAGTACCATGATGCCAGGCATCATTGCTTTGCCTGGGTACTGGGCCCTGACAGGCAAACCTACCGCATCAATGATGACGGAGAACCCTCTGGCACAGCCGGAAGACCCATACTTGGCCAGATCAACTCGAAAGAGCTGACAAACATCCTGATCGTGGTCATAAGGTATTTCGGGGGCACACTCCTCGGAGTCAGCGGTCTGATAAACGCCTATCGCAGCGCCGCTGCCGATGCAATTGCAAACGCCACCGTCGTTGAAAAACAACTGATGGAAAAATGGTCGATCACCTTTCCTTATACATCCATGAATGACGTGATGAAGGTACTGAGGGACGAAGCCTGCAGCCAGTCTGATCACAGTTACAGCGGCATTGATGTGACTGTTGATATCGAATTCAGATCTTCAAGGGGCGACCATGTAACCGGCCGGCTTGGAAAGATTCCCGGATTGAAGATGAAATGGCTCTCTGCTGTTTAGACTGTGAATTTTTCAAATAGTTTTAAACACCTGCTATTCTCAGGTGCAGTTGTCATAACTTTGTGCAGTTCAGGCACGTAAAAACATAATCCAATGAAACCCAGAAGCTTAGTCTCAATTGATGATCTGACCACAGAGGAGATCACAAGGATTCTCAGGCTTGCCGCGGATTTTGAAGAGAATCCCATTCAGGATATCCTTCACGGCAAGGTGGTAGCGACACTCTTCTTTGAGCCTTCAACCCGCACGAGGCTCAGTTTCGAGAGTGCAGTCAACAAACTCGGGGGAAAAGTTATCGGGTTCACTGACTCGTCCAGTTCAAGTGTTACTAAGGGCGAAACGCTGAATGATACGATCAGAACCGTCAACAACTACGTTGACCTGATCGTCATGCGTCACCCCATAGAGGGAAGCGCACGCTATGCAAGCGAGATATCAACCGTCCCTGTTATCAACGCCGGAGACGGTGCAAACCAGCACCCGACGCAGACTCTGCTTGACCTTTATTCTATCCTCAAAACCCAGAGAACCCTTGACAACCTGAATATATGCATGGTTGGCGACCTCAAGTACGGTCGTACCGTTCATTCACTGCTGATGGCCATGTCACGCTGGAAGACCTCCTTCAATTTCGTGGCACCCGAGGAACTAAGGATGCCTGACGAATATAAGCTCTACCTCCGCAACCTGGGCCTTGACTATTATGAAACGGCTGACCTGAACGAGGTGATCAACATGGCCGATATAATCTATATGACACGCGTTCAGCGCGAACGCTTCTCCGATCCGATGGAGTATGAAAAGGTCAAGAACGCCTATGTCCTCCATGACCATATGCTTTCTGAGACCAGGCCGGGAATGAAGATTCTCCATCCCCTTCCAAGAGTTAACGAAATAAGCACCGATGTGGATGCAAACGAAAAAGCCTACTACTTTGAACAGGCCCTGAACGGGGTTTTCACAAGGCAGGCAATCATCTGCACATTACTTGGATTAAAATAAGAAGCGATGAAAAACATAAATGATCCGAAACAGCTGCTGGTCAGTGCTATCGAAAGCGGAACAGTGATTGACCATATTCCTGCCAGCACTCTCTTCAAGGTTATCAAGATACTGGGACTCGACAGGATTAAAAACCAGATAACATTCGGAACAAACCTCGAAAGCAAGACTGACGGCAAGAAAGCCATCATCAAGATCGCCGGCAAGTTCTTCGAGGATGATGACATCAACAGGATCGCCCTTGTGGCACCCAATGCAAAGCTTAATATAATAAGGGATTACAAGGTGATCGAAAAACGCGTCGTGGAGGTTCCCGACAACATCACCGCGATTGCCAAGTGTATGAATCCCAAGTGCATTACGAACTTCGAAAAGGTGACGACACGCTTCAGGGTGGTATCAAAGAGGCCTGTTGCCCTTAAATGCCATTACTGCGAGAAGATCACAGACCAGGAGCGGATGGAGATCATCTGAGCCGGTCATATGACCTGACCTTTATTTCATCCCTGAGTATAGCCCGGTAAGCCAGCCATGCCAGTATGGCGGTTATGAGAGGGAAGAGTGCCTTTACCCTCCACATGACATTCACGTCAATCTTCCTGTCAAACATCAGGACGTAGAATGCCCCCAGTATAAGGGTGCCCAGCGAAAGCAGAAGCACCAGCATCGTCAGCCTCATCTGCAATGGCCGGTTCCTGTAAAGGAATATAGCCACGAAAGCCAGAACCGGGACAATAGCAAGGATTACCGTCATCGGCCACAGGCGCTGCACCGCTTCTCCGCCCTGTTCACCCATGCCCGTGAAACCGAAGCTGAAAACAGTGGAATTGCCGGCTGTCAGCCGGATTATATCACCTGAAAGCAACAGTCCGGAAAGTATTGCAGCTGCCAGGAGAAGCAATGTCTGTATCCTTTGTATCATCTTGTTTCTTAATTACTTTTAGTTAAACAACCTCCTGAAATTCTGGTAGTCAAGGTAGTATAAAATTTTCAATGACAGACTGTTTGTCTGGGGCATCGAGAGCAGGTCTGTGAAATTGTCAAGTCCGCGCGTGATTATTACATCTCCCTCTGACCATATTGAATTCTTCCAGACAAGTGAGAGCTCACTTCCAGGGGCAAACCTCCATGTATATACAACGTCAATATTCAGGTAATTGGTGTTGACGTCATTGTTGCCCAGCGGTGTTGAATAGACCCGGTCTGTAAGGCTGCCGTCGGACATGAGGGTAAAATATTCGTCGTTATAGTCAGCTCTTGACCAGTAGTGTCTTCCCCTCAGGGTAAGGTATGAATTCGCCGAGAAGATGAAAGCACCAGAAAGTGTATTTGTAACTGTTGCCACATCGCGTTTTCCGAATGTGATTCCCTCACCGGGATTGCCGGGAACGAACCCGATGTCATTGAACATTTTTTCAATCCCCAGGGAGTAGTCGAAGGAGAAGCGCCTGCTTGCCTTGAACTCAGGCTGCAATGACCATGCGTATCCATGCTGTCCGTACTCAGACCAGGCATTCATGTATTCGGCATTGCCCTCGACGTAAAACCTTTTGCTCTTGTCAGTGTCACCCCTGAAACTGGCTGCAAATGCCGGCGGTCGGTGGTAGTACATTGACATATCGCGGGTACGGGGCTCAAAATAGTCGTTTTCCCCCCAGGGGGTGAACTCAAGGTTAAGTGAGAATGACCAGAAATTCATAAGCAGAAGCATCCCGTCAAATTCAATACCGGCCCCTGTAAAAGCCCTTGGCATGAATAACTGGTTGTAACTTATATCAACCGAGGAGCGCGTTGACATAATGTTCCCCATGGGCTCATAGGTATTGTACCCGAAGTCTATTGAATGGCTTATTTCATTGTTGTTCCTGAGGTAACCCATGTCATTGGGATCATAGGTATCACTCATTAGATTGAAGTTATAGTCAGTCCTGAACTTCCCACCGGTCTTGCCTGCATTGAAACCGAGGGAATGTCCCAGGGCAGTCGGTTCAGATGAGTAATACTTCTGACTCAGGGCCGCGCCGGCGGAAGCAGACCAAAGCCTGTTGGCAGTCTTGACCAGGGCGTCAAAGGCGGAGACGTTGGCAGTATAGAAGTTCTCGCTGTTTTCCCCCGCCCTGATGACACTTGTGTTCATGGCACTTATGTAGGAATCATTTTTAAGTGTCTGGTCAACCACAAGCATATTGTAGTTCGTAAGCGGTTCTGTCATTATCCGCCTTGTTTCTCCGGTCAGGGTGTTTTCCACTTCCGCCCACGTACTGTTGGTCACCGCATTGAATACCCCTATGCCGAGACCGCCGCTTGTGCGGCCTGAAATCTTTGTGGCATTAATAAGGCTTACTTCAGCAGGATTTCGGGTTATGATTTCATTTTCATCCACCAGGTCATAGACCTCCCTGACCAGGTGAGGGGTTCCGCCTATACGGCGCGAATAGAAGATGTCACCCTTGTTGAAAAGCTCCGTTCCTTCCATGAAGAATGGTCGCTTCTCATTATACTTGACCTCGTACGGCGAAAGGTTGAGTACACGGTCATCAGACTGCACCTGTCCGAAATCGGGAATAAGAGTTGCATCGAGGGTAAAGCTCTCCGTAAGACCCACTTTGAGATCGAGTCCGCCATTATATGAGGTTCCCAGTCCCGGCTCACCACCTACTTTCTCAATGTATCCTGACACGTAGGGCACAAGCGAGAGCCTGAGCGGAGGCTTAATGTTCCTGATCCCGGTCAGTTCCCCGAGATGGGCAATAGATGATCCGAATTCCTTGGTGACGAAGTTCCAGGAAGAGGTCTCCCTGGTACGACGCACCTCACGCCAGAAGTTAATGCCCCAGAGCTGCGTCGCCGACCTCGGGAAACGGAGGGCGGAATACGGGATCTTCAGTTCCGCGACCCATCCCTCTTCACTGACTCTTGTCCGGCTCTGCCACACTGCGTCCCAGGTGTCACTGTTGTGCCCCCAGTCATCCGAAGTAGTCATTTTATTGTCTATCTGCACGTTTGATGCAGAAACCTTGAACATATCTCCGTTGAGGCCGTCGTTGAACGGAGAGATCTCCACCCAGAAATGATCAGCATTGATATCACCTTCATCCCTCTGCCCAAGTTCTGTAAATATGCTGTCAGGGGTAGTGTCATACATGAAGGCTCCGATATAAAGGGCATCGTCATCATACAGAATGCGCACTTCCGTCCTGTATGAGGATGGCTCCCCGTTCTGCGGATTGTAAATGATGAAATCTGTAGCGGGAGAAGCCCCCTGCCATGAGGCTTCATCAAGTCTTCCGTCAACCTGGATTGATCCGGATGTACGTACCGCTTCTGATCTTTTCTTCTCCTGCCGGGCTCCCATTGCTGTGCCTATACTCAGAATGGCAATGAACGCTAATGTCAAAATGGCCCTGAGGGCTCTCATGTACCTGTAGGTGTTGTGCATAAATCTCGGGTTCGGGTCTGTCAGCAAAGATAAACCCATCACCGCAACACAAAAGGAGGCAATTGTTAAATTAACAAAAAAATAACCGCTCTGGCATACTGTCATGTAAATGGCATACGGATGACATTTTTTGTATTTTTGCAGCTTATTCCAGAGGCAATGAAAAAAACAGAACTTATAACAAACCCTGACGGCTCAGTGTTTCACCTTCATCTCCTTCCCGGAGAGATTTCTGACAAAATAATTATTGTAGGTGACCCGGGAAGGGTTGACATGATCGCCGGCATGCTTGATGCGGTGAGAGTGCGCAAGAGCAACAGGGAGTTCACAACGGTGACTGGCAGTTTCCATGACACGGAGATAACCATAATATCCTCAGGCATTGGAACAGACAACATCGATATACTGATCAACGAGCTGGATGCAATCGCAAATATTGACCTTGCAACAGGAGTGGCAGTGGAAGAACCACGGTCACTCACGTTTGTCAGGATCGGCACCACCGGGGGACTGCAGGCTGATCTTCCCGTGGGGTCTTTCATTGCTACAGCCAAGGCTGTCGGGTTTGACGGCGTGCTCCATTTCTACGAAGGTTATGAATGGTGTCTTGACCACATGCTCGCAGATGCACTGGCAACGCATCTCGAATGGCCTGATGTGCTTGCCTACCCTTATGCTGTTGCTGCCGATGACTCCCTGCTTGAGAAAATTGCAACCGGCATTGCCAGGGGTATTACCATATCCACTCCGGGATTCTATGCGCCTCAGGGACGGCGGCTAAGGCTCGAGCCATTTGACAATGAAATTAATGACAATATCACGTCATTCAGTTTCAGAGGGCAGCGGATAACCAACTATGAAATGGAAAGTTCGGCAATATACGGCCTGTCAAAATTACTGAACCACAAGGCACTTACAGTCTGCGTTGTGATAGGCAACAGGGTGACTGGCGAGTTCCTCAATGATTATAAGCCGGCAATCAGGGAACTTGCGGCACAGGTTCTAGAAGGACTCAGCTCCTGAAAACAGCAAGTATCTCCTTCAGTATTGTAATTGCAGCTTTGCCGTCTCCGTAGAAAGCCGGATACTGCAATGTCCCTTCATTGGTCATGAAAAAGTCCCATGCTTCCCTTATTTTGACCGGGTCAGCATCTGCCAGCTTCACAGTGCCGTTCCTTACAAGTTCCACCCACTCCGTCTCCTTCCTGAGTACAATGCAGGGACGTGAGAAGAAATGACTCTCCTTCTGCACACCGCCGGAGTCTGTGACTATTAATCTTGCCCTTTTTTCCAGAAGTATCATTTCAAGGAATGACACCGGGGGCACCACCCTCAGGAAGGGATGCTCCGATATGGCCGCATAAAGCTCAGGAACACGGTTGCGGAGTGCAATCATCGTCCTCGGGTGCAGTGGCATTATCATTGGCATCGAGTTTGCCTCTGACAGTTCCCTGATCGTACTGAATATGGCACTGAGCCTTCCGGGATCATCAGTGTTTGAATCACGGTGAATTGTCACAAGGACGAATTCCTTATCCCCCACTCCTGTTCCGGCAAGGAAATCCTGTTTTTTCCTCTCGGCCAGGTCGGCGTAGAACAGGCTGTTGTCATACATTATGTCGCCTGTAAGGAAGACCCTCGGATTGTTGATAGAGTAGGGAGCCACGTTCTCCGGGCGGAACCCCTCGGCCATCAGGTTCTTGAAAGCAGCGTTGGTGGGTGCAATAAGCAAGGTGGAGGCATGATCGGCCATGATGCGGTTAAGCTCCTCCGGCATCGTCTTGTTGAACGACCTCATTCCGGCTTCTATGTGCACAACCGGGAAATGCTGCTTTGAGGCTGCCAGCGCTGCAGCAAGGGTTGAATTCGTATCCCCGTAGATAACAACGCAGTCAGGCTTTTCGTCCAGGATCACATCCTCGATACGCTCCATAATCATCCCTGTCTGCCTGCCGTGACGGCCTGACCCTACCTGCAGGTTATGATCAGGCATTCTTATTTCGAGCTCATCGAAGAACACGTCTGACAGTTCCCTGTCATAATGTTGGCCGGTGTGAACGACGACCTCCTCTATCTCCCCTGAAAACTCCCCTGCAATCGCCCGGCTGATGGCGGAGGCCTTGATGATCTGAGGCCTCGCACCAACAATGTTAAGGATCTTCAGTTTTTTCATTTATTTGGCGTAGTTAACTGCCCTTGTCTCCCTTATTACCGTGATTTTGATCTGACCCGGATAGGTCATCTCGTTCTGTATCTTGCGTGCAATTTCAAAGGAGAGGTTCTCGGTATCCTTGTCTGATACCTTGTCAGCCCCTACAATAACCCTCAGCTCCCTTCCTGCCTGTATTGCATATGTCTTGGTCACCCCGGGATAAGAGAGGGCAACCGATTCAAGTTCATTGAGCCTCTTTATGTATGATTCTATGACCTCGCGTCTTGCACCGGGACGAGCTCCGGAGATGGCGTCGCAAACCTGCACTATCGGTGCAATCAGGGTTGTCATCTCAGTCTCGTCATGGTGAGAACCGATGGCATTGATAACCTCAGGCTTCTCCTTGTACTTCTCGGCGAGCTTCATGCCAAGTACTGCGTGCGGCAGTTCCGGCTCGTCATCAGGCACCTTGCCGATGTCATGCAACAGCCCTGCCCGCTTTGCAAGCTTCGGGTTAAGACCCAGTTCGGCAGCCATTATCGATGCCAGGTTGGCAACCTCACGTGAGTGCTGAAGCAGGTTCTGTCCGTATGAAGAACGGTACTTCATCTTACCCACCAGCCTGATGAGCTCCGGGTGAAGCCCGTGGATACCCAGGTCAATGGTGGTTCTCTTGCCTATCTCAACTATCTCCTCTTCTACCTGCTTGCGTGTTTTTTCAACTATCTCCTCGATGCGGGCCGGGTGTATGCGGCCGTCGGTCACAAGCTGGTGCAGCGCCAGGCGGGCTATCTCACGGCGGACAGGATCAAACCCTGAAAGGACTATTGCCTCGGGTGTGTCGTCAACTATGATCTCCACTCCTGTTGCAGCCTCGAGGGCCCTGATGTTGCGTCCTTCCCGGCCAATGATGCGCCCCTTGATTTCGTCAGATTCTATATGGAATACAGTTACCGCGTTTTCAATTGCCGTTTCTGCGGCAACACGCTGTATTGCCATGAGTACTACACGCTTGGCCTCTTTGGTGGCTGTCATCTTTGCATCATCAAGGATCTCGTTGATATATGACATAGCGTCTGTCCTGGCTTCTTCCTTCAGCGAATCAATTAGCTGGTTCTTTGCCTCTTCGGCCGAGAGGCCCGACAGAGCCTCAAGCTGGTCCACCTGCTGGCGGTGAAGCTTTGCGACCTCCTCCGACTTCTTGTCAAGCAGTTCCATCTGCTGCGACAGGTTATCGCGGATGGCATCAACTTCATTTTTCCTGCGCTGTGCCTCTTCAAGTTTCTGTGAAAGTGTAAGCTCTTTCTGCTTGATCCTGTTTTCAGCCTGGGTAATCCTGTTGTTTCGCTCGTTAATTACCTTTTCATGTTCTGCCTTGAGCTGCAGAAACCGTTCCTTGGCCTGGAGAATCTTTTCCTTCTTTATCACCTCGGCTTCGGCTTCCGCTTCTGAAATTATCTTCTTCCTCCTGTTTCGCAGCATCACCTGCCACAGGTAAAATGACAGTGCTGATCCTGCGATAAGGGCCGCCCCGCCGATGGCGAGACATATCCCTGTTGTTATCTGTGCTATGATCATAAGTTAGTTTTAAATTATATAAAAAAACCCGCAGAGTTCCTCCAACTTTTAAAAAACCCCATATCTACATG
>CAZUIF010000024.1:0-50461 GCA_964621005.1 uncultured Rikenella sp.
AGAAGGAGATCAAAGCCAATGCAGCCAAGATTGTTGTAAAAGAGATTCGTTTCGGGCCCAACACCGATGATCATGATTACAATTTCAAGCTGAAGCATGCGATCAATTTCCTGGAAGAAGGTGCCAAGGTAAGAGCGTATGTCTTTTTCAAGGGAAGGTCCATCCTATTCAAGGAACAGGGAGAAAAACTACTTGCCAGGTTCGTAAGTGACCTCGATGAATACGGCAAGGTGGATCAGACTCCCAGACTGGAGGGAAAGAGAATGATCATCATCCTTTCACCCAAAAAGAAGAAATAGCAATTTTTTATACATATATATACAAATGCCAAAAGTGAAAACAAATCCGGGTGCAAAGAAGAGATTTTCTTTGACCGGTACAGGTAAGATCAAGCGTAAGCATGCTTTCAAGAGCCACATCCTTACCAAGAAGTCGACCAAGCGTAAGAGGAATCTTACATATGACGGACTGGTGGATAAGGCAGACCAGAAGAACGTTAAGCTTCTGCTCGGACTGAAGTAGTATTTACCGCCTGTAGGAGAGTTAATCAACAGAATTATTAACCGGGATGTCAAGCTGAAAAGACCTTAAGGGGCGCTTACATCCGAAAAAGAGAAAACAAAATGCCAAGAGCAACAAACGCACCAGCATCGAAGGCAAGAAGAAAGAAGATCTTCAAGCAGACAAAAGGTTACTTCGGCAACAACGCGAACGTTTACACCGTTGCCAAGAACGTGCTTGAGAAGGGTCTTGCCTATTCGTACCGTGACCGCAAGGACAAGAAGGGACAGTTCCGCGCACTCTGGATTCAGAGGATCAATGCCGGAGTTCGCCTTCACGGAATGAGTTACTCGCAGTTCATCGGCGGGCTTGAGAAGAAGGGCATCACCCTCAACCGCAAGACCCTCGCTGACCTGGCGATGAACCACCCCGAAGCCTTCAAGGCAATAGTGGACAAAGTCAAGGAATAAAAATAAAGCGGGCCGCGGCCCGCTTTTTTATTTACCTCTTTGCTCCCTTGAAGAACCTGTTGAATCTTATCTTTTTGAATCCCTGTGCTTCCTTGTCAATGGAGAGCCATACAAGCACCGGGCGTCCCACGATGTGATCCTCCGGGACAAATCCCCAGTAGCGAGAGTCAGATGACCCGTGGCGGTTATCACCCATCATCCAGTAGTAATCCATCCTGAATGTATAACTGTCAGCCGGTGCACCGTTAATATATATAACAGAATCACGGATCTCCAGGTCATTCTGCTCATATATATCTATGATTGAGGTATAAAAGCAGATATTGGTCATGTCAAGCTTCACAGTCGTACCCTTCTTCGGTATCCACAGCGGCCCGAAGTAGTCCTCATTCCAGCGGTACTGAGGGTCATTGGGGAAGACGGCAGGGGTATATTCACCGGGCCTGTGGTAGTCAGCCTCAATGCCGGTAACATTTGCAAAACCCGAGATTGTCTGCGCGTTTTCCTTTGTCAGCGGCAGCCTGTAAACGGTTCCGGAGAGCATGATCGACTGATCCGACTTTGACACGCCCATCCTTTCAAATGCCTTGGGATTGATACGGGTGCCGTTTGTCCTTACGTAGTATGATGTCTGCTGGGTCTCATATTCCGGAACTTCCCGGCCGTTCACAATGAGTTTCCCTCCCTGGATCAGGATTGTGTCACCGGGTATACCCACACATCTCTTTACATAGTTGTCACGCCGGTCAACAGGACGGTAGATTACGGTATACTCATTCCAGATCATCTGCCTGGCAAGCGCATAATACTCATCCCTGCTTTTCATAGGCTTGCCCGACCTGATATCGTCGGCTGTGAGCATCTCTATACGCTCCCTGAGTATCTCGTAATAGCTTACTGCCTGCTGTTCAAGGCATACGGTATCGCCGGCAGGGAAGTTGAACACCACTATGTCATTGTTCTTAACGTGTCCGAATCCCTTTAACCTCTTGTAATCCCAGTGAACGAGGTCTGACCATGACTTCCCCTTTCCTCCCGTTAATGGCATCGTATGCTGGGTGAACGGGAAGGCAATGGGGGTATTTGGCATGCGTGGTCCGTAAGCAACCTTGCTGACTGCAAGGTGATCACCCACCAGGAGTGTCTTCTCCATTGAGGGTGTTGGTATACGGTAGTTCTGGAACAGAAAGATATTGATCAGGGTTACGGCAATAACCGCAAAGATCAGTGCATCAAGCCATTCAATAACAATGTGGTTTTTACCGTTCCGCTTCTTCCAGAAGGACCAGTTTACCTTTTTGGTGACATAGATGTCAAATACGATGGGCAGTCCGAGCAGCAGCCAGTAATTGCCTACCCATATTACCCACAGGATGTAAAGTACTCCGGCAATGCCGAATTTGAAGAATTTGTTCCGCAAAAGCTCTTTCATCTTCTCTTTTTTTCGAAATGCAAATCTACTATAATAACTTTAAATCATCTCCCAAAGTACAATTGCAACTGCGGAACAGCACCTAAACCGATGCAGTAAGGCAATCCTATTCAGCCTCAAGCGTTACAGGTGCAACCTTTTTCATATCCTTTACATAGTACCTTGCCCCTATCAGGAACAGCAATCCTCCAAGCACCAGCGAGAAGGGAAGAATGCTTACGGCTGTCTGGATATTTGTCAGGTCAGAGATCCTCCCGAGGGCAATGGGTGCCGTAAAGGAACCGAGCAGGTTCTGCACAAGCACGGCAATGGCATATGATGTAGCCCGAAGCCCCGGGTGAATTACGTCCTGCGTAACAGCTGCCGCCCCGCTGATAAACTGCATTATGAATATCCCGAAGATGAACAGCGTGACAATTTGCATTGTGCCCTTGAATACATACAGCGCCATGAAAAGAAGGAATGCCGAGAAAAGAGTAGAAATCGCCGGGTAGATCATCCTGGCAGTCGGCATCTTCTTCCTCCATGCATCAATAATATATCCTCCCAGCGGTGCTCCCACCAGCGCCAGCATCATAACAGCTCCTGCAAGGCTTCCTGCCTTTTTGGGATCCATCCCGCTGGTCACCTGGAAGAACTTCGGAAGCCATACAAGTAAGGCCGTTGTCACAAAGACAATGGCTGTCATTGCAAAATAGGTGAATATCACTGAGGGCTTGCGCAGAAACTCCTTGACAATATCCTTCCGCTCCATCCTGACCTTCCGGTTTGCGTCATCCACTTTCGACAGGGCAACTGTTTTGTAATCCTTGACGAACAGGAACAGAATCGCAATAATCAGTCCGGGAAGGGCTACAAGTCCGAAGGCATGTTTCCAGCCCCAGGAACTTGCTATTATCCCTCCCATGGTTACGCCTATGGCTGAACCTATCGGAATTGATGCATTCCAAAGGCCCATCATCTTTGAACGCTTTTCAATAGGGTACATGCCCGAAATCAGTGCGCTTCCGCCCGGTGCATATCCGGCTTCGCCGAAACCGATGAGCACCCGTGCAAGAAACAGCTGCACATAATTGCCGGTGAATGCACACAGTAACGTTGCAAGGCTCCAGACTATGGCCATGATACCTATCGTTTTGGTTCTGCTCCACCTGTCAATGACAAGGGAAACGGGAAAGGTCAGCAGTCCTATGGTCAGGTAGATGACCGAAACCAGCCATCCCGACTGGAAATCATTGATTCCCAGATCTGTCTGAATGTATGAAAACATTGAACTGACAACCATCCTGTCGGCATAGTCGAACAGGTAAAGGAGGAAAAGGAGAATGAAAACATAGTTTGAATAGCGCCTGGTAAAAATGTACCCGGGCGGAATGACCTTGTTTTTCATGGGATTAAGAATTGGAGTTTATGTTCACAGGTTTACTGGCACCTAAAGTAATGTGTATTTTCATATCTTGCGCTGGTTTTACGAAAATCATTGTCATGAAACAGGGAATTTTAATCATTATGGCACTGTTAATTATTGTTGCATCTGGCTGCAGTAAGGCTGAGAAGGCTGACCTGGTAATCACCGGAGGAGTAGTATTTACTGCTGACTCACTCAATCCGTATGCGGAGGCTGTTGCGGTCAGGGGGAACAGGATACTTGCAGTGGGGACCGACAAAGAGGTACGCCGGCATATTGACCCCGCAAGCACTAAGGTTATCGATGCCGCCGGCCGCGCAGTGCTTCCGGGATTCAATGATGCGCATGCCCACTTCGGACCGGTTGATCCGGATTACATAGAACTGAGGTATATAACTGACCCGTCAGTCATAACACAAAAGGTCAGGGACCAGGTGGCTGTTTCACAGAAAGGGCAGCTTATCTACGGCGGCCACTGGGAACACGAGATGTTCACAACGCGTGAATGGCCGACGAAGGAGCTGATTGACGCTGTCTCCCCCGAAAACCCTGTCGTGCTGCGCCGAACCGACGGTCACAGCGCGCTGGTAAACAGCTACGTGCTCAGGAACTCAGGCATCACCAGCCACACTCCCGATCCGTTCGGAGGAGAAATCATGCGTGACCCGGTCACCGGCGAACCCACGGGCATTCTCAAGGAGAGCGCCATGGCGCTCATTAAGACAGGTGAAGTTAAGGTGGAGCGCACTCCGGAAGAGGAGCGTGAGAGGGAATGGCGGGGCTATCTCCTTGCGCTGGGACAGGCAGCAGGTTATGGTATTACAAGCATCCAGATCCCGGGCAGCGCCGACTTTGACATGTATGACTCAATAATGGCTGCCGGGAAGCTCACCAGCCGCATCGACATCGGCGGCGAGCTCACGGCAGATCCTGAACGGCTCGACAGGTATGAGACGCTGCGGCAGAAGTACCCTGCATCAGGCGACTGGCTCCGGTTCGGTTACCTGAAAGATTTCATGGACGGCACGCTGGGCTCGGCCACCGCAATGATGTTCGGGCCGTTCGATGATGAACCGGAGAAGACAGGTCTGCCGCAGATGAGCTACGAAGAACTTGAGGCGCGTGTTCTAGCCGCCGACAGCCGGGGATTCCAGATAGGTATTCATGCCATCGGGCCGAAGGCAAACAACTGGATACTCAATGCCTATGAAAAGGCCCGGGAGGTCAACGGTGTCCGCGACAGCCGCCACCGCTCCGAACATGCCCAGATACTTATTGAACAGGACATACCGCGATTTGCAGCTCTCGGTGTGATACCGTCAATGCAACCCACCCACTGCATTACCGACAAGCGTTTCGCCGAAAAGAGAATAGGCACGGAACGGAGCCGCTGGGCATACGCCTGGAAGAGCCTCGCCGACAGCGGAGCAAAACTTGCCTTCGGAACCGATTATTCCGTGGAGCCCCTCAATCCGATGGAGGGACTTTATGCAGCCGTAACGCGCAAGGACCGTAAGGGAGAAGAGGGTGACGGATGGTTCCCGATGGAAAAACTGAGCATGGAGAAAGCCATTGAATACTATACCCTCGGTGCAGCTTATTCCCAGTTTATGGAAGAAAGGAAGGGAATGCTCAGGGAGGGTTATCTTGCAGACATAACCATCCTCTCAGAAAATATCTTCAATACCCCTGAGGAGATGATTATGTCAGTTAAAACGGATTATACTGTCACAGACGGTAAAATCGTCTACGAGAGTAAATAGTAACTAGGCTTTTGTCTGGTCGTCGATAGTTGCGGCCGGTGCGTTCTTTTTCACTGAGGTAATACCGTTGTCACAGCTGGCCTGTGATTCATAAAGTTCGCTCTTTCCGATCACCTGGCCGTTACCGGCTTTCAGGTTGAAATGGAATTTGCCGTTCTTTGCAACCTTGGGCTCGAACCTCTTCGCATCAGCGGCATTTTTCATAACCGACTTGACACCGTTCATGCATGAAGGCTTTGATGCATAACCCTCGCTGGTAAGAATTACCTGTCCGTTGCCGGCAAGAAGGTTGAACTGAAACTCACCGTTTTTCCTTTTTGAGATAACAAATTTTCCCATGTTCTAAACTTTTTAATTGGTTAATTTCGACTTGACGTTTTCAAATATACGAAAAAACAATATTAGATTTACGAAACGGGATTTTTATGAGAATCGACATAATAACGGTACTGCCTGAACTTCTGCGAAGTCCGTTTGACGAATCAATCATCCGGAGGGCCCGTCAGAAGGGGATCGCAGAAATCAACATTGTCAACCTCCGCGACTATTCAACGGATAAGCACAAAAGCACCGACGACTATCCCTTCGGCGGTGGCGCCGGAATGGTTATGATGATTGAACCGGTGTACAATTGCATCACCCATCTCACTTCTCAGAGAAGATACGATGATATCATCTACACCTCCCCTGACGGAACGCGGTTTACACAGGCGGTGGCCAATGAGCTGTCAATGAAGGAAAATATCATAATCCTGGCTGGGCACTACAAAGGGATAGACCAGCGAATCAGGGATCACCTGATTACCAGGGAGATATCTGTAGGAGACTATGTCCTTACAGGCGGTGAACTTCCTGCAGCGATAATCACAGACGCCATCGTAAGGCTGTTGCCTGGAGCCATATCCGACGCTGAATCAGCGCTGTCGGATTCATTCCAGGACGGCCTCCTCGCACCGCCGCAGTATACCAGGCCGGCAGAATTCAACGGATGGAGAGTGCCGGATATCCTCATTGGCGGAAACACACCGGAAATCGAAAAATGGCGCTTTGAGGAGTCGCTCCGCATCACCCGTGAAAAAAGGCCTGACCTGCTTGATGAAGAAACATGATTCCAGTCTTTCTTTTTGTCGAAAAACCTTTGTATCATTGCCACCCTCAGAACATAACAGAAAAAACATACAGCTATGAAATCTCATGATTACATTGAACGGGAAGAGAAGTACGGGGCGCATAACTACCATCCGCTGCCGGTAGTGCTTGACAGGGGCCAGGGTCCTTTTGTCTGGGACGTGGACGGAAAGCGCTACTATGACTTTCTCTCGGCCTACTCCGCGGTGAACCAGGGTCACTGCCACCCGAAGATTATCGGAGCACTGACAGAACAGGCTGCAAAACTGACTCTTACGTCAAGAGCGTTCTTCAACTCGGTACTAGGTGACTACGAAGAGTATGTGACAAAATACTTCGGATATGACAAGGTGCTTCCGATGAACACCGGCGCAGAAGGCGACGAAACCGCGCTGAAACTCTGCCGCAAGTGGGCTTACCTCGTAAAGGGAATCAGGGAAAACCAGGCGAAGATCATAGTCTGTGACGGCAACTTCCACGGACGCACAATCACAATCGTTTCAATGTCAACCGATCCCGATGCACGCAAGGATTACGGTCCGTTCACCCCCGGGTTCATAACAATCCCCTATAATGACATTCCGGCCCTGGAGAAGGCGCTGGCTGATCCTGATGTGGCAGGTTTCCTCGTTGAGCCCATACAGGGCGAAGCAGGTGTCTTTGTTCCGGAAGAAGGTTATATCAAAAAAGCATACGATCTCTGCAAAAAGAACAATGTGCTCTTCATCGCCGACGAAGTTCAGACCGGCATAGCCCGTACGGGCAAGCTCCTGGCATGTGACCATGAGGGAGTGCGTCCTGACATCCTGATCCTCGGCAAGGCTCTCTCGGGAGGCGTACTGCCGGTATCAGCAGTGCTGGCTGATGATGAGATAATGCTTACAATAAAGCCGGGCGAACACGGATCCACCTTCGGCGGTAACCCGCTCGCATGCAAGGTCGGAATAGCTGCCCTCGAAGTCGTTAAGGAGGAAAAACTTGCGGAAAAGGCCGAAAAACTCGGGAAAATCTTCCGTGATGAGATGAGGGCCGTCAAATCCGATATGATTGAACTGGTGCGCGGAAAAGGTCTTCTCAATGCGATAGTTATAAGGCCGAAGAACGGCAAGGAAGCATGGGATGTATGTCTCGCGATGAAGGAACTGGGAGTGCTGGCCAAACCGACCCACGGTCACATCATCCGCTTCGCTCCTCCCCTCGTAATCACCGAGGAGCAGCTGCGTGACGCCATCTCCCTGATTAAGAAGGCAATCATGCAATTCGAATGAAAATAAGGCTGCATGCAGCCTGTCATGTCAATACACTGCCGGGAAAGCAACAAGACTGTTTTCCCGGCTTTTTGTTTTTAACACCCCCGGCAACAGGCTAATTGCAAATATCACACACGCGGCGTATCAAAAGATTGCTATTTTTGTCGGCACGATAACTGTGATTATGAGAACATTTTTAATTATATGTACTGCCATTTTCATCACTTCCTGCGCCGGCACGGGCAGGAAGGCAGCAATTACAACCGATGAGCTTGGCTTTCTTGCCGGACAGCTCGCCTCCGACAGGTTTGCGGGAAGGGGGACAGGCACAGGGAGCGACTCTCTTGCAGCCCTGTTCATAAGGAAGGAATTTGAGAAGGCAGGTGCCGTTCCGTTCACAGGCAAAGGGCTGCAGCCCTTTAAGGTCAGCGTGGCAGTTGAAGCCGGACCCGGCAACAAACTTGCAGTTGACGGGAAGGAATTTGCAACCGGCACCGACTTCATGCCGCTTGCCCTTACATCAAACGAAGCTCTCTCTGCCCCTGTTGTCTTTTGCGGTTACGGGCTGATCCCCTCCGGGGACACCCTCAGCCGTGACGATTTCGCCGGACTGGACCTGAAGGGCAAGTGGGCCCTTATACTCCGCGGTTACCCTGAGTGGATACCGGAAGCAAAAGGGTATTCAACACTCAGCACTGACCGTCTCAAGGTGCTGAGCGCAAGGGAGAAAGGCGCTGCCGGGGTGATCCTGGTATCCGGCGAGAAATGGGATGTGGCCGACAATCTCGAAAAGCCTTCAAGGAGCGAATCATCTTCAGGCATACCCGTCCTTCAGGTAAAGAGGAGCGTTGCCGACTTCATTCTGAGGAACTCTTCCCTTAACGTAACAGCCCTGGAAGAGAAGGCTGCGGGTATGAGCCCGGATGCATACTTCCTGACTTCTGCAGTTGCTGATGTAAAGGCCGAGGTGCTGAAGAAGGAAGCTTCCACATCCAACGTGGTCATGATGTTGAAAGGGGCATCATCCCCTGAAGAGTATGTAATAATAGGGGCCCACTATGACCATCTGGGCATGGGCGGACCCGGATCGTCAAGCAGAACACCTGACACCATCGCGGTCCATTACGGGGCTGATGACAACGCCTCAGGTGTGGCCCTGATGATCGAGCTTGCGGAGAAGCTGGCATCAATGAAGCCAGGCCCTGCAAGAAGCATTGTCTTTGTCGCCTTCTCAGGCGAAGAGATGGGACTCCTCGGATCAAAGTACTTTGTTGAGAACGGAGGGCTGGCGCCTTCATCTGTCAACCTCATGGTCAACCTTGACATGGTTGGCAGGATGAAGGAGGGTAACGGCCTGCAGGTGGCAGGAGTTGGAACCGCAACCGGTTTGCGTGACACGGTGCTTGCATATGCTGACACAACAGCCCTCAGCCTGGCGTTCACCTCAGAAGGGTACGGTCCGTCAGACCACTCGGCATTCTACGGGAAGAATATACCCGTTCTCTCGATCACAACAGGAGCACACCTTGATTACCACACCCCGGCAGACACCCCTGACAAACTCAATTATGAGGGAATGGTAAAAATCGGCGACCTGGTTTACCGGGTTGTCACCGCTGCTGCCGGCGACCCGGCAAGGCTCGCCTTTACGGAGGCAGGCCCGAAGGAACCGGCCAGTCCGATGGGGCGGCGCAGGGGTGTCACCCTGGGTATAATGCCTGACTTTGCCGGCAATGTAAAGAACGGCCTCAGGGCTGACTTCGTTACACCTGGCAAACCGGCAGCGCTCGGAGGAATGGTAAAGGGTGACATAATAGTGGCAATAGACGGGAAGCCTGTCAGTAATATAGAGGACTATATGTTCAGGCTCAGCCAGCTTAAACCCGGGCAGACTGTTACCGTTGAGGTTTTGAGAAACGGAAAAAGGGAACTGCTGTTAATCCAGTTATAACAAAATAACGACTATAATCATGAAGAACTTTCTATTCTGGACAATAGCCATTATCATCACCGTCGCAGCCGCGATGTACCAGAGGATGACAGGTCCCACCTATCCCTACAGGACCACAGTATCCGTTGACGGGACAGAATACTCCTTCGCGCTTAAGCGCAGTCAGACAAACACCCACCCCTGCATGATTAAGCTGGAGGTGCCTCAGGATGTCACCGGCACTCTGATGTTCCGCCGTTTCAGGACGACTGATGAGTGGACTGCCGTGGAGATGAACCATGACGGCGGGAAGCTTGCCGGGGAACTCCCCTCCCAGCCTGCTGCAGGTAAACTTGAGTATTACGTCATCCTGAAGGGAGCATCAGGCACTGAGATTCCGCTGATGAAGGAAAATCCTGTTGTCATCAGGTTCAAGGGAAACGTCCCGGCCGTGATAATGATCCCTCACATTCTTATTATGTTCTTTGCTATGCTCCTCTCAAACCTTGCCGGTATCACTGCTGCCGCAGGAATGAGTTCACAGAGGAGGAACGGCCGCCTTGCACTCTGGCTCCTGCTGGCAGGTGGAATGGTCCTGGGTCCGCTGGTTCAGAAATATGCTTTCGGTGACCTATGGACTGGCATCCCCTTCGGATGGGACCTGACCGACAACAAAACGCTCATAGCGGTCATTGCATGGGTGGTTGCGGTCGTCATGAACCGGAAGAAGGAAAGGCCGGCATATACTATCGCTGCAGCTGTGATCCTGCTGCTGGTTTACTCAATCCCTCACAGCCTTTTCGGGTCGGAACTTGACTACGCAACAGGCGCTGTTACACAGGGATAAAAAAATTTTCTTACAAATCCTGCTTTTTTCTACCTTGGATGCAGCATTTGTGCATTGCCCCCGTCATTGAATTGAAGAGTTCAAATACGTGGGTGCGGCGTCAAACATATACAAACCGGATCTTTTTGCAAAGATGGAAAATGTTGAAGCAGCATTCAGGAACATCCACCAGGACCTGATCGACGGATGTCGTTCAGGTGACCAGAAGGCACAGTTCCAGGTTTATAAGCTTTACTATAAAGCGATGTACAACACCAGCCTGCGTATCGTGAGCGATGAAATGGAAGCTGAAGATGTGATGCAGGAAGCGTTCCTCTCAGCTTTCGAGAAGATAAACACCTACTCGGGGACAGTAAGCTTCGGCGCATGGCTGAAGAGAATAGTGGTAAACAGATCACTTGACGTCCTGGGGAAAAGGAAAGCGATCTTTGAAGACATTGAAAATCACGCAGGAATCCGCGACGACAGCAGCGATGACGCTGCCTATCGCGAAGACCTGGAACTGCGGGTTGAAGAGGTAAAAGCCGCAATTGAGCGGCTGCCGGAAGGATACCGCGTGATACTGTCTCTCTATCTCATCGAGGGTTATGACCACGACGAGATTGCGGAGATGCTCAACATCTCAAGCAGCACCTCGAGATCACAGCTCTCGAGGGCAAAGCAGAAGCTGGTGGGTGAACTTAAAAACAGGAAAATTTTCGAAGAATGAACACTATAGAAGACATAATCAGGAAAAGCAGGAGCGGGTTTGACGACAGGGAGCCGTCAGACGGGCACTTCGAAAGGTTCAGCTTCAAGCTGGCCACCAGGCTTCATGCCGGCAAGGCCAAGAGAAGTATCGTGCCATACCTGCTCAAGGCTGCAGTTGTTACCCTGCTGGTGACCCTCTCTTCACTCTGGACCTTTGACCACTTTGTCAGGCCCAACCTGAAGACAAAGATGACCCTCAGCGAGGTTTCACCTGAATACCGCGAAGTGGAGAGATATTATGTCCAGCAGGTGAACTTCATGGAAGATGAGTTCACTTCTCTCAACCTGTCCACCCCGGAACAGAAAGAGGCACTTATGAAGGAAATGGCTTCCATGGATTCCGTCTACGTTGAACTCCAGAAGGAACTTAAGGCCAATCCGAACGATCAGCGTATCATCGACGCAATGATCAAGCATTACCAGACCAAAATTGAAGTGATGAGCTACATACTTGACCAGCTCAAAGAGATAAAAGCAGAAACCGTTAAACCAGTCAGCCATGAAAAAGTTGTTTACTAACCAGCGGGTGACACTGTTCGCAGCACTGCTGTTCACAGTCGCCCTGTCCGCCTCGGCGGAAGAGGTCAAAAAGGAGTTTCACAGG
This sequence comes from uncultured Rikenella sp., assembly GCA_964621005.1. Lineage (GTDB taxonomy): Bacteria > Bacteroidota > Bacteroidia > Bacteroidales > VadinHA17 > SR-FBR-E99. The sequence continues at coordinate 12,084 of CAZUIF010000024.1, forward strand.
GAGTTGGTTCCCGGCGACAATTCCACTCTGACAGTGATTAACAAGTTCGGTTCGGTGGTAACCGAGACCTGGGACAAGAACAGCGTCGTCGTCGACGTTACCGTAAAGGTTGAACATCCTTCGGCCGACAGAGCCAGGAAGCTCCTCGACATGATCAAGGTGGAGTTCACCGAGGAGGGGGGAAACCTCAAGGCAGAAACTATCTTCAGCGATGACTTCTCGTCGATCAGCTGGAAAGGAACAAACAACAATTTCAGCGTCAACTACAACATCAAGATGCCGGCACGGGTGAACTTTGATGTCACCAACAAGTACGGCAACACGGTTATTGACGAGCTCTCAGGTCTGGCCACTGTGAACGTGAAGTACGGTGACCTGACGGCAGACAAGCTCACCAGGGGGAATGTGAAACCGCTGAACACGATAACTATTGCATACGGCAAGGCAACCGTTTACGAACTGGGATGGGCTGAGATAAACTCACGCTATGTGGGAATGTTCAGCATCGATAAAGCTACCGCCCTGCTGGTTGACAGCAAGTATTCAAAAGTGTCTGTGAAGGAGGTCAGCTCACTGGTTGCCGACAGCAAGTATGACGGTTATTCGGTAGGTACTGCCAATAACATAGTGATACTCGGCGGATATACTGACCTGAGATTCGAAAGGATCAACAAGAAACTGGATGTGGAGACAAAATACGGGAACCTCACTGTAGACTACGTTCCTGCAGATTTTGAGAAGCTTTCGGTCAAGGCAGGATACTGTGCAGTAAAGCTTGGAATTGACCCTGCGGCATGCTACAGGCTCTCTGCAAGCAGCTCTTATGGAAGCATAAAGCTTGATGACAGCCAGTTCTCGCCAAACAAGCGCATCCAGGGTAACACCTCGACGGAGCTGGACGGCAAGGTTGGCAGATGCGGCTCACCGTCATCAGAAGTCACCATCGATACCTCTTACGGTTCAGTAAGGCTGGTTAACTGATCTGGATCATCAGCACAGAAATCGCGGCGCCCGGGACAGAGCGCCGCGATTTTTTTTGGATTCCGGACTTCACCTGGTCGGGATTCCCTCCTGGATAATTTTTCCCCGCAACCGGTTAAAGTTTGTCAGGCTCGTCGGCGAAGATGAATACACCCTTTTTGCCGTCTGAATTTTTGAATCCCCGGTACATTCCTTCAGTATTGAATGGCATGCTGATGTTTCCCTTTCCGTCAACGGAAATGATCCCTCCGGTTCCTCCAGCCTTTACAAGCTTGTCCTTCACAACCTCACGTGCAGCCTCATCAAGCGCAAGGCCCCTGTACTGCATCAGTGCAGAGATGTCATGGGCAACGGTATACCTGATAAAGTACTCCCCGTGACCTGTTGCCGAGACTGCGCATGTGGCGTTGCTGGCGTAGGTTCCTGCACCGATTATGGGCGCGTCACCAACTCGGTTATACCTTTTGTTTGTCATCCCCCCGGTGGAGGTCCCTGCAGCCAGGTCACCGTTCATGTCAAGAGCCACGCAACCCACGGTGCCGTGCTTGTCTTTTTCCAACGCGCGCTGAAGCTCACGGTAGCGCGATTCTTCACGGAAGTATGAGGGATCAACAATCTCGAGACCCTGTTCCGCGGCAAACTCGGAGGCACCCTTGCCTGTAAGCATTACGTGGGGCGATTTTTCCATGACAGCACGCGCAGCTGTGATCGGGTTACGTATGTCTGTCACCCCGGCAATGGCGCCGGCGGCGAGGTTGCTGCCGTCCATGATTGAGGCATCAAGTTCGTTACGTCCTTCGTGTGTGAAGACGGCGCCCTTGCCGGCGTTGAACAGCGGTGAATTCTCCATTAGCCTGATAGTGCGTTCAACGGCGTCAAGGGCCGAGCCGCCGGCGCTCAGCACGGCGGCGCCGCTGTCGATGACGGCCTGCAGCATTCTCCGGTACTCAGCTTCTGCCTCCGGGCTCATCCTCTCCCTGGTGATAACGCCGGCGCCGCCATGTACCACAATAGCCCACGGAGACCCTGCAGTCGGCAGAAGGAGATTGACCTCCATCACTGCCTTGATGGCGCGGTCAGAGAAGAAATCGCACGCGGGAAAAATGGAGAACCGGCCGGCACCTTCATAGTTGTCACGGTCAATTATAAGTATCTCCTGCTGGTCATTGCGGTTGACTATCTCACTCAGGGTGAAGGCAGCCCGGTAGCCGTCAAGGCCGGCTATCACAACCATCCCCTGCTGCAGTGTTGCTGGGTTCATCCTGTAATAATCCTTCAGCAGTTCATTCAGCATCTTTCCTGTGAAGGGTGTGGTACCGTGGATGCCCATGCCGCGGCCGTAGAATACAGTATGATATGTCTCACTGTCCATCCCTTCGGGCAGCTGTGACAGTACTGCGCGCTGCTTGCCGTTCACGCAAAGCCTCATCGTCTCCGAGAACATGGGGCTCATCCCCTTGTTGATGGGATATTTGTTGTCGAGCGACTTCACGGTGATCTTCACCGGGTTGCTTATATTGCGGGATGTGACCAGGTCATTACCTGCAATTACCTTTGTTTCAGCGGGCAACGGCCACAGGTCCTTCGCCTTGGAAGGGACTATCCGTGCCACCGAGGTGGCAATCATCAGGCGGTGCATGTTGTTCGGGTAGTATATCTCACCCCATGAGAAAACGGCGGTCTCACCCCTGTCATTGGTGATCTCAACGTAGAGATCGATAATGGGCGGGAATTCTGCTTCATTTTTCTTCTTAAGAACCACCTTGTCAAGGATATCATAAACCGAGTATCCGTCGTAGCGGTATGCCCCTGTAAAGCCGACCCTGCCGTCATTCAGCGTTGTCTCCTTCACGGTGATGCTCCGTTTCGGAAGGCGGGTGAGGTCAACAGTCATTTCCTTTTCTATCTCACCGGTGACAAGGATTTTCTTGCTCCCTTTCAGTTGCACTGTTGGTGCATCATCATAGAAATCATTGGTCTGCCCTGCTGCCGGAATCATCATCAGCAGCGCCAGGGCGGAAAAAAGCAGTGTCAGTTTCTTCATGGTTCAGGTATTTCGTTATGCAAATCTATTCTTTTCGCTCTGCGGACCAAATGATATAAAACAGGTTTGGGTTCCGTCCGTCATGATTGCCTGGAGAAAAATCAGATATCCAGTTCCACAAGAGTGATGCCGGCGCCGCCGCGGTCAACATGCTCATCGGTGGCCCGCTTCACCGCCCCGGTAGACTCCAGGTACTGCCTGATCATCTGCCGCAGGATGCCATTCCCCTTTCCGTGAAGGATTCTCAGGTTCCGGAACTGTATCATCAGGGCCGTGTCAATGAAATCCTGCACCACCTGCAGCGCCTCCTCGGTTCGCATGCCGCGAACGTCAATCTCAGGGTTGAACTGGTTGCGGCGCGTTGTAAGAGACCAGTCAACCTTCTGTTTCTTAACACCTGCCGATGCAGCCTTCTTCTGCTCTTCGGCAGTGACCGGCTCAGTCATGCTGATGTCAACATTCATCTTCAGGCTGCCTGACACAACCTGTACCTTCTTTCCCTTAATCTCAGTCACCTGGGCTACCGTATCAGTGCCGGTAATCTTCACATAGTCGCCCGGCGCCAGTGCAGTCTTCTTCTTTCTGACCGGCTGCGGCACCTCTTTCTTTGCCGAGATCCTCTTTACTATGCTTGCCGCCGGTATGTCGATGCGGGGTTTGGCAGCCACAGGCACCTCAGCATGCTTCTCCTCCTTCTCCAGGTGCTCGCGGAACGAGTCGAGCTCATCGCGCACCTCCCTGGTCTTCTCCTTCTCAGCCTGTGCCTCGCGGATTGTACGGATGGTATTCTCAATCATCCTGTTGGTGTCGCGGAGCATCTCCTCGGCCTTGCTCTTCGCCTGTGTGATGATCTCCTTCTTCTGCGTCTTTATGTCGCCCAGCTGTGCCTCATATGTGGCTATCAGCTCCTCGAGCCGTTTCTCGTGACGTCGTACTGATTCCCGTTTCTTCTCCCAGTATCGCTTGTCACGGGCAATCTCCCTGAGATTCCTGTCGAAGTCAACATTGCCCTCCCCTGCCCTGGCTGCAGCATCATTGAGAATCTCCTGCGGCAGGCCAATCTTCTTTGCTATTTCAAATGCAAACGAGCTTCCCGGTTTACCCTGGTCGAGGCGGAACATAGGCTGCATCAGCTGGTTGTCGAACGCCATGGCGCCGTTGCTGATTCCCTCCTGCGACGTGGCAAAATGTTTCAGGTTGGTGTAATGGGTTGTTATCACCCCGTATGCTCCCCTCCTGTTCAGCTCCGCCAGTATCGCCTCGGCAAGAGCACCCCCGAGCACCGGCTCCGTCCCTGTGCCAAACTCATCAATCATCACAAGCGACCTCTCATCGGCAAGCCGGAGCATCTGCTTCATGTTGATAAGGTGCGAGCTGTAGGTGCTCAGGTCATTTTCAAGGCTCTGTTCATCGCCTATGTCAATGAAGAACTTGCCGAAGATCCCTGCCTCAGTCCCTTCGCCGACAGGGATTGTCATTCCGCACTGCAGCATGTACTGTATCAGTGCCACCGTTTTGAGGCAGACGGATTTGCCGCCTGCGTTGGGGCCTGATATCAGCAGAATCCTCTCTCTGCTGTCAATTGTAATTGTAAGCGGTACCACCTCGCGGCTTGCAGTCCGTGCAAACGAGAGTGTCAGCAGCGGGTGGCGGGCATTGATCCATCTTATATGAGGCGTTTCTGCCACGGCCGGCATGATGCTGCCAAGCCTGTTGCCAAACAGTGCCTTTGCCCTGATGAAGTCTATCTCCGCCAGGAAACTGCAGTTCTCCTCAAGATCATCAATATATGGCCGGATTGTGTCTGCCAGTGCCGTTAGTATCCGCACTATCTCACGCTTCTCCTGGTGTTCCAGCTCGGTGATCCCGTTATTGAGTTCAACGACCTCGGCAGGTTCTATGAACACGGTCTTTCCCGTTGCTGACTCATCATGAACAAAACCCCTGATTCCCCTCTTGTTTGATGCACTGACCGGTATCACTCCCCTGCCGTTCCTCACTGCCACTGTCACATCACGGTCCACAATGCCGTCGGTCTGTGCCTGCCGAAGCACAGAGTGCAGTTTTCTTACTGCCGCCAGGTTCTTCGAGGCCAGCTCGGCGCGAATATTCTTCAGTGCCGGTGATGCGCTGTCGCGAACCTTTCCCTCCTTGTCAATTATCCGGTCAATAGCCTCGGAAACGAAGGGATAGAAAACAACCCTGCCAGTCAGTTCTGTGAGGAGCGGGTAACGCCCGTCTTTCCTGTTCCTGAAGAAGCCTATAATCCGCCGTATTGTTTCCAGGGAGCCGCGCAGCGCCACCACCTCCTCAAGCTCGGGAAAGGTTCCTTCCACACGCAGCTTCTCAAGGGTGGCATACGGGTCATTGTAATTATCCGACGGAAACTGTTCGCCATAGGCGAGGACCTGCTGAAATTCTGCCGTAAGGGCCAGTTGCGGCTTTACCCCTGCAGCATCGAAAGCTGCGCGCATTGCTTCAACCTTTCTCACCCCGGCAGGACTGATACATGCACTGTTCAGTTGCTCCCTGATGCGGTCAAAGCCGATTTTTACTTCGTATGTGTCCGGATAGATCATCTGATGGTCATCTCAGCACAAAAGTAAAGTTAATTAATGTTAATGCCGCACAGGCTTAGAATTTATGAATCTATATTTAGTCCCGCTAACCGTAAAAAAATGAAAATCAGTTCTGAAAAATCGAGGCTGCTGATTGTTGCAGCCATCCTGTTTGCCATGGTCATGCCGGCTGTCTCCCAGGAGGTTGCCACTGACCTTGAAATGGTTTACAAGATCAGGCAGGAAGGCCAGAGAAACTCTGACATTGAGACACTTGCCTATATCATGACCGACCTTGCCGGGCCGCGTCTTACCGGGTCAGAAGGGATCGACAGGGCCAACGAGATTGCCAGGGCAAAGCTGGCTGAGTACGGTCTGTCGAATGTCCGCATAGAAGAGGCCGGTGATTTCAGCCGCGGGGGCTGGAACTATTCAAAGGCGTATGCTGCAATGGTGTTGCCCTATTACAACAACTTTGCAGTCACACCTGTCGCATGGACTTCCGGCACGAACGGCCCGGTCCGCGGTGAGGTGGTGCTTGTTGACATCAAGACAGCCGGTGATATTGAGAAATACCGCGGCAAGCTGAAGGGCAAGATCATAATGTCGCCCTCCACCACTCAGTATGAGGTCAGCTTTGAGCCGCTGGCAACGAGGTACACGGAGGATGAGCTGAAGGAACTGGCCATGGCCGATGCAGGCGGCAGACCGTCACGCAGGATCATGGGCGATTATATGGCAATGCGCGAGCTGAGGAACAAGATTGTCGAATTCCTCCGCACCGAGGATATATTAATGATTATCAACCAGGGAAATGCATTCAACATCCCGAGATCATCGGGCGCATCATATGACGGCAAGTCTGCTCCCCAGGTAACTGAGGTCAGTATCCCGCAGGAGGCTTACGGCCGTATGGAAAGGATGCTCGCCAAGGGAGAAAAAGTCGAGGTGGAGGCCGAGGTGAAGGCAGAATTCACCCCCGGGAAGAAGGTATGGAACGTTATTGCAGAGATACCCGGAACCGATCCCAAACTGAAGGACCAGGTGGTTCTTCTTGGTGCACATATTGATTCATGGCATGGTGGTACCGGAGCTGCCGATGATGCATCGGGATGTATTGTCATGATGGAGGCGATCCGTATTCTCAAGGCACTTGATGCCAAACCGCGCAGGACTATTCGCATCGCCCTCTGGGGCGGCGAGGAGCAGGGACTTCTCGGCTCAAGGGGATATGTTTCCAAATACCTGTATGACAGGGAAAAGAGCGAAAAGAAGCCCGGGTTTGACAAGTTTTCCGTCTACTTCAACATGGATAACGGTACTGGCCGCTACCGCGGTGTTTACCTGCAGGAGAACAACCTTGCAAGGCCTCTCTTCGAGGAGTGGATGGAACCGGTGAGAGACATGGGATTCAACACAATAACCATAAGAAATACAGGCGGGACCGATCACCAGAGCTTCGACGGCGCCGGCCTCCCGGGATTCCAGTTCATTCAGGATGAGATTGAATACGGCCGCGGTTATCACACGCTGGCAGACACCCGCGAGCGTCTGCTGGTTCCTGACCTGAGGCAGAATGCAATTATTACCGCCTGGCTTACATGGAATGCCGCCCAGGAAGACCAGCTCTTCCCGCGCAAGCCGGAGATGAAATCAACGCAACAGAGGTCGCCCTACGGGTTCTGATCTCTGAACTGGCCGCCATGGTCACAGTTCCCCGGTCTGGTTCACCGGGGGCAGACCTCCGGCCTGGTACAATCAATTGTTTTTCTATTCTGTTTGTTACAGAAGAGGCTGACCCCGGTGAAAGGTCAGCCTCTTCTTTTTCAATGCACGGCGGGAACCCGTGTCACAGGCCCTCTCCCCGGGGAGAGAGCCGGAAACGGGTCATCTATTCTTTTATTCCCTCCAGGTCAAATATGAATGCATACTCCAATGCGGTGGTCTTCAGCCTTTCAAACCTCCCTGAGGCACCGCCGTGACCTGCCGTCATATTGACATCCATGATCAGGATATTCTTGTCAGTCTTCATATCGCGCAGTTTGGCAACCCACTTCGCGGGCTCCCAGTACTGAACCTGTGAATCCCAGTATCCTGTTGTGACAAGCATGTTGGGGTAAGCCTGTGCCTTTACCTGGTCATACGGTGAATATGAAAGCATATAGTCATAGTACTCCTGTTTGCGAGGATCGCCCCACTCATCCCATTCGAAAGTTGTGAGAGGAATTGTGGCATCGAGCATTGTGCTGACCACGTCAACAAAAGGCACCTGTGCAACAATGCCGTTGTAAAGTGCCGGCTCCATATTCGCGATAGCGCCCATAAGAAGGCCGCCTGCGCTGCCGCCCATTGCGTACATATGCTCCGGGGAACTGTATTTTTCATTTATCAGGAAGCGGGCGCAGTCGTTGAAGTCAGTAAAAGTGTTGATCTTCTTCAGAAGCTTGCCGTCCTCATACCACTGGCGTCCCATCTCGCTGCCTCCCCTGATGTGGGCGATGGCATAAACAAATCCCCTGTCAAGCAGGCTGATGATTGTAGAGCGGAACGACGGGTTGGTCGAAGAGCCGTATGAACCGTATGCATAGATGAGCAACGGGGCAGTGCCATCCTGTTTGAATCCCTTGCGGTAAACAAGCGAGACCGGAACCTGTGTGCCGTCAGCAGCAGTGGCCCAGAGCCTCTTCGTCTCGTAATTGTTCCTGTCGAATCCTCCAAGCACGCTGTCCTGCTTCAGCAGTGTCTTTGTCTTTGCAGCCATGTCGTAGTCATAGACCGAGTTGGGTGTGGTCAGCGATGAATAGCTGTAGCGCAGTAGCGTGGTATTTGCATTTGGATTGACGCTGATACCGGCCGTATAAGCTTCTTCACCGAAATCAAGGAAATGCTCAGATCCGTCTGCCAGGCTTATTATCCTCAGGTTGGTGAGGCCTTTTATCCGCTCATTGGCAACAAGATAGCTGTCAAATACCTCAAAGTTCTCAAGGAGAACGTCAGGACGGTGGGGAATAACTTCCTTCCATGAAGCCATGTCTGTCTTGTTCTCGGGGCATGACATCAGCTTGAAGTTCTTCGCGCCGTCAGCGTTGGTATGAATATAGAAGGTGCCGTTCAGGTGTTCCACCGAATAGAGATGGTCAACCTTGCGGGGTTCAAACACCTTCACTCCTCCTGTGGGATTTGCGGCTTCTATCAGGCGCACCTCGCTGGTGAGTGTCTGGTCAGAGACGATGGTGATATATTTCTTGCTCTTCGTTTTTCCAAGCTGTACGGCGAAGGTCTCGTCAGTCTCATCGAAGACCACCCTGTCTTCAGAGGCCGGAGTGCCAAGGACGTGCATCATGACCCTGGCAGCCCTCAGTGTCTCTGGATCCTTGCTGATGTAGAACAGCGTCTTGCTGTCTGCTGCCCATACGGCCTGGCCTGTGGTATTGATGATATTGTCAGGAAGCAGTTCGCCGGAATTCAGATCCTTGAACTGAAGGGTATACTGCCTGCGGCTGACATGGTCCACACCGTAAGCCAACAGGTTGTTGTCAGGCGATACTGAGGCGCCGCCAACACCCGTGTAATCATGTCCCTCGGCGAGGAGGTTGACGTCGAGCATTATTGCCGGCTGATCTGTACCGTCCTGTCTGCGGTAGAGGACAGGGTATTCCTTGCCGGGAAGGTATTTGGTATTGTACCAGTAACCGTTGTCAAGGTAGGGAACGGTCTCATCGTCCTGCTTGATGCGCCCCTTGAGCTCTTCGAAGAGCTTCTCCTGAAGGGGTTCGGTGTGTTTCATCACTGCATCAGCGTAGGCGTTCTCGGCGTTAAGATAAGCGAGGACCTTCACTGTCTGTGAGTCTGGCGTTTCTGCGTTCTTCTGTTCATCGCTGAGGCGCATCCAGAAATAGTTGTCAACCCGTTCGTTGCCGTTGCTTTCAACGACGTACGGTATTTTCTCAGCCACTGGTGGCTGCGGTTTCTTGCCGCATGATGTCATGGCAACAGCCACCGCGGCGGTGAGGATGAATAAGGTTCGTTTCATGAGTTGTTTATTAAGAATTGTAAAGTTATTAAAGTCATGTTATAATCAGTGCAGAAGGCAGTAGGCAATAGGCAATAGGCAAGAGTGTTGACAAAACCATTGCATAAACTACATTATATCAACTATTTCCACTACTGCCTACTGCCTATTGCCTGTTTTACCCCCTTCATGGACAGCTGTATCCGGTTCCGGGTGCGGTCAACGCTGAGAACGCGCACTGTCACATGCTGATGCAGTTTGACGACCTTTGCCGGGTCATCAACATAGCGGTCAGCCATCTGCGAGACATGCACCAGGCCGTCCTGCTTGACGCCGATATCCACAAACGCGCCGAACTTCGTGATGTTGGTCACTATGCCCGGCACCTCCATCCCCTCCTTCACGTCATCAATCGAATGGATATCCGCGAAGCTGAACTCCTGTATCGCCTGCCGCGGATCACGTCCCGGTCTTGCCAGCTCCTGCATTATATCCTTCAGTGTAGGCAGCCCGGCCTCCGGAGTGACATACTTCTCTATCCTTATAGCTTTTCTTTTGTTTTCGTCTTTGATCAGGTCTGTTACGGTGCAGCCGGCATCCCTGGCCATTCTCTCGACAATATGGTAGCTCTCCGGGTGCACAGCCGAAGCGTCGAGCGGGTTGGCGGCGCCGCGTATCCTGAGGAACCCTGCTGCCTGCTCGAATGCCTTTTCTCCCATACGTTTTACCTTAAGGATTTCTTCGCGTGAGCGGAACGGGCCTTTCTCATTGCGGTGATCGACAATATTCTGTGCCATCTTCGGGCCGATGCCTGACACGTATGTCAGCAGGTGCGGGCTGGCTGTGTTCACCTCCACCCCCACGGCATTGACGCATGACATCACAACCTCGTCGAGGCTCGCCTGCAGTCGCGTCTGATCTACATCATGCTGGTACTGCCCCACCCCTATCGATTTGGGATCTATCTTCACCAGTTCCGCCAGCGGGTCTATCAGGCGGCGGCCGATTGAGACTGCGCCACGTACGGTCACATCCTTATCCGGGAACTCGTCCCGGGCAGTTTTGGAGGCCGAATAAACAGATGCTCCAGCCTCGCTCACCACGTAAACCTTTATCCCTGAATCTACCGGCAGGTATGAACGGACAAACTGTTCAGTATCTCGACTGGCAGTACCATTCCCAATGGCCACCGCTTCAATGCTGAATTTATCTATGAGTGAAAGCATTTTGCTGACACTGCGTGCTGTCTCATTCTGCGGCGGATGCGGATAGATGACGTCATGGTGCAGCAGCGCACCCTGCCTGTCGAGGCAGACTATCTTGCAACCTGTCCGCTGCCCGGGGTCGATTCCAAGTACGCTTTTCTCTCCCAGCGGCGGGGCAAGCAGCAGTTGCCGTAGGTTCTCTGCAAATACGCGAATCGCCTCCTCGTCAGCCTTCTCCTTTGACGTTTTCCTGAATTCCGTCTCCATTGACGGTGCCAGGAGCCTGCTCCAGCTGTCGGTAACTGCCTCTTTCACATGGCGGGCAGCCTCGTTGTTTGCCTTGATAAACTGTTTCTCCGCCAGGCTCAGGGCTTCATCCTCCGAAGGCATAACCGTCAGACGAAGAAAACCCTCTTCCTCCCCGCGGCGCATCGCAAGCAGCCTGTGCGAGGGACAGCGGCGGAGCGGTTCTGACCAGTCGAAGTAATCGCTGAACTTAATACCCTCCTGTTCCTTGCCCTTAACCACTTTTGATGTGATGACGGCATCGCGCTCATAGAGGCGCCTGAGTGAACCGCGTACCTGTTCGTTCTCGCTGACAATCTCGGCAATTATATCACGTGCTCCGGCCAGGGCTGCAGCGGTATCTTCCACTGCATCACCCAGAAACTTTTCCGCCTCTGCCGAGGGATCACCCGGCTTCTGTGCAAGCAGCCAGAGAGCCAGCGGCTCGAGCCCTTTCTCGCGGGCAACGGAAGCACGCGTCTTTCTTTTCGGCCTGTACGGAAGGTAGAGGTCCTCGAGCTGCGACATCGTCAGGGCTGAGTTGATCTTCGCGAGGAGCTCAGGAGTCATCTTCTCCTGTTCCTCAATCGATTTGATTATCGCTTCCCTGCGTTTCTCCAGCTCCTTGAGCCTTTCATATTCATCGCGGATCTCAGCTATCTGAACCTCGTTGAGGCTTCCCGTCACCTCCTTGCGGTAGCGGCTGATGAACGGTATTGTAGCCCCGTCATCAAGCAGCCTTATAGTATTCTCAACCTGCCAGTCGTGAAGCTGCAGTTTCTGTGCTATAGTCTTAATGTGTGCCGAAGGGTCCATGGCAGTAATTAAAAATAAATGGTAAAAACAGTCACAAATACAAAAGGGCAGTTATCAGTTATTCAATTTGATTGGTCCATAATAAATAATCTCTGCACAGGGTCGGTATCAGTTATTCAATATAGAGTACCAGTCCCTTCAGGTATTCACTCTCGGGATGGTAGATATTTACCGGGTGGTCGGCCGGCTGGCCGGTCTGGTAGAGTATCCGCACGTTCCTTCCGGTGTTGGCGGCGGCCACGAAGACCGAGCGGCGGAAGTCATCGCGGCTGACCACCTGCGAGCAGGAGAAGGTAAACAGCAGACCGCCGGGGCGTATCTTCTGAATAGCCAGTGCGTTGAGCCTGCGGTAGCCCTGCAGTGCCTGGTTGAGGGCGGTCTGGTGTTTTGCGAAGGCGGGGGGATCAAGAATTATGAGGTCATATTCGCGCTCCATCCCCGACAAAAAACTGAAGGCGTCGGTGGCAAACGATCGGTGGCGTGGGTCATCACCGAAGTTAAGCTTCACGTTTTCATCGGCTAGGGCCGTGGCCGCCGCAGAGCTGTCAACCGTATGGACCACCTCTGCGTTCTTCATTGCGTAAACTGAAAACCCGCCTGTATATCCGAACATATTCAGTACCCTCCTGCCGCTGCTGTACCGGCCCAGCAGGCTGCGGCTGTCGCGCTGGTCAATGAAGAAGCCCGTCTTCTGCCCCTTCACCCAGTCGACTTTGAACCTGTAGTCGTTCTCTGTGACAACTGTTCCGGGCTCCCCGTTGCCGCCGACAAGATATCCGTTTGACGGATTCAGTTTCGCCATGAACGGAAGGGTCCCCTCGCTCTTGTCATAGACGGCTGTCACCAGGCCGCCTGTAACCTCGGGCAGCAGTTCAGCAATCATACCGCGGATGTGCCAGAAGCCGGCAGTGTGGGCCTGCATTACTGCAACATTGCCGTAAATGTCGACTATCAGCCCCGGCAATCCGTCACCCTCTCCGTGCACGAGGCGCCACACGTTCGTATCAGGTCTGCCGGCTATGCCTGCATTGACCCTGTACTGCATGGCCTCTGCAAGCCTTTTCCTGAAGAATTCACGGTCAGGATTGATTTTTTCAAAGGAGAAGATGCGGACTGCAATGGAACCGGGAGACCAGTGGCCGGTGGCAAGATATGTCCTGTCCCAGGCAAAGACTTCCACGACATCACCCTCTGAAGGATTGCCTTTTATGGAAGCGACAGCGCCTGAGAAGATCCATGGATGATAGCGGCGGACCGACTGTTCCTTACCTTTTTTTAGAGTCACTGCAGCGGGCATCGATGGTTCTTTTTTAATGAATTTCTTGTTGAATTCTGGTCCGTGAAAAAATCAGACTTTCAGCTGTTATTTTTCTCCGCAGGATTCATTTCATAAGTCCTGGTGAATCTCTTTCCCGTTAAGGGCAAGATAAATGCTCCTGCAGACCCATGCGTCGGTGGCGGCATAGAGCTGCTGCGGTTCGGTCAGCGCCGGCGCCTCCCAGTTTGAAACCTGCTGCGACTTGGAGATTGAGTGACCAAGCACTATTGCGGTCAGTTTCTTGAGACCAAGTTCCTGAATCCCGTGGTCAGCCACAACACTCTGCAGGTCGATGAACCCGTGCGGCTCAAACTGCGTGAGAGCGCGAAGTGCCTTGATATCATCACGTATGGCAACACCTGTCTTGACAATCTGCTTATCAGATAGAATTGCCGCCAGTTCGGGCGGAAGCCCTATCATGTTAAGCCTGAAGAGCCATGCACGGTCGGCATCTGCCAGCTGAAGGAGCGCTACCTTGTATCTCCTTCCCTTCTTGAATGAAGGCCTTGTCTCCGTGTCAAATCCCAGCAGCGGCGGCCTGCCTATCTCACCCATAACCCTGCGGAACTTTTCCATGTTGTCAACAAGGGTTACCCTCCCGTCAAACTGCATTACAGGCAGTTTCCTCAGTTCTTCATCGGTTATGCTTACGCTATATTGTCTCGTCATCTTCTGCTGATTCATTTTCATCAGCATCCCCGGCTTCGGAATAAAGGACCGAATGGATTGCCGACAGCACATTGAGGAGCTTTTTTCCCCAGAACTCCTCGAAATTCATAAGTACTTCCCATACGGCATCATTCATCACCTCTTCCTTGCCGCTCTTATAACTGACTATGAAGTCTTTAAGATCCTGGTATATGTCCGACATGTTCTCCGCAATACTGCCCGTGTAGAGTCCGTCTGACGGATCACCTGCCGTAACTATGACCGGGAATGGGTCATTGTTGCCCATTTTTGAAAGCAGGTTGTCATGCATCCTGGTCCAGTCAAACTCGGTTACTGTCTTCTCATTTGTCTCCTCCAGCACCGGCTCAAGCAAAGGCAGCAGCGAGGCGCGGAGGTAGATGAACGGCAGCAGGCGCTGCATCACCTTCATTATCTCAATCCCGCTTATGTCCTGAGTCGATTCCAGGTATTTGCAGTACTCGTTGGCTGAAGCCGCGAACTCAACCACCTGGCGCGAATAGATTACCTTTTCCTCTTTTTCCATCACAAATGAATAATGTGGCAAAAATATTCATTTCAGGGTTAAAACCGGGGAATTGTTGATAAAAGGAGAAGTGTCACTTTTTCCAGGCGAGCCTGTGTTCACTGTCATAGACAAGTTTTTCATGATCAAGCAGCCAGCGGATGACCCTGACGCTCTTCTGCCGTGGCAGATCTGCCTGCTCCTCAAGTTCCTCAAGCCTCAGTGGTTTTTCAGCCACCAGTTCCTTGATCCTGTCAATTATCATATCGAACTCGTACTTGCTCAGTTCCAGTTCGTTCCTCTCCTGGCAGGTGTCGCACAGCCCGCATCTTCCTGTTTCCTCGCCGAAATATGCCGTAAGGAATGCCGGGCGGCAACGCGTTTTGTTGTCAGCATATTCGGTGATCATGGCAACCCTTTCGATATAGTTCTCCTTCACCTTCAGGTACAGCTCCGGCGAGATGCGCAGGTGGCTCCTGTCAAGCCGCTCCTCGGTGAATATCACCAGCGGGCTTTTCTTGCCCGGGATAAAGTGTATTATCCCCTGCGATGAGAGCCTCAGGAGGTACTGGTAAATGGCCTCGCGGGTCAGGCCCGACCTGGCTGCGAGCCCCTCCTCATTCACCGGTACAAACTCAGAAAACATACCGCTGTACGTCCGGAGAAGAAGCTTGATGAACCTGTCGTACTCCTCGTTTGCCACCTGGAACTTGTAAAGGTCATCGCGGCTGACCACAAAATGAACCCTTGAAGGGTTATTTATTTCATCGGTAAACTCGAGGTACCCTTCCTTCTGGAGGAAGTTAAGGCTGTTGTAGGTCTCAGTCACCGAGAACCTGAACGCCGTCACGAACTTCCACAGGTCGAAGTCGTGCACACTGTTTTTACCTGATCCAACCGGCAACTGGTAGAAGTTGCCTATGGCATCGTATATATCCTTTATCCTCTCTACCGGCGGGAATTTTATCCGCACCGAATCAGCCAGTTTCCTCTTTTCATCCTGTGACCATAACAGCACCGCAAATGAGGGTTTACCGTCGCGGCCGGCACGGCCCGATTCCTGGTAGTAAGCTTCTATTGAGTCAGGGCAGTCCCAGTGGATGACGAACCTCACATCGGCCTTGTCTATCCCCATCCCGAAGGCGTTCGTGGCAACGATGACCCGGGTCTCGCCGGTAGTCCACGATGTCTGTTTCCTGTCGCGCATCTCCTGCGGCAGCCCGGCATGGTAGAAGTCGGCTTTTATGTTGTTGGCAACAAGCAGCTCAGCCACCTCCTTCGACCGTTTCCGGCTGTTGACGTAGATGATGCCGCTTCCCGGTTCCTTTTTGAGGCTTCGCAGCACATAGGTGCTCTTGTCCTCGACCTCCCTTACCACGTATGTGATGTTTGGCCTGCGGAAGCTGGTCCGGAGCACCTTCGGATCCTTCATCCTCAGCCGTGAGACGATGTCATCAACCACTCGCGGCGTAGCGGTAGCCGTCAGTGCCAGGAAGGGGACATCCTCGCTCATCATCTCCCTGATCTCCGCTATGTTGAGGTAAGAGGGGCGGAAGTCATAGCCCCACTGTGAGATGCAGTGGGCCTCGTCTACAGCCACGAGGGTGAAGTTGAATCTCGGGAGGCGGGCCCTGAAGAGAGGTGTCTGCAGCCGCTCCGGGCTTACGTACAGCAACCGGTAGTCGCCGTACAGGCAGTTGTCAAGGGAGATCTCCACCTCTTCGCGTGTCATCCCGCTGTGGATGGCCATAGCCTTGATATTCATCGACTTCAGCCTCGTCACCTGGTCCTTCATCAGGGCTATCAGCGGGGTGATTACAAGGCAGAGCCCTTCTGACGCCACGGGAGGCACCTGGTATGTAACTGATTTTCCGCCGCCTGTGGGGAGCAGGCCCACAACGTCCTTTCCGGCGACCACTGATTCAATGATCTCCTCCTGCATCGGCCTGAAGGAGGTAAATCCCCAGTACCGCGCAAGGGTTTCCCTGTAGATATCCGGCAGCATCGCTTTGCAGGCTGTTTAATACAAATTTAATAACTCAAACGTACTTTTAACCTTTTATTGACATTTAAGATATGCCGGTGCTTGTCAATTTTTTGTAATTTTCGCCCCGTAAAATAAACCGTGCCCGATGTCATTCTCTGAAGATAAACTGCTGTTTGAAGGTCTGACCTTCGATGATGTGCTGCTCCTTCCGGCCTACTCGGAGATTTTGCCGCGGAACGTTGACCTCAGGTCGAAGTTCACCCGGAACATCATAATAAACACTCCCATCGTCTCCGCTGCCATGGACACCGTCACGGAGGCAGAGCTGGCAATAGCCATCGCCCGTGAGGGCGGTATCGGCGTGATTCACAAGAACATGTCTGTCAGCCAGCAGGCCGCCCAGGTGAGGAAAGTGAAACGTGCAGAGAGCGTGATGATATTTGACCCGGTTACCATCCTTGACAATGCTACTGTTGCTGATGCACTTGCGCTGATGAAGGAATTCAAGATCGGTGGTATCCCTGTTATTCATGAGGACGGAGGACTTGCAGGCATTGTTACCAACCGTGACCTCCGCTTCGAGACTGACTATTCGCGCCGCATAAGTGAAATCATGACCCCGCTCGAGAGGCTGATCACCCTGAGTCACCAGACAGACCTTGCCGCCGCCGGGGAGATCCTGCAGAAGCACAAGATTGAAAAGCTTCCGATAGTAGATGAACAGGGAAGGCTGAAAGGACTAGTTACATACAAGGATATTACCAAGGCCAAGGACAGGCCCAATGCATGCAAGGATGACAAGGGCCGCCTGCGCGTTGCTGCAGCTGTTGGCATAGCCCCCAACACCTTATCCAGGGTTGAGGCGCTTGTCGGTGCCGGTGTTGACGCAATAGCAATTGACACCGCTCACGGACACACAAAGAGTGTCATCGAGATTTTGCGTGAGATAAAGAAGAATTTCCCGAGGACTGAGGTTGTTGTTGGCAATATCGGCACTGCCGAAGCTGCAAAACGGCTTGTTGAAGAGGGCGCTGATGCTGTCAAGGTGGGTATCGGTCCCGGCTCCATCTGCACTACCAGGGTTGTTGCCGGCGTGGGCGTACCGCAGCTCTCCGCCATCTACAACGTTGCACATGCAATCGAAGGGAGCGGTGTTCCGGTGATCGCTGACGGCGGCATCAGGTATTCAGGTGACATCGTCAAAGCCATAGCCGCCGGGGCCGACAGCATCATGGCCGGCTCACTCTTTGCCGGTGTCGAGGAATCGCCCGGAGAAACAATAATCTACAACGGCCGCAAGTTCAAGACATACCGCGGCATGGGCTCTGTTGAGGCAATGCAGATGGGTTCCAAGGACAGGTACTTTCAGGATATGGAGGATGACATCCACAAGCTGGTGCCGGAGGGCATCACCGCCCGGGTCCCGTTCAAGGGGACCCTCAATGAGGTTATTTACCAGTTCCTTGGCGGGCTCCGTTCAGGGATGGGTTACTGCGGCGCCCGTGACATAGCTACCCTCAAACGCGAAGGGCGTTTCGTAAGGATCACCAGCGCCGGGGTCACAGAGAGTCACCCGCATGACGTGGCAATCACCCGTGAAGCTCCCAACTACAGCCGTAAGATTAACGAATACTAGGAATGGTCAGGCTGATAATTCCCCTCCTTCTGCTGGTTGCCGTCTCATGCCGCAATACAGGTACCGACGAGCAGCGCCGCGCTGTGGCACGCGCAGGCGACAGGGTCCTTTACATCGACGAGATACCCTCTGGACTCGTAACCCAGGGGATGAGCAGGGAAGACAGCACCTCGGCGGTTCAGAGCTACATCAGACGGTGGGCACGCAAGGAGCTAATGGCCCTCCGGGCCGAAGAGAACCTCACACCCGAGTACAAGGCAGAGGTTAACAGGCAGCTCAACGAAATGCGAAACAACCTCCTCATCTACCAGTACCAGCAGCAGATGATGATCCAGAAACTGGATACTGCCGTTTCTGACAGCGAGCTCCAGGATTACTACGTGAGCAACCTGAGTACCTTCACACTCACAGCGAACCTCGTCAGGGCTCTGTATATAAAGGTTCCCGACGGGATGCCGGAGCTTGACCGCATCAGGAAGCTGTACAGGTCGCAGGAATCTGCTGACCAGCAGGAACTGGAGGATATATGCTCAAGGTTCGGCCTGCGGTATGAAGATTACAACGAGGAATGGATACCTTTTACTCATCTCCTGATGGAAGTGCCATTCGAATCGGTTGACCAGGAACAGTGGCTGGCAAGAAACAGCGGGGTGGAACTGAAGGACGACAGGTTTTCATATTTCATCGCAATAAGGGAATACAGGCTCAGAAACAGCGTTGCGCCATTTGAATATATACGCGGACAGGTCAGAACGATCATCCTTAACAACAGGAGGAATGACTTCCTCCAGAAGCTCGAAGACGGCATCTACAACGAGGCTGTGGGCAACAACACACTGAAACTCTATTAGAAGGGATTGAAAAGAATGAAGAAGAATATTATCGCATTATGCGCGCTGGCGGTTCTCTCCGCATACAGTGCCTCCGGACAGCAGGTGGTTGAGTCGGTTGTTGCCGTCGTAGGCAACGAAGTTATCTATCTCTCGGAAATAGAGGGACAGGTTGTGCAGCTCAAGGCCGAACGGGACCCGACGCCGGTGGAGCAGCTCAGATGCCGCCTCTTCGAGGATCAGCTTGTACAGAAGCTGTTCCTTGACCAGGCCAGGATTGACTCCATCGAGGTGTCATCCGAGAACGTGGAGGCTGATCTCAACAGCAGGCTGACTGAGTATATCAGGCGTGCCGGTTCTGAACAGGCGCTGGAGACCTATTTCAACAAGAGCATGGCAGAGATCCGCAAGGACCTTCGCGAGATGCTCACAAACCAGTACATAGTGCAGGAGACCCAGGGGACTATAGCACAGGGCATTACAATCACCCCTGAGGAGGTGAAGAAATATTACAGCACCATTCCGCGTGACTCTCTTGCCCTTGTACCCAGGAAGGTACAGCTAAGCATGATCTCAGTTGAGCCTCCTGACATGGAAGCCAGCAAGGCCGAAGTGCGCCAGAGGCTTCTCGATCTGCGCAGCCGCATCATCAACGGGGAGAGCTTCAGCACCCTGGCAATACTTTATTCTGAGGATCCGGGCTCAGCGCCTCGCGGCGGCGAACTGGGATTCATGACCCGCGGTGAGCTTGCAAAACCTTATGCCGAGGCTGCATGGAGCCTCAAGCAGGGTGTTGTATCAAAGATAGTCGAGACTGAGTTCGGATTCCATATAATCCAGCTCATTGACAGGAAAGGCGACATGGTCAACTCGCGCCATATTCTGATGAAACCGAAGCTTTCGGCCGATCAGACCGAATGGGCCATACTCAAGCTTGACAGCATCGCCGCTTTTGTGCGTACTGACAGCCTTACATTCCCGCTTGCTGCGATGATATATTCATCCGACAAGTCCACCCGTGCCAACGGTGGCAAGATGGTCAGCCAGAATCCTGCGGAAAGGGTCGACTGGCTCACACTTGATGAACTGCCGAGGGAGGTAAACCTGGTGGTGCGGAACATGAAACTGGGAGAAATTTCCGAGCCTTTCCGCACAACCGACGCCAAGGGCAACAGCATCTACTGCATCATCAGGCTTGATGCCGAGATACCGGCACACAGGCTTAACATGCAGGACGACTACAATTATCTCTCCGAGCTTGCCCTCAGGGACAAGCAGAGCCGTAAGTACGAGGAGTGGATAGCTGACAAGATCAAGAGGACGTACATCCGTATCAGCGATGACTTCCGCGGATGCAACTTCCACTATTCCGGATGGTTCGAATAGACAGGATATCGTCTTTATTTCATTCTTCTTCGTCAGCCGTATTTCTTCTTACGCTGCTGCTACTCCCTTTATCTGGTTTAAGGCTTGACGGCCAGGACGCCCCCGGCCGCCGGAGGGTCGAGATCATGCACTCTGACTCCATGAGGTACGAGCGGATCGACGGCCGCACCCGCAACAGGCTGAACGGCAACGTCAGGCTGATGCACAATGACCTTTTAATGGACTGCGACAGCGCCTGGTATTTTGACGACACCAACCAGGTACTGGCCTACAGCAACATACACATCTGGCAGGGTGACACCCTCCATATCCGCGGGCAGTATCTCTCGTACAACGGCAACACCCGAAAGGCTTTCCTGACTGACAGCGTTGTTCTCTCCGACAAGGAGATGAAGCTCTATACTGACAAGATCGATTACGACGTCAACACCCAGGTTGCAAACTATGACACCGGGGGACGCATCCTCAGCGGCGACAACACACTCACCAGCATAGTGGGTATCTATTACTCAAACAGGAAAATGCTTCACTTCCGCGACAGCGTAAAGATTGTCAACCCTGACTGGGTGATGACAGCCGATACCATGCGGTATGACACTGGAAAGGAGATAGTATGGTTTGCCGGCCCCTCCGAGGCGGTGGGCGACAGTATCTACCTGTACTGCGAGAACGGGTGGAGCGACACAAAGAATGATGTTTCCCAGCTGATGAAGAATGCCGTGCTTGACAACCGCGAGCAGCGCATCACGGGCGACACCCTCTGGTATGATGAGAAAAGCGGCAAGGGCGAAGCTTTCGGCAAGGTCACGATCACCGATACCACCGACAACATAACCGGCGGCGGCAACTATGCATGGTATGAAAAGCGTCCGGAAAAGTTTCTTCTTACAGGAACTCCGTGGTTTTCACTGTTTACCGATGATGACACACTGACGCTCCGGGCTGACACCCTCCGTGCCATACCTGTGGAAGACACTGCTGGTGTAAGCCACAGGCTGCTCAAGGCGTATTACAAAACAACAATTTTCAGCCGCGAGATGCAGGGCCGGTGCGACTCCCTCTCATACTCATTCATGGACTCGGTTATAAGGCTTTACGATGATCCCATTGTCTGGTCGCGTGGTAACCAGATGACTGCAGACTCTATAGCACTCTTCACGGTCAACAGCAAGGCTGACCACATGGAGATGTTCAACAAGGCATTTGTCGTCAGTGAGGTCGATACTGCCAGGTATGACCAGATCAGCGGCAAGAACCTCTCGGGCTTTTTTGTTGACAATAAGTTGCACAGGATCAAGGTCACAGGTAATGGAGAAGCTATATACTATGTTGTTGACGGAGATGAACTTGTGGGCGTGAACCGGGCGCGAAGCGCCAGCATCGAGATCTTTTTTGAAGACAGCAAGATTGTGGAGATTTTCCAGAATCAGAGTCCCGACGGCACCATGAATCCGCCGCTGAAAGTTCCCGACAGGGAGATGAGGCTTGAGGGTTACCGTTGGCATCCGGATCTTCGGCCTGACAGGCAGAGCATGAAAATTGACGAGATACTCCCTCCCGGCACTTCTCCCGGGATGATTGACAAGACCCTGCCTCCTCTGCCGGAAAAAATCCTTGAAGATATGCCAGGGGCAGCACAGGAATCTACACCTGTAAAGCGACCTGTATTTGACCAGGAAAAAAGCACGGAAGCTGCTCCGGTAAACCGTCAGGAAAGTGTCCCGGGAAACGGCCCTCAAAAGGCTGCGGCCAGGGTCAGCCCCATAAAAGCCCAAGTGCCTGAAGATATCCGTGATCAGGATTCTCCAGGCACTTAGTGCACTTATAGCATTAATTTGCTAGTACTCGTCCTCGTTGAAGAAAAAGTCGTCCTTTGAGGGGTAGTCAGGCCAGATATCCTCAATACTTTCGTAGATATCTCCTTCATCTTCAATCTCCTGCAGGTTTTCAATTACCTCCATGGGGGCACCTGACCTTATCGCGTAGTCAATGAGCTCGTCCTTGGTGGCGGGCCATGGCGCATCTTCAAGTTTTGATGCTAATTCAAGTGTCCAGTACATATACGAGATAGTTATATATTACCCTTCATTGAGTCCGCAAATATAAAATTATTTGGAATAAAAAAAGATTAAGACGGGTTTTTAGCCCGATTATTTTGACTTTTTACCGGGCAGCCACTTAACTTCCTCTGTATCAAGATTGTACACAAGACACCTCGAGAGAACGAAGAGGTAATCAGAGAGTCTGTTGAGGTATTTTACCACATCGGGGTCTGTGTGTTCCGCCTCGTTGAGGCGAAGAATTGCCCGTTCAGCCCGGCGGCAGACAGTCCGTGCAATGTTGGCTGTGGCAGCAGGATTGTTCCCTCCGGGAAGGATAAAAGACTGTAGTTTTGGCAGGGTTGCCTCCATCCTGTCAATTGAGCTCTCGAGCCGGCAGGTATCTTCTATATATATGCCTTCCGGGACTTTGGCAGATGGGTGGGTGGCGATGACCGTGCAGCACGACATGAGTACCGACTGTATTTCAATCAGTTCCTCACGGGGAATGCATGACTGTTCGCAGGAACGGAGCATGCCGATCCATGCGATCAGCTCATCAAGGGTGCCATAGGCTTCGATGCGCGGGTGGTGTTTCGGCAGCCTTGCACCACCGATGACGGAGGTCTCTCCCTTGTCGCCGGTTTTTGTATAGATCTTCATCAGGCTGGCTTAAGGAAGGTTACTTCCTCCTTACCTCAATCCTGTTCTCGTTGATGTAGTCGGCAGACACCTCGCCGTCCATCAGCTTGATGATCCTGTGTGCATGACGTGCGATGTCCTCTTCGTGGGTCACCACGATGACTGTGTTTCCGTCCTCATGGATCTTGTCGAGCAGCCCCATGATGTCATAAGAGGTCTTGCTGTCGAGGTTACCTGTCGGTTCGTCGGCGAGGATGATTGAAGGGTTGTTTATCAGTGCCCTGGCGATTGCCACTCTCTGGCGCTGGCCGCCCGAAAGCTCATTGGGCTTATGTGTCATCCTGTCGCCAAGTCCCACCAGGTCAAGAGTTTTGATTGCATGTTCATCACGTTCGTGACGGGGAACGCCGGCATAGATAAGAGGCAGGGTTACATTTTCGAGAGCGGTGTACCTCGGCAGGAGGTTAAAGGTCTGGAACACGAAGCCGATCTCCTTGTTGCGGATCTCCGCGAGCCTGTCGTCTTCCATCTTGCTGACATCTGTGCCGTTAAGGATATACTGTCCCTTGGTTGGAGTGTCAAGGCAGCCGAGGATGTTCATAAGTGTCGATTTGCCTGACCCTGAGGGGCCCATGATTGCAACATACTCGTTTCTTTTGATATCCAGTGACACTGTACGCAGGGCCCTTACTACGACTGAACCTACCTGGTAGTTCTTAACGATATCCTTAATCTCAATAACCTTATCCATGCTTCTTTAATTAAAGTTCCGAAATTAGTTCAAATTACTCTATTAATATGTTACAGTCCTGTTATTTTTTGTTAATGTCTTTGCCGGCGCCGGCCATGGAGGGGATAACCATGTCTCTGTTCCGCCGGCCGGGGCCGTAGCATGCCGGCTCACCTTTCAGTGCCGGAGACAACCATGCTCACCCTTCTGCGCCGCATCCCGGGTGCTCACCTCACCCGGTACCTGACCTAAGTGATCTGCCCTGCTCCCCGCACTTCCTGCGGGCTGGTTCACCTCACCCGGTAGTTGCCCGGAGTCAGGTTCCGGAGGCAGAACAGCATCCCCATCCGGAGAGTCTCAAGTGACGCCGGGGCAAGATTCCCTGACTGGAGTGACCGCCAGGCATGCATCATATCCCTGTTCATATGAATATCATCGGCTATGATTATCATCTCCTCTCCCATCTCCCGTATCATGTGTACATAATCAGTCAGTGCCGTCCCCCTGTGGTTGCCGTCGATGAATGCCAGTGCCACTTTCGTGCCCCTGTTCCTGAGAAGGGCCAGCGCCTCTCCGAATTCCATGCACAACACCTCTGCATTATGTGCCCCGTGCTGCCGGAGGTTTTCCAGGGCTATAGCTGCCACTTCAGGGCATCCCTCAACTGAAATCACCCTTCTGTGCGGCGCTCCCAGTGCCAGCGCCAGCGTGCTTATTCCCAGCGATGTGCCCAGTTCAAGGGTCACCGCTTCACTCTCCTCACCGGATCTGTGACCAGTTCCCCCTATCTCTGATCCGAGACCAGTTTCTGAGCCTCCTGATCGATGACCAGTTCCCGCTACCCCTGATTGATGGCCAATTTCCGCTCCTCCTGATCTGATCTTATCCAGGCTCCCGGCTATCCGTGCAAGCAGCGCCGTCTCCCTTTTCGGCACCGCCGCCGCAAAGGCAATCTTCCGCACACTTCGCTCACCCTTCCCCATCACAACAGACCCCGCCCCGAGGTCCCTCACACGTACCTCCCGCCTGTCGACAAGCATCTCCCTCCTGAGGCCTTCAACCTCCCTCTGAATCGCCCTGTCATTCCTGCCCCCCATCACCTCCGTGATAAACCTGAACATGAACGGGCTGTGCACCCCATGACCCGCAGTGCTGCGGGCTTTAAGCAGGTGTGTGGCATAAGCCGCTGCAGCGTGAAGGTTCATTTCCCAAAAAAGTTCATTTGATTCCCGCCCAAAATTAACTATTTTCGGAGACAATCTTTTTTGCCGTTCGCGATGTCTGAATTGCTTGACAGTGAGATCAAATTCCTTCCAGGGGTAGGCCCTAAACGGGCCGAACTGCTTGAGGCTGAGGCAGACATTCACACCTTCCGCGACCTCATCTATTACTTCCCTTACAAATACGTCGACAAAACCCGCTTCTACAAGGTGAAGGAGCTCGACACCGACATGCAGTATGTTCAGATCAGGGGAAAAATACGCCGCTTCATACCGGAGGGAGTCGGGAAAGGGAGAAGGCTGACAGCCGACTTCTACGACGAGACCGGCATTGTAAAGCTTGTCTGGTTCAAGGGACACAAATGGGTTATCAACTCGTTTAAGCCCGAAAAGGAATACATTATCTTTGGCAAACCCAGCCTGTTCAGCGGGGCATTCAATATTGTACATCCGGAAATAGAAGATGCCGAGAAGCGGGAGACGCGTGTCTCCTCGGCGCTTGAAGCACAGTACAACACCTCGGAAAAGATGAAGGACCACTTCCTTCACTCCAAGGCAATTGCAAAGCTTATGGCCACAGCCTTCTCAATGCCGGCACTCCGTTTTCCGGAGACTCTCCCTTCTTCGGTCACAGCACCGATGAAGCTAATGAGCCTCTCCGATGCCCTCTTCCGGATACATTTTCCTGACTCCAATAATGACATCGAGAATGCCCGCTTCAGGTTAAAGTTCGAGGAGCTCTTTTACATCCAGCTCAACCTGCTGAGATACAAGGGCAATCGTACGAAGAGCACACACGGGTTCCTCTTTTCCGTGGTTGGGGAACGGCTCAATTCGTTCTATGCAAACAACCTCCCCTTTGCACTCACCGGGGCCCAGAAGAGGGTTATCCGCGAGATCCGTGCAGATCTTGGCAGCGGCAGGCAGATGAACCGGCTGCTCCAGGGTGATGTGGGAAGCGGCAAGACGATGGTTGCGCTGATGAGCATGCTGATCGGTGCCGACAACGGCTACCAGAGCTGCCTCATGGCACCAACTGAGGTGCTTGCCATCCAGCACTTTAACTCAATAACCAGGTTTGTAACTGGAATCGATGCAAACGTGGCACTCCTGACCGGGTCGACAAAGAAAAGTGAGCGGGCAAGGATAGAAAACGGGCTGCTTGACGGTTCGATTGACATCCTTATCGGTACACACGCGCTGATTGAGGAGAATGTTCAGTATAAGAATCTCGGGCTGGTGATTATTGACGAGCAGCACCGTTTCGGTGTCGCGCAGCGCGCGAAGCTGTGGCAGAAGAGCGACTGCCCGCCGCATGTGCTTGTGATGACTGCCACGCCCATCCCCCGCACCCTTGCAATGACCCTTTACGGCGACCTTGACGTCTCGGTCATAGACGAAATGCCACCAGGGCGCAAGCCGATAAAGACGATGACGTTCACCGATGCCGAGCGCGAGAAGGTTTTTGGCTTCATGCGGAGGCAGATTGAGGACGGCCGGCAGATCTACGTTGTATACCCGTTGATAAAGGAGTCAGAATCACTTGACTACAAGAACCTTGACGATGGTCTTGAGAGTATGGCCCGCGCCTTCCCCCCGCCGCAGTACTGTATCAGCGTTGTTCACGGGAGGATGACATCAAAGGACAAGGAGATCTCGATGAACCTGTTCCGCCGCGGGCAGGCGCATATCATGGTCGCCACCACGGTGATAGAAGTGGGAGTTGACATTCCGAACGCAAGCGTGATGGTTGTCGAGAGTGCGGAGCGGTTCGGTCTCTCGCAATTGCATCAGCTGCGCGGGCGGGTCGGCCGTGGCGCAGACCAGTCGTACTGCATTCTGATGACCTCGCACAGACTCTCGGCGGACGCAACCGAGCGCATAAATACGATGGTCGCAACAAACGACGGTTTTGAGATCGCGGAAGCAGACCTCCGCATGCGCGGGCCGGGTGACCTCGAGGGGACGCAGCAGAGCGGCGTGGCGTTCGACCTGAAGATAGCCGATCTCGGCAAGGACGGGCAGATACTCAACCTGGCACGGTCACGCGCCTCGGAGATCCTTTCCGCTGACCCTGACCTGGCCCTGCCGGAAAACAGCATCCTGAAGTTCAACCTGAAGAGGTTGTTCGGGAAGAAGTACTCATGGTCGGAAATAAGTTGATATTCAGGCAGTAGGCAAGAGAGGGGCGAGCGTTAAGGATTGACCCGGTGGGTCATTCTAGCGAAGTAGCCAGATTGCAGTGATGGCAAAATTGTTGACATCCGCTGGCTATTCAGATCTTGACTATTCAATTTCTGAAATTATCCAGATAAGAAAAAGGTCTCCACACCGGAGTCACATTTCACCGACAACCTATAACCAGCACTATTGCCTGCTGCCTACTGCCTGTTGCCTCCCGTGACTGCCGGCTGGTACTGCCGTCCCGATCCACCGCCTCCCCCGGCGTCTCAAACTGCCGACTGCTGACTCCACTATTCCCTACTGCCGCCAGAGACTGCCGGCTTGTATTGCCGTCCCGATCCGCCAGCCAGCGGATGCGGGATTGATCCACCTCCTCCGTAGGCGTCTCAAACTGCAGACTGACCAGCCTCCCGTGAAAAACATGACTATTGTTATGAATATTCTCCCCTTTATTATTTAAAATTGCCCCTTAAACATTTTTTTGATGTCGCACCGGGAGACAATCACCCATGAAGGGAGGATTTTGAAAGTGCCGGGGGATGGCACTGCTGAGGTCGAGATCCTTGTGTCAGATTCCTGTTCGGGCTGTCAGGCTAAGTCCGTATGCTCTGCCGGCAAAACAGACACAAAAGTGATTACCGCAAAGTGCGACGCTCCCCTCCATCCCGGTGACCGTGTCACAGTTGAGATGCCGCTCTCGCAGGGTTTTCATGCCCTCCTGATCGGTTACATTATCCCGTTGGTAGTGCTTATTGCCGCATTCATTGCCGCTTCTGTTGCCGGCGCCGGCGAGCTCGCATCCGCCCTGCTCTCATTTGCAGCCATCGGATGCTGGTACCTCGCTGTCTGGCTGCTCCGCGGCCGTATAGGTGAAAAATTTGAATTCAAAATAAAGGTCTGACAGATGAGTTCCACTGTTCTATTGACTATCGCGATGCTGAGTGCCCTGGGGCTGCTTGCCGCGGTTATACTCTATTTCGTGGCCCAGAAGTTCAAGGTGGTAGAGGACCCACGCATAGACACCGTGAATGAGGCCCTTCCGGGTGCCAACTGCGGTGGTTGCGGTTATACCGGGTGCCGGGCATTCGCCGAAACTCTGGTAAAATCCGAATCGTTTGAGGGTCTCAACTGTCCCGTCGGCGGCGCCGAGACGATGGGCAAGATTGCCGTTATCCTTGACCGTCAGCCTGTTGCGGTGGAACCAAAGGTGGCGGTGGTGCGGTGCAACGGCACCCCTGACAATGCAACCCGCACATCGTTCTATGACGGCGCCGTCAGCTGCCGTGTGGCTCATGCACTCTACGGTGGCCAGACTGCCTGCCAGTACGGGTGCCTGGGATGCGGCGACTGCGTTGAATCCTGCAAGTTTGATGCGATGTACATGGACCCGGTGACGGAGCTCCCGGTGATAATCGATGAGAAGTGCGTGGCCTGCGGCGCCTGCGTGAAGGCCTGCCCGCGAAACATCATTGAACTCCGCAAGCGCAACAAGAAGGACCGTAAGATATTCATCTCGTGTGTCAACAAGGACAAGGGCGGCCCGGCCCGCAAAGCCTGCAAGGTGGCCTGCATCGGCTGCGGCAAGTGCGTCAAGGTATGTCCCTACGAGGCCATCACTATGGAGAACAACCTCGCCTTCATCGACTCGTTCAAGTGCAGGCTCTGCCGCAAGTGTGAGCCTGAATGTCCGACAGGTGCCATCCTCGAGATTGGCTTCCCGGTGAGGGAGGTGAAACCGGCCGAACCGGCAGAGACTGCAGTTAACTGACCCCGCCGGTAAAAAGAACCGGGTAATATTGGATCGAACCGATTATTGAATAACCTGATAACAGCAATAAAAGTGTTAAAGACATTTCCGAAGGGCGGCATCCACCCGCCAGAGAACAAGCTGACGGCTGACAGGCCGGTAGTTATTCTTCCCGTGCCGCCGCAGGTGACCGTGCCCGTTTCCCAGCACATAGGTGCTCCGGCAGTGCCGGTTGTAGAAAAGGGAGCCGCGGTTAAAGCCGGCCAGGTAATCGCCCAGGCAAAGGGGTTTGTATCAACAAATATCCACTCGCCCGTTTCCGGGAAGGTGAACAAGATCGACACGGTGGTTGATACAACAGGTTACAAACAGACTGCTGTGGTGATTGACGTTGAAGGAGACGAGTGGGTTGAAAACATTGACCGCAGCACCACACTGGTCAAGGAAATCACACTTTCGCGGGAGCAGATAATCGAGAGGTGCCAGCAGTGCGGCCTTGTAGGTATGGGAGGTGCAACCTTCCCCACCCATATCAAGCTCACGGTTCCTGCCGGAAAGAAGTGC
Source organism: uncultured Rikenella sp. (assembly GCA_964621005.1). Lineage (GTDB taxonomy): Bacteria > Bacteroidota > Bacteroidia > Bacteroidales > VadinHA17 > SR-FBR-E99. Next base: position 41,460 of record CAZUIF010000024.1, read on the forward strand.
GACATGCTGATCATCAACGGAGTGGAGTGCGAACCGTACCTCACCTCGGACCACAGGCTGATGCTGGAGAAGGGGGCCGAGGTGCTTACAGGCGCCGCAATCATCATGAAGGCCCTCGGCGTTGACCAGGCGGTAATTGGCATTGAAGCCAACAAGCCTGACGCCATAAGTCACCTTACCGGGCTTGCAATGGATTACAAAGGCATTACAGTTCAGCCCCTGAAAGTCAAGTACCCGCAGGGAGGTGAGAAGCAGCTTATAAAGGCCTGTACCGGCCGCGAGGTTCCTTCCGGTGGCCTTCCCGTTGATGTCGGAGTGGTTGTTCAGAATGTCGGGACTGCCTACGCGGTTTACGAAGCAGTGCAGAAGAACAAGCCACTTATGGAGAGGGTTGTGACCGTTACCGGGAAATCAGTTAAAAATCCAGGCAACTTCCAGGTTCGCATCGGCACACCTGTTACAGCTCTTATTGAAGCTGCTGGGGGCATGCCCGATGATACCGGCAAGATTGTAAACGGTGGCCCGATGATGGGCAAGGCGCTGGCAATGACCGATGTTCCTGTCACTAAGGGCACATCCGGTATCATCCTCTTCCCGGCGGAAGCCTCGAAGCGTGCAGAGGTGCTGCCATGCATCAGGTGCGGCAAATGTTCATCGGCCTGTGCCATGGGCCTCGAGCCGTGGCTCATATCAGTCCTCTCACAGAAGGCGATGTTTGAAAATGCAGAGCAGGAGAAGATCACCGACTGCATGGAGTGCGGGGCATGTGCATACACCTGCCCGGCAAAACGGCCGCTGCTTGATTATATCAGGCTTGGCAAGGCCACGGTTATTAAGATGGCCCGTGAACGTGTTACGAAATAGCAAACAATAGGCTTCCACTCTCCTCACCACCTGGCTCGCCGGAAAGAGTTGAAAGTATTACGAAATAGCAAACAAGATTTATGAGCAACATTTTAAACGTATCCCCTTCACCCCATCAGCAGAGCGCCGAGACCACGCGCAAGCTGATGATGGGTGTGGTGATAGCCCTCGCCCCTGCCCTGGCAGCCTCGGTATGGTACTTCGGGATGGGTGCAATAATTGTGACGTTGGTTTCGGTACTCTCGTGCGTGGCAGTGGAGTACCTGATCCAGAAGTTCATCCTGAAGACCAAACCCTCAATTACAGACGGTTCAGCTATTGTGACCGGCCTTTTGCTGGCCTTCAACGTCCCGTCGAATCTCCCGGTGCACATAATCATCATCGGCGCCATCTTTTCAATAGGTGTTGCGAAGATGACCTTCGGAGGACTGGGCAGCAACCCCTTCAACCCTGCGCTGGCAGGAAGGGTGTTCCTGCTTATCTCCTTCCCGGTGAAGATGACGAGCTGGCCGGTGCCGTCAGGGTTCAACACAGGTTATACAGACGCGGTCACAGGCGCTACTCCCCTCGGGATCATCAGCGAGGGAGTCAAGAACGGCGAGGCCATCTCCGCGCTGATGGATAAGATTCCTTCGCACATGCAGCTCTTCTACGGTTACATGGGAGGCTCAATGGGCGAGGTCGCCGCCATGGCCCTCATCCTCGGCGGGCTCTACATGCTCTGGAAAAAGATAATCACATGGCATATTCCCGTTTCAATACTGCTTACAGTTGCCGTCTTCACGGGCATCCTCTGGGGTGTTGATCCCACGAAATATGCCGATCCCCTCTTCCACCTGCTGACCGGTGGTCTCATGCTTGGCGCGATATTCATGGCGACAGACTATGTCACTTCACCGATGACGGCAAAGGGAATGATAATATACGGTATCGGCATCGGGATAATCACGGTGTTGATCAGGACCTGGGGAGCGTATCCCGAGGGCGTTTCGTTTGCGATACTGATAATGAACGCGGTGGTGCCGCTGCTCAATAAGTACATCAAACCCAAAAGGTTCGGAAAGGAGGTGAAGCATGGCTAAGATGGAATCGACGCTGAGGAACATGGTTCTCTCACTGACACTCATTTCGCTTGGCGCCTCGGCCGCACTGGGTTTTGTCTATGAGATGACAAAGGAGCCGATAGCCGCAGCGCTGCTCAGCAAGAAGATCGAGGCCATCAAGCAGGTGGTTCCCGAATTTACAAATAACCCCAATGACGAGATGTTCCTTCTGCCTACCGGCGAAGGCGATTCGCTGGAGGTTTACCCCGCAAAGAACGGCGAAGAGATTGTCGGATATGCAGTTAAATCATATACTAACAACGGTTTCAGCGGTTACATCGGGTTTATGGTAGGATTTACGCCTGACGGCGCGATATACAATGTTAACGTCCTCGAGCAGAAGGAGACGCCGGGACTCGGGACGAAGATGGTTCCCGAGGGGACACCGGAGAAGCCAGAGTTCAAGGATCAGTTCAAGGGGAAGGATCCTGCTGCGTTCACCCTGAAGGTTAAGAAGGACGGAGGTCAGGTCGATGCAATCACCGCTGCAACAATCAGTTCAAGGGCTTTCTGTGACGGTGTCCAGAGAGCATACAACACATTTGAGAAAGGAGGTCTGAAATGAGCCGGCAGGAACTTTACGGCGGGAATTATGATATGAGTCATATGAATATACCTGAGGAAGGAGGTCTGAAATGAGTCAGATGAAGAATTTCACCAAAGGATTCCTGAAGGAAAACCCGATCCTGGTGCTGGTACTGGGAACATGTCCCACCCTCGCCACTACATCCTCTGCCCTGAACGGGCTCGGGATGGGTCTGGCCACCACCTTCGTGCTGCTCGGATCCAATGTCGTCATTGCGATGATGAAGAATGTGATCCCCGACAAAGTCCGTATACCTGCCTTCATCGTGGTCATAGCAACATTCGTGACTATTGTAGACCAGGTGATGCAGGCTTTCGTACCCTCCTTATACGAGACTCTGGGGATATTCATACCGCTGATTGTGGTGAACTGTATTGTTCTTGGCCGTGCCGAGGCGTTTGCCAGCAAGAATACCGTCTGGTCGTCGTTTGTCGACGGAGCCGGGATGGGGCTTGGTTTCACCGGGGCGCTCGGGGTGCTTGGTGCAGTTCGCGAGATACTTGGCAGTGGTGCCATTGGAGGCTTCAAGTTCATCGAGGGCGACGGCATACTGGTGTTTATACTTGCGCCCGGTGCGTTCATTGCCCTGGGGTACCTGATAGCCATTGTGAACAAGATCAACAAAGCATAGGGAGGACAGGAAATGGAATATATACTTCTCATTATATCGGCAATTTTCGTCAACAACGTTGTGCTGGCCCAGTTCCTGGGTGTTTGTCCCTTCCTGGGCGTCTCGAACAAGGTGAGCACGGCAATCGGTATGTCAGGTGCAGTTGTATTTGTGATTGTGCTTGCCACGATGGTCACATACCTGATTCACACATATGTGCTGATACCCCTCGGCATCACCTTCATGCAGACAATCACTTTCATTCTGGTGATTGCCGCCCTTGTGCAGATGGTGGAGATCATTTTGAAGAAGATCAGTCAGCCCCTGTATCAGTCGCTGGGTATTTTCCTTCCGCTGATAACCACTAACTGTGCAGTACTTGGTGTTGCTATCCTGGTAATCAAGAAGAATTATAACCTGCTGGAGGGAGTTGTTTACGGAGGTGCCACAGCCATTGGTTTCGGTCTTGCGCTGGTGATCATGGCCGGTATCCGTGAGCAGCTGGAGCTTGCCGACATCCCTGCCGGGATGAAGGGAGTGCCCATTTCGCTGGTCACCGCAGGTATTCTTGCCCTTGCCTTCATGGGATTTGCAGGTTTGGTTTAATCAGCATTAACCCGGCCGGCCGGCGGTATGCCTGCCCTGACCTTCATCCGGTGTGCCGGTTTGGTATAATCAGCATCAACCCGGCCGGCCGGCGGTATGCCTGCCCCTGGATTTTCCCCATAATCCAACTGGTGGTATCCCGGACCCTGACCTACTCCTCTGGCCGATCTGTTCGCGGCATCACTCAACCTTTAATTTGACCGGTCTCATTTGCCCTGGCTCCATTCCCCTGGCAGGGCCTGTCTGATCTGAAGATTCTTATGTTTTCCGGCATGATTCCTTGTTTCGTTAAATAATATTTAGTAAATTAGGATGTTTGCATTTTACATCTTCTGTCAGTCAGTGAAAGTCGTTCATCCCACGCTTTCAGTTTCCCTGTTATCCATGTGACTGACGGTACGAAGTTGTATGTCCAATTCAAATTAATTTGCCTATAACAAATTGATAATCAATGATATTTTGCGATAAAAACCATATATATTAATTCCTCTTCCTCATACGCATAAAGCGGTAATAAGGCCTGACTATGTTAAGATTATTACCTGACCTTTAATCTAGCCGGAACCTGCCTTCACCATTACCTCATCGAAAATTCTCCGCCAAATAGGTGCCAGGTTACAATACGAAAGATGTCCGAGGTCCCTCCTTTCTCAACCGAGGGTAGGTCACCAGGGTGCCAGGGAATGACCAGATTATTATAAAAACCATCTGCTTTAAACCTCACTTTGGGTGATTATCTTTACTGTATGGAAAAGTCACTCAATACATCCGAAAAGTTCCTCATCCTTGCGCATCATCCGGAGAAAGGTCGCCTCATTGTTTCCAGGCAGTATTTCCGGTATGGCCTGGCAGGCGCCATACTGCTCGACCTCCTTCTTGACGGGAGGTTAGGGATGGAAAACGGGCGCATTATCCCAAGACCCGGAAATACACCAGCTGATCCGGTGAAGAGCGAGGTGATCCGTATGATAACAGAATCTACAAAGCCGAGGAAGGCCGGATACTGGGTTCGTAAACTGGCCTTTCGATACACCGGGTACCTGAATCAGATACGGACTGGACTTACAGCCAAGAGGTTAATGCGCATCGATGAGACCAGGCTGCTGGGAATTATCCCCTGGCGCAGAAGCTACCTCACCGAGAGTTACACCAGGACCAACATGATCAGGCAGCTTAAGAACGATATACTTGTATATCGCGGTGATGCCGGCGAAAGCTGTGCCCTTGCCGGGCTGGTGGAAGCCTGCAGGATGCGGCGGATCCTCTCAACTGACCGCGAAGAATTGAAGATGATCAGGATGCAAGTCAAAAAAATCCTGAAGGACAGTCCTGTTTCAGACGCCGTGGCGCAGACAATCAGGCAGGTTCAGGCAGCTATTATTGCCAGTGTAACCGTATCTATTGCAGCCTCTTCCGGCAGAAGAACCTGATGCTTGAACGGGGCCCAGTCCTGAGAATCATGCCTGTCCACCATCCTTATCTTCAAAGACATTGATTACATGGTCAATATGCCGACATCTCAGGTGACTGAAATAACCCTTAAACCCATCCTCAGGGGAAGGATCCGAATTTTATCCAACCCTGCTTGATCAAGAAAATAAGGCCATGATTGCAGATTCAGATTCCTTAAGGGATAGCGACTCAGATGCCATGCGTGATGCTGATTCCGCAGACATGAGGGAATTTGACTCAGAAAACCTCCGCGGTGCTGATTCGGCAGCTATGCGCGATGCTGATTCTGAGGAAACAGGTCAGTCAGATTTAAAAGAGCCAGGAAACCATAAAGCCAACCTCCCTGACGATCCCTCAACAGAAGCCTCATATAATGGACAGGGAAGGACTTCCCCCGCCACTGTAGCGGAATCCGGTTCCTTTCGAAGAAATGATTCGGATTCTCTCCGTGATTCTGATTCAGAAGCACTTCGGGGTTCAGACTCCGGTTCACTCCGCGATTCCTCATCAGGAGACCTGCGAGAGGCAGACTCAGATTCATTCAGGAGATAGAATCCTCAGGAGACAGTATCGTCAGAAGGCATCATCTTCAGGAGACTGTACCCTCAGGAAACGAACACCCAGGAAACAGCATACTCAAGAAACGCACACCCAGGTATCACCATCCTCAGGAAACAGAACCCCGGAAATTAATAGTGACTCAGTTTGACCTTTGCAGACAGCCAACTTTTTTCAGCCTGTGGTTTTCTCATAAAATATATCGAAATTTACACTGTGGAAATAATCATTATCGCTGCATATCATGACCACAATCATTGCCGAGAGGGTATCGCACGACAGTGGAATTCGTGTCGCCCTCAAGTTCCCCTATGACGGGGAGTTGATCGAGATAATCAGGAGGTTACCCGGCATCAGATGGAGTAACAGATTGAATTGCTGGCATATACCTGACTCACCTGATGTTATTGAATTTCTCCTGAAAAATCTGAGTCGCTATGCCCTGGTTGACTATTCAGATTTAAAAAAGCAAACGCTTGTCCAGAGAGTCAGGGAGACGAGGGAAAGGCAGCAGAATGAACGAGCCGAAAGGCTCAGGTCGCTTCAGTTCCCGGATGTAATTCCTCAGCGGGATGAAGTGCCGGTCAAGCGATCCGCAGAATACCACGGCAGCACATATACTGAAGCTTATTACAATAGGACAGACAGTCCTGCACCCCCGGCCGGTTCGAAGACTTCGGGCACAAAGGCAGCTTCCACCGACTCACCTGACCTGGGCAGGGCAACAATTCCGGCAGTTTCGAGTACTTCCGGAACTAAGGCATCTTCCACCGGTTCTCCCACTCCCGGCAAAGTGGCAACTACAGCCGGTACGGATACTTCCGGCAACTCACATGGCAAAAGGGCTAACCGCACAAAATCGGGCAGATTTGCCTCTTCCGGCACGGGCAGCCTGATCGGCGAAACGGTTTTAAGTGCCGGAGCGCAGGCTGATCTGGCGAGGTTCCGCAACTGGCTCGAATCGCGCAGGTTCCCTGACACAACGATCCGCACATACACCTCGATGATGGAGACCTTCCTGAAGTTCGTAGCACCGCGTCAGGCCTCGCAATGCACTGCAGATGACCTGGTAAGAATGGTGAATGACTATGTTCTCCCGAGGGGGCTGAGCTACTCCTATCAGAACCAGCTCATCAGTGCGGTAAAGAAGTTCTACAAGGAGGTCTGCAGCAACACCATCGATCCGGGTACTTTTTCGCGCCCGCGCGCCCGTCACAAACTGCCGAATGTGCTAAGCAAGGATGAGGTAAAGCGTGTTCTGGCTGCACCGATGAACGAGAAACACCGGGTGATACTCAGCCTCATTTACGGTTGCGGCTTGCGCCGAAGTGAAGCCATTATGCTTGAACCACAGGACATTGACCGAGACAGGATGTTGCTCAGCGTCAGGCAGGCAAAGGGATTCAAGGACAGGATTGTACCGATCTCGCCGAAGCTTGTGGAGCTGGTTGATTCTTATCTGAAGAGGTATCGTCCTGTGCTTTATTTATTTGAGGGTCAGCGGCAGGGAGACCGATACAGTGCCGCGAGTGTGGAGAAGATATTCCGGGTGGCATGCACGAGGGCGGGGATCAGAAAAAAGATCACGCTGCACGGGTTGCGTCATTCCTATGCCACGCACCTGCTCGAGGCCGGAACAGACCTGCGCTACATCCAGGAATTGCTTGGACACAAGAGTAGCAAGACGACTGAGATTTACACACATGTCACCGAGAAGAGCATCCAGAAGATTAGGAGTCCTTTTGATGATTTATGAGCCAATCAGAGATGTATCTGTAAATACATTGCAAACCTGGCAATTACCAAATAAACCAAGATTCCGCATATGGAAACCGGATTTAAGCAAAACATTTTCTGACAATGTCGCTGTCTGATACGCTGTCCAAAGAAGCTGTTAACCGGTTAGATATTTATACAGAAGAATGTGTAATCAGGGGAAAAACAAATTAACAGAGATCTGAAATTTGAAAAGCCATTCAGCTTTCTTGCTCATTGCTTGACCAGGAATCGGCTAACTTCACGAACATTATTCTGGAATCATTGATTTTAAACCAGCAGAACCTATGAATCCCAGGTCATTGATATTAATTCTCTTCCTGACAGTGAGTCTTGTCCGGACTGCGGTCTCCCAGGAAGTTTCAGGCAATGTGAATACCGTTCGGATATTGTCGTTTAACATCTATCACGGAGCCACAATGAAGGGAGATTTCGATCTTGATCTCATTGCCGGGGTGATAAAAGCAGTTGATCCTGATCTTGTTGCGCTGCAGGAGGTTGATTTTATGACCAGGAGGGCCCGGGGTTATGATCTGGCTACTGAACTGGGGTGGAGAACGAAGCGGGCACCCATTTTTGGCAGGGCGATGCCTTATGACGGCGGTGAATACGGTGAAGGGATTTTATCAAGATACAGTATCATTGCATCGCAGAACGTTTCTCTTCCATTTACCGGGAGTAACGAACCGAGGGCTGCTCTGATGGTCACCACTGTATTGCCTGCCGGAGATACTGTGATTTTTATAGGGACTCATTTTGATCATACCGGTAACGAGGCAGACCGGGTTCTTCAGGCGAAGAAGGTAAATGAGCTGTTATCCGGAGTGAGATACCCGGTTATTCTTGCCGGTGATCTGAATGCAGAGCCTGGAAGCACCCCGATTCTTATTCTGGAGGAGAAATGGGGCAAGGCCTATGATGTGGCGTCTCCCTCTCCCACCTTTCCGTCCGATGCGCCTGAAAAGAAGATTGATTATGTGATGTATTACCCGAAGGATCGCTGGAAGGTGATCTCCTCCGAGGTACTGTGCGATACTGTTGCCTCAGACCACTGTGCGTTTCTGGTGACTTTGGAATTACTGTCGGTTACGGGAAAGCAATAATTCGATGACTGGAAGATCCATTTGTTGTGTGGAAATAGTTCTTTTAAAAGCGATGTATCACCGGTTAGGGTTGATCAGGTCAAAATATAATATCATAAGCCACCCGACAACCTGTAATTCATGGGAAGTCAAAAAGTGGAACCGGCAGGTACTTTTTCAGTTTGCAGGCTTCCCCGTCCGAATAGCCCTCGATGAATGCAAAACCCATATCATATATCATTCACCCCCACCTCCACAATAACACCCAAATTCAATAGATAAAAGCTACCTTTCTTATCTCTATAAACAAGTTAGTTGCAATGCTATGTTACATGTATGAGATGAATAATCGGTGTTTTTCGGTG
>CAZUIF010000025.1:0-47958 GCA_964621005.1 uncultured Rikenella sp.
TCTCTACAGGCGGTGGCTTAGAGATTATTATTTTGTAAATCATTAAGCCGGGGAGAAGATGAGCAATCCGACAATAGTACGCAATCTTAACTAAAAATCACCTTCCCTGATTGCCTCTTTTTGCTCCGGAATGTTGGTCGTGTATTTATCAGATTATGGAGTGATAAATCAAAACCTAACCGGGGTTCTTCATCTGCCATGGTTACAAATAAACTTGACTTCTGCATCCTGATAATGTAAATTTGTGATTGTGAATGTCTGTACGGGTTTAAACCTAACAGCCCTTTGTTTAGGAATATTGGAACGGAAGGACTGATTAGGTTTAGAAATTGTAATTACTGTCTGTTCTTCGGAAAATATGGACAAACCTGTTACGGCAAGAGAGAGGGAGATACTCGAGCTCATCTCCCAGGGCTTCTCCACCAAGGAGATTGCATGCAGGCTTTTCATATCAGAGGAGACTGTCAAGTCACACCGGCACCACCTGTTCAGTAAGTTCTCTGCTAAAAACTCCCCCCACCTTGTACACAAGGCAATAGAGGCAGGTATGATAAATGGTGGCCCATATCATCTTAATTCATAGAATCACCCTTTTAGGTGATTGATATGAGGCTTTTAATAGCTGAAATTTCATAAGGATTTCTGTTCACTAACCAGCGTGGAAAATCCATTCTAAGAATCAGGTAATATCCTGTTTTAAACTGATTTGCCTGATCTCCGGCAGGCTAAGGTGCTGTCCTTAAGGCAAAATCAGCTTTTTGGTTGAGGTTATTAATGAACCTGGGTCCTGTAAAGGTAAAATGGCAGTGGAAAAGTACAGAACAAGGATAAAAGCCTATCTATTCATTAAAATCAGGAGGGACAAGACATGAAAACGGTAAGTGTTAATGGCTTGCTGAAGCCTATCGCAAAAGCCGGGGCTCCCAAGATCACAAATGAGTATCTTGGTCACTTTCTCAAGGTCAGCTATGTTCATGAATTAGCAGCCACTTCAGTCTTTAGGAAAGACCGCATTGATGTATCAGAAAGCGGACTTTTTCGGTTTTTCATCCCGGGGAAGGATGAACTCTCAGACCAATCTGTTTCGATTGCAGTTTTTGCTCCGGATGGTGAACAACTGGGAGAGCAAACCTACACCTATGGAAGTTTGAAAGCTGAAGAAATCCCTTCCAATCTTCCTGATAATTCGGCAGGTTTGGAGATTAATATTGATCCGAAGAAAATTGAGATCAAGACAACGAAAATCATTGAACGGTACTATAAAGTATCAGGCAGGCTGGTCGATGTGTCTGGCATGAATAAGTCTGCCGGTGCACAAATAGTTATCATGGCCAGTAATGACCCCATGGCTGCGCCGGGGGCCAGTAGCTTTCAACCTGTCTTTTCATCCCAGACGAATGCAGGTGGTTATTTCTACGGTAGACTAGAAAATAAAGATATTGAGTCTGCTTACGGCCTTGTAGCCGGAATTAAGGATAATCCGATAGCAATACAGCTCCAGAGCAAAAAAATCCCTGAGAATCTGATTATGGCTACTGATCTCTCGGATCTGAGCGATGATGCAAATGTTGCCGGCAAAACACCAAACCTCCCTGACGGGGCGGACCTTGCTCGAGATCCATTTTTTTCGCAGGATATAGGTGGAAAGTGCGTTGATTTCACGGTGCCGAACAGGACACTCGAAGAGTTTAGTTTTTATCATACGGTCAGAACTACCGAACCGGAAATAAAGGGATTGACGTTAACAGCTGGTGAGACAAAAATTATCAGAAGTGAATTGATTGGCATTTCTGAAGAGATGTTTACACTTTTCGGGCGAATGAGGGACTCTCTGGGCTCCTTGAATGTTATTAACTATACCATCGAGGGCGAAAAATCGGATGCAACAAAGAAACTAAGCAAAGCTCTGACTTCCGAAGTGGAGACTGGCGAAATAGTGACCACTCCATATTCAACCCCTGTTTTCTATTTGAATGTTACATCAGGTACTGCACAGCTAAAAATGAGTACAAGGGATCTGATGTTGGAGAAAAAGGGAATTCAATTTGGTGAAGTAGTCACAATACTTGCTGAACAGGAACGCAGGAAGTCAAGGCTTCAGGAATTACATCGCAAACTGGCAGCAGCTTATTGCGGCAAGCGCGGTCTCCAGGAGCCAAGTACATATTGCGAATCACTCCTGTCAAAGGATTTAGTCAACAGGGATACTCTGAAACTGATTTCAGGTCAGATAAAAAACTATGCAGTAACGGTTGGATCAAGGTTCAAACTGCTCAAACAACTTACTTCTTATCTTGATAATCTGGAAGTTTTTATAGATCAGCCAATTCTGGATTCCGGGAATATTAAGTCAATGAAAACCCGCACAGAAAAGTTAATTAAAGACCTGGATAGCTCACCGGAAATGCCTGTAGATAAGGAAGATCTGATGGGTCTGCTGCACCGTTTGGTTACAGAATTTGAACAGGCTGCGGGCAAAGTCTATACTTTCGAACCCTGTCCGTCCCCAAAGACTGCAGATACAATGGGTATTCTTTGCCTCATACAGGAGTTCAATGCGACCAAGGAAATATTGCGCAACAAAGAAGTCTTAAGCCTGAGCGAGATACTTAGGATCCGGGCCAATTATGATACCTATGTTACCAGTATTGCTTCTTTCCTTGGCCTTCTTGAGCAATTCTATAGCTTCTACATGTCAGGTTCTAATCTGCTCATTTCACTTGAGGATGAGTATTTCGTCAAGAATTACAGTCAGATTAAAAATTCCCTCAAGAGTCTCAAGCAACAGATCTATGCTGCAATAAATAAAATTGAAGCTCTTATCAGGCAGTATATAAGTAATCACCCTGGCCGAAAAGAACTCACTGTTGAAAATAGTGTTGACTGGGATGACACGCCAACGATCTATGAAAATACTACTATCGCCCATGGGCATATCCTTCATTTCAAACAAATGTGGAAGGCTGACGGGTATTCCCTCGGTGATTTACTGTATAGCCTGCCTCTTGCACCTTGCCAGGAAAAGCAGATAGCTATAATTGACTGGGACAGGGAGGAACGTGCCGCAAGGACAGAAGAACAAAAGATAGCCGAATCACTGGTTGCGGAGATCTCCAGGGACAGGGACATAAGTGAAATAATGAATTCTTCTTTCAGAGAAAATATCAGTGCAAGCTCTTTCAATAAAACAAGCGGTACCAGCGCCGGACTTGGAGGAGGTATTTTTGGAGCCATAGGGGGGTTGTTTGGAGGAGTATCTCATTCAGGAGCTTCCTCACGGTCCACAGCTACTCAGGATTCAGCACGGGACCTATCAGCCAGTACATTAAATCATCTTCAGGACAATATAGCACAATCCGCGTCCTCTCTCCGGACTCAACGCAGTACTGTCATCCAGACAGTTGGCCAGAATGAGACTATGACTGTGCAGACTGAGGTGGTCAGGAATAATAACCATTGTCATGCCATTACTATTGAATATTTCGAAGTTCTGAAACACTACGTGATAGAACAAAAACTGGTTGATGTTCAGGAATGCCTGTTCGTCCCATTGCCAATGGGGCTTTTTGATCACAAGAAAATACTTAGGTGGAAAAATACTTTACGCAGAGGAATTTACGGCCCTCAGGTAGTTAAAGGATTTGATGCCATCGAACGGATTGACAGTAATTATGCTAACTCTGATTTTCCCGTCGGATCTTATGCTGACGAAACAATTGAGGATTTCCGGGGATATTTCACGGTCTCATTCCAGTTAAAGCGTCCATATATAAGTGCGATAGATGAGGCAACCAAGACTGAGACATATAATCTGTCTGAGTGGTTCCCCTGGTTCCCAGGTGTTATGAAGATATCATTGGAACGTGAAGTGCCTCTTACTGAAGGTGAAAAGGATGCTCTCTTTGAAAAAGAGTATGCTCCTGAAATTGTGAAGTCTTTCATCGATACACTCGAGGTTTATGGCATCTCGGAAAGTGGCATTGAAATAAAACTGGATCTCGACCTTACCCTGCTTTCAAACTACAGATCCGGTGTTCCTTTGCAGATAAGCATTGCCAGCCGCTCGGTTCAAAATATCACAAGGCGTCAGATAAAGCATTTGAGATTCCGTGCAAATACGGTAGTCAGAGCCGATTCTAAGATAATCCTCCGTTCTGTTTTTCTCTATTACAGCACCAGGCATCTTAACGAGGCAATTATAAGAAATGGCAGCGTAAACAATGATATTATTAACTCGATTGAGGTTCATGTTGACTTCCCAGGCATTCACATTGATTATAAAACTGACGCCGCATTGATTTATACGCCACTGTCATCGAAGGAACTCAGAGATCCCAGGAAGGAAGACAGAGAAGCTGCGGCAGCCCTCGTGAGTTTCCTTAACGAAAACATTGAAATGGCACATAAGCTTATCTGGGCAAGCATGGATGCCAGCCGCCTGTTTGGATTACTGGATGGTTATATTGCGCCAAACTCAGGTGGAAAAAGTGTTGCGAGCATTGTCGAGAACAAGGTCCTTGGAATAGTCGGAAATAACCTGGTACTTAAGGTAATACCTGGCGAACGACTAGATCCGGTATTCAGGTATGTCACTGACCTCCTAACTTATTATCAGCCTACCATGCCTCCCGATCCCTTCCGTATCAGTGTTCCAACAAAAGGTGTCTATGCTGAAGCAGTTATGGGCAAGTGCAACTGCTGTGAGGAAATTGACGAAACCCGCCACTGGAGGTTTAATGAGGTCCCTTGTGGTTCACAACCTACTCCCATTGAACCGGTTTCTACTGAAAGCCGGAGATCAGACGTGGGAAATCTTCAGGTCAAGGACCTTCCTTCGAGCATCATAAACCTTCAGAATGCACCCGCCGCTCCTGACCCTACAGGCTTGACTGCCGCATTCAACCTGCTGGGCAAAAGTGATGTGTTTAAGGATATGACCGGTTTAGCCGGTACACAGGCTAATGCAATCAAGGCTCTGGAGACCACATCGAAAAGTGTGACAGAACTGGCCGGTATGGCCGCTGATCTTAAGAAACAGGAAGCTATGAAGAAGGACATTGGCAAGACAATGAAGACCATTCAGGAAGCAGAAGATTCGAAACAGATTTCAAAAGATCAGGCCAACAAGCTTGCAATGAGTGCATTGGGATCAATGGTCGGAATCCCGACAAAGAAACAGGCAGATGATGCAACCCCTGCAGATGTACAGGGCCTTGCAGAATCAGCCAGCAGTAATAAGGCTTCGATAAAATTCAGCCGTCCAACAGGGGAACAGATCGAGATTGATGCTCGCCCGAATCCGGTCCCGGTTCCGGCAAGTAGTTCAACATTGTCAGGACTTGAAGACCTTTTTGGCCTTTCGGAGACTCCTGTTGCAAGCGCTGTCAGTGTTCCGAATCCGGTAACAGATAAACCTAAGGCGCTGGTTAAAATTCAGGCTTTCCGGTCTGAGAAGAAAGATAGTGCCTGGCATTCAAGTCTTGCGAGAGACAAAGTCGCGGACGGGCTCACAACCCTGGTTAATTTACCCGATGGCATTGACCAGGGAGTCTTTGGCTTCTGCGGTCCGGCTGCTTTCTTCAACGTATGGTTTTACAGGGATCCGTTGGCAGCTACAAATTTTGCAGTTAAACTCTTCAATAACGGTTCTGCCAGCATTGGTTCCAGAGAGATAGAACCTGGACACTTCCTGCATGGCGATGACATCAGGCAGAGCGACTATTCAGCAATTGAGAAGGCTGTTAATGCCAAAGGTAATCTGATGTTACCTCCTGCAGAGTGGATGATTATGGGTTCATACCAGGACACAAACAACAGTTGGTTTAAAGGTGATTTCGAGGGATCACCGGATGAGACGGATGAACTGGGTGTGAGTGCATCAGATACTGCTGCATGGCTGAATGCTACAGGCCTGTTCTCGAATGTCAGGGATGAGTCTTCAACCGCTCCGCTCAAGGTTGAACACCTGACAGGACTCGTGCCAAATGTTAACAGAGAAATCTTGCTGCTAATTACAGCCCATCTGGTTAATGCCGGGAATAAAAAGACACCTGTGGCAAATCACTATGTCATTCTGAGAAGCGCAGTCACAGAAGCAACTCCTGGTAAATACACCTTCAAGGTCTGGACATGGGGCTCAGAGCGGACAGTTACGGTAACAAAAGCTGATATCGAGTCTCAGTATTTCGGCGCCATAATCTGTGAACGCTAGGACTTACATGGGTGCCCGGAAAATGATTGACTTTAACTGTTGCCAGGTAGAACTTCAACTGACAAGAACAGTAGCTGGCTGAGATGTCTAACTACATGTGGACGAAAACTTAACCGTTATGGAATCAATTGAGAAAGCAGAAGCATTGACAGAAATAGTAAAGGCAAGGCTGGAAAAATACAGGCAGACACGTGACCTTCAGTTTAAGGTTAATATTGCGCTGTGGACGCTGATAGTGCTGGTTGGCTCCCGCAGTGAACAGATCCTTGTACTTTCAGACCGGAACGATTATCTGTTTTTTGGAGTGGTAGTGCTGGCTGTCGTCCTGGGCCACTATTTTTTCTGGCTGGGACCGATGTCGGCATCTATGGCACGTGACAATGCAAAGGCACTCGAGCTACAGCAACAGGCAGTTAATTTGATAAACAGCAGTTCTGACAAGCCTGAGCGCAGCCTTGCAGAGATAAAACAGTGTTATCGGACCACCAACTTCTTCCTGTCAGGCATCACCCTGATTCTGATGTTACTCCTGGGGATCTTTCTGGCCAGGTAAACAATTATTAAGGGGAAAGCCGAAGGTCCGCTTTTCTCTACGCTCACTCAGGATAAACAGGTTGAACGGTTTTGGCAGTGACGACTATAAAGTATCTTAAAACGGACTCTTCGAAACTCTACAAAGAGTCATCAACCAACAAGGTGGTAACAGAACTTCTATGGGGCGACAGGGTTGAAATTCAATCTGCTGGCATCAGTTTGTACTGAAAGGTTGTTTTCTGCTCAGGAACAGATTTTGCCGGCACTGTTCCGGTAAACATGACTCCGGGCCCCGCCCGGGCAGCCGAACTTCGCATGTTCAATGCCATATTTCCTTACCTTATAATTCAGTTTCGGAGCATACAGACCTGATTGTATGACATACTTACTTTTAGTTGTCTAAATACAACCAGATGTAGGATAAAACAACCAAAAGTAAATACTTTTATTTGGTCGGGGAATGAGGGTGCCAATACCTTTGCTCCATCCCAATAATTAAAAATTGCACCTATGGATAATTCGAAAATGATTGGCAGCAAGATTGCCGAAGCAAGAAAGAAGACAGGCGTATCCCAGGCCCGGCTGGCCGGACAATTATTTATAAGTCCGCAGGCAGTAGGGAAGTGGGAGCGGGGCGAATCAATGCCTGATATCCTGTCAGTTATCCGCCTGGCTGAGATACTGGGCGTTGATCTTAATTACTTTTCCGATGACACCGGTTTCGGTGCCGGAGAGATTTCCTATTCAGGACCGGCCGCAATTAAACCGGCTGATTTATCTGCCGGTAAGCAAAAGGGTAAACTGAATTGGGATATGTCGCGGGGGAACTGGATTGACGCTGACTTCTCGGGTCTGAAGAATCTGAATGAGAAATTCAGTTCGTCGAATATGCTGCGCTGCAGGTTTAATGGCTCTGATCTGTCCCGGCTGCTTCTTAAAAGCAATAATGTGGGTAATTGTGACTTTACAGATTCTGACCTTGGCGGAAGCAGCATAAAAATGTCCAACTTATCAGGCAACATCTTTAAAAACTGCTCCCTGAAAGAGGCTGAATTAATGGAAAGTTATATAAGCGGTTGTGATTTTACCGGGGCCGATTTCACCGGTACAATTCATAAGTATGGCGGCCTTGAAAAAAATGAAATGGCTGACACAGTCCTCAATCATACATCCTTTGTTTCAATGCAGCTTGTTGATATGGTTTTCTCCGGCACAATTGAAAACTGCTTTTTTGAAAACTGTGCATTTACAAGGGTCAGATTTGAGAATGCTACATTGATTAACACTTTCTTCAAGAACAACAGAAAACTGAAGCGAATCAGTTTTATGAACTGCAAGGCAGACAGAATGACATACGAATTTCTCAAACAGGGCAAGGCAGATCTGACCGGTATCACGCTGCTGGCTTGAGCTCACCGGGGCTCTGACAATCCTAGGCTTTGATACCTGTATAACATAAACCTTGTTAATGACTGGAAAATTATAAACCTTGTGCTAATGAAAAAATTGAATCATTGCCTGGGGTTTATATACCTGCTACTTATCTCCGGATTATGTTACGGTCAGGGAAAAAGTACGGTTTCAACCGAAGAGATCAGCAGTATTAAGTCAGAACTGAAATCAAAACATGGCTCCGAAACGGCCATCCGGATAGAAAAAGGAGTGTCCCAGCTGGCTCAGATCTGGGACTTTTCGGATGGTAACGCTGGCAGGTTCAGGGAATTCTGCCTCGGGAACTTCCTCTCTGACGCTGAACTTAAGGAAAACCTTCCTCGTATAGCCGAAAACCTGATCCTCACAGGAGGATCCCTGTCGGTTATAAGGTCGAAAATGAACGAACCCTTCGCGTTTACGGATGTAAAAGAGCTGCATGCCGATCGCTTCTTCAGGAAGGCTGTTCCGTCATATAATCCTTATACGTCCGAGCTGGCTTACTTCCTGAAACTCAATTTCCCGGTGTGGTCCCTTGATGAGAAGCGGCAGATGAGCGCCGGATGGGATCGTAACCAATGGATTATGAATGCTATAGGCAGCTACTATCCCGGCAGGGAGGTGGTGAGGAACGCCACCCTTACATCAAAGCAATCAGAATTCAGAAGGTACATCGATAACTACTTCTTCGATATGCACAGGATTATGGACGCAAAGGGCAATTATCCCTTTAATGAAGTCACTTCGTTGCACTGTCACCGTGGCCTGAGAGATAACATTAAGGAGGAGTATACCAAAAAGGGGGGATTCGAAAGACAGAAGCTGACAGATGAAGTTCTCGAAAAGGTATTTACCGGAGAGGTGCCTGTCGCTTTCCTGACCGACACGAATACCCGCTGGAATCCCTCTGAAAATGAGCTTTATACAATTGATGGCAAAAAGCTGAAAAAAATCAGCGGGTACACCTGCGAGGAAAACAGAAGATATGAAG
Organism: uncultured Rikenella sp.; assembly: GCA_964621005.1. Taxonomy (GTDB): domain Bacteria; phylum Bacteroidota; class Bacteroidia; order Bacteroidales; family VadinHA17; genus SR-FBR-E99. The sequence goes on from CAZUIF010000025.1 coordinate 9,168, forward strand.
GATTGAAAAACCTCTTCCTCATCGAACAGGCTGTAGACTCTGCCTTTGGAAACGGATCAACATACATTACCCGGACCTTTGAGCGGGCAAATCTCACTGTTGATGAGACAGAAAAAATCATAGTGGATTTCCTTGAATCGCCATTGTCCAGGGAGGTTGGTAACCTTGTGGAAAAGAGGCTTAAAAGGAAGCTCCATCCCTTTGATATATGGTACAGCGGGTTCCAGGAACAGTCATATTATCCGGCAGTCTTTCTCGATTCTCTGACAAGAGCAAGGTACCCTGATCCCGGGAGCCTGGAGAATAATGTCAGGGATATCCTCATGAAGATGGGTTTCCCTGAAGAGGAAGCAATTATTATAGGGTCCGGTGTTGATGTGCATTCTGTTGTTTCAGGAGGCTATTCCGATCAGCCTCCGGTTCAGGGTGGCAAAGCATTGCTGACAACCATGTTTGGTGAAGGAGGACTTGATTACAAGGGTTATCGGGTTGCAATGCATGAACTGGGTCATGTTGTCTGTGGCGTCTATTCGACCCTCGATGCAGACAATTTCCTGCTGGCAGGAGTCCCTACCGGTGGTATTACGGAGGGTTTCGCAGAGGTATTAGCCTACAGGAACATTGAGGGACTGGGTTTGTTCCCGTATTCTGAACAGGAGAAAAAGCATCTTCTTGCCCTGGCTACTTACTGGTATTTATATGAAATGGGCGGTATTGCACTGACAGAGATAAGGACATGGAAATGGATGTACAATAATCCTGATGCAACAGTTAATGAACTAAAAAATGCCATCCTTGGTATTTCAGCCGGCATATGGAACAGCTACTTCTCAGAAAACTTCGGAGGCACCCGTGATTGCAGTATTTTGTCTGTCTATAATCACTTCATTTCAGGAGATCTGTATCTTTTCAATTACTTCATCGGGGGTATTGTTTCATATCAGCTCGCAGATGCATTTGAAAGGGATGAGCTGGCTCCGGGCCTGAAAGAATCATGCCTCGAGGGAGTGACACTGCCGGAATTGTGGATGCAGAAAGCCGTTGGATCAGGTTTTTCCCTGACCCCGCTTTTTAATGGCGTCAGCAGTGCTGTTGAATACTATTCCGGTCGCACGGAGTGAGTGTCAGACCATATATTCAAAAGAAGCCCGGAATCCATAAGATCCCGGGCTTACCCAATCTTTTGCCACAGGCAGAAACCTGAAATCAGGCCCCGCCGCGCAGCCGGCAAAAACTATTTCAGCGTCACATCCAGGTACACCGAGTGCCTGCCGTAGGTGTCAAAGAATGGTTTGTACACCACGCCGTCAATGGTGAACTCCAGCTTCGAGGGGTCACCGGTGATAGACTTGCTGATGTCCTTCGCATCCAGCGTCACCTTGCGCCAGTCGGTGCGGGGTGCGGGCTCCTGTGCGGCCAGCAGCACCGGCCCGTAGAACAGGCTCGCAATGTTCTGCTGATCCATCACCGGCTCGAGGTAGAAGCTGAACGGCATGCGCAGCTCAACAGTGTCACCCTTCTTCCACTTGCGGCTCAAGGTCAGATAGCTTCCCGGCACTGCATCAACCTTCACGTCCTTGCCGTTGATCTTCACGAAGAATCCCTTTGTTGCCCAGTGGGGCACGCGCACGTTCAGGTCAAACTTGCCCTTGCCGTTGACCGTCAGTACAGTCCTGTCTTCCTTCGGGTAGGCAGTGGCCTGTGTCACCGTGATATTCCTTTCTGTCCATGAGAGGGTAGAAGGAACATACAGGTTCACATACAGTGACTGGTTGTCTGCACTCCTGAAGTATATCGAGTTCTGAAGCTTCGTGCTGCTCTCCAGGGCTGTCCCGTTGCAGCATGTGAAACCATCCATATTGGCGTTTCCGAACTGTTTCATTGAGCCGGGCCTCAGGGGCACATGATACGTGTTGGCAGGTGAATTCTCCGCAACAGAGGCAAGAATATGATTGTACAGCCCGCGTTCATAGTAATCCATCAGCTCCGCATCCTGGTTGAAGAGGAAGAGGCTGCCGGTGAGCTTCAGCATGTTATAGGTGGCACAGGTCTCGTTCTGTCCGCCAGCGGAAAAACCGTTCTCGTAGAGCGAAGCAGGCTGCGCGGTGAAGCACTCTGCGTTGTTGGGATTGCGTGCTCCGGCGACACCTCCGATGCTGTACATGTAGTCATTGGTGACCATTTCCCAGAAGTTGTCAGCGATGTGATAATAATCCGGGGTCTCGGTGTCACGGTAGATCTCTATCGCACCTACTATCTGGGGAATGTGCTGGTTGGCATGCAGTCCGCGGAACATGTCCACATTCTTCGCCAGCCCGTGAGCGTGACCGGCATCGCCGTAAAACAGCCTGATGTTGTCAAACAGGCGGGCAGCCTTCATATAGCTGGCATCACCCGTCAGGCGCGACAACCGGGCAAGCGCCTCGTTCATCCCGCCGAACTCACCTGCGATGTACCTGTTCCACATGCTTATCAGCGTCTCCTGCGGCAGCTGGCTCAAACGGGAATAAACCCATGTGCCCATCCCTTTTGCTATATCCAGCGCCTTCTGGTTGCCGCTCACCTCGTAGATATCCATCAGCCCGGCCATGATCTTGTGCAGGGTGTAGTAAGGAGCCCAGATCTGTGCAGTCGAGCCTCCGTAGGTGGCTCCCTTCTCCAGCATGATGAACTGGTCAGGCGGATAGGCGCTGATGAACCCCTTGCCCCAGTTCTGGTAATCGGTACGTATTCCTTCCACGCTCAGGTCAGAGTCGTAGCCTGCCTTTCCCGCCGCAGGCGGAACGGCTGTCGGATCTGATACACTTTCACCGCCGGCAGTACGGGGTTGCCCCGACTTCTGCGACAGGTCATAGAGAGTATTCACCATGTAATCCATCTTACCGGCAAAATTTGCCCGGAGCGATGCGTCATAACCGGTGCTTGCATAAGCCTGCGCAATGGCACTGAGGTAATGACCCGTAGCGTGACCGCGAAGCTTGGTCTGCTGGCTGTCCCACCCGCCGAGAGCCTTTGCCCCATCGGGCTGTTGCTGACCAAAGGCATTGCGGAACATGTAAAGGAAGTTATCTGGATTGGTTGCAGCGAGGCCGTTTATGAACTTGTCGCGGTTCTCGATGAACTTCGTCTTGTGATCATGGATGTCAGCATCCAGCGTGACCTGGTCAAGCCTGAAAGCCTCCAGGGTACGGTGCGGTGCGGCAGGCGCTTCGCCGGCCACAACGGTGACAACAGCTTTCGGCTGCAGGCTCGTGCCGGCAACCTTGCCTGTCACTGTATATGTTCCGGATGCAACCGCCTGGGTGTTATCGCCGGGTGCCGGCCAGATCACCCTCACCTCGGGACCTTCCACGCCACCGCTGTACACACCTTTCACAAAACGGGGCAGCCTGGGAAGGTTTCCGACAGTGGTCTCAACCTGCGTGTCGGGAACGCTGACAAGGAACGCATTGTACAATTGCGGTGTCTCAGGGGGAAACACCTGGAGGTTCGGTTCAGCCTGGCCTCTGCGTCCTGCCTGTGGATTACCGCCTCTCAGCGCAGTGTAATATATCCTTGCAATCTGCCTTTGGGTCAGCGGTATACGGTAGACCCGGAAATCAGACAGCTTCGCGTTGAGGAAAGTCTTTTCGCCGCCGAGTGACTTACCGATGAAGAGCTGGTTATTCTTGTCATTGTCAAAATCAAACAGCTGTTTGAGCTCCAGGGAAAGGTCCTTCGCCTCTCCGGCGAGCTCCCCGTTCAGGTATGTGCTCATCGTCTTAGAAGGCGCGTCAATCACCACTGCAATGTGGCTCCACTTATTTAGCGGCACCGCAACCGGGGCTGTGGCCCAGGTCTTGCCGCCGCCAACCATCTGTACCCGGAGACCCTCGCCTGCACCGGTTCCTGAGGGAGCAGCAGATACATGCGATGTGCCGTTCTTCCCGAAATCAAAGAAAACCTGTCCGCTCTTCGCTGAGCGAAGCCAGATCCAGCCGGCGATTGTAAGTGACTCCTCGCCTGACACTGCTTCACCCGGGATGGAGATGTATGTCTCGCTTTCGCCCGAAAGGGAAAGAACATTGCCGAAGAGACTGTCAGGGATGAACCTGAAATCAGTTCCATGGATTATGGTATGGAGGTTATTGCGAGACCAGTCCCGGTCATTTCCCTTGAACTGGTAACGTGAGATCAGTCCGGTTTCACCTATCCCGTCAAGGATCTGGTCACCGTCCTGGGCAAGCGCAGGGGTTGTGCCCAACGCACATAGACTCAATACAATTCCAACGAGCAGCCTGTTGATTTTCATAATCAGTTTCTTTTTTTATTGCTTATTTATCAATTAATGAAGCAGGTTTAATAATTCACAAGGTCCAAAATACGTGATATTCTTAAAGTACCGAACCCCGGCCCGGTCATAAATATGTTAAAAATAAATAAAAAATGTGATTTTTACACTTATTAAATATTTGCTTTGCACCGGAGCATATTTATTGTAAAATAATTTTCTTTATGATGTAATTCTGTTTGCAATGAGAGGAAGGGGGAAGAATGTCAACAGTCAACTGGCTGAGAGTGAATTGATATATCACTCCATCTTCAGCAACAGTTTTGACGGAATCCTGCTGACGGCTCCTGACGGAAAGATACTGGCTGCAAACCCTGCAGCCTGCCGGATGTTCGGGAGGAGTGAGGAAGAAATGTGCAAGCTGGGTCGTGCAGGAGTCATGAATATAAATGATCCGCGGCTGGAGACGGCACTAGAACAACGGGGACTGATGGGAGAATTTGCCGGAGAACTTACAGGTGTCCGGAGTGACGGAACTATCTTCCCGGTGGAAATTACCACATCTGTTTTCACGAACAGCTCGGGTGAACAGCGGGCCAGCATGATTATTCGTGATATCTCATTCAGGAAGAGACTCCGCCACGAGCTGGAAGTCAGGGAGGCACACATACGCTCGGTAATTGAAAATACCGACAACTGCATCTGGTCAGTTGACAATAACTTCAGGTTCCTCGACGGAAACTCAGCATTTCAGGACAGGTTTCAGAGAAGGACCGGCCGCAGGATACAGCCGGGGGATGACATTATTGAATGGATGCCTGCGGAGATGAGGGAGCAATGGAAGAGATACCTCACACGTGGTCTCTCCGGCGTCAGTTTTACAACGATGAGTTCAGCCGGAGCCAGGCATGACAGGAAATATTTAAGGTACTCGTTTAATCCGATCAGAAATCTGATCGGTGAGATTACTGGCGTGACAGTGATGGGCACTGATATTTCAGACCTCATGATTATGCAGAAAGGCCTGGTCAGGACAGGCGTAATGCTGAAGGAGGCACAGTCAGTTGCAAAGCTGGGTAACTGGGAGTATGATGCAAGGCTTAACAAAGCCGATTGGTCCGATGAGCTTCTCCGGATCTTCGGATTGCCCTCAACTACCGGAGAGACTTCCTGGGATATTCACCTTGGAAGAATTCATCCTGACGACCTTATCCCTTTCGAGGCAGCTGTCATGAAGGCTTATTCAGAGGGGATTCCGTTCAGCCAGGTATTCAGGATTCAGATTCCAGGTGAGGAAATCAAATGGATCAGGGTTATATGCAAGGTTGAGAAGGACAGACATGGCAGTCTGACAAGGCTTTACGGCACGGCACAGGACGTCTCCGAACATGAGATTTCGGAACGTAAGCTTAGGACGACCGAAATGCTTCTCCGGAGTGTTTTGTCGAATGCCCCGCTGACAATATTCGCTACAGACAGAAACGGAGTTTTTACTCTTTCTGAAGGCATGGAACTGAAACAGGTTGGCCTGAAACCTGGTGAAAATGTAGGTGTATCTGCATATGACCTGTATAACTCTCTCCCCTTTGCCGACTTATCCGGTACAGTGATACCCGGCAAGGAGGTTCTTGATCGCGTCCTGCAAGGGGAAATGATGGTGCTGATATCTGAACTTCGAGGTGTATTTTTTGAAAATCACCTCGGACCGATAACTGACGAAAAGAATAATGTTACAGGAATGGTGGGCGTTGCAATAAATATTACCCATCAGAAAATAGCCGAGATTGACCTCTCAAGAAGTGAAGAGAGGTACAGGAATCTCTTTGAAAATTCGGTGGTTCCTATCCTGGAAGAGGATTTTTCTGAGGTCAAAAGGTACTTTGATAAACTGAAACGGAAGGGAGTAAAGGATTTCAGAAAATATTTCAGGAAATATCCGGAACGGGCGGCACAATGCGTTCCGATGGTAAGAATAAAAGATGTGAACAGGACAAGCCTGCAGTTTTTCGGTGTAAGGGAAAAAACTGACCTGAAAAGGGGACTGGACGTTTTCTTTACAGATGGATCCTATAAGATATTTGAGGAAGAAATAATTGCACTGGCCGAAGGAAAGACTGAGTATGAATGTGATATTCCCGTGAAGATGTCGGGGGGAGAGGAGAGGTTTGTCCATCTCAGGCTGCATGTAGTGCCTGACGAGAGGGATACTCTCTCGCAGGTCCTCGTTTCATGGATTGACATAACTGACAGGGTAAACTACGAAGAGGGGCTTAAAAAGTCAGGGGAAACCCTTCGGCGGCTTAACATGCACATTGAGGAGGCGAGGGAGAAGGAGAGAACGGAGATAGCGATGAACCTGCATGACGATCTAGGGCAGAAGCTTACGGCGTTGAAGATGAACCTTTCATGGCTGAGAAAACGGATCGGGGTGCAGTCAACCCTCGTATCTGACAAGCTGGATGAGGTTGACCAGATAATCAAGACCTCAATCGGCACGGTTCAGAAGATATCCTCTGACCTCAGACCCGCAATCTTATATGAGCTGGGCCTTAAGGATGCCGTAGAATGGCATATTAAACAGAACCTGGAGCCTGCCGGGATAAAGGGTTCATTCCGGCTCGAGCCTGAAGATCTTGAAATCGACAAAAGGAGCTCAATCGTGCTATTCAGGATAATTCAGGAGGCACTGACAAATATTATCAGGCACTCCGGAGCCCGAAGGGCAGATATCAGGATATCCAGGTTCCTTTCATTTGCAGAGCTTGTGATCAAAGACAATGGCAAGGGGATAGAGTCTGATGCAGTTAATGACCCTAAGTCGTTCGGCCTTACAGGCATAAAGGAAAGGGTCAGGAACAGTTCCGGCCAGTTCAGGATAACCGGCGAAAAAGGGAAAGGAACCATGTTAATAGTGAGAATTCCGTTACATAAAATGCAACATACAGATGATCAGGGTAATAATAACAGATGACCATCCGATAGTCAGGCAGGGGATAAGGCAGATCCTCGAAGACGACAGGGACCAGAGGTTCGGTGTCATTGATGAGGCTTCCGACAGCGCCGTCCTGCTTGAGAAGGTTCTGCATAATGAATATGACGTGATCCTGCTTGACATATCACTCCCGGGCAGGAGCGGGCTTGATATCCTCCCTGACCTGAAAAAGAGATCGCCCGGTTCAAAAGTCATCATAATAAGCATGTATCCGGAAGAACAGTATGCATTGAAGGCAATCAGGACGGGTGCTTCGGGATACCTGACAAAGGCAAGCGCGCCTGAAGAGCTGATCTCCGCAGTTGTAAAGGTCTCTAACGGGGAGAGATATATTACCTCGGGCCTGGCGGAGATAATTACAAACAGTTTCCTCGACGGCACCGGCGGACATCCTCATGATATGCTGTCTGCCCGTGAGCTGGAGGTGATAAAACTCCTTGCCACCGGCCATAAACTTAACGGTATTGCGGACATGCTGGCGGTCAGCCCCAAGACAGTAAGTACATACAGGTCAAGGATTCTTGAGAAGCTGAATCTGAAGACCACCGCTGAAATAATAAGGTATGCCCTGAATAATAACCTGGCCTGACAACCCAGATAAGGCTCCATGTAGGAATTTACCTTACAACCGTTTCAGATTATCACTCTCATCTGTACAGTGAACTTGTGATTATATTTACCCTTCTGTTTAAAACGGGCGCGGAATCCCGGTAAAATTTGGGAAATACTTATGATTAATCCTGATATGAGGGCAATCGTATTCAGCTTCGTGATAGCGGATGTTGCTATCACGCTGTTCATGTTCCTGATTGCCGTTCAGAATCAAAAAAGGTTCAGGGGAATAAATTACTGGGTGGCAGCCTTCATACTACAGAACCTCGCCGTCATCCAGATTGTGCTCAGGGGTTCCATACCCGACTGGAGCTCGCTTGTACTCTCAAATACAATGATTGTAGCCGGATTCTGGGCCGGGCTGAAGGGTATGAGCAGTTTCACCGGGGTGAGGATTAACCATATCCCCAACTCCATCCTGATAATACTGTTTGCATCCGTACAGGTGTGGTTCTCACTTGTCAATCCCAGCCTGGCAGTCAGGAATATAAATCTGGCCGTTGCAATGCTGATCCTATCCGGGCAGTATATCTGGATGATATTCCAAAAAGCCGGCAGCAACATGAAAAACCTGGCTGCCGGGATAGGCCTGGTCTATATCGGGTATTCAATCGTAAACCTGTTAAGGATTGTTCATTTTTTTACCGGCCACAGCACAACAAATGATTATTTCCATGCCGATACATTTGAAAAAGCTGTATTCATTGCTTACCAGGTTCTGTTTATCTTCCTCGCATACAGCCTCGCGCTGATGTATAACCAGAGCCTCCTTTTTGAGATTGCCACCCAGGAGGAAAAGTTCTCAAAAGCCTTTGATTCCTCTCCTTATGCCTTCCTGATAACCAGGTATACTGACGGTACAATACTCGAAGTCAACAGAGGGTTCACAGTCATGACAGGGTACAGTTATGATGAAGCGATAGGCCGGACAACCAGTCACCTGCACCTCTGGATCAGTGACAGTGACAGGACGGAGTTTATAAATGAGGTAGCAGAGGGGAAGATATATGAAAAACAGAAACTGTTCAGGATAAAATCAGGCCGGATAATAACCGGAGTCATGTCAGCCGAGCTCATTTATGTCAATGACGAGAGACTCATCATTTCAAGCATAAATGATATAACACTGCTGAAAGAGAACGAGCAGAAATACCACAGGTTGTTTGAGAGCATGGTCCACGGGGTCTTTTACCAGATGCCTGACGGTTCACTCAATGATATCAACCCGGCCGGTCTGAGGCTGCTGGGCCTTACGGCCGAAGAGTTTCTCGGACGCACCTCTTTCCACCCCGACTGGAAGGTGATGGACGAGGACGGAAACCTTATTGATGCTGTAAACTTCCCCTCCGTACTTGCACAGAGAACCGGGCGCGAGGTTAAGACGACAGTCGCTGTTTACAGTCCCGCTGCCCGTGATTATAACTGGCTCAGCGTGTACGCTCAGCCTGAATTCCGTGACGGCGCAAACGAACCCTTCAGGGTCTATGTAACGCTCTATGACATTACGGAACGAAAGCATGCACTCGACGAACTGAAACTGTTATCAGCCCGGAATGAGGCGATACTGGGATCAGTCCCCGACATTATCATGGAAGTGGATGAGGATAAAATCTATACCTGGGCCAACAGTGCCGGTTATGAGTTCTTCGGTGATGATGTAATCGGCAGGGAAGCTGCCTATTATTTTGTAGGTGACCAGGATACCTACAAGATTGTGGAGACCCTGTTCAATAACCAGGATGACATCGTCTACGTGGAGAGCTGGCAGAGGAGGAAAGACGGTGAAGCCCGCCTCCTCGCATGGAGATGCAAAGTCCTCCGCGACGAAAAAGGAAATCCCAGGGGCGTCCTTTCCTCGGCGTCTGATATAACCAGCCTGAGAAAATACGAAAAAGAGGTCAGGGAGACCGAGAAGAAGTTCAGGGACCTGTTTGAAAATTCCCCGCTGGGCAACTCTATCGCCACCCTTGACGGCAATATATTCGTAAACAGGAGTTTCTGTCATATGCTGGGGTACTCGCCGGAAGAACTGAACAACAGGAACTGGAGAGAAATCACTCACCCTGATGATGTCAGGCCCAACGAGCAGGTAATTAACATGCTTCTCGAAGGAACACATGACCGTTTCAGGTTTGAAAAACGATATTATCACAGGAAAGGGTGGCTTGTATGGGCAGAAATATCAATCTTCCTGCAACGCGACGAAAAAGGTGAACCTCTCTATTTCATCACAACTGTTAATGACATTACCGAAAGAAAGAAACTCGAGAGGGAAAAGTTCCGGTTACTTGACATCGTTGACAGCAGCCTCAATGAGATATACATTTTCAACCCGGAGAGTTTAAAATTCGAATACCTGAACAAGGGAGCCCTGAAGAACATCGGGTACTCAATGAAAGAGATGAGGAACCTGACCCCGCTCGATATCACAGTAGATTTTGAAGAGGAGAAACTGAGGAGCGCACTGACACCTCTTGTAAGCGGGAAAAGGAAAATTTCAATCCTGGAGACCGTACACTGCAGGAAAGACGGCACCAGATACCCGGTTGAGGTCCACCTGCAGCTTTACAATAAAAACGACAGCAGGCTCTTCTTTGCATATATATATGATATTACTGACAGGAAGGCTTCCGATGAAGCCATCAGGAGACTGAATGAGGAACTTGAGGAGCGGGTTGTGCAGCGTACCGCACAGCTTGAGGCGGCAAACAAGGAGCTCGAGGCCTTCAGCTATTCGGTCTCTCATGACCTTAGAGCCCCGCTGCGTGCAATACACAGCTTCACCTCAATTCTCAGGAAGGACTTTGAAAGCCAGCTGGGCGGGGAGGGTGCAAGAATCTGCGGCATAATTGAGGACAGTTCCGTAAGGATGGGAACCCTGATCGATGACCTGCTTGCCTTTTCCAGGGTGGGAAGGAGCCGGATCAGCTTTTCAAGAATAAATATGAGAGCCGTTGTCAGGAAGGTGTATGATGAAATCACAACGGAAGAGGAACGAAACCGGGTTACCTTCAGGATCCGCAGCCTGGCAAACGCAACGGGAGACGCATCACTGATAAGGCAGACTGTTGCCAACCTCCTCTCAAATGCTGTAAAATACTCGTCAAAAAATGAACAACCGGTCATTACAGTTACATCAGAATCCCGGGAGGATGAGATTATTTACTCGGTGACCGACAACGGTGTAGGGTTCAACATGAAATATATTGACAAGCTGTTCAATGTTTTCCAGCGCCTTCACTCAGACCGTGAATTTGAAGGGAACGGCGTCGGGCTGGCTATCGTACAGAGAATTATTACAAGGCACGGAGGAAGGGTATGGGCAGAGTCAGAACCAGGAAAGGGGTCAACATTCTTTTTCACACTGCCTGTCCGTCAGAACGAATGACATCAGGCAGTGGAAAAACGTGCAATGAAACAGTGAAGACAGAAGAATGCGTACCACAGATATAAAGCAGAATTATGATCCGGAAATATAAATAGCAGACAGATGACAGACAAAGAAGTAGTTGACATTCTGATCGTGGAGGACGATCCACGGGATGCCGAACTGACCCTGAGGGCACTCAGAAAAAACAACCTTGCCAACCACGTCTACGTAGCGGAAGACGGGGAAGAGGCTCTTGATTTCTTCTTCTGCAGGGGCAAATTTGCCGGCAGAAGCCTCAATACACCTCCGAAGGTGGTCCTGCTTGATCTTAAGCTTCCTAAAGTAAACGGACTTGAGATACTGAAGGCAATTAAAAGTGACAACCGGACTAAACATATCCCGGTTGTCATTGTTACATCATCAAGGGAGGAACCCGATGTCAAGAAAGCCTATGAGCTCGGGGTTAACAGTTATGTTGTCAAGCCGGTAGACTTCGACAAATTTGTCAGCGCAATGAGCAGCCTGGGTTTATACTGGCTGCTTGTCAACCAGCCACTCAAATAGCTTTACCAGGCTGATAGAAGGATATAATGAAGGAAGTAACAAAAATCCTGTTTGTAGAAGACCTGATATCTGATGCAGAACTGGTCTGGAAGGTGATAGAAAGGGAGAATATCGTTTTCGATAAGGTGCTTGTCGATAATGAGCAGGATTTTGTTGCAGCGATAGGCAGTTTCAGACCTGACATGGTCATCTCCGATTATTCCCTCCCTCAGTTCGACGGCTTCACGGCACTGACCATCAAAAACAGGCTGGCGCCGGATATCCCTTTTATCCTTGTCACCGGCTCGGTGAATGAGGAGACTGCTGTGGAGATCATGAAAGCCGGTGCCGATGATTATGTTATCAAGGATAACCTGGCACGGCTCGGGAGTGCAATCAGGTCGGCAATCGCCAAAAAGGATGCTATGCGAAAAAAGGAAGCAGCGCAGAATGCACTCCGTGAAAGTGAGGAACGCTTCCGCCTTGCAGTTGAAAACTCCCCCGTTCCTGTCATTATCTATGATGAAGACGGGAAAGTCCTGATGCTCAGCAAAGGCTGGACCCATTTTTCAGGCTATACAATCACTGATATCCCTACCCTTGGTGATTGGACAAGAGCAGCATACGGGTCACAGGACGGTGCGGAGAGGGATTTTATCAACCGGCTCTTCAATACCAGCGAGAACAGTGACAATGGCGAGTGGACTATACGCACCAGGGACGGAGGAAAAAGAATCTGGGAGTTCCAGACAACCCCCCTGGGCAGGGTCAGTGAAGGCAAAAAAGTGCTCCAGAGCCTGGCAATTGACGTGACGGAGAGCAGGAAGATGCAGGAAATGCTTACAAGAGAACGTGACCGGGCAGAGGAGAACGACAGGCTTAAAACCGCATTTCTGCACAATATCTCCCATGAGATCAGAACACCCATGAATGCAATAATCGGATTTACCTCCCTGATTGCAGAACCCGGACAGCCTGACTCACAGAGGGAATCATACTCGGAGATCATCATGAACAGCTGCAACCAGCTCGTTGACGTGGTCTCTGACATAATAGAAATATCCAATATTGAGGCCGGGATCCTGACATACAGAAAGGAAACCTTCAATGTCAACTCACAGCTGGCCTCGCTCTGCAGGCAGTACCAGGTAAAGGCAGCCAAAAAAAACCTCACACTCAGTCTTATATCAAAGATTCCTGAAAATGATGCTGTCATCGAAACCGACCTGTCAAAGCTTGTATCAATCCTGACAAGCCTGCTTAACAATGCATTCAAGTTTACGCAGGAAGGGACTGTTGAGTTCGGATGCGAAAGGGAAGATGACCTCCTCAGGTTCTTTGTTTCTGATACCGGTATCGGAATCCCGGAGGAGGAGCAGGGAAAGATTTTCGACCGTTTTTACCAGGTTGAACACACTGCCTCCAGAAGCTATGAGGGTGCCGGGCTCGGGCTCTCAATCTCAAAAGCCTATTCCGAGTTCCTCGGAGGCAGTATACGGGTGGAATCGACTCCCGGCAAAGGATCAAGGTTTGTATTTATGATTCCATATAATTACGCCGGAGGCAGCGGGCAGGAATCGGGCAAAGAAACCGCTATGAATGAAAATTCTTCAGTCTTCAGTAATTCAGTATTTGTCACTGAAGACGATTATACAGCAACCCGGAGACAGGCAATCTGATGACGGATAGTGGATCAGAACACAGGAATGAAATAATATATGGCACACAGCCCCGCATGATAACCGACAAATAATGAACCCCGTCCGGGGACTATTCCGCTAATTCATATGCATGCGGGGCTGTTTCTTTAATTACAGCGGAAATAAATTTGAATAAATATGATTGGGGTGTGGCCGCCCGCCACCATGGGATCTCAGTTTACGAGGGCCACTTTTCTTGATGCCGTGGTACTGCCTGTCCGGTAGGTTATTATATAGATGCCGTTGCTCCGCAGCCCGGGGTATTCATAATATCCAGTTTCCCTGACAGTCTCTTCATGCAGCATCCTTCCGGTGAGGTCATAGATCCTGACTGCCCCTGCAGTCCCTTCAATACGTCCTATTTTCAGTCTCAGGATCCCCCCGTTTACGGTGGCCTCAATAATCTCAGGGTCCGTCTCCGGCTGCCCGCTGACAGAGGTGGTCACTTCCGTAAATTTCAGGTAGAACCTGCCGGAGTAATCTCCCGCCTTAAGCTCTGCCGAGTATTCGCTGTTGATCTCTATTTCGCGTTTTGCACCGGCCACACTGTCTATGAAGCTGATCTTCATTGCAGCCAGTGAGGGATCCAGGGCAGAAATCCTGAACCTGACGGTGCCGTCCACCTGTGTAATTATTCCCAGTGGCACAAGAAGAGTCCTGCCGCCGGGAGGAGGCATGCCGTTTATTGAGAGCCGTGTTGCTCCTGGGGTAACCGAGAAAAGACTGGGCACGTTTGCGTCAGTATTCAGAAGCTTCAGGGCATCAAACTGGCTGTCAAACTCCGGCGTGGCCTGCTCATCAAAATAGATAACAGTATAGTCAGGCGCCTCCGGACTGGTGCTGAAACAGGCGCTGAGCCTGAGTAATTTCGGCTGTTCTGCTTCGGCCGACTTGATGAACGGGTGGGTAAGATCATTCACCCTTACACTGTTGTTCATAACAAGGCTGCCCTCTACAGGAAACTCACCGTCAGTCACATGAATGAAGAAACCCTGCATTGAGGGAATTATATTTGTTGCCCGCCCGTCGCTGGAAATGCCGTTGATGTAAGTGATATAGCTCCCTCCGTACTGGTCAATGTCACTGTTGCTGAAATAATAAACCGCGTTGTCAATGTTGGTGTTGAGGGCATCAATAAGGTCCCAGTCTACCGGTGAGGGATATGGATTGCCCACAAGGTTGAAGCCGTTGGTATACGGATGGTCGTTATTGAAAACCGGCACCGTGATGTCGCCGTTACTGACCGCACCTGTGATATCCACAGTCAGTGGCCCGGCATCAGGGCCAAGGTTGACGGCATAGCCTGATCCCGGCACAAGCTGGTTGACCGGGTTACTGTAGCTGATCCATCCTGAAGCAGGGATGCCTCCCACAAGCCTGTTCTCATCATACATGTAGATGCTTTCAATGGCTTCGTCGGCCAGCTCGCCGACCGTGGCGGAGGTGAATGGCGACGATAAATACATGTATCCGAAACCAGTCGGGAGATAACGCTGCATGGTAACATCACCGCTTATTGAACCGCTCCTCGCACCGTCAATAAGGGCAGTACCCTCTACCCCAGATAGCAGCGTTATCTTCCCGTTGGTTTCGAGCAGCCCGTCGCATGCCAGTATCCTGCTCACTGTCACAGCCTCACCTGTTATGCTGATTCCGGCTGTGTTGTTTACAGTCAGGTTACTGAATGCAGTAGTTTCTGCTCCTCCTATCTCAAGAATTGTATTGCCATTGAATATTACTGTGCTTGCGCCCAGGGCTATGAATGATCCGTCATTGACAAAGCTTCCGTCAGTTATTGCTATCTCCGAACCGTCAGAAGCAGTAATGTTGCTTCCGGGCATGAGCTGCACCCCGTACTGCTGTGACAGCAGGGCAGGCGGGCATGAGAGGAGCAGTATTGCTACTGCCAGATCCCGGTTCAGGAGTCTCTTTCCCATAGTTCAGTCTTTCGGTTACCTGTTTCTGACGCTTACGTGTCACTTTGTCCATTCATCCCTGCTTCCCTGGGTGTCCTGCTCATAGTGGATGTCAAATCCAAGCAGGCCGGCGGCGGCCGGGAAAGTGTCGGCGGCATCACCGGCAGCCCTGAACAGCCTGCATATAATGACGGAGCTGATGCCGAGGCCTGCCCCGCTGACAGCACTGAAAGGTGATATCAGGTGCTGTCCGGTCCCGGTGGGAGTGCCGCATTCCGGTATCAGGGTGTTTGACGTGATGATGACTGTATTCGGAAACGTGCCGCCTACGGCGACAAGGGTATATTCAAGCCCCCATACAACATTGCTCCCTGAAGGTGTTCCCGTGGCCGTTGTCCAGTGGACGTGGGGATGAAGGTCAGACCCCACCTTGTAGTCATGCGGTATCTGCACCGTGATGTACAGCTCCTCTTCAACAGTGGGGGAGAACATCCACAGATATACGCCCTGGCTGGTACCAGCTGCATTCTTCTTAAAGGCCGGTCCCCACACCGGAGGATTGCTGCCCCCTTTTGTCGTTGCATCGGGGAAGACCATCAGGTCATTCCATACGGTGGCGGCGTTGTCAAGCCGGAGCGTGCCGTCGGCCTCTATCACCATGTTACTGTTTATCTTCACATCCTGTGCAGTTATCAGCTGCGATGTCACCGCCAGCCACACCGTGATCATGACGCTGACGTACCTGTGCAGTTTCCGGCCGCAGGCTGCGGCACCCCGTCTTACCGGAATCAGACGGCTATGAACCTGGCTCTGTGTTCCCATGGTCATCTGACTGTTACTCTTCTTGCAGCCCAGTTCTTGCCCGAGATGAGAGTGGCCACATATGCTCCCTTCTTAAGGTCTACGGAAAACTCATGGGAGCCGGAACTCACTATCCGTTTGCGGAATTTCAGCTGGCCTGTTATGCTGTAGACCGAGAGCATACTCTCAATTCCCTCACGGATGTATATTTCAGCCCGGAGGCAGCCGGGTAAGTGCTTTATCTCAAGCCCTGCTATTTCGCCAGGGATGCCCTGACCGGCGGCATTTGCCGAAGCACCTGAAAAGACATACTGTTCCATTTTGCAGACATATTTGTTCGTTCCCCATCCTCCGTCAAAACAGATTACGGAGGATAACCGGACAAAACTATATCTGAACAAATGCCCGGCCTATAGGGAGACCGGTCAATCATTGGTAAGGGTAAGGATGATTGCGATGTAGGGGAAATGACTACACGGTCATGCTGCCAGTTACAGGTTGAAGAGATACTGCAGCTTCACGAAATACTGGTGCCCTGTGGTCCTGTAGAAATTGCTCTCATCGGGGTTGTACTCCTGGAAGTCCCCGGTCATGCCGGCACAGAACATCGTAAAAGCGTTGAACTTGTAGCTCACCAGGGGATAGATATTGAACGATCTGCTGAAGGTGTTATACTCGCCTATACCTCTTATGAAGAGCTTCCGTGTAAACTGGACTGTGGTCACATTCCTGTAAATGTGTCCGTTATAGAACTCGTCGCCGTTTGCAAGGCTCTCCAGCCGTGCGGTTGACCATGAAAAGGATGTCTTGAGCCATGTGGTGGGTTCGAGCAGGAGCTCGGTACTCAGGCTGTACCCCTTACCCAACTCGGGTTCTGATGTGCGCCTGATATATTTCCCGGCGGAGCCGGAAAAAGAAAGAGTGACACCCTTGAGGGGCGCAGACTCAGCCATGAACTGCGATCTGTTTATACCCTTGAAGAGTACGCCGTTGAACCGTTCCTGGTTCATGGCCATGTATGTATAATTCAGAGAGGTCTGCCCGATCATGCTGATATAGACTCCCGGCTGGAAAACAAACTCCTTAAAAACTCCGTCGTAGTTATATCCGAGCGTGGCCTGTGAATTCAGCCTTATTCTCTGGATGAATTTTTTGTTGATATGGAAGGTATAGCTGTGGCTCATGTAGCTGGCCCTGCTGTTGACCTCGGGGAACATCCCGTTATAGGTCTGGTAGGTGGGGGAGAAGTTATTCTGAACGAGCGAGAAACCGTATTTCCTGCCGGCCCTGCTCAGGGCGAGGTGCACCCCTGTCCCGAAGTATTCTTCGCCGTTGAAGGCGGCATCCTTGCCTGTTGAGCCGAACTCCCTGGTGTCATCGAACAGATCTGTGTTGTCCATCTCCCGGGTGTGTGTAAGGAATATTTCTCCAGACCAGTACCAGTTTTTCCAGAACTTCAGGTTCCAGTCGAGCCCCCCGAGGTAGTTGTGGGCATCGGTGAAATTCCTGTTGAGGAGGAGTGCCCCCACGAAGTTCTCGTTCTCCATGTCATACCTGATCCTTGCGGCGCCTGCAACGGAACGCTCTTCGGTGGTGACCGTACTGCTCTGTTCCTCGCCGGGAACGATGACTGATGTGTTCCTGTCATCGGCGGCAAGTGCCAGGTAGGAGAATCTCCCCGCCTTGCCGTTGACTTTTGCGGCAAACAGGGGATTGTTGATAGTCCTCGAATAATACATCGGGGTCTGAATGAGGTCCATGCCCGACATGAAGAAGGGTCTCTTTTCAGGGTAGTACAGGGCGAAGGTGGAGTTTACGTCTATCTGGCCGGCATCCGATTCTATCTGGCTGAAGTCGGGGTTAATCACCGCATTGATTGTTGTGTTCGGTCCCGGAGAATACGTAATTCCTCCACCTACCCTGGCATTTATCTTACTCTGATCCATTGGTGACTCAGGATCCGAGACATCGCTTCTTTCACCTTTCTGTTCCATCATGATGTAGGGGAGGAATGAAAGCGATTTGCCGGGTTTGATCCCTTCAAGCCCTTTCAGGATGCCTCCCTGTCCCAGCCACGAGGGGTTGTTCCTGTCGAGTGTGGTCCACGACAGCAGGTAACGGCTGTCGCGCGGCATGCTCCGGCAGAGGGTGATTGTCCAGTCCTGTATGTCTGCAGAATTGAATGAGAATACACTGAAAGGTATTGCCATTTCTGCTGTCCACCCTTCATCATCCAGTGTTGCTGCCGAAGCCCAGACCATGTCATAGGAGGGGTCCTCGTTGCCTGAGCCCATCATTATCAGGTCGCCCTGTATCCCGTACGGGTTAACGGCGAATTCCAGCCCTTTCTGGTAGTTGTTGTATGTGTCTATTGATACAACAACAAAGTCATCGCCGAACATCTTGTCCCTGTCGGAGAGGTTTGCCCTTATTGCCGAGGGAACCGAGTCATAGCATCTGAATGCGAAATACAGGTAATCATCGTTATAGAGCATCCAGGCCAGGGTTTTCTGCTTTGCGGGGACGTTTTCCCCGGGCATGATCTCCCATGTCAGTTCGACGGGCATTGCCTGGAGCCACAGCGGGTCATCCATTTTGCCGGTAAGGGTGATGTTGCCGTCAATTTTGATGGCCGGCAGTGAAGGTTTCGGGGTTTCGGTGTCGCCGGCTGAGGCGAATGTTGCTGTAACGGCGAATGCCAGGAGCAGTGCTGCCGTAAGTACTCTCTTTTTCATTCTTTTCATGGTCAGGTTAACATCCCTCTTCTTTATCTGTCCTTCAGGAAGAGGTCTTTGCATTAAAGACCGGCAAATTTACCGGATGCCGCATAATGGATTGTTAATGTGGTGTTAATGTCCTGTCATTGGTACCATTAAATTTCTTCCGGGCTTTGATTTCCATCGGGAGAATGCAGTTGTAGACGAACCTGTTGACAGGGGTGGCCACGCCGTATTTCTCCCCGAGCCTTACAACAGTCCCGTTCTGGTATTCAATTTCTGACGGTTTTCCTTCCCATACATCCCTTGTAAGTGAAGAGGTGGTCTCGCGGGGATAGGTGTCAATAAGAGATATCAGTTTGTCCGGGAACTCAGGTTCAATATTAACCCGGAGGTGTTGAGACAATGTGTAAATCTCCCTGATCAGTTCTGTCATCATCTGACGTGTCTCCTTCAGTTCTCTCAGCTCCCCGTAATTGGTTTTGGTTACTGCAAGCAAACCGCTGACACAGATAGCTATGAATTTTTTCCACAGTTCCGCGGTTATGTCATCAGAAATGAGTGAGTTGACCCCGGCTCTGTCAAAAACCGATTTGAGCAATTCAGCCCTTTCCGTTCCCCGGGAACCGAACTCCCCGAAAATGACAATCGGATCAAGGGCAAAATGGCAGATGACTCCCGGCGATTCAACCTTACTGATAATCTTGCATAATCCGCCGATAATGTTCTCTGACGGGATATTCTCAGCCAGCTCCTCTGCTGTGACCACGCCGTTCTGTAACGGCAGGACTATCGTGCCTTTCTTTAGTATTGACCCAAGTTCGAGGGATATGTCACGCACCTGCCAGGCTTTTACAGCAAGGATAATTATGTCGGCAGGGCCGATCCCGGAAATGCTGTCGGTTGCCTGTGCGTTTTCAACTGTAAAATCGCCTTTTATACTCTTTACCCGTAGACCGTTTTGCCGGATTTCCCTGAGGTGTTCTCCTCTTGCG
Source organism: uncultured Rikenella sp. (assembly GCA_964621005.1). GTDB lineage: Bacteria > Bacteroidota > Bacteroidia > Bacteroidales > VadinHA17 > SR-FBR-E99. The sequence goes on from CAZUIF010000025.1 coordinate 29,084, forward strand.
AGGAACGTAACATCAAAGTTCGCTTTGGCGAGTCGTCCCCCGAAGTATCCGCCGACTCCGCCGGCTCCGATTACTGCAATTTTCATAACTGAACGGTTATTAAAAACATCCCGGAAGATAAGAATTCCTGATCTGGCAGCTCCTTGTTTCTTGATGACCATTTACTTCTTGGCAGACGACGGGCAAAATACTTTTACAGGACCTCTCATTAACATATTTTATCTGTCCGTCCATCCATCCGTGACAGAGCGCCTCCTCAAGTGCATCTGCTACGGAGAGAGTGACAAGGCCCCCTGTTTTATTGAAAGCAGCCATATGCCACTGCTCCTGTCCCATATCTGCGAAGTCAGTCCCTTAAGACCTGACAGTCAGTGAAGGTCCATATATTATCCACAGGCATGATTAAATGTGTCAAGTTTCTATTTAGGCTCCGCCCTCTTTCCTGTATTTCTTTATCAATTTATCAATCTCATCTAAAGGGAGACTGGAATTTACCACTTTAAGTGTTTCAAGCAGGTGTATACCCTTAGTCCTGTCAATCTGATTTTTTTCAATCAGCGTTTCCATTACCCATATTGTGCCGTGCACTTCCACTCCCTGACTTTCTGCTTCTGTTCTCAATTTTTTGTCCCCGGTAAGGAGGGGACAATTCATTCTCAGGGATTTCCATAATACAGATTTGTCTGTGATACCCTTAAAGGTTTTACTCGTTTTAAAATCTTCAATTTCGTCGATTTCATCAGAATCGAATTCGAATATAGTCAGTTCTTTTGCCCGAACGAAGACTTCAATTGCTTCCTTCTGGTCAGAGTGCATTATTTCCTGGAAAACAAATACTGTTGTGCATATTACATAATCCAGGCTGAAGAATTCCGGCAATGCTCCGATACTGATAATATCGAAAAAAATATTTGTATCAGTAATTATCAGAGTCATACCAGTTGCTTCATCGATTTCCGGAATTCCCAGGCACTGACCCCAGTGTAATATGCAGCTTCATTTGTTGATATTAACCCTTTTCCAAGAGCAAAATATACCAGGCGCTTGAATCGTACCGGTTTTTCCTGGCTGAGGAATCTCCCGGGTTCACTGTTTTCCTTGTGATATCCGAGAGACCGGTAATTAATATTCAGACTTTTAAATACAAACTCAGTTATAATTCCAAGTCTGAAAGCAGTCTGAAATATTGCAGAGATCGATATTCCCCACCTTTCTTTTATTAAAACCAACTCATTTTCATAAAAATGGAACCTGGTACTATGTAGTTCCCTTTTTGCCATGTCTGGCGGATATAAAACCGAATTGGCAAAAATATGACAGAGCTTCTCCTCTTCCTTTGGCTCCATACCGTCAGGAAACCTGAGGGAATGATGAGCAAGTTCATGTAATGCAGTAAACCTTTTACGGCAATTGTTTCCTTCAAACAGACTGCTGTTTATCACGATCACTTTTGATCCGTTAACCTCAGCAGACAGTCCGTCAAAGCTTTTCGGGCCATCAACTTCAATCACTTTGTAACCCTTGTCTTCAAGCATTGCTGCAGCATCAGGTATCGGATCATATCCCAGGTTCCACTCTTCCCGGAGCTTACTGGCTGCCTCTACAACATCCTCCTGGGTGAGGATCTCTTTATTAAATTGGAAATAGTCCTGTTCTTCGTTCAGGTTTAAAATAGCCTCCAGCTCAAAATACTTTTCCAGGAGATTCTTTGACTTCTCTTCAATTGAAGCTTTTTCGACAGATGAGATTTTGGAGGTGTGCCTTCGGTAATCAGGATTTCGAAGTTCGATGTCAACATTGGGTTTGGAATAAAAATAGTCGATGGGAACCCCAAGGACCTCAGAAAGACTGACCAACAGGCTGCTGTCAGGCTTCATCTTTCCCTGCTCGTATTTGTTTAAAGCCTGCCTGGTTATAATGTTTCCCAAAGCATCAGCAAGCTTCTGAAGCGACATGCCCGCCATTTTCCGGGCAGATGATAATCTTTTGCTAAAAGTAGTTTCCATATCCGGGGGGTTGGTAGGTTGACAAATATACAAAATAAATGCCAAATGTCAACCAGTTTTAACAAACAAATTTTTATTAGTGACACATTAGGCCTCCCGAAGGCATGAGGGATGCTCTTTCGGAGGGGTGAAATATTGATATAGACGATGTTATGCAATCAGACCCTGTTCAGCTCCTCCAACAATGCTTTACGTTGGGGGTACTCCTTTTGCAAGGAGTAAATCAGATTGCTGACACGGTCTTTGGCGCCTAATTTTATCATGCGGCGCATATACCGGCAGGCCTCTATATAATGATTCCTCCCGATATTCTTTCTCAGGAAATCGATTATGCCTTTCTCATAGAGCTCAGCCAGTTCTGCTGAATAATCAGCGGCCAGGTACTGTTCATAGTGCTTAATGTACGGAAGATGTTTTGTACCCCTGACAAGGTCCAGCAGCCTGTTCCACCACTGTTCGGAAATATAGATCTTCCCTATGACATCGATAATATCCCATCTGCTTTTCCTCCTTATCTCATCGATAAGTCCTTCGACATAACCGGTCCAATCTGAAGGGTCTGTATTTTGCTTCAGGATGCTATAGTAATCATGCCCTCGGTGGAAACCGTCAATAAAGAGATGCCTGGCATATTCTATGACGTGAGGTTTGTCTTTTTCCTCAATTGCCGTGCGAAGCAGCCAGTCATACCACTCCCTGGCAAGTCCCGGCTTTGAGTCTGAATCATTTCTTATGCCCTCATGCGCAAGGGACTTTGCTCTTTCAAAATTCTTATCCTTTAATGCTTTCTCAAGGGCTTTTCTTCTCAGGTCAGGGTTATCGAGATTCTGCGAGGCAAATTTTTCGGCTTCCTCCATTCCATTCATCTTAAGAATGAGATCATATTCCAGCTTTACCATCTGTTCGCCTTCGAACTCAGACCGTGGATGTGCATGAAGTAGCGATCCGATAATTCCTGCCTCCTTTTCGGTTTTAACAAGCTGTACAGCAATATCCAGCAGGTCTGTATGCCAGTCCCATCCATGAAAAATATTCTTTTTATAGTCCCTGATAGCCTGATCCAGCAGGTATTTACGTATGTCCTCAGGTATCTTAGCCGCGGCAACGGAATAAAGGATATCGAATGCAGTTTCGATATTGCCTCCGATATCCCCGTTACTGTCGTCCGCGAACTCGAGAGCTATCACCATCTCTTCAGCTACCGGCAAGCAGATATGGCATGCAATCAGCCAGTTACCTTTTTCAAGATGTCTCCTGGCTGTATTGAGCATTTCGTTCACTGCCTTGCCGACCATTCCAGCCCGGGACCAGTTAATGAACCTGTCCCTGTCTTTCAAGCTTCTGATTATATTCCTTACCTGTTCGCGGTATTTGTCAGGTGATTCTGCCGATGTCCTGTACGAATAAGCTGACAGAAATGATTTCCTGAATGCCGGGTCATTGATACATTGCTCCTTAATTAATGATTTCAGGTCACTGTCCGTGAGCGACTGCAGCATCTCATCGACATACTTTTCGAAATCTGGCATGGATAAACCTCTTTTATGTTCCCGAAATTAGCAAATTAACGTTAAGGATTCAGTATCATGGAAGAGCTCAATAATCCAGATTCTAATGTTATCGAATTCGAGACCTTTAGTCTGCTGGCAGTACCTGAGGCAGGAGGCTTTCAGCTGCCTGTTAATCCTGTCTCCATGTCAATGCCAATATCTTATCCGTATTGTCAGGTGCACCGTTTCGCTATTTATCCTTTATACACCTGACTGAGAATCCCATTCGTTTCGGATGAGTATCGCGTGCCACCGTTTCGAATGAATATATCAGGCATCTGTAGTATGCACTTGCTGAGCTTGCTTCACTGCTGGTCCACCAGAAACCGCTGGTGCCGCCTGCAAAAAAGCGGGTCAGTCTCTCTCCTCCCGGCAGCCCTGAAAAACCCAGGTCGTCAGTGCCGGGGATTCCTGTTCTCCAGCCGTTGACAGACCTGAGTCTTTGCCCGGCATCAAACCCTCTCAGTCCCCGCTTATCCCATATTGAATCGCCCGCTTCATATTTTGTATCCGCTATGCCTTCAATCTGCATCCATTCCTTGTCTGAAGGTACTCTCCATCCGGCCGGACAAAGTTTTCCCGAGTTTACTGCATACCAGTTGTAAAGGAATCCGAGTGTGTCTGCGTAATTTTCGTTATTCTGATAATAGCAGTATGCGGCCGTATAAGATCTTAACCAGGCCCACTGATCCTTAATGCATGGAATTTCAGAGCCGTCACTGAACCTTGTGGATTTCAGGTTTTCAGTCATCCACCGGTAATCACCTATCACGGCAGTGCTGTAGATGTTGCCATCAACATCTGTAACTGTATTGCTTTCTGTCCGCCTGCACTGAGAGTTTGTTGCCAGGACTAAACCAGCCATCAGTATGGAACAGAAACGGGAGATCACCATTACCGGGCTATCTGACCCAGTTGACGATCTCCTCCTTTGCCTTGCGGGGTGATGCACCCGAGACGGCGTCAGTGCTTTTCCCGATATTGCCAACGCGGAGCATTATGACAGGGGTGAAGCCTTCCGGTATCTGCAACGCATCACGTTTCTCCCTGGCTGCCGCAATAGGGCCGCCGTAAATCCTTGCCCCGAGTCCCATTGAGGTGGCAGCCACAAACATGTTCTGTGTTGTCAGCCCGCAGTCGAAGTCGGGTGTGGCGCCTGACTGTGATACCTTGCCGGAGACAACTATTATCACATTGCCCGGTGTGATATTGGGGATTATCTCCTTCATTACGGCCTCATTCTTCAGCACCGTGAAGTGCCATGGCTGACCGTTGCGCGAGCTTGGTGCCTTTATGCCGCACTGCACTATCATATCAATCTGCTGGTCTGTAACAGGTACTTCGGTATAGTTCCGCGGTGACCATGCCGAGAGCAGGATGTCGGTTACAGGGTTGCCGGAGGGCTGTGACATTACGTTGCCGGTGGCCAGAATCAGAAGTGTGAGTACTGGCAGAAATGTTCTTGTTTTCATGATCCTATTACTTATTGGTCAATAATATTAGTTCAGGCTTAAGATAGGCAAAAATGCCTGAATCCTGCAGAAGATCCGCTGATCGTGCCGCCAACTATGTTATTTCACTGCTTGTTAACCTGAATTTTCCGGTTCCCTATCTTAACAATCCCCCTGCAAACCTCGGGAAATCTTGAAAATACCAGATTATCATGTCCGGGGATTATATACAAGGGATCGGTAACCATTGTTTTCATCCTTTTCATGGCTCCGACGTAAGCAGACGGATCAACTGTATATGTGGGAATTGGTAACAGGTTTTCAAGGTTGAAATAGAACCAGATTGCATCAGAAGCCAGCACAATCCTGTTTCCTTTTGAATCAGTATTTACCAGCAAATATTGATTCTCAAAAGTATGCCTTGAACCTGTATAGACCCTTATGCCCGGGATTATTTCAATATCATCACCTTCAACCAGTTCCAGTTTTCCCTGCAAGCTTACTTCAATTAGGTTACGGACATCCCTCTCCGTAAACTCCGCTAAAGCTCCTTCTTTCTTCCATGCGCCTGAGACAAAATACACGAAGTCATCTCTTTGCATCCAAATTCTTGCATTGCTGAAAAGGAGTATTCCCCCGATGTGATCCGGATGAGGATGTGTAATGATCAGATCTGTAACATCGGACGGTGAGACGCCAAGTCTCTCCAGGACAATGTCCGGTCGTTCAAACTTACTGTCCCCGGTCCCAGTCGTATCAATGAATCCCGCGTCAACAAGAATATTCCTGCCATTTGAACCCTTCAGATACCAGATCATATTACATACAGACACACTGTCTGTTGACGTTGTTCCAACTGCAATTTCCCGGGCTGGTATATCCCCTGATTCATTGAACCTTAGAGCATAAACCTGGTACTCATTGACAACCTGGCCGGATGAGGTGAAACCTGTTATAAGCATGATTAATGCGGAGATGCTTGCCTTATTCATGGGAAACCGTATTAATAGCAACTTGCAGAACCGGGTCGGTGTGTTGAATTACATCCTTTATTACTGGTTTGATTTCTATATCCGGTTTTATTCCAAATCCAACATATTCCCTGCCATCGGGGAAAAAATCCTGTTTCGAACAAACCAGAGCCACCCCCTCTCCGGGCAATTTGAAAATCAGGGGATTTCCGCTGCTTCCGGCAGTCATTGATCCAACCATTATACCGCGTTTCATGGCAAGAAAGTCAACACTGAAATCCTCTGCGCATGAAAAAGTACTTTCATCGGCAAGCAAAACAACAGGTTTGTCGTAGATGACCTTATCAGTAAAAGGTTGCACCTCGTATGCCCCTGATTCAAACCATTCGATATTACTGCCCCACGACCTGTGTGCGGCTATATTATCCGGTGACCTCCACTTCCCTGATTTAAACGCTTTATCCGTGAAATGCCTGAGAATATAATGTGAGATATCTGTGCATCCCCCTACATTTTCTCTGACATCAATAACCAACGCGTCAGTGAGGAGAATCTTTTTGTAAATTGAGTCAAAATTTGCCCTGATACTTTCACTCTCCACAAAATTATTAATCTTAAGATATCCTGTATTATTCGCAACTATCCTGAATTCCAGCGGATTGCCATTTAGCATTTCCTCTTCCATTATCCATGGTTCGCGGTAAATTGAATATTTTACCCGTTTGCCATCAAAGTCTTCAACTTCAATTCTTACAGGTTCGGCTATATTTCCGCTTAAAAGAAAATGACCGAAGATTTGAAGTTGGCGGTCCTGGGGTGTTGATGCATAAACATATGGAGCGACATAATTCTCAGCATAATAGAACGGGTTCTTCCCATTAATAGCGACTATTTCCATCCCTTGCTTCAGACCCCTATTCCGGAGTGAATCATCCACGACCCGGGTAATTATGACTTTGTCTTCGATCAGCCTTGTAGTTAACTGCATGGTTGATGTGCCGAAGTATTTATTGCGTAAATGTACCGGTGTAAAAATCCGTGTGTGCCCGTCCTGAAGCAAAGCCATGAATTTCTGCAGTTCCAGGTAGTAATCCCAGTCATTTTTTGATTCCAGTACTTTGGGTATAAAAGCCTGATAACAGCTATCCCAGTTTAGATCCGGGATTTGATTGAAAAATGCGAAATTGTAACTGACCTCTTTCCAGAGTAATGATAATCCGTAAATCTTATCCTGCGACGAAAGGTTGTTCTCATTCTGACAGTAGCTCTTTGCAGAGAAGATTAGAATTAACAGGATACAGATTTGTACTTTGCCTTTCATTTTAGTCCGGTCTATAGTTTGTGTTATTACAGTTGTTCGTCTTCATTCTTTTTGTCTCATCAATTATGAGAAACAATGGCATATTATCCATTGTATTCCCTCTGACATTCAGGAATTATTAACCAATGGAAGGCTTGGTCAGTGACCAGTGGCTGTGGATAATTTTCCACTCGTTGTTTTCCTCAAGCCTGTACACCTCGGTGCAATTCTCTTTCCAGACCGTTTCACCTGTGCTTGTATGCAGGTTATAGGTCAGGACTGCCATCATGCCGGCCTGTTGCACGACAGGATTGATTATATCAAACTTGTCCATTTTTACAGATCCGCGCATGCTTTCATACAGCTCCTTTATCCTGTCCCAGCCGTCAAGCCGCCATTCCTGTACAGGATCAAAATAGGTGAAGTCCTTTGAATAAAGATCAAGGTAGGGTGTGGGATTGCCATCGAGCCATGCTTTGAGGGCAGCTGTCTCCAGTGCAATGATCTTTTCTGTCACAGTAAGTTTGTCCATGATATTTGATATTTGTTGTTAATTATTGTGCATCCAGTTCTGTTATAACCTCATTCAGGCTAAACAGGAACCTGTCAATGTCTTTTTCCTTTATTGTAAGTGCCGGATCTATCCTGAGCACTTCATGACCTGACCGTTTGGCTACAATGAATCCCCTCCTGACCAGTTCTTTCTGAACATGCCCTGCATCCCCTGTGAATTCAAGTGCTATCATCAATCCTCTTCCTCTGATCGCTTTTAGCACTGAGCCGGGCTTTCTCATTTTCTCCAACTCCGCCATCAGCTTTTCACCAAGCTTACAGCTTCGTTCCACAAGGTTTTCGTCATTTATTGTTGCTATCACCTCATTCACTATGGATGCACCCAGCGGATCGTTCTGATGCGACTGGGAGTAGTGAAAATGATGCTTCTCAAGCAGGCCTGCCGCCCTGGCGGAAAAGGCTGCCACACTTACAGGATACCCGTTGCCGATTCCCTTTCCCATGGCTATCATATCAGGCTTCAGATCATAGTGTTGAAACCCGAACCATTTTCCTGTTCTCCCTGCCCCCGTGGTAACCTCATTTATAATTATAAAGCCGTGGTTTTCCCTTATCCTTTCAGAAATTTTCTCAATCAGTTTCACTGACGGGAAATTTACCAGTCCCGACGAACTTCCCGGCTCAAAAAGGAAGATGCCGATTTTGTCAAACGGGATTTCCGTGAATTCCCGGCACTCACCAAGACATCCTTTACCGCCGGTATCACAGCTGCAACCATGCCGGTTGTAACGGTACCATTCCTTACTGTCCTGCCTGGCGGCTTCCCCGTATGCCCCGAAGTATGAGTCAGAGAATGTCAGCACCATGGCATCCGGCTTAATTGCTTTTGCTGCCCTGATACAGTACTCAACCGCTTCGCTGCCCGAACACAGGAACTCACATCTTCCGCCCGGGAAATCAGTTATTTCCAGCACTTTGCCGGCAGCCGTCTCCAAGATTGGATTACAGTAATTAAATCCTGTATGCATGACTTTCCGGATTTGTGATACCATCACTGAATTGATCCTGGGGTGACAGTGCCCGACACTTGTGCACCAGACACCCGATTCCATATCAATGAACCGGTTGCCGTTGGCATCGGTCAACTCACAATTTCTGGTTTTAACTATGTCACCAAGAATCAGTTCGTGACCTGTTGACCATACTATGTTCTTCATCCCTGGCAAATATTACCGTAGTTATCAATTAAAAAGCATTCTTTATCTTACGCAATGACCGCCATAGCAGCTTTTATGCCTCAAAACCGGCGCTTTGCTTCAGTAACCTTTTTCTTTGAGTTTTTCAATCACCGAGGAGCTGATCCAATAAATATCGGGGTTGCCGTTCTGCGGTGAGTTGTGAAACAACTGCAACGTCTCCGTACTCAGCATTTCAAGGCTCTTGCCGCCCATCCGGTCCGACATAAAGAAGAGGTACTTCCCATCTGTGGAAACTGATGCTGACCACTCCCCGGGATAAGCAGAATTGACTTCCGGACCCATATTGACCGGTTGACTCCAGTTGTCGAGGCTGTCACGGAACGATATGTAATAATCGGTGGCACCGAAACTGTCGGGCATACCGTATGCCGGTACAATGATATAACTTTCATCAGCCGCAACAAATGCGTTGTACCTGGCATTTCCGATGTTTACGTTCGGCCCAAGTTTCTCAGGCTCCTGGTATGCACCATTAACCAGCCTGGACCGATATATGAACTCTTCCCTGGCAACAGTATCCATGTGAGTGTAATAGATTGTACCGTCAACTGTCACAGACGGAAAAAACTCCTTGCCGGAAGTATTTACAGGTGCACCGAGGTTCCGGGGCTCCGTCCATTTGCCATCGGCCTTTGTACATACCCAGATGTCTTCATTACCTTCCGTTGCCGGGAAAACCGGCATGGTTGAGATGAAATACAGCTTCGTCCCGTCAGGGGAGATATGCGGTTCCACATACTTGTATGCAGGATTGGTGCAGAACTCGAAAACCTCAGGGAATGACCACACATCATTATCCCTGCGAACATAAAATATTGTTACATACCTGAACTTGCCGGCCTCGCGACAGAAGAAGATCTCATTACCGTCAGGAGTGATGGCAAAATCACGCTCAGTCATGCCCGTCGAGATAACGCCCGGAGCAAAGAGCCTTGCACTGTCACCCGGAACTACCTGTCCGAGGTAATCGCCGCTGACCTCAGCCTGATCAACGGATCCCTGGCGGTTTGGCAGGCAGGAAGTTATTGAAAGCGAAGCGACTATAACGATACAATAAAGGATATTTTTCATACAGATTTGGCTATTTCCAGGTCCTTTTTTTGTTGTGCTCTTCCTTTCTACGGAAAGCCTGTTCAATATCAATATCAAAACGGTTGGCTATTGAACACAGGTAAATGAGGATATCGGCAACTTCCTCATCAACCGGGCCGATGTTTGCATTTACATCTGTCTTCAGCTTCATCGTTTTACGGACAGCCTTGAAAAGCTCTCCCATCTCTTCTCCCAGCAGGAGACATTTTTCAATTGCATTCTGCTGCGTAAAACCCCGCTCATCTTCGAGTTCCCTTACATAATCCTGGAAATCTCCAAGGGTCGGGTCAGCTTTCAATACCAATCTGCTCATTCTGTTAATGGATTTATTATATCAGTTGTACCGGAATTTGGATAGTCTCTTTTGCATGCCAGCCTGGTATTCACCACCTGGCATTATTGAACTCATCAGGATTAAAGGTCTGAACCGGAACCTTGCATCCCGGGATAATATTAAAGTACTTCTCAACCATTTCAAGAGCCCCGGTGTCATCATAAAACCTGATCTCAGTTGCAACCTGGAAACCGTTGATATTCTCGTAATGGGCAAACTCCACCTCCCTCGAGTTTTCACCTGATCTCCGCCTCATCTTCAGGAATAGGAGTGACTCCCTGTCGACCCAGAAACATGTGCCTGTTGTATCACCAACAATCCACGCCTCCCGTCCCATACACTCACCCTCTGCCAGGAGACCGGGGTCATAGCCGCATTTCACAGCACGTTCAGCCGTGATCTCAGGCGGGATATTATTTATGTCAAGCCCAAGCACAACCAGGTCATGTATCCTGAACCTGACAGATTCAGGCAGACCGTCCCTGTAACTGTAGACGCTGTCATTTGTAAACAGGAACCCGGTACCGCTGTTCCAGTCGTTGAATTTGATTATGAGATTGCCCGGCGACTGGTATGCCTCGCGCCAGACTTCGGTTGCTGTGATGGTGTCATTGCTGTAACGGATTACCTCCTGTGAGAAACAGAGGGTTTCATACCAGTTTGATTTGTTGGCGCTGTACATCTGCTCAATCAATTCATACCCGTCTGCAGGTTTGCGGGAGCATGATGAAATTGTGAGGAGCAGGGCCAGGATAATTATTGTGTTTTTAATTGTGCTGATTATTTCGCTGAGGTACATATTGTAAATTCTTACTGTTCATTTGGTCGGTGACATTTCTGAATAGCCTGTTCCAGCTCCCTGATCCGGCTGCTGTTGATTATTTTCTGGTAGTAATCATCCGTGACCGGGATCTTTCTGTCCCGGATTGCTTTCAGGTTCTCAAGGTTAAGTTTCCATCTTTCAAGCACTGCATCGGGGACTTTGAAACTGCCGCCCGGGACAAACATACGATCCGGTATCCTGGGATCGAATCCCATGGATTGCAACTCTCTTCTGATCCGGGGAATATGATCGCTCCCGAAGACGAAGACTATTTTCTGTGCATCCCCGGCAGCATTCATCCCGTTCCATGCAATCATCCGGTTGCGTTCACGCCAGTTGCCGTGGGCTGTCTCTGCGATTGAGTCTGCACCGATGATTTTTTCAAATACTGAGTCAATTATGGCAATGTTTGCCTCGCTGTGAATGGCATCATAAACAGACTCACCCGCAGATTCATTCATCCTCTTAAAATATGTGCTTCCGAAAGGCGCAAGTTTCTCCTTTACCGAAAGGGGATAAACACTGTCAGCCTTCGCCTGTATGGCGAAATCAAGCCTCCAGTCAACCGGCACAAAACGGTAGTTGAGTACCGGTGCCATCTCTGCCAGTAAAGCAGCCTCGGGAGGGTAGTAGCCTTCAGTTACCTGTTCAAATGCCTCCGGCGCGATCTCCCCGCATACCAGGTCAGGCTTCAGGGCAATGATCTGTTCCAGCAGGTCATTGAATGAATAGTGGTAATCAGGATTAAAATGCATCGAGTGAATTGACCCGACTATAAATATCTCCGGTTTACCGGCGGGTTTTTCCTGCCTGATATCCCAAAGGATATCTGTACTGCCAGAGATGGCGATGAATAAATATAAAACCTTGATTAACAATGTCATATAAACCAACAATTGACTCTCGGAAAATTATGCATTTAAAACTTTATCCCTGACTCTTGTACCGAGTACCAGCAGGATTATCACAACAAATATTGCGACAGTATCAGGCAGGATCTGCATCATCCCGGCTCTGGCATTCATCATTGTGAATGTTGAAATTACAATCCAACGCAGTGCCAGGATTGTAATTATCATCCAGGCCGCAAACATGACTTTTGAGTGACTCTTTTGAAATGCCATAATGATTAATGCAATTCCAAATACAAGATTCTCGATGCCTATAATATGCCAGACATATGTGAACGCGGTTTTAGAACTATCGTCCATCACTGAATTTTCAAGTGCCGCCAGTGTGGTGTTGACTCCGTTGACAGTGTGAGTGACTGCAAAGAGAATACATAATACTCCGACTATCAGATAAAAGTAATTCCTGATCATTTTTTCCTGTTTAATTTTCAATCAATTATTGCCTCATAACCCAGGACCCTCATCTGCCTGAAAACCGGGTAATGAAAATTTGGAACAAACTGTGCCATCAATATCATTACAAGCTCCTCATGCGGGTCAATATAGAAATATGTATTTCCCGATCCTGACCACCAGTATGACCCTTCAGAGCCGGTTATCCCTGCCTTCACCGTATCCTCCAGTATGGCAAATCCAAACCCGAAGCCCATCCCTGACATCAGCGACCCGAAAAATTCGTCATCAGGCATTTTCACACCGGAGACCTGGTCACTCGTCATTAATTCAACCGTTTTGCTTTCAAGGATCCGGACCCCGTTAAATTTCCCCCTGTTCAGCAACATCTGCGAAAAGATCATATAGTCGGTTGCAGTGGAATAAAGTCCGCCGTTGCCCGATAAAAACTTCACTGCTACGGAAACGGAATTAGTATCAGGTCTCATTATGATTTTAACACCCGCTGAATCCGGCGCATATACTGCACCAACCCTGTCAAGCTTCCCGACAGGGACGCGGAAATCTGTGTCTTCCATCCCCAGCGGGATGAATATCCTTTCCCGCATAAACTGATCCAGTGGCTTGCCGGACACCACTTCTATCAGGTAACCTAGGACATCTGTTGACCTACTGTAGTTCCAGGTGGTGCCGGGCTGATATAAAAGCGGTATCCCGGAAAGCTTCTGAACCATATCCTTCAGGGTGCCGCCGGAAAGATCTGCAGCTGCGTACATTGAATCCACCGGGGAGTCAGCCCCGACCCCGCTCAGGCCGGATGTGTGGGTAAGCAGATCACGTATTGTCATTGGCCTGACCGGATCAACAGTGTGTACCCCGTCTATGTCAATTGAAGAATACACCTTCAGGTCTCTGAACTCAGGAATATAATCTGCAACCGGGTCATCAAGGCCGAAATACCCCTCCTCATAAAGGATCATAGCTGCCACACTCGTCACCGGCTTCGTCATCGATGCAATCCTGAAGATCGCATCGGGCCGCATCGGCTTATCAGCATCCATAATGCCGCAGGTCTCAGAATGGACAATCCTGCCATGACGGGCCACCATTGTTATCATTCCCGGCAGCTTTTCTTCGTCAATGTATTCCTGCATAACAGTCGTGATCCGGCCCAGGCGTTCCGAAGACATACCTTCCTTCTCCGGCCTGGCAGAGGGTAATTTGTCGTGATGAGTACACCCGGCTGCTGTGGCCAGGACAAAACACAGCAGGAGGTTTTTAACGTGAATATTCATCTGTCCTTACAATATAATGTGCTGATCTCTTATCATAATGAGTTAGAACCTTTTGGGCTGCCTCAGGCACCACAGCCTTCTCATAATCTTCGCCTGCAAATTTTTTAACAGAATCAATTGTATCAAACCACATTATTGTAATGAATTCTGTCCCGGTGGGCAACTCACGCCTCAGGAGCTGTATGCCCTTATAGCCGTCTATTTTCCTGTTTGCTATGCCAACAAAAATCTCTTTCTGAAGAAGACTTTCATAGGTGTCAGAGTTCTCTTTGGTTGTGTATCCATGCCAGATCCTTGAAATCATACCCGATTGTGTTAATAGGTTTTTTAAAGGTAATTTTTTCTGTAATTCATTGTGCCTGTCAATTACTGCTGCCATGACCGGCTGAGAGGCTCTTTCCTGCGAAAGGCAGTAATCACCACTCCGATCAACAGCGTCAGGGTCACCCAGATCCAATAACGTGGCCGGGTCACGTCGTCCTGCATATTGAAAGTCGGCATCACCGGGATAATGGCATTAGCCAGGCCGTGGGCATAAATGCCCGAAAATGGCCTGTTGCCGGAGATCTTCCTGATCCAGGAAAAGATGAATGAATACCCTGTCATCAGGAGCAAGAACCCTCCGAAATTCATATGGCTCTGGGTTGTACCTGTTATGAACCAAGTGGGGATATGCCACAGGGCCCATATAACCCCCAGGATTATGTTTGCGTACCATATCCCGAATTTTTTCTCAAGAACAGGAAGGGCATATCCCCGCCATCCGAACTCCTCCTGGCCGCCGCCGACAAGGAACATGAATACCAGGCAGGGAATAAAAACCCATATGGATGGGAGCAGCATGGGCAACCGTTCTTCACCCCATAACTCCGGTAAATACCATGCGGCAAATGTGCTGCCCCCGAAAATCAATATCGGGAGAAGGTAACCTCTCCAGCCTGATCTGAAGTCAAGAAAGGTTTGGAGGAATTTTCCTGCAGAGCCTTTGCCTTCGCGGCGACGCAAATCGTAAAGGGCTCCGGCAAGCGGACCGAAGGCCCCGAGCATTATTACCGGGACCCTTACTGCCGCCAGTAGCTTCTCTGAAACAGGAATTATGTCAAGACTGCCCAGGACGAGCGGTATCCATATCACCCATGAAAATAAGAAGGTGACCAGGAAAAAACGGACCGGGAACTTTACATTTTTATTCATCGTTCAAGCATGGATGAAAGATTCCTCCTGAAAGAATAAGGCATAGGCTCCGAGTAACCAAACCGTATCAACAGCAGGGGAGTCAGGCTCCCCAGGTCAAAGTCCCGTATCAGTTTTTCCCGCACCTGCGGCTCCTCGCAAGGCATGTTGAGATGGGCATGGCTTATATTGTTTTTGGTTGAAATCAGTCCGAACCGCTGGAACGATTGCCCGAGCCTTATCCAGTGAACAGGATCGTTCTTTTCAACCATAAACAGGGCAAAACCGGCAGAGGCCCTGATCACCTTTCTCAGCCGCTTTTCCTCTGAGGCGGCAGAAACGAAATTCTTCATTATCAGGTTTCCGAGGAACCGGCCGGTATCTGGTAAACCCATGGAGGCTGACCATATGCCGTCACCTTTCGTCATCACCTCTTTTTCACTGAAGCGAATCCAGCTGACAAGCTCACGGACAAACTCCCTGTTTCCGAATTGCAGGCTGTTTCCCTCAATAATATACGATGTCAGTGATTCTGTTTCCTCTTCAGAGAGGAATAGCCTCACATGAATCCCTTCAGCCTTTTCAAACAGTTCACTCAACAGGCTCTGCGGAACTTTTTCAGGTTTGTATTTACCCCTTGTTACCTGTCTTTTTGCAATATAACCTGACAGCCCCTGTCTGTCTGCCTGCGGTGCCGCCGAGAGCTTAACCACTATCTGTGGTTCCCTTTCATCACCCGTTAATTCAGTTTCTGTCCTGTAATTGAACTCATCCGCAGCAATGATAAGGTTTTCCAGCGCACAACCCAGGCTAATATAGAGCGCATGGTAATCAGCATCCACAACAGGCAGAGCCCTGGTGAAGTCCGGAATAATCGAAATGCTGTCATCCCCGGTCTTGAATCTCCATGGCTGCGTATTATGTCCTGACGGAGCCTTTGCCGCGTATTTCAGGATCTTTAAAAGTGATTCTTCAGGTATCATATCAGTGTCTTAGTTGGTCTTGAAATTCAGCCCGTATCTTATAAACCCCCGGATAACCAGAAGGGTGACTGTGAGAAAGTTATTCAGGAGGTGTAATAAAACCCCGAAAATGATTATTGCAGGTCTTTCAATCATAGCTAATGATAGTTTATCTGCGTTTATTACGTGATTTGTTTCCGGGGAAGTCCCTGTGAATAAAAGCGGTAACAGCTGTTACCAGTTCCTCCGAGACAGGCAGGCTGATGTTGCTGTACGTCGCCAGGTTTGCCATCCGGTCACCCTCAGTAATCCTGAAGATGTGGTTCATATTATTGATAAGCAGTAATTCAGCTTCCGGATTTGTTTCTGCAAGTTGCCGGGCATTTTCAACCCCGACCTGGATATCATTCGTGCCCTGTATTATCAGTACGGGAACAGAAAGTTTCCCGATCTCAGTACAGGGGTCATACCTGAACCATGAAATCATATATGGCTGGACACCCGGCCTGAACAACGATTTAATCACCGGAGGTACTGAGTCAACGGTTTTACCTCTTTTTAAGCTGTCAATTATCGGGAACGATAAGTCCTGAACCATTTTAGGCTGCGATCCCAGTTGCTCTTTCAGGACCAGGTCTGCTGACTGTCCGAAACCGGCAACCGAAATGAATTTATCGGCTGACCCTCCGGCCAACATGCCTATGAGTGAGCCTTCACTGTGCCCGATTACTATAACTTCTGAGAACCGTTTATCCTTTTTTAATAATTGGATCCATCCTGCTGCATCGGAAACATAATCGTCAAACCGAAGGTCCTTTTCACTTGTAACCGCCGCCTTGCTGGCTGCGATGCCTCTCTTGTCATACCTGAGTGTGGCAATACCCTCTTCGGCAAGCTCAGCTGCAAGAATTTTCAGTGAGTTGTTCTTCATGACCGGGTTATTTCCGTCCCTGTCTGTCGGACCTGATCCGGCAATAATCAGCGCAACAGGCATCCTGCGCGGCTTCTCCGGGATTGTTAAGGTGCCGTATATTACCCCGGTGCCTGTCTGTAAGGTAACTTCCGATTCAGTGAATGTGGTATCACGCGACATTGATCCGTTTGCAACCGGGAAGTTGACTGAGAGAAGGATCAGGAGGCAGATGGTTTTCATCATATTCATTTATTAGTTTTTTATCTCCGGTCAGAAACCTTCCGGAGCGGTAATTCAGGGCAAATGTACCTGGAGGTCATGAAGCCGGAGTCTCACCGTGCATTCCGGGAGTTCCACTTTACGGAAAAAGGAGTCTCACTTTTTGTGAGACCTCCCGATAAAGGCAGTGGGAGAGATCCCTTCAAACTTCTTGAAGGCCCTGTAAAATGAGGCTTTGGAGTTGAAACCGCAGTTATAGGCAATGCCCATGATTGAAAGATGACTGTTCGCCTTCAGGAGCGATTGAATTTTAAACTCCTCAACCCTGTACCTGTTGATGAAATCGAAGAAATTCTGGTTGAGCCGCGAGTTGAGCACTTCCGAGAGGAATTCAACTTTGACCTCAAGCAGCTCACCCAGCCTCGAAACAGTGATCTCCGGATCAAGGTAAGGCTGCTTCTCCTCCATATTCCTGGAGAGAGTCCTGATAAAGTCATCATCCGCAGTTATAACCGGATATCCCGGTTCATTCACGGGTGATTCATCGCCTGCTCTGCCTGTCGGGGTGACATTGTTTATGAAGATGTTGCCCTGCCGTATCCCGAAATAACCAAGGAACAGTACATATACAGTTGCAAAGGCATTTGTCAGGAACATCAGGTATTTATAGGTGGCGAAGTGGAAGATCAGGTCAAGGGTAAAAAGGGCCACGTTGACTGAATAACTTATCAGAGCTGCAATTGTAAGCACGTTCAGCCATCCAAGGTCTATGTCTTCGATTTTGGAATATTGCTGCATCAGCCTCTCACGCCTTCTCCTGATCAGGTTCAGAGCCCATAAATTGTAACTTATCGTTGACACACCTATAGCAAGGACTGTTATTTTATATGAGACCTGTTCCTTGAAGAAGTCATTTTCAAGGAAAGCGATCTTTTCCGGTACAGCCAGACTTATAAAATTGAAATACTGGAAAACTGAAAAGAAGATGAAGGGGATGAAGTGAAGGAGGTACAGGGGTTTGAACCTGAACTGATGATCAGACAGGCATTTTATGTAAAACCACAGTGCCGGGCCGTGAAGGAAAAGGAATAACCAGCTTATATTGGTTATTGCAGAATATGCGTGATTGTTTTTTATGTTCTGCAATTCAAGATAAACACTGCCGATGCTTATTGCGTACAACATTAAGATCACTCCGAGAAGATAATCAGGAAGCGATTTATTCTTTTTCCCGAGCAGCAGCAGGAGCAGGAATATGGATTCGAAAGTTCCTATTATAAGAACATACTCCATTAATATCGTCAGCAAATGAATTCATAAAAGTAAGGATTTAGTCGGGTAAGTCGAAACGGGATCCGGCAAATGTGCATTGTTCTCCCGGTTTTGAAATCAGGAAACTCTGCCATACCTGTATGAAATATACTGTACAAAGGAAATCAACCCAGAGGTAACGGCAGACAGTTAAATTACCGTTTCTCGTATCCGGATCACCGGATTAACGCCGGATAGTATAGCCAGAAGAAGGCTAAAAGCAAAAACCCTGCGCTGAATCTCACACCTCCGTGAGATTCAGCGCAGGGCGTTATTTTATCCGCTAACCCTGGACCAGCCTGGCCGAAAGTGTTATTTCAACAGCACTCAGCGCACGTGAGACAGGACAGTTGACCTTTGCCTCAGCTGCAAGTGCAAGAAATTTTTCCTCGGATATTC
>CAZUIF010000026.1:0-47149 GCA_964621005.1 uncultured Rikenella sp.
AGGCAAGGGCCGAGCAGCAGAGGGCCGAGCAGCAGAGGGCCGCAGAGGCCCGCGAGGCACAGGCCAGGGAGGTACAGCAGAGGGCTGCCGAGGCCCGCGAAGCCCAGAGCAGGGAGAACGAGAGAAGGGCTGCAGAGGCAAGGGCCGAGCAGCAGAGGGCAGACGAGCAGCGTGCCGCAGAGGCCCGCGAAGCCCAGAGCAGGGAGAATGAGAGAAGAGCTGCCGAGACCCGCGAAACTGAAAGGAGAGCAAATGAAACCAGGGCCGCCCGGCAGAGAACAAACGAATCCGGTTCGGAAAGAACCATCCGCAAATAAAAACTGACTGACTGTCCTCAGATCCCGCTGATCACCCGGTCAGCGGGATTTTTTTATAATGTTCCGCATTGCCCGAAACATAACGACCTCTCAATTGTTTTATTTTAGTTAAAAAACTACCATGCAGACAATCCTCGGCGCAAACGGCAACATCGGAAGGCTCCTCGCAAAGGAACTTACCCGTTACACTGACAGGGTCCGGCTCGTCAGTCGCAATCCCATAAAGGTCAATGAATCAGATGAACTGCTACCCCTTGACCTGACACAACCCGGAGCGGTTGATAAGGCAGTGGAGGGCTCCGAGGTGGTTTACCTGGTGGTTGGATTTGCTTACAAGGCAAAGGTATGGGAACAGTCGTGGCCTGCCCTGATGAGAGACACCATTGAGGCTTGCCTCAGGCACAATGCGAAGCTGGTATTCTTTGACAATGTCTATATGTACGATAAGGACCACATGTCACAGCTTACCGAACGCTCCCCCGTCAACCCGCCAAGCCGCAAGGGTACAGTCAGGAAAATGATTGCCGAAATGCTGATGGAGGCCGTAAGAACAAAGGGATTGAGGGCACTGATAGCAAGGTCAGCCGACTTTTACGGTCCCGGCACCGAAAACAACTTCGTCACGCAGATGGTGCTGAAGAACCTGTCCGCCGGCAACAAACCGATGTGGTTTGTGGGACCTGACATAAAACACTCATTCACATATATCCCTGACGCCGCAAGGGCCACTGCACTCCTTGGCAATACACCTGACGCATATGGCCAGGTGTGGCATCTGCCGACAGACACCAGGCCTGTCAGCGCAAGGCAGTTCGTCTCTATGATTGCTTCAGAAATGGGAATATCGGAACCGGCACTTTCAATTCTTCCCAAGTGGATGCTGTTTCCACTGGGTTTCTTCATTCCGGTTATGAAGGAAATGCCTGAGATGATGTACCAGTATGACAGGGATTATTTCTTTGATTCGTCGAAATTCACCGGGCGTTTTGGTATCCCTGCGACACCCTATGAGGAGGGAGTAAAGGCAACATGCCTTGCATACCGGGCAAATTCATAACTTTGCAGTCTTATAAAACCAGCTGATAATTAATGATACTTGACATTGGGCTTTTGCTTATCGGATTCGTTGTCTTGATAAAGGGAGCCGACTGGCTTGTCGTTGGCGCTTCGTCACTGGCAAGAAAAAAGAATGTGTCAGACCTTGCTATAGGACTTACGGTTGTTGCGTTCGGCACTTCCGCGCCTGAACTTGTAGTGAACGTTTTTGCCGCCATCCAGAGCCACCAGGATATTGCCTTCGGTAATGTAATCGGAAGCAACAACTTCAACCTTTTTGTAATCCTTGGCATTGCAGGCCTGGTCACACCACTGGCAGTCCATTCAACAACAGTCTACAGGGAGATACCCCTCTCCCTTTTCGCAGTTGTGCTTCTCTTCTTCCTTGCGAATGACTTTTTCCTTTCTGACAGCCTGGTCCTTTCACGTATTGACGGTCTGGTACTGCTTGCAATGTTCGCCATGTTCCTTCTGTATGTAAAGAACCAGCTGCGTACCGACATCCCGGAACCGGAGGAGCCACACAGGCAGTTTACAAATCTGAAGATATGGGGACTGATCCTGATAGGTCTCACTGGCCTTGTTGCCGGCGGCAGGCTTGTCGTGGAGAGTGCCATCAGCATAGCCACTGAATTCGGCATAAGTGAGAAGATCATCGGACTGACGATAGTTGCTGCCGGAACCTCGCTTCCTGAACTTGCCACGTCGGTGGTGGCAGCAATAAAAAAGAACAATGACATTGCTGTCGGGAACATAATAGGATCGAACATCTTCAACATATTCCTGATACTGGGGGTGAGCTCCGTCATTAACCCTCTTCAGTATGACAGGTCGTTCAACAGCGAAATTTATTTCCTGGCAATCGGTACTATTGCACTGTTCGTACTTATGTTTACAGGCGTCAGGAAAAAGCTTGACCGGTGGGAAGCCGCGATCCTGCTGTCAGCCTACATATTCTATACAGTGCTTTTTGTTGTACGCTGATCCCTGCCGGCAGCAGAATGGCCGGCGATCCTGACCTGAACCCTGCTTTCAGCCTGGGCATTATATACCCGAAATATGTTGCCAGTTCGGCAAATGTTATTGTAACAGGAAAGGTAACCAATAGCGTAATGGCCAGCCATTTCTCATCCGGACGGAACATCAATTTGAATGAAATCTCCGGATCACTCCACAGCCAGTCAGAGAGGAGGTAATTTGGTCCGAAGACCACGGGACCGCAGAGCAGCGTTATTCCCATGAAGGTTAAAATATCCTTTTAAAGAGTGTCTCTTCTTAAACGAATGAGGCCATGATAGCTTTCATTCTCCTTTCCGAAAAGCAAAACAAGCAACCCGTTGCTGACAAAATTTGTCAGTGTGGCAGTCACCAGCCAATATCCTTCTGACCTGCTCCATGAACGCAGTATCAAAGCAATAATCGCCTGAAATAAGAGGAACAAAAGCGTCCTGCTGGCCAGAAGTGCCATCAACGGCCCTACCGGATTAAGACCAGCAAAATTGACAGTTCTGTTACCTCCAGGATTGAGTGTACTTTTAATAAGCCATTTCAGTTGAGATTTATGGTCAGGGAAGGGGCTGCCGCTAAAATTACACAGAAAAACCATTCACCGGCAGACTTCCGGAATTTATGGCGCTGATCTTTTTGGAATGAATTTTGTTTAACCTTTGCGGCCTCTCCTGTTTAACCGGGGATGCCGTACTTAAAACCGGCGGAGCTGCGAAACCGTACACAAACAGGGCGGAACCGAAAAGCCAGATGAGTAGGGAAACATTAAACAATTGATATCATGAAGAAAATGCTCTTTATTGTTGCACTGATAGGTTTGAGCGCCGTTGCCGGTGCACAGATAAGCTCCAACGCCCTAGGTGCACGCTTCTACGGAGGCGACTCATACAGCGGTGCCGAACTCTCATACCAGAAAGGGCTTAACGAGCGCAACAGGCTTGAACTCGATGCCAGTTTTGGTTTCAAACAGGACTTCTCAAGGGTGGCGCTTGTTGGTATCTATCACTGGAACTGGAACATAGCAGGCGGATTCAACTGGTATGTCGGACCAGGGGCAACCATTGCATATGACAACTTCAATGATAACACCTACGTCAATGTCGGGGTCGGAGGCCAGATCGGTATCGAATACAAGTTCAGGGATCTGCCGGTCCTTATCAGCCTTGACTCCAGGCCCATATGGGATTTCCTGGGTGATGTCAACGGGCTTGGCTGGGGCGGAGCCCTCGGCATTCGTTTTACATGGTAAAACCATAAACCTGAGGTTAGAATGACAACCCCGTGAATTTGTGAAACATATTATTTTCATAACACTCATCCTTATGCCCCTGATCTCGTCGGGACAGGCAGCGCCGAAGGACCCGGAAACATGGTTCGCCGTCACCCGTGTGGTTGACGGCGACACCTTCTGGGTTGACAACGGCACCGAAAAAGGTCTTAAAATCAGGCTCATCGGGGTTGATGCGCCGGAACCGCGAAACACCGGCACCAGGCCGAAGGGATATTTCGGAGCAGAATCAACCGGCTACCTTAAGCAGATGCTGACCGGGAAAAGGGTAAGACTCGAGTACGACGTTTCGCGGTATGACCGCTACGGGAGAACCCTCGCCTATGCCTGGCTTGAAGACGGCACATTCATTAATGCCGATCTCGTGAAAAACGGCTATGCCACCGTAATGACAATGCCTCCGAACGTGAAATACGCGGAAACATTCACCCTGCTGGCAGCAAAAGCGCGACAACAAAACAGAGGTTTATGGAAGGGGACCCCATCCGCAAAATGAACCCGGTCAACTGGCACCGTGCCGCTATGACGGCAGGGTTGCTCCAGTACACGAATACTCCTATATTTGCGATATACTAACGCCTGTCTGATAATATCGTATGAAAAAAACATCCCTCCTTCTCGCCCTGATAGCAATCACGGCAGGAGCATTCTCCCAGGATGACACAACCTCAGTATCCTATGTCGCTTACTGGTCAACAGGTGACTCCTACGACTTCAGGGTGCGCAAGACCAGCATGCAGTGGACCGGAGACTCACTTACGAAGGACGAAATCTCAGAGTACGTGGCAAACTTCGAGGTGGTTGATTCAACTGAAACTTCTTACACCGTGGTCTGGACTTACTCCAACGAGCTTATCAATACCTGGGATATCCCGGAGGAGATGCTTGACGAGCTCTCGAAATATGAGATGAGTGGAGTAGTCTACACCACTACCGAGCTGGGGGAGTTCATCGGGATAGAAAACTGGGAGCAGCTCGCTGAAATGATGCGTTCAATGTTCAAGGACGTGTTCAGGATAATCGCAAAGGATTCCGAGACGGAGTATGACAAGATGATGCAGGCGGCACAGCCCTTTCTTGAAATGTACAGCTCCAGGGAGGGTATTGAACAGATGGTACTGCCTGAACTGAAACTGTTTCATTTCCCCTTCGGGGCGATGATACCCGTCGGTGACACCATCCGGTATGAGGACCTGTTCCCCAATCTGCTCGGCGGAGATCCTATAAGGGCTGACGCGAAGCTGTGGTTCGAGGAGGTCGATTTCGGTGAGGAACGAAGCGTGCTTGTCCAGGAATCAAGGCTGAACCGTGAAGACACCATGTCATTCCTCAGGGAAATCCTTTCACGGATGGGAGCCGCAGGCGAAGATATGACCAGGGTGCTGCAGGAAGCTGCATATACAATAGATACTTTCAACACCTACGACTTTTACTACTATCCCGGGGTACCGGTTATGATTGATTTCAACCGGCATATCCGGATAGATATCGGGGAGGAGAAGACCCGGAGAGATGATACAATCACAATCGAACTTCTCTGAAACAACCACTCCCCCCGGAATCGCGGAATACATAAACCAAAAATGGCCATGAGACCCAGGCAGAGCGTAATACTGGTACTGTTGACCAGCATCATGCTGGTGACAGCCTCATGCTCCCGCCGTGCCCATCCGGCTGCATCGGGAACAACAGGACCAGGATCAGGCAGTGCAGGTCTCCTCCTTGAGACTCCGGGAATAACCCTTCGTCTGTCAGGCGTATCAGTCAGTCCTTCAGAAAAGAAACGCCTTGAGGAGTTTATGGCGGCCGGACTTGAAAACGCGGCAGGCAAGCCCGGTGTGACTCCGGAGATGATTATCGGAACAGCCATCACATACCTCGGCGTGCCTCATTGCATGGGCGGTACTACGGTAAAGTGCATGGACTGCTCTGGACTTGTCTTCAGGGTGTTTGCCACCCACGGCATCATAATGCCCCATAGCTCGGAAGAACAGGCAAGGTACGGGAAGATCATCACACAGAAAGATCTGCTGAAGCCCGGTGACCTGGTCTTCTTCATCAGGACCTACAGCACCAGCAGGGTGATAACTCACTCCGGCATTTGCCTTGGAGACGGCACATTCATACACACCTCGGGCAGCCAGGGGGTTACAGTCACCTCCCTGGACGATCCGTACTGGAAAGAAAGATATCTTTTTGGCACAAGGATCCTCGAATGACAACTCTCAAAAACAAAGTTGCCGACTAACTTTCCGCGGCCGGGTCCGGCGGCCGTCATGGCAGGTCAGGGTCAGGTTTTGGCGGCGGCGGGCATCAGCACAGCCACAGTAAAGACCCCCTCCCCCTTCTCCTCCTGTGAGATTATTTTCAGCCCTGCTTCTTCTGCAAGCCTCCCCAGCCCGCCGCGCTCCATATACGTTCTGAAGTTGCGGTAGTGCTCCCCTCCCGCAGCACGTTCTATCATACGTGACAGCCACGGCGCCGGGCCCGGCCGCATAGGACAACGGTAATCGGCAATAATTATCCTTCCTGCAACGCGCCGCATCTCCAGGAGAACCTTCACTCCTGTTCCCGGGTCAAACTGGTGCATTGCCATGGTTGAGACAGCTGCATCAAATACCTTGTCCTGATAACCTGAAAGATCCGTGGCGTCATGCAACTCAAAGGCGACATTCTTTGCCCGACGCCTGCCTGCTGCCTGGCGGGCAGTAAGAATCATGTCCTCCGAGAGGTCAAGCCCTGTCACATGACCGGCAATTGTTGCCATGGATAATGACAGTGCCCCTGTCCCGCACGCAACTTCAATCACTCTCTCACCGGGAGATATCATTGAAGTCACCCTGCGCCTCAGGCTGCCGATCAGCGGATCTATAAAGACCCTGTAGAGAAGTCCTTTGATTGAAAAACACATAACTGTTCAGATTTTCTTCCCGATATAAAAAACATACCCGTAATATTCCCTGTATTTGTCATAAAGCCCGGCTTCACGGCGTTCGTTTTCAACAAGATCCTCAGCAGCACTGTTGCCACGATGCTTCGCGAGGAAGACTTCCTGCGCCTTCACCTGGTGCACATAGAAATGATCAGTCCAGCAGTTTTCAGGAAGGATGAAACATGCAACAGGCACGTAGCCCGAATTCTGCAACACTGCAACCTTGTTGGGGATGGTATCTATTTCAGCATAGGCGTCAAGCCAGAAGGTGTTGATCTCCTCCGGTCTCTCAGCGGTGAACCACGAGGCTTCTGAGACTGCTACAAAACCGCCGGGTTTGAGAAACTTATGCCAGTACTTCAGCCCCTTTTCAAAGCCGATATTGTAAATGGCCCCTTCTGACCAGATAAGGTCAAGCTCTTCCTCCGCGAACGGAAGATCATCCATTGATCCGACGATTCCCTTCACCCTGTCTTCAACATTTAGCCTTCCGGCGTTTTCGTTGAAGAGATCGATGAACACCGGGAACAGGTCGATGCCGGTAATTATTCCCGGTGTGTTCTGCGCCAGCGTCATAGTCTGTCCTCCTGTACCGCAGCCAAGGTCGGCAATGCGGGATCCGGCATTCAGATTATCAACGAAACCCAGTGCTTTCATGGTCATCTCAGGGCTTCCCGGTCCCTGACGTTCCATGGATGAAAAATATTCACAGATAAGGCTGAAATCGAATTCGTGTATTGATTTGTTATTGTCACTCATGACTTTAATGTTTAAATGGTTTGAGTTTTTATCCGGGGGCAAAACAGGTACCCCTGGAACTTAAAATGAAAGTTAATGATAAAACATGACTGGCATCACCAGCAAATCGCCTGGGATGGCAAACGGATAACCACGGGGAAGCCCCGGTGGTCAGTTACAGTACACGATCCTTATTGAAACTAAGCATCCAGAGTTTTGAGAAGACAAAGTTATTGATTCATTTATCAGAAGAGTTCTCTTCAGGTCAGTTTTTATGAGAATCAAAATATTATTTTCAATTCCGGGCAAACAATCTTTCGTGATTTTTACTAATTTGTTGAGCATGATAAGAGCAATGACACTTTCCCACGATGGTCCGCCGCGTTGAGTTAACCACAGAAAGACTGAGCCTGCGTCCGCTTGAAATGACTGATGCAAAGGATCTCTTTTCATACCGCTCTGACCGGATCATCAACAGGTACCAGGGGTGGATACCGGTAAGTATTGAAGATGCGGAACAGTTCATCAGGACAAGGGTGTCACCGGTTATCAACGTCAATCGGACATGGTTTCAGTTTGCAATAGTCCTTAAGACAACCGGCAGGATTATAGGTGATATAGGTCTCTTCTTTTTTGACGATGATAATCTGCAGGTTGAACTTGGTTGCACCCTTGACAGCAGGTATCATGGCTGCGGTTATGCCACTGAGGCACTCAGGGTGGTGATAGGTTTCCTGTTCGGCACACTTGACAAACACAGGCTGATAGCTACCATTGATCCGGGAAACGCCAAATCAATAAATTTGTTTGAAAGACTCGGGTTCAGGAGGGAGGCACACTTCAGAAAATGCAGGATGGTTAACGGAATTTGGGCTGATGATGTTGTATATGCCCTTCTTCGTGAGGATACTGTGCCTTTATAAACAGCCAGCTTTTAATGGAATGGAAGCGTCTCACCCATAGTAATTCACATCTCTCTGTCAGTCTGTTTCGACAGGGATCTGATCATGGAATCAAGCATCCCTTTCAGCCTGACAAGGTCATCAATCATCAGTTCTCCTTCTACCAGCCGGGCTGCCAGTTGTTCAGGTATCTGAGCTGCCTCTTCCTGCAGAGCTCGCCCCTTTCCGGTAAGCTGAACTATTACCTTCCTCTCATCCTCACCTGAACGTTTCCGCCTGATCATACCGTCCTTTTCCATCCGCTTAAGGAGAGGTGTGATCGTATTTGTATTTAGTATCAGCTTCTTCGCAATATCATTGACCGGCAGGCCATCATTCTCCCACAGGATCATCAGCACGAGGTACTGAGGGTAAGTAATGCCCAGCTTATCAAGAAAAGGCTGGTATTCCCGCGTTATCAGCCTTGAGGCCGCATAGACGGGAAAACAGAGCTGGTTACCGAGTTTCAGTTGTTCGTACGCCATAACTTATCTTTTTTCCAATATCTTCTTTATCCTGTCATCCATGCTCTCCGGTTTTGTCACCGGCGCAAACCTCTTCACAGGCTTCCCGTGGCGGTCAATCAGAAATTTTGTGAAATTCCATTTCACCTTTCTGCCGAAAATGCTGCCAAGTTCTCCGGTAAGATATTTGAATAAAGGATGAGCTGACTCACCGTTGACATCAACCTTTGAGAACATCTGAAAGGTTACACCGTAATTCACAAGGCAACCCTCTGCAATAGACTTTTCATCACCCGGTTCCTGGTTTCCAAACTGGTTGCACGGGAAACCAAGAACCACCAGGCCGTCATCCTTATACTTCCTGTAAAGTGCTTCGAGGCCCTCATACTGGGGCGTAAAACCGCATTTGCTGGCAGTATTGACAACAAGAACCACCTTCCCTTTATACTCTTCCATGCTGATCTCCTTTCCCTGGAGACTCTTCGCCTTAAACTGGTAAAAATTCTGTTTCATGAGTTTATCTTTCCATATTTATTTTCCACTATCAGTGTTCGCAAAATAGCAGTAACCTTAAGATGATTTATTTTCATCTCCTGCGATTCTATCGCTCACGATACAAATATAAAAACTTATTTTTATATCGCAAGCGATATTTCTTATTTTTTTTACCTGCGGAATGGTTTTACAACAAGAATGAATAAAAACATCGGCTAACTTTACAGGTGTGGCATCACCGCATGGAACCGGCATCAACAAACGTTATATGGAAATAAGACCGCTTTCAGGAACTGATCCTGAAATTATCTGGAACGGGTTCAGCAAGGCATTCGCCGATTATGAGGTACAGATCAACAGGACCCAGTTCATGGCCCTGATCAAAAGAAGGGGTTTTGCTCCGGATGTCTCCTTTGCTGCATTTGAAGGAAAAGATAACATCATCGCCTTTACCTTTAACGGCACCGGAACATTCAATGGCATCCCAACAGCGTATGACACAGGTACAGGCACCGTGAAGGAACACCGGGGAAAAGGGCTTGCCACGAAGATATTCGAATACTCCCTTCCCTTCCTGAAGGAGAGAAACCTGCAGCAGTACCTGCTTGAGGTGCTCCAGCACAACACAGTAGCGATCTCGGTATACCGGAAGCTTGGGTTTGAGGTGACACGTGAATTCCACTACTTCGTTCAGAAGAGTGAAGAGGTGAGACCGGGAACCGGTCCTGCGGGAGCCATTCCGGCTGTCAGGCAGATCAATCCGGCGGAGGCTGCCGGTATCGAAGGATTCGCCGACTTTGCCCCTTCATGGCAGAACAGTCACGAGTCAGTCAGCAGGGTCCCGGAACACTTCGTCGCCCTGGGCGCCTTTAAAAAAGAGAAACTGACAGGTTACGTGCATTGCAGCGCACGCGGGCAATTTCTGTCTTTAATCGGAACATAATCTGAACTTACGGCATGAAAGCGACTATTCTGTCAAATGTAATTATTGCAATTGTAATCTTCACACTTACGGTTCATTCTCAACCGGCATTCCGGCTCTGCGATCCCGTCACCGGCAATCAGAACCAGCTAACAGTCGGGGTCCTGCCCCCGGGTAGAACTGGTATCGGTTGAACAGGCCATCACCACGCATCTCGCCTATGTTGATTCGGATGAAGCCGGCGAAAAGGCATATGCAAGGGAATCGGGCCATGGAGTAAGCTGCCTCGATGAATTGCTGAAGAACATACGGCTGTATGACTCTGACAGAAATTCATTTCCGACATTTGAATCGTTTTATCCGAGGCTGTTTGAGGTATTTCGGGACATTGTGTGAACCCAATGAATCACTATCCGTACTGACTATATGACTACCAGGGTTAAGATATGCTGCATACAGAACCCACATGAAGCTGAGGCAGCAATAAGGTTCGGTGCTTCTGCCATTGGCCTGGTAGCGCAGATGCCCAGCGGCCCGGGACCAATACATGATGAACTGATCAGGCAGATTGCCGCTGCCACTCCTCCTCCGGTGGCAACCTTTATGCTTACCAGCCATACCTCGGTCAATGAGATCATACAGCACCACCGAAGAACCTTGACGAATACAATACAGATTGTTGATACACTTAAGGATGGGACTTATGCGGAGCTTAAGGAAGCGTTGCCAGGGATTAAAATTGTGCAGGTGATACATGTAATTGATGAGCAATCCGTTGATCAGGCCATATGTGTCTCACCGTCTGTGGATGCAATCCTTCTTGACAGCGGCAATCCGAATCTCAGGGTGAAGGAACTGGGAGGAACGGGCAGGATTCACAACTGGGCGCTGAGCCGGAAGATAAGGGAGCAGGTTTTATGCCCGGTATTCCTGGCCGGCGGGCTGAAGCCCGAAAATGTAAAGGAGGCAATTGAAACCGTTGTACCGTTTGCAGTGGATGTCTGCAGCGGCGTCAGAACCAACGGTTTGCTCGACAGCGCTAAACTCGAAAGATTCTTCAGGGCAGTCGGTTAATCTGAATCATTAAACCACCGCATATACTATCTCAACTATTCCCTTGCTATGGATAAATCAAAAGAACTGACAGCCTCAATAAGGCTCATCAATGACAAACTGAATTTCGCCGGTACTGTTGAAGGTAACGCCCCGGTGTCAATTGATTACACTCCTCCCCTGGGAGATAACCAGGGTTATACATCGCTTGAATTGCTGCTTCTGAGCCTCTCATCCTGCCTCGGCAGCTCGGCGCTGACCTTTCTGAGGAGAATGGGCAAAACAATCACAGCCTTTGATATCAAGTCAAAGGGTATACGGAAACAGGAGCACCCATCCGGTTTCTCACTGATAATCATGGAAATGTATATCAGGTCTGAGAACCTGACAGAGGAAGAAGTGGACAAGGTAGTAGGGCTTTCTGAGGCCACCTTCTGCCCGGTTTGGTCAATGCTGAAGGGCAATGTGACAGTTGAAGTTAAATACAATATAAATAATTGAACTTCAATACATCACCGGACCAACCACGTATAGGTCGTTGACCGTCTCCCCATCCTGCTCCGTCAAGTCTGGCGGGGCAGTTTTTATCATTCCCGGCAACGAAAGAATCCGCTAAATTCGCCGCAGGGCTTTTTACCCGGACAGACCCATACCAGATGCGCGAAACAGCTACCAGATCAACATGGATAAACTTCCCGTTTGACAATCCTGTGCGGATTGAGATCAGCATGTCCTTTACAGAAAAACAGTTTTCACTTTTGAAGATGGGACTAATTCCCCGCCAGATGGAGGACAAATGGTTTGTCTTCTTTGAGGATGACTGGTTGTATTTCCACCGTTCGTGGACCGGTCATGAAATTTACAGGGCAAAAATAATAAGGGACGGCGAAGGTTATGCAATCAGGGAGTTCCTGACTGAGAGGAATTCTGAAAAATACAGCAACGAGGATCCTGCCGTTGATATTGAGAACTTCTCATTTATCATCGGAAGAGGGCTGCTGGGTTACGATGTGGCCAATATATACCTCAGAAGGAACATGAAGAGCGATGAAGATCACCTGAAAGGTTGGGGAGATTTTGGTAACCTGCTGTACTCTGGCAGGGGGATAAGCCGTTCACCGGCTATACAATCCGCCCTCTTCGGTGTGGCAGTGGGAGATGCCCTGGGAGTGCCTGCCGAGTTTAAATCAAGGGAGACGATGAGACGGCAGCCGGTGACCGGAATGACTGGTTACGGCACTTATGGATTACCACCCGGAACATGGTCAGACGACAGCTCACTGACATTCTGCCTGGCTGAGGCACTTACGAAAGAGTTTGATCTCAGCATTGTCGGACAGAATTTTGTCAGGTGGCTTCATGACGGCTACTGGACAGCAGGCGGTAAAGTCTTTGATGTTGGCGGCATAACCCGGAAAGCTATTGCCCGGCTTGCCTCAGGTGTACGACCCGAACTCGCAGGTGGCACCGATGGAGTATCAAATGGAAACGGTTCCCTGATGCGGATCCTTCCCTTGGTGTTTCACCTGATTGAAAAACCTGTGGGTGAGCGCCTTGCAGTGACAGGAAAGGTCTCAGCCATAACGCATGGACACATCCGTTCTGTTATTGCCTGCTTTTACTACCTCGAATTCGCAAGGCAGATCCTTGAAGGAAGAGACAAATCTGAGATCTTCCGGAACCTGCAAAAGGACTTCCCTGGTTACATTATTGAGGCAGGAACAAACCCGGTTGAACTGGACCCGTTTGAGCAGCTGCTTAAGGATGACATTGCCCTGTTACCGGAGGAGAGCATCTTCAGCAGCGGGTATGTGATCCATACCCTTGAGGCGGCGATATGGTGCCTGCTTAATACAGGAAGTTACAGCGAAGCAGTGCTGAAGGCTGTCAACCTGGGGGAGGATACTGACACCACTGCGGCGGTGACAGGCGGGCTGGCAGGTCTGCTTTACGGTATGGAGGGTATCCCGGAAGAATGGATTAGCCAGGTTGCCCGAAAAGACGATATTGAGAACCTGGCAAACAGGATGGCAGACTTTCTTGATTAACTGCCCGGTATGGTTATATTCTTTTGTATCCAGCTTAATATTTATTAATTTAACCGGGCAATTACAAGTATCTGTTTATAGTCTGCAAATGAAGATTCTGCGACTTTTAGTGGGGATGATCCTAATGCTCTTGCTTTTGGTAAGATGCGAGTATGAGCCCAAAGGACTTTCTGAAAGGACCATTCAACCGCCAGGACAAAACCCGTCATTAAGAACAGTTGAGCTAGATTTGCCAATTGACCGCGACACCGCAATACTCCCCTACAGGCATATATGGTATAGCTTTGAATGTCAGGGACATGAGATTAGCTGGATCAAATGGTATCTTGATGCCAGCCCCGGTGAGACAATAAAGTCTGCCCGGGGTTTCTTCGTGCTTCCCCCATTCAGCAATCCTGACGGCTGGCACAGACTCAGACTGGAGGTCTGCATAGCTTCAGGTACGGGTAGTCTGGCTGACTCCCTTGAAATGGAGGGATCGGTAATTACCGTAGGGGATTGGGCAATCAGGATCCTTGATACACCATACAAAAAGATGACAGCATTTGCCAAAGATGGGTTCCTCAGGCTGAGATGGCCGCCAGCCGGTGTTGAACAGATTGAATATACGGTTTCTTTCAGGAACAATGAGATTGCGAAGACCTTTACCTGTGAATTCACTGATAAAGGATATGTGGGGCAGGGAGGAACGTATTCTGTATCATATATTGACAGCAAAAACGGGGAAACGGTTTATTATGGGAACATAGAACTTCCTGAAGTAAATATGGCAGGCTGGAGCCCTGACCGCAACAACAACTATTATATCACATTCAATAAGCCACAGTACTTCTCCGCCGTTGACACCATTGTACTTGTGGCGAAAGACAACAGGTACGGACACCTGGTTCTGGACCGCACCACTGATGCCGGTCAGGGCCAATTCTTACTCCCGGATTCTCTTTTCGGGGCAGAAAAGGAGTTCTGGCTGGTCATGGTGCCGAAGTACAAAGATCCTTCATATATGGCAGACTACTCATCTATGTCACTCTTTGCCACTCCCCGGATAGAGGTCATGGTGGGTTATCCCTCACCTGCATTTGGAGAATTCTTCCAGACTGGTCCGGCAGAATTCTTTTATCATGGCGCCCTCCCCGGTGCCGATTCCTACCTTGATTACCTGCTGAGATACTCCGCGCTTTCAGAGAGCATACTTGATAACGTGGGAGAACCTTCACCCAACCCGGTGATTAGTGGTATCTATTTTAATAACCCTTCTGTATCCGCCGATGGGTCATATTTTACAGCAAGGCTTCGTGACTCGCAGTCTGCGGCGGTTGGATCTGTATTTAATCTTTCCGGGTACAGGGTGGTAGATATATCGGCCATCACCGGCAGACAGCTTTCTTACCCAATGCCTGTTTCAAACTCCGGAACGGCAATAGTGATTGGTCAGGAGACCTGTACCCTTTACGATTTCCGGAACGAGGTCGTGCTGGCCAGCCTGGACGGTTCCCTATCCGGTGGAGGTCATGGCATTTCGCCAGATGGCAGGTATATATTCCTACGTAACCAACATGAAATTCACCTCTTTTCCTGGCATGACGGTATAATAACTCCTGAGCATGTCATTTCCCTCTCAGATACTCCATATCTCGATTTTTTTGTTTTCTGGCCTGATGAACCAGGTATGGCAGCCAGATGGGATGCATCCTCGCATACATTCTTCAAGGTCAGATGCTCTGACATGGAAATTCAGAACTCGTTCCTGACACCTGATGAAACCCTTCTTGACATCGACTTTTACAACAGGATGATACTTTGCATCTCCCCCTACAGGGTTACGATCCGAAGCCTTGACGATGGCAGTATCCTGTATAGGTTTCAGGTGAGTTTCAGCAACGCATATAACGGAATGCTTAAGCTTTGCGGCGGATCAGTATTCTACAAAGACGGCTTAAGGTACTTCCTGCAATGAAAACGTCCCGTAAAAAATAGAAACATTAACGGCAAAATGACAGGCAGGCTTTTCAAATATTTCGTAACAATGCTTCTGGCAACTCAGCTTTATCCGGTAAATCTCATAGCACAGGGATTAAATGTTTCAGTCACCGCAGGTGCCGGTACATACAGAATGCAGAACCTGAAGACATTCATCGAAATAGTTAATGAGTCACTGCCGTTCAGCCCCGTGGTGGTTGATGAATTTCCTCCGTACTTCTGGTATGCTGCTACTGCCTCAGTAATAAAAGGTGATTTTAACTGGGGGATAACGGTTAATTATAATTCCACCGGCTCCAGGGTCTCACTGAAAGATTATTCCGGTGAATATCTCTCAGACCGAAAACTCTGTTCAGTATCTCCGGGAATCACCGCCGGCTACCTTCTGCCACCACTTGGTAACCATTTCTCATTTTCTCCCGTCGCCGGCATAGGGGTCATAGTCACAGGTATGGAGGTGGATGAGACCTTGATTGCCGCAGGGGATACGGTTTCTGACTTTCACCAGAATTACAGGGCAATCAACTTTTTTGCCCACCCCTCTGTAAGATTTGGCTGGACCATTTCATCCATGGTGGGTCTGGAACTGCAGGCCGGGTACCTGCTTCAAATAGGAAACGGTCAGTTCAAATCAATAAGCCACCGGGATTCAGGGGTCGGCATTTATCACGTCAACCCTGAATGGACCGGACTTCGCTGCGGAATCTCCATTGTTATCTCGCTCCCCTCAAAGACCGGAGTTAATTCCGGATCATTGTGATAAAAATAACAGTTCCGGTGCGGGCATCATTATTTTTATATTTTTGCGCCAAACCGGAAAAAAGTGTTTCTGCCATTTGGAACCATAGCGCCCGGACTCCTGCTTTCACTGCTGGGGTTTGCATATATGCTGTTCTTTGGCAGCTATGCACTCAACAGGGCTTCAAAGGATGACCAGCCGGGATCACCCGGAAAACAGATTCTTGCTGAACGGCCTGCAACCACCCTGTCGGAAGCATCAACCTTCCTCTACCCGGGAACAGGCAGCAACCACGGAGCCGCCACACAGCAAACGAATGACCGGCCAGGCAGCAGACCTGCAGCCTGTATCATTATAATAATACCTGATGAGGACCCGTACAGTGATCCTCACCGTTTCAGCTGCTTTGCACGTCCCCCTCCTTCCGTAAACCGGGCATAACCCCTTTCTCTCTGATCTGATCCGGATTTATCCGGGCTCTTCTCTGTTGGAGAACATTCTCCGCTTGCCTGTTTTATGCGAAATTCTTAATCACGAAATGATGAAACCATTCATTTATAACCTGTTTATACTTTCCCTCCTGGCTGGCAGTCTTAATGCCCAGAAGTACACCGTCGAACCCGACACCTCCGTCTATCTTGTCGGCGAACTGAGCGAAGTCGTTATCAAGGCTTCAAAGGACAACGTCACCTTCAAAAGCCTGCCGGCATCAGTGTCGGTCCTGGGCGAAACCCTCATTGCTGAAAGCGGAATAAAATCGCTTAACGATGCCTCGGCCTCCATCCCCAACTTCTTCATGCCCGACTACGGGTCAAAACTGACATCCCCTGTTTACATAAGGGGCATCGGTTCGAGGATCAACTCACCCTCGGTAGGCCTGTACGTCGACCATGTCCCTTACTTTGAGAAGGCTTCGTTCAACTTCGATTTTTTCGATATAAAGCGGATCGAAGTTCTTCGCGGACCACAGGGAACGCTCTTTGGCAGAAACACGATGGGCGGGATTGTGAACATCATCACCACCTCCCCTCTTGACTACAACGGGTCAAACATCAGCCTCACCGCCGGGACCTACGGTACTTACTCGGTCACAGGGAGCCATTACGCCAGGACCAATGGCAGGCTTGCGTGGTCCGTTGCCGGCAACTACCTGCACAACGACGGGTTCTATACCAACGCCTTTTCAGGCGAAAAGGTCGACAAGCTGAACTCTTACGGCCTCCGGAACAGGATAATATGGGAGCTCTCACCCAGCCTTACTGTTGAGAACATTGCCGGCGCCGAGATAAGCCGGCAGGGAGGATATCCCTACGCTATATACAACAGCGAAGCCGGCCGTGCCGAAGACATAAACTACAACCAGCCAAGCGTCTACAACAGGAATATGTTCTCTGATGCACTGCTCGTGAATTTTTCCGGCCGGCGGTTTGACCTGTCGGCAACAACCTCATACCAGTACCTCGACGACTTCCAGGGCATTGACCAGGATTTCACCCCTGACTCTCTCTATTTTATAACCCAGGTTCAGAATCAGAATATGATCTCGCAGGAAGTCATTGCCAGGTCAAAGCAGGACAAAAAATACAGGTGGCTGTTCGGCGGTTACACTTTCCACCAGGCCTTCGACAATGCAGTTGACGTGAATGCCTGGAAGGCACATATGAGCTACCTTAAAACGTATGACCACAGGATAGCCGGCTATGCCCTCTTCCATCAGTCTACGCTCACCGATTTCCCCGTAAAGGGGCTCACCCTTACGGCAGGACTGAGGCTTGATGCCGAAAAGGACCTCCTGAACTACACTTATGACAGGACCCTCAACGGAACATACGCCCTACTGGCTGATACCGCCTACCCTGCCCTGAAATCACTTGAGATTATACCCCGTTTCGCAGTAAACTACAAAATCGGGCGTCACAGTCTCTATGCTGTGGCGGCGAGGGGTTACAAGACCGGCGGCTTCAACTCCACCTTCGAGCGTCCCGAAGACCTGACCTTTGATCCGGAGTTCAGCTGGAACTACGAGACAGGGATAAAAACCACCCTTATAAGCAACACGCTGTATGCAGATGTCGCTCTGTTCTATATCGACTGGCGCAACCAG
Organism: uncultured Rikenella sp.; assembly: GCA_964621005.1. GTDB lineage: Bacteria > Bacteroidota > Bacteroidia > Bacteroidales > VadinHA17 > SR-FBR-E99. The sequence goes on from CAZUIF010000026.1 coordinate 18,086, forward strand.
CAGATCTACCAGACAGTGCCCAGCGGCCGGGGTTCGATGCTCAAGAACGCCGGTCACTCAGTCAGCAAGGGAGCTGAGCTTTCCGTGCGGGCAACACTCAAAAAGGGATTTGATCTGAATCTCTCATACGGGTATACTCATGCAACCTTCCTTTCCAACGTAGTCAACGATGAACTCAACTACAACGGCAACTTCCTCCCGTATGTGCCCCGCCACACGGTGGCCCTCAACGCCTCCAAAAACTTCAGTATCAGGAACTCAAAACTGATAGATGACATCAGGGTCAACCTGCTTTACAGGGGCAACGGCGAGATCTTCTGGGATGAGGAGAACAGTGCCAGGCAGGACTTTTACGGACTCCTCGACGGGAAGGTCTCATTCATCAAAGGCTCTTTCCAGTTTGACATCTGGTGCAAGAACATGCTGAACACATACTACACCGCCTTCTGGTTTGAGGCGTTGGGCAACCAGTACATGCAGCCGGGCAAACCGGCACAGGCCGGCATCAACCTCTCATTAAAATTCTAACCGGTGAAGGAAAAGACCTGGACCAAATTTCCGGTACTGTTCAGCCTCTACATTGCGCAGAGCATCCCGATGAGTTTCTTCTCAACGGTGATCCCCGTGATAATGAGACAGGAGAATTATTCCCTTGAATCAATCGGCCTGCTTCAGCTTGTCAAGCTTCCGTGGATATTCAAGTTCCTCTGGGCGCCCCTGGTTGACAACATCTCGCGGACCAACCGGAACACCCGCATAACGGTGATCGTCTCGGAGCTCTTCTATGCTGCCGTGATAATCAGCATCGGGCTTTTTGACCTGCAGACTGATTTTAAACTGATAGTGGCCCTGATGATAATTGCCTTCATCGCGTCTGCCACTCAGGATATTGCAGTTGACATCTTTGCCATCAGGCTTCTTAAGCCCGCAGAGCGAAGCCTTGGCAACAGCATGCAGTCGGCCGGCAGCTTCGTGGGAACACTCTTCGGCACCGGGATCCTGCTCATCGCATATCACTATTTCGGGTGGACGAACCTGCTTCTCATTCTGGCGGTATTTGTCGTTTTCGCGATAGTGCCCATGGTGACCTACCGGACCCCCGCATCAGCGGAGCCCGGGCCGAAGACAAGGATAACAATTGCCGAGATCTACAGGTTTTTTGCGGAGAAGGGGAAGCACAAGAGGGTGCTGGTGCTCATCTTCTACTATTCCGGCATCATCGGGATACTGACGCTGCTCAAGCCATGGCTCGTTGACCTTGGGTACAATGTAAAACAGATCGGGTTCATGTCAGGGATTTTTGGCACATCGGTCGCGTCTCTTTCAGCACTGGCCGGCGGATGGATCATCAAAAAAGCCGGGAGGAGACTCTCTATGTATCTCTTCCTGGCACTGAGCACCGTTGCAGCAGCCTGGTTCTGGATAATCAGCTTTTCAACACCTCCTGTTGCTGCGATCTACGCCGCGATAGCACTGCTGTGGGGCGCCTATGGCCTCTCAACAGTTGCAATCTACACTACCTCGATGGACATCGTGCGCAGCGGGCGCGAGGGAACCGACTTCACAGTGCAGATTGTAATAACCCACCTGAGCAGTCTCGTCATTGCGGTGATGAGCGGCAAGGCCGGCGATGCCGTGGGATACCACAACTTCTTCGGCATCGAGATCATCCTTTGTTTAATAGCGGCGGCAACACTTGTGTACGCACTGCCCAAAAAGATCAATAATGGAAATAACTGAATACCTGCTTGATAAATACAACGTTCCGGTACCGAGATACACAAGCTATCCTCCGGCCAATCACTTCAGGACCACGTTTGGTGAGAGTGATTTCATCGCGATGGTGCGCGATTCCAATGACCGCAGGCCGGAGAACATAGCACTCTACATCCATATCCCCTTCTGCAAAAGGATCTGCTATTACTGCGGGTGCAACTCGTTCAGCATCGGTAACGGATCGCTTGTTGAACCCTACATTGAGGCGGTAAGAAAGGAGATAAAGCTTGTATCACGGCACATTGACAACAGGAGAACCGTATCTCAGGTCCATTTCGGGGGAGGCACCCCGAACGCTGTCGACATAGAGTACCTGAAGGGCATCATTGACCTCCTCCGTTCGGAATTCACCTTTGGCCGCGAGCCGGAGATTGCCATTGAATGTGACCCGGCCTCGCTTGACCTGAACTACGTTGACAACCTGATAGCTGCCGGTTTCAACAGGATGAGCTTCGGGATACAGGACCTCAATACGGAGGTGCTTCGCGGTGTCAACCGCAGACCGCCGGCAATACCGCCTGCTGAGCTGCTCAGGCATATCAAGGCCGCCGATCCGCGCATAGGGGTCAACTTTGACTTCATTTACGGGTTGCCGGGGCAGAGTGTTGAATCATTCTCCGGGACCATACGGACAGCTGCCATGATGAAGCCCGACAGGCTTGTCACTTTCTCCTATGCACACGTGCCCTGGGTCAAGAAGCACCAGGCCATACTCGAAAAGAAAGGGCTGCCTGCGGCAGACGAGAAGACAAACATGTTCCTTTCCACACGCAGGATAATGATCGAAGCAGGATATGAGCCCGTCGGGCTCGATCATTTCGTCCTGCCCACCGATGACCTCTGGCAGGCCTTCACCTCAGGCACACTCCACCGCAACTTCCAGGGGTACTGCACCCGGAAAACGACAGGCCAGGTTTATGCCTTTGGTGTAACAGCCATCAGCCAGCTCGAAGAGGGCTACTCGCAGAATGTCAGGAATATTGATGAATATATTGCCCTGACGGCGAACGGCACCCTTCCCGTTGAGAGAGGCTATGCCCTCACGGGTGCACAGAAACTGGCAAAGGAGGTTATCACCGACCTTATGTGCAACATGAGGGTCAGCTTCTCCGAAGTGGCCTCAGCCTGCGGCGTCAGCACCGATGCAGTCAGGGAAGCTGTGCGTATTGACCCGGACATGCTTGGCGGTCTTGAGGGCGACGGCCTGGTCTCCTTCACGGGCGACGAGCTCAGGGTGACCGAAACCGGCGCTTTTTTCATACGCAACGTTGCGGCCGCCCTTGACAGGGAATACCACGAGGCGGTTCAGACATACTCAAAACCTGTTTAACAAATAAAAATGGAAAAACACGATATAATCATTGCGGGAGCCGGCCTGACAGGCCTTACGCTGGCATACCACCTGAAGAGACAGGGGCGTTCACCGCTTGTCCTGGAAAAGGCTGACAGGCCGGGTGGAGTGATCCAGACTTATACTGAGAACGGATTCACTTTTGAATCAGGTCCCAACACCGGTGTACTTGGCAACAAGGAGATAGCGCTGCTTTTTGAAGAGCTGAACGGTAACTGCACACTGGAGACCGGCAACAGCGGTGCCGCAAAAAGGTATGTCCTGAAGAAAGGGAGATGGCAGGCACTGCCGTCAGGGCCTGTTTCGGCAGTTACGACTCCCCTCTTCACGATGAAGGACAAGTTCCGGATCCTAGGGGAGCCCTTCAGGAAACCGGGCAGCAACCCTGACGAGTCTGTTGCAGACATGGTGAAAAGGAGGCTTGGAAAGAGCTTCCTTGAGTACGCGGTTGATCCGTTCATCTCCGGAATCTATGCAGGGGATCCCTCCAGGCTTGTGACAAGGTACGCGTTGCCGAAGCTCTACGCACTTGAGCATAACTACGGCAGTTTCATCCGGGGAACAGTCAAAAAGGGGAAGGAGAAAAAGAGCGAAGACGAAAAGAAGGCAACGAGGGAGGTTTTCTCCGTAAAAGGCGGACTGGGGAACCTGATTGGCGCACTTGTGAATGAGATCGGCCACGAGCATATAATATGCGGTGTCCGTGACCTGAAAGTACTCCGGAACGGTAACGACTTCTCTGTAACCTATGCAGGGGAGCCACGCGCCCTGGAATGCTCCGCCTTCATAACCACTGCAGGAGGTTTTGCACTGCCGGAGATACTGACATTCATCCCGCCGGCGGAACTGGCCCCCGTAACTGCACTGCAATATGCCAGGGTGGCCCAGGTGGCCGTGGGATACAAAGAGTGGAAAGGATTTCCGCTTGATGCCTTCGGAGGACTGGTCCCATCGCTTGAGAAAAGGCAGATCCTCGGAATTCTTTTTCCTTCGGCTATCTTTGCCGGAAGGGCGCCTGAAGGCGGGGCGTTGCTGTCTGTATTCCTGGGAGGGACAAGAAACAGGGAACTCATCTGGAAAACTGATGAGGAGATAACGAATATTGCCCTTGAGGAGATACGTAATACCCTTAATGAGAATGGACAGCCTGACCTGCTGAAGGTTTTCAGGTACGAGAAGGCTATCCCCCAGTATGAGGTTACTACCGGCGAGAGGCTTGAGTGCATCAGCAGGCTTGAACAAAAATACCCGGGACTGATCCTCGCCGGCAATATCAGGGACGGCATCGGGATGGCCGACAGGGTGATGCAGGCAAAGAGCATTGCAGACATGCTGAAAAGGTGATGCTGATTAACAGAATTGCGGATATATTGACCTGACGAAGCTTGAGAATTGAACTGCGGATATGCTGACAAAGTGAGCCGTGAAAAGAAGCCCGCATCATGTACCATACAGGAAATAATGATATCATTCATTCAGTCATATTATGGGAAGTAAGGCGCTGATACTTGTGAATACCGGCACCCCTGATTCACCGGCCGTCGCGGACGTGCGGAGGTTTCTCTCCCGGTTCCTCAATGACGCCAGGGTGATCGATCTTCCGTGGCTGGCCCGGAAGATCCTGGTCAATCTCATAATTGTTCCCTTCAGGGCACGGCGGTCTGCAGCCCTCTACAGGCAGCTGTGGACTGATGAAGGTTCTCCCCTTCTGGTCAATCTGGAAAAGCTGGTGGCCGTGCTCAGGGCGGAAATTGGTGAATCCTGTGATGTCTTTGGCGCAATGCGGTACGGCAAACCTTCGCTTGAAAAGGTTTTCAGGGAAGTGGCAGATAGCAGGTATGATGAAATAATCATTCTTCCGCTCTACCCCCATTATGCCTCATCCACAACCGGTTCAGTCCATGAGCTGGTGATGAGGATGGCAGGGAGGATGAATGTTGTGCCACCGCTCAGGTTCATAAACCAGTACTATTCTGAATCCCTCTTTATTGATGCCTGGGCTGAGAATCTCCTGCGCCATGACCCGGGCAGGCATGACCACCTGCTCTTCTCGTATCACGGCCTTCCCCTGCGGCAGGTGGAGAAGGTTCACCCTGAGGTTTCATGCGGTTCCTGCGGCTGTACTGATGGTATGCCGGAGCACGGGAAATACTGTTACAGGGCCGCCTGTTACGAGACCACACGCCTCATTGCCGCCAGGCTGGGCCTGAAGGAAGGGACATACTCCACCGCCTTCCAGTCGAGGCTTACAGGGAAGTGGCTCTCACCGTTCACTGACCAGGTTCTTCTGAATCTTGCTGCCGCGGGCAAAAAAAGGGTTCTAATTGCAGCCCCTTCGTTCACAGCTGACTGTCTTGAAACTGTGATCGAGCTCGGCCATGAGAACAAAAGCCTGTTTGAAGGTGCAGGCGGGAAAGAGCTCACACTTGCCGGGAGCCTGAATTTCAGCCCGGCCTGGACAAAAGCCATTGCTGAGATAGCAGGACTGAAGAAGAACTGATTCCTTATCTTTTCTCACTTTCATTTTCCCGGCCAATCCGGCCGGGTGTCTTATATTTTGACATTTTCTTCGTAAATAATCCGGAAAAGCTGCAACACTGGCCGGAAACAACCGTCTATTTATTAAACACTTTTCCTATGATTAAAAGCTACCTTCTCACCGCCTGGCGTAACATTGTAAAGAACAAATTCTACTCGGTTCTCAATGTTATCGGCCCTGCTATCGGCATCGCATGTGCAATACTCATATTGCTGTATGTGAGGGATGAACTCACCTTTGACCGGCACAGTCCCGACTACCAGCGGATTTACCGCCTGGAGAGCGACTTCAGCATCTCAGGCAAGAACACAGTGGCAGGACTCGTACCCATGCCGCTGGCTCCCACACTTATGGATGAGTATCCTGACGTAGAGACCTTTACCCGGTTTGCAGGGTTCGGGATCAATGATGTGCTGTTCGAGTACGGTGACCTTAAATTCTTTGAAGACAACATCTATTTTTCCGATTCTACCGTGTTTGACATTTTCAATTACAAATTCGTACTCGGGTCACCGGATGGAGCCCTGAACGAACCCAACACGATTGTGATCACCGAGAGCTTTGCATCGAAGTATTTCGGAAAGAAAAACCCGATGGGCGAGGAGCTGAAGTCGAGCAACTTTGGCAATTTCAGGGTGACAGGGGTAATTGAGGATGTACCTTCCAACTCTCACCTTAAGTTCGATTGCCTTCTTTCAATGGCAACCATTGTGGAACTCGTTGGGGTTGACAACTTCAACTCCCGCTCGGCACCTGCCTTCTGGAATATATCGGCATTTGCCTATATCAAGCTTCACAAAAATGCAGATATACAAACCCTGCTGGGCAAGTTCCCGGAGTTCTATGATAAGTATATGAGTGCGCTGGGAAAACAGATAAACGCTTCGTTCACGCTAAGAGCCACGCGGATTGACAAGGTACACTATAACCCGGGACTCGAGTTCGACCTTCCGGTGGGCAATTTCAGCTACATAATAATCTTCTCACTGGTTGGCATCTTCATGATCCTTATAGCCAGCCTGAACTATATGAACATGGCAACCGCCAGGTCAGTCAACAGGGCAAAGGAGGTCGGGATGCGGAAAGTTATCGGTGCAGGCAAGGGTGCACTGATAAGACAGTTCCTGAGCGAGTCAATGGTACTGGTTGTGCTGGCCCTCATCCTGGCACTGGCCATAACGGTACTGAGCCTCCCCTACTTCAACACCCTTACCGGGAAGGCTATCTCGCTGGGAGAACTGTTCAGCCCTGTGACATTGCTGATGGTTCTGGCTATCACGGTAGCTGTAGGACTGATTTCAGGCAGCTACCCGTCATTCTACCTCTCGTCATTCATGCCGGTGCAGGTCCTCAAGAGCAACGGCAATCCGCGCCACGGAAAAGGACTAATGAGAAAGATACTGGTGGTATTCCAGTTTGCTGTTGCGGGAGCGCTTATCATATGTACAATAGTCGTTTCAAGGCAGCAGAACTACATTCAGAAAAAGGATCTGGGCCTGGACAAGGAAAATGTGATGATCATCCCCATGAGGGACACGGCCTTCATAAACAGGCAGTTGCAGCCCTTCAAGAATGCCCTTGAAGAGAACCCGTCAGTTCGTGGGGTTGCCTCATCGGCCCTTGTCCCGCCACTTATGGCAAACAAGGTGGTCTTCCAGGTTGAGAAGGAGGAAGGTATGGTGGAACTTGCAATAAGTTTCTCAATTGTGGACCATGAATTCATTGATGTGATGGGTATTGAGATGCTGCAGGGAAGGAACTTCGACAGGGAAAGGCCTGCCGACCTGACACAGGCATTCATAGTCAACGAAGAGGCCGTCAAAGCCTTCGGATGGGGAGATAATCCCCTTGGCAAAAGGGTCAGGTTCGGCCTCAATCCCAATACAGGGCAGGCTGCCCGTGACGGGGAGGTCATAGGTGTTGTGAAGGATTTCCATTTCTCATCAATACATAACAAGATTGAACCATTCATCTTTATAGTAAGCCAGAATCCGAACCAGAACTTCTACGTCAGGATAGCCGGTGATAACATACCGTCAACAGTCGATTTCGTCTCAAAGAAGATGACAGAGATGGGTTATAACCTTCCTTTCAACTATTTCTTCTTCTCAGACAAGCTCGATGAGATGTACACGGCGGAGAACAAGCTTAACTCGCTCTTCAACATCTTCTCAATACTCACGATTTTCATTGCCTGTCTGGGGCTGCTTGGCCTGACGTCATATGTGACCGAGCAACGGTCGAAGGAGATAGGGATCCGCAAGATCATGGGTGCAGGGGTCAACCAGGTTGTGGTGCTCCTGAACAGGGATTTCCTGGTCCTCGTGCTGGTTAGCAATATCATATCATGGCCGGTGGCATACTACTTCATGGATAAGTGGCTGCAGGGCTTTGCGTACAGGATGGATTTCGGGCTGAGTCCCTTCGTGGCTGCCACGGCGGTGCCTTTTGTGGCCTCGCTGGTCATTACTCTTGTGATAGCATTTATCACAACAAGCCTTGTCTCTTTCAGGGCGGCATCCACCAACCCCGTGAATGCGCTGAAGAGGGAGTAAGGGTCTGAACGCCACGGTCCGCCAACCGGCGGCTACGGGGTTTCGACCCTCCGGGTCTCAATCTGAGGGTCAGGAGAAATATAATACTAATGTTGGATTGACGGGAATAAAAGCTGAAATTTGGGGCCGGATTTTCATGAGCCATCAATGACCCCGTTCAAGGAGAAGTACAAGCCGAAAGTACCCAGGAAAGCGTTGTTCCTTATTGCCGGCATCATGTGGTGCGGAGTGGGAATAATGCTGGCTTCCATGGCTTATGGATGGCTATCGGCATACGGGGGTAATGCCTGGATCTTTGCCGCAGCCGGTATTACAGCCGCATTGATTATTCATCACTTCGGGTTTCTGAGGATTGTGGACAAGAATCTCGGGCGGATTTCAAAACTGCCTGCCAGACCCTGCGCCTTCTCATTCATCTCCTGGAAGAGTTATTTCATCATCCTGATCATGGTAGCGATGGGAATCACCCTTCGCCACTCCCCCATCCCGAAGCAATACCTGTCGGTGATTTATATCGGCATCGGCCTGGCACTTTTCCTGTCGAGCATCAGGTATTTCAGGAACCTGGTAATGACCGGTGACCGTAGCGGTGCAGAATGAACAATTTGCCCGCAAAATCCTTATTTGTAGAAAGTAACCTCCTATGGCAGAACTTAAGACAAAGAAGAATGAGGCTGATGTCTCTGAATTCATTAACTCGTTTGCCGATACCGGGCAAAAGAGGAAAGACAGCTTCGAGCTGCTTAAGCTGATGAGCGAATTCACCGGTTTCGAACCGCAGATGTGGGGCTCTTCCATCATCGGCTTCGGCCAGTACCACTACAAGTCAGAGAGAAGCAGCCAGGAGGGCGACTGGCCTCTTGTTGGCTTTTCGCCGCGAAAAGCGGCTATCTCCCTCTACGTTTATACCGGCGCCCCGGAACATGAACATCTGCTGGATGGGCTTGGGAAATTCAAGAAGGGAGCGGCGTGTATCTATGTCAAAAAGCTGTCTGACATCAACCAGGATGTCCTTAAAAAGCTGATGAAAACCACAATTGAGTACCTGCAAAAAAAACACGGGAAATAACTCAGGTTGCCACGGACACCAGAATTAACCGACCGGCTGATACGGGCTTATGACAATGCCGGATAGAAAAAGTCAATCGCTTCATTATTATTGTCTCCACCGGTGAGGTACAATCCGGATTCTTATTCGTAAATTGCTGTGACGGTTCTCAACCGCAGGGAAGGATACTCTTTGACTATTCGCCCTTCCCGCGTTTAGCGTTTGTCAAACAACATTATAACAGAACCATGAAAAGCAGGATCATTACGGCAATGATAGCGGCGCTGATCACGGTGATTCTCATTGCTGTGGCAGTATGGGTACTCTTCGGTTTCAACTCCAAACCTGAAAAAGTTTTGTCAATGAATTCCCCGCAGGGTCTATATGAGGCATACGTAATCGAAAATCCGTCACTTGACCCTCCGAACCAGGCCCTGTTCATCTCAAAGTCCGGAACAGGTGAATTCAGGCTTGTTGCACGGTTGCCGGAGGATATAGAGGCGGCCCGGAAGATCTGCTGGACCGACGACGGCAACAAGGCCATATTCATTACCAACTGGCATCTCATAATCACTGATGTACGAAACTTCAATACAAGTAAGATAAGCCTCAACCCAGACTGGTGGAAATGGAACCAGGGGGAAAAGACATTCTCAAGTTCGGGGACTCCGGTGGTATTGGAAGAACTTGACCTGTATGGATCTGACAGCCTTACCTACAGGACCAGCCTGATGTCTCAGCCGGCAACCGTAATCTTTACTGTTGACTGATTACTCAGGCCCTGCATGGAGCAGAGAGACTACCTCCTCCGCGAGATTGAAAAGATCGGAATGGTCATAAGGGCCATACGGCAGAAGCTCTTTGGTGGAACCGATGAACTTGCCGTCACCGTGGAAGCCCCGGCAGAGGCATTGAAGGAGATGCTTAAGAATGAGGCATTCATTGATCTCGACGAACTTGTTGCCATGGATCCTGCAGCCACCGACGAATACCTGTCCGGCATGAAAGGGTTCAACACGGAGAATATCGAACTCCTTGCGGCGACCCTTGCAGATATAGGATTAACCGGCACTTCAGCCGATTCAACCCTTCTCCTGCAAAAGGCTCTGCACCTGTATGAGATCTGCAGCCTCCGCGACAGGACCTACTCCTTTGCCCGTGAGGCACAGATAAAAAGGATCAGGGAATCCCTGGGCAATGGCATATAATTTGTGGCAAATCAATAAATTTCCCCGGTTTAATTAAATTGGACAGTATATGAAAGCCATGGTAATTTTCACCTTGTTATCCGTAATTTGCCTCGGATGCGAGCGAAGCAGTTTCGATGTCAACAACCCGGATGTGGAAGAATTCGTTAAACAGCTTAAGAACGGCACCTACAATGAGTTTGAGCAGACAGAAGACGGTGTCAGGCTCTGGGCGAAGATGCCTTCCTTCTCAAGGGAGGATGTCCCCGCCCTGATTTCACTTTCAAAGGACACTGAACTCGTCACCCCCTGTGACCATTTCCCTGTAAATCCGCTCTCATCAATGTGGCCGTACAGGGTAGTCGACGGCAAGGAGTGCATCATGCTTGGAGAGTATCTGCTCTGGTGTGCCGAGGCGGTACTTGAAGGAAAGGAGTATGCCTCCCTTAACCCGGTTCTTGTCGATATTAATGACAGCCCGGGTGTACGTCTGAGCGGTATGGTGATACTTTCAGTCAGGGAGATGTACCAGGACTGGTGGGATCAGAACGGCAGCCTGGATGATCCGGCAACGCATCCCCTCGACGGAACAGGCTTCGAGTGGCGTTAACAGCTGCTCGGTTTTGAATATTTTTATTTTCTGTTTTCATATAACCCCGTACTTATATTTATATGCTCAGGTTTCACACTACTGAAAGAGGAATTTACATCGCCGAGATCTTGCCGGAAACGGAGAAAATAGGCTCCACCGGTGACCTCCTTGACATCCTCGCAGATGCCGGTTACAACGGCAGCACCGGGCTGATTGTACATTCAGGTACACTAAGCAAAGAATTCTTTGACCTTAAGACAGGCCTGGCCGGCGAAATACTTCAGAAATTCTCCAACTACAGGATGCGCCTGGCAATCATAGGCGACTTCTCTTATGTGAAGAGCAAGGCTTTGCGCGATTTCATCCGCGAAAGCAATACCAGGGGAACCATAAACTTTGTTGCAACGGAAGAGGAAGCCATTGCCAGGCTGAACAGGTAACCGGCCACCGGTTTGACCACCCGGGTCCCGGAATGACCGTCCCGGTTCTCCGGATTGACCACCCGGGTCCCGGATTGACCATCCCGGTTCTCCGGATTGACCGTCCCGGTCCCTGAATCTGCTACCGCCCGCCGAACAGGGTTGGCTCCTTCAGGTTATGCCCGCCCCGCGATGTTACTGCAGGGTTTACATCAAGCTTCAGCATCCCCTTCATGTTCCCAATCTCCATAGCCGTGAGGTAAATCAGCCTGGTCGTTTTGTACAGCTTGCCGTAGTCGACCCGCTCCGGGGCATCCAGCACGGTATGATAGTCATATGTAAAGCCTGAAAAGAACCATACCGAAGGGATCCCGAACCTGACAAACGGGTAATGATCGCTCCTGAAATAAACCTGCTGGGGATGAGTCAGGTTTGAGTAGAGGTAATCAAATGCAAAATTAATCCCGTACCTGCTGTTTACTTTCACTATTGCAGCATCGAGCTCCGAGCTGAGCAGGTCGGAACCCACAAGATAAAGGCTGTCGGGGTGATTGCGGCTGATCATGTCAATATTCAGGCATGCGGTGATCTTCTCGCGCGGCACGGGGCAATTGTTCACGAAATACTGTGAGCCGTTCATCATCTGCTCCTCGCCGGTGAACCAGGCAAGGATGACTGACCTCTTCGGCCTCTCGGCCAGGAGAGCCTTCCCTATCTCCATCAGCGCCACGCATGCGCTGCCGTTGTCATCAGCACCCGGGATTATCCCTCCGTCATCTATTCCGCGGCCGTCGTGATGCCCGCAGATGACGATATACTCATTCCTGAGCACCGGATCTGAACCTTCAACCATCGCCACCACATTGCGGGAGACGGCCGGGTAATATTCCACCTCAACATCAAGCCTGGCACTGCTTCCGGTAACCTCAAAAGGAGAGACCTGCTGACCCTCTGCGGCCTTTTTAAAGAATCCGGCAATCTCCGCCTTTGTTATTCCCAGCATGTCAGCGGCCAGCTCATGGCTTATCTCTGCCCGTTCAAAGGGCAAGGGGGGTCTGGCCTGTTCGCGTTCCGCCACCGCTCCCCGGGAAGAACTGAAGCTGGTCCTCTGTGAATCATACATTATCCCGAGCCTGCCTGTAGGTATGTAGTCAAAAATGTTCTGTCCCTCCTCCTTCATCGCCTGTCTTTCCGGGGGCACAATTGTAAGTACTGCCGAAGCGCCTCTGTCGCGTATGGCAGCTATCCTTGCCGAGAGCCTTCCGGTCATGGTGAACCCCAGGGGGAAGACCGTTCCGGGAAGCTGTGCATCAAGAATCACAACCACCCTTCCTCTCAGGTCCGTGTCGCCCAGGTCATCCCGACCTGTCAGCGGATCACTGATGCCCATTCCTGCAAAAACCACATCGCCCCGGTAAGAGCCGCTTCGCGCGAAGCCGCCGCAGAAGTCCTTCCCGAAATAATAAACATGATCCGATGTGCCACGGGAAACAACTATACGTGTTTCCGGCTGGAATACAGAGGTCACTGTCAGAGGCACCTCCTGGTAGAATGATCCGTCATTCATTCCCGGCCTGAGGCCGGCATGGGCAGCCCAGTTACCAAGATACAGTGTGGCAATCTCAAGCTCCGGCGAGGGGGTCTCCCTGCCACGGAACTCCCGCGAGCCTAGAAAATCAAGGTTATACTTCAGTTCCTTCTCCGAAATCATTCGCAGACCCCGGGACTGACCGGACGAAACATTTATTGTGGCAACCATCACAGCGGCCATCAGAACAACACGGAACAACAAATTCTTTCTCATATAAATTCATTTCGAAACAACACCCATAAAGATAGTGACAATGCAATTACAAATACCTGGCGTCCGGCAAACGAACGGGGAAGTCATCAGCCGGGAGCGGTTATCGCATCATGTAATATGAAAATTATTAATTTAAGGTCGGCAATAATACCCTGAAACGCTGACACCATGAACGAACCTGAAGAGCACCCCGGCCAGGAATACTGCATAAGAGACATCGAAACAGTCAAAGCCCTGTGGAGCCAGACATACAACACCGAGGGCAAGCCCGACTGGTCACATATCCTGCCATACTATCACACCGACATAAAATTCAGGGATTCGGTGCAGGCACTTCGCGGAAAGGATGACTTTGTGGCAATGACCGCGCGGCTTGCACAGAGGTCAAAAGATCTGAAAATGTCCATAGTCAACGCAGTCATGGAAGGCAATGTCTGTTTCCTGGAATGGGAGATGACTATAAAATTCAAAAAGAATCCCAGTTCAATTCTTTACGGTTCCAGCCGCGTGACTTTGAATGACGAGGGGAAAATCATTGAACAGAGAGATTATTATGACCTCTGGGGAGATATCTTTGACAACATCCCCAGGTTCGGGAAGGCTTACAGGAGGTTCATGATAAAGAAATTTGGATGATGTCTTTTTATGGCAGGAAACTCAAAATTCAAACAATATTTCAGGGAATACCGGTGGTCAAACATCGCGGCCATGATCCGGAACAACCGGGCGGCGCCTGAAACATGCTCTTCCGACTTCACCGGCAGACTTGCTGTCATTACAGGTGCTACCTCAGGCATTGGCTATGTGACTGCCAGAAAGTATGCCTCCCGGGGCGCGGATCTGCTTTGCATAAACCGGAACCTTGCAAAATCAGAGGCCCTGCGGCAGGAGATCGAAAAAGAATACGGCGTAAAATGTCACTTCAGGATTGCCGATCTGACCATCCTGGCAGACATCCGCCGGGTGGCCGGAGAACTGGCAGCACTAGACAGGCCAATTGATGTGCTCATCCATAACGCCGGTGTCTACATGACAAAACGGGAGCTGACGGCTGACGGCCTGGAAAAAGTGTTCGTGGTACAGTACCTTGCTTCCTTCATCATTAATTATCAACTTATCGGTAAACTCAGTTCTCAGCCCAGGTCACGCATAATAATGGTAAACTCCGAGGGGCACAGATTTGCCGCATGGGGACTGCACCTGGATGATCTGAACTGGGAGAAGAGACATTATTCCGGGCTGGGAGGCTACGGTTCGGCCAAACTGGCCCAGTTACTTTCGATGCTGGTTTTTGCTGAGCGTTTCGAAGGGACCGGAGTAACAATCAACGCCATGCATCCCGGGGCAGTGAAGACAGAGACAGGACAGGATAACGGGCCGGTCTACAAATGGTTCAAGAGGAACTTTATTGACCGGACACTTAAATCACCCGAGCTATCAGCCGAGGCCCTCTTCTGGCTTGGGGCATCGGAGAAGGCTGAGGGTATCACTGGCAGGTTCTTTAACCTGACAACTGAAGAAGAACCGGCACCACCTGCCCTGGATATGGATGTTGCCCGCGAACTCTGGCAGCTGAGCCTGGAATACAGCGGTTTAAGGTCGTGAAATAAAAGATGAATATAATCACCTGTGAGCGATACATTTAAGCAATGAAACCCATGAGTGAGAATAAGTACGATACAATCATTGTCGGAGGAGGAATAGCTGGTCTTACCGCTGCGGCTTACATTTCAAGGGCCGGGAAAAAGACGATTCTGATAGAGAAGAACAGTGAATGCGGAGGACTTGTCAATTCGTTCAGCCGGGACGGATTTGTCTTCGATGCCGGTGTCCGGGCTCTTGAGGATGCCGGAATAATCAAACCCATGCTTGCGGAACTGGGTATTGAACTTGAGGTGGTGAAGAGCCCTGTCTCGGTGGGGATAGGTGATGAGATCCTTAATATTGAGAACCTGGAAAGCCTTGGAAGTTACAGTGATCTCCTCAAAAAGATCTACCCTGACAGCAGCAGTGAGATCGATGAGATCATCCGTGTCATCCGCAAGGTGATGAAAGACATGGATGTTCTTTACGGTGTTGAAAACCCGGTGTTCAAGGACCTGAAGCGCGACAGGGAGTTCCTGTTTAAAAAACTGCTCCCCTGGCTGCCAAAGTTTCTTCTTACAGTAGGCCGGATCAACCGTATGAATCAGCCCGTAGAGAGTTACCTTGAAAAGATCATCAGCGACCGGTCGCTCCGCGATATCATCTCACAGCATTTCTTCAGGAACACCCCGACCTTCTTTGCCCTAAGCTATTTCTCACTGTACCTTGATTACTTCTATCCTGTGGGCGGAGTAGGAAAACTGGCGGGAGCACTTGAGAGGAAGATCATCGGATGGGGAGGTGAGATAAAGCGTGAGACGCAGATCAACGCAGTGAACGCCGGTGAACAAACGGTGACCAGCCAGGACGGAACAGTTTATAAATATGATTCCCTGATATGGGCAGCAGACCTGAAGGCCTTCTACCGGATCACTGATACTGCGGGTTTGGATCCGAAGATAAGTACAGGCTTCGGAGAGGCAAAGGAAAAGATACTGCAGCGCCGTGGCGGCGACTCAGTATTTACACTGTTTATGGAAGTCGATGAGCAGCTCGAGAGTTTCCGCAAAAAAGCCAACGGCCATTTCTTCTATACGCCGTTGAAAGAAGGCCTGGGGCAAATCCACCGCGAGGAGCTTGACGGTCTGCTCGCAGGCCCGGGGGTTCATGACAGGCAGACAGTGCTGGAATGGCTTGACCGGTTCACCGCCCTGAATACCTATGAAATCTCCATCCCCGGCCTGAAGGATCCGTCACTGGTCCCGGAAGGAAAGACAGGGCTGATAATCAGCTTCCTGACTGAGTATGATCTGTTTAAGGCAGTACATAAAGACGGCTGGTATGATCAGTTTGTAACGGAAATCGGGAATCGCGTAATAAAGGTCATTACAGATTCTGTATATCCATGGCTCCAGGACAGGATAATGGCCAGATTCAGTTTCACCCCGCTGAGTATCGAAAACAGGATTTCCAGTTCTGAGGGTGCCATCACCGGATGGTCATTTCAGGATCCGGTGCCTGTCGTCAACAGGATCCAGATAGCTGACCGCTCGGTAGTGACACCGTTGCCTTCAGTCTTCCAGGCAGGCCAGTGGGTTTACAGTCCTGCCGGCGTACCAATGTCGATCCTTACCGGGAAGCTGGCATCCAACAAAGTACTGAAAAAGAAATAGGTTGCTTCTGCTCAGCCCGGAGTCTCAATCCGGTTCCGCCACAGCAGCAGTAGAATCAGCCGAGGCTCTCAACCCAGTTGCGGACCAGCAGCGGACCGTATTCAGACATGAATGATTCAGGGTGGAACTGCACCCCGCGAAAATTATGACTTGTATGAGCCAGCGCCATGATGATCCCGTCATCACTCAGGGCCGTTACTCTCAGTCCGTGGTCAGAATACCTTACACCGTCATCATGATATACACCCCATGAGTGATACAGTCCGGCGTCAAATTCAGCAGGCATGCCGGCAAACAGCCAGTCGTACGGTTCAATAAGCCTTACCCTCGTCTTAACCCCGTGCCTCACCGTATCAAGCCTCTCCAGTTTCAGCCCGCACTTTTCAGCTATAGCCTGGTGCCCGAGGCATACACCCAGGAAACCCTTCCTGCGCGAGTACTTCTCAAGCAGTTCCGCCATCACCGGAGCATCGGCAGGCACTCCCGGTCCCGGGGAAAACAGGAAACCGTCGTACCTTGCGGCACCGTCCGTATTTATCCGGTCATTCTTTTCAATGTCGAAGTCACACCTGTCACACTCCCTCAGCATCTGAACGAGATTGAAGGTAAACGAGTCATAATTATCGACGACAAGGATTTTCGGTCTCCTGTAATTCATAAATTTGCCATCAAGGCCTGAAGAATGACACGTAAAAATACAATTAAAGATCAAATGAACGAATGGGGCGGCGCCGGCATACCATTTCTGTTCATTATTGACTTTGAACAGGATAAACCGCTGATCTTCAGGCTTGATGAAATCGATCCTGCCTTCATCCTCTATGACCTGAACGGGATGAGCAACATCAGCGGTTTCACCGCTAAGGACAGGCAGCCGGAACTGATCAGTCACCCTGAGCCTTACGGGGAATACCTCGCGAAATTCAATATCGTGAAACGGGAGATAGCCCTCGGCAACACCTTCCTGCTGAATCTCACCTGCTCCACTCCTGTGGATCTGAATATGTCACTCCGTGAAATATTCCATGCAAGCACTGCCCGTTACAGGCTGTGGTACAGGGACGAGTTTGTCTGCTTCTCCCCTGAAATATTCATCAGTATCAACAACGGGAAGATCCGTTCCTTCCCGATGAAGGGCACCATTGACGCCTCAATTCCGGACGCAGAGAATGTCATCCTGGATGACCCGAAGGAAACTGCTGAACATTACACAATCGTTGACCTTATCCGGAATGACCTGGGTATTATCGCAAAGAATATCAGGGTGAAACGGTTCAGGTATTTTGACCTGATAAGGACAAATACCCGGAACCTTCTGCAGGTCAGCTCTGAGATATGGGGTGAGCTTGGCAGGGGCTATCAGTCATCTATCGGTGACATTATCTTTTCACTCCTCCCTGCCGGCTCCGTAAGCGGCGCTCCCAAGAAGAAAACAACTGAGATAATTGCCTCAATCGAAGGGATCCCGCGTGGGTATTATACCGGCATTGCCGGGATCTTTGACGGCCACGATCTCGACAGCGGTGTAATGATACGATTCATTGAGAAACGCGGCCAAAGTTATTTTTACCGCAGCGGCGGGGGGATCACCTCGTTCAGTGACCCGCATTCTGAATACCAGGAGATGATTGACAAGATATATGTCCCTTCTGTTTGAGACAATCAGGATCTGTAACGGTGAGCCATTCAACCTCGTCTTGCATGAGCAGCGGCTCAACCTCTCGCGGCGGAAGCTCTTCGGAAGCACCGGTGAGATAAGCCTGGCCCGGCATATCCGCATTCCTGACGACTGCAGATCAGGCGCTTACAGATGCCGGGTAATCTATGGCGAGTCAATCATATCAACGGAATTCATACCGTACCTGCGTGCCTCCGTCCGCACGATTAAGGTTGTCAGGGCAGATGATATTGACTACAGCTATAAGTACCTCGACCGCGCCTGCCTGACCGGTCTCATTGACCGCGGCGCAGCTGATGATGTCCTGATAGTGAAGAACGGGTGCGTCACAGATACCTCATATTCCAACATCGTATTTACTGATGGCCGGCAATGGGTAACGCCAGGCACTCCCCTGCTGCGGGGCACAATGCGTGAGAAACTCCTGCTTGAGGGAACCATCAGGGAAGAAAGAATCATCGTGGATGACCTTGCCAGGTTTACTCACTTCAGGCTGATCAACGCGATGCTTGAATTTAATGCCCCTCTCCTTCCCATAAAAAACATTGTCAGGTGACTTAATCATTCCCGGGAAATTCAGTACATCAGGGGTATCTTCTCCTTGTTCCTCCACCCTGCCTTGTTCTCATACCGGACAAAATAGCTCTTCAGGTCCTGCTGCCGGCCTGGGCAATACCATAAGGTATGGATTCCTGCATTATTTCTGATTCTTTATTACAAATGTTTCCCGACTTATGCCTACACCTTTAATTGTCAGAGATTTCCATTTGCCAGGAAGGACAGGATTAATCTGCATGACACCTTCATCAGTTATACGCAATCCACCAAAACCGAAAATCACAGTCTGGAGCATACCTCCCGCCCCTGTGACGAAATATGGGTTGTTGCTCAGAGCTGTTTCTGCCAGAGCACCGAACGGAGGACGTTTGTTTGGCATGTAACTCTCACGGAACAGCCGGTAGGCTGTCTCCGGATCGCCGAGACGTGCATAGAGCAATGCAAGCACCGATTTGCTCATGGCCGGACCTTCCTCAGCCAGTTTTGGCTCATAGTATTTCAGGTCTGAAAGAATTGCTCCGGGGTCAGTCAGAATTTCAAGGGGATATGCAAGAAGATTGACATCCGCCTGCTTTATCCTCTCACCTTTATAATTGCTGTGTTCCTTGGTGGTACCGTCCGGAAAGTGATGAATCACTAGATTGTCTGCTACTTTTTTCCACGAAACAGGGGCTTCAATGCCGAGAACAGAGGCAGCCTGCACGGCAAACCTCAGACAGGTTATTGCTGATCCGTTCGTAAAAGCATTGTCATTTACATTATGGGCAAACTCATTTGCCCCCACCACATTCCTGATGGAATAAGTCCCGTCACTGTTCTGTGTAACCCGACTGACCCAGAAATCTGCAGTCTCCTTAAGGAGTTCATAACCCCTGGATTCAAGCCATTGCCTGTCACCTGACACCCTGTAATAATTCCACACTGCTATTGCAATATCGGAAGTGATATGATGTTCAAAGGTACCTGTCAGTGCGAACGGAGGTGTGGCCTCTTCCCCTGTGTCATCACTTTCCCATGGAAACATGGCCCCTTTATATCCATAGGCCAAAGCTTTGAATCTTGCAGGGGCAAGCCTGTCAATTCTGTAATTTATCATAGACTCAGCTATTCCCCTGTTCAATAACAACATCGGGGGGAACATCCACAGCTCGGAATCCCAGAAAATATGTCCGTTGTAGTTCTGGGATGAAAGCCCCATCGGCGGTATGCTTAACCCGGTTCCCTCCCTCCCGAATGAATAGAGGTGATAAAGTGCCAGCCGGACATCATGTTGAGAAGTGAGGTCACCTTCAATCTCAATGTCTCCCTGCCACAGTTCCTCCCACAGTTTCCGGTGCCCGGCAATTATGTCCTCACGGGGAGTCAGAAGCATGTTTATTACCTGGCGCTCTGATTCCGAAACAGGGTCAGAAAAGTCCTTTGTGGTGCACTCAGCTCCTGCCCAGGCAAATGAAAAAGAAGTACCTTTCTTCAGGTCTGACTGAAAGGTGAGCATATTGGTGTTGTCACCTGCATTATCATGTATTAACTGAGGGCGCAGCAATTCATTCGTGGAGTTAAAAGAATGCCAGATAAATGTTGCTGATGTTGCAACAACATGCCTTCCCTCCCTGCTGGCTGCAACTGTCTGGATAAATGGCATAGTCACCTCAAGATCCCTTAACGTCTCGAAGGTGGCAGCGGGCTGCCTGTAATCGTCAGGTGTGACTATTTTGCCTGTCACCTTGATCCTGGCGTCTTTCAAGGGTTTTACGGTTATGTCCATATAACCTGCAAACGGCAGGTTTCTGAGAGCATAGAGATCACAGGTAAATAATGCTTTGTTTTCGAATGAGAAAGTAGTCCTTAAAAATGCTTCCTTCATAAACAGGGTCTGATGCCAGTTCTGAATTCTGTCAGGAGATATTTCCTCGCCGTCAATCTCAATCTTCATGTTAAGAAAATTCATTCCGGCCAGTATTTTGCTGACACCAAGCGGCAGCTCGTTGTCATAAACATTATTTAGAATTACCATCTCAGTCTCAAACGGCCCGGACGAGGAAACAATCCCGATACGGCCATTGCCAACAGCAATACCGGTATAGTTTTCAGTGCGGTCAGCGCTTATACACCAGCCGTCATCCTGGGCTGAAACTATGATCTCTGCAAAAATCAGAATGAGAATGAAGAGTATTTTCTTAT
Organism: uncultured Rikenella sp.; assembly: GCA_964621005.1. Classification (GTDB taxonomy): domain Bacteria; phylum Bacteroidota; class Bacteroidia; order Bacteroidales; family VadinHA17; genus SR-FBR-E99. The sequence goes on from CAZUIF010000026.1 coordinate 39,031, forward strand.
GTTGGTCTTTGTTCATGTCTATAATGTTCTTCATCAGATTGTATTATTGGTTTTAGAACCAGTATCCTGAAGTAATCCGGTACCGGGATTAGAGTCTTCCTGCTTTTCGGCTACCAGGAAGAAGAATTTACATGATTGAACAGATCAGGATGCACTTTAAAAAAGGAAGAGAAAGATCTCTTCCTTTTTCAAAAAATGCAACTAACCAATTACTATTGAATATAACCCGGATTCTGAACAAGTTTGGGGTTGGAATCCATTTCAGACTGAGGCACGGGATAAAGTCCCATTCTCGATGCTTTATATCCCAGAGGACCCAGCTCTTCTTCTGCAAGGCCCCATCTCACAAGGTCGAAATATCTTTTGCCTTCCAGGGCAAGTTCGACTCTCCTTTCATGGACAATGGCAGCAAAAATATCATCGGATACCTCCACGTCAGGAAGAATTGAATTATTATCGCCCCTGGCCCTTTCTCTCACATCATTTATCATGTCAACTGCTTCGCCGGGCTTTTGCAGGCGGAATGCAGCCTCGGCATATCCGAGCAGGACCTCTGCATACCTTATATTCTTCTGATTCTGTTCATGTCGTTCGGCATTGGTGCCGACAGGTATATCAACGACATATTTGCCACATGAATAGCCTGTTTCAGGGGCCCATGAAGCTTCAAACGGGAAACTGCTGACTTCGTCCGAAATTATGTCTCCCGGCCTTATAACAGTATATCTCAGCCTGGGATCTGATTCTTCGAACTCGACAACGAGGTCCTGAGTGGGAAGGCAGAAACCGAGGCCAAAGATGGTACTCCCGTTTCTCGGCCTTACCCAAAAGTTAAACCCGTTTCCATAAGGTCCTCCTCCCTGGAACTGTGTTTCAAAAACCACCTCGGTCCCGTTATCGTACTCCGGTTTGAAGATGTCACCGAAATTCGGTTGCAGTGAGTACTCTCCCGAACGGATCACACTTCCGAATGCATCATAGGCTTCCTGCCATTTCTCCTGGAAAAGACTGGCAATACCAAGTAACGCCTGGGCGGACCCCTGGCTTACCCTGCCTTTGTTCTCAGCACTGTACTCACTTTTAAGAGGAAGCAGTTCTGCCGCCATGATAAGGTCATCCTCAATCAGCTTCCATGTTTCGTCAACAGATGACCTTTCAGGAAACATTTCTTCACCGTCAGGAGACATGACAACAGGTACACCACCAAAGCGAATCACAAGGTTATAATAGTAAAATGCACGAAGGAAATGAGCTTCACCTATAATCCTGTTTTTGATTTCATTATCCATCTCAATGCCGGGAACATATTTTATAACAAGGTTGGTCCGATATATTCCCCGGTAATACAACTGCCAGTAAACGGTGGGGGGTGTATCAGCTGGGTTCAGGTTAAGGTTATCGAGGGTGGTCAGGGCACCAAGGTCAACCCCCTGTCCTTTAACTGCATCATCTGAAGGTATATCCTTTTCGAAAGCAATACTTTTTACCCAGAAATCGGTAAGTATCTCATAGGCAGCATTTATGGCAGCAGTGGCATCAGCTTCATTCCTGTAAAAATTGGCTGAAGTAAGTGTGCCGTTGGGCGATTTATCCAGAAAATCCTCGCATGATGATGTTGCAAAGAGAAGGATGAATGCCAGTAAACCGTGAAGTATATTGATTTTTTTCATAACAATTCCTTTCTATTATTAAAATGTGACATTCAGACCAACAAGAAAGCTTTTGCTCTGTGGATAGGTGACTTCATCAAACCCGACAGTCTTCTCGGCTGACCGTGATGCCCCTACTTCAGGATCATATCCTGTATAATCGGTTATTGTCCAAATGTTATGAGCAGCAAGATAGATTCTCAGTCTCGATATGTTTAACCGGCCGAGCAGCTCTTCAGGCAGATTATATCCGATCTGTAAATCCTTCAGGCGAAAATATGAGCCATCTTCTATGTATCTTGTTGATGCCCTGGCATTCTGGTTGTTATCAATAGTGGTCACCCGAGGTTCGGAGCTACTTGTTCCGGGGCCTGTCCATCTGTTTAGTATCTGTGTGCTCTTGTTATAGTTGTATCCCGAGTTAGTCAGCCAGAAAGCTGCGGCATTATAGATCTCATTGCCGTATTGTCCCTGGAAGAGTGCTGAAACATCGAAATCCCTGTAACCAATATTCAGATTAATGCCATAGAAAAAGTCAGGGTAAGGATTACCAATGAAAGTCCTGTCATCACTTGTCAGCTCACCGTCATTATTGATGTCTTTGAATCTGATATCCCCGGGGACAGCATCCGGTTGAATCTCATGAGCTGCAATTTCATCCAGGTTCTGGAAAACTCCGTCAGCTACGTATCCGTAAAATTCTCGGATTGAGTGCCCCTCTTCTGTCCGTGTGGCAAGGTCAAAAAAGATGTTGTTCGTAATGGGTTCACCACTGCCGCCAAGGCTCACTACTTCATTCTTAAGGGTAGACACGTTTGCTGTGATACCATAGCTGAAGTCACCGGAGAAATCTTTCCAGCCGGCAAGGAACTCCCAGCCCTTGTTGCTTACCTTGCCCAGGTTCTCCCAGCCAGTACTGCCGAACCCCGAGGTAGAAGGCTGCGGGAGCGTCAGCAACATGTCGGAAGTAATCTTGGAATATCTGTCAATTGTGATGGTAAGCCTGTTCTCAAAAGCTGTGAGATCAATTCCCAGGTTTGTCTGAGTTGTTGTCTCCCAGCGGACATCAGGATTAAAGTCAGAGGCAGGAGCATACCCGACCTGAGGTATCTGTGGGTTGCCAATTGTATAGAATACCTGTGACAGGTTGCTTGAAAATGCATAGAGGCCAATATCCTGGTTACCGAGACTCCCCCATGAAAACCTGGGTTTCAGCTCATTTATGAATCCAATATTGAAAAACGGCTCATCGGAAATTCTCCAACCGAAGGAAACTGATGGAAAGGTTCCCCAGCGGTTGCTCTTCCCGAACCGTGATGAACCATCCACCCTGACGTTGGCAGTCATAAGGTAACGCCCTTTTAGGTCGACTGTCGCTCTTCCGTAAAATGAAGCAAGGGACCACTCATACAGATTTCCCCTTGTCTTATCATTGAAGGAACCACCATCAAGATACTGGAGAAAATCCATGTTTCCTGCAAATCCTTCACGATAGCCGCTCATTACCTGGTTCTTTGAAGACTCAACTGTGTTTCCGGCAAGGATATCAAGCTTTACAAACTCACCAATCTGAGGTTTGAAGTTGAAAGTGTTTTCCCATATGATATCAGAATAATTAATGCTGGTCTGCAACAGGGAGTTGACGTTTCTGTTGGCATTTCCTTCAGAGAAAGTCGGGTCAAAATCACGGGTTAAGGTTGAATAGATATTTACTCCGAGACTTGACCGGAATTTCAGGTTTGGCAGTATTGAATATTCTCCGAAGATGTTTCCGAAGGCAAGGTTATTCTGGCTTGATTTGTCCGACCTGTCGGCCATACCAAGCGGATTCTGGGCGTCACCCTCATTTGCACCCGGGCCGGCATATGTTCCGTCAGGATTGTAAACGTCTACTGTGGGAGGCTGGAAAAGTGCTGATCTCACTACGCCGTTGATCTCAACATCAATCATATCCTCATTTGTCCGTGCAAGGTTCAGATTGGCGCCTATATGAAAATTGTCATTAACGCGTGAATCAATGTTAAACCGGATATTATACCTTTCAAGCCCCGAAAACCTGACAGTGCCCTCCTGACCCAGATAACCGGTACCAAGAAGGAATTGTGTATTGTCATCGCCCTTGCTGACTGTCAGATCATATTTTTGATATGTTGCATTCTGAAATACAACATCCTGCCAGTCAGTACCCTTACCTGTTACACTTCCGTTCCATACCTTTGGCATCCCGGCATTGACAAGTGCTTCATCACATATCTCAGCGTACTGTTTTGCATTCAGAAGATCGAGTTTGTTTGATATCATCTGGACCCCGTACTGTGAATTGAATACGACGTCAGTCACACCAGCTTTACCCCTTTTGGTTGTAATAAGTATAACTCCGTTTGATGACCTGGTTCCGTAAATGGCAGATGCTGCCGCATCCTTTAGGATACTGATTGATTCGATATCAGTGGTATTAAGACTGTTGATCCCGTCTTTGGTAGGGACTCCGTCTATAACGTAAAGCGGATCACTGTCTCCTATTGTTCCGACACCCCTGATTCTTACCTGTATTCCGGCACCGGGTGCACCGTGGTTCTGGGTAATCATGACTCCTGAAGCCTGACCCTGAAGCGCCTGCTGTACTCCTGTTACCGGAAGCGAACTTATCTCATCCGAGGCGATTGCCGAAACTGCACCTGTCAGGTCTTTCTTCTTCTGGACTCCGTAGCCTATCACCACTACCTCATCAAGTTCCAGGTCTCCCTCCTCCATGGTCACATTTAAAACCGTCTGATTCCCGATCTCAATTTCACGGCTCTTCATTCCGATAAAAGAAAATATCAGTATCTTATCTTCTGCCGCGATTTCTATCTGGAACAATCCATCCGCATCTGTTGCTGTACCTTTGTTTGTTCCTTTAACTACAACAGTTACTCCGGGAAGAGGATCTCCTTTTGTGTCTGTAACCTTACCGGCTATCTTACGCATCTGAATCTGTTCAAGCAGCCCGGAATCTTTTGCCGGGGTCAGAATAATCTGACGGTCATAAATCGCATATTTCACATCATCGCCGAAAATCTCGCTCAGTATTTCTGTGACAGGCTGCTTCTCTACAGAAATGGTAACTGTTTTTTCAACATCAATCAGTTTGGGACTGTAAAGAAAATAAAACTCGCTCTGGCTTTCCACTGCGAGTAATACGTCGGCAATTCTCTTGTCTTCAAGGTTTACCGTAATTTTGGTGATTTGTGAGTAGCTTTCTGTCGCCCAGAGCTGACAGACTGCAAAAAGTGAGAAAAACAATGTGAGTCTCATAATTCTTATCGTTCGTTTAGAAAAGACTATGAATGAGCTCTTTTCATAATGATCGAGTTTTTTCATAAATTTGGGTGGATTAAGTTTACTGTTAGAATTGCTTTAAAAAGTACTTAGTCTTGCGGGGCAGTAGGCCAATACTGTCCCGCTTCCTATTAAAATGCGGCATGTTTCATAGGCTGTTCAGTTGCTTATTAATATTAATATTAATATTCATTTTCAGTTTCATTCATCCCGATAGCTTATTATGACTTCCCGACGGGTAAAAGTCCCGTTGCTGCTGATATCCCTGTCGGAAACGGTATACTTCACCGGAGATACCTTGGAGATCAAATCCAGAACCTGGGTAAGGCTTTCATTGATAAAAGTGGCTGTAAGAGTCAGGTCTCCGACTCGCGGATCCAGTATCTCAATGTCAGCATTAAACCACCTGCTCAGCTTTTTAACAACCTCAGACAAGGGTTCAGCGGTAAAAACAAGTTTGCCATCCTTCCATGAAAAATAACGGTCGTCCTTGATGGTCAGCCGGGTCAGTTCCCCGTTATCTCTTGCATATACTATAAGGTCTTCAGGATTCATCTCCAGGACTTTACTTCCCTGCATACCTGAAGTCACCTGCAACTCCACCCTGCCCTCAATCAAAGATGTCTCAATTCTGTTATCCTCCGGGTATGCCATAATATTAAAAGTGGTACCTAAAGCCACTACATTAATATTATCCGCTTTTACCACAAACGGCTTTTCAGGATTGGAAGCAACCTCAAAATAACCTTCCCCCTTAAGTTCAACATTGCGGTTTCTCCTGCCGAATTCAACAGGGTAACGTATTGAACTGCTGTGATTCAGCCACACAACACTGTTGTCAGGCAACACGACTTTCGTAATAGCATCAACCGAGGAAAAGACCTCGTTGAAAGATTTCGCGGAAGCCGATCTGTCAGAGCGGACACTGTTGTACATCGAGAAGAAATAGATCGAAAGTCCAAGGACCGGAATTAAAAGTATAGCTGCAGCATTTCTGAAATGGCGGATAAAAGCTTCACCTAAGCCTGACCTGGCAACAGATAATTCCGGTTTTGGGTAATCCATTTGCTTCTGCAGGCTTATCCTGTCATGAACTGCATCAAGTATTTTATTATAATCTGCTTCACTGGAAATGCTTTCATCCTTTATGCTTTCCCAGAACTGACTGAAGTATTCTCTTGCTTCCTCCTGGTCTCCGGAACTCTCAAACCATGCGAGCACCTGTTTAAGTTCACTTTCAGTGCATCTGTTGCTGAGATATTTGTTTAATAACTCCCTGTTCATTTTTTCAATCTGTAATGAGCCTTGTCACCGGTCACAAAAAGTCTACCCGGATTGGTTAATGGCTCATTGTGTGATATTTATAAGATCATATGTAACCTTGGTCAACCTGAAATCAGATCCGGTTCCATTAAATAAGACGCAGAAATCCGGGTTACCACTACCTGTACAGAGAAAAAAATTATGAATTATCAGTTGACAAAGAGGTAAAAGAGGATGGCGGCGGAAATGGAATTCTCCCCCAGTTTGTTTCTGATGGTTTTAAGCGCCCTCGACATATGGTTCTCTATGGTGTTTACAGAGATGTTAAGCTTTGTGGCAATTTCATGGTATTTAAGACCATTTATCTTGTGTAGAATGAATACCTCTCTCTGCCGTGCCGGTAGTTCATTTATTATTTCAGAAAGTTTCCCTTCCAGTTCAGAGTACTCAGAATGCAGGTTATCAGGTTCGACACTCAATTCCTGCATGTTTTTCAACTGTTCGAAAAACTTCTCGTCCTTTGCCTTCTTTCGGAGGGCTGAAATAGCTGTATTATAAGTTATTGTGAAGATATAGTATTTAACTGAAGCATCACTTCCGATTTTATCCCTGTTCATCCACAGTGCGAGAAACACCTCCTGAACAATGTTTTCTGCCTCTTCCCTGGATTTGATAATGGAAATGGAGAAGCTTAAAAGCTTTTTACAGTATCTGGCATAAAGCTGATCAAACGCCTTTATGTTGCCGGCTTTGATTTCACCCATCAGATCTGCATCACCAAAAGAAGCAACCGACCCCACAATAATTTGTTTGCAGCCAAATATAGAATAATTTGGGAACCTTATTGATGATGTCTTTCCTGTTTTGAAGGGTGATACCAATAATTAAAATCTACAACAGATTGTTGTTACCGGTGGAAGACCTTTCAAGCCTTTCATTTCCGGCATCCGGAGCCTCCTGGCTTTCGGTTATTTGTGCTTAGTAATCGCCACCCCGCCGTTGTCGGTAACTACAACGATGTACTGGGCATTGTCAACCGTCAGGCGGTATACGTCGGTATTTGAATTAATGCTGGTTATCCTGCCTGAATACTGTGGCACGGCAGGTTCGCCTGCCGGCTTGTGCGAAACCAGCAGGAATACTGCAACAGCTGCAGCAACGCCTGTGAGGATTCCTGAGATGTAGTTCAGCTTCTTCATGGTATTTTATTTGGATTATTGCCAGTATTAAAAGGTCAAAATTCGTGCAAAAAGTTCATTTTCTTCTGTTTCCCGGGAAGGGAACAGGAGAAAAACTTGACTTCTGCAGCCCTGCGGAATAACTTTGCCATGGGGATGTTTGTTAACAGACAAATCACCGACTATGAAAAAATCCAATCTCTTTCTGAAAACACTCCTGCCGGCACTCTTCCCGGCACTGATGATAACGGAAGTATCTGCGCAGGACGAACCCATGGGACCGGGTCAGGCTCCTGTCCTCCCGGTTCCGGGATATGTCCTCTACAGCAACGGAGACACTGTATGGGGCAAGCTTACCTGGGCCCTGAAGTATGTTGAGAATAACCCGGTGGAGATAAAATTCACACCTGAGGGAGGCACAAAGCAGACACTTACTGCGTCTGATATTGCGGGCTTCGGTAACCAGCTTACAGCCTGGGTAGGTGAAGATGACATGGGGGCGAAGATTCCCCTCCCCCCTGAAGATTATGTCAGCCTTCCATCATGGAAGAAGAAGGAGCCTGTCTTTATGAACAGGCTGATAACTGGCAGGGTGACAGTCTACCTGAACAGGTCAAGCATCGGGACCTCCACGTCACGCATTGAGACAAGATCAAGGATAAACGGTATAGGCTTTACCTGGATTCCGGGTGAAGGGCTCAGCATCGG
>CAZUIF010000027.1:0-10732 GCA_964621005.1 uncultured Rikenella sp.
TTTGTGACCCCGTGAATTGTCAGGTCACCTTCAACGGTTACATCATAGGTCCCATTCTTCGAGAAGTCTATATCGGAAAAGTTGGTGATTTTACCGTTAAATGTTGATTTCGGAAATTTTTCCGATTCCATGTAATTCTCATTGAAATGCTCCTCCATCAGTGCCTTGTCGAAATGAAAGGATTTAACAAGGACCTGGAATACGATACCTCCGGTTGCAATATCGAGAACACTTGCAACCTGGTTATTGTCACCCTTGATATCCTCAAGTGCCGTGTGTGAATAGAATCCGATATAACCATTCCTGGTCATGTACTTCTGGGCGCCTGCCGGCAGAACCAGCAGCACAGTAATGATAAAAAGGACGATTCGTTTCATGGTGCAGATATTTTATTCTTTCAGGGTAAAAACTCTTGATATGTTGAATCCGAAATGGATATCTCCCTTCAGCCAGTTCCCGGTGGTTTCACCAATAAATCCCTTTTCTATCATTGCAAGTGAATTGGTGAATATCAGCTGGAAAACGTGGCCGCCGGTTTCAATGTCAAAGCCAAGAGATAAAGGATCATAGATCTGCTGACTCATCCTGGCCTTAGGATTTGCAAGGTAATAGTACTCTGCATTAATGCTGATCCTCCGGGTGAGTTTGATTCTTCCCCCGGCTCCCACAGCAAAAAGGTCATTCGGATCAAGCTCCGTTGGTACCAGGTTGCGGTGGACATATGAAGGGGTAATCTGAATTGACAACCCCTGGCTGATTTTGCGTGCAATAAGCACCTGACCAACATATGACAGCCGTGAAGAAAAGTAGTTTTCTCTTTCAGGATCACTCCATTTGACTGACTTCAATGCCACTGATGACAATAATGAAACTGATACAGGCATCACCCTGGCTCCTGATGATTGCCTGAGACAGGTAAACTTTGCGAATCCGTCAAAAGTCTTTTCATACGTACCCCTTCCTATTCCAAGCATCAGCCAGTCAGTGATCCCATAATTTAAACCGAAGTGAACATTTGACTGATCCAGTCCGAAAAACTCGTAAGGTCCAGAGCTTAACAGACCGAACCTGTGGGAGATCCTGAAATCCAGCTGTCCGGCAGGCATCCTTTCAACTGAATGCCCGTTCATGATCCTGGTCGATTTAAAAGTTGCAGTGGCATAGTTTATTTCAGGGACTGAATCCTGATCCAGCAGGTCCATCAGGTCCTCCTGGGAAAACAGTGCACAGGTGCACAAATAAAAAAGAAGAAAAACAGATAATCTCCTCATAGTATTGTCTTTAAACCACATGGTCAGTTTTCCGGCATTCCCGTCCGTATCCATATATCAAACTGGTTTATAAGGCAGGCGTTAAGCTTTCCCCCGTTCTTCGGCATGGGGGAATAAGTGCCTGTATGTTTGATTGATCCGGCTACCGCCGCAGCCCTGCTTTTTACATCTGCATAGTTTTCAAGGCGGATTCCGTTCCCTGCTCCCGCTGCAGTTGCATTGGAATGGCACGAAAGGCAGTTGTTTGCCAGCATGGGGGAGATCTTCCCGCTGAATGTCACCCCTGTGGTATCACACCCTGAACTCAGTGACGGATAGAGAGCTTCCTCACTGTCGTAATAGCATGAGGCCGGAAGCAACACAACCACGACAGCGAATACAATCAGCCAATAGTATTTTTTCATAACAGAGCTGTCTTTAATTGTTCGGGAATCCATTGCTTACCCATATTTCAAACTGCCTGATCCTGCATACGGAAAAAGATCCTGCCGGTGGCATTTTGGGCACACCGTCACCCTTCAGTGATTTAATGAGCATCCCATTCCCTGCCTGTAAAGAAACAGCAGCATAGGATCCAAGATTAATATTACCTGAAGGAGATGCCCCTGAATGGCATCCCAGGCATGAGGTCTGTATTACAGGCCAGATTGTGCCGGAAAATGTCACAGGATTAATTGTATCACATATCTCCCCGCAATTCTCATCAAGCGCTCCGTAGCCGATCCATTTCCTGATTGAGTCTATCTCGGTGAGAGTGAGCTGGGCGCTGCCGGCTGGCGGCATTTTGTCTTCTCCTGCAGGTTTTGTTATCACTTCGTAAAGTTTACTGGCTCCGGGATTTCCCGGGACAACAGCAGCCATTGCAGTAGAATAGCTTGTAAAAATATAACCCTCGGTGTGTGTCACTGCATCATGACAGCCGGTTGATGCACAGCGTGATACAAGTACAGGAAGGATATCCCTTGTGAAACAGGCCCTCGGATTGACATAAGGCTCTCCGCCGGTTCCGTTTCCTGTGGATTCAGGACAAATGGTAAGCAATGCTCCCTGTTCAATCCATACCCTTATAATTGTCCTGTTATCAAGCGAAAGTGGCTGATCGGGAGGCATTTTGTTTTCACCCCAGGTTGAAATTATTGCTCTATATACCTTACTGTCAAACGGACGGCCCGGGGTAACAGCATGGCTTATATCCAGATAATTATTCAGCACCAGACCCGATTCACCCTGACCGTCATGACAAGCAGCAATTGCACAGCTGTTTTGAAAAACCGGCAAGACATCCCTTTCAAAACAAACCTCAGACAGATCAGAAATATCGGCAGAATGCGTACAGGATGAACTTCCGCATATTATCGTGATAATCAGTACAAATAGACCAAACCGACGAATCATGAAAACTTCCATAAATTACGGATTACTTACAAATATAAGGTGCAGGGGGTTCTCTGGTGTGATTTTCTGCCAATATATCAACATTTTTCATAATTAATTAAGTGATATTTAGCATGTATCTGCAAAAGCGTGTAACCGGAAATACAGAACTATCAGTACATGAAATCATTATTGTCTTTTTTCAGGCTTACCGCTTCCATCACTTCACCTGGAGACATGAAGAGGTCATGGTTCCTTCAGAAATTTCACCTGGTTGTTTTTTCTATGTCAGTTTAATATAATTCAAGTGATTCCCGAATATTATTAACTTACAAGACCTAAACTCAACGACCAATGAAGATCATTCTTTTGTTTCTGAGCATGGTGGCAACCCTCAGTGCCGGTGCACAGCAACCGGCCAAAACACAAAAGAATCCGGATGATATAATGCCAGTCCGCGGATTATGCATCGCTGCACCCTCTCCGGCGGGACTTGACAGATTCATAAAATTCATCGGGGAGGAACTGGCCCCCAGGAACGTCAATACGCTCATACTGCGGGTTGACTTCAACTATCAGTTTGAAAGCTACCCTAAGCTGAGTGATTCGGTTGCACTTTCGAAGGCGGATGTGAAAAAACTTGTTGATGTCTGCAGGAAGAACAACATCCGCATCATCCCGCAGATCAACCTTCTTGGCCATCAGTCGTGGGCAGGGGAAATAGGCAATCTTCTCAAGGAGTACCCTGAATTCGACGAAACGCCAAACATTAAACTTCCTGAAAAGTATGTCTGGCCAAACCCCGACGGTTTGTACTGCAAAAGTTACTGCCCCCTTCACCCGGACGTTCACAAAGTGGTTTTTGCACTCGTGGATGAGATATGCGATGTATTTGAAACTGATGCATTCCACGCAGGAATGGATGAGGTGTTCTACATCGGTGAGAGGCAATGCCCCAGGTGCTCGGGCAGGGATAAGGCTGAACTGTTTGCAGGCGAGGTAAGTACAATCCGTGACCACCTGGCTCTCCGCGGCAGGCAGTTGTGGATATGGGGTGACAGGCTGATTGACGGTAAGACGACCGGTATAGGAGAATGGGAAGGAAGCTACAACAACACCCACCGCGCAGTGGATATGATACCTAAAGACGTAATGATTTGCGACTGGCATTATGAGAGGCCGGACCAGACTCCGGTACTGTTTGCAATGAAAGGTCTCAGTGTTGTCACCTGCCCCTGGCGGAATTCAGGAAGTGCTGTGCTTCAGGCAAGGGATATGGTAAAGTTCAGGGATCACTCCACCCGGCAGATGAGGGAAAGGTTCAGGGGAATGGTTCATACTGTCTGGTCTCCGGCAGAACCGTTCCTCGATGCATTTTACGGGAAAAGCACCAGGCGGGGAGATGATGACCAGGTAAAATGCTTCAGGGCATTGTTTGACGAAATCAATTTACTGACAAAATCTTCACTGTAAAAACGCCATGAATTCTTCCACACGAATTGAATCAATAGACATAATGAGAGGCCTTACCCTCCTTCTCATGCTCTTTGTCAACGACCTCAACATGAGGGTGGCTCCCGCCTGGCTCGGACATATGAAGGCAGACTTTGACGGCATGGGGCTGGCTGACTGGGTTTTCCCCGGATTCCTGTTCATCGTGGGCATGGCTATCCCGTTCGCTGTCTCGGGCAGACTGAAAAAGGGAGATTCGCTCCCGAAAATACTGATGCATATATTGATCCGGACAGTGAGCCTGCTGATAATCGGGGTACTGATGCTGAACACCGGAAGGGTCAATCCCGAAGCCACCGGAATGAGCGGGAATCTCTGGGCACTGCTTATGTATATTTCGGTATTCCTGGTATGGAATGATTATCCGTCAGGAAAAAATAAACTGCTGTTCGCGGTAATGCGGTCTGCAGGAATTGCCACCCTGATCTTCCTTGCAATAATCTTCAGATCAGGAACCACGGAAGATCCCGGTTGGATGATAACCGGATGGTGGGGAATACTCGGACTGATTGGCTGGGGTTACCTGGTTTCGTCACTGATCTGGCTTGCATTCCGCGATTCAGTGGCAGGCACATCTGTTGCTGTGCTCTTCTTCCTGGCAGTAAATATTCTTGACCAGAAAGGTCTGCTGGCATTCCTTGATCCCCTCAGGCCAGTGCTGGGAATCATTATCCAGGGTAATGTACCGCTGATAGTACTGACCGGCATGCTGGCCGGGGTGCTTCTCAGGAAACTCAGGGAATCCGGAAATGAACGGATAATTTTGCTTTTTATAGCTCTTGGGTTTATATCACTTGCTGTTGGTTTTGTTTTCAGAAAGTGGTTCATCATCTCAAAAATTCTTGCCACCCCGAGCTGGGGAATGATCTGCAGCGGCATCAGCTTCCTTGTCTTTGCTGCAATATTCTGGCTGGCAGATGTGAAGGGTATGACCAGGTGGGCAGGTTTTGTCAGGCCTGCCGGAAAGCACTCACTGACAACATATCTTGCACCTGATATCCTTTATCATTTAATCTGGATGTCCCCGGTACCCATATTGATATACAAGCAGTCACAGGAACCGCTTGTTGCTGTGATCGGGTCAATAGTATGGGCATTGCTTATGGCCGGACTTACCGCCCTGCTGGCGAAAGTTAATATCAAACTGAAGCTATAGTAATGTCTTGCCGGTAGTCACAGGCTGACAACTTTGAGCAGGACTTCCCTGCTTCCAAACCTGACCTTCGCCATGTAGATGCCCGGCGAGACCGGGGAAGGAAGAGAGACAATATTTTTCCCGGGCACCAGTCTTCCGCAATCGGCTTCTACCGCTATTTTGCCGTCGGAGTTATATAGTTCAGCATGTACATCTGCTTCCTCCTCCAGGTCGATGCTCAGAAACATTTTTTCCGAAAAGGGATTGGGAAAGGCCAGCACCCTCACTCCCGGAATTTCATCCGGTGGTTGTTCTCCGGCTGTGCCCACTTCCGGACCTGACTTAAGTGATATAAAAACAGGCGGAAGTGGTTCCATTGTAAGATCCGAAAAGAATTGCACTGTGCCTGTCAGATAAACTGCAGAACCGTCTGTACTCACTTTTACTTTCGCCCGCCTGAATGCGGCAGGCAAAGGATCCGGGCTGTAATGATCCGGTTTTGAAATATAAGAATCGACGAACTCAAGTGTCGTATCAGTAACGATTGCCGAGACCTCCGCCGCAATAGTATCAGCCTCTGTCCATTTACCTGTAAGCAAATCACCTTCACCGGAAAGTGCCAGGTTCAACGGAGAAATATCTGTTATATACCCGCCGCTCCAGTCAAATGTAACTGCATAGCCTTCAAAATGCCCTGACAAAAGGCTGCCGGATGCACTGTGATTCACTGTACGGTATTTTTCGGGGATTTCAATGTTATAGCGTTTGCCCGAAATCATCCGTGGCATGCTGAAGCTGTTTTCCGGAACCTTTGTCCTGAGCTCGATATCAGCCCTGGCATTTCCTGCTCCGGATGATTTGAGGAGCCATTTTCTGGCTTCGGCAGTATCTCTTCTGACGCCGTAACCGTTGCGAAGGCATAATCCTGTCATATATGCGGCAGCGCTGTTCTGTCCATCAGCTGCCAGTAGGAAGTAATTGATGGCAACCCCGTAATCCTGGCTGCAACCGAGCCCCTTGTAATGCATATAGCCCAGACCGTAAAGACAGTTGGGCTCTCCGGCATCGGCCCCCTTCTTAAGCATGAGATAGGATTCCGTATAGCTCATTTCTGCACCGAAACCGTATTTCCACATGAGGCTCAGGTTATAATATGCTCTGGTATAGCCGGCATCAGCAGCTTTGCGGAACCAGGTCATGGCAGATCTGTAATCAGTTTCTGTACCCCTTCCCGTGGCATACATTATACCGAGGCTATTCATGGCCTTCGTATGGCCCTCATCAGCAAGTGACTTCAATATTTTCAGAGCCTTACCGGGATTGTATGGCTTGCCGGCACCGCTGGCATACTGGAGAGCATTAAGGTAAATCCTGTTGGCGAGTTCATCATTTTGCCGGGCAGATGCTGAGGTTGCAATACACAGCATGATGACAACAAGAACTGATTCTCTGACTATTTTAATGACATCCTTCGCCTGCATCATTCTTAAGATATTCGTATACAGGTCAATATAAGAAATCTGCCCGATAATAGTTGTTGGCCGCAGGCCTGCGTTCTCCGTTGTGATAATACCTGTAAAGGCATGCAGGGGCCCTTTCCGATAATTCCTCAAGATACTTCTTCTGAAGCTCCGGGCTTTCAGCATAATAATCACGGGCAACCAGTAAGGTATGAAGGTGGGACCTTACCTGCTGATACAACCTGACAGAATCGGACCTGCCCACATATCCCAGACTGATCATCTCATTCCAGATCTTCTGTGCAAGCAACCGTGCTTCCGGGATGTTCTTATTTACATACAGGTCCTCGAGCTGCCCTTCAGACAGGATTCTTTTGAGGACTTTTCTCTCAAAGCTGTTTACTTCCCCGGCGGTAGCCCGCTTTGCCATTTTTGATGCCTTCTTCGTATATAACCTTATCGAATCCATCTGCCTGTCTGACAGCTTCAGATCCGCCCGGTAATATCCGGCGAGATACAGGTACGACCTTGAAAGGGCCGGATCTGAATCGCCCTTTTTTTCAGATCCGCTTGTCTGAGCGAAAAGCTGAACGGAGCCCGATGCCAGCAGAAGAGTGATCAGGAAGGCAACAATCCTGTTCATTTTAGATAGTTTGATATGCACGGAAAAATTATCTCAATGCAATTTACTGCTTTTTTACATTGAGTATTTCAATAAGCGGTGAGAATGCACGGATTGTTATCAGGTGGTCGGCAACGAGGTTAAGATATTTATTCTGGGAAAAAAAGGAGATGCCGGTTCCGCATTCGCGAACCATGCATATGTCATTGTCGCTGTCGCCAATTGCCGTTATGTTGTTGATATCAATGCCATAACTGGCCGAGAGCTGCCGTATTACGTTCGATTTGCAGTACTCGTGGCTGCACCTGCTCTGCTTCGTTCTAAGGAAGTATGACGGTATTTTGACCTCACCGGTGGCAACACTTCTTGAAAACTCAAGCTCATTGGCCACCGAGAAATCCATGCCAAGTTTATTCTTTATATGATTGGTCACAACATCATAGCTGTCGCTTATGATTCCGCAGATATACCCGTTTTTCTTAAGTTCCGTGACCACCCCGAGTGCATCCTCCACTATCGGGATTGTATCAACCACATCTATCACCTCCTTGACTGTGTGCCCCTTCATGAGGGTGGCTATGAGCTTTGTCCTCATTATGGCAGTATCATTATGGGTGACGATGTTGATCAGCTCCTCTTCAAAGCCAAGGAGGCGTGAGGCAGTTGTTATGAAACTGCCCTCCAGCAGGGTGTTGTCCATATCAAAGATCACCATTTTTGTAAATCCCTGCCTGTTTTCGCGGACTGCATACTCCATCTGTGTCCTGAGTGCATTGACCTTCCTGAGCGTTTCACCCTCCTTCGCCTGCAATGGCTCACCGCGTCTGATAATTGCCCTGGAGACCTCGAGTGACATGTTGGAAAGCTGCTCCCATGACTGCATGCGGTTTTCTATATACCCGATATTTACTTCCGCTATACGGGCTCCGGCGAGATGCATATCTATCAGCAAACCGATATCAACGCCGTAATCATTTTCCAGCTCCAGCTTCTGCAGCATTGACTTCTTCCCGGCCATCATCCCGCTGAGAGGCTGCGAGAACCTCGCAAGGTCCGGGAAAAGCAGCTTCAGCAAAGGCTTGGCAACCAGCTCGGTCACCCTTCCTGCCTGCCGGGTGAAGACTGATTTCACAAAATCTGCAGAGCCCTCTGCAAGTGGACCGGTCATCAGTTCAACAATATCTTCAGGGTAGGTTGTGATATCAGCGTCAAGGAAAAGGAGAAACTCATTCTTTGCAAAGAGGATTCCTTCCCTCATTGATGCACCCTTTCCAAGGAATGTGCTGGTATATACGGTTGCTCCAGATTCCCGCGCAATATGCACCGTGTTGTCATGCGACTTGTCATCAACCACGATGATTTCCGAAACCATCAGCGATCTTTTCACAAGTCCGATCACGGTGCCAATGGTTTCAGCTTCATTAAGTGCAGGAATAATTACTGTTACCATCTGTTATGATTGATATCGTTAGTTATTAAATGACAGGAGATAGGGGCCTACATGTGGTAAAGACGAGTCTGATAAAAAAGCCCATCTCCAGATATTAAACATATCAGGTGATGAATCGTTTAATCCAGCCCGGTAAATAAATATTTATTAACACATTATGATTACCGTAACATTGAATGGCCGGGTATTTTTCAATACACATTCAGTGACCGGAAAAATAAAAACCCTGTCCGTAAATCAGGAAGCAAACAGAATTTCTTCAATCTTCACTATTACATCACCCCTTTTGTGACCCAGAGCCAGATGATTGGAATGGCAAGCAAATCAAGTAGGACTCCGGCCTTTATCATGGTTTTCACTGTGACCTCTTCCGTAGCATATGCAAGAGCATTGGGAGGTGTTGAGACAGGAAGCATGAAAGCACAGTTGGCTCCTATTCCGATAGCCATGACCATTGGCAGAACAAACTCAGGATTGAACTGCCTGGCAACCTCAATCATAATAGGAATTGTAATAGCCGCAGCACCTGTATTGCTTGAAATCTCAGTAAGAGCTATTATAAATATTGTGGCAAGAAATATGAGCAACAATCCCTGACCTTCATGGATGTTCTTCAGGATGCTTCCTGCTATCATGGCAGATGTACCTGTCTCCGAAAGGATTGCACTCAGACACAACCCACCCCCAAAGAGGAGAAGGATTCCCCAGTTGATGGATCCCTGCAATTTATTCCAGTTTGTCAGGCCGAATATGGGAGCAAGGGCAGCAGCCAGAACCCCCACAAGGGCATCGAAGTCATCAATATGCAGCAGATCTCCGATTGGTTTTGACCCAATCCACATAACCACTATCATGAAAAAGAAGGCAACAGCCCCTGTCTGTTTCCTGCCCCATGTATGGTTCTTTTTCTCCATTTCATTGAGATGAAAATCTTTCTCTGGCCTGATAATCACTTTCAGGGAGAAAAGTAGCAGAGGAAACAGCATCAGTGTCACCGGAAATCCGAACTTAAACCATGTGGCAAAATCTATCCCCAGGGCTCCTGCTGCAATTAGGTTTGGAGGGCTTCCGACGACGGTGCCAATACCCCCGATACTTGCCGCAAATGCAATTCCAAGGATTACAAATGTGCGGGCCCTGGGGTATTTTTTATCAATGAGTGACATACCTATCGGAAGAAACAGGGCTGCTGTAGCAGTATTGCTCATCCACATTGAGAGTAATGAAGTGGCACCCAGTATCGAAGCAATTGCCACCCACCTTCTCCCTTTTGACAGGTAAATTAAGTTGCTGGCAAGCCACCGGTCAAGTCCGTGTTCGTTCAGAACAGCAGCCAGGGCAAATCCTCCGATAAAGATGAATATTACAGGATGTGCGAAATGGGCAAGGGCATCCCTGGCATCAAAAATATTGAACAGAACTGCAATGACAGGAACGATCAAACCTGAAACTGCCAGCGGGATAATCTCTGTAACCCAAAGCCCGCCAATAAATATCAGGATTGCAACCCCAAGTTTATTACCCGGATCCTCCATAGTAAGATTGCCGACTAATATCCCGGCAACCAGCAAACCGCCTATTGTGAGCCATTTGTTATCCTTAATCTTCATAAAATAAAGGTTATCACTGTGAATTCTGACTGACCTGCCTGATGACTCCCATGGAAATGACCTGGTCAATCTCAAGCTTATTATTAAGTATCACCAGGTCTGCATCATACCCTGGCATTAGTGATCCTTTCCCTTTTATCTTCATATTCTTTGCAGGATTTGTTGTTATAAGCCTGAGAGCACCCTCAAGCGGCAGAATACTATTCTTCACCAGGCTAGCCATCTCCTTCAGGTTCATGTCGAGTGGCGCGGGTGTATATGTTATTTCACCCGTTGCAGGATTCTCTCTTTTGACTCC
>CAZUIF010000027.1:10832-39143 GCA_964621005.1 uncultured Rikenella sp.
GTGGCGCGGGTGTATATGTTATTTCACCCGTTGCAGGATTCTCTCTTTTGACTCCACCCCTGCCGTCGCTCGAAAAAGTAATATTGTCAAGTGATACTCCCTCTTCAAGTGCAATCTGAACAGCCTTGTGCGGATTGGTAAAAGTTGTTCCTCCTGTCGAGATATCAATCATTCCCCCGGCTTTTGCAAATCTCAGGCTATCTCTGAATAATTTTTCAGTACGAGAGCAATGCGTTGGCGAGATGTATGAAATCAGGGTAGGGTATTTTTCCGCTATGACCAGCAGGTCATCAATCCTTGATTCCAGAGCTCCGAGATGTATGTGCAGTATTCCTCCCTTACCGGATGTAAATCCTCCGAGCCTGACCTGGTTTATCAGCCTGAGTATCTCATGTTGAGTCGGGAAAGATGACCTGTCATCACTGATCGCCAGTTTACAGCCAATCACTTTGTCAATATAAATCATATCCTCTGCAACAGACCTGAAAAGGGTTTTTTCAGGCAGACCGTAAAACCCGGTCAGCATATAGGCTGTCACACCTGTTTCATTGAGCGCTTGTGCCTTGCTGTACAGGGTACTTAACTCCTTGACAAAACCGTCAGTGCCAAGTAATCCAAGAACAGTGGTAGTACCAACGGCAAGCAAATCACCGGCAAATAGCTCGGGAATGAAAGATGCGAACCCAAACTGACCTCCGCCACCGGTTATATGAACATGCTGGTCAATGAAACCCGGGCATACAATTTTGTCAGAAGCATCAATTACCACTGGTGACAATTCACTGACGGACAATGACTCTCCGATTGCAATAATCTTATTATTGACAATCAGTATATCCTTTTTGCCAAGCCTCTGAGGAGCATACACCTCTCCGCCTCTGATTATATAAACCATGTCAGATATTTAGATTACAAAATGAAACAACAGCAGAACGATCAGCCCTCCGATCAGGGGAGGCATGTTCCTTTTGGCAAGCTCGACTGGGGAAACCCCTGCAACGCCAGCAATAGCGACTATTACGCCTGCAATGGGTGATGTTGCCCTGCCCATACTGGCTGAAAGTTGCATTGGAAGTATCATTTCAGGCGCCGTCATTCCCACTCTTCCTGCAATATCAGGTACAAGAGGCCCAAATGAAAAGAAAGCAGCATTCCCGCTCCCCATGAGCATGGCTGCAAGAAATACAAGAATCGTAATGAAAACAGAGATGACAGCCCCTGAAAGTCCAAGGTGAGTTGATCCGGACACAAGAGTATCAATAAATCCCAATCCGATCAGTCCCTTTGAGAAGATCTCTGCCGCTACAATCAGGGTGACCACTGTACTGAACACAGTGCCCATACCTTTCCAGAAACTGTCAAGCATATCCATCACACTTCGAAAATTCCTTTTGAAGATCATCACAAAGAGGACTGAGATGATCAGTGAGAAAAGCATGGCTACGGTTGTACTGAGATGAATGTCAACCAGTCCCACATAGTCAGAGAAAATTACCAGCAATAGCAGCGGCAACATTGGAAGAATAGCAAAAACCAGAGGGACATCAGGCTTCATGGTGCCCCCCTGTTCTGTTATCATCGGTGTCATGTCTGACTTAAGGTCTCTCCTGTCAAAATACCTGTTACTGAAGTAATAGAGTATCATTACCACGATTGTTGTGGGAATAACCAGCGGAAGCTGATCAGTGACAAAATACTCCATGTTTGACTTGCCTAAGAGAGAGGCAGCCATGGCTGTATTTGCCGAGCCGGGTCCCTGATCAAATATTGTTGCTGCGGCAATAGCAGAAAGTGCTGTCAGTTTACTGCATCCGAGGCTGACCAGAACAGGATAGAATGAGGCCACAAGTAACAGTCCGAGGCCTGCAGCTGAGGGTATGGTCATAAAGAGAAGCTGTCCGATGGGAATAGCAATGACTGATGCAAGGTAAGGGTACTTCCTGAAGAACCCAAGTGGTTTTATTGCTATATAAACAAGAGCGTCTGTAGCCTTTATCTTATTCATGAAAGCAACATAACCTCCGATTGTCATAATCATTAATCCAATCCTCGTTACATTGCTTACAAACCCGTCATCAATCTGCTGAACTATATCAAAGACTACACTGCCTGATGGTTTTGAGACTGCTATGGGATTTAATCCCATAGCAGCCGCAATACTGATCATAAACAATCCTGCAAAGATCAGAACACCTTGCGGATTAAACCTTCTGTACAGCAATACAGCCGTAAGTGATATGACCGCAATACAGAGTATAAATCCGATGAGCGTCATACACTAGTATCCGGGATTTTGTTGAATCACCCTTCCGGAGTTTGCATTAATGAATGCCTGTGGTATTGGCAGCAAAACAGGTGTTTCATCATCCCACATTCCCCTTACTTCCCTGCCAGAGACTTCATTATAGGTTCTTACCCTCGTCTTGAAGATATTGGATGCAAGTCTTTCATCACCCCCATTCTCCTGACTGAGCCTGATCAGCGTATGTCTCCTGTGTTCCTCAGTAATGAGCTCACGGCTTCTCTCATCAAGGATCATATCAATACTCATCTCCGATGCATCGATAGGTGCTGCATGGGCACGCTCCCTTATCTTGTTCACCCAGAATTCCCCGCCCTGACCCAGTTTGAACATAGCTTCCGCATACAGAAGATATGTTTCAGCAAGCCTGAGATATACCATGTCATTGTATGAATTGTCTGCGTCAGCCTGTTCAAAGATCGGATTGACATAGTCCCACTTTTTCGTTGAAGGCCAGTTGTATTGCTTGATGGTCGGATCAGCATCATTGCTCATGGCTGTATTGGGTTTAAGGTTAATCAGGCTTACACCGCTTTTCAGAACTTCATAGACCTGATTATCTGTATTCTGAAAATAAAGATGCCAGACAAATGAATTGTCATCATATCTGACATCAATGGTGTCCTGCTCTTTGAACTTATAGAGGTTGAATGCTCCCAGGGATATGGCCAGGCGTCCTGCACCCTTGCCTCCGTTGAGAGACCAGAACAGTTTTATTGTTTGCCCCGGATAGGATGGGTGACTCAATTTACTTATGTCGGAAAGGCTGGAATAATAGTTCCTCCACATGTTTCTCATGAAGGTATTGGGAGAATAACCGGTTGCGGCATTCTCAGGCTCTGTATTGGGGAATGCCCATAATACCTCCATGTTGCCATCAGAAAATAATGGTGACCGGAAGACATCAATAAATGCGTGACCCGGATTTGATGCATTCCTTCCAAATCGTTCGGTCATCAGGGTATACTCAGTGCCTTCAACAAGAGGCTGGAGAACAGTTTTTGCATCCCCGGGCCTTCCCATAGCAAGGTACAATTCACCGAGATAATGACGGGCAACTGCTCCTGACGGGACAGTATTATTTGCCGCTCTCATCGGAAGTATATCAATTGCAAACAGCAGGTCCTGTTCCATAACTGTGCGTATGTCTGCCACAGGTGTTCTGTCCCAGTCTGAACGATAATTGCTTCCGGTGATCTCCTCTGTTGAAAGCGGAACCGCCCCGAAAGCATAGGTCAGGTGCCTGTACGCCCACGCTCTTACCAACCTTGCATTTGCAACAACTGTATTCCTGTTCATCAAATCCTCTTCTGCAGAACCTCCCTCCCAGTCAATGTCCGGATTTTCAGCCCTGGTGATTATCATATTGGAGGTGTTGATTACTTTATACAACCACTCAAAAACAGCCTGAAAAGGCTCAACATCCTCCATTGCGGTTATATTCTTCGGGTAGCTTATATGCCTGAAACTGGTATGCCTGTTGTTACCCCATGAATTGTCTGCTCCGGCACTGAAAAGAACATGCTTGGCGAAGGGGATGCTTCCGAAAGAGGTTCCTCCATAGAACCTGTCTCCGCGGTCATATTCATCCCTGACCAGTGCAAACATTGCATTCTGCATATTCTGAAATCCGCTGTAATTGACAAGAAGGTTTTCAGCAAAGATGTCATCTACAGGTTTCTCTGTCAGGAAATCCTCACTGCATGAGGAGATAGCCAGTACAGAGATCATAATTAAAAAATATACTGTCTTTTTCATTTTAATAGCTGTTTAGGGATTATTAGAAACTTGTCCTTATACCAAAGGTCAGCTGTCTTGTCTGTGGAATGGCTCTCTGTACCGTTCCGGTTGACGTGAATTCCGGGTCGAGTCCTGACCAGTTTGTCAGTGTATAAAGGTTTCTTACACTTGCATATACTTCAAGTCTTGATAACCCAGCCTTTCCGATAAGTTTACTGTCAAACATGTATGCAAGAGTAACATCCTGAATCCTCAGGAAATCAGTCCTCTCGTAAAAGTTCATCCTTCTTACGTTGACAGATCCGTCCGGGATATTGGCTGGATATGTTTCTATAGGATTCTCCGGAGTCCAGAAAACCTTGTCAAGCTGATTCTGCCTGTATGAGAGTGTCATGGGTGACAGAAGGAAATTTGGTCTTGTTTCGCCCACGGCGCCGTTGACAAAAACTGATAGTGAGAGGTTTCCGTATGAAAATGTGTTGTTCAATCCTGCAGTAAAAAGTGGAGACCTCCTGCCTATAATTTGCTTGTCCGCTTCAGGTGTGATGTCACCGTCTTCATTGACATCCACATATTCAATGAATCCCGGAGCCTTGTCAGTATCGGTTGATTCTCCTTCCTGCCATATTCCGCCAAAGAGGTAATCATAGTTTACATTTACGTCATAACCGATGAACCATTCACTTGCAATATCATCAATAGGTTCTCCATCTTCTCCGTACAAACCTACATCAACCAGGACCGTCTGGTTATTAACGAAACTAAGACTGGTGGACCATTTGAATCTGTCGCTGTCAATATTGACAGAAGAAATCTGAAAATCAAGTCCGGAACCTTTTGTCTGGCCTATGTTTTCAAGAATTTCGCTTGCCCCGTTTATCGGAGGTATTGACCTGGACAGCAAAAGATCGAAAGTATTGGAAAGATAATAGTCAAATGAACCGGTAATTCTATCATTCAGGATGCCAAAATCAAACCCGAAGTTGGTGGATGTTGTTGTCTCCCAACCCAATAATGCTGATGCCAGCCTGGAGGGATAGAATCCAAAGAGCGGACTGTGATCACTGGAAAGGTAATCAAGGCTTCTAAGGTTAGGAAGACTCGAGTAGGGAGAAATTGCCTCGTTCCCGTTTTTCCCCCATGATACTCTCAGTTTCAAATTATTGACTATTTCATTGAATTTTGAATCCCTTACAAAAGATTCGTTTGTAAGATTCCACCCTAAAGCGACCGATGGAAAAACGCCATATTTTCTTTCAGCCCCAAAGGCAGAGAATCCGTCACGCCGGACTGTGGCTGTCAGCAGGTACCTGCTGTCATAACTGTAGTTGACCCTGAACATCTGAGAAATATGATTCGATTTGTCCTGCGATGCATTTGGATCCATGAAGCTTGCCTTGTCCGGCTGATAGTAAGTCATCACATCACTTGGAAATCCTGTAGCTTCTATTCCGTTGGATTCCTGCTTGTATCCCTGTGCGGAGTATAGCCCTGTAAAAAACAGATTATGCTTCCCGAACAGCCTTGTGTAGGAGACAATGTTTTCTACCAGCCAATCTAACTGGTAGTTATTTGATATCTCCAGAACGCCATTGTTTTGAAGACCCTCATAAGTATCCCTGCCCTGGTAATTCTGTTCAACCTGGGTCTGGTAAGTATAACCGGTATTAAGTTTGTAGGCCAGTCCCTTGACCGGAAGATTGATGTCCACATAATTATTTGATACCAGGACATTCTTGTGGTTCACATTTATGTCATTTAGGCTGCTCAGGGGATTTCTGTCATAACTCGCATCTTCCCATGTTGAAAGACGCAGATCGCCTGATTCCGTGTATGCCTTTCCCAGTGGATTCATAGTAAAGGCATCATCAAAATCAGCCGCATTTCCGCTGCGGTCATAGAACCCGTATTGAGTGCTGGTTCCGATGGTAATATATTTGTTTACAGTCTGGTCAAAGTTTATTCTCAGAGTTACACGACTGAAATCATCATTTTTTGCGATCCCCTTGTTTGAAGTATAGTTTCCTGAAATGAAGTACCTTGATTTGTTCCCTGATCCTCTCAGTGAAAGGTTATGTTGCTGATTAAACCCGGTCCTGAGTGCAAGATCAACCCAATCAGTTGTTTCATTGTTTTCATACATCTCTGATTCGGTAAGGGTATGAACAAGTCCGGCCTCAAGCTTATAGGCACCAAAGGTAGGCCCATCCATCATTTCTGGTATATTGACAGCAGTCAGCGAGGTAATGCTTCCATCATATGAGACTACAACCTTCTCGCCATCCTTTCCTTTCTTAGTCTGGATAAGGATAACCCCGTTGGCACCTCTGGCGCCATAAATGGCTGATGAAGATGCATCCTTCAGGACTTCCATCGATTCAATGTCATTGGGATTGATCTCTGACCAGTTCCCCGTATAGGGGACTCCGTCAAGTATGACCAGGGGTGCATTTGATGCAGTTATTGAGCGGCTGCCCCTTATACGTGTTGTGATTGCCGATCCTTCTGCATTAGAGCCTGTAATACTTATGTTAAGTCCGGCTACAGATCCCTGGAGAGACTGTATGAGGTTGGAGCTGGGGCGGCTTTCGAGTGTTTCAGGGCTGACAGAGGCCACCGAACCTGTGACATCACTCTTCTTCTGCACACCATACCCGACCACTACAACTTCATCCAGCTGCGTCTCCTCAGGATACAGAATAATGTCTACATTACCTGTTCCAGATACCAGATGCTCTACTGACCTGTATCCGATAAATGAATAGGTGAGTATTTCACCTTGCCCGGCATTGATTGAGTACATACCGGAGGCATCAGTAAACGTTCCTCTCTGGGTCCCTTTGACCTGTACGGTTACACCTGCAAAAGGTTCGTTCCTGTCACCATCCGTTACCTTTCCCCTTATCTGGGCGCTGGCCAGAATACAGAAGAATAGGGAAAGTAGAAGTGTAATTGCTTTCTTCATTTTGGTAGTTGTTGTTAGGTTATAAACAGATTATCTTTTTTCTACTTGGTTGTCTTATAAAGATTTGGCTTTCATTATTTAAATGCTCTGTGAAAACTGAGAGTGTCTCCGGGTGATGCCTGAGAGACCCTGTATGAAACAAAGCCATTTACTGATTCAGGCTCCAGCATAGATATTGCATAGTTTGCATTCTTCTGATGGAGATCAACGAAGTATGATCCCCGGGGGAAACTCATTCTCCGGGTGAACTTCTCAGCTTTTACAGATACTGTCTTAATATTTTCCCATTCAGCATCTGCCTCCTTATATTCGGTTATAATATAACTTTCAACAGTATATTTTTTCTTTTTCCCCAGTATCTCTACATTAAGTCCGAGTAGTGAAAGAATCTCTGCTTCCCTCTTGCAGCTTTCTTCGAGGATATATCCATCAGGCCTTGTTCTTGTAAGCTTTGGAGACATATTCTCAGCATCCCTTACTTTCAGGACAGGGGTAAGGAGTTCTCCTGTATTCAGGTCGATGAATCTGACACCTGTATTATAATAAGAAGGTTCATTGAGTACAACAATTTCATCCTGTGCATCAATGGTTTCCTTTCTTGCCTGGGCAACAATCTCAAGCAGTTCAGTTTTATGATTCAGGGCACTCTCAAGAAAAGACCTGGCAACTATGTAGGAACTATGTGTTCTTCTTGGAAAAGAGGTACGTCCCAGGCCTATACCCCTCGTTTCAACAAGCATGGAGACTGCGTTGGTCAGGGCATAAGATGTTGAGCTTGAATGTGGGCTCTGGGCTCCTTTATTCAGGATAATCTCTGTTCCCGATACATCAGCCGTGAAATAGAAATTGTGCGTATAACCATGCTCCTCAAGAGCCGTTTCTGCTTCCTTCTGAAAGATCTCCTTTGAAGCTAGTCGCAAACCTTCCGGGATATTGAGATATCCTGAAGGGAGAAACAACACATCATAATAAGCCGTAGCTCCGTTATTGCCTATTCCTGAAAATTCCCTCCTGGTCGGTTGGAATTCATGAAAATCAAAAGCTATGTCCGGCCGCCAATCGATAAATGTTTTCTTTATGATTCTGCTAATCGGATCAGCAAACCTGGTCTGATCGCGGTTCAGGTCAAGGCCTCCGGCGGACCTTCTGTTCATGGCAATATAACCGTCTACATTGGCTATTGGCAAAATTGCTATCTCCATGTTATCCAGGAATGCCGTGCCCTGCCCGGATGTCAATATCTCATTAGCCAGATAAAGCAGAGCTTCCCCCCCTGCCGGTTCATTTCCATGCAACAGACCCTGCATCCATACCTTTATTTTGTCTTCACCTGAACCAGTTGAAAGGTAAATTACCGGTATCTCCCTGCCCAATGGGGTCGTGCCAATGATTTCAACACGTGCTCCCGGGTAAATTGAGATACTGTCATATATCCAATTCAAAATCTCTTCATATGATGCAAACCTGTCACCCTCAACAGAAAGAGTTGGAGTGTTAAACCGTACATCGGGATCCCGGAAGTATCTGTCCGTAACAAAATCGGGTTGCTGGGCCCGAACAGCCAGGGAAACTATTAAAACCAACAGAGTCAGGAGATGCTTTATTTTCATCGGTAATTATCTTGTTTTGTACTTATATCAGAAAAGAAGACAATGCAACAATCAGTAATGCTATTATCAGGAAAGGATAAATGTTCCTCCTGGCAATATCAAAGGGAGAGACTCCGGCAATTTCTGATATTGCTATAATTACAATTGCAATAGGAGAAGCTGCCCTGCCAAGTCCGGCAGAAAGCTGAACAGGTATCATCATATTGATGGCAGAGATATCAAAGCTGGCAGCCAGGTCAGGAACAAATCCGCTGATTGCCGTGAATGATGCTACCCCGCTGCCGGTGATAAGAGATGCTGCAAAAGTGAAGATCGTCATCAGGATGGTAACAAAAATTGAGTTTAATCCCAGTTTCTGAACTAGGGCAGCCAGCATATCAATCAGACCCAGGTTCATAAGTCCAAGAGCAAAAATCTCAGCACAAACTATAAGGACAATAACCGAGGTGAATGTCCTGCCCATACCAACCCAGAAAGGTGTAAATGAAGCAAATGTCTGTCTCAGTGACTTGGTTCTGATTAAATAAGCGGTGGCTGAAAAAAAGAGGGAAATAAGAATTAGAGGAGCCAGATCAATTGTAATTCCAATATGTAACAGATTGATCGATGCCGAAAAAATGACTGTGAAAAGAAGCGGCAAGGTTGGCAGCAAAGCAAAAAGCAGGGGTGTGGACTTGATTAATTCACCTATATCAGAATGTTTTGCAGTGATTGCTACTCCGGCATTATCTTTCCTGTCAAAATAACGGTTTGCAAAGTATAGCAACACCATCATGACTATGGTCAGAGGCATGGTAACCCTCAACTGTCTTCCAAAATACAGTATACCGTCAGCATCTATGGTATTTGATGCCACCAGTGCATTCGATGAAGTTGGTCCCATATCAAAGACGGTACAGGCCGCGATAACGGAAACCGCAGTCAGCCTGCTGACCCCGAGACTAATCAGAACCGGATAAATTGTAGTGATCAGGAGCAAACCCAGAGCAACAGCAGAAGGGGTGGCCATAAAAATAATCTGCCCTATCGGAATGATCATAACTGCTGCCAGGTAAGGGTATTGCTTCAGAATTGAAAGAGGCTGCATGGAAACGTATATCAACGCATCATTGGCCTTGATTCTTTTCATATATTCAACATAACCTCCGACAAGCATTATTAGCAATCCCGTTCTTGCAAATCTGCCAGTGAAATTTGAGATCACAAATCCGAAAAAGTCAAAAAAGACCAGACCGCTGCCATTCTCAAGCTCGATCGGTTTGGCAATTCCGAGAAGATAAGACAGGAAAAACATAAGCATACCCACCAACAACAAAGTAACTGACGGGTTATATCTCCTGTAAAGCATAAACACCGTCAATGCAACAAAGTGAATGGCTATAACTCCTCCAACATAGATCATTTTAGAGAAATTTGTTCCAAAGTACTCGGAGGTGATAAATAAACAGATTAATAAATTGCTTAATATTTAATTAATTTCATTTTTTTTAAATTTGATGGCCAATTAGTTAAAACCGATAATCCTGCCCGGATGACCAATTACCTATTCAGATACTGCCTGCTTGCGATCATACTTGTCCTTATATCCGGCAACACATTTGCTGACAATATTCCTGAAAGAAGTTCCGGGTCTGTTTTTACGAAAGAAAAAATTTCAATATCCCTTGATGTATCATTCACTGACGATATTTCAGATTATCCATTAACCATTTTTGAGATTTCCAGGAGTAAGGGGCAGGTAGTCACCCTGATTGCTGATTACTATGCAGATGACAAACTTGTATTCTTCCTAACCGGAAAAGGAACATTACGCAGGATCATCACGGATGACAGTGTAATGCCCGCGCATTCAATGAAAATTAATGCAACCATAACATCATCTTCCGATTTGCTTGAGCTTAGTATAGCTGACACAACTATAATGCTGGAAGGTCAGGGTTTTCGAAATGGAGACAGATATATTATCTCAGTCTTAAAGGAGACAGGGGATAAAACTGTAAAACAAAATGGTGGGGTGGTTGTCCATTCAGCTAATGTCTCCGAACGTTCTGCCGAACGGATGAATTATACAGAGATCCTCCTCCTCCTGCTGCTGGTTGTTGCTGATATCATATTCTTCATAATAATTCACCTGCGGAACAAATATTTTCGGAAAAGGAATAACAAGGATCAGGCCCTGTCAATAATGATCAAAAATGAGAAAATTGCGGATAGCCTGCAATTGAAGATAAGCTCAGTTTATTTGTTCGGAGGGTTTGAGATCTACAATAAAAATGGTGAGGAAATATCATCATCCTTTTCTCCCTTGCTTAAGGAATTGTTCCTGATTCTATTGTGTAAACAACCTGACGAAGGCATTACATCATCCTCTCTCAAAGAAATACTCTGGTTTGACAAGAACGAAGACAGCGCACGCAACAACAGATCTGTCTATTTTGCAAAACTCAGGCAAATACTGGATACCCTGGGATTGTATCAGTTAACCAACCGGTCTGGCAAATGGGTGATCGATTTTGAAGACATATATGTTGATTTCCTGGAATACAGTAAAATAATCCGAAATGAAACCATAAATGAAAACGATATCACGAAACTTGTTTCAATCATCAGAAAAGGATCACTGCTTCCGGAATGCAACTATAGCTGGCTTGACGAGGTTAAGGCCGGAATTGCTGATTATACAATAACCATTCTGTCTGATTATTCTGACCAGCTCGATAAGAAACTGTATCCCGAACTTTTAAACTCGATAGCAGATGCTCTATTTACTGTAGATCCCCTTAATGACCTGGCCTTGTCATTCAAATGCAGGTATTACAATGGATTGGGTAAAAGTTTTCTTTCCAAACAACTATATTCCAATTATGTGAAGGAATACAGGAGCCTCTACGGAGAGGAATACAAAAAATCATACATGGATGTAATTTCAGAAGAGAAATGATCCTGTTTCTTGATGCAGGATAATTCATTGTCCCCGGATATTCTTTTATCAGGCTGGTATACGGATTTAGCTTCAACCTGAGAAGGTGCAGTAATGACTACAATTGTCCTGCCTTCATAATTGTTGTTGTTTCCAATGCAATCTTACGGCAGAACTCCACATCAGGCCGGGTTATCGTCATAAGTATAATATCCTCACCATGACTGTCCTTAACCGATATGACCCCGGGAATAGTCCCGGGCAGTTCTCCTGTAAGAGTGGCAACAAACATGCAGGCTGCCAGGTAAGTCCCAAGTTCTGCCGGATGCGAGCCATCAGCATTATAGAGCCTGAATTCAGGCCGTTCGGCCCTTGCTGCAGCCCAGGCCTCACCAACCGGAATGACCGTGGCATCGTTGGCTAAGGCGGTCTCACGATATACTTTGCTGATGATTGCCTGCTGTTCCGGCGACTTTTCCCTGGCCCATGTCATATAATAGTATGGCCTTGCCCCGTGTTTCCTTGCCAGGGCACTGAATAACCCGAGATAATAGGCCGCACTGTCTTTCTCATTAACGGTACCGAGACTCCATTCCTGGAGGACCACAATATCATAATTCCCATTGCCGATCACCTCCCTGGTCCTGAGTCCCCGCTCTCCTCTCCAGTGCTCACTTAGTTTCGCTCCACCTATCGTTGTTTTTTCTGTTACCAGAATCGTTCCGGTTTTTTCCGAAAGTACCGAAACAACCTGGGGGAGATTTTCAAAGTAAGTGTAACTGTTCCCTGCAAAAAGGACTTTCAGGGTATCCCTTCCGGTCTGTGCAGAAGCACAAAGAGTGACCAGGCTTAAAGCCGGTACCAGCAGCTTGAAATAAAACCACTTTGCCATTGTCATTTCCTTTTATTGTATTCTTCAATAATCTCCTCCCTGCTGACCGGTTTTCCGTGACCGGGAAGGATTGTAAGACAGCCTGTTTCAATAATTCTCTTCCAGCTGCTTATCAGTACTGCTACATCATCGGCAAACGGAGGAAACGGAGCTCCTGACATGGTGCCAATTACAGAGTCTCCTGCAATTGCAACAACATCGTCAATGACCACTGTTGCCCCTCCGGGCGAGTGACCGGGTGTATGTATAATAAACCCGTTGATGCCGAAACGGTTCAAATCGAAGCGGTCTGTGAATACATGATCAGCAACGCATGGGTCATATTTGAAGACCGGACCCATTTTCCTTCCTATGCTTACCAGGCCCCGGGTAAAGGAGTAGGTTCCGCGGGGTATCGGGGTGTCTCCGGATGCAAGCATCCCGCTTTCGGCTTCCTGAACCACTACTTCCGCCCCGTACTCCTTCTGAAGCCAGGCTGCATTGCCGGCATGATCAAAATGGGTGTGGGTCAGAATCACCGCCTCAGGTATCAGCCTCTTCCGCTCCAGGGCATGCTCTATCCTGCTGCGGTCAAATGATATGCCGGTATCAACCAGTATATTCCTGCCGTTCCTGGTAACAGCAAATATATTGCACCTCGCCGGCGTCAGCCTTATGACCGAGGTGCCTTTGCCAGTGTCGGGAATCTCAATCATACTACGAATATAACAATACCCTCAGACCTGGTGTGCATTTTACTTCAAACAGTGATATCTTTGGATATGCAAACATTTTATCAGCAATGAAAACCATACCCATCTACCAGGTTGATGCCTTCACCCACGGACCGTTCACCGGAAATCCGGCTGCGGTTTGCATCCTGACTGAACCGGTCACCGAAGAGACTATGCAGAAAATAGCCATGGAAAATAACCTTTCGGAAACTGCATTTATAACACGCGGGAAGGACGAATGGCTGATCAGGTGGTTCACCCCCGTGGAGGAAGTAGACCTCTGCGGCCATGCAACCCTGGCTTCGGCTTATGTGGTCCTGAACATCCTTGAGCCGCAAAGCGAAGAAGTTGTCTTCCGGTCAAGGGTGATGGGACACCTCACAGTAAGAAAGAGTGGTGACAGGCTGGAGCTGGATTTTCCCGCTGATCAAACGGAGAAATGCGAGTTACCTGCATTTATAAGCGAAAGCCTCGGAACAGCACCCCTGGAATCCTTCATGGGGAGAAGTGATTACATGCTGGTTTACAAAAGCGAGGCCGAGATAAGGAAAATGAAACCTGATTTCAGGAAACTGGCACAGACGAAAAGCCGGGGAGTTATAGTGACAGCACCCGGTGACGAGGTTGATTTCGTCTCAAGGTTCTTCTGCCCACAGATAGGCATTGATGAGGACCCGGTAACCGGATCGGCCCATACCACCCTTACCCCGTACTGGTCAGCAAGGCTTGGCAAGCTTTCGCTGAAGGCAAAACAGCTCTCCGCAAGGGGCGGATACCTTGAATGTACACTTAGCGGCAACAGGATACTTATTTCAGGGTATGCCACCCTGTATCTCAAAGGTGAAATAATCGTAAGCTGATAATACTATGAAAACGCTCACTACCCCGGCTAAATGTGTTGCTCTTGTTCTTGCCTGTGTGATCCTGACGGCATCAGGCTGCTCAAAGAATAAAGACAACGGCTCTCCGGCATTCTCGCAGGACTATGTTGTATTTGCCTGGAATGACCTTGGAATGCACTGCCTTAATCCGACATATGACAAGGCTGTAATACTCCCTCCCTATAATAATCTGATGGCCCAGGTGGTCCTGAGAGGCAACCCCCCGAAGATTGTTACAGGCGGAATTACCGTTGAATATCGTATCCTGGGAAACACGACTTCCTACGGCAAGCGCGGGTACGGCGGATTCTGGGATAATGTTACCGCGCTGTTCGGAATGGAATCACTGCAGCATGATGTGGGTCTCACCGGCAACAGGCTCAGCGGTACGATGCAGGCGGTATCCGGTCATTTTGAAGCTACCGGTATCCCGGTGACCCCGGTTAATGATATGGGAGTATGGGATCCTCTTCAGGTTGCAGAATTAACTGTCAAAGACGGAGCGGGGAAAACCCTGGCAACCACGAGAGCCACAGTACCGACATCCGATGACATCAACTGTGCAAAATGCCACGGTAATGACGCCTTCAGTGATGTCCTTCAGAAGCATGACGAAGAGGAAGGTACAAACCTGATGCAATCGAAGCCCGTTCTCTGTGCCAAATGCCACGGCAGCCCGGCCCTCGGACAAACAGGCAGAGGTACGGCAGGAACATATCTTTCCGAAGCGATACACGGTTTCCATGCTGACAAGGGGGCATCCTGCTATGACTGCCACCCGGGAAACACCACCAAGTGCAACCGGAGTGAGAAGCATACGGCGGCAGACGGCAATTGCACAAAATGTCACGGCACCATGGAACAGGTGGCAGCTTCCACGAAGACAGGACGTATTCCGTGGGTCAATGAACCGTCATGCTCCTCATGTCATGCAGGTGTCAGTGATGCCGGTTCGGAGGCAGCGCTTTACAGGAATTCAACCGGTCACGGAAACATGATGTGTACGGCATGTCATGGCAGCCCGCATGCAATGGTCCCGTCACTCAAGGATGCCGATAACTACCAGGCAATGCAGTACCAGCCCTACAGCAAATCCCCCAAGACACTTGGCAGTTGCGGCACCTGCCATCACAGTTCCAGGGGTGAAAGCGAAATTGAGGATTACGCGGAAGTACACGGCGGAAGCAATCCCGAAAAGGAAAACGGCTGTTACATCTGTCATACCTCGGTGCAGGCAAATACTGCCAAATGGCCTCATGCATTTACATGGCAGGACAGCAACTGACCTGTACCTTATTTCCGGGTTCTCGCTGACAGCTGATTTTACGGTTTAATTGCCGGGCATTCATTCAGTTCCTTTGAAATCGCTCCAAAATCGATTAAGTTTGCCGGCGAAACAGAAAAGGATGATAAAGAAGGATGCCATTCATCCCTACGGGGAAAAGCAGGATCAGTTTGACAGGCGCTACCTGCGCATGGCCGCTGTATGGTCAGAGAATTCCTATTGCCAGAGGCGAAAGGTGGGAGCACTGATAGTCAAGGACAAAATGATTATCTCCGACGGGTACAACGGCACACCGGCCGGATTTGAAAATGTTTGCGAGGATGAAAACAATGTTACCAAACCATACGTTTTACATGCCGAAGCAAATGCCATCACCAAGGTGGCCAGGTCTAACAACTCGAGTGAGAATGCTACTCTCTACATAACTGACTCCCCCTGCATGGAATGCTCAAAGCTTATAATTCAGGCGGGGATAAGGCGCGTAGTCTACAGTAACCAGTACCGCAACCTTGACGGCATCGAGCTTCTGAAACGGGCAGGCGTTGAGCTTGTTTACATTGAACCCGGAGAAAAGAAAAAATGAAATATAACAAAGCATATCTGCCGCTGATCATAGGCGTTGCCATGGCTGTCGGCATACTGATAGGATTTTATATGCCCCACCCTCAGACAGGGCTTTATACAAATTTCCCGCCGTCGAATGACAAGCTGAGCCGGGTACTTGACATCATCGAATCCGATTATGTTGATACAGTCAACCGAAATGCTCTTATCGAGGAGGCCATCCCGGTGATGCTCCGCAAGCTTGATCCCCACTCGGTTTATATTCCCGCCTCTGACCTGGCACAGGCAAATGAGCCGCTGCAGGGAAATTTTGACGGGATAGGCGTCTCCTTCAACATGCTGACTGACACAGTGCTGATCATCAGTACCATCCCCGGAGGGCCATCAGAAAAGGCCGGCATAATCGCGGGTGATAAAATCATATACGTAAATGACTCCCTGATTGCCGGCAAAAACATTCCCGATGAGGATGTGGTGAAGATGCTCAAGGGGCCAAGGGGCACAAAGGTTGAACTGAAGATAGAAAGGAAGGGCGCCGCAGACCTGCTGCCATTTACGATCATCCGTGACAAGATCCCGATCTACAGCGTCGACGTGTCCTACATGATGTCAGACGAAGTGGGTTATATCAAGATCTCCAACTTCGCTCTCACCACGCATGACGAATTCAAAAAGGGCCTCCGCGAACTGAAAGACCAGGGAATGAAGAAACTGATCCTTGACCTCAGGGGTAACTCGGGAGGTGTCATGGATGCAGCCACCCAGATAGCCGATGAGTTTCTCCCCGAAGGAAAACTGATTGTCTTCACTATGGGTAAATCAACCCCCAGGCAGGATGTGAAGGCAACGGCGCAGGGCGATTTTGAGACCGGGGAACTTGTTGTGCTGATTGATGAATGGAGTGCATCAGCAAGCGAGATCCTGGCTGGCGCGGTGCAGGACAATGACCGGGGCACCATAATAGGAAGACGTTCCTTCGGCAAAGGGCTGGTCCAGGAACCGGTTATGTTCCGCGACGGTTCAGGAATGAGGCTTACAATCGCAAGATATTATACTCCCACGGGGCGGTCTATTCAGAAGCCATATAACGAGGGCGTTGACAAATACTACGAGGACCTCGGCAACAGGATGATGCACGGAGAGTTCGAGGAAGCTGACTCGATCAGGCAGGTAGACTCACTCAGGTTCACCACCCCGGGCGGGAAGGTCGTTTACGGTGGAGGAGGCATTATGCCGGACATCTTCATTCCGTTGGATACAACAGGCATTACAGACTATTTTCTCGCCATCAGGAATTCCGGCCTGATTTACAGGTACGCCATGAAATATACCGAGGACAACCGTGAAACACTCAGAAAATACAATGATCTCCCGGCACTAAGCAAATGGCTTGATGACCAGAACCTGCTTTCAAAATTCGTAACCTATGCCGGCCAGAACGGAGTGCCGGCAAATAAGCGTCAGATTGATATTTCCGGAAAAATCATTGCTGTGCAGCTGAAGGCATACATCGCCCGCAACATGCTTGACAACAAGGGATTTTACCCTATATGGCAGGAAATTGACAGGACCTTGCTTGATGCTCTCAGTTATCTTGAGAACAACTGATTATAAATCACCATTTTAATTTTTCGGCGAAACCCCCGATAAGGGCGGCGGATTTTTCTGCCTCTTCCACAAAGCCGAGGTGACCTGACTTTTCCAGGATCACCACTTCAGCGTTGTGGGGCAGTCCTGTGTCACGCATTGCCCTTTCGGGCGAAAAATAAAGGTCGTGCCTCCCGAGTATCCACAGCAGGGGGACTGTGCCGTTCTCCAGTATATACTGGCGCGAAGGCCTGGCTATCATTCCGTTAAGCAATGCGATGATCCCGTCACCCGGATTCCGTGAGGCAATCTTCTTTGACCTTTCAAGCTCGGTCTTCATGTTTTTAAGATTGGACTCGGCGAACATCATGCTCACATTCCCTGGATACATTATATTCTTCCGCCCTGCCCTGACAACCGCTATTTCCCTGTTTCGCCTCTCAATTGCCTCAGGAGTGTCAGCGTGCGGATGTGAGTGAAACAGCACATACCCTGACAGGAGTTCCGGGAAAAGCTCCACGAAGGCGAGGGTTACATATCCTCCCAGCGAGTGACCTACCATCAAAACCCTTTGCTCACCGGCATCCCTTATCACTTCCCTCACTGCACCTGCAAGGAACTCCATTGTATGAACCTCTCCACTGATCCCTGAATCCCCGTGACCGGGAAGATCAGGAGCAATGATGCGGAATTTTCCTTCAAGTCTCTCAGCAAGAGGCTCCCATACCTCTCCTGCTTCAAGGTAGCCATGCAGGAGAACCACCGGCAAACCGCTGCCTTTCATATTGTAGGAAACCTTTACTCCTTCGAAATTTATGCTCTTCATCATGAATCTTTGCTTTGGGAGAAAAACTTTATAAATTTACGATGAAGTAATGATTTTCCCCAGGTCTTTCATATAACCCTGAACTATAAAGTAAAAAGCCGATGAACAAGATCCTTTTCTCGGCCATCTCGAAGAAATTCGTGATGGCACTTGCCGGTTTGTTCCTGCTCCTGTTTCTTCCCGTGCATCTTGGCATTAACCTGATGCTTCTCAAAAATGACCCGGAGCCGTTTAACAATGCCGCTCATTTCATGGCTACATTCCCCCTTGTAAAGGTGGTGGAAATTCTGCTGTTCCTGGCGATACTGGTCCACATCACCTACGGACTGATTCTCCAGATAAACAACTGG
The DNA here is from genome assembly GCA_964621005.1 of uncultured Rikenella sp. Taxonomy (GTDB): domain Bacteria; phylum Bacteroidota; class Bacteroidia; order Bacteroidales; family VadinHA17; genus SR-FBR-E99. The sequence continues at coordinate 29,468 of CAZUIF010000027.1, forward strand.
CTCTCCAGGCCGGTAAGGTATGCGGTCAGGAATAAATCCGAAACTTCCGCTTTCTCGAGATTCATGATCTGGACTGGAGGATCAGTGCTGATCTTCCTTGTCATTCACTTCTTCAATTTCTATTTCATCAAGCTGGGAATAGTTGAGGGTGATCCGGAGAATTTTTACGCGGTGGCATACCAGCTCTTTGCGGTGCCAGGTTACGTGATTCTGTACTGGGTCTGTTTCCTGATCCTCGGTTTTCACCTTTACCATGCACTGCAGTCGGCCTTCCAGACACTCGGATGGTCAAACGAGTTCTGGAAGCCCGTTATCAGTGTCATATCAATGATATATGCGATAGTGCTTCCGGTGGGATTTGCCGTCATACCTCTTGTCATCTGGATGTTCAAATAACCTGACCAACTGAAACAATATGATAACTCTGAACGCAAAGATACCCGAGGGTCCGCTAGAACAGAAATGGACCAGGTACAAGGCTTCCTCAAAGCTGGTCAACCCGGCCAACAAGAAAAAGCTTGAAATCATAGTGATTGGCACAGGCCTTTCCGGTGCGGGAGCAGCCTCATCACTCGGTGAACTGGGGTACAACGTCAAGGTCTTCTGCTACCAGGATTCGCCAAGGCGGGCCCATTCGGTTGCAGCCCAGGGTGGCATCAACGCCGCCAAGAACTACAAGAATGACGGTGACAATGTGTACCGTCTGTTCTATGACATGATCAAGGGAGGTGACTTCAGGGCCCGTGAAGCCAATGTCTACCGTATTGCAGAAGTCAGCAATCAGGTAATTGACCATTATACTGCGCTGGGTGTACCCTTTGCCCGTGAATACGGCGGTACCCTTGACACCCGTTCATTCGGTGGTGTACAGGTTTCACGTACATTCTATGCCAAGGGACAGACAGGCCAGCAGTGCCTTCTGGGAGCCTATTCTTCGCTGAACAGGCAGATCAAGGCAGGGACAGTCAGGATGTTCCCACGGCGTGACATGCTGGAGCTTGTAGTAATTGACGGCAAAGCCAGGGGCATCATCACCCGAAACCTTATCACAGGCGAAATTGAGCGGCATTCTGCACATGCAGTCGTGCTGGCAACAGGCGGCTACGGCACGGTCTACTACCTGTCAACCCTGGCAGTCAACAGCAACGCCTCGGCAGCATGGAAGGCATACCGGAAGGGGGCAGCCTTCGCCAATCCGAGCTTTGTTCAGATCCACCCCACCAGCATACCCCAGCTTAACGAGTTCCAGAGTAAGCTGACACTGATGTCGGAGTCGCTCCGCAACGACGGCCGGATATGGGTGCCCAAACAGAAGGGTGACACCAGGCCGGCAAACAGTATACCTGAGGAAGAGCGCGACTACTACCTTGAGCGCCGCTATCCGGCCTTTGGCAACCTTGTACCCCGCGACGTGGCGTCACGGGCAGCCAAGGAGAGGTGCGATGCCGGATACGGAGTTGGTAAAACAGGCCTGGCTGTCAATCTCGATTTCCGCGATGCAATTAAAAAGCAGGGGAAAAAGGCAATAGAAAACAAATACGGTAACCTCTTCGAGATGTATACGGCAATCACCGGTATGGATCCGTACGAGGAGCCGATGCAGATTTATCCCGCCGGTCATTACACAATGGGAGGTCTGTGGGTTGACTATGAGCTTATGACAACTTTACCGGGCCTCTTCGCCATAGGCGAATCGAACTTCTCAGATCACGGAGCCAACAGGCTCGGCGCAAGCTCACTGATGCAGGCAGCAGGAGACGGTTATTTCATCCTGCCGGTGACTATCTCAAGTTACCTCTCCGGTGAGATCAGAACAGCGAAAATTCCTACCACCGCACCGGAATTCGATGAGGCGGAAAAGAGCGTCAGGGAGAGACTGGAAAAACTGCTCACGATAGGGGGCAAACAGACTGCAGCCAGCTTCCATAAGAGGCTGGGAAAGATTATGTGGGATTACTGCGGCATGACCAGGAACGAGGAAGGACTTAAAAAGGCAAGGGAAATGGTAAGGGAACTGCGGAAGGAATTCTGGAGTGACCTCAAGGTCACCGGCGAGGGTGAAGACCTGAACCAGCAGCTTGAGAAGGCCGGTCGCGTTGCTGACTTCCTTGAACTGGCGGAACTGATGATTATCGATGCCCTTGGCAGGAAGGAATCATGCGGGGCTCATTTCCGCGAGGAGAGCCAGACGCCTGACGGTGAAGCGAAGCGAATAGATGCTGAATACTCATATGTGGCAGCCTGGGAGTACAACGGGGAAAATGACCCGATCCTCAACAAGGAACCGCTGAAGTTCGAGTTTGTGGAACTGAAGGAGAGAAGCTATAAGTAAAACCTGAAAACAATTCCTGATATGAAGCTCAGACTTAAGATATGGAGACAGAAGAATGCAAAAGCAAGGGGTGCCTTTGAGTCATATGACCTGGATGGCGTCTCCCCTGACATGTCATTCCTTGAGATGCTTGATCTCCTGAACAATAAACTTGTAACAGACGGAAAGGAACCGGTGGCCTTTGACCACGACTGCCGGGAGGGGATCTGCGGCAGCTGCGGTATGTACATAAACGGCTATCCGCACGGACCGGTACCCGGACTGACCACCTGCCACCTCTCGATGAGGTACTTCAGGGACGGTGAGACAGTAACCATCGAACCATGGAGGGCGAAGACATTCCCGGTAATAAAGGACCTCATTGTTGACCGGAGTGCGATGGACAAAATCCAGGTAGCCGGCGGATTCATCTCCGTGACGGCAGGTGCCGCAGCTGAGGCCAACAGCACCCTGGTACGGAAGAGGAACAGTGACGAGGCGTTTGATTCTGCCATTTGCATCGGATGCGGGGCGTGTGTTGCTGCCTGCAAGAATGCCTCGGCCATGCTCTTTGTCTCAGCCAAGGTTTCACAGTACGCGCTGTTGCCACAGGGGAAGCCCGAAGCCAGGGAGAGAGTCAGGGCGATGATTGAGGAGATGGACAGGCAGGGATTCGGCAGCTGCTCCAATACAGGAGCCTGCGAGGCACAGTGCCCCAAGCAGATCAAACTGTTCAATATTGCGCGGCTGAACCGCGAGTACTACAAGGCTTACTAACTGTCTTTCAGGTATCGGCGGGTCTGAGACCCGTCGATACGTGATCCAATTGCATATTTACCTGCAGGTCTCCTCTATCTCTGCCACAGTCTTGGGCGCGGTTTTCCCGAGCGGCCTGGCACCGGTGGGGGTGATAAGCACATCGTCCTCTATTCTTATGCCGCCGAAGTCAAGGTAGCTTTCCACCTTGTCAAAGTTGATGAACTCCCTGTTTATTCCTTCGGATTTCCACTTCGCCACAAGCTCGGGTATGAAATATATTCCGGGTTCTACCGTGAAGACATGGCCCGGTTTGTATGGCAGCGCGAAGCGAAGCGACCTCAGCCCGAACTGGGTGCTGCGCTTCACCTCATCATTATAACCTACGTAGTTCTCACCCAGAGCTTCCATGTCATGGACGTCAAGGCCCATCATATGACCGAGCCCGTGAGGCATGAACAGGGCGTGTGCCCCTGCTGCAACTGCCTCATCAATGTCACCCTTCATGAAGCCGAGATCCTTCATCCCGGAGGCGATGATTTTACAGGCATTCAGATGCAGATCGCGGTTTGAAATACCCGGTCCGGCCGTCTTTATTGATTCTGTGTTGGCCTTCAGGACTATTTCATAGATCTCCTTCTGACGCTGGCTGAACTTCCCGCCCACGGGAGTGGTGCGCGTCAGGTCAGCAGAATAATGCAGGTCTGATTCGGCACCGCAGTCAGTGACCATCATCCTCCCTTCCCTGAGAACATTAACGTGAATGTGATTATGAAGTGTCTGGCCATTTATGCTCAGGATTATAGGAAATGCCGGACCTGCTCCCCTTGAAAATGCTATCCCCTGCAGTACTCCGTAGATTTCCTTCTCCGTAATACCCGGCTTGCACATCCGCATGGCCATTGTCTCCATCTCGCAGGAGATATCTGCCGCCTTCTCAATCTCGGCAATCTCAACATCCTCCTTTATGGACCGGAGTGATACCACTGTCCTGATGAGTTTCTCCGAGGCCTTCGTACGCATCTGGCATGGATTTTCCTTCAGCAGTGCTCCAAGTGTCATTTTTGTCTCAGCACGGTATGGCGGAAGGAAATGGACTTCCCGGCCCCCGGCTATCGCATCCTGAACAACATCGGTCAGTTTTGCCATCGGATGGGTGGTGGTCACACCTGCGCGCGAGGCAAGTTCTGCAACTGAAGGCTGGGGCCCCATCCATACAATGTCATCGACATCAAAATCGTTACCGAAAATTATCTCATTCCCGGAGTTGAAATCAATCAGTCCTGCCAGTCCCGGCAGATCAATGCCGAAGAAGTAGAGAAAATCGCTGTCCTGTCTCCAGTGATAGGTATTGTCCGGGTAGTTCATTGGTGCTTCAACATTACCGACAAACAGGGCAATACCGTTATTCATCAGTGACTTCAGCCTTTGACGGCGCTTAATGTAAACTTCTTTTTCAAACATATCTGAATATCTTTTATGTACCAGTACGCTAATGTAACAAGACCTGCTGACTTTTTTCACGATCACCTCAAATTTTAATTGCGAAGGGCATTGTCAATTTCTCTGCAGGGTGTATATTCGCATATTGGCTAACCCGTAATACCCCTTTTATGCCTTATCGCCGTCTGCCCAACACAGATTCTGCACGTCTCAGAGCCCTTAAGAAAGCCGTTGAAATGAGCAAGGAGATACCTCCTTTCAGGCTCGCATTCTCAATGAAGACCCTGGTTAAGATCCAGGCTTTTCTGCCACTTTTTGAAAATTCAATCAGCCATCAGCGCCAGACGCTGGCCAATCAAAACGAAAAAGCCAGGGCAAACCAGGAGACTGCCCGAAAGGCAAGGCTTTACCTTACTCATTTTCTCAGGGTTATGAATATGGCCATATTGCGAGGTGAGATCCTGCCTGAAACAAGGACGTTCTACGGTATTGCATCAGATGACAGTTCTCTCCCATCACTCACTACCGAAAATGAACTGGTAGCCTGGGGAAAAAGGATAATTGACGGTGAGGAGTATCGCATCAGGAAGGGCAATTCACCGATTACCAATCCTACAATTGCTGTCGTCAAGGTTCGCTATGAAAAGTTCCTTGATACCCGCAACCACTACAGGACAATCAACAGGAGAGTCAACGAATGCGTAAGCCGGACCTCGGACATGCGGGGAGAAGCCGATGAGCTGATCGCCCTGCTCTGGAACGAGATCGAAGCCGGTTTCTCGTCGCTGGGTGAGGATGAGAAGCGAGCCAGCTGCGAAAAGTACGGGCTTACATACGTGTTCCGCAGGAACGAAACATCCAGGCAGGACCTCTCTCCGACCCTCTTCGGGGCTGAACAGGAAAACCAGTAACAGGAAATTGAAACTCGGAAACACAATACTCAGGGAGCAGCCTCTCTTTCTTGCTCCCATGGAGGACATTACCGATCCCTCATTCAGGTATGTCTGCAAGATGTTCGGTGCTGATTTCATGTACACCGAGTTCATCTCCTCCGACGGTCTTATCAGGGATGGGCTGAGCAGTGTGAAAAAACTGGACCTGTTTGATTATGAGCGGCCTATCGGGATACAGCTATACGGTCACATAACAGAGTCAATGGTAGAGGCGGCGCTGAGGGCAGAAGAGGCGGGCCCTGACCTGATCGACATAAACTTCGGTTGCCCCGTGAGGAAGATAGCAGCGCGTGGTGCAGGAGCCGGGATGCTCCAGAATATCCCGTTGATGATCTCAATGACATCAGCCATTGTAAATGCGGTAAAAATCCCGGTTACCGTTAAAACCCGTCTGGGATGGGATGATGACAGCAAGATAATTGTCGAGGTGGCTGAACGTCTGCAGGATACAGGCATTGTCGGGCTGACGATCCACGGACGGACCAGGGCGCAGATGTATCGGGGTGAGGCTGACTGGACTCTTATCGGCGATGTTAAGAAAAACCCAAGGATGAAAATACCCGTGATAGGAAACGGTGATATCAACGGACCTGAGCGGGCGAAGCTGATGTTTGACAAATACGGTGTTGACGGTATAATGATAGGGAGGGCAACATTCGGACGGCCCTGGATATTCAGGGAGATTCGCCATTATCTTGACACCGGCGAGATCCTTCCTGAACCAACCGTCGGGGAAAAGGCTGACCTGGCACTGCTGCATCTCGACAAATCACTTGAGCATAAAGAGGGAAAGCCGGCAATACTTGAAATGAGGCGGCACTTCTCAAATTACTTCAAGGGGCTTCCGGGATTCAGGGAGACAAGGCTGAGGCTGCTCACATCTCCTGATGTGGACGAGATCCGGGCCATTATCGGGGAGATCCGTGACAAATGGGGCAGTTGCCGGGGAGAAGATCCGACAGGCATCTACGGCATCTGAGGCACCCGGGAGTGACTTCAGAAATGATCAGAGCGGATCGGTAGCATCTGTAAATGACGGAACCGGCGCCGGGGCGGTGATCCTGGCGTACAGCTTCCGGAAATCTTTCCAGCGGTACACGAGGGCCATTATCACAAGGAATACGAGAGACATTTCCACGAGGCCCGCAAACTCCTTCCAGGGATAAATCTCAATCTGTTCATACATTGCCGGTGTCTGGAGGGCCATGTCACTGTGTGTTATCAGCACCGAAAGGAATACATTGTTGGCTGCATGGGCACCTATTGCCAGTTCGATGCCGTCATCAAACATTGTCAGTACTGCAAAGACAAGGCCGAAAAAGATGTACTGTGGCATCATCGTCAGAAATCCGTACTGTTTTACCTCCGGGTTCAGACCATGCATAAGCCCGAAGAGAACAGATGTCAGGAGGACCGGCAACCACCTGTTGCGTGTCCAGACAGCGAGGCCCTGCATCAGGTAACCCCTGAAAAGAATCTCCTCGAAGGCAGCCTGGAAAGGTATCAGGGCTAAAGCCAGGACAGCAAGAATTATCAACGACTGCGAGGTGTTGTTCAGCCTGAAGTTCCCCGGATCGCTTTTCAGCGACCAGACCAGCCAGGCTGCAGATACTGCCATCCAGACGAAGGCTGCAAAAAACAGTCTTCCCCATCTTATTTTCCTGCCGCCGTTGACCACCGTACTGAACTCTCTCTGATGCAGAGGCTTAACCAGAAGGATTATTGTAAGTAGTGCAAGGATGAACGGGAAGACGGTAAGAACGAATCCCAGGTTCAGGTTGACACCCATTGCCTCAAAGTCAGGCATTCCACCCTTCTGCGGGATTGTGCCTGCGACTGTGTTTGTCATCATAACCGCCACGAGCGGCAATGAACCTATTATGTTGGATACAATGAACGGTGAAACAACTCCGGTGAAATACCTCCAGAAGGCATTATTCCCTTTAAAGGCGGCAGCCATAAAGGGAGTTTCTCCCGTTGATATGGGTGCGTTGATTATCGGTTGTTCTTCCATCTGTAAAATCGGTTAAAATTCTGAACCCGGCCTGGCCGGGTAATCTATTGAGTAGTGCAGGCCGAGGCTCTCCTGCCTGTTCTGGGCCATTTTAATCACCAGGTAGCCAGCGGCAATCAGGTTACGAAGCTCGATAAGCTGTCTCGAAAGTGTCGATCTCCGGTACAGGTCCTCGGTTTCCTGGTATATGATCTCCAGCCGGGTCTTGGCCCTTGCAAGCCTGAGGTCAGACCTGACGATTCCAACGTAGTTGCTCATGATCATCTGCATCTCCCTGTAGTTCTGGGTCACAAGTATCATCTCCTCGAGATGTGTTGTACCGTGATAGTTCCAGTCCGGTATCTTCTCCTCATGGGTAAGGGAACCGATGCGGGCAGATGCATCTTCTGCCGCCCTGTGGGCATAGACCGCTGCCTCTATTAGTGAATTGGAAGCCAGCCTGTTGGCGCCGTGGAGCCCGGTTGATGACACCTCCCCTATCGCATAGAGCCTGTCAATGGAACTCCTTCCGTCACGGTCAACCCTAACTCCTCCGCATGAATAATGCGCAGCCGGCACAACCGGAATCATATCCTTCGTAAAGTCAATGCCTTCGGAAAGACACTTTTCGTTGATGTGCGGGAAGTGTGACCGTAGCTGCTCGGCGTCAAGATGCGTGCAGTCCAGCCAGACGAAGTCATCACCCCTGAGTTTCATCTCATTGTCAATGGCCCTGGCAACTACGTCACGAGGTGCAAGAGAACCCCTGGCGTGGTACTTGGGCATAAACTTCTCCCCGGCATTGTTTCGAAGCTCTGCACCGAAACCCCTGAGTGCCTCAGTGATAAGGAATGACGGCCGCTCGTTAGGGTCGTAAAGGGAGGTTGGGTGGAACTGGATGAACTCCATATTCTCAAGCTTCCCGTTGGCCCTGTGAACCATGGCAACACCGTCACCGGTAGCAACGGGAGGATTGGTGGTTGTAAGATATATATTTCCGCAGCCGCCGGTAGCCAGAACCGTTACCCTGGCAAGGAAAGTCCTGACCTTGCTTGTAATGAGATCCGCCACGTAGGCGCCGTAGCACTCAATATTGGTCCATTCACGCGTTACATACTCGCCAAGGTTGTGCTGGGTGAGCAGGTCTATTGCAAAATGATCCTCATATATCTGTATGTTCGGGTGCTCCCGGGTTTTCCTGATAAGCACCTCCTCAATTGCGGCGCCTGTGGAGTCCTTGTGATGAAGTATCCTGTGCTCGGTGTGGCCTCCCTCCATGGCCATGTCAAGCGTACCGTCAGGTTTCTTGTCGAAATCAACCCCCATCTCGATCAGTTCCCTGATGCGCCGGGGTGCTTCGCTGACAACCATCCTCACCACCTCCTCGTTACAGTATCCGGCACCGGCAATCATCGTATCCCTGACATGCTTTTCGAAGTTGTCAGGCTCATACATGACAGCTGCGATGCCTCCCTGGGCGTAATTTGTGCTGCAGTTATCCATCTTCGCCTTGGTGATGACGCACACCTTTCCGTGGTCTGCAGCCTTAAGGGCAAATGAGAGCCCCGCTATACCGGATCCTATCACCAGATAATCACACCTGACTTTCATACCGCTGTTTTCAGAAACGAACCGTAAAGATACAAATTGATTCCGGAGAAAAGGTCCTGATTGTAAAACCGCGGATTTTAATATACTTTTGCCCGGTTGATATAACGGAGAACCTCAAAATCAGTATGGCTCAGGAAGATATTTTCAAAAAGCTCGTTGCCCACTGCAAGGAGTATGGCTATGTGTTTCCCTCAAGTGAAATCTATGACGGTCTTGGCGCTGTCTATGACTACGGTCAGTACGGCGTTGAACTCAAGAACAACATCAAGAAATACTGGTGGGACAGCATGGTCTTGCTGAATGAGAATATTGTAGGCCTTGACTCCGCCATATTCATGCACCCGACAATATGGAAAGCCTCGGGCCACGTTGATGCATTCAATGATCCGCTTATAGACAACCGTGACAGCAAGAAGCGTTACCGCGCCGATGTGCTCATCGAGGAGCACCTTGAAAAACTCAGCGATAAGATTGAGAAGGAGGTTGAAAAAGCCAGGGGACGCTTCGGGGAAAAATTTGACGAGGCTCTGTACAGGACTACCAACCCCCGCATCCTTGAGGTAAAGGAGAAGCGGGATGCCCTTCACGGCAGGTTTGTTGCCGCCATGG
>CAZUIF010000028.1:0-37942 GCA_964621005.1 uncultured Rikenella sp.
ACAACATTGAGGGATTCCGTTCAGACGTCATCGCATTGCTGAAGGAGCTCAACGCCCCGGTATACAGATGGCCTGGCGGCAACTTTGTCAGCGGGTATGACTGGAAGGACGGCATCGGTGACCGTGACAGGCGGCCGCCGCGCAAGAACCCGGCATGGCAGGGAGTGGAGCACAATGATGTCGGTCTCCATGAGTTCATGACTTTCTGCAAGATACTTGGCACCGAGCCTTACATTGCCGTGAACGCGGGTCTTGGTGACTCCAGACAGGCACGTGAGGAGGTTGAATACTGCAACGGTTCCGCTGATACGCCCATGGGCAGGCTCAGAGCAGCCAACGGTCATCCCGAGCCCTGGCATGTGAAGTGGTGGTCTATAGGCAATGAGATGTACGGTGACTGGCAGCTTGGACACATGTCAACCGACGATTTTGTCAAGAAGCATAACGCCTTCGCTGATGCAATGAGGAGTGTCGATCCGGATATAAAGCTGATTGCAGTAGGTGAGCTTGGCGAATGGGACAAAATGGTTCTCACAAACTGCTCTGAGAGCATGGACCTGATCAGCGAGCATTTCTACCGCCAGGACTGGCACGGGGGAGGTCTGATGACCCATGTGAAGCAGATTCCAGATGCCATAAGGGAGAAAGCGGATGCTCACCGGCAGTACCGCAAGGAGATACCTCAGCTGCAGGGGAAAGACATCCGCATCTGCATGGATGAGTGGAACTACTGGTACGGTCCGCATATCTATGGCGAACTGGGAACCCGTTACTTCATGCGCGATGCAATGGGCATTGCGGCAGGACTCAATGAATACTCGAGGCAGAGCGACATGGTTTTCATGGCAAACTACGCCCAGACAGTCAACGTTATTGGTTGCATCAAGACAAACACAACCAGTTCTGTATTCGATGCCACCGGGCAGGTACTCAAGCTCTACCGTCAGTATTTCGGCACAATTCCGGTTGCCATCAGCGGTGAGACCAGGCCCGTTGATATAGCTGCCACACTTGACAGCGAGGGTAAAAAACTTACTGTCTCGGTTGTCAATGCCACATGGGACGAAGTGAAGATCCCCGTCACACTTGTTAACGGATCAATTGCAGGAGATGGTGAACTGTGGCAGGTCACGGCACCTGATGACATGGCGACCAATGAACCCGGCAGGCCCGAAAACGTGAAGATCACCGGCCCGGCAAAAGTTCCAGCCGGAAGTGCACTTACCGTGGGCCCGGCCAGTATCAACCTGTTCGTATTTAACCTTAACAACTGAACCAACCATTATTATTAAATGCTTAAAAACTGGGAAATGAGAAAAAACAGAATCATCCCGATCATGGCCGCTGCACTCCTGGCGGTCATAATGATCCCGTCGTGTGCTACAGGCGGGTCCGGAAAATCCGGGAAAGACAATCTTGCAGTACTGGCCAGGGGAGGACAGGTTACCCGTGGCGGACAGAGGGAAATCAAAGAGCTCAATGACGGGCTTGTTCCTGACAGCGTGAACAATGACATGAAGCGCTGGATGAACAATCCCAACAGACCCCAGCAGCGCCAGCAGGCCCTCAGTGTAATGCGCTATGAGTATATATGGGAACAGCCGGTGCAGATAGATGAGGTTGCTCTCTTCCTTTATGACTATGAAAGTCTTGTAAAACTGCCGCAGGCATACAGGTTCAAGTACTGGAACGGGAATGAATATGTTGATGTGGAGAACCCTTCAGGCCTCGGTCTTGAAAATGACAAATTCAATCACACGACTTTCACAGAAGTCTCCACCACAAAGATCCTGCTCGAGGTTGACTCGGTAACCCGTTTTCTTTCCCCGGTTCTTGAGTGGCAGGTCTTCAAACCCGAGAACGCCCCTGCCGTTGCACCGGTTATCAAAGCCGGTGTGGACCGTATGGTCGTTACCGGCGGCAAGACTTATCTGACCGGACTTATCAAGAGCGTAGATCCCCTGAAGAAGACACTGTGGACTGCTGAAGGTCCGGGAGCGGTAACCTTTGAGAACGCCAAGAGTGATACAACCACAGCCACATTTACTGTCCCCGGCGACTATGTGCTCACCTTATCATCACAGGCCGGAAAAATGAAGTCATCCTCGTCACTGAATGTCTCCGTTGTCAATCCTCCGGAGGAAAAGAGGCTGGATGTGGTATACACCCGCCGCTACAAGATTGACAATCCACTCTGGAATGACAGGGCGAAGGCCCTGATTACAGACTGGATACCTCATTGCATTGAGATGATCGAGAGGACTGACCTTGAAAGGGGCCAGGGCGGGCTTGACAATTTCACTGAGGCAGCGAAGGCCCTTCGCGGTGAACCTCACGGAAAGCATCTGGGCTATGTCTTCTCAAATGCATGGGTACACCAGACAGTTGAATCGATGTGCATTGCACTGATGGTTGATCCGCAGGGTGATAAAGAGATCATCGCCGCACAGGAAAAGATGAGAAAGACCCTCGAGAAGTGGATCCCTGTAATTCTGTCGGCCCAGGAACCTGACGGGTATCTTCAGACTGCATATACCCTCCGTGACACCACCAGGTGGAAGGAGAGATGGGCTCCCGAGACAAGGGGCAATCATGAAGGTTATGTTGCCGGATATTTTATAGAGTCAGCCATTAATCACTACACCCTCACCGAAGGGAGTGACACAAGGCTTTATGAAGGTGCAAAGAAGCTTGCCGACTGCTGGGTTGCCAATATCGACCCCGGCAAGAAGGAGTGGTTTGACGGTCACCAGGAGATGGAACAGGCGCTGGTCCGCTTCGGTCGCTTCGTGAATGACATGGAGGGCAACGGCCGCGGTGACAGCTACATCGCCCTTGCGAAGTTCCTGCTTGACAGCCGCAAGGACGGTTCAGAGTATGACCAGAGCCATGTGCCTGTACAGCAGCAGTATGAAGCTGTGGGTCACGCCGTAAGGGCGGTATACAACTACTCGGGAATGGCAGATGTGGCTGCCGAGACGGGTGACACCGATTACCAGAGCGCTGTAATGTCTCTCTGGGACAATATGGTTAATAAGAAGTATTACCTGACTGGCGGTGTAGGAAGCGGTGAGACATCGGAAGGATTCGGCGGCAACTATTCGCTGGGCAACAATGCTTACTGCGAATCATGCTCCAGCTGCGGTCTCATCTTCTTCCAGCACAAGATGAACATTGCCTATCACGATGCAAAATACGCAGACCTTTATGAGGAGACAATTTACAATGCCCTCCTCGGATCGATTGATGTTGCAGGTAAGAATTTCTTCTATACGAATCCGCTTTCTTCAAACCGGATGCGTTCAGACTGGCACGTGTGCCCCTGCTGCGTAGGCAATATACCCAGAACACTCCTGATGATCCCGACATGGACCTATGTCAAGAGCGATGACGGGATCTATGTCAACCTTTATATAGGCAGTACGATCAACGTTGAGAAGGTGGCCGGAACAAACGTGGAGATGGTACAGAAAACAGAATACCCCTGGAAGGGTGATGTCTCAATTACTGTCAACCCGGCAGAAACGAAGAAATTTACCGTATGGGTAAGGGTGCCTGACAGGAAGACGAGTGAACTGTATACTCCGACTCCCGAGCTGAATTCAATTGGCGGTCTTGCCGTGAACGGCGAAGCAGTTGCAGCCGGGGCTGACAGGGGTTATATTCCGATCACCAGGGAGTGGAAGAAGGGTGATGTGATTTCCTTTGTGATTCCGCTGGAGGTGCAGACTGTTGTTGCCGACGAGCGGATTGAGGCTGACAGGGGCAGGATAGCCCTCAGGTACGGACCGATGATCTACAGTGTGGAGAAGGCTGACCAGCCTGACATTGAAAAGCCGGTTGGGGATGCTCCCTTTACAGCCGAATGGCGCAGTGACATGTTCGGCGGCACCATGACCATAAAGGGTAAATGGAATGACGGAACCGATCTTGTTGCTATTCCCAACTACCTGAGACTGAACAGGGTCGTTGGAACTGCAGCTGCCAGGGAAGGTGAACAGGTCCGGGACTGGACTCCCACATCGATTGTATGGATCAACAAAACTGCAAACTGATATGACCGGAAGGAAAAATCTGATACCCGGTCTTCTCATCCTTTCATTACTTGCACTCAGCGGAGCGGGCCAGGCTGTTTACAGTCAGGATGCTCCCGGGGGGAAAGTGCTGCAAGGCGAAAGGATGAGGGCCGTTGTCACCCCTGAAGGGCTGACATCGGTTACTGATCCGCTTGACCGCTACGGTGCGGATATCGTCAGCAGACGCGCCCCGTGGGGGAGACTGAAGATCGTTTACAGGACGGGTAACGGCGCCTGGGTTGAGATGCCTTACAACAGGAGGAATGAGCTTACTGCCGACGGGAGCACGATGGTTCTTTCATCGGGTGAGGGCACTGATCCTGTAACCCTGAAGGAGAGTTTCTCCCTTGCCGGGAATGCGCTCGACTGGGAAATTGAGCTGGGTACACGTGACGGTAAAGAGGTTGAGATAGGTGATCTGGCCCTTTACCTGCCCTGGAGTATTGCCCGGAGTGAAAATCCGGACACAATATTTGAACGGAGCTTTACAAAGCATCACTTCATATCCGGTAACGGCTCGTTTCTCTATTTCACCCGTCCGTCGGGCGAACCGCCGTACCTGATGATCCTTCCCGGTGAAGGGACAGGGCTTGAGTATTTTGACGGCGGGAGGGGAGGCTACAGGGTTTACATGCACTCGGCGGTGGCATCTGCAGCTGTGGAGAGCGGCACCTGGCGGCAGCCCAACACCTCGGTTAAAATAGGTGGAGAGACAGGCCGCGAGGCCCTGAAGTACCGGTTCAGGATTGCCTGGGCAGACAGCTTTGACATGATGCGGCAGCTCCTTTATGATGAAGGGCTGTTTGACATCAGGGTGGTACCGGGCATGACTGTTCCCACTGACCTTAAGGCACAGTTCTCCCTTCATACGAAGAACGTGATTGACTCGGTTGTGGCGGAGTTCCCGGCGCAGACGGAAATAAGCTATCTCGGAGAAAAGCAGCCGGGGCATCATATTTATGAAGTTGCCTTCCGGAAACTCGGGGAAAACATGCTGACAGTCCATTACGGCAAGGGACAGAAGACCTACCTTGAGTTTTTTGCCACCGAACCGGTTGAGACGCTTGTAAAGAAGAGGAGTTCATTCATTGTCAACAGCACACAGCACAGGGATACCACGAAATGGTACAACGGCCTGTTCTCGGCATATGACATGAAGAACGGCATCCTCCGCGGGCCTGACAATACTGACGGCTTTGACGGATGGTGGGGTTATGTGCTTGCATGTGATGATCCGGGACTCTGCAAGGCGCCGTATGTGGCTGCCAAAAACGTATATTTCCCTGATCAGAAGGAGATTGACGCTGTTGAGTATTACCTGAAGTATTTTGTGTGGAACGGGCTTCAGAGGACTGACAGGGATGATCCCTATCCGTACGGGATCTACGGGGTACCCAACTGGAAGGTTGCCCGTGACCCGGTTGAAAGGGCAAAGATCAGCACCACGAATCTCGACAGGATGAAGATATGGAGGTCATATGACTATCCCCATATCACAATGCTTTACTATCACATGTACCAGATTGCCAAAATGTACCCTGACAAGGTTCATTACCTTGATGCGGCCGGCTACCTGGAACGTGCATATCAGACAGCAAGGGCTTATTTCATCTACCCGTATGAGATCCTTCCCTGGTATGAGACCTACAAATGGGGTTGTTACAATGAGCTTGTCATTGAGAACCTGATGGCTGACCTTGAAAGGGAGGGTCGAAAGGGGGATGCTGACTGGCTGAGGGCTGAGTATGAGAAGAAGGTGAAGTATTTCGTTTATGATGACAAATATCCGTTCAGATCAGAGTATGCAATAGACCGTACCGCCTTTGAGTCGTCATATGCGTTCGCGAAATACGGCACCCTCAATGAGATGAAGCCTGACAGCAACCTGTGGTTTGACAAGAGCAGGGAGGTATCGTATTCGCATCCCTATGTCAGCAGGACTGATGCCAGGGAGTTTATGGAGAGGCAGAACATTGCCGGGCTGGCAGTTCGCGGCTGGCTTGAGGCAAAGTACTTCCTGCTGGGAAGTGATTTTACCTACAGTTCTGACAACCATTGCCTCAGCTATATGGCAAGGATGGGCGGCTGGTCAATACTCGACTACGCCATCAGGTTTGCCGACAAACCGTATGACTGGCTTCAGCTCGGGTATGCATCATATCTTGCCCCCTATGCCCTTATGAACACCGGTACCCCTGAATCGGGATACGGATACTGGTTCCCGGGTGCAGAGAAAGACGGGGCGATGGGTTGGGCGTTCATGGAATCGAAGAGGGGAAATGCCTGGATAAGGAAGGAGATAGACCGCGGAGCCTGGTTCTATGACGGCGAGGCAGACCTCGGCAACGGAGCCATCTTCAGGACTGCCCAGACTGTTCTTACCGATGATCCGCTTTTCGGATGGTTCGCCTACGGCGGGACCATAAGGAGTGAAAAAAAGAGTTTTGCTGTTGAGCCGCGTGACGGTGTCAGGTCGAGGTTCTCGGCTGTCACCTCAGGCCCCAGGTTTACCCTTGAGATGGAACGTGACGGCTTCGCCAAAGGCAGGGAGATAACTGTTGACAGGAAAATGAAGAAAGTCAGCTTCGTTCTTGAGAACAGGTCAGGTGATACTCACAAGTCTGTGCTCATGGTAACTGCAAACGGCAGGGCCAGGGTGAAGGTTGACGGCAAAAGGATAAGAGAGTCGGAAGACACTAACGGCACGAAGGTTTTTGTGCTGCCTGTTTCTGCCGAAAGTCATGAAGTGAAGGTCAGGCTCAGGCACAGGAAGGGATCCGGCGTTGCCGGTTACAATGTTTAAATGATTTGCTGCCGGTGGCCGGGCACAGGGCCCGGCCACCGGCAGCAAAAATGATAGAGGTTAAAATGAAGATCGTGAAGTTGAAAGAAGGAAGAGGATTAAAGAGAGGGATGTTGACAGGTTTGCTGGTGGTTCTCCAGCTTATGGGGGCGATTGTCCTCTCTTCATGCAGGGAAAAGCCTGATATTGAGGCGAATCTTGTTATTTCGTCAGAAGAGATTTCGGCAGCAGCCGCGGGCGGGGAGTTAACGGTTCAGATTACATCCGATCAGAGGTGGAGCATAACCTCGATAGACCAGCAATGGATTGATGCCTCAATACTTGCAGGGGTGCCTGGGGTGCCTGTGACTGTAAAATTCAGTTACGAGCCGAATCCTACATCAGCTGCCCGTACTGCCCGTGTATCTGTTGTTTCGGGCGCCACTAAGGGAAGTATTACTGTTACGCAGCAGGCAGGTTTTGACCCGGCAACCGTTGATGTAAGCAGGATATATATCCCCCAGGAGATGAAGAGCATGGATCTGTTCAAGAGCTCCAGCACGTGGTATTATGGCAGGAGCAAACAGTCAGAACACTTCATAGTCTTCTGGGGCAAGGGTTACGATGAGCAGGGTTTCATAACCCCGTCAACGTATCCTGATCCCGCATACAGGGTTGACATCGATGACCTGCTTGCAAAGGCTGAACAGTTCTGGAACATGAACGTCAACACACTGAAGTTTCTGACGCCTGGCAGTTCAAAGACTGACAATTACAAGATGATGATTTTCCTGCTTTACCAGACCGACTGGCTGGCTACCGGAGCAGGCTATGACAACACAGTAGGGGCCCTTTGGGTCAGTCCATCCACCTGCCATCCGGTAGGATCGACCATTGCCCACGAGATCGGGCACAGTTTCCAGTACCAGGTCTACTGTGATAACGGGGGCAACTCCGGATGGAGGTATGGTTTCGGTGGGAACGGAGGGAACGGTTTCTGGGAACAGACCGCCCAGTGGCAGGCTTACCAGAGTTTTCCTGCCGAGGCATTCAGTTCCTACAACTTTAATGTTTACATCGAAAACTGTCACCGTTCAACTTTTCATGAATGGCAGCGGTATGCCAGTTATTTCATCCATTATTACTGGGCTGACAAGCACGGCATTGACTTCATCGGGAGGCTCTGGAAGGAATCAGGCGCCAATGGTCAGGAAGATCCGGCACAGGCATACATGAGGATTACGGGTATTACCCTTGAGCAGTACAATGACGAGCAGTTTGATTATGCCCGCAGGATGGTCACATGGGATCTTAATGCATTGCGTTCTGCCGGCAGCAGCCACATCGGCGCCCACTCCTGCAGCCTGAACCAGGCAGCAGACGGGTACAGGCAGATAGCGCCTGAAGACTGCATTGAGAACCACGGCTACAACGTGATTAAGCTTAACGTCCCTGCAGCGGGAACAGTTATCGCTGCTTCCTTCGAAGGAATTGCCGGTGCCCCGGGATACAGATCGATAAATGCTTCGGCTGCCGGATGGCGATATGGTTTTGTGGCACTGCAGAATGACGGCACCCGTCTCTACAGTGAAATGTTCTCTGCCTCGCCGGGAACGGCTGAATTCACATGCCCGGCAAACTGCAGGAACCTGTGGTTCGTTGTCAGCAGCGCTCCAAAGACCTACTGGCAGCACCCCTGGGATGAGAATGAGGCAAATGATGAACAATGGCCCTATAAGTTTAAGATCTCAGGTACCAGTCTCATGGGGTACAATTGACCTTATTACAAGTTTAGTGCCCTGGGCTGACAGTCTTGTCATGATATTGTTTTAAATTTATGACTCTCAAACCTGAAAGCAATGAAGACTGGAACAACACTGACAATGGTACTGATAGCCGGACTGCTGGCTCCGGCTGCATCTGCCCAGAAAAGAAGTGAGCCGGCAAAGGCAAACCTGATAATTGAGACTGACCTTGGTAAGGCAACGATAAGCCGGCATATCTACGGCCACTTCTCGGAGCATCTGGGCCGGTGCATCTACGGCGGATACTGGGTGGGAGAGGGAAGTTCAATCCCCAATACACGTGGCATACGGAATGACATCGTGGAGGCTCTTAAAAAAACACAGATACCCAACCTTCGCTGGCCCGGAGGCTGTTTTGCCGATGAATACCACTGGATGGACGGCATTGGGCCTCGTGACCAAAGGCCCAAAATGATCAACACACACTGGGGAGGGGTTACCGAGGACAACAGCTTCGGAACCCATGAGTTCCTCGATCTCTGTGAGCAGCTCGGGGCTGAGCCGTACATTTGCGGCAACGTCGGCAGCGGTTCGGTTGAGGAGATGTCGAAGTGGGTAGAGTATGTCAATTTCGACGGGGTAAGCCCGATGGCTGACCTTCGCCGTGCCAACGGCCGGGAGAAGCCGTGGAATGTAAAATTCTGGGGTGTGGGCAATGAAAACTGGGGTTGCGGCGGAAACATGACTGCAGACTTTTATTCAGACCAGTACAGGAGGTATGCCACATATGCCCGTGACTACGGGAATAATCAGCTTCTCAAGGTTGCGGGAGGAGCCAATTCAACAGACTACAACTGGACTGAGACCCTTATGAAAAAGATACCCAACTGGATGATGTGGGGTATCTCGCTGCACTACTATACAACCAACTGGAGCAACAAGGGCTCTGCCACGAAATTCACCGAAAAGGAATATTTTGAGACTGTTGAGCGCTGCCTGAATGTAGAGAAGGCTCTTGACAGGCATATTACCGTCATGGACAGGTATGACCCGGAACGGAGGGTGGCGCTGGTGGTTGATGAGTGGGGTACATGGTGGGATGTGGAGCCCGGCACCAACCCGGGGTTCCTCTATCAGCAGAACAGCATGAGGGATGCCATCGTAGCCGGTCTCTCACTGAATTATTTCAACGAGAGATGCGATAGAATCAAAATGGCAAACATCGCCCAGACAGTCAACGTATTGCAGTCGCTAATCCTGACTGACGGGGAGAAGATGCTGCTGACGCCCACGTATCATGTTTTCGAGATGTACAAGGTGCATCATGATGCTACCCTGCTGCCGCTTCATCTCAACTGCGGAACCTATGTCATGGACGGCAGGGAGGTTCCGGCTGTAAGCGCTTCTGCATCAAAGGGTAAGGATGGTGCGATAAATATCACTGTTGTGAATGTGGATCCGGGGAAGGAGACAGAACTGCTCATTGACCTCAGGGGAGGGGAGTATAAAGCTGTTTCGGGAAGGGTGCTGAGGGGAGAGGCGCTCACTGCGCACAATACCTTTGAGAAGAGTGAGACTGTCAGGCCTGAGCCTTTTACTGGGGCCAGGATAAGGAACAATATGCTCAGCCTCTCAGTACCGCCGGCATCTGTGACGGTGCTGACTGTTACGGAATAGATGCCGGGGTCCGGAGGCTGAACATGATCACGGAATGCCGGGAGCAAAGCCAGGACGGCTTATAATGGGGAAATGAAGCCAATGAACTATATTTGCGAGTACTATTATAACCTATCAATAATGAAAACAGGACGAATCATTTTACTAACGGCAGCAGCACTTGTCATGATTGGCATGAGCTCATGCGGAAACAACAAGGCAAAAGAGATGGTAACAACTGAAAGTTTCGGTTCATTTGAGGGGAAGGAAATATCCCTCTTCACACTTACGAACAAGAAGGGTGATGTTGTAAAACTCACAAACTACGGTGCATCGATCGTTGAGATCAATGTGCCGGACAGGAAAGGCGAAAGGGCAAATGTAACATTCGGCTATGACAACCTGGAGAAGTACCTTGCAGGCGATCCTTATTTTGGCAAGGTTGTAGGGCAGTATGCCAACCGCATTGCAAAAGGCAAATTCACCCTTGACAGCGTTGAGTATACCCTTGCACTGAACAACGGTGCCAACTCGCTTCACGGAGGTCCCACCGGCTGGCACAGCAGGGCATGGACGGCAGAGGTGCTGAAAGACACCGACTTCCCCGCAGTGAAGTTCACCTACAACAAGCCTGACATGGAAGAGGGTTACCCCGGCAACCTGGTTGCAGAGGTTGTCTATACCTGGACCGATGAAGACGAACTTATAATGGATTACAAGGTCACCACTGACCGGCGGACTGTTCTCAATATTACGAACCATGCCTACTTCAACCTGCACGGTGCGGGCAATGGCGACATCCTTGACCATGAGGCTCTCATCAGGGCATCGGCATTCACCCCTGTTGATTCCACCCTCATTCCCACGGGTGAGCTGAGGGCTGTAGAAGGCACTCCGTTTGATTTCCGCACTTCGCACATGATTGGTGAGAGGATAGACGAGGCGTATGATCAGCTTGTCCTTGGCGGAGGCTATGACCACAATTTTGTCCTCGACAATGTTGAGGATGTTGATGCCGAGGTATATGATCCCTCAACTGGCAGAATCCTTCAGGTTATAACCGATCAGCCGGGTGTGCAGCTTTACACCGGCAACTTCCTTGACGGCACACAGACCGGCCGCGGCGGCAAGGTATACCAATACCGCTCAGGCTTCTGCCTTGAGACGCAGCATTATCCTGACAGCCCCAACCAGGCATCTTTCCCGTCAGTCATCCTGACCCCGGAGGATCCTTTCCTGTCAAGCACTACTTACAAGTTTGCAGTAAGGTAGATGACATTGTGAATCAGGCAATAGGCATCAGGCAATAGGCAATAGGCAGAAATACAGGATTTTATTGTCAACACTACTGCCTGCTGCCACTTGCCTGCTGCTTTATCCTGATACTCCGGAACCAGACCTCATTCCCGTGGTCCTGGAGCAGTATGTGACCTTCTTCTGCCTCGCCGAAACCTGCGAAGTCCCTGTATTTGCTTTCGCTTACAAGCTTGCGGTACTCCTCGCTGCCCCTGTCGTATTCGAGTACCCTGAAGCCGTTGAGCCAGTGTTCAACGTGGCCATTCAGCGATACTATGTGTGCCGAGTTCCACTGACCTACACCGTTGAACCGTTTGCTGGCAGCCGGTATAAGATCGTAAAGTGAGGCGACGGTACGGTTGCCGTCACGTCCCATTTTTGCATCGGGGTGACGCTGGTCATCAAGTATCTGGTACTCAAGCCCGATTGCCGACCCGGCGGTGGGATATTTTTCGGTAACGAAGTATTTCACCCCGCTGTTGGCCCCTTCGGTGATCAGAAACTCAAAGAACAGGTCAAAGTTACTGTACTGGTCAACTGTGACTATGTCGCCTCCTGCCTGTGACTCTGCACCTCCGGAAGCAAGCACCTTGAGGCAACCGTCTTCGATGACCCATCCTGAGTCAGGGAAAGCTTCCATATGTGCTCCCCTCCAGCCGTTGGTGGTGGTGCCGTCAAAGAGAAGCTTCCAGCCATCGGCCTTCTCCCGTTCACTCAAGGTGTTGGGGACGAAGTTCGCCTGGTAAATTCCTGAAGTGTCAGGCCATGATAGTTTCTCCAGGTTCTCAGTGGCTATCCTGATATTCCTCCACATAACCCTTGTGCCTGCCAGCTCAGGGCTGACGGCATGCACCTGGAATGCGATGAATCCTGAAGAGTCAGCATCATCCAGGAGGTCAGCAACAGGGATGCCGTTTACCCAGGTCCTGATCCTGTTGCCGATGGCTTCCACATGATAGCTGTTCCAGTCATGCCTGTTGAACGACTTAACTGCGGCCTGGTTGTTCGGGGTGACAGGGTAGAGCCAGCCTCTCCTGGCTTCGTCATAGATGCCGCCGCTCCACCCCCTGTCGGATGGATCGACCTCCACCTGGTAGCCGTAGACCAGGGTCCTGTCGCCGCTTTCTGTGCTGTGACTCCTGATCTGTACACCTGAGTTCAGGAGGGTATCAACCGTCACCTCGAACTCGAGGATAAAATCTGAAAAATCTTCTGTCGTGCACATGAAGCTGTTCGGGGTGCCGGTGGCGGAGATACCCACCATCACGCCGTCTTCAACAATAAACTGCGCCTGTCCGCCTTTCTGTACGAAGCCGGTAAAATCTCTGCCGTTGAACAGCTTTTGCCAGTCTGACTGGCTGCATCCTGAAAGCAACAGTGTCAGTATTAGGGCGGGGAGAAGGAGTCTTGATTTCATCTGGATTGGTTAAGAGGTTAATACTGCGGGAATTTCCACGGTTCGTTATAGTAGGGTTTGATAAGTGCATTTGCTTCGGCCTCGCCGAACCTGTTCAGTGCATTGTCCCATGTAAGCGGCTTTCCCAGCCTGCAGGAGACATTGGCGAGGTGTGTCATTTTTGCAACCCGGGCTCCGATCTCGACATCGGCGTTCGGCAGCTTACGTGTTGTCATGCAGTCAAGGAAATTTGCCACGTGTGATGCCAGGCCTCCGCCTGCCACGGCCTGCCCTTCGATCTGTTCAGTTTTCTTCATCAGGGGTACGGCTTCCATACGCGGTGCGGAATCAACCTCGGGGATGACCTCCCATCCGTTCCGGTCAAGCACAAGCGTTCCGTTCTCGCCGATGAATGCCAGTCCGTGCTCCCTCCCGTAGGGGCCGTCCTTGACGCCGCAGGCATGATCCCAGCTTACCGTGAAATCATCATATACATACGAAGCCAGGAGTGTATCAGGAGTCTCCATGGCATCACCCGGATACGCAAACTTTCCTCCTGCGGTATAGACTGCCTTTGGCAGGTAAGCTTTCATTCCCAGCAGGGCATAGTCGAGCAGGTGAACGCCCCAGTCTGACATCAGTCCGCCTGCATAGTCCCAGAAATACCTGAAATTGTAGTGAAAGCGGTTCGGGTTGAACGGCCTGTGCCTGGC
Source organism: uncultured Rikenella sp. (assembly GCA_964621005.1). Classification (GTDB taxonomy): domain Bacteria; phylum Bacteroidota; class Bacteroidia; order Bacteroidales; family VadinHA17; genus SR-FBR-E99. The sequence continues at coordinate 13,665 of CAZUIF010000028.1, forward strand.
CGGACCGAGCCACATATCATAGTCGACTCCCGGCGGAACCGGGCCGTCAGGCTGCACAGGAAGTGTTTTCTTCCAGATCATGTACGCCCAGACCTTTACAGTCCTGATCCGTCCCAGTTTGCCTGAATGGATGAAGGCAACGGCATCCTGCCAGTGGGGGTCGCTCCGTTGCCACTGGCCCGTCTGCACAATCCGGTTATGTTTCCGTGCAGCCCTGACCATCGCGTCACATTCTGCAATTGAGTTTGCAAGCGGTTTTTCGCAATAGACATCCTTCCCTGCCTCCATGGCCGCAATGGCCTGCAGGCAATGCCAGTGATCAGGTGTGGCAACAATTACTGCATCCACGTCAGGGTTGTCAGTCACCTTTCGCCAGTCCTTAACAAGCTGCCGTGGTTTTTTGCCGGCAATTTTTTCCGTGTCAGCGGCCCTTTTGTTAAGCCACTCGTCGTCTATATCGCAAATTGAAACACATTCCACCTGCGGAAACTTCAGGAAAGTCTCGAGGTTTGACCAGCCCATGTTACGGCCGCCTATCAGTGCCACCCTGATTTTGTCGGAGGGGCTCACTTTTTTTCCTGAAGCGCCGTAAAGTGATGTCACCTGGCCCATACCTGCAATTCCTGCCGATGCCAGGAGGCTGTTTCTGACGAAGTCTCTTCTGTTGCTCATGATCTTATTACTGGTTTACTGCCGGCCGCAAGGCCGGCCTTAATCCCAAAGGTAATAAATCAAAGCAACACTTCGCACCAGGTTATCCGGCTCTCTTCAGTGTAACCACAGCTGCCTTTTTGCTGACAGGAATCACGAAGGCGCCTCTTCCGTTTGATTTCAGTCTCCCGGTGTTGTATGTTACGGCGTTCCCCTCGCGTGACGGGTTGCTGATGTGAAGCAATGCCTCCGGCGACCAGGTCTCTCCCTTTTCAATTGTCATTTTTAAGGTGCCGGTGGCAGTATTATAAGAAACACTGCTGAACCTGCCGGCATCAAGAGTCAGCCACACACCTGCCGGTGCAACATAAACCCTTGACCTTGCAGCCGTGGTTATGTCAACGGTAACCCATTTGCCATTTACACTTGTGTTGCCGCCAAAGGAGAGCCACCCGAACTCATCGCTGTTGACAAGGTAGGTTGAGCTGTTTATGGCGTACCCGAAGAATCCGGTGCCATAGTCCCCTGTTATGCCGTCATTTTTCAGCGTTTGAGGGAAAGAGTGGAATGCCGCCGGGGCAAAGCCGTCCCGGGTTATATTAGAAATTGCTCCAAGCACACCGCCATAGCCTACCCTCAGAAGATATAGGTCTGACGGGTTTTCGCGGTAGCTGTTAAGGACCGGGATTGAGTTAAGCGCCGAGCCATAGTGATGGATCATCCGCTCGAAGCGGGAGAGCTTGCCTGCAAACAGGAAATCCCAGAAGCGGCGTGCGTTGCCGTTGTAAGCCCAGTGAGGCACTGTGGGCATGTAAGCGAGTATTGCGTTGAGGGTCACCAGCGCCTTGTCATCAAGGCCGAAATATTTGGCCCACATGTAGACCTCCTCCTGGCCTGTTGAATCCCACGGCATCTCGCTGCCGAACGGGTATGCCAGCTTCATCCAGACGTCGACGCGTCCCTTCATTGCAGCTTCGAGGTCAGCCGCCATCTTAGTCATTCCTTCCGCTTTCAGGTCACTGAGGATCAGGATGAAGACTGTACCCTCCATCTGTCCGAACTGGGCGTAGTGGGGCGCCATCTTTATCATTGCCATCGAGGTATGAAAGGCATTTTCAAGGTACCACTGCCACTCCTCCTGTGTCACCAGTCCGCTGTAGTTGCGGGCCAGGCGGTACATCACCCAGTGGGCTGCAGCCACATGCGGGTAGTTGTAGGATCTTCCGACTGAGTTGGTCTCCTTTGTGTTCCATGACGGGAAATTGCCGTCAGGAGCCCACCTGATCTCCTTGTCATAGGTCCCTTCCGGCATTGACTGGGGTTCATAGTAAAACAGGCTCTTTTTCACCCCGTATTTCAGATCCCCCTCATTGTACTGTATGCCACCCCAGATTGTCTGGTTGACAAAGTCCTCCATCTTCTTCACCTCTTCCGGGTCAGGCATGACCAGTTGTTTCATGATTGCCCCGAGCCAGCTGCCGGCGCCTGCCTCATCGCTGAGCCCGGCAACCCATACCCGCCTGTCCTGACGCACCTGCTCATGTTTCTCGTAGTCATAGGTGATGACTGACGGGGCACGCCCGAAAGGATCATTTTTTTCATCGAACCACTGTTCGGTTGTGAGGAAATTGCCATAGGCGGCAACAACCTTGCTCTCGGGTTCGATTACCTTGTAGTTAACAGTCTGTGTCAGGCCGTCCTCATAGGTGACAGTGAGACGGGCCCTTCCCCATTTTAATCCTTTGAGGTCATACTCCCTCCATCCCCTGCTGTTTGTACCGGCATCCTTTATCTCCAGGGCGCCTGCAGGTTCTGACTTTATTTCTTTTACACCCTTCCTGTACTTCAGGAAGAGCTTTGCATTGACATCCTCGGGCACAACATAACCGGGTATACCTACAGCCACCGGCCTGTCGGCGGAGGCAAGCCTTGTCTCAATATCCCGGAGCGAGCCGGCAAGTATGAACTTCACACCGCAGGTGGCTGTTTCTCCTGGTTTCAGAACTTCCGAGGTCGGATTGTTCCACTGTTCCGCTTCCTTCCAGGCTGTTTCAGCATATGACTTGCTGTGAACCATCCATTCGTGCAACCCTTCATAGGTGTAGCCTGAAGGGAGAGGATCATCAGTCAGCGGGCGCCAGGCCTCGAAGGGGGTCTTTCCGAATGGTACCGCTATCAGCACTTTCCCTTTCCCGTGAAGGTGTGCCACCTGCAGGTATCCGGCATCCATCCCTATGTAAGGATCAAAGAAGACGCTTTGGGCATGGGCCTGGTCAAGCGATTTCCCGTTGAAGTTGTTGTTGAAGACCATCGGCATTCCGAGGGCGCCTATCTCTACAGGCTCTGAAGAGTTATTGGTAAGGGTAAACCGCATTACAACATCCCCGCCGTCCTTCTCCCAGTACCTGGTTACTTTCAGGGGGATTGAGTCTGGAAGCGTCTTAGTAAGATCTGCAACCGAAAGTATTTCAGGCTTGCCGGGATTAAGCATGTCTATGTCACTTCTTTTTCGGGCAGTTGAATAATATTCCCACGGGCCATCCCCGGTGCGAAGGCCGATATTCAGGTCACCCAGGTGGTAGAACCCGTTTGAAGACCTTTCCTGCAGCCTGTCACCAGGGGTAAAGTCGAATGCTTCAGCATCATTTGTCTTAAGAAAAGCCACAGTCTGCGTTGAGTTCAGAACTCCGAGCCTGAAGTTTGCCGTCTCAAACTCGCTTGTCCCTTTCTCCAGGTTGAGGACAGGGGTTCTGTCGCGCCTTTCTCCCCTTCGCTGAGCTTCCGTCTTCAGCGGAACAAGTGTTGCCGCTGCCATCATCATGACCGCCACCGGCTGTACAATGCTTTTGATCTTCATATCATTACATTTTGTTCATTTGTTTAATCTACGCTGCAGGCTGATATTCCTGCCCTTGAAGTGTCTAATATACACTATTTCTTTGAATGAAAATTACAAATTGCGTTGGTACAGTGATTATGTTGCATAAAGGACGGTTGGATTGAAATTGACTGTTACCGGTTTGAGCATTGGAGAGTATATCCAATAAGTGATATCTTTAACGGCATATTATTCAAGGTAAAAAATGAAAAGATCTCTCTCCCTCCTTTTTGCAGCCACCGTGACTCTGTCAGCCCTTTCGCAGCAGTATCCGTGGCTTGATACCAGCCTTCCGTTTGAGAAGAGGGTTGATGACCTTGTCTCGCGGATGACCACTGAAGAGAAGGCGGCGCAGCTGCTTTACACTGCTCCTGCCATTCCGCGTCTGGGTATCCCGGAATACAACTGGTGGAATGAGGCTCTCCACGGGGTGGCCAGGGCAGGCTATGCAACGGTTTTCCCGCAGTCGATCACAATTGCAAACAGCTGGGACGAGGAGCTCATGCTTGACGTCGCCAATGTCATTTCAGACGAGGCAAGGGCGAAGCACCATGAATTTGTCAGGAGGGGTGACCGCGGTATTTATCACGGCCTTACGTTCTGGTCGCCAAACATAAATATTTTCCGCGATCCGCGATGGGGCAGGGGACAGGAGACCTACGGCGAGGACCCCTTTCTTACCGGCCGTATGGGACTGCGGTTTGTGCAGGGGATGCAGGGATCAGATCCGAAATACTTCAAAACAATTGCCACGGCCAAGCATTATGCAGTCCATTCCGGGCCGGAGCCGATCAGGCACAGGTTCAATGCCGTGGTCAGTGAGCGGGATCTCCGGGAGACCTATCTGCCTGCTTTCCGCACGCTTGTAAAGGAGGGGAAGGTGTATTCGGTCATGGGTGCCTACAACCAGTTCAGGGGACACCCTGCATGCGCAAGTGATGAGCTGTACGGGATACTAAGGAATGAGTGGGGTTTTGACGGATACATTGTGTCAGACTGCTGGGCTGTATCTGATTTTTACAATTTCCAGGGCTATGCCGCCGGGCCGGCAGAAGCTGCCGCCATGGCTCTGAAGGCAGGAACCGACCTGGAGTGCGGGGTTGACTACAGGCACCTGATGGAAGCCCTGGAGAGAGGACTGGTGACCGAAGCGGATATTGAGAGGGCTGCCAGGCGGGTGATGCTTGCGAGGTTCAGGCTCGGGATGTTTGACCCTGACAGCATCGTGGAATATGCTCAGATTCCCTACCAGGCAAATTGCTCTGACTACAACCGTTCGCTTGCCAGGAAGGCAGCACAGGAATCGGTTGTCCTTCTTAAAAACAGCAACGGAACCCTGCCTCTGAGCAGGGATATCAGGACGGTAGCTGTCTTAGGGCCCAATGCAGCCAGCCATGAGGTGCTGGTAGGGAACTACAACGGAATTCCGAAAGACCCTGTAAGTCTGCTCGAGGGTATTCAGGCCAAGCTGAAGCCTGAGGCGCGGGTAATATATGCCGAGGGCAGTGACCTTGCTCCGGGGATGCACAACCTGGTTCCGGTACCGTCAAGGTATTTCCGTACTCCGGACGGCAGGCAGGGTGTTCAGGGATCTTATTATACATCACGCGAGATGAAGGGTGAGCCTCTTTTTATCCGCACTGACGATATGATTGATTTTTACTGGGACAATGACTCTCCTCACCCGCTGATGCCCGTAAATGATTTCGGCATTCACTGGGTAACCGACCTGGTTCCGCCGGTGACCGGCACATATTATCTTGGTACGTGGGGATCCTCAGGCTACACGATCATCGTAGAAGGTGACACGCTGCTTTCCTTCTACAATGATCATCATGCAGCAGTACGGGGCGTCCCTATGGATTTCACCGCCGGAAAAAAGTACAGGGTGGAGATCCTTTACCGCAATCACGGGGGTGATGCCGACATGGAGCTCCTCTGGTGCATGCCTCGGGGCGACCTGGTCAGACAGGCTGTTGAGGCAGCTTCGCAGGCTGATGCGGTGATTGTTGCACTTGGCCTTTCGCCCCGCCTTGAGGGGGAGGAGATGAGCGTGAAGCTCGAAGGCTTTGAAGGGGGAGACCGGACCAGCCTCAGCCTGCCGGCCATCCAGGAGGAACTGCTTGCGGCAGTGCTGGCAACCGGCAAACCGGTGGTGGTGGTACTGATGAACGGCAGTCCCGTTGCTTCACTCCAGGCTCAGGAGAAGGCTGCTGCCGTTCTGCTGGCCGGCTATCCCGGGGTGGAAGGTGGCGATGCAATTGCCGACGTCCTCTTCGGTGATTACAACCCTGCCGGGCGTCTGCCTGTCACATACTACAGTTCTGCAGACCAGTTGCCTCCCTTTGATGAGTATGACATGAAGGGCCGCACCTACCGGTATTTCACAGGCACGCCACTCTACCCTTTCGGTTACGGACTGAGCTACACAACGTTCGCCTATTCAGACCTGGAGATACCTGCCAAAGCTGTTGCCGGAAGCGAGGTAAAGGTGAAGGTTAAAGTCACAAACACCGGAAAGATGACCGGGGATGAAGTTGTTCAGCTTTACATCACAGATGAGAAGGCATCTTCACCGAGGCCTGTCAGGCAGTTGGAGGGATTTGACCGTATAACGCTCAAACCGGGTGAAAGCACAAGTGTTGAGTTTGCCCTGAAGCCTGAACAGTTCTCGATTATCAATGACAGGGACAAAAGAGTCATTGAGCCCGGGTGGTTCACAGTGAGTGTAGGAGGCGGGCAGCCCGGAGGAGGAGCAGTCAGCGGGTCTGAAGCTCCGCCGGTTGTAGCTGCACGTCTGAGGCTGACAGGCCGTGAAGTTCCGGTCAGTGAGTAACCCCGGGTTGTTAAGAGACTCAGGCAGAGTGCTTATCCCCTGAGCTTCCTAAAAAATGTTAAATGTCATAATCATGAGAAAAGTCATCTTAAGCTCATCCTGCGGGCTATAGATTTGCCCTTACCTAATTAGTGTATCTCTTACACTTGAGTCTTTTCACGGATTTGCTTCGGCAAATACCGCACAATAAGACAGTTTAGGTTTTAGGGGTTATTTTTTATATGCCGTCCCGGACCACCGGGGCGGCATTCTTCTTCTGCAGGCCACAGAGATTGTTCACTTTCCTGGCCGGGGGCACGGGACTGATCTGCTTCCTTCCCGGGATCACGGAACTGATCTCTTTCCTGGCCTGTATTCCCGGGAAGGAATTACTTTTTTCAGGTACGAGGGTGATAAATATCTTCCCTGCGGATCGGATTGTATTCAATGGTTATATTTGTTGGATAATAGGTTGCAGATGCTACCCCCGGAATTCCTTTTACGTATTGAAAATCAGGCATATATAGATGCCGGCAGCCTTGCTGAGGCATTCGGGGAGCCTTCCTCTGTTTCAATCCGAATCAACACGCTGAAGTGGCCTCATCCGGTAAACGGTTATGAGCGGGTGGAATGGGAACATGACGGGTATTACCTTCCCGGCCGGCCTATCTTCACTGCTGATCCGCTGTTTCACGCGGGGGTTTATTATCCCCAGGAATCATCGAGCATGTTCCTTGGTGAGGTCTTCAGGCAGCTGACCTCAGTAAGGTCAGGCATCAGGGTGCTGGATCTCTGCGGGGCGCCCGGAGGAAAGAGCACGCACCTGGCCTCGCTGATTGGTGAGGATGGTATACTGGTGGCGAACGAGGTGATCCGGACACGGGCGGCAGTGCTGGCGGAGAACATCACAAAGTGGGGGACGGGCAATGTAATCGTGACCAACGCTGATCCTTCGCGCTTTGCGCTGCTGCCGGGGTTCTTTGATGTGATTGTAGCTGATGCTCCCTGTTCAGGTGAAGGGATGTTCCGGTCACAGGTTGCAATAAGGGAATGGTCTGTTCAGAATGCGAAGCTGTGCAGCGAAAGGCAGCGAAGGATATTGATGGAGGCATGGCCGGCGCTGAAGCCGGGGGGGATCCTGATTTATTCCACCTGTACTTTCAACCCGGCCGAAAATGAGGAGAACATAACATGGTTAAGCAGCGGGACAGGAGCGGAGCCGCTTAACCTGCAACTGCCCGCTGACAGTCCTGTGGTTGCTGTCCGGTACGGCGGGACGGAGGGTTACGGGTTTTATCCCGGTCGGGTCAGGGGAGAGGGATTTTTCACTGCCGCGCTTCGCAAGCCTGAGGGGCAGGTACAGGGGCAGCGGGTGCGTGAAGGGAAGAAATCCGTCATGAGGCCTTCGCCGGAGGCATTTTCGCGAAGTGAACATCTTGCATCCTTTGGCCGTGAAAGGGTCATAATGCAGAGCGGGAGGATAATAGCCCTGGCAGGGGAGGCAGCAATCAGCAGCTTCATTGAGGAGAGGCTGCCGGTAATCAAATCGGGCACCATGATCGGAGAAGTAAAGAACAATGACCTTGTCCCGGCACATGACCTGGCGATGTCAGTCAGGCTAAGGGAGGGAGCCTGGCCCGTGTACAGTCTGAACAGAGAGGAGGCACTGTCATTCCTCAGGCTTGAGCCGTTAAAGGCCGCTTCAATGCCGCATGGACGTGTACTGCTTAACTACAGGGGAGTGCCTCTAGGTTTTGCAAACAATCTGGGCAGCAGGGTAAACAACGGATATCCCCAGGGATGGAGGATAAGGATGGAGGCCGGGAAGGTGGGCAATGATATTTTATGACCAATTGTTTGTTGAACTAAACTTTCACAACAATTATTTGTTCATTGGAAAAAGAATTTAAAACTATATTTATCCCAAACAATTGTTTCCCCTATGAAAACAGACATCGAGATTGCTCAGAGTGCAGCCATAAGGCCAATTACCGAGGTAGCTCAGAAACTGGGACTTACAGAGGACAACCTTGAATTATACGGCAAGTACAAGGCAAAGCTTCCGCTATCACTGATTGATGAGAAGAAGGCCTCAAGGGCAAAGCTCATACTTGTTACGGCTATCACTCCCACCCCTGCGGGCGAAGGAAAGACAACGACTTCGATAGGGTTGGCTCAAGGGCTAAACCAGCTGGGAAAGAAAGCAACCGTGGTTCTCAGGGAACCCTCACTCGGGCCTGTTTTCGGTATCAAGGGCGGTGCTGCAGGCGGCGGTTTCTCGCAGGTGATTCCAATGGAAGATATAAACCTCCATTTTACAGGCGATCTCTCTGCTGTTGAGAAAGCCCACAACCTGCTTGCTGCGATGATTGACAATAATATACAGTCTTCTGACGGCAACCTTGGAATTGATCCCCGTACAATCGCCTGGAAGAGGGTGATGGACATGAATGACCGGGCTCTCCGTGATATGGTGATCGGTCTCGGGGGCACATCCCAGGGTGTGCCAAGGGAGACAGGTTTTGATATCACTGCTGCCTCGGAGGTGATGGCGATACTTTGCCTTGCCACAGGCATCAGTGATCTCAAGGAGCGTCTTGGAAACATATTTGTCGGGTACACCTATGCCGGCAAACCGGTATATGCCCGTGATCTTCGTGCCCAGGGTGCAATGGCTGCGCTCCTCAAGGATGCCCTTAAGCCGAACCTGGTGCAGACCCTTGAAGGTACTCCCGCAATTATTCACGGCGGACCGTTTGCAAATATCGCCCAGGGTACAAACTCCATTCTGGCAACAAAAATGGGGCTTTCGCTCAGTGATTACGTGGTGACGGAAGCCGGTTTCGCCAGTGAGCTCGGAGCAGAGAAATTCTTCAACATAAAGTCGCAGGTGGGAAACCTGAAAACCAATGCCGTTGTAATTGTGGCAACCATCAGGGCTCTGAAGTATCACGGAGGGGTAAAGCTTGCCGAGCTGGGCAATGAAAATCTCGAGGCGCTGGCAAAAGGATTTGAGAACCTCGACAAGCATATCGAGAACATGCACTATTACGGTTTCAGGCCTGTGGTTGCCGTCAACCGTTTCAGTTCCGATACGGAGGCAGAAATTGACCTGTTGAGAAAGTATTGCGAGGAGCATAATGTAAAGGTTGCAGTAAATACGGCATGGGCTGACGGTGGCAAGGGTGCCGTTGAACTGGCTGAGGCTGTCATCGAAGCCACAGAAGCATGTGTTGACTGCTTCACGCCGCTTTATGACCTTTCATGGCCCCTGGAAAAGAAGATAGAAACCATTACAACGCTCATGTACGGTGCAAGGAATGTGGAGTATACGCTGGAGGCAAAAGAGCAGTTGAAGAAGATAGCTGACCTTGGCCTTGGCAACCTGGCAGTCTGCATTGCAAAGACCCAGAAATCACTCTCCGATGACCAGGCAAAGCGCAACAGGCCCCGTGACTTTACAGTCCGTATCCGCAAGGTGGAACTCTCATCCGGTGCCGGCTTCATCGTTCCCATAGCAGGCTCGATAATGCGTATGCCCGGTTTGCCTGCCGTACCCTCGGCTGAGAAGATTGATATTGACGACAAGGGACAGATCAGCGGACTATTCTGAACAAGGTTTTTCCTGATATTTCGGCAGCCATCCTTGCCGGGGGACGGGCCACCCGCCTCGGGGGGATAAACAAGGCGCTGATTAAGATTGAAGGCGTCACGGTAATCATGCGTACCATCCGCCTTCTTGAACCTCTTTTCAGTGAGATTATTATTGCAGGGTGGCCTGAGGGAGACCCGCTTCCCGGAAATGTGACAGCAGTTCAGGATAACTACCGGGGGATCGGGCCGCTCGCAGGTATTGAAGCCGCACTGGGGGCTTCAACCTCACCGGCTGTGTTCGTCTTTGGCGGTGACATGCCATGGCTTTCTGAGAAACTGATAAGGGCCCAGGTATCAGATTTTTTAAAAAATCCGTCAGAAATTCTTGCTGCCCGATCCGAAGGGCTGTTCGAACCGCTCCATTCTATATACAGCAGTAAGATACATCCTGCCCTGGTGGAATACATTGCGGGCGGTGGCAGTCCTGCTGTCATTGATTTCTACAAACAATCAGACATCAGGTACTTTGATCTCCCTGTCACAGGGGAGGCGCGCAAGGCACTGACAAACATCAACAGACCTGAAGATTTGCTGCCCTGATTCTGAATTTTTCTTACTTTTGATCAGGACCTAAAGAATTCAGTCATGCGAAAGTCACTCCTTCTCCTGACCGTGGCGGCTGCTGTTCTCAGCTCATGCCACCGCTATCACGATTACAGCAATACGGAATGGAACGACAAGGACCTGCCGGAGTGGGAGGACCTGACCGTTAACACTGTCAATACGGTTGAACCACATGCTTCCATCGTAAGCCATCCTGACAACGCTTCGGCGCTCAGGGCAGGATACCGGGAGTCCGTCAATGTGCTGTCACTTGACGGGAAGTGGAAGTTCACCTGGTCCCCTGCGCCTGCTGAACGGCCATACTGGTTCTTCAAAGATGATTATGATACCCGTTCATGGGGAGAGATAACGGTTCCTTCAACCTGGGAGAGGGAGGGCTACGGGATTGCATATTATGTCAATTCGGGATATACATTCCCGGTGAATCCGCCTTTCATTGATCATGCCGACAACCCGGTCGGTTCTTACAAGCGCTCATTCACGCTCCCTTCGGAGTGGAAGGATAAGGAGGTTTTTCTCAATTTCGACGGAGTCAGTTCCGCCTTTTATGTCTGGGTCAACGGTGAGCAGGTGGGTTACAGCGAGGACAGCAAAACCACTTCAGAATTCAACATCACCCCTTACCTGAGGAAGGGGAAAAACAACATTGCCGTCGAGGTCTACCGTTACTGTGACGGAAGCTATCTTGAATGCCAGGATTTCTTCAGGCTGAGCGGTATCCAGCGGTCAGTATGGCTTCATGCCAGGCCGAAAACATATATAAGGGATTATTTTGCCAGGCCGACTCTCGTGAATAACTATACCGACGGGCTTCTGAATCTCGCCGTCGAGCTTGCATGCAATGACAAACGGCCGGCAGGTACAAGACTGGAAGCCGGGCTGTATGACGGTGACACGAAGATCTTCGGTGAGACAAAGGATCTTGATCCGATTGACAGCGTTGCCGTTGTTGATCTCGTCGCCGAGGTGCCATCGGTAAAACCGTGGTCAGCAGAGTCACCTTCGCTGTATGCCCTGGTGCTGACCCTAGCCGACAGCAGGGGGAGGGTACTGGAGAGTGTCTCATCAAAGATCGGTTTCCGCACCTCGGAGGTGAAGGATGGCCGCTTCCTTGTTAACGGGAGGGCGATATACCTCAAGGGAACGAATATGCATGAGCACGATCCGGTAAACGGTCACACGATAGATGAGGCCCTGATGCTGAAGGATATCAGGCTCATGAAAATGAACAACATCAATGCTGTCCGTACCTCGCATTATCCTCAGCCTGAACGGTTCTACGAGCTGTGCGACGAGTACGGCCTTTATCTCATTGACGAGGCAAATATTGAGTCTCACGGTATCGGTTACAATCCTGATGTGACGCTGGCACACCGGCCGGAATGGCTCGGACAGCATATGTTCCGTACCGTCAGGATGGTGGAGAGGGACAAGAACCATCCAGCCGTAATAATCTGGTCACTTGGCAATGAGGCCGGTGACGGGCAGAACTTCGTGGAGACCTACAAGTGGATAAAGGGAAGGGACGGCACCAGGCCGGTACAGTACGAGCGGGCTGAGAAGTGGACCCGGACCACAGAAAGGCATACTGATATCTGGTGCCCGATGTATCCTTCACCGGAAGAGGCGGAGGCCTATGCCCTCAGTGAAGGCAAGCCGGGCTGTGACCGCCCGTATATTATGTGTGAGTATGCCCATTCTATGGGAAACAGCACAGGCAACCTCCAGGACTACTGGGATATCATTGAGAAATACGGGATACTCCAGGGAGGATTCATATGGGACTGGGTTGACCAGGGGATGCTCGAAACGGATGAGGATGGAGAGGACTACTATGCCTATGGTGGCGATTACGGTCCCGTGGGGTCTCCGAGCGACGGCAACTTCTGCTGCAACGGGCTTGTCGGACCTGACCGCACCCCTCACCCTGCGCTGACGGAAGTAAAAAAAGTATACCAGTATGTGGGATTCATCCCGGCAGACCTGAACAAGGGCCTGGTTACAATTATAAACAAGTATGATTTTACGAACCTCTCTTTCTTTACTATCAACTGGGAGGTTCTTGCAAACGGCGTGCTGTTCAGCTCAGGCCACCTGAATCCGCTGAACCTGGAACCGGGTGATTCGGTCACTGTTGAAATACCGTACGGGATAACAACACCTTCCCCCGGTACTGAATATCACCTCAACCTCTATGTGTCACGTGCCGATGAATGGGGAATTATTCCGCAGGACCACATGTACGCGTCGGAACAGATGCTTCTTCCCTTCCAGGCACCTGCACAGGCTGCTGCTGAAGAGAGCATGGCCCTCCTTGATACAAGGACTGAGGGATCTGGCCTTACCTTCGCAGGTGAGGATTTCGAGGTGATGTTTGACATGTCTTCAGGCATCATGAAATCCTGGAAGGCCGATGGCCGGGAGCTGATACTCTCCGGTCCGCGTCCTGATTTCTGGAGAGCCCCCACCGACAATGACTATGGCAACGGTATGGAGAAGCGCAATGCTCCGTGGAGGGAGGCAGGCAGCAAGGCAATACTGAAATCGGCCCACATCAGCCAGCCGGGAATGGGCAGTGCCGGGGTGAAGTTCACATTTGACATTCCCGGTACCGGAGGAAAGAAGATTGCGGAACTGGTAACAGAGTATACCGTTCATTCCGGGGGAGCCGTGGACGTTGCCTTCGATTTCAGGAAAACCGACATGAGCCTGGAGGAGGTTCCCCGTGTGGGAATGCAGATGATACTTCCCGGCAGGTTCACCGACCTTTCATGGTTCGGCCGCGGGCCGCAGGAGAATTATGCTGACAGGAAAACCTCAGCCTTTGCAGGGGTATATGAAAGCTCGGTGGCCGACCAGTACGTCGCTTATGTGAGGCCGCAGGAGAACGGTTACAGGACAGATACAAGGTGGCTGAACGTCACTGACGGTAACGGCAGGGGATTACGGTTTGAGGGGCAGCCCTTATTCTCGTTTGCAGCAATGAATTACCTGCATGAGGATTTTGAATCGCAGGGCAGCCTGGCAGGGTACAGGCCAGATGCCAGACTGATCAACAGGCACATAAGTGATGTGGTCCCGCGTGACCTGGTAAGGGTGAACATTGATTACGGACAGATGGGAGTAGGGGGTGATGACTCATGGGGTGCCCGCACGCACCCGGAGTATAGTCTCCTGGCCCGGGAGTACAGGTATTCATTCAGGATGGTGCCGCTGAAATAACAGCACCATCCCTGAAATCTCTGCTTTTATCTTTTCGCCGGGGATATTTCTGCCTTAAGCACGCTGTTGCTTCCGGTGATGATATTGTCCACGCTGTACGGGATAGGTTCAGAAAGGAATTTTCTGTCAGCCCTGACCACAACCATTCCCCGGGCAGGTATTTTCAGTGTTGCAGGGGCACCTGACGGACCGCCGGACAGTGTCATTGGTATATCTGATGAGTTTGAGAGTTCGAACCATATGTTCTTGCCGTCGTCCCTGAAGGGGACACCGGCGGTTATCACCGATTTGAAGAGGGGTGCTGCGATATCCTCGAATGCAGCCAGGTTGTCACCGTACCATACTGCCGTGCGGCGTGCGAACATGGCCTCCTTCAGTGAGTCATGGGTACGTTCCCGGGCGAAGACCAGCGTCATCGGGCGGTGAGAATAAGCCGGTGCGGCAAATTCCTCGCTTATCACGCCGTGTACATCGCTGTTGCCCATGAGGGCAAGTTTGTTGTCGCGGCACATGTCCATCACCAGTGGGTAGAATTCGACGTCATTGTAATATTCGATACCGTGCAGCCATCCTTTTGCGATGAGTTCCTCATGCACAGGGTACATTCTTGGAATACCGTCAGGCTGCTGGCTCTTCCAGCCCGGGTGATTCCACTCTATGAATGCGCCCTGGGCGACTGCAGCCTCAACAGCCTTCATGAAATCATCCTTAACCAGTGAGTCAGGTTCTGAAATAAACAGTGCATTCAGGTGACCCGGAGGCATTTTGCGGGTAATCTCCGAGCCTTTGACCAGGATGATGTTGTAGTCGGCAGCAGTTGAACGGGCTATCTTCCATGCGGCGCTGTGGTCGGTGGGGATATATTGTTTCTTGGGCTGGTATTCAAGGTGGTCAGTGATTGCTATGGCGTCAAGGCCGTCGCGCCATGCTTCGCCTACACGCTGAGTGGGCCAGACGTTACCGTCAGAAAAGACGGTATGCATGTGGAAGTCACATTTCAGTGTTACATATCCCGGCAGTTCCGGAACGCTGAGTATTCTCCTCTGCGCCTGCACTGACACTGCACCTGCCAGGATGATTGAGATTAACAGAATTCTAGTCTTCATATATTGTCGATTTTTACTATTGCCTATTACCTATTGTCTACTGCCTGAATTATTCCCTGCCGCGTCCCTCCCCTTCAGGATAAACCTGTCATAAAGGAAGAGCAGAACGCTGGCTGCAATTGCTATTGCAGTGAAGAGAACCCATACCCTGGACGGGTTGTAGGTATCCCAGAGATAGCGGGTCAGCTGGTGGGAGTCCATCCCGAAGAGCTCCTGTGCCCTGTTGAAATAATCTGTCTGTGTGAATGTGTCAGAGATCTCGGGGATGTCAAATCCTTTCGCTGCCACCGCCTTCTTAAGCAGGAAAAGCTTGTCGGCCATCACCTCGAAAGGTTTGCCTGATACCCATCCGGCTCCCAGGTGGCCAATGGCAATCGGGAGGAAGGCAGTTCCCATATAGAGTGCTTTCCTGTCAGGAGGAGCTATACCGCCGAGGTATTCCTGGACCTTGGGGGATGATGCCATCTCGCCGATGCCGAATATCAGGACGCCCAGGACTATGATCCACGGGTTCAGGTTGGCGAACATCATTCCGAGCCCGAATGCAAGTACGAAGATCCCTGTCATGATGCTGTTGAGAGGTCTCATCCTTGCGGTTATGGAAGATATTATAAGCTGGAACAGGATTATAAAGAAGGATGCAAGGCTTGAGATTGTGACCGTTGTGATGGTTCCGGGCTCCAGTCCCAGTGTGGCTGACATCCCGTCAAGGTTCACCCAAGACTCCAGGAAGACAGGGAATGAGTAATAGAGCTGGTTGTAGGCGGTCCAGAATATTCCTATTATAAGCAGAAAGAGCAGGAATCGCCAGTCGGTAAGTGTTACCCCTATATTTTTAAAAGCAATCCCTATATTTTTAAGGAAGCTGTTTCCGCCGCCTGTCACTGCCGGTTCCCTGTAGAAAAGGAGGGTGATTATAAGGTTCACGGTCATGGCAGCTATAGACATATAGAAAACAGTGTTCCAGTTATGCTTGTACAGCAGGCTGGCAACGAATGGTCCGATGAAACCGCCGATATTCACTACCATGTAGAAGATCCCGAATCCGAGTGATGCCGTATCCCTGTCAGTCACGCGGGCAACGGTCCCGGAAATCAGCGGTTTGAAAAGTGCTCCTGCCACCGCAAGGAGGATGAATGCTCCAAAGATTGAGCCGAATGTATCGAACCTGCTGAGCATGAAGAATGAGGCGACGTATGTGAGGAATGATGCAATAAGGACCTTTTTGTAGCCCACCCTGTCGGCGACAGCGCCGGTTATTACGGGCAGGAAATAAAGTATCATGGAGGCGGTACCCATTATGGTTCCCTTTTCCACGTTTGAAAATCCGAGGGCTCCCTGTTCTTTCGGGGTGGTGAGGTAGAGGGCTATGAAGCCATTGTAGAAGGCGTACCATCCCCACCGTTCGAACAGTTCAATCAGGTTGGAGATCCAGAACAGGCGCGGAAATTTCTTCAGGGTTTGTGTGAAGCTGCTCATCAGGTTTGTTTTTGGGGGCTTAAAATAGTGAAATTACAATTACGGTGTCAATCCCGGTTCATCTGTTCACCGGTTTGAGCCGAGGCATAGAAATAGGCTACCTTAAGGTCTGCATCGTCCCAGGTATAAACCTTTCTTTTGCCGAAGCTCTCCATAAAACCGAGCAGGGCAGCATCGCCGGCGCACATTGTTGAATGCACGAACAGTGTCATCGAGAGGACCCATTTCCACCATGCCGGGGAAAAGGGGATGAACATGATCATGGATATGGTAATGAATATAAAAGGGGTGAGGGCAACCACTGAAAACAGGTTTCTGCCTGCCACGAACCTGTTCGCGGTAACATAGATGATACCCTGCTTCAGGTCGGCCCCGAACCTTATGTCACGTGCCCCGGCGAGAATGAAAGGAATAAGGTGCAGTCCCTCATGAACGGGAACCAGTGCCAGCGGCAGGAGAAGGAGTCCGGTGGCAAGGCCGGAGAGTATCCCGGGTTCGCCGGAGGGGAAAACCAATCCCGGCCAGAACCATACCGACAGGAAGAGTGACGCTGCCATCGCAGTCCATATGCTGACCATCGGCCGTGAAAGCCTTTTCATTTCCCGCAGCACAAAGGGGCCTAACTCATCGTACGGGAGAGAAAGGATCTTCTCATACAATGAGGTTTTTTCAAGCTCTTCTATACCTGGCGCCGGTTTCATAAGGATTCAAAGATAGCTTTCAGAAGTTGATTCCTCATGACAATGATCAGTTTTGCGTTTGGCTGAACCTTTGGCACAACAATTGGTTAAATTTGCAGGTAGTTATGAAAAGGGTGGTTGTCATACTG
The DNA here is from genome assembly GCA_964621005.1 of uncultured Rikenella sp. Lineage (GTDB taxonomy): Bacteria > Bacteroidota > Bacteroidia > Bacteroidales > VadinHA17 > SR-FBR-E99. The sequence continues at coordinate 30,863 of CAZUIF010000028.1, forward strand.
CTCGTGTTGCCGCTTGTCATGAGCGTTTCCGGACAGAAACAGGATACGGTGTCTGCCGATTCTGCCCGGTCTGTTTATCATTTGCTGAAGACTGCCACCTTTGACGGCCAGACTTACCCGCTGATTGAGCTGAATGAGATCACGGTTTACGGGAGGATGCCACGGGGGGTCAGGTTCGATTACCGCAGGCATGCCCGGCTTGTATACAATGTGAGGCGCGTATATCCTTATGCGCTTATTGTCAGGGATGAGTTCGGGCGCATCAACAGGCTGCTTGAGACCCTGCCCACTGAGCGGGCGCAGCGTGATTTCCTTCAGGACTATGAAAAGGAGCTTCTTTCCCGGTATGAGGGTGACATGAGGAAGCTCACATTCAGCCAGGGGAAGATACTCATCAAGCTTATTGACAGGGAGACCCAGAACACTTCCTATGATCTTATCAGGCAGTACCGGGGCAAGTTTTCAGCCACATTCTGGCAGGGTATTGCCCGCATTTTCGGGTCAAATCTCAAGACCAGCTACGATGCCGACGGTGAGGATTACCTTATAGAGCAGATAGTAAAGGAGATAGAAGCCGGGCGGTTATGACGCCGTTCCTGCCCGGGACGACGGGATTCTTTATTACAGTTATTTGCCGGAAAGTTCCATCAGAGCCTTTACCACGGCTTCGGCATCCCGCGCGATTTCAGATATTGTGGCATTGAGCATATAGCATGGTGCTGTTACGATGAGGTTCTTTCTGTCGATTGTCACCTCGCCGTGATGCCTGTTTTCATGAATGCCGCCAAGTTTTCCGATGTCATCGGCAGTATCCCTGTCACTACCTATAGTTACTGTCACCTCACCGAGGACTTTTGCAATCAGCACCGGTGATATGCACAGTGCTCCGATTGGTTTGCGCGCCATGTGAGTGTCACGGATGACCTGTTCCACCACGCGGTCAACGTGGCAGTCGGGGCCGTCGAAGGCGTAGGTGCACAGGTTTTTTGCCACGCCGAATCCTCCGGGGAATATGAGAGTGTCAAACTCCTCCGCCCTGTATTCGGTAAGAGCCTTTATCTTTCCCCTGGCGATGCGGGCAGATTCGGTGAGGACATTCCGTGATTCCTTCATCACCTCCCCGGTTATATGGTTCAGTACATGGTGCTGTGCCACGTTGGGCGCGAATACCTGGTAGCTCCCGCCGTTTTTATCGATTGCATAGAGAGTCATCACGGCCTCATGGATCTCGGCACCGTCCATCACGCCGCACCCGGCAAGTACAACAGCAGTTTTCATCTTATCATAATCCAGTGTTGGGGTAATAAAGTTAAAAAAATCCCCGGTATTTTCTTAATGATGGTGGTTTTTATGCCTGGCAGAAAGCCTGCAGAGTCCGAAAAATGAGCTTGACAAACGGCATGAAAAGATGCATGTCGCCATAAAATATAAAGGCAATGATTAAAAAAGACAGAGAATGTTCAAAATGCAATGAAAATTTAACTATATTTAACGTTTACTCGTGAGGCAGGGTCTCTGCCTGGGTTGAAGCTCCGCCAATTGAGTAAAAAGTTGACCTAAAACCTAATTGTTAAACTTAAACACTGATCTATGAACAAACTAAAGCTAGTTATTGCTTTGCTTGTATTATCAGGCTTTTCAAGCCTGATGGCACAAACGGTTACAATCAGGGGTACTGTTACTTCAAGTGATGACGGATCACCGATCCCGAGCGCCTCAGTAACAGTCCCGGGCACCACGCTCGGTAGCTTGACGGATGGTGCAGGGAAATATTCCATTACCGTGCCCGTCTCTGCTACCAAAATCATTTTCACTTTTGTCGGTATGAAGACTGTGACGGAAGAAATCAGTGCCAGAACAACAATTGATGTTGCGATGGTAACCGACATGCTTGGTCTTGATGAAGTAGTAGTGACTGCACTTGGCATAACCAGGGAAAAGAAAGCCCTTGGGTATGCTGTTCAGGAAGTGAACGGTGAAAACATCAGTAAAACAAAGGAATCCAACTTTGTGAACTCACTTTCAGGAAAGGTTGCCGGTGTCCAGATCACCCAATCGAACACGATGGGCGGATCAGCCAATGTACTTATAAGGGGTCATAAATCTCTTATGAATAATAACCAGGCCCTCTTTGTTGTGGACGGTGTTCCGCTTGATAATAGTGTTACGAACAGCCAGAACCAGGTTGAGGGCAGCGGGGGTTATGACTATGGAAATGCTGCCGCTGATATTAACCCTGACGATATTGAATCAATGTCGGTACTTAAGGGAGCTGCTGCCACGGCATTATACGGATCGCGTGCAGCCAATGGTGTTATAATGATCACTACCAAAAAAGGAGTTGCCAGAAAAGGTATAGGTGTGACACTCAGTTCTAGCCTGACATTCAGTCAGATAGATAAATCAACACTCCCCAAAATACAAAAGGAATACGGAGGCGGTTATGGAGCCTATTATGAAGACCCGACAGGATACTTCTTTTATACTGACCTTGATGGTGATGGAACCGATGATCTTATTGTCCCTACATCAGAGGATGCCTCATGGGGTGCCAAATTTGATCCTGAATTGATGGTATTTGACTGGGTAAGTCTTGAGCCCACCGATACCAAAAACTACCTGAAGAAAACACCTTGGGTGGCTGCCCAGCATGATCTGTCGGATTTCTTTGAGACTGGTGTAAAACAAAATTATAACGTCGCGTTTGACGGAGGGAATGATAAAGGCACATTCAGATTATCGTATTCAAATCTTAATGAAAAAGGCATAATACCTAACAGCGAGCTCAAAAAGAACTCAATTAATTTTGCCGGATCATATAAGTTGAGTGCAAGACTTTCTGCAGATGCCAATGTAACTTACATAAATGATAAAAACAAAGGCCGCTACGGTACCGGTTATGACCCTGGAAACCCAATGCAGTCACTTGGACAGTGGTTTCAGTCCAATGTGGATATTTATGACCTGAGAGACTATTGGATTACTCCAGACCGCAGGCAGAGAACATGGAATTATGCCTATTATGATGATCTGGAAATACCTATTTATCATAATAATATCTATTGGACGCGTTATATGAATTATGAAAATGACGGCAGGGACAGAGTCTTCGGATATGCAATGGCACATTATATTCTTACTACCTGGCTTACCCTGGAGGGACGGGTCTCTACAGATTCTTATTCTGAATACCAGGAAGAAAGGGTAGCTGTCTACAGTAACCAGACATCAAGCTATAATAAGTTCCTGAGAAACTTCAATGAAACGAACCTTGACCTGATGGCCAGGCTTAATAAAACATTCGGATTTCTTTCAGTAAATGGACTGATTGGTGCCACATCAAGAAGAACAACTGCAAAATCGACCTACGGTACAACAGTAGGCGGATTGCTTGTGCCGGAATTTTATAACCTTATGAACTCTTCAGCTTCCATCCAGACAACAGAGGCCGAAAGGTTATCAGGGGTTAACAGCCTTTACGGAAGTGTTTCTCTGGGTTACAGGAACCTTATATATGTTGATATCACCGGGCGAAATGATGTTTCCTCGACCCTTCCAGAGAAAAACAACAGTTATTTTTACCCGTCTGTTTCGACCAGTTTCATAATTTCTGAACTATCTGGTCTGAAAGGATCGAAGGCATTTTCATTCATTAAGTTCAGGCTTAATTATGCCGAGGTAGGTAATGACGCCCCTGTCTACAGCCTCAATTCAACATATGTACAGGATGCAAACTGGGGAACACGCGGAGTATTCCGGAATAACCCGATATTGTTGAATCCTAACCTTAAACCAGAGCGGACTAAAAGCATGGAAGCAGGTTTGGAGACAAAATTCTTCGATAACAGGTTCGGATTTGATCTGTCTCTTTATAAGACAAACTCGGTTGACCAGATCATGCCTGTAAATATCACAATTGCATCTGGTTACAATCAAAGGTATGTCAACTCAGGCGAGATAGAGAACAAAGGCATTGAGCTCGCCCTTAACGCTACAGTAATCAGATCGAAAGATCTTACCTGGGATCTGCAGGTGAACTGGTTCAGGAACAAAAACACTGTTCTCAGTCTTTATGAAGGAGTTGAGAATATTCTGTTGAATTCGGTATGGGATGTCAGCACCAACATTGTGAAAGGTATGTCATACGGACAGCTCCGCGGGATTGACTTTGTGTACACAAATGGCAAAAGGACTGTTGGGTCAGACGGCTTATACCTCATGGGTGAAGAGACTGATGCACTGCTGGGGTCTGTGCTTCCAGACTGGAATGCCGGTATAACCACAGTGCTTTCCTACAAGGGTTTTGTTCTTTCAGGGCTTGTTGATATATCCAAGGGAGGCAGTCTCTATTCAGTGGACATGAAGTATGGTCTTGCCACAGGCCTGTTTGCTGAGACAGCCGGACTGAATGCAAAGGGTAATCCTATAAGAGACCCCGTTGAAGACGGCGGTGGTATGATCTATGATGATGCCGTTAATGAGGATGGATCACCTAACACGACATATATCTGGGCAGGTGACTGGGACAGTGGATGGAACTATGACCTCCTTCCTACAGCCTACCATGTTTACGATGCCTCCTATGTGAAATTGCGTGAGGTATCTCTGGGATATTCACTGCCATCAAAGATGCTGGCAAGCACTCCCATTTCAAAAGTCACTGTCTCTCTGGTAGGCAGGAACCTCTGGCTGATCCATAAGAATATGCCCTATTATGATCCTGAGCTCAGTCTTAGCGCAGGCAATATTCAGGGTATTGCCGACGGTGCATATCCTTCTACAAGAACCTTCGGTTTTAACATAACAGTAGGATTTTAACCTATTAAACAGAAAGATCATGAAAAAAAGAACTTTATATGGCTTGTTTCTCATCCTGGCTGTTTTTGTGACTTCGTGCGAATTGCCCGACAATATGGATCCTAAAAATGCAAAAATTGTCTCGCCAAACGCATTGTTTACCCAGGCCGAGATCTCCCTTTTCAACCAGGTGGCAGAACTTGATTACAACCTTAACTGTTCACGGTTCCTGGCACAGTATCTCTCGGAAGTGACGTACACTACCGAAACCCGTTACAACTTTTCAGACCGTCAGGTATCTGATAACTTCTCAGGCATACTCTACAGGGATGTTTTGATGAACCTGAAAGACTGTAAGGAAAAGGTATTGGCAAAAGCGCTCACACCCAGTTACACGGAAGGGATCCAGAAAAACCAGGTTGCAATCACCAATCTCCTTGAAATTTATACTTATCACGTCCTGGTTGACCAGTTCGGTAATGTGCCTTATTCAGAGGCAGTGATGGGTGCCGAGAACAGCCGGCCCAAATACGATGATGCTCTTACTATCTACCAGGATCTGATCACCCGGCTGAATACCGTTATCACAAATCTTGATGATACCTACACCGGATTTGGAGATGCTGACATTCTTTATGATGACGATATTGCATTATGGAAAAAATTTGCGGCATCTCTTAAACTCAGAATTGCACTGAGATTGTCTGATGTACCACAGGTTAATGCAGGTACTCTGGTGTCAGAAGCTGTAGCCACAGGTGTTTTCACTGACCAGGCGGAAAGTGCAATTCTCCGTTTCTATGGCATTGCCCCTTATGTGAATCCGTATTATCAGGCATTTGTGCTTGATGCTCGCAAAGACTTCTGCCCGACTAATACACTTGTGGATATACTGAACAATCTCAGCGATCCCCGCCGCGCTGTATGGTTTACAGAATATCCTGAAGGCAGTGGAAATTACCTTGGATTGCCCTATGGTAAATCAGGCTCAAGCAGCTATAGTAAATTTTCACACCTGACCGATGACATCAGGATAAATCCTCAGTACCCGGCTGTAATCCTTGATTATGTCGAGGTTGAGTTTCTGCTTGCCGAAGCTGCTGCAAGAAACCTGGGGGGTGTGACCGGCGCTGAAACACACTATAATAACGCCATCCTTGCAAGCATGGCTTACTGGGGTGTTTCAGATGCTGATGCTGAAACATACCTGGACCGGTCTGATGTTGCATATCCGACGGCAACCGGAACTTATAAACAAAAGATCGGGACACAGAAATGGCTTGCTCTCTTTGACAGGGGAGTCGAAGGATGGGCAGAATGGAGAAGACTTGATTTCCCGATTCTGAATGTTCCTGAAAGGATGACCTATGCTGACATTCCGGTCAGGATGCCTTACCCTTTTAACGAGAATAAAATGAATAAGGTAAACTATGAAGATGCATCGGCTGCAATAGGGGGTGATAAAATGTCAACAAAGCTATTCTGGGATAAATTCTGAAACCAGATACTGTTGATAATTTCATTTCTCAACAGTAACATTTATTATAAAAGAGGAGGCTTCTGAAGTCCTCCTCTTTATTTGTGTGCCCGACATGGGTGATAACTATAGGGTGAGAGTCCCGAACGCACCCTGACAGTGGGAAGCGTTAGCTGAAGGCAAGGGTGCCCATCGTGAGGTGGGATCTGAAGGAAGCCGGAGGCAAAATCCAAGTCTGACGAACAGGAACTTCATAAAAGGCCTAAGGCTGCGGATAAGTTTGCAAATCAAAATGAAGTCCAATACTGTCCGGATCATCCAGGGTAAATGAAGCAGACAAATGGGATGAAAGTTATCGTTCTTACCCGGGGATATCTCACGGACATGCGGAAGCAGAGTAAGAAGCATGGTCGAAAGAAGGTTAACCATGAAAATCAGCCGAGGCCATAGTACTGTGGAACGACACCCCGCAGGAAGGGCGAACCTTAAGGAGTGAGTAGTGAATGAAAGTTACCAATTGAAAGGTAAAAAGCAGAAAATCACCTGTACGCCGGCGACCTGCCCTGATGGAGCCACGACGGCATCCGAAGGACATTAGGGAGGGCAGACTTTCATGAGTATAACTGAAAACAACCTCACCATCAACTTTAATCAGTAAGTTTATGGATTGTTGGAACAAATCCTATCACCCATGAACCTTAACGCCGCCTACAAACAAGTCAGGCAGAACAAGGGATCAGGGGGAGTAGATAGGATGGATGTCGGGTCATTGAAAGACTATCTTGTCAGGGCAAAGGAGGAGTTGA
>CAZUIF010000029.1:0-35296 GCA_964621005.1 uncultured Rikenella sp.
CTGTAAATGCAAAGGGTCTGGCACCGCCAAATATTTGTTTTGAAGGTATCACATCCTGTGATACCATAAAGTTAAGCAAATCAGTAAATTCATATCAAACACGCTCGGATGATGTCCTTATCAGAGGAAAAGTACTTTCGGGTAATTTTCGCTTTTAATATCCAATTTTAAGTTGAATGCTGGCACCTTACTGGTACAATAAAAAGGACACCTGTAATTAATATTGTAAGTGTCTGATTTTTATTGTGGGCCCAGCTGGGATCAGGACCGAGAGTTAAGTCCCGACATAGTATGTCGGGATAGCGAAGGAGCCAGCCTGCAGGGTTGGCTCGATCCCCGGCAGAAATGAAAAAGGCAGCCGTAATCGGCTGCTAGTCTGTGAGCCCAGCTGGGATCGAACCAGCGACCCCTGATTATGAGTAAGAGAAAACCCTGAATATCAGATTGTACCGCTTTGTATGGGTCTTCATTATCTTTCATTTACATTTTCCAGAGTTTACCGGGTTTCACCTATTTTCATAAAACCTGGCAGAATACCTGGCGGATTTTATCAGAGAACTTCCAAATTGAAATAATGAAATTGTAAGAATTATTAATAACCAAGTAAAGTCTTGACCAATGCATCTAACAGCACCTTATATTTTTGAGGATTCTCTTTTCTTAACTTTTCTAAATTCTGAAGTTTCCAGCGAACGGCAGGAAGATCCTTTGCAATACTGACAGGTAAAAAATCCCAAATTGGGTCTACTTCTTTAAAACTTACTAAAAATAGTCGGTCCTCGAGTGATAAACTTGAATGAACTACCTCTACTAACTCTTTACGTGTCCTTTCATAGTCCTCATAACTGAAAGGTTGTTCAGCCATTCCAGAAAATTGGGTTTCGAATGCTTGATGTTGGTCAATAAAGGTTGGTTTCAAAAGTTCATTTATTGTCCTCATGTGAGATATTAGAGCTACTATTAATCCTAATTTAATTTCTTCCGTAAATCCCTCATTATCCAGTAATAATCTCACATCAAATAAATCGCGAGGATGTTGTCTGTCCAAAGCAGCACAGACTTTTCCTCCGTACAATTCACCAAAAGAGACAACATTAATTGCTGCAAATCTTCCGAAGGATTCTTCCACTTTTTTGTTAATCCTCATCAGTGTTGGTACTTCAATGGATCCTCGTGTAATGGTATTTACTTCAATTTTTATTTGCGCACCTGCCAATTGACAATTAATTTTCGCATCCTGCTCTTCCCTTGGTACAGTTGTAACCACGATACCTTGTATTGTTTTTTCGAGATCAGCCTTTATCCTGTTTAAACCGTCAGAAATATCCTTTAATGCAGTTTCTCTGTCATTTATTGGCATATAAGCCAGGTCAATGTCGACAGAAAGTCTTGGCATATCTCTTATGAATAGGTTAATGGCGGTGCCACCCTTGAGCGAAAAGATTGACTCTTTAGCGATATAAGGGATGGTCTTAAGTAATAAATCTACCTGTACTTTATACCTCGGATCAGTCATAATTGAGCTAATTCTTTTGGTACAGTTATCCTATATTCGGAATCATACATGCCATTCTTAACTATACTCCGATCTCCTGTTCCAAGATTTACATGATCTATGCTCAAAAAATTTCTCCACTGATGATTCGATTTCTTTAACATAAAAAGGAATAATCTTTTCACTTTTATGGAATTACATTCCTCAAGCAATTTTTGTATAAGATCCGGTCTTAGATTAACCATTCCGGAAAATATCTGGTAAACCTCCATGAGATCCATTTTATCAGGACTCAAATAGAGACATTCAAGGATTGCTCTTTCGGCAGTTGATATAGTTATCTGGAATTGTGTCTCTGTATTCTCTTGCAGCCCTAAATAAGCTGGAATAAATGAAGTTCTTATATGTTTTACAGATTCCTTCCAGTGATACTTTTTAAACCAGGAAGGTAACATTGTTTTCAAACCTGAAAAAACATAAACAGTTTCATGGCCTGTTCGTATATAATGGGAGTAACCTAAAAAGGATAAAGCTGTTAATCCTCCAGCGTGCAAGGATTGCTTACCTTGTTTCTGTAATGAAAATATTGCTCCCTGCCAGCTTAGATTCTCATTTGGTCTTTTAAATGCACCAACCCCGATTGATTCCAACCAACCGCTTTTTAAATATCTATGTTGAAGGTCATGTGAAAATCCTTTCTCTTCCAGCCAGGAGGCAAGAATTACAGTTCCGGGGACATGTAAATCCAGAAGCTTCTTTATTTTTATTTCATTATTAGTACTCACAGTACAAATATCACAATATTTATAAAGAAAGACAATGCTTTGAGAGAATTATTATATAACAGGTCCATTTATATCAAAGGTACTGTCAGGATTAAGACCTGCCAGATAATGTTCTGTAATTATTACATTACTGTGTCCATATCACCCAAAACCTGGCGCAAAAAAAAAGAGACTTTTGTAAGTGTCTGATTTTCTGTGAGCCCAGCTGGGATCAGGACCGAGCGTTAAGTCCCGACATAGTATGTCGGGATAGCGAAGGGGCCAGCCTGCAGGGTTGGCTCGATCCCCGGCAGAAATGAAAAAGGCAGCCGGAATCGGCTGCCAGTCTGTGGGCCCAGTTGGGATCGAACCAACGACCCCCTGATTATGAGTCAGGTGCTGCTAACCATCTGAGCTATGGGCCCGAAAAATATTTCAAATCAACAGGGCCTTTCCTCTTCTGTGGCCAACGACCCTCCCATCCGCCAGCTGGCGGATCGGGATGCTGCTAACCATCTGAGCTATGGGCCCGATAAACAGGCTGCAAATATAACATCAAATTGAAAAATCTGCAAACCAAATTTAAATCTGTAAACCCGTAATATCCTTTCTGTTTCGTCCCGGGGGCAGGATGTAAACGCTAATCGGTGCCAAAGAACCGATCTCCCTTTATTCCTGTCAGTTGGCGGCATACCCGGAGATCTTCCCCTTCGACGGAGATATTCCTTTCTCCGTTCCTGAAGCGGATAAGGATATTACTCATAATGTTGAACTCACGTCTTCCCAGCCTGTATTTTCGAAGGAACAGCAGGGCCAGAACCAGGAATAATACGGGTATGGCGCAGAAAAGAATCCGTATGCCCAGATCCGTCGTGTGCGAAATAATTCCCGTACGGACAGCCTCTTCATTATATCCGATGATGTCAAGTGCTATGCCAAGCCCCCCGACTACAAGTCCTCCGGACAGCTTCCGCAGGAAAGTTGATACTCCTGAATAGAGACCCTCCCGTCGGCGTCCGGTAATCAGCTCGTCTACATCGGCTATGTCAGGCAGGGCAGACCAGGAAAAGAGATTGCATCCGGCGCCCCCCAGGCCGATCAGTGAGCAAACAGCGATTATCACACCGCCAGGCGTAGAGGGAGTGAAGAAAATTATTGCAATGCTGGCAACAATCCAGACGCCGGCCGAGATGTAAGCCGGAACAGCCTTGTCAGTTTTCTGGGCCAGGTATGAGAATATCCCGATGAATACGAGCTGGGTGATAAGTATTGCAGCCATAATCGGTACGAACAGCTCCGGCTTCTGTATGGCAACAGCCAGGAAATAAACAGCCAGTGCCATAACAGTATCAATAGCCATCTGGCAGAGAATGAATATGGTTACATAAATTCTGAAGGAACGGTTCCTGAAAACAAAGAGCCAGTCCCTTAAGGATAGGGCAGTGCCGGGCTTCGTTTCATTCTCCCAGGTACCAAAGAAAACACCCAGCCAGGCAACGGCGAAGATGAATCCGAAGATAAGCCCCATCATAAGATAACCCTGTCCGGGGTCAGTGTAGGCTCCGGTGATCATGGCAGGCACTGTGGCACATACAATGGCAGCACCGGCAGAAAAGCCAAGACGCATGCCGGTAAATGCGCTTCGCCTGTTATAGTCTCTTACCATGTCTGAGAGAATGGCATTGTAAGGAACCATGACAATCGTGAATGCAGTGGAAAAGAAAATGTAGGCGACCGTGTAGTATATAAATTTGGCTGTGGTTCCGGAAATTCCAAAGCCATGCCAGAGCATTACCCATGAGGCAAAGACAGGAAGGCTTCCCAACAGGAAGAAAATACGGCGGCGACCAAAGCGCGACCGTGTTCTGTCAGACAGTTGCCCCATGAACGGGTCGGTAATTGCATCCCAGGCTTTCCCGATAAAGACAATGGCTCCGGCAAGGGTTCCGGAGAACCCCTCAACATTTGTCAGATAGACAAGAAGAAGTAATCCGACAATAACAAAGGCTCCGCCGCCATAGATATCACCGCTGGCATAAGCAATCCTGCTGAATAGTTCCTTCCTGTCTTTCATGGTTCAGGCATCTTTTCATAGAATTTATCCCGTATAAGCCGGATTGCAAGTACCCATTTCATCATCATCCTGAGGTCGTCAAGCTTGAAACGCCTGATTTCAGGCCCTTCTGCAATCTCAAAGTAGTCTCCGGCAGCAAAGGGAACCATCAGGATATCTTTCATGTCAAAGTACAGTCTCTCCGTTTTTTCAAAGACCTTGCCTTCATAGATTACAGCATCGCGGGTCAGACTCAGGTTGCCGTGCCCCATATACTGGTAACCATACTTTCCGGGCTCATTCCACAGGAGAGCAGTAGTGGCTGAAAGCCTGAATTCAGGATCATGGATTTCGGCCAGAAGACTCTTTTGCTGGAAGTCGTACCAGTTGTCAAAGCCATCGTATATGACACTTTCTTCCCCGGACTGCTCAAAGAACAATTTGTTATTCATGATGGCCTCATTGTTGCAGTTAAGACAGAAAAGCCTGTTTTCCGATGACCTCATTGTGAATTCAGCATTGCATTTAGGGCATCTGTACAATACCAGTTCTGCTCCTTCGGCCAGCCGGCGGCCTCTGAAGGTAACATTATTTTTCCTCTGCCACCGGTAGTCATCAAAATCAATGGCGTTTAAAACCCGGCGGTAAATATCATCGGTGGATAGAAGGGATAGCTCCCTGCTGTCAAGGATTCTGGTAACAGTAATGTCAATGCGTCCCCTGCGGGCTCTCTTTGTCCACCTGGGGCGTGTCAGGTACCCGCCGTTGATATGTACGGCTATTACCGGAACTTTAAACATTTTTATGAGTTTCGCCGTGCTTGAAGCGGCAAATCCTCCGGGACGGCCATCGTTTGAAAGGCATCCGTGGGGGAGGATGGCTACAATGCCATTTCGTGAGATTACATTCTTCGCTTTTATTATTGCCCGGGTGTCGCTGGTGAACTGGTATTTTGGAATCACTCCCATTAGACCAAGCAGGAATTTCAATGCGCGATACCGGTAGAAATTGTAGGCAGCCAGGTAATTCATCCTGCGGGGGTAAAGAGCAATTGTTACGGTCAGAAAGTCAAGCCAGCTGGTATGCCCGGCAATCACAATAAAAGGGGGTTTGATACCCTTAATGGCAGAGCGGTCTACCCTGAGCCCATAAACCCACCGGTAATACAACCCTGTAATAAAACCGGCCGTATAATACAGAAAAGCATTTGGCCTGGGAACCCGGAAACTTTTCTGTCTTGCCATCAGGAGGGATGCATAATTGTGACAGGGATGTCTTTGGTAAACCGGCGAACCGTCCGTCTAATGCCTGTTGATGTAATCAAACAGCACACTCCCTGCCTCATCCAGGTCATACCCGAAGGTGATCAGCCCGCCGCGGTCACCGGCCATCACAATGATCCTCTTTTCAAATACCTCCGGCTCACTGAAGATGCGGATCATCTCACGCGCCATCGCCGGAGTGCCGTATTCAACAGCGGGATCCGTGGTGGGAACCTTGTTCATCAGCTCCTCCCAGAGTGGCATTGAGTGAACGTGAATTATCGCATTGGTCCCCGGATCAGCCGTATAAATGGCAGCATGGGTCAGCGACTCTGAAGAAGCCTTCAGCGGCCCGCTGCACATCACGGCATTGTCGTCAATGTTGTACGACGAGACCTTTACGTAATGTCCCGGCTCCAGCTCCGGGATATCTCCCGTCGATGATCCGGTGATGATGAATTGCGACGTCTTTCCCAAACGTATGCTGATGTTCCCGAAACCGACGCCGTTCTCAAATGCGCCGACAAGATCCAGGTTGAAAAGAATTTCCCTCCAGTGATTGATGATCTCATACTGCTCGTCAGTGATGACAGAACCCGACTGGCTCCAGTAGCAGTTGAATTTTACAAAACCTTCCATATAACTTATGATACTGTTTTTAATACCGATTCCTTATCCGCCCTGCAAACACCCCGGTCTGTGACCAGTCCTGTGATCAGACGTGCAGGCGTCACGTCAAACCCGTAATTTGATACTGCAACGCCTTCCGGTGCTATGCTGATACCGTCAATTGTCCTCACCTCTTCCGCGTCACGCTCCTCTATTTCGATCTGCTCCGGGCGGTCTATGGTCATGTCAAACGAAGACACCGGCAGCGCCGAATAAAACGGAATGCCGTTATCAAATGCCGCCAGCGCCTTCAGGTATGTACCGGTTTTGTTGGCCACGTCCCCCGAAGCGGTCGCCCGGTCACACCCCACGAACACGATATCAACCATCCCGTTCTGCATCAGGTGTCCTCCTGCATTGTCGGTGATGAGGGTGCACGGCACCCCGTGGTTGAGGAGCTCCCAGGCCGTGAGACGGCTCCCCTGGTTGCGGGGACGGGTCTCGTCAACCCATACATGAACCTTAATGCCCCTGTCATGAGCCAGATACACAGGTGCCAGTGCTGTGCCGTAATCGACGCATGCCAGCCACCCTGCATTACAGTGTGTCAGTATATTGACGGTCTTTCCTCCCTTTCTGCTGCTTATCTCTTCAATCAGCGGAAGCCCGTGTACCCCTATCATCCTGCTTCGCTCCGCTTCCTCGTCGCACAGCCCAGCTGCCGCCCTTCGCATTACCTGAACATCCGGGAAGGGTTTCATCACCCCGGTCATATAATCCACCGCCCACGCAAGGTTGACGGCGGTCGGCCTGGCGGCCTTAAGCCGCTGTGCATCACTGATCACTGAATTATAAACATCGGCTGTGCGGCTCTGTTCAATCCTCCCGGAATTTTTCGCCCCTTCGCTGTGCCGGATGAAGGAGAGATAAACACCCCATGCTGCCGCAGCCCCGATGAGAGGTGCGCCCCTCACAGCCATATTGCGGATGGCATCATAGGCATCTTCCGCACTCCTGAGGGTCAGTACCCCAAGGGAAAAGGGAAGCATGCGCTGATCAATCACATGAACCGACCCCAGGTCTGATTCATCATGCCAGATGCTCCTGTAATATCTGTCCCCAACCTTCATCAAAAACCTCCCCCGGAAATTAATCTGTAAAATTAAAAATAATTATACTGATTTTGATAATCAGCATTTTCACTTATTTCAACCCCCGAATATTTCGAATTTCCGACCCGTTTGTTCTATATTATTAGAATGAATTGATTATCTTTGCATAAGATTAAAACATATGGTTGACAAGGAAGAATACAGGGCAAGGATCATCCGGACGGCAAGCAGGATTTTCAGTCATTACGGCTTCAGGAAGACGACGATGGAGGAGATTTCCCGCGCGCTGAAAAAGGGAAAGAGTTCAATCTATTATTATTTCCAGAGCAAGGAAGAGATATTCGAGGCGGTGGTGCTTTATGAGGCAAACCAGCTGCGCAGAAGGCTGACAGCTGCCATCAAGGAAGTAGATTCACCTCCGGAAAAACTGCGTAACTATATATACGTGAGAATGAGAGAGTTTGCAAAGCTCTCAAACTACTACAATGCAGTTTTCGACAAGAACCTTGACCATTTTGATTTCATTGAGAGGATCAGGTCGCGGTATGACCGCGAAGAGCTTGCCATACTCCGGTTGCTTGTCTACGTGGGAAACAACCGTGGGGTCTTTGCCGTGGAGGACAGTGAATATACTGCGATGGCGATTCAGACAATGCTCAAGGGGATGGAGGTGCCGCTGTTCTGGCGCAAGCGCGAAATGGACATCAACCACCGCCTGGAGGCGATACTGACCCTGATTTTTAACGGGATACTGAAGAAATAGCGAACCTGATTTCTTTCCAAGGGGAAATTGTTGCAGTCTACCTTTTCGGGGCACCTTTTTTCACGGGCCCGGGAGCAGCCACAGGTTCCGGTGCCGGTTTGCGTTTATATGCCCAGACCAGTATACCTATTCCGATCATGACAAACGGGATGCTGAGCCACTGCCCCATATTCAGCTTCATGCCTGCCTCGAAAGCCACCTGGTCTTCCTTCACATACTCCACGAAGAACCTGAACCCAAAGACCAGTATAAGAAACAGGCCGAACAGCAGCCCGGGCTTCTGTTTCCCCAGATTCTTCCAGTAAATGCGCATGAGTATGCCGAAGATCGTAAGATATGCAAGTGCCTCATATATCTGGGTTGGATGCTTCGGTGCATTCTCTCCGTTCCGGAGGAATACAAATCCCCACGGAAGGGTTGTCTCGACACCGTATATTTCAGAGTTCATGAGGTTCCCGAGACGTATCAGCGCCCCGGCGAGTGCAACTACTATCACCACCCTGTCGAGGGCCCAGATGAAGGGCCTCTTTTCCTTCCTTGCGAAAAGCCACAGTGCTATCGGTATGGCTATCGCCGCCCCGTGGCTGGCCAGCCCGCCGTGCCATACCTTCAGTATTTCAAGCGGTCTTGCCAGGTAGTATTCGGGTTCATAGAAGAGACAGTGGCCCAGCCTGGCTCCCACTATCGTGGCTATTGCAACATAAACGGTAAGCCTGTCGAGCGTGGCATCTCCCAGCCCTTCGTTCCTGAAGATCTTTCTCATCAGGTAGTAACCGAATACGAAACCCGATGCGAAGAGCAGTCCGTACCACCTGACTGCAAAGCTGCCAATCCGGAAGATCTCCGGGTCAACATTCCACGGAATTATCAGAAAATCCATAACGATGTTGTTTGGATGACAAATTTATGCAAAAAAGAAACAGCTGTGCCATTTCCCGTGAAAAGGTCTCTCTGCCTGGTTCCGTTACTCACATCATGTAACAAAATTTGATGTAAGTTTGCATGTGGTGGATCACGGGAGATACATATCAGGCAGCCTTTGGCTGACAACCGTTGCAATGGTGTTCGTGCTTTCGTGTGCAAAGATCAGCGCACCCACCGGAGGGCCCAGGGATACTGAACCTCCCGTCATTCTGAAAAGCCTGCCCGGGAACGGCACGGTGGAGTTCACCGGGAAGTCGTTTGAGATAACCTTTGATGAATTTGTGGTCCTCGACCGTATCACCGAAAAATTCATGGTATCACCCCCGCTGGCAACCAAGCCCGAGGTGAAGCTTAAGGGGAAAAGCCTCATTGTGAACTGGGAGGATGACCTGGCAGACAGCACCACATACACTTTTTATTTTCAGGATGCAATTCGTGACAACAACGAGAACAACCCCATCCCCAATTACCAGTATGTATTCTCCACCGGTCCGTTCCTCGATTCGCTTTCACTGACCGGCAACGTGTTCAATGCATCTGACCTGGAGGTTGTTGAGGATGTCACTGTGATTATGTATTCGAACCTTTCCGACACCGCACCGCGGAAGGTGCTTCCTGCATACATATCCAGGCCCGATCCGTCGGGGGGATTCATGATCAGCAATATACGGCCGGGCAAATACAGGCTCTTCGCCCTCAGGGACCTCAACGGCAACACCCGCTATGACCTTGATGATGAGATCTTCGCGTTCTGCGATTCAGTCATTGACATAACCCCTGAAAACTACTTCGGGCTTGTCCCTGACACAGTTACCTACAAACCGGCTACAGCCACCGAAACCACAAAACCGGATAAGTTTGTTTACGGCCTGCACAGGCTTTATGCGTTCCGGGAAGCCCCGAAGAAGCAGTACCTGAAGTTTACCGAGAGGAAGAGCTCGTGGGGCATTGGTTACGGCCTTGCGCTTCCTTCTGACAGTGGCCAGGTGTCAATGGTCCTTGCCGATGCCGATAGTTCATCATGGTATGTTGAGCATAATGCTGCACGTGATACTTTCATGCTCTGGATAACCAGTCCCGAGGTTTACAACCGCGACCTGATAGACGGGATTCTGACATATCCTTTCACTGACAGCACCGGGTCAATAATCAGCAGGACAGATACGATAAGTTTCAGGTATATAAAACCGCCGGTTCCGAGAGGCGGCACGGGCCGTACACCCGGGCTGGGCATCACCACAAACATCGCCGGGAAGATCAAGCCGGGTACGGTGCCCTTCTTCAGGTCGGCAACCCCTCTTGCAGAGCCTGATACCGCACTGATACAGCTTACCCAGACAGTAGACTCCGTCAGGAAGATGATACCTTATGAGTTTGTGAGGGACTCCGTTTCGTCAAGGCTGTTCAGGCTGAATGCTGCGCTTGAACCGGGAAGCACATACTCCCTTCTCTTCAATCAGGGCGCCTTCAGGGACATTTTCGGTGTGGCAAGCGACTCTGTGATGTACCGCGTGCAGGTGGCAACAGAGGAAGATTACGGCAGCATAAAGGTGTCACTGACAGGTTATGAAGGGAAGGTTCTGGTTCAGCTGACTGCTGACAAGGACAGGGTAGTCCGCGAGACGGAGATTCAGAGCCCGGGAGAGGTTTTTTTCCCGCTCCTCGACAAGGGAAAATACAGGCTGAAGGCGATATACGACCTCGATTCAAACGGAAAATGGACAACAGGCAACTATGATCTCGGGAAGCAGCCGGAGCCTGTCACCTATTATTCCGGGGAGCTCGAGGTAAAGATCAACTGGGCACTTGAGCAGGACTGGGACATAGGTGAGATGTATTTCAAGGATGTCTCGCTGAGGGCCAAACCGGCTGCAAAAAGCAGATAAGCATGTCTACACGAAGAAAGTTTGTCAGGAACAGCATGGTCGCAGGAGCTGCGCTCTCTGCAGGAATACCTGCGTTCGCCGCCGGAAAGGGTGCCTTTGCCGCCGGCGCATCTTCCATTGATCCGGCATGGGCTTCATCGAAGGCCGCTGTCTGGCCGTCCAGGAGGCCCGCACCGGGACAGCGCAGATTCCGAAGCAAGGTTGTTGAGGAAACAATCAAAGAGATTGAGTCTTTTCTCGGGAGCGACAGTGAGCTTGCATGGCTCTTCTCCAACTGCTTCCCCAATACCCTTGACACTACCGTCAGCTTCTCGGAGAAAGAGGGCAGGCCTGACACTTTTGTCATTACAGGTGACATCCATGCAATGTGGCTGCGCGACTCGTCGGCACAGGTGTGGCCGTATGTATCGCTCGCACCGCGTGACCCGCAGCTGAAGGACCTTATTGCCGGAGTGATAAACAGGCAGGTGAAGTGCATACACATTGATCCCTATGCAAATGCCTTCAATGACGGTCCCGGCCAGAGCGAGTGGATGAATGACCTGACCGACATGAAGCCGGAGCTGCATGAGCGCAAGTGGGAGATAGACTCACTCTGTTACCCGGTCAGGCTTGCGCACGGGTACTGGAAGGCAACCGGTGACACATCGGTGTTTGATGCCTCGTGGTCTTCGGCAATGAGGCTTATAATAAAGACTTTCCGCGAGCAGCAGCGCAAGGAGAATCCGGGACCCTACAAATTCCAGAGGGTCACCGGATGGCAGACAGATACTGTTGCGGGTGCCGGCTACGGGAACCCGGTCAACCCGATGGGGCTGATAGTCTCAATCTTCAGACCGTCGGACGATGCCACAATATGGCCGTTCCTCATACCGTCAAACTATTTCGCAGTCAGATCTTTGCGGCAGATGGGCGAGATTGCTGCCGAAGTCACGCGCGACGAAGCCTTGCTGGCTGATGCCACTGCCCTTGCTGACGAGGTTGAAGCTGCACTGGCCAAATATGCCCGCGCCAAGCATCCGGAGCACGGTGAGATCATCCCTTACGAGACTGACGGCTACTACAACTTCAGTTTCATGGATGACGCCAATGTGCCGAGCCTGCTGAGCATGCCGTACCTCGGAACCATCGACCGCAGTGATCCGCTGTACCAGAGGACCCGCAGGTTTGTCCTCAGCCGCAGCAATCCTTATTATTTCCAGGGCATCGCCGGGCACGGGGTGGGGAGTCCGCATACCGGCCTTAACCGCATCTGGCCGATCGCCGTTACGATGAAGGCGCTCACCGCCACCAATGATTACGATGTTGTCTCATCGCTCAGGATGCTGAAGGATACCCAAGCTGCCACAGGATTCATGCATGAGTCGTTCATGAAGGACGATCCCTCGCAGTTCACCCGCAAGTGGTTTGCATGGGCCAACACCCTCTTCGGCGAGCTGGTGCTGGAGACTTACAGGTCAAAGCCTGATCTGCTGAAGGAAGTATAAAAACAGAATTATATGAAAGAAGTAGTTGCCGGAGTTGACATCGGAGGAACAAACACATGTATTGGTTTTGTTGATTCCGAGGGTGTGATTCATGCCGAGGGAAGGCTCTCGACGGCAGATTATGCATTTGCCGATGATTTTGTGATTGCGCTTGACGCGAAGCTGAAGGAGATGGCTGCGGGGCATCCTGATCTGAGGCTCATCGGTATTGGCATCGGCGCCCCGAATGCAAATTTTCACAAGGGTACCATCGAGCTGGCTCCCAACCTGCGGTGGAAGGGTATAGTGCCCATGGTGAAGATCACCGAGCGGCTTACCGGTTTGAAGACGCGCATCACCAACGACGCCAATGCGGCGGCGCTCGGTGAGATGATATTTGGCGCCGCGAAAGGTGTGAAGGACTTCATCATCCTGACCCTGGGCACAGGTCTCGGCAGCGGCATCGTCATTGACGGCGAGGTTGTTTACGGCCCTACCGGTTTTGCGGGCGAGCTCGGGCACATGACGGTTGCCGAGGGAGGGCGCGTGTGCGGGTGCGGGCGCCGCGGCTGTCTTGAAACGTATGCCTCGGCGACAGGGCTGGTCCGGACAGTATTGTCAATGCTCAGCGACCGCCGTGACGACAGTCCGCTGCGTGAGCTGAAGAGCACAGAGATCACCTCACGGCGGGTCGCTGAAGCCGCGGCGGCAGGCGATGCCATCGCACAGGATGCGCTTGATCAGACGGCGCGGATGATAGCACTGGGGATAGCCAACTCGGTAATATTCTCCAGCCCGGAGGCCATTTACCTCTTCGGCGGACTGGCAAACGCAGGCGACGCCCTGTTCGTGCCGGTGAGGAAATATGCCGAGGAGCTGGTGATGCCCGTCTTCCGCGGTACATTCAGGATCGAACCGTCAGGGCTGCCGGAAGCACAGGCGGCTATACTGGGGTCATCGGCGCTGATATGGAAGGAGGCGAGGCAGGGGTAGTCGGCAGTACCAGTCGGCAGTTTGAGACTCCGGAGGAGACGAAGTGAAGCCGGCAGCTGAATTAGGCAGTAGGCAATTGGCAACAGGCAGTAGTGTTGACATCGAATATCATATAAGGATTATGTCCTTTTAGAGAAATAGCATACAACATTGTTCCAAATATTAATATGTCATACATAAAACACTAAGAAAATATGCGTATCATTGAGGTCGCAAAACTGAAGACAAAAAATGACATCCCTCCGATGGCGGAGGTGTCGGCACGGCTCGACGAAATGGGCGAGGGACATGAGATAGGAACAGTGAACTGGCAGAGCCATACATACAGGCCTGATGTCAGGTTCAACATCGCCTGGGGCGAAAAGGAGGTCTATATCAAGTACTACGTCCGCGAACAGCATGTCAAGGCTGAGAAGAGCCATACAAACGAAATGGTCTGCGAGGACTCCTGCGTCGAGTTCTTCGTCTCACCGGAGGAGGACGGCCTCTATTACAACTTCGAGTTCAACCCTATCGGCACGGCGCTGATGGGCTCCGGCCACGGACGGCACGACAGCGCCCGTACTGATCCCGCGGTTGTCGACGGCATACGCCGCCTCACCACAATGGGCCATGAACCTTTTTCAGAGATCAGCGGTGACATAAACTGGTCTGTCACCGTGGCCATCCCGCTTGAAACATTCTTCCGGCACAAAATCACCAACCTGGCCGGGAAGAGCTTCAGGGCCAACTTCTACAAGTGCGGCGACAAGCTCACCACTCCTCACTTTGTCACCTGGAACCCGGTAGGTACGGAAAAACCCGATTACCACAGGCCGGAATACTTCGGAATCCTGAAATTTGTATAGCAGCAGCAACAGCTTTATCTTTAGGAGAACTGAATTCATAAAGATCACACCAGAAAAACAATCATGATTAAAGGAAATGCAGTCATAGGCCAGTCGGGCGGTCCCACCTCGGTTATCAACTCCAGCCTCGCGGGTGTCATTGACACTGCCAGGCGGTCAGAGATGATATCGGAGGTCTACGGCATGAACTACGGGATAGAAGGGTTCATGAACGAATGGCTCTTTGACCTCACGGCCCAGCCCGGGGAGATCATTCACGGTCTCCGCCGTACCCCGTCGTCCGCCCTGGGCTCATCGCGGTACAAGCTTAAGGATGAAGATTTCCCGAAAATCCTCAGCGTCCTCGGGAAATTCAACATCAGGTATTTCTTCCTCATAGGAGGGAATGATACGATGGATACTGTCCACCGGGTGGAGGCTTATTGCCGTACTCAGGGGTATGAGCTCACGGGTGTCGGCATACCGAAGACTGTCGACAATGACCTGTTCGGCACGGATCATACTCCCGGCTTTGCATCAGCTGCATGGTCAAACGTACTGAATGTGATGCAGGCAGGGATGCTTGCGCGTGACATGAAGAAGGTTGACCAGTTTGTTGTATACCAGACAATCGGCCGTGATGCAGGCTGGCTCGCCGCTGCCACTGCAATGGCACGGCGTGATGAGGATGACGCACCGCACCTTATTTATACCCCTGAGCACCACTTCGTGAAGGAGCAGTTCCTGGCCGACGCAGACCGGTGCATCAGGAGATACGGATGGGTCTCCGTTGTCTGCGGCGAAGGCATCAAATATGAGGATGGCACCCCGGTCAGCGCCTCGGTTGTGAAGGACAAATTCAGCAACACGGAGTTTGGCGCCATGGGAGGCGCAAGCGTCGCCATCACCCTGCATCAGATGATAACCAGGGAGTTCGGTATCAGGGGTGAATTCCAGGTGCCGGAGTCGCTGATAATGAGCGACTTTGTTCGCGCTCTTCCCGTTGACCTCGAGGAGGCCTACCGGTGCGGCATCGAAGCCGTGCACATGGCTGAGAGGGACGAATCGGGCTTCATGGTGACAATAGAAAGAAAATCTGATGACCCGTATGAGGTCGTATACGGGAAAATTCCGCTAAGCAAGGTGGCCATCGCCGCCAGGCCAATGCCGGCTGAGTATTTCAATGCTGCAGGCAACCATGTATCCGATGCATTCATCAGGTACATGAAGCCGCTGGCCGGAGAAATCCCGGAGTTTGTGAGACTTAAGAAGATCATGGTAATAAAATAAAACGAAATCCGATGGCAACTGAATTCAACAAGGTGGCGCTTTCGGTCAATGCCCACCCCGATGATGCCGAGGCATGGAATGCCGGCGTACTGAAACTCCTGCACGACAGGGGTTACAAAATAGTGATAGCCACGATGACCGGCGGCGACCTCGGAGGATGCAACATGAGCATGGAGGAGACGGCGAAGGTCCGTTTTGAAGAGGCAAAGGCAGCGGCAGCTGTCCTTGACGCCGAATACTACACAATGGGCGGAATTGACGGCTCCCTGTTTGACTCGCCGGAAATGCGTCTTAAAGTGATATCGCTGATGCGAAAGGTGCGTGCAGGCATCGTCTTCACCCACCTTCCCAACGACTACCATCCTGACCATCGCGCCACAGCGGCAATAGTTGAGGCGGCAGCCATGGTGGCATCGCTTGACCCTGTGCCTGTACCGGAGAAACCGCTGGAAGTGACGCCGCTGCTTTACCACACTTCGCCTCTGACGCTGAGTGACCCCCTTGGCTCGCAGCTGACACCGCCCCACTTCTTCGTTGATGTCACCGGCGTGGTGCAGACGAAGGTAGAGATGCTCGGCAAGCACGTATCACAGCTTGACCTGATGAAGCACATGCACAAGATCGATGACTTCTTCGGTTACGTCCTCCAGGGTAACAAAGACTACGGGAAGATGGCCGGAGTTGAGTACGCCGAACCATACTGGCAGCATCTCGGAGGCGGATTCCAGAAGGATCCTCAGGTGCAGCGCGACCTGGCACAATTCATTGTAAAACTGTAAAACACAATATCATGAACCTGACCGAAAAGAAATACAGCAAGTTCGCGCTGGTGCGCGAAATGATGGAAACACCCGGAATCGTCAAGTCGTTTCGCCCGGAATCGTCCATACCGTTTATCCCGGCATTCAAAAAGAAGAAGGGGCTCTTCCTTACCGGCGAAGGCAGCAGCAGGCTTTTCCCTGCGAAGCGGGCCATCTTCACCAACCTGAGGAAGGAGTTCCTGCTGCCGGTACTGACCGAGGGATGCACCCAGGCCCTGGAGTACAACCTGAAGGACTTCGTAGTGTTTGCAGCATCCAACTCCGGGCAGACGAAGGAGGTGATTCGCCTCGTTGATTCACTTAAAAAGAAGAAGCATGACGCTGTCTTCGGCCTGACAGCCAATCCCGGCACCAAACTGGAGGAGTTTGCACATGCCGCCCATGTCCTGAAATGCGGCAAGGAGAATGCTGTTGCTGCCACCAAATCGGTCGTGGAGCAGGGGCTCTTCTATGACTCCCTCCTGCGTAATCTGAGGGGCGAAAAGATGGCCGGCCTTCGCAAGACTGCCACGCAGATGGAGGAGGTGCTCACCGCGAAGATTGACAAAAAGATCATCAGGATGATGCATGATGCCGGGATGATCTGGTTCGCGGGACGTGATAACGGAGTGGCAGCAGAATTGGCACTAAAAACCAACGAGATCACCCGCAAGAAATCAGGGTTCCTTGAGGGGACCTTCGCGCTGCATGGCATTGAGGAGGTGATGAACCGGGGTGATGTGCTCATATGGGTTGACCCGTTCGAGCATGACCGCGACAAGTTCATGGAGTGCATTGTGAAAGGAGCAGGAGTGAATGTCATTTCCATCTCAGCCGAAAAGACCGGTTTCCCGACAGTCGTCATTCCTGACGGAGGTGAATATGCCGAGTACCTGCAGCTTGCTGCCGGCTGGAACCTGCTTGTTGACACCGGCATCTCCCTGGGCATTGATCTTGACCATCCTGTGAGAGCAAGGAAGGTTGGTAACGAGTATGTTGCCGCTGTCCCGTCAAAGGGAAAGAAGTAAAGTGCTTCCCGGCCGTATCAGGCAGTCATTGATTTTTTTTCACGGCTTGCATCTATAACGTATATTTACGATTGTTTAACTCTGTATCTGAATATGAGCAAGGAAAAGACAGTTGTCGGAATAGATATCGGGGGCACCAATACAATGTTCGGCTTCGTTGACCGGTCGGGAAAGATACTCGCCGAGGACATGATCACGACCACCCATTATGATGAGCCCGAGGTGTTTGTGGCTGCCCTGTACGAGAAGATGATGATCACCGCCCAGAAGGCCGGAAAGGACATGGAGATCCTCGGTTTCGGCATCGGGGCACCGATGGGAAACATCAACAAGGGCACAATTGAGTATCCTGCCGATCTTCCCTGGAAGGGGATCATTCCGCTGGCTGACATCTTTGCACGTCACACACCCCTTCCCGTCATTGTCACCAATGATGCAAACGCTGCGGCTGTCGGAGAGATGATATACGGCGGCGCAAGGGGGATGAAGAACTTCGTGGTCATCACCCTCGGAACCGGCCTCGGCAGCGGATTCGTTGTAGACGGCAAGCTTGTTTACGGGCATGACGGCTTCGCAGGTGAGATAGGACATACAATCATCAGGCCGGGCCTATCAAACCGCGACTGCGGGTGCGGGCGCAAGGGATGTCTCGAGACATATGTCTCTGCAACGGGACTGAAGCGTACAGTCCTTAAGATAATGGCTGACAGGCTTGAAGACAGTGAGCTGAGGAAACACAGTTTCGATGAGCTTGATTCGAAGATGATCTATGAGGCTGCCCGCCGCGGTGACCCCATCGCCCTCGAGGCGTTCGAGCATACCGGCGCCATGCTTGGGTTCAAGCTTTCCGATGTGGTGGCCCATACCAATCCCGAGGCCATATTCCTCTTCGGCGGCCTCGCCCTGGCAAAGGAGCTGATATTTGAGCCGGCCAAGAGGCACATGGAGCAGAACCTGCTTTACATCTACCGTGACAAGGTGAAGCTGCTCCCCTCGGAGCTGAGCACTCAGAATGCCGCGGTGCTGGGGGCCAGCTCACTGGTGTGGTCATCGCTTGAAACAGCGTGAAACGCAACCTGAACCGGCCGGAAAAACCTGAAATGTAACCTGACCTGCGCGAGACTGAATGAGCAAGTATAACCTGCCTGAGATGATGAGCTATATCATTGGAGCGCTCTTCGTGGTGATAGTCTTCTCCATTGCCTATGCATACCTGAAGCCTCACCGCCTCCATCATGCCAGGCCCCTCTCAACACTTGCCCTCAAGGGCTCATACCTCATCTACCTCCTTGTTATGCTGCTGGTGATATACTTCGCCAGTCTCAGGGGCGGCGGCGTGAGCACCGTATTTGACGGTCCGGAGTTCTTTGTTTTCCTGGTGGTACTCTTCGTGCCCACCGCCGGCATCTTCTCGCGCAAAATCACCCGCTTCAGCGGGAAACGGGTAAGGTACAACATCATATTCACACTTGTCAATGTAATCATGACCCTGACGGTACTCCTGCTGTACAGGTTCTGAGCAACATAAAAGCATAAAAGATTAAATTTGTTTAACAAAAAAAACTCCAAATCATGATCAAGGAACGATTCATCTCCTATGTGGAGGAGAGTATCAGGAATAACTGGGACATTGAGGCGCTTTCGAATTACCGTGAGAAAGGGTATACGTACAAGGAGATAGCCACGATGATGGTCAGGCAGCACATTGCTTTCCGTGAGTACGGCATCCGGGAAGGTGACAAGATTGCCCTGCTCGGGCGAAACTCCGCCAACTGGTGCGGCACATATCTCGCCGTGGTGACCTACGGGGCAGTGGTGGTGCCGATACTGCCCGACTTCAAGCCTGACGACCTTCACAACATTATCAGCCACTCAGATGCAAGGATCCTGTATGCCGACGACAAGCTGTGGGAGTCGCTTGACCCGGAGAAGATCCCCGGTATCCAGTGTGTCAAGAGCCTGGATACCTTTGAGTTGCTCATGAGTCGTTCTGAGAAGATCACGGAGATATATAAGTCTGTAGATGAGAAGTTTGCGCAGGAGTATCCTGCATTTGGCCCTGCAGACATCAAATTCTCAGGCATCGACAATGAGAAACTGGCAGTGCTGAGCTACACCTCGGGTACCACCGGCTTCTCCAAGGGAGTGATGATTCCTCACAGGAGCCTTGCCGCAAACATCCGCTATGCCCAGCACAACATGCCGCTGAAGCCGGGTGACAAGGTCGTCTCCTTCCTTCCGCTGGCACACACCTACGGCTGCGCCTTCGAGTTCCTGTTCCCCTTCACCTACGGATGCCACATCACCATCCTGACGAAAACCCCTTCGCCCCAGATCCTCATCCAGGCGTTCAAGGAGATCAGGCCCAGGCTTATACTGTCGGTTCCGCTGGTCATTGAAAAGGTGTACAAGAAGCAGCTCCTTCCCGTCATCAGCAAGCCGACGATGAAGGCACTGCTGAAGGTTCCCGGCATAAACAGGATCCTTTTCAGGAAGATCCGCGAGAAACTTGAGACGAGCTTCGGAGGCAACTTCAAGGAGCTTGTCATAGGTGGTGCGGCATTCAATGCCGATGCCGAAAAATTCTTCCGGAAGATCGGGTTCCGCTATGCCGTCGGCTACGGCATGACCGAATGCGGACCGCTGATAAGCTATGACGGCTGGAAGACTGCAAGGTTCGCCTCGTGCGGGAAGCCCGTTGATACACTTGAGGTTAAGATAGATTCGCCTGATCCGCAGAACGTTGTCGGTGAGATCATCCTCCGCGGTGACAACGTCATGCTTGGTTATTACAAGAATGAGAAGGCCACGAAGGAGGTCATTGACGAGGACGGCTGGATGCACACCGGCGACCTCGGGGTGATAGACAGGGACGGGTACATCTATATAAAGGGGCGCAGCAAGGACATGCTCCTCGGCCCTTCAGGGAAGAACATCTATCCCGAGGAGATTGAATCGCTGATAAACAACTACAAGTATGTGACAGAGGCCGTTGTAATCTCCGAGGGAGACAAGCTCGTAGGGCTGATTTATCCTGATTATGAGGCTCTCAGGAATGACGGCATCGGTGAGGACAGTCTTGCCGCCGCACTTGACACAATCAGGAAGGATGTCAACGGCAGGGTACCTGATTATATGGCCGTCACGAAGTTCAGGGTGCATCCCGAGGAGTTTGCCAAGACTCCGAAGAAGAGCATCAAGCGCTATCTTTACATGAAGGATTAATTTCAATAGAGCGAAGAGGCCCCCTGAGGGCCTCTCCCGTAATACGGCGAAGTGAAGAAATACTGTATAATTGTTGCCGGCGGCAGCGGCAGGAGGATGAAGTCCGCCGTACCCAAGCAGTTCCTCCTGCTGGGAGGGAAGCCTGTGCTGATGCACACCGTTGAAAGGTTCCACTCGTTTGACGCCTCCATGGAGATCATAATTGTACTTCCCGCAGAGCATCATGTGCTGTGGAAGAGGCTTTGCGCTGAGCACTCCTTTTCTGTCAGCCACGTTGTGGTTGCCGGAGGTGAGGAGCGGTTCCACTCGGTGAAGGCGGGGCTGGAATGCATCACGGATAATTCGCTGGTGGCCATTCATGACGGCGTCAGGCCGCTGGTGAGCCATGACACAATTTGGCGGTGCTTCGCGGATGCGGAAGAGTTCGGCAACGCCGTGCCTTTCATCGAACCGGCAGACTCTGTCAGGGTCCTTGCCGGTGATGACAGCCGCCCTGTGGCAAGAACGGAGGTGAGACTCATCCAGACGCCGCAGGTGTTTCGCGGCAGCGTGATAATGAAAGCCTACGGCAGGGAGTATGACCCTGTATTCACCGATGACGCCACCGTGGCGGAAGCATCAGGGGTGAAGATACACCTCACCCACGGAAACAGGGAGAATATTAAAATAACAACGCCCGAAGACCTGGCAGTGGCAGAAACGCTGGCCGGGATGCTCAGGCAATGAAAGGGGAGAAGATGGATCAGGAGCCGTTGCTCGATTACAAGAAACTTGAAATTAGGAAAGTCAGAAGCGCTGATGAAGACATCATTGCCCTTTTGAAGTCGACAGTGCTGGGCTCCGAGGGTGGCATGCGCTATACCATGCTGAACACCCCTGAGAGAGTCAGATCATACGGTGACGGCCTCTCGTTCCTTGCACTGTACAAGAGGAACAGCCTGAAGGGGGTGATAGGTCTCTGCAGGCGGATAACCTCGAACCGCGGAACAAGATATGTCTCTTCATACCTGCGTTACCTGGCCGTACAGAGCGCCTTCCAGGTTGAACGGGCCCCTGGCAGACGGCAGGAAAGACACTCACTGGCGGCCGACAGCTTCAAGCAGAAAATTATGTCACTCTTCCGTGACCCGCAGCATACCGCCGGAGACGACGAACAGGGAGGGAGCCCGGGCGTCACTTATGCATACGTTGAGAGCCGGAATGAAAGATCACGTAACATGATCAACCAGGCGGGATATGAATACATCCGCTCGTTCCTGACGGTTGCCTTCAGCAGGTTTGACCCGAAACCGGATCCCTCGGTGACGCGCCTTGAACCTGAAGAGGAGCCCGCAATGGCCGGTCTGCTCCGTGATTTCTACAGTGATTACTGCTTTTATACAGATGAGTTTTCGTTCCATGATCATAAGTATTATGTTCTGCGACGTGACGGCGAAATAGTTGCCGGTGTGGGAGCCATTCCGGCACGCTACAGGGTGGTGAACGTACCTGGTCTGTGGGGATGGGTGATGATGAAGCTGCTTCCGCGCACACCACTCTTCAGGAGGTTGTTCCGGCCGGAGGAATTCAGGTACGTCATCCTCAATGCCATCTATTGCCGCAAGGGAAGCGAGGCGTTTCTGCCTGACCTGTTCGAGGCTGTATGCGCTTCGGAGGGTTATCATACGGCACTCACCTGGCTGGACGACCACTCGTGGCTTTATGAGACACTCCGCACAAACAGGAGGATGGGGGCGCTGAACCGAATGCTCAACGCGAAACCCGGTCTGGTTTATGCATTCTTCTCCGGGCTGACACCGGCTGAGACCGAGAAATTTTATGACTCACCAGCATACATTTCGGGATTTGACTTTTCATAGACGCATGTAAATCAATAGGATATGAAAGTATTTGTTGCTCTTTCAATTCGGTCGCTCCTGGTTGCAGCAATGTTGTTTGCTGTCCTGGGAAAGGCCGACGCCCAACCTTTTGACGGGCAATCCGTGTTCCCCCTGCCGGATCAGCCTGTCACGCCGGTCGGCCCCTCTGCGGAGGAGCGGATGAAGTGGTTCGCGGATGCGAAACTCGGGATATTCATCCACTGGGGCATATATGCCGTTAACGGGATTGACGAGTCATGGGCCTTCTACAATGAACTGGTAAGCTACGATGATTACATGAAGCAGCTCAACGGGTTCACCGCCGCCGCATATGACCCGGCTGCATGGGTGAGCCTGATTAAGGAGAGCGGCGCCAGGTACGCCGTGCTCACCTCAAAACATCACGACGGCGTGGCGCTGTGGGACACCAGGCTCAGCCGGCTCAATGCGGTTGACACAACCCCGGCACAGCGTGACCTGGTGAAACCGTTCGTGAAGGAGCTGCGCCGCTCCGGGCTGAAGGTGGGACTGTACTACTCACTGCTCGACTGGTCGCACCCTGATTACCCGAACCAGACGAAGAGCATAAAACGCTATTCTGACGACCCGGAGCGGTGGGCCCGGTTTACAGCTTTCAACCACGGGCAGATTGAGGAGCTGGGTAAGGAATTCCGGCCCGACCTTTACTGGTTTGACGGCGACTGGGAACAGAATGCAGAGAAGTGGAGGGCGGAGGAGATAAGGAAAATGATCCTGGACCGGAATCCTTCAGCAATCATCAACTCACGGCTGGCAGGGTACGGTGATTACGGCACTCCCGAGCAGGGTTTACCCTCAAGCCGGCCGGCCGACAAATACTGGGAGCTCTGCATGACTATAAACGATTCCTGGGGCTACCAGGGCAACGATAAAAACTTCAAAAGCCCGTCACAGGTGGTCAGGATTTTCGCAGAGTGCATCGGGATGGGAGGTAACCTCCTCCTTGACATCGGCCCGAAGGCCGACGGAACAATACCCGCCGAACAGGTTGCTGTGCTGAAGGAGATGGGACGCTGGACCTCAAAACACAGGCAGGCAATTTACGGCACTGTGGCAGGGATGTCTGACGGGCATTTTGCAGGGCCGTCAACACTCAGTCCTGACAGCACGATGCTTTACCTGTTTTTCCCCGGCAACGGCGGCGGTGAGCTGATGCTCGAAGGGGTTAAGAACAGGATCCACAAGGCTTTTGTGGTTGGCAACGGCACGAACCTCGAGGTGAAGGAATACCTCAGGCCGTGGTGGAGCAGCCACGCGGGCGTTTATTTCATCAAGGTGCCCGAAGAGGCGCTTGATAAGACGATGACCGTCATTGGCGTCTCGCTGGACGGAAAACTTGTAACCGAATAACTGCTGGTTTTATGAATGGAATCACCCGTTTTGCCCGTGCCGGGATGCTGGCTGTTTTACTGGCTGCCCCGGTTGCTGTCCCCCTGGCAGCACAGGACCATGATGAAAGATATGTCCCGGAGACTGACCCTCTCGTGCTGCAGAAGCTTGAAGAGTGGCAGGATATGAAGTTCGGCCTCCTGATGCACTGGGGCCCCTACAGCCAGTGGGGGATAGTTGAATCATGGTCAATCTGCGCGGAGGACGAAGGGTGGTGCCGCCGCAAAAACCCCGATTATATTGAATATAAAAAACAGTACGAGGCGCTGAAGCTCAGCTTTAACCCCATCGGGTTCAACCCGGAAAAATGGGCCGCAGCTGCCCGCGATGCAGGGATGAAGTACGTTGTCTTCACCACGAAACACCACGACGGCTTTTCGATGTTTGATACAAAACTTACCGGTTATAAAATCACTGACCCTGAATGCCCCTTCAGCGTCAACCCGCGCGCCAATGTCACCAAGGAGATCTTCAGGGCCTTCCGCGACCAGGGATTCTGGACCGGTGCCTACTTTTCAAAGCCCGACTGGCACAGTGAATATTACTGGTGGCCTAATTTCGCCACCCCTGACCGGAATGTCAACTACAGCATTCCTGATTACCCGGAGCGATGGGAAAAATTCGTACAGTTCACCCATGGGCAGATCATGGAACTTCTTGGTGGTGATTACGGAAAGGTTGACATCCTGTGGCTTGACGGCGGCTGGGTTAAGAAGATGGATGAGGCGGAGGTGCGGAACTACCGTCTCAACCAGGGCAACAAGTATGTCAGGGTCCAGAGCCAGGACATCCGCATGGATGAGCTGGTTGCCAAAGCCAGGGAGAAGCAGCCCGGGCTGATTGTTGTTGACAGGGCTGTCTATGGAAAGAACCAGAATTACCTTACTCCCGAAAACCGTGTGCCGGAAAAGGCGCTGCCCTATCCGTGGGAGTCGTGCATCATTGCCGGCGGCGGATGGGCCTGGGTTCCTGACCCGAAGTTCATGTCGCCGCGCGAGGCAGTTCACCTGCTTGTTGACATCGTGGTGAAGGGAGGCAACCTGCTGCTTAATATCGGGCCGGCACCGGATGGCACCTGGCCGGAGGAAGCATACACGCTCCTTGCTGAGATGGGCAGATGGATGAAGGTCAACGGTGAGGCCATTTACGGAACCAGGGCCCTGGCACCGCACAAGGACGGAAAAACCTGCATCACCAGGAAGGGTGACAGGACGTGGTACCTCTATTACATGGCTGATGAAGGGGAGCAGATGCCTGCATCCTTTACGATGAACGGGCTCACGTTACCTGCCGGGGTGAAGGTGACATTCACCGGATCCGGTGCAGCGTGCAGATGGAAGAACAGCACGGATTCATTCACTGTCTTTCCGCCCGCTCAGATGAGGAAGACGCCGCCATCCGATTATGTCTGGGTACTGAAAATAGACCTGTAAACCAGGTATCGGGGGATCTCAGTTCCCCCGCGACGTGAACACGAAAAACAATCCTGGTTTCGCCTCCCCCCTGAAAACGTGCCACACAGACCCATTGGCTTGTGATCTGTGTGGCCTGACAGGGAAATGGGGGGAAGAACCACCTGTCAATTTCTCAATTAAACCCTATTCTGCCGTCAATTGAAATACATGATAAAGATTGCATAAAAATACATTATGCCATACAAAAAAACGGCCTATTGTATGAATGGCTGCTTCTAACGTACGGAAGAGCGGTTTTGGCTGATTATAAAAAATACGGCAGGAATTTAGCTTTCCGAAACCCGGTTTTTCATGAAATCCATGAGTGCTTTTACCTTATCGCGGGATATTTCGCACCGGTATTCCCTGTCTCCCCTGATGAAGATGCAGGCCATCTGCTTCATATCGATCCGGGCAAGGTAGGCAGTGTTAATTATGCATGACCTGCCGGTTCTGAAGAACTGGTTTCCCAGGTGCATTTCTATGTTGCCGATCAGGGCGGTAACAGTCTCAACCCTTCCTGATACGAAGTAGAAACTTGAGTAATTGCCGTCAGCAGTGATATAAACCACGTCATCGGTATCGATGAATGTAACCCCGGTGACACCACGGAAGATGAGCATCTTTTCATTATGGTAAAAATGCTGCTGACGACCGTTGTCAGGTTGCCTGCCGCCGGCCTGACCGGTGTACCTGCGGAGAGTCTCTGTAAGCCGGTCAGGATCAATTGGCTTGAGCAGGTAATCAAAAGCGGCATAATCAAATGCCCTGACTGCATACTCATCATGGGCGGTGGTGAAGACGATATGAGGTGTAACGGATGTTTTGCCGTTCATCTCACTGATCAGGTCAAATCCTGACATTCCCGGCATCTTTATGTCAAGGAAGAGGATATCCGGCTCATTGATCACCATCAGGTCGATTGCCTCGAACGGATCGGAAGTGGAGGCTACCACTGTTGCCAGGCCTGTTGCCTCAAGCAGCCCGGCAAGGAGATCCAGGGCTTCAGGCTCATCCTCGACAATCATTGCCTTGATTTTCCGGAGATTCATATCTTTTTCTGTTTGATTTGTCACTCTGTCATTTCTGCGGGAAAGCTCAGTGAATAGTTATGCGGCAGGAAGACCCTCACCTCTGTTCCGGCCGGCCGGCCATCTTCAAACAGGTCGGTCAGGCTGAAGGTGATTTTCTCCCTGTTGGCGTTGTTGATCGTATCTACGATTCCCTTTATGTTTTTCAGCCCTGTCCCGGCACCGCCGGTATGAAGCCTTGCTGCCGCGGCCCTCCCGATACCGTTATCCTTTATGGTAACCTCAATGCCGCTTTCGAGGTTGCTGATTCTTATATCCATCCTGCCCAGCCCCTTTTTGTTCTCAAGTCCGTGTTTAAGTGCATTTTCGGCAAACGACTGTATGATCATTTTAGGGACCGGAGTCTTGAGGTTGACATCAGGAGCTATGTAAATACTGTATTCAAATCTCTTTCCGAACCGGAGCTTCTGAAGCTCACAGTAGCGGGTGACGAACTCCAGCTCCTGCTCAAGCGGCTTTAGAAGCAGGTTGCTGTCGGTAATGATGGAGCGCAGCAGGTTTGACAGCTTGATGAAATAGTTGTACGCCAATTCCTTTTCCCCTTTCATAATAAGAGACCCTACTGAGGTGACGGCATTGAATGTGAAGTGCGGGTCAAACTGCTTGATGACAGAGTTCAGCTGAAGCCTGTATGTTTCTGCCTGCATCCGGGCTGTTGCCACCCTTTTTTCAAGGACGCTCTTCCTTATCTGCCATGAAAGGAATACTATCAGTGCCAGTGCCATTATAACGAACGCCGAAATAGCGAACCGGGTCTGAAGGAAGGTGGGAACAACACTGATAATCAACCTGTCCGGATTTTCAGAGAAGACCCCGTCCGCATTTATAGCCTGAACTTCGAATGTATAATTGCCGGGGGGAAGGTCCGGGTAAACGACTGTGCGCTCTGCTGTCCTGTTCGACCAGCTGTCATTGAAGCCCTTCATCCTGTAATGGTACCTGACATTTTCGGGATTCTTTGTCGATATACCTGTATAACTGATCCTAAGTCCCTTATGCTTTCCCCTTATTTTCAGGAAGCTTGTGGTGTCATAAAAGAGGGAGGCTTCGAGTACCGGCACCCATGCGGTGGTGTCACCCTCGGTTTCAACCATTGTGATGTGGTTCATCGGGGGTATCAGGTTCTTTTCATTCATGCCCGGATCAAACCGGATGAGCTTGTCATTTGTAAGTATCCACCAGTATCCGTTTGCATCCCTGACAATCCCGTTGTCCTGGCAGTCCTTCCCGAGGAATCCGCGGCTGCGGTCAATGACTGTATAGTAATCAGGCAGTCCCGAATAATATTTGTCGAGGTCTATGATGCATATATCCATCATGCGTCCCACCATAATACGGTGGTCACCCATGTCGCGGATGACATTTGCCGGCAGGTTCACCTCTTCAGGCAGCGCCTGGTTGAAGACCGGTTCATTCGGATCGCAGATGAAAACCCCGTCGGAGCCTGCGCTCCATATGTTGCCCTTGTAATCACAGACCACTCCCCATACCATCTCCGCCGGAGCGGGCGCTGACCGGAAGGGGATAAAATTCTTCCCGTCAAAGAATACTATGCCGTAGTGCCCGGCAAGCCAGTAATTCCCTTCATGGTCACGGGCAATACCTTCCACGATGCCGTAGCCCGGCCACGACATCTGCGGGTAGTGCGTCACCTCCTGCCCCTTCAGGTGATAGAGCCCCTTATCGGTCCCGATAAGTATGCTTTTGTCAACAGGATCCTCATAGATTATACAAACCTGCAGGTTGCCTTCGGCGAAGTCCGGTATCCTGAATTTTGTGCCATCCCGGATGATTACCACCCGATTGGTTGAGAACCATACCTCGCCATTGGAGCGGGAGCAGCTTCCCCGGTAGAATGCCAATGGTTCGCGTACCAGTTCCTTATATTCATTCTTCAGGGTAAACGTCTCACCGTCAAAGTATTTAAGATCACCAGACAATGATCCGGTCCATAATCCCCCCTGTGGGTCTGCAGCCACAGCCCAGGTTTCCTCAGGCAGGCCCTCGGTCCTGTCATATTCCACGAATGATTCCGACATCAGACGAAAGATGCTGGTCTCTGTTCCAGCCCAGATGGTGCCTTCCCTGTCCTTAAAATAAAGAGCAATTGGTCCCCCCTCCCAGTAAAAAGGGGTCTTGACTACCAAAGGGATCTGGGTATTATTTAAAAAGCGAGGTTCTCCGTCTACGAATTCGACATCGTTGACAGGCCCGTTATCTGCAAGCTTCAGTATCCCCTTGTGAAAAGTATATGCCTTGAGATTCTTATCAATCAGGTAGATGACTGTGTCTTTCGGGTTTACTCCGATAACTTCAACAGTGGCGTTTTTAAGCACAGGGTTGGCGGCACTGAAGTCACTGTATTGACCGTTGTTAAAAAGCAACAGTTTCCGGTTTTCAAAGTCGACGGATCCGTTAATAAGAAAAGTCGCAGTGTCAATGATGCCGGCCAGTATTCCTAAAGATTTAACGCCAAGCGAATCCGGTACCGGATAGCTGGTAAAGCTCTTCCCGTTAAAGCGGGCCATACCGTTCAGTGAAAGGGCCCATATCACGCCGTTTTTAGTCTCCACAATCCTGTTGACCATATTCGACGGCAGTCCGTCCTTTCGCAGGTATGAAACGAAGTTATAGCCGTTGAAGCGTGCCAGTCCGTTTCGGGTAGGGATCCACAGGTAGCCGCGGCTGTCCTGCATGAAATTCAGGGATTGTGTCTGCGGCAGTCCGTCATCAGAGGTGTATTCCCGGAAAGGGAAGGTCTGGGCGTGAAGCGTCAGGCCTGTTGCGGTCATAGAAATGACAAGCAGCACGAGTAATACGAGGCGCAACGCTGTTCTTGCCCGCCCTGTG
The DNA here is from genome assembly GCA_964621005.1 of uncultured Rikenella sp. Lineage (GTDB taxonomy): Bacteria > Bacteroidota > Bacteroidia > Bacteroidales > VadinHA17 > SR-FBR-E99. Next base: position 29,180 of record CAZUIF010000029.1, read on the forward strand.
TTCGGCCTTGGCTCAGGCTTCATTGATCCTGCCGGCATCTCTCCCCCCCACACTCTCTTTTCCTGCTTCATAATCAGCCTTCCGCACGTAAATATATCCATTTGGTTACAGATTAAAAATAACTTAGGAGGGGATACTGTCATAGGACAGCCGTTATTCCGGAAAACAGGGAGACATTATGCATGGGGCGGTGTTGACACGCAGGCTGATTGTCCTCACGTCAGGAATATCAGTAAACACACCAGTACCTTTTTGATTAAAAAGAGATTCCTCTATCTGGAAGGAAGGATCCAGGCGTCAGGGAAAGCGTTCTGCCTGATTGTTTCGAGAGCAGCCTTTGCTTCTCCCGTGGAAGAATAGCTTCCGTAACTGATCCTGTAATGACCGCCTGAGGTGGGCGGAAGCACTATTATTTCGGCCTGGTATTTTTCAGTGTAGGCTTCGGCCATCATCTTAGCCTGCTCCCGGTCTGCGAAGCTTGCCACAATGATATATGCACCTGATCCCTGAACGGCCTTGTTGTCCTGTGATGGCGGGTCTGTAACCGGAGTATCATCGGACGACATTTCTGCGGGCACCATGGTACTTACTGCCATCGGAGGATACGCTGCCTCAAATGAACTATCGTCTCCGGTGATTGTGTTAACCCAGAAATACACCACCAGGAACAGAAGGCCGCTTGCCAGGGCAAATTTCTTCATCGGTCAGTTCTTGTCAGTTTGGAATATAACACTAACCGGGTGTATAAGGTTTTACCCTGTAACACATTATCAAAGTTATGTCAGCAAAGTACTGATGTCAATTTTTTTTATGCACAATAGTTACAATACTTAATTTAAATTTGAACAATGCCATGGATTGTGCCTGATTGAAACGGTCAACTGTTCTGAATCTTAGCACTGATCTGTATTATGGGTAATTATGCATGGATTTTTGGCACAATTAATAAACACAAAATGAGTACTTTATTCAGAATGTTCGTTTTTCTGCTCCTGGCCGTTTCCCTGGTATCTGGCAGCGGTTGCAGTGTAAATTCAGAAAATGTGAAATTTGCCGGTTTTACCAGCAACACGCCGGCATCATCATGGGAAGAGGCCCTTGTTACCGGAAACGGAACGACGGGGGCAATGGTGATGGGCTTTCCTTATTCAGACACTGTTATTGTAAACCATGCACTTCTTTACCTGCCTCTCAACCAGCCGCTGAAACCGGTCTCACAGGGGATACATCTTGACAGCATCAGGGCCATGATGCTCAGAGGCAATTACGGCAGGGCTTCACAGTTTGTGGTAGACCTGTCCCGCACTGAGGGATACGGTGCAAAACGATGGACCGATCCGTTCATACCAGCCTTTCAAATGGTAATCGACATGAAGAGAGACTCACTTCAGGAATATTCCAGGAGCGTGAACTTCAGAACAGGCGAGGCCGGGGTGAAATGGCGCGACAATGCCGGGGAATTCTCCCGGAGTACATTTGTTTCGAGGAAGGACAACCTGGTAATAACACGTATTCAATCTGACGGCGCTAAAATAGACTGCGGCGTTTCATTGAAGAAGAGACACACATACAGCTGGTGGGAAAGCATAGATAAACGACAGTCTTCAGGAATCAGGCCGGAGACAGTGAACGCTTCCGGAAATACCCTGACATACCAGGCAGACTTTGAAAACCAGTGGGAGGGTATGATCCGGGGATATGAAGGCGGGACCATGGTTCTCAATAAAGACGGGCAGCTTGAAAGTGACGGCGACAGGATAAATGTCACCGGTGCAAGCGAAATTCTGCTGATCACATGGGTTGACCCGGTGTTCTCAGACAAGGATGGCCTCATCCGGGAGAGGATTTCAGGTATAAAAGACAATCTGAAAGACTATGACGCATATCTGAAAGACCATGTAGCCATTCACGGCGACCTGTTCAACCGGGTTTCACTTAGTCTTGACGGTGATCCCGGTATCACGGAAAAACCAGTTGAGGAGATTATCAGGACAGGTAACGGAAATCCCGATCCGGCACTTGTTGAACTTGCCTTTAATGCAGCACGGTACAATACCATATCGGCTACCGGTGTCAATCCCCCGAATCTGCAGGGCATCTGGAGTGGCACACTAACACCGCCATGGTCAGGAGATTATACAACCAACGGGAATCTCCCTGTCGCCATCTCCGGATTGCTTCCGACAGGCACTCCGGAGCTGATGCTCTCAACTTTTGACATGCTCGAGAGATATTTGCCCGACTTCGAAACAAATGCCAGGGAGATGTTCAACTGCAGGGGGATACATGTCCCTTCGCGACTCAGTTCCCACGGGCTGAACAATCATTTTGACGCAACGTGGCCCATGACGTTCTGGACAGGCGGGGCCGGATGGTATTCGATGTTCTATTATGATTATTTCCTGTATACATGTGATACCCTATTCCTGAAAGAGAGGGCGCTTCCGTTCATGGAAAAGGCTGTTGATTTCTACGAGGATTTCCTGATAAAGGATAAAGACGGGAAATATGTAATGGTCCCGTCCTATTCCCCGGAGAATAATCCTTCGAATATTCCCTTCCAGGCATCTGTCAACGCCACGATGGATTTTATGATAGTCAAACAGTTGCTCCGGAATATTATTTCAGCATCAGAGATTGCCGGAACCAACCGGGACAGGATACCCGGATGGCAGGCAATGCTTGCCGCAATGCCTTCCTATGAAGTGAACGGTGCCGGTGAACTGAGGGAATGGATGTGGCCCGGCGTGGAGGAAAACCATGCCCACCGCCACGTATCGCATCTGTATGCCCTTTTTGATATGATGGATCCCGAGTTTCGCGATAACCCTGACCTGATAAACGGAGCCCGTCTGGTGATAAATGAAAAAATGAATTACCGGAGGAGCACAAACGGTGGGGAGATGGCGTTCGGGCTTGCCCATCTCGGGTTTGCAGCTGCCATGCTTGGCGATGCCCAGACCTGCTATAAGATAATCGGATGGCTTTCAACAAGGTACTGGAATAATAACATGGTAACAACACATGACCCGGGAAGCCTCTTTAACCTTGACCTCGGCGGCGGCTACCCGGCCCTCCTTTCAAAGATGATGGTCTATTCAGAGCCAGGTCTTGTATCACTTCTGCCGGCAATGCCTGCTGAACTGGGGCCCGGGACTGTAAGGGGTCTTCTGCTGAGGGGCGGCATGAAGGTTGATATGATGTCATGGGATAACGACCGTTTAAGGTTGGAGCTCTCATCCCCGCATCACGGGGAATTTGCTTTGCGTTTGCCCGGTGATATCAGGAGGATCAGGGTTAAGGGTGGCACAGTAAAACCCGGCAAAAATGGGTCTGAGCGAATCATTAACCCGGAAAAGGATAATCTGATCCTTGACATCACATTCACGCGTGACGACAGCAGTGAGTTTTACTACAGAAACCCCAACACCCTCCTCCCGTTCAGGGACACACACATAATACCTCATGATTCAGTTTTCTATGCCATCGGCACATCACCTCCCTACTGGGGAGGACCCAATGCCGGCGTCAGGCTGTACAGGTCCCCTGACCTGAAGAACTGGGAATATGTGAATCTGCTGATAGATGCAGCGGCGCTTGATGATAACGTCTGGTACAAGGACAGGTTCTGGGCGCCTGAGCTGCACCGGTTCAACAACCGTTTCTTCCTTACCTTCAACTGTCAGAACAGCGGCGGAGGAAGCTATGCTTCGGAGAACATGAAACATTTTCATGCATGCGGTCTTGCCATTGCTGACAATATTGAGGGGCCTTACACGGTTGTGACACCCGACAAGCCCCTGACCTCCTTCCCATCCAATGACATGACACTGTTCCAGGATGAAGACGGCAGGATCTTCTGCTTCTTCAATAACGGATGGACTGACATGCACAAGATTTATGTCGCCGAGCTCGATACCGTCAACTATGTCCTGAAGGAAGAGCCGGTTGTGCTTTTCAGCCAGGAGCCCGGCAAATGGGACGGAGCCGGCATTGAGGGATCTCATGTGGTCAAACATGACGGAACATATTACATGTTTTACTCTTCATGGACACAGGGCTATGCTGTTGGTTATGCCACAGCAGAAAACGTATACGGACCATGGACAAAATATGAAGGCAATCCTCTTTTTGGCGCCTTTATGAGGAATGACTCAACCTTTATCTTCAGGGAGGGGAAGGCATATTATGATCCAGAATCTCCTTACACTACCGTCGGGCACAACCAGGTTTTCAACGGCCCCGACGGCTCGGTATGGATCTCATGCCACGGCTACAGGAAGGGAGATGAAAATGCATCCATGATCATGGATCCGATATGGTTTGAGAACGGAAAGATAAAGACCAGCGCCCCGACGTATAAAACACAGATCGTTAAGATAGATAAGGAGATCGGCAAGGAATTCCCCGGGTTACTGAAATAAAGGGGATCCGGAGTCTGGCTCTCGCTTGAAATCATGAGGCCTCTTTTAAGGATTGCACCCCGGAAGAGGTGACGGCTTATCAGATATTGGTATCTTTGATATATCAGGTAATTAACTGAACAGTAATATGAAAGCCAGTATGATTCTCATGGTGTTTACACTGTTGTTGACACCCCTGTACGGCCAGGAGCTCCGGAAGAACCGTGTGATTATTCTGACGGATATAGAGGCAGACCCGGATGATACGCAGTCGCTTGTCCGGTTGTTGCTCTACTCGTGCGATATCGAAATCAGGGGACTTGTAGCCACAACCTCATGCTGGCATAAGACAATGGTCAATCCGGAGTCAGTTGAAAAGATAATCCATGCTTATGATAAGGTCAGGCCGAATCTGATAAAGCATGATCCTGAATATCCTGACGCCGGGGAATTGCTGTCACTTGTAAGGCAAGGGCTGCCTGAATATGGGATGGCCGGAGTTGGCAAGGGAAAGGATTCTGAAGGATCGGAGCTGATCGTTGCTGAGCTTGAAAGCGATGATGATCGGCCACTGTGGATTTCTGCCTGGGGAGGAGCCAATACCCTTGCCCAGGCTTTGTATAAAATCAGGGATACCAAGCCTCCAAAAGAGGCAAGACGACTAGTTTCGAAGCTCAGGGTTTATACGATCTCCGATCAGGATGACAGCGGCATCTGGATCAGGAATAATTTTCCGGACCTGTTATATATAGTCAGCCCGGGAGATGACTATGGCAGCGCCACATGGAGTGCCATCAACAACTACTTTGCCGGGACTGACAATGAAGAAATCAGCAACGGCTGGATTGCGCAAAACATTCAGCAGGGTCACGGTGCGATGGGCATTGTTTATCCTGATGTGGCCTGGGGCATGGAAGGGGATACGCCGTCATGGCTTGGCCTGATCCCTAACGGGCTGAACTTCCCGGAGCATCCTGACTGGGGCGGCTGGGGCGGCAGGTACGAGCTGTACCGGCCGGATTTTTCGAACCTGAAGAAAGGAGGATCCGGGGTTCCCCATGAACCCGAAACAAGAGAAATCTGGACTGACGCGATCGACAGGTATACGCCTTACATTCCATCCGGTTATGGCAGGGCTGTAAAACCGGATACCGTAACGTTCAGCGATAACAAGGCATCACTCTTGCGTTGGAGGAAAGATTTTCAGAACGACTTCGCCGCCCGGATGGACTGGTGTGTCATGCCGTACGCAGAGGCCAATCATCCTCCTGTGATTGTCCTGTCTCACCCGGAAAGGATAACAGTTAAATCAGGCCAGGGATTCGGCCTTGATGCTTTTAATACCACTGATCCTGACGGGGACAGTTTCAGTTTCCTGTGGTTCTGCTACCCTGAAGCCGGCAGTTACAAAAAGCCCGTCAGGATTGAAGGCGCCGAGAATGCACACAACGCATATATAATTGCTCCTAAGGTGGAAAAAGAAGTGACGGTGCACTTCATTCTGAGGGTAACCGACCGGGGTACTCCCGGGCTCTCGAGCTATAAAAGAGTGATCGTGACGGTTATCCCCTGATGCCAGGCCCCGCCTGCACAAAAATAGGAAGAGCTGGCGTTTGGCCAGCTCTCTCTTTCTCACTGTGGGGCGTACTGGAATTCCGCCGGTAGGCGGACAGGCGAACCAGTGACCTCTTCCGTCAGCTGACGGATCCGCCAG
>CAZUIF010000030.1:0-34928 GCA_964621005.1 uncultured Rikenella sp.
CCTCAACCGATATCAACTCTTCCTTACCAATCTCCTGCAGATACTTGTCCAACGATGCACTTTCACGGTTGGTTATGGATTTGGTAATTTTAAGTTGTCTCATTCTCTTTACCCCTTCGAAAAAATTTTCGCAAAGTTACTGCTAAATTAGTTATAATACAAATAAAATTCAGTTCAACCGGAAGTGGATTGCCATATCTGGCAATCCACTGATATTCCGGCATTTAAGTTCTCCCCTCAATTCTACCTTCTTGTCTGGTATTTGAAGTACGTTCCGTCCGGCGTAAATCCCTCAACTGACGTCAGACTCTTTTCATCATTTGTAGCCTTGCGGATATCCGCACCGCTGTTTACCTTCTCCCCGTTCACGTCGATGATGATGGTTCCTCTCGAAAGGCCGAGGTCACTGAACCTCCCATCCGAAATAGACGTGATTCTTACACCGCCTGATATTTTATACTGACTTTTCTCGCCTGCAGTGAGCGGCGCGAATGTGGCACCGAACACTGTTGAGGATGTCGCCCCGGGAGCTACAACGCCGGTTCCGCCCTCAATATTGCGGAGAACCACTGTCTTTTTATCCTGTTTGCCCTTTCTGAGGTAGGTAACTTCCAGCCTGTCACCCGGACGGTAACGGCTCACTTTCTCCTGCAGATCTGCCGTTGTCTCAACCGGCTCACCGTTGATTGCCACGATGACATCCTTCTCTGCAAGCCCGGCAGCTTTTGCCGCCCCGTCATCAACAATCCCGGTCAGGAATACACCCTTGATCTCCTTAAGATTCTCCTGGTCCGCAATTTCTTCCGTCACGTCTGTAATGTTCACACCCATCAGTCCCCTCTGTACCTCTCCGAATTCCTTGATATCCTCATACACCTTCTTTACAATTGACGTCGGAACGGCAAAAGAGTTGCCGGCATATGCCCCGCTGGGTGAAATAATTGCAGTGGTGATGCCGATAAGCTCACCCTGGACATTCACGAGAGCGCCGCCGCTGTTACCCTGGTTCAGGGCAGCATCGGTCTGAATGAATGACTCAATCCTGTACTGGTTGTCAAGGAGTCCAAGGCTCCTCCCTTTCGCACTGACTATACCGGCTGTAACTGTCGATGTCAGGTTGAAAGGGTTACCCACTGCAAGTACCCACTCTCCCAGGCGAATGGCGTCTGAGTCGCCAAACCTTATGTAAGGCAGATCCTTTGCCTTGATCTTAAGTACGGCAATGTCCGTGCTCGGATCACGTCCCACAACTTCTGCAGAGAATGTGCGCTTGTCGTTAAGTGTCACATCAACCTCATCGGCATCCTCAATAACATGATTGTTCGTTACTATATATCCGTCATCCGTTACAATGACCCCTGATCCGAATCCCCTCACTTCCCTTGGACGACCCGAACCGGGACCGTAAAAAAACTCATACAGGGGATTGGAATATGAGGAGCTGACGGTTGCCTTTGTCTTGACATGAACAACGGCATGCACTGTATGTTCCGCCGCAAACGTGAAATCATTCACTCCCGACTGAGGTATCATGGAGGTGTACCTGGCATTCTCCTCAATCATCTGCTTCTCCTTTTCTCCTCCTGTAACCAGTTTATCCCTGTCAAGAAACCTGGTGTAGATGAAAAGACCTGCCAGTGCCCCGAAAAGAGCCACCAGCAACGTAGTTATCAAACCTTTACCTTTCATAGCTTTTATAAATTTAATTAATGTTTTCAATTTCCACTGTTTTCATCAAAATGTGTGCCTGCCCAAAAGATTGATATCTTTACAACCGCGCCACGCATAAATTGTTTTGCAAATTTTCGTTTTTTTAACAGACTGAAGAGGTCATTTTAAGATAATTAACTTCAATTTAACGGAATGAAAATTATCTTTAACAAATACGAGGGGGCCGGCAATGATTTTGTAATTATCAGGAACAACCACTCCCTGGTCAGTCATTCTGACACCCTGCTTATCAGAAAGTTATGTGACCGTCACTTCGGGATAGGTGCAGACGGCCTGATGCTCATCGAAGATTGTGAAGGGTATGATTTCCGGATGCTCTATTTCAACTCGGACGGATCGCGCGGAACAATGTGCGGTAACGGGGCCCGCTGTGCTTCCCACTTCACAATGAGACATATGACAGGCTTCCGTGACCTTGCATTCATGGCAGACGATGGCCCCCACACTGCAAAACCCGCAGGTGACGGGATAATTGAGATATCAATATCTGATGTCAGAAGGATCAGCCATGCCCCTGACGGGATACTTGTTAACACCGGTGTCCCCCACCTGGTGATATTCACCGATGATAACAGCAAGACCGATATGGTCACCTTCGGGAGAACCCTCCGGTGGGCACCTGCTTACGCACCCGAAGGGGTGAACGTAAACCTGGTAAGCATCTCCGGCGGAAAACTGTATGTCCGTACCTATGAACGGGGAGTTGAAGACGAGACCCTCGCCTGCGGGACAGGAATCACAGCCTCTGCCATTGCGGCAGCATATACCGGAAAAATTGTCGCCCGTGAGACCGAGGTTATCGCGAAGGGTGGCACTGTCACAGTAAGATTTGTACCTGAGGAGAATGGTGCAAGCGGTATCTTCCTCACCGGACCGGCGACTTTTGTTTACAGCGGAGAGATAGAAATATAAAAAACATTTGATATGAGAAGTCAGATTCTTAAGACCATCCTTCTTCCTGCAGTCCTGTTCTGCCTGCAGCTGAACCTTGCCTCCCAGCCGGGCAACACAGAGATTATGAATGCAATCAGGAACGTACAGGGCAGCTTCGATGCACTCGATCACCGGCTTGACGTGATTGAAAAGAACATTGATGATCTTTTATGGTATGACCGCGTGGGAGACGTTGCCTTTATTGACAAGATTTACATTACAGGCCCTCCACCGGCAAAGGAGAGCAATCCAACCGGGCAGGGTGCCGGTAACCCGCTCAAGTTCTGGAGCTATGTTTTCATCCCGCGTGATGTAAATCCCTCATCAAAATACCCCCTTCTTGTCCTTCCCCACGGAGGAGTTCATGCCAACTTCACCACCTACCATACCCACATGATACGTGAGATGGTGGCGCAGGGATATATAGTGGTTGCCGCAGACTACAGGGGTTCAACAGGTTATGGCGCCGGTATGTATCGCCGGATTGATTATGGCGGCCTCGAGGTGGAGGATGTGGATGCCAGCCGCAGATACATGATTGAGAATTACGAGATAGTTGACAAGGACAGGGTCGGAATGATCGGATGGAGTCACGGTGGACTGATAGGGCTTTTCAGCATATTCGACCACCCCGAGGCATACAAGGCCTGCTTTGCCGGTGTACCGGTAAGTGACCTCGTGGCCCGTATGGGATACAAGGACGATGAATACCGTGACCTGTATTCAGCTGAATATCATATAGGCAAAACAGCTGATGAGAATGTCGCAGAATACAGGAAACGTTCTCCGGCCTGGCAGGTTGACCGTTACCGCAACACCCCGCTCCTTATCCATACAAATACAAATGACGAGGATGTCAATGTCCTGGAGGTGGAGCACCTGATCAAGTCGCTGAAGGCTGCCGGCAAACAGAACTTCAGTTACAGGATATTTGAGAACATGCCCGGAGGACACTCTTTTGACAGGATGGATTACAGGGATGCAAGGAAGATAAGGCTTGACATATACAACTTCCTGAATGCGGAACTGAAACCGCCAAAGCCTTTCAAGAACATCCGTGACCTTGACCGGGCGGGTTACCGTTTCTGATGGAGAAAAAGAGACTGTTCGGAAAGACCCTGCCGGAGCTTTCAGTCATTGTCAGGGAGTTATTGCTTCCGCCCTATTCGGCAAAACAGATAGCAGGATGGCTGTACCGGAGAGGAGCACCTGAGATCAGCGGCATGACTGACCTGTCGCTCAGTGCCCGCAACCTGCTGGGAAATGAGTATGAGACCGGCCTGATCCCGCCGGTTTCGGTGGCTACAGGCAGTGACGGAACGAAGAAGTACCTGTTCAATTTAACCGGCAACCGTTTCATTGAAACGGCATATATCCCTGACCGTGAACGGGCCACAGTGTGTCTCTCCGTACAATCAGGCTGCCGTATGGGTTGCCGCTTCTGCATGACGGCGCAGCAGGGATTCCAGGGAAACCTGACAGCCAATGAGATACTGAACCAGTTCCGCAGCATCCCGGAGCATGAGTCACTGACCAATATTGTTTTCATGGGGATGGGAGAACCACTCGACAACCTGGAGGAGGTTCTCCGCAGTCTTGAAATACTCACTTCGGAGTGGGGATACGGATGGAGCCCCACACGGATAACAGTCAGCACGGTGGGCATTACCGGTAAAATTGAGGATTTCCTTGCAAAGAGCAAATGCCACCTTGCCGTCAGTCTGCATTCGCCGTTTGACAGTGAACGGCAGTCTCTCATGCCGGCACAGAAAGCACACCCAGTGAAGGAGATCCTCGATACGATCCGGGGCTTCGAGTTTGGACGTCAGAGAAGGGTTTCCTTCGAGTACATCGTATTCAAGGGGCTTAATGACACCCCTGCCCATGTCAGGGAACTGGCCCGCATCCTTAACGGTATCAGGTGCCGCATAAACCTGATACGCTTCCATGACATCCCGGGCTCTGAATTCAGCAGCCCTGACCTGCGTGAAATGGAAGCCTTCCGCGACAGCCTGAACGCCAAGGGAATAACCGCAACCATACGGGCAAGCCGCGGTCAGGACATAAATGCTGCATGCGGCCTCCTTTCAACACTTGAGCAAAACAAAAAACAATGAAAACCAGATTCCTGAAACTGCTTCTGTTATCAGTTTCAATGCCGCTGATCCTCAGCGGACAGCAACAGGTCATGGACTCCATCCTGGCAGACACAACGCTTACGGGGACTTCCTGGTCCGTCTGTTTTGCCGATGCTGTCACCGGTGAGATGATTTACAGCCACGATGCGGACCGTAACCTCGCTTCGGCATCAGTCATGAAGCTCTATCCCACGTCGGCGGCGCTGTTGTTCCTGGGACCTGATTACCGGTTTGAGACAGGACTGTACATTACAGGGAATTTCAATCCCCGCAGGGGAATCCTGGACGGAGATGTAATAATAAGCGGAGGAGGAGATCCCGCCCTCGGTTCTGAATACTTTGCCGAACAGTACGGAGATATCACTGCAACATGGGTAAATGCCCTCAGAAACGCAGGGATAAGGCGCGTCAGGGGACGTGTGGCTGCAGCAGAGTCAATTTACGACTTCAACCCGGCACCGTCGGGATGGGCCTGGGGCGACCTCGGACAGTATTACGGCGCCGGGGTATATGATATAAACATCAATGACAATATGTACAGGATCTATATTACCGGCGGTGCCGAAGGAGAACCCGCCTCAGTAGATTCGGTACAGGATTACGGCAGGGATATCATTCTTACGAGTTACCTGTCATCATCAGGCCGGACAGACAGGGGCTATGTTTACAATGCCCCGTACTCTGACATGGCATGGATTACAGGGAGTGTTCCGGCAGACAGCAGCTTCGCACTCAGAGCCTCCATCCCTGACCCGCCTCTCGCCCTGGTCAGGAAGCTTGATGCCGCCATGAGGGCTTCAGGAATAAGGGTTGACAGCTACCCATCAACTTTCAGGCTTCCCCTTGACACTGCGAACAGCATGAAGGTAAACACAACGCTTTCCCCGTCACTTGCCGAAATTGTCAGTGTAACAAACCATGAAAGCGTCAACATGTATGCCGAGGCTCTCAGGAAACATCTGGGATACAAGGTTCTCGGAGAGGGGACATTCAGTGCCGGTTCAGCTGTTATAAGGAGTATGCTCGATTCAATCGGCTGCGAACCCTATGAGGCAGTAATGCTTGACGGATCGGGCCTTTCCTCAAACAACAACATCAGTGCACTGATGACTGTCAGGTTGCTGGTTCACATGAACAACAGCGCATGTGCCGGGCCATTCATCGCTTCCCTTCCCGAAGGGGCTGTCTCCGGCACCATGAAGAACTATTTCCGTGATGAAGTGTTTAAGGGGAGAGTTGTGGCCAAAACAGGCACGATCACGAGTGCAAAATCGTTTGCAGGTTACTTCACAACCAGCAGCGGAAGAAGGATCGCCTTTACCACCTTCGCCAACGGTTTCAATGTTCCTTCAAGGACCATAACCGATTACATGGAAGGGCTGGTCAGGGAGATAATTCTAAAATACTGAGGTGCCCTTCCCGTGAGGAAAGCATCTATTTTCACGGTCGCTGTTTCGTTTTAATATACTTTAACATAATGGATTGAATAAACCCCTAATTTTGCGGGTCAGAAGATTGAATACTTTACATATAGATGAAAAAAGGAACTAAAATAGCTTTGTGGACCAGCATTCCGCTTGTGCTGCTGATATGGTTCGCGGGGCCGAGACTTGGCCTCTGGGGCAACCGTGACCTGAAGAAAAGTGACACTGTTCAGGGTGCCGTGGCGGCATCTCCGGGACAGGGACAGGGCGGACAGCAGGGTCAGGGACAGCGCCCGGGCGGACAGCAGGGTCAGGGACAGCGCCCGGGCGGACAGCAGGGTCAGGGACAGCGCCCCGGCGGACAGGGTCAGTTGCCGGTTACCGGCAGAATAGCAAAGCCATCTTACCTTACAAACGGTATAAGATCAGCCGGATCACTCCTCGCAAACGAGGAAGTTGACATTGTCAGCAAGGTTTCAGGGAAAGTGACGGCAGTATATTTCAGGGAAGGAAGCAAGGTTAAGAAGGGGGATCTCCTTGTCAAGATCTATGATGATGACCTGCAGGCACAGTTGCGCCGTTCAGAGATACAGGAGAAGATGCTCTCCGAAAAGCTTGAGCGCCAGAGAGTTCTTCTCTCAAAAGACGCAGTAAGCCGTGAAGCGTTTGACCAGCTCCAGACAGACTATAATGTGATACTGGCAGACATAAACCTCCTTAAGGTTAGGATAGCCGAAACAGAAGTTCGCGCTCCCTTCGACGGGGTAATCGGATTCAGGTATGTCAGCGAGGGGACATACGTCACCCCGCAGGTCAAGATAGCCCACCTGGTTGACCAATCATACCTCAAGCTTGACTTCGCCGTCTCCGAGAAATATGTTTCGGAGAACCTGATGGGAAGAAAGATATCGTTTGAGACAGAGGGTTACCCTGATGAATTCTTTGCAACAGTCTATGCAGTTGACTACCGCATCGATGAGACTACCCGTACAATCGGCCTCAGGGCACGCTTCGACAACAGAGCCGGAAAACTTGTTCCCGGCATGTTCGCCTCGCTGACGCTTATTACGGACGAAAAGACAAATGCCCTCCAGGTGCCTACCGAATCAATAGTACCTGAGATGAATGAAAAGAAGCTCTGGGTGGTGCGAAACGGCAGAGCTGATCTTATACCCGTTGTCACCGGGGCAAGAACCGCTTCAATGATCGAGGTCCTTTCCGGGCTCTCAGCAGGCGACACTGTACTCACTACCGGCCTTATGCAGCTCAGGCCGAACATGGCTGTCAGGGTTAATATTACAGAATAGGCCGGTGACAAAATGCAATATTAAAAACATCAGACCCGAATGAGTCTATCTTCTTTAAGCATAAAAAGGCCGGTGCTGGCAACAGTGATGGCCCTGGTTATCCTGATCATGGGGAGCATCGGCTACACTTTCCTGGGCGTAAGGGATTACCCGAGCGTTGACCCGGCGATAGTGACAGTCTCCACCTCCTTCCCGGGAGCAAATTCTGACGTCATGGAGACACAGATTACGGAGCCGCTCGAGTCAGCCATCAACAGTGTCCAGGGAATCCGCTCAATATCAAGCTCCAGCAGTGACGGCTCATCACGTATCACTGTCGAATTCAAGCTGGAAGTCGATATGGAGACGGCAGTCAATGACGTCCGCGACAAGGTTTCAGGGGCAATGCGGCGCCTTCCGCAGGACGTTGACCCTCCTGTGGTTCAGAAGGCTGACGCCGATGCACAGCCCATATTCGCAGTTACTCTCCGCAGTGACACAAGGTCGATAATCGATGTCAGCCAGCTGGCCGAGATAAATTTCAAGGAACGGCTCCAGACAATATCAGGAGTAAGTGCTGTAAGCGTCTGGGGGTCCAAAAAGCTGGCCATCAGGATGAAGATGGATCCGGCAAGGCTGGCAGCCTATGGACTCACCCCGCTGGATGTACGAAATGCCGTGACTCGTGAGAACGTGGAACTTCCCTCAGGCAGAATCGAGGGTGACAATACGGAGCTTACAATCAGGACCCTGGGCAGGCTCCGCACCGTTGACGAATTCAATGACCTGATAATTACCAAGAAGGGTGACAGAGTGGTCAAATTCAGCGATATAGGGGTCGCAGAGATCGATGCGGAGAACATCCGGTCACACCTGCTGAGCAACGGCAAGCCGGCTGTAAACGTGGTACTCGTACCACAGCCAGGAGCCAACTACATTGACATTGTTGACAACGCCCAGATACTTCTCAAGCAACTTGAAAAAGACCTGCCTGAGGACATCACAATGGAGGTACTGTTCGACAATACCCTTTATATAAGGGAATCAATCAAGGAGGTCAAGAACACCATCTTCGTTGCGTTCATCCTGGTGGTGCTTGTCATATTCCTCTTCCTCCGCAACTGGAGGACCACCCTGATACCGGTTATAGCTATTCCCGTTGCACTGATCGGGGCATTCTTCGTGATGTACATCGCCGGGTTTACAATCAATATCCTTACCCTCTTCGCCATCGTGCTGTCAATCGGCCTTGTTGTTGATGACGCCATCGTGGTGGTTGAGAACATATACACAAAGGTGGAGCACGGCATGACGCCAATGAATGCGGCGCTGACAGGGTCAAGGGAAATATATTTCGCAATCATTGCGACAACAATTTCGTTGGTTTCAGTCTTCTTCCCCATCGTCTTTCTCCAGGGAGTGACCGGCAGGCTCTTCAGGGAGTTCAGCCTGGTCATCGTTGGCGCGGTTGTAATATCTGCATTCCTGGCACTTTCTCTCACACCTATGATATCATCCAGGGTGTTGAAGCACAATGCAATGGAGGGCCGTTTCTACCTGGCAACCGAGCCTTTCTTTTCAGGGATGATAAATATCTACAGAAAGGCGATCACATCATTTCTCCGGAAAAGGTACTTGGCCCTGATAATTATTGTTGTGGCAGGAGGTCTGATAGCATGGATGTGGACCCTTCTTCCTTCAGAAATGGCACCGCTGGAGGACCGCGGTTATGTCAACATCAGTGCCAGGGCTACCGAAGGGGCAACATATGAATACATGACTTCCTACATGGATCAGATTGCTCCGGTGGTCAAGGAACAGGTACCCGAAAGTGACAATATAATGATGATGGTCGGAATGGGGAGCGTAAACTCTGCCAACATGAGGGTAAGGCTGGTTGACCAGTCTCAGCGGAAACGCTCACAGCAGGAGATAGCGGCAGCCCTCTCCCCTGTCCTGAGACAGTATACCGGTGCACAGACAATTGTATCACAGCAGCAGACATTCGGAGCCCGCCGCGGCGGACTGCCTGTGCAGTATGTCATCCAGGCAAAGAACCTCAATGACCTGAAGAGGGTAATACCGGATTTCCTGGCAATGACATCCGAAAGCCCTTATTTCTCAGCATCAGACGTAAACCTCAAGTTTACAAAGCCAGAACTCACTGTCATGATCAACAGGGAGAAGGCATCGATGATGGGCGTCAACGTACAGAGCATAGCACAGACCCTGCAGCTTACAATGAGCGAACAGCGAATCGGTTATTATATCCTTGACGGGAAACAGTACCAGATCTTCAGCCAGTTTGACAAGTCGAAGCGCAATGACCCGTTTGACCTGACAAGCACTTATGTCAGAAATGACAAGGGGCAGCTCATTCAGCTTGACAATATAGTGGAAATCAGGGAAAACAGTCTTCCTCCCCAGCTTTACAGGTACAACAGGTTCGTGTCTGCTACAGTTTCGGCAGGACTTGCAGGAAGGTACACCCTTGGTGAAGGGATTGAGGAGATGGACAGGATTGCTGACAAGGTGCTTGATGATAACTTCAGCACTACCCTGTCAGGAGACTCAAAGGATTTTGTTGAGAGTACTTCCAGCCTCCTGTTTGCATTCGTACTGGCACTGGTTCTTATTTACCTTGTGCTTTCAGCACAGTTCGAGAGCTTCCGTGACCCGGTAATCATACTTGTAACGGTACCGCTTGCATTAATCGGAGCACTGTTTACGATGGTCGTCACAGGACAGACCCTTAACATCTTCAGTCAGATAGGCCTTATAATGCTGATCGGGATGGTCGCCAAGAACGGTATCCTTATCGTTGAGTTTGCGAACCAGCGGCAGCAGGCCGGGTTAAGCGTCATGGAAGCTGTGCGCGAAGCGGCAGTGGCACGCTTCCGTCCTATACTCATGACAAGTATGACAACAATCCTTGGTATCTTGCCACTGGCCCTTGCCACAGGGGCAGGGTCTGAAAGCCGGATTACGATGGGTGTTACAGTTGTCGGCGGCATGTTCTTCGCCACATTCCTCACCCTCTTCGTCGTCCCTTCGGTCTACAGCTACCTGGCAGGAAGAAAAAAAGCAGAAACAAATATCGATGAGCAACCTCACGCTTAAAACAATAATACTTCTGTCCGTTCTGCCCCTGGCTGCCGGGGCGCAGAAGACAATGAGCCTCGATGAGGCCATCATGCAGGCACTTGAAAACAACTATTCCCTCAAGATAAGCAGGAACGACCAGACTGTTGCTGACAACAACGTCTCACTCAGCCCGTTCCTTCCTGCCATTACCGGAACAGGAAGACAATCCCAGACGACGAACAGCGCTGAGTCTTCATCCGCCGGTGAGGACAAAACCAGGACAAACCTTTACACTGCCGGGGTATCACTGAACTGGAAGCTTTTTGACGGATTCGGAATGTTCACTGACTACAGCAGGCAGAAAGAGTTGCTTGCGATGAGCAGCCAGAGGGTAAAAATCAACGTCGAGAACCTGATCATGAGAGTCTGCTCTGAATATTACAACATTATCGTCCAGCAGAAGAGGATGGAGTCGGCACTCACATCACTGACCCTCTCCAGGGCAAGATATGACAACGCCGAAGAGAAATACCTTCTCGGGGTCATTTCAGGGCTCGACCTTCAGCAGGCAAGGATAGACCTGAATGCCGACAGCTCTGCCGTATTGTCCCAGCAGGAGACAGTCATCAGCGCCTATATCCGGATGACAAACCTGCTCAATGCAGGACATGAGATCAACTTCAACATCAGTGATACGATCATTCTTGCGCCGGCTATAGATGTAGATTCGCTGCGGCAGCGCACCCTTTCTTACAATAACCAGCTTATTCTGGCTCGCCAGGGGGAACGGCTCTCACAGTACGATATTGAATCAGTAAGGGCTGACCGGTATCCCACGATCAATTTCAGCACAGGTTACAATTTCACCCGCAACGAGTTTCCATGGCAGGCCTCATCATATAACCAGACCAACGGGCTGAACTGGGGATTCAACCTTTCATGGAACATCTTCTCCGGTCTTGAGACCAACCGGCGCCTGGCAAATGCAAAAATCGAAGCCGAGAGCAGCAGGCTGGCCTATCTTGACATCGAGAACGAGATCCTTGGAGAACTTGACCTCCTTTACAACACCTACCGCAACAACATAATCGTAACCGATTTTGAAACTCAGAGTGCCGAGGTGGCACGGGCTTCCCTCGAAATCGCGATGGAACGCTACAGGCTGGGCTCCCTCTCCGGGCTTGAGTTCAGGGAGTACCAGAACAACTACCTGAATGCAATCAACCGCCGGCTGACTGCCCTCTACCAGGCCAAGATCTCCGAGATCGGGCTGCGGCTTCTTGCCGGTGAGCTTACTGAATAGCTGACTCTTTCCTCTTTCTGTACATCAGGTATCCCTTCCATGAGAGCCAGATGACAAAGATTGCACCAACGGCGTACATGATCCAGTCTATGTACGGAAGGATATACTCCCGCTTGTCATAGGCATAGTAGCCGATTACCGCAAGAATAACATTCCAGATGGTTGCCCCGAGGAATGTGTAAAGCAGGAAATGACCGATATTCATCCTTGACAGACCCGCCGGAAGGGAGATAAGCTGCCTTACAGCCGGCACAAGCCTGCCTATGAATGTTGATGCCTTGCCGTGCTTGACGAAGTACTTCTCGGCTTTCTCGACACTCTCTCTTGTAATAAGAAGAATATGCGCCCATTTGGTGTCAGCAAGGCGGTACAGGACGGGCCTGCCGATCCACAGGGCCAGGTAGTAGTTTGTGATTGCACCGGTCATGGCTCCGGCTGTTGAGGAGAGAAGGACGCCCCAGAGCGTCAGGGTTCCCTCACCTGCCTTCCAGGCAGCAAACGGGACAACTATCTCAGAAGGAAAAGGTATAAATGAACTCTCTATTGCCATAAGCAGGTATATGGTAAAATAGTTAAGATTAGCCATATACCAGTCAAAAACAGTCTGAAAAATCTCCATGCTAAACGGTTTTGTTGAATCGCTTCCAAATATAATAGACCGGGATGCCGATGATGACAATTATTAGCCCGGGCCATGTGAAAGCAGGTTTGTAAATAAGAAGGATAATCATTATTGTTGAAGCCATCAGGATATAAATGGCCGGTATGAACGGATAGCCAAAGGCCTTGTAGGGCCTTTCGGCATCAGGCTTCCTGATGCGCAGCACAAAAATCGCAAGTATTGTAAGCACGTAAAACAGCAGGACGGCAAATACGACGTAATCAAGGAGCTGAGAGTAGGAGCCTGACAGGCACAGCAGTGATGCCCAGGCGAACTGTATCCACAGTCCGCTTCCTGGAACAGCCCTTTCGTTGAGTCTTCCGGCCTGGCGGAAGAAGAGTCTGTCGGCAGCCATGGCATAGTAAACCCTGGCGCCTGAAAGTATCAGCCCGTTATTGCAGCCAAATGTGGAAATGACGATGAGGACAGCCATGATCACGGCAGCATAATCACCGAAGATTGAAGATATAGTTGCCGTCCCTATACGGTCACTGGTGGCAAAAGCCATTCCTCTCTCCAGTACTCCTGCGCCGTCAGGCATCCCGCGAAGCGGAAGCACTTTGATGTAAACTATGTTGGTAAGGAAAAAGAGTGTGAAGGCGATGAGAGTCCCCCAGAAGAGGCTGAGGGGGAGGGTCCGTTTCGGGTTGATCACCTCTGCCGACGCGAAGGTCACATTGGTCCAGGCATCGCAGGTGAAGAGTGAACCTACCATCGCCATCGCCAGGGCAACAACGATCATGCCACCGGTAAGAGGTGTAACTACCCCGGTTCCCTTGTCGAGTGATGCTGCCTCCCAGAAGTATGCGGAGTTGGCCCTCATGCCGTCTGAGCCGGCAAAAATAAAACCTGCAAGCAGCAGGAGCATAAGGATGAGTACCTTCGTGAAGGTGAATGTATTCTGCACATGCTTCCCGGTTTTGATACCCCTGGAGTTGATCCATGTCAGCAGCGCAAGAGATCCTATTGCAACAAGATGCACCGATGAAAACTTAACAGGTCCCACCTTCAGCAGAATGTTGGACTCACTGATCCACGGGACAATAACCCCGGAGAACTTCCCGAATGCCATAGCTACCGCAGCTATGGTACCGGTCTGTATCACCATGAAAAGAGTCCATCCGTAAAGAAATCCCGTCAGCGGGTTATAGGCTTCGCGAAGGTAGACGTATGTCCCTCCGGCCTTCGGCATCATGGCAGCCAGTTCACCGAAGTTGAGCGCTCCCATGACACTCATGAAACCCGTTATCAGCCAGGCCACAAGGAGCCATCCCGGGGAACCGAGTGTGCGTGCCATATCCGCACTTACAATAAATATTCCTGAACCGATCATCGAGCCGATGATCAAAGCGGAGGAGTCAATCAGGTTGAGACTCTTCCTGAACGTTGGCTGGCTGTTCTGTGACATATTTACCTATTGCGTGTTACTAATTGCCTTCGCCGCAATATGGCTCCCCCCCCTGAAATTCATCCCCATGGCAGAGCGAAACCCCACTATTGCCTACTGCCTATTGCCTCTTGCCTGCCTATGCATCAATATTGGCGTACTTCGCATGCTTCTCAATAAACTCTCTCCTGGGCGGCACCTCGTCACCCATAAGCATTGAGAAGATGTGATCCGCCTCTGCAGCGCTGTCAATTGTCACCTGCCTCAGGGTACGTGTCTCCGGATTCATGGTTGTTGACCAGAGCTGCTCGGCGTTCATCTCACCGAGACCCTTGTACCTCTGAATTGCCACCGCCGTCTCCTTGCCCTGTCCAAGCTCCTGCACCGCTGCATCACGCTCCTCTTCCGTCCAGCAGTATTTCTCTGCCTTGCCCCTCTTCACCAGGTACAGCGGCGGTGTGGCTATGTAGATGTGCCCGTTCTCAATAAGCTCCTTCATATACCTGAAGAAAAAGGTCATTATGAGCGTTGTTATGTGGGATCCGTCAACGTCCGCATCAGTCATAATGATCACTTTGGCATAGCGAAGGCCTGAGGTATTCAGCGCCTTGCTGTCATCGTCGGTACCGATGTTGACACCAAGGGCGGTGAAGATGTTCTTGATTTCCTCGCTGTCAAAGATCTTGTGCTGCATAGCCTTTTCAACATTCAGGATCTTGCCCCTGAGGGGAAGGATCGCCTGGAAGCGGCGGTCACGCCCCTGCTTAGCCGTTCCGCCTGCCGAGTCACCCTCGACGAGGAATATCTCGGACACCGACGGATCACGGTCTGCACAGTCGGCAAGCTTGCCCGGCAAGCCGGAACCTGAGAGCACATTCTTCCTCTGTACAAGTTCACGTGCCTTGCGGGCTGCATGGCGTGCCGTTGCTGCCAGGATAACCTTCTGTACAATTGATCTTGCATCCTTGGGATTTTCCTCCAGGTAGTTCGTCAGGGCCGTGCTGACAGCCACATCCACCGCACCCATCACCTCCGAGTTTCCGAGTTTGGTCTTCGTCTGCCCCTCAAACTGAGGCTCCGCAACCTTGACCGAAATAACCGAAGTCAGCCCCTCACGGAAATCATCGCCGTTTATGTCAAACTTCAGCTTGCTTGTCAGCCCTGAATCCTCGGCGTATTTCTTGAGGGTGCGGGTCAGTCCCCTGCGGAAACCGGCAAGATGGGTTCCTCCCTCTATCGTATTGATGTTATTCACATATGAATGGACATTCTCCGAGAACGAAGTGTTGTACTGAAGCGCAAGCTCCACCGGAACGTCCCCCTTGTCATAATTGATATAGATAACCTTCTCTGTCAGCCTCTCCCTGTTCACATCGAGGTACTCAACGAATTCAATAAGTCCGCGCTCCGAGTAAAAGTTCTCAGTCACCGGATGCTGCTCACCGCCGGAACCGTTCTCGGCCGTCTCCCGTTTGTCAGTCAGCGTGAGAAGGATGTTCTTGTTAAGGAAGGCCAGCTCCCTGAGGCGGGCCGCGAGAATATCAAACTTGAATTCAATGGTCTGGAAGATCGTATTGTCAGGCATGAAAGTGGTTATCGTTCCTGACTCATCCGATTCACCAATGGGGGCAACAGGTGCCAGCGGCTTTCCTCTCTCATAGGTCTGTGACCATCTTTTCCCCTGTCTCATGACCTCCACTGTCATCCTGGTTGACAACGCATTGACACATGATACCCCAACACCATGAAGACCTCCGGAGACCTTGTATGTATCCTTGTCGAACTTACCGCCCGCATGGAGAACTGTCATTACAACCTCCAGTGCAGAGCGCTTCTCCTTTTCATGCATCTCCACCGGTATCCCGCGGCCGTTGTCGACAACAGTTATAGAGTTATCCTCATTGATTGTAACGTCAATTTTTGTGCAATATCCCGCGAGAGCTTCGTCGATTGAGTTATCAACAACCTCATATACAAGATGATGCAATCCCCTGATCCCAACATCTCCGATATACATCGCGGGCCGTTTCCTGACTGCTTCCAGTCCTTCAAGGACCTGGATACTGTCGGCTGAATACTCATCCTGTTCCCTGCTCCTCTTCCTCAGTTCATCATTAGTCATATAAGTAGTTTTGTTTCGAATTCGTTACCCTAATAACAATTTGATAATATGTTATTTATAAAATCACACAAAAGTAATGAAATATGCCGGTTTTGCCTCGGAAAAAGGCAATAAATCATAAGAAATTATGAACAATTCCCGTCTCTTTTCAGCAGCTTTACAGGCTGTATGACAACCCTCCCATTAGCATGAAGTTTCTCGAGGGATAATAGTTCCATTCGAAGTACCGGTTATAGGAAATGTTGTTGCATTTGATCCAGAATGATATCTCGGGGGTATAACGGTATTCAATTCCTGTGTTGAGGTTCGGGTGGAAGGGGAGCCTGACGGTCTTTTCAGGTGCCATGATCCTGGCATACCTGTCGCCTGTAAGGGTAAGTTCTGCAGATGCGACAATCTTGTTCCTGAGGTTATAGGCAGCTTTTATGCTGCCGTCCCATTCCGGCTTGTGCCATGCATATTCCTGGCCTGACATGTCATAGCCATACCAGTTGCCCAGCAGCGAAAGAGTCAGCTGGCGGTTCATCGGAACGGAGATCTCGCCATGGACCTTCAGGAGACTGCCGTCAGAGTAAACCGGCACGAACCAGTTGCCGTATCCGAGGGTGTCATTCATAAACAGAAGCATATCCTTGAACAGCGTATAACTGACATCAACCGCATACGATGCGTTGACATTCACAGAGCCGGAAAGCCCTGCCGAGATCCTCAGTTCATTGTCTGTACTCCTGAGGTTGTAAAGGGTGTCCCCGGGCAGCATGAACGGATTCAGGTAAGCAGTGTTCCGGGCCTGGTTGTTTTCCATTGAACCGTCAATGGCAGCCGTAAATCGAAGGAAATTCGGTATGATCCTGAAGGTGAACATGGCATCGGGATAGAAGAACATGTACAGCTTCTTGTCTCCGCCAACCAGCGGATCATGGTTTTCCTTTATGTCTGCAGCCATTTTCAGCCCGAAACGGAATCTCCATTCTTCATTGCCCTTCGTGACATAAGGGGCAAGTGTTATCAGGTTTCTTGACCTGGTGTCTGTATCCTTTGAGAAGAGATAAAGGTCATACCCTGCATTAACCCCGGCATACATGCCTAACATGTTTGTCCCGGCGCTGAGTGACAGACCCGGGTTATGCTGCAGGCCGTCACCCTGACGGGTGAACAGGTTATATCTCAGTGTGGCGTCCCAGTTGAGATCACTCGAATCAGGTTCCATGGTAAAGTACCTCACCCTGCCTGTCACATCATAATACAGTGACCTGATATCCTTCTTGTCAGGGTCATACCCGGTAATGTCCGGGTTGTACCCGTAGGCATGGCGTGTCATTTGCCTGAAATCGATGTCGGAATCCAGCCTGCTCCGTCTGAAGTACTTTTTGCCGTACAGCAGCGCCTGGTTGTCAAGGAATCCGGCCGGGACCCTTCTGTCATTCTGAAGCTCTATCTTGCCTGCCGACCCGTAGGTACGGGTAAAAAGCCCTATTGTACCCTTGTTGGACCTGCCGTTGGAAATGCTCAACTCAAGGAATGGTGAGAGGTAGGTGCCAAGGCCGAGGCTGACATAGCCCTTTTTGAGTTCCGGCAGGGGCTCGGGCGAAAGCACTGCCGACTTGATGGGGCTGACTGCATATTCCGGCACGAATGAACCGGGTGTGAAGTCGTAACTGAACCGTATATTCACGGTCGTGGTGTCATCGGCTCCGGGCAGCAGTGCTCTTTTGGTTGCTTCGTGAAGGGTGGGCTTGTACGGGTTGTACAGCGTGACAGTCCTCCTGATTGACTCATCCTCTGTCTGGGCGGTGGCGGCCACCGAGACCAGCAGGGCAGATGCAATTATATAGAGTTTTCCTTTCATCGTCTTTTTCATCTCGTTGTTCAGTACCTCTTTTTTCAGTTGGCAGCATTACCTGCAGGCTGTTCTGCCGTCAGGGCTGCAAGTTTTGTCTTTGCCTCGTCAATGATTCCGTCGTCTTTGACCGTATAATAGTCGATCAGGCTCTGCAGTGTTGCCTTCGCCTGGAATGTATCTCCGTTCTTCACGGCTATGTCAGAGAGCAGCAGGAATGTTTTGCCTGTCCAGTAGGCATGTGGTGAGCTCATGTCCACAAACTCGTTTGCCTCCTTTTCGGACCCGCTGATGTCACCGGCAATCCACAGAAGCTCTGCAACCCTGTATTTTGACTCTGCTCCGTACGCGGTGGTAACCTCCTGTGCAACCCTGCGGTAGTCATCGAGGGCATCGGCATTGTTGCCCAGCCTCTGGTTGGCTTTTGCCGTCAGGAAAGTGGCTTCACGGGCCAGCTCCTCGGTCAGCTTCTCTGAC
Source organism: uncultured Rikenella sp. (assembly GCA_964621005.1). GTDB lineage: Bacteria > Bacteroidota > Bacteroidia > Bacteroidales > VadinHA17 > SR-FBR-E99. Next base: position 18,387 of record CAZUIF010000030.1, read on the forward strand.
CCCAGCACCAGGTCAGCCGAGGCAATGACCTTCTCATCATCCTCCAGGGCAGAGGCGGAACGCATCATTCCCGCGTATGCGTAAAGACGGTTCTCCGGGCTGGAGGCCTCCCTCCCAAGCCGCTCATAGAGAGACCAGGCACCCCGGTAATCCTTCTTCCTGAAGGTAATTGAGGCTGCCGCGAGCAGTGACTGCTCCATAAACTGGTTGTTGCCGACACTGACCACCTGCATGTAAAGGTCAAGAGCCTCGTCAACATTGCCCGACCTGTTCATGCAGTCAGCCAGGTAGAATCTGGCATTGGTGGCAAAACTTCCTGACGGGAACTCCTTCAGGTAATTCCTGAATGTTTCCGACGACCTCTCACAGTTGCCCTTGACGTACTGGTTCTCACCTGAGATATACAGCATGGAATCACGTGTTGAAGCATCAATGTCTCCCAGCCCCTCAACATTCTTCATGTATGTGAAGAACGACTCAACGTCATCCATATCCGTGTATGCATTCCTCAGGCCGCTGACCGCATTGCGGGCCTCCGGGGTGTTCCTGTGGGTCTCGATGACTTTCTTGAACTGTGCTATAGCCTTCTCGTTTTCCCCGGCGTTATAGTAGATCAGACCCAGCTGAACCATTGCAGGCGGGACAAACTGGCTTCCCGTATACCAGGCAATAATATTCGTGAAGTCCGCCTCACCCTTTGATGGCTGGTCAATTGCAACATATGCCCTCCCCCTTTCAAAAAGTGCATTCGGAACATAGGCTGATTTCGGATATTTGTTTATCAGCCCGGTGAGCGTGGTGATCTTGGCCTGGTTGTTATTGCTCAGTCCCTGGGCGAAACCCTTCTGGAACATGGCATAATCGGCATCCGTTTTCCCGTACTCTATAACCTTGTCATAGTAGGATATAGCTGACGGGTAGTCTGCCCTTATATAGTAGCAGTCAGCAATCCGGTTCCGGGCATCTATGACCACGTCAGGCCTGTCATTCAGGTCAGCTCTGTTATTGTATGCCATGAAATACGGCAGGGCCTTTGCGTACTCACCTGCGTTGTACCAGACATATCCGAGGTTGTAGTCTGTCAGGTCATATTCAGACATTGAAGATACCCCTGGCAGCTTCCTGAAAGTCTCCCAGTCATTGACTGCCGCTTCATTGTTGCCAAGACGGTAGTTTGATTCACCTCTCCAGTAGAGGGCGCGGGCATGAAGATCAGGATTCTTCTCCTTGTACATCAGCGATTTGCCTAACATAGTCACAGCATCTGCATACTGCCTGTTGCGGAACTGTTCGATACCCCTGAAGTATGCAACCTTCTGGTATGCCTCCTTCAGCCTCTCGTCCTTGCTGCTTATCTTTTCAAGCGAGTTGAGCGCCGCCTGGTAGTTCTTAAGCCTCATGTAGGCCGAAATCAGGTAGTCATAAGCCTCCGACACATGGTCTGAGTTGGGATAGGTACGGATGTAGTTGTGAAGGGCATCGATCCCCTCGCCGAATGGAGCATATGAGTTTTCATATGCCAGCTTGGCGAAATTGAACAGTGCCTCCTCCTGCACGTCCGGGTCATAGCTCATCCCGGCGGCACCGGAGAAAGCCATCTGCGCCTTCTTCTTGTCACCGGCTTTAAGGTAACACGAACCGAGCATGTAATATGCATTCTGAGTCAGTATGTCACTCCTGCCAACTACTTCGTTGAAGAGCTTCGTTGCCTGGTCCGTCGCCCCGGTCTGGTAATAACTGTATGCCAGTTCGTACTTGTCGTTCCTGTCGCTCAGTTTCGTTTCCTTTATGAATTTCTCGAGGTAGGGAATGGCTTCGCTGTAGTTGCCTTTCTGGAAGTGAGCATCACCGATGAACCTGTAAAGCTCCGTCGCCCTGGTCTTTCCTGCCTGGTCTATCAGCGCCGGGGCCATCTCCAGTATCCCGTCATAATTCCTGTCGAGATAATAGATCTGGGTTATGTAGAACGGGACTATGCTTCCGAAGGTCTCGTCCCCCTTAAGCCTTTCAAATCCTTCAAGGGCAGTTTTGTAGAAGCCGTTCTCATAGGCGATGGCCGAAAAATAATAGATTGCCGGAGGAGTGTAATCAGTGTCCACATCGGTCAGCTCGGCAAAAAGCATCTGGGCCCTTTTGGTGTCACCGCGCCGGTAGTGAGAGTAACCCAGTTTGAACAGGTACTCGGGAAGCTCCTTCTCATCAAGCTTGTTGCGGTCAGTCTGCTCGAACCATTCGATGGCGCATGAGTAATTGCGCTGCTGGTAGCAGTAGAGACCTGATTCAAACCTGGCCTGGTTGAGCATCGGACTCTCTGCATTGCCGGTAATGAAACGTTCCATCCTGTACCCGGCATCCGGAGCCATCAGCCTCATTGAGGCCAGTGCGGCATGATACTCCGCATCGGCCCTCTGAATCCTGTTCCCGGTCTTCTCCGTCTCCAGCCATTTGTCGAACAGCCCGATGGCTGCCGCATATTTGGCCTTGCCGTACATCTCATACCCGTTGTTCAGCATCGATGTTATATCTTCCCCGGAGAAGGAGACCTGCCCCTTCACCGCTGCTCCGGCCGCAATGAGAGAGGCCATAATGACCGCCACTATCTTCCTGTTCATAACTTTATCCTTTTCTCAACCAGTCTTAATAAAAATTTGCCTGCAAACCACTGCCGCAGGTAATATATTTATTAGCAATACATTGCGCAGATTTTCCGGCGCAGTTTCATCAGCCGTAAAAATACAATTATAATGCCTCGCGGAATCTCCCTTAACCTTCATTTTATCAACACAGAGACTGCTGATTGTTAATTCTTTTTTATTTTGCACAAAAACCGTTCCGAATGGAAGAAACCATCCCTCTCGACACGATCATTGAACTGAAGAGCTGCCAGATAATGCAGCAGGATCACCTCGTTCTCAGCGATGTGAACCTGAAGGTCGACAAAGGCGAGTTTGTTTACCTGGTGGGACGCGTCGGAAGCGGGAAAACCTCACTCATCCGTACTCTCAATGCCCAGCTGCCTCTTGCCGACGGGGAAGGTCATGTGGCAGGATTCAACCTTCGGACCCTGAAAAAGAGGGAGATACCGCAACTGAGGAGAAAACTGGGTATTGTTTTCCAGGATTTCCAGCTTCTTACTGACAGGTCAGTGCATGACAACCTCGAGTTTGCACTCAGGGCAACCGGATGGAACAGCAAGATTGCAATTGAAGACCGTATCAGGGAGGTTCTCGAAAAGGTAAGCCTGCAGAACAAGGGATTCAAGATGCCCCACCAGCTCTCCGGCGGAGAGCAGCAGAGAGTTGTAATAGCACGTGCCCTGCTGAATGATCCTGAAATTATCCTTGCTGATGAGCCAACCGGAAACCTTGATCCCGAAACCTCCGAGGAGATCCATATCCTCCTCAAGGGCATAAGCAATACAGGCAGGGCGGTAATCATGTCAACCCACAAGCATACGCTGGTCAAAAAATTCCCCGCAAGAACCCTGCGGTGTGAAAACGGAAGGCTCACGGAGACTGAGACGGACGACCAGGAAATTGAGCTTCTTTTCTGATTACTTAAGCAGTCTTACAGGCCATGGCAGGCTGTTGCGGTACAACCGCCAGTAGTTGGTTTTCTCCCCTCCGAATGACCTCATGAAGATGGCAATCGACGGAACCGATGATCCTGCAAAATCAAGTACCTGTCCGGTACCGGCATAGCTCCTGATGAGATGGTCAATGACGAGGTATGATGTCCGCAGTTCACGGCTCTTCCTGCTGCCTGCAGTAAATAGCATCGTGGTCCGGCCCCGGGTTTCAATCACAAACATTCCCCAGAGAAGCTTTCCCCTGGGCGACCTCACACCGAGTATCCTCCCGGTTCCGGAACCGGTACAGTGCTCCATCAGCCTTTGCAGCCTCCCGTAGTCGGAGTTCCTTATGACACCGGCACGTCCTGCGGTATAATTGCGGAAGAGCCTGATCAGCTCCCCGGGCCTGGCATCAGTGATTATATCCTGCGGATAACGCCTTGCAATATTGATGTTTCTGCGACAGTCAGACATGTAACTGATCCATAATTTTTCATATGGATCATTGAGCCTCATTTCGTAGTTATACCGTGGTGAAACAGTGTAGCCGGGTACATGAGCCTCCTGCCCTATGCAGAGGTCAATCAGCCTGTAAAACTCCGGCATGAAGGAGATGAACTCCTCGGCCATGCTTACCCTGTCACCGTCAGCGGAGAAGAGTCCGAGCTGCTGAAGGAATACAGGTGTGGCGATATAGCTTATACCGTATTTTTTTCTTCCCGGAAGCGGGAACACTGCAAGGTAATCGTCATCAACGAGTGCATCCCATCCTGGTGCCATTATATCCAGATACCATGACATTGCATAGGGTCTCACAGCGGGGATATCACTGAGGCATGCATCCCACCTTTCACGGTCTATCTCGTTGTTCCGGAGGTAGCTGATCATACCTTCTGCATGGCGAGGGTTTCCTCGAATACTCTTCTCCATCCCTCCCATCCGTTGCCTTCACCGAGGGATGTGTTATGCCATATCGACACGAAGTGACCTCCTGCCTTCCTGGTGGCAGAGACAAGGGCCCTGATCACCTCCAGTGCTGCCTCCGGCTGCAGGTGCATGTATTGCCTCAGTGTGCCGTCCATCACCTGGAAAGGGACCACAGTCAGCCCGGTGATCCTCTCCTTTGCAAGATCATAGAACGGAAATGGCCTGGCAATTCCGGCCCTGAAACCCGGCTCGTCATGAAAGCCCATTGTATAATCATACATGATGCCGGCCTCTCCGTATTCACGGTAGGTATCAGGCAGGTTAAGCAGCAGCCAGTGCTGCCGCGCTTTATCAGGGTGATGCCCTGTAATTGAACGGTAGCGTTCAGTCTCCGTCCTGAGTGTTTTCGGCCTGCCGGCCGAACGGTACGACGGATGCAATCCGCTGCCGCACAGGCGGTCATACTTTCGGATTATCTCGCCGTATTCATGATCACGGTAGGGAGGATTGTGGTCATACTCCCCCTGATCCCCTGTCGGGAAAAAGAAAAGTGCCTCGCATCCGTGTGCCTGTAACTGTGACTCGATGTAACCGAAACTGTCATACGGATCTTCAATGTCACCAGACATTGTCTTGATCCGGTCAGAAGGTTTTGCCCCGACACCCGCAAGCCCCTTGACCAGGCCCCCCATGCTTCTCAGGAAACCCCTGCTCCTGTAGGCAAACGGCTGGTCCACATCTATCGTTACCATGGCGCTGTAATCATTATGGCGTATTGTCAGGACAGGAAAGCGTCTTACAAGCTCGGTGGCCAGGTAACGTGACCAGATCTCCACCACAGGCATCTGCAGGAAGCCTCCCCGGAAGGCAAGTGAGGATGCTCCCTGAAAACGTCCGTGAGCATCGGGCTTGAACGGGAGATATTCCTCGTACCTGGAAACCATATAGAAAACAGCTGAAAAGAGATCGAACGGGATACTGCCTCCTTCAGTCGGAAACAATACCGGTATTTCATCAAGGTAAGACACCTCCGGTGATTTCTGAACGAGGCCGGTCTCTTCCAGCAGACCAGAGGGACGGATAACGAACTGATCCTTTACCTTCTCATTTGTGTAGATTATGGCCGGACTGGCACCAATCTTCCTTCTGTCAGTAGTTATCTCATAGTTTATGCCCAGGACAGTTCTGAAAATCACACCTGCAGTATACTCGAGCCTGGATGTGACGTCCGGGGTGTAAATCCATAGCTTCCTGGTTGTCATATCAGCAAATTTAATAAAACGGCCGGTTACCGGCCCGGTGTGACCGTCCTTTTTATTAACAGAAAATGCTACCTGAGTACTAAATTTTACTACATTTGTTGTTCGTGTAAATTTGAGTTCACAATTTAAATTTCAAAGAATATGGGCAAAGGTGACAAAAAATCAAAAAGAGGAAAGATAATTTTAGGATCCTTTGGCGTTCGCCGTCGTAAAAAAGCCAGAAAGAGCATTGCTGTCCAGTCTCCGAAGGAAGCAGCAAAGGCAGCTGTGACTGCAGCCGCAGCTGCATCACCGGAAGTACAGGCAGCAAAACCGGCAAAGACAGCCAGGCCCAAAACAGCTGCAAAACCCGCCGCTAAAACGGTGGCAAAGAAAACAGAAAAGGAACCTGTAGCCACTGCTGAAAAAGTTGCAGAAAAAGGCGCCGAAAAAGCAGCAAAACCTGCTGCAAAAGCTAAAAAGCCTGCTGCAAAAAAAGAAGAGGAATAGACTTTCAGTCAGTTTTTAACAATCAGATCATAATACCGGGACGGATCGACTGTCGCCTCAATAATGACACTTCCGCCGGAGGAGAGGGCGCTGCCGAGTGCCAATCGCATCCCGGCTGAATCGGTGACGCGTATTACATCAATCCCGAGGAACCTGTCTGCACCAAAAAGAGGCCCGCTGCAGACCTTTATCCCGTAAGGATCAACCTTCTTCCATGATTGTTTGACCTTTATGAGGTTGAGTTCGCTGTCGCTGAACACGACGACGATTATTTTTAGTCCAAGCCTTCTTGCTGTTACCATCTCACCCGCATTCATCAGGAACCCGCCATCACCGGTCACACAGACGACCGGCGCTGCCTTGTCATTCAGCGCAGCTGCCACTGCAGCAGGCAGTCCGAATCCCATAGATGACCACCCGTTTGTCATGATCAGCCTGCCCAGCTGTACATCCCACATCTGTCCGAGAAGGTGAAGATGTGATCCTACATCCGCCGTAACAACACTCTCCGGAGGAAGCATCTCTCTCAGGACCGTAACGGCGGTGACGGGATCAAAGCTCCTCTCCTCCCTGTCCAGGCCGTCAGCTATTTCCTTTCTTGCAGAAGCAGCCAGTTCCAGCATCTCGTCCGAACCCCTGAGCGGCGACAGTATTCTGAACCACTCCTCAGGTGCCGACACACATTCAACGGCCCCTTTTATCCTGAGATCAGAAGGTCTGGTATCAAAATGGACCAGCGGCACATCCGGCAGCCATGATTCATAATTGTATTCCACAGGATCATACCCGAGTCCGATCACAAGATCGGCTCCCCTGATCAGTTTCTCAAGCCTGTTGCACAGGGCATGGAAGAGAACTCCGGCATAACAGGGGTGACCTGACGGGATAATCCCTTTTGCCATCGGGGTAACCACTACCGGCACTCCATGCTCCTCAAGGAAACTTATAAGTGCCCTGCCGGCACTGCTCCTCATTGCTGTAAGGCCAGCCGCTATCAGAGGCCTTCTGGCAGATGCGATCAGCACCCCGGCCCTGCTCTCATTCCCTTCACCTGCAGCATCCTTAACCTGCGTCCCCGGGACATGTCTCTCCGGACCGGCTTCGCTTCCGGCAAGGTCAGAGGGCAGCCCGATATGTACCGGTCCGGGGTACTCCTCCATGGCCAGCTCCAGGCTCCGGTTTATGACCCCCCTTGCATTGGTTGCACTGAGTCTGAATGTACCCTTTGTCAGCGGACGGAAAAGGGCCTGCTGGTCTATATTCATCTGCGCCGTACGGCCCAGCCATGCATCCGGCATTTCAGTTGTCAGGGCCAGAACCGGTGAACGGTCCAGCAGTGCCCCTCCTACACCCGACGCCAGGTTGACTGCACCCGGTCCGAAGGTGGCGTGACACACTCCCGGAACACCTGTCAGACGGGCTGTGACATCGGCCATCATGGCAGCCGACGACTCATGCGATGCCAGGATGAATTCTATCCCGGCCTTCCTGAAGGCCTCCATGAAAGGGATAGAGGGTCCCCCCGGGATCCCGAAGAACCGCTTCACTCCAGCCTCCTTAAGCTGTAATGCCAGATAATCCTCAATCTTCATAACCATGGTTCCTCCCTTTTCCCGAAACACTTAAAAAATGTGAAACAACGGTAAAATAAGCCATAAAACATGGAAAAAGTGTTCAAATTACACGCAATTTATCTTAACTATGCATAAAATTAAAACAGTCCAGCAATGAACAGAACAATTGTCAACGGTTTATTATCTTTTATGCTTGCCGGCATGCTTGCATCGACTGGCAATGCGCAGGGGACAGAAAAGGATTACGAGAGAGCCAACAGTATTGACAGGAAACTCTCAGGCAAAGTATGGCACAGTGACATCAGGCCTGCATGGGTAGGCAAGACTGAGATGCTTATATTCGAGGACCGGTCTCCGGAGGGAAAGGATTTTATCCTTGCTGACGCTGTTAAGAAAACAAAGAAGAAGGCATTTGATGCTGTAAAACTTGCCGAAGCACTTGGCAGGGTCACAGGTGACACTGTGAAGGCAGCCGACCTCCCCGTCAGGAATCTTGTCATGGCTGATGATCTTAAATCGGTCTCTTTCGAGTATTCGGGAGCAGTATACAAATGTGATCTTAAGAAATACACAGTCACCAGGGAGCGTGAAGCCAGGAGGCCTTATTCATGGGGCGGTGACGGCAGGTGGCCATGGGGATTCCGTAATGAACTGACAGGGAGGCCTGATACATCTCCCGACAAGAAGATGACAGCATTCATCCGTGATTACAACTTGTGGATCAGAATGTTGAAGGAGAAGAAGGAATACCAGCTGAGTTATGACGGAGGGATCGGTAAATACTATTCTGCATCGGTTTACTGGTCGCCTGATTCGAAAAAAATCATGGCATACAAGGTCATTCCGGCCGAGAAACATATGATCTCCTATGTTGAATCATCACCTGCTGACCAGGTTCAGCCGAAATACTACACCTATGAGTATCCGAAGCCGGGAGATGCTGTTCCACAGTTCTTCCCGCAGATATTTGACGTGACTGAGAAAAAGCATATCGTGGTTGACGAGACAATGATCCCCAACCAGTATGACCTTGAAAACTTCAGGTGGGACTCGCTTGGCACCTCCCTCACCTTTGAATACAACAAGCGTGGCCACCAGGTCTACAGGGTGATGAGGATCGATGCCGGAACAGGAAAGATGAGCGTTATAATAGACGAGCAGTCGCCTACCTTCATCGACTACAGCGGAAAACGCTACAGGTATGATGTAAAGAACACTGGCGAGATAATCTGGGCATCTGAGCGTGACGGCTGGAACCACCTGTGGCTGTATGACGGCAACACCGGAAAGGTGAAAAACCAGATTACAAAAGGTGACTGGGTTGTACGCGGTGTTGTGAGCGTTGACGAAAAAGAGCGGAATATCATATTCAGGGCCTCCGGCCGTGAAAAAGGAGATCCGTATCTCATTCATTATTACCGGATTGGTTTTGACGGTTCAGGGCTGACCCACCTTACCCCGGCTGACGGTAACCATGAGGCTGTCTTCTCAGGTGACGGAAAATACTTCGTGGACACATGGTCAAGGGTTGACCTTCCCCCGGTGTCCGTGATCAGGAGCAGTGCTGACGGCAGTGAGGTCCTTAAACTTGCCGAGGCTGACGTGAAAGACCTCCTCGCAACCGGCTGGCAGTATCCCGAGGTGTTTACAGCCAAGGGACGTGACGGTTTGACGGACATATGGGGAATAATAATCCGGCCGCTCAATTATGATCCTTCGCGCAAATACCCTGTGATTGAAAATATTTATGCTGGCCCGCACAGCAGCTTTGTTCCCAAGACATTCCGCCCGACTTTCGGTAATATGAACTCCCTCGCAGAACTGGGATTCATCGTGGTTCAGATTGATGGCATGGGTACGTCCAACAGGTCGAAGAAGTTCCATGATGTTGCATGGAAGAACATCAAGGATGCAGGATTTCCCGACAGGATACTCTGGATGAAAGCCGCTGCAGAGAAGTATCCTTACATCGATGTCGAAAGGGTTGGCGTTTACGGAACCTCGGCCGGTGGTCAGAACTCGGCAGCTGCCCTGCTGTTCCATCCTGAATTCTATGATGTGGCAGTCTCATCATGCGGATGCCATGACAACAGGATGGACAAGATATGGTGGAACGAGGCATGGATGGGATGGCCCGTAGACCAGAGCTATATCGAGTCTTCAAACGTAGAGAATGCCTGGAGGCTCAAAGGCAAGCTTCTGCTCATCAACGGCGAGATGGACAACAACGTTGATCCTGCATCTACCACCCAGTTTGTAGATGCACTCATCAAGGCAGGAAAGGACTTTGACTACCTCCTCGTTCCCGGAATGCAGCACAGCAGCGGCGGCACTTACGGCGAACGGCGCAGGCAGGACTTCTTCGTCGAAAACCTCCTCGGAGTAAAAGCACCTGACTGGAATAAGAAGGAAAAATAAAAAACGCGATATTTGCAGTCTTATCTTAATCAGATGACTGACCGCCATGCCAATACCATATTCTGGGCAATCATAACATGCCTGATGTGGTCAACCGCGTATCCCTTTATAAAGGTAGGACTGCAATATTCGACACCTCTCCACTTCGCCGGAACACGCTTCATTCTGTCGGGGCTGATGATTCTGCCCTTTACTGTAAGGCCCCGCGAGTACATCAGGATGATAGTTGAAAACCGCAACCTGGCTATCTGGGTCACCATCCTCCAGACGCTTATCAACTATATCCTTTTCTACATCGGAATGGACCGTGTTCCCGGCGCACTGGGTGCTGTCATTGTGGGTTCACAGCCCTTCGTGACAGCAATCGTTTCAAGGATCATGATAAAGGAGGAACGGTTTACCCGTGCAAAGGTGGTCACCATATTCTTCGGCATTCTGGGCATTGTGCTTGTCAGCGTGGGACGGCAGGGATTTCATTTCGGCGGGCCGGGCGAGATTGCAGGTATCATAATGATTTTCATAGCCAACATTTCCACCGCAACAAGCAACGTACTGGTCTCCAAAAACGGGAAGAACATGAGTCCCCTGGTTCTCAGTTCATTTTCACTGTTCACCGGAGGAGCCATCATGTTCGGGATTTCATTCCTGTTTGAGGATGTGCCGGCAAAACCCGACTTCCCGCTGAACTACTGGCTCGTTCTGACCTGGCTTTCATTCATGTCGGCCTTCACTTTCTCAAAGTGGTACGTGTTGCTGAAACGGCCGGAGGTCAGGGTCAGCGAACTGAATCTCTGGAAATTCATTATCCCGGTATTTGGGGCAATACTGAGCTGGATGATAGTGCCCGGCGAGAATGCCGACTGGGTTACGGTTGCCGGCATGGTTGTAATCTCACTCTCACTGATCTGGTTCTTCGGCTTCACCGGCAGGCGCGAACGGAAGGTGGAGGAGGTACCCGCCGGACCCATCGCCAAGTAAGGTCTGAAGATCAGAAAATCAGAGGGTTTGAAAGTCTAATTTACTTATTGTCAATTTATTGGCACTATTGCCTACTGCCTATTGCCTATTGCCTGCTACCACTCCGCCGGCCACTCTGACAGGTTCTTGAAGAACAGCAGATCCTTGTAGTGCGGCTTTGTCTTTTCCTCAATTGCCAGCATCTCATCGGCGGTCAGCGGCTTGAACTCCTGCGCAATCTTTATGTTTTCCTCAAGCTCTGCAATCTTGTCAAGACCAACGATTATCGTACTCACCGGCAACGTCAGTACATAATCCATCGCTTCCTTCATCGAAATTATTCCGCCGTTGGTGAAGATCCGGTCACGTGCAGGAATCTTCATCCCGACAATACCCATCCCCTTCTCAACAGCATTTGGGAGGAACTTTTCAATGAACGGGTCATAATGCTTGTCAGCTGCATTGAGGGCCACCAGCACATTGTCAAACGGGAACCTCTCGTTCAGGGCGTTCAGTACATCAGGTCCCTCATGGCCGCTGAAACCGATGAAACGTATCATCTTTTCATCGCGGGCCCTGATCATTGCCTTAAGAACCCCGCCTTCACCCGTTATTTTATCCAGCGTATCCATTTCGGCAAGCCTCACGTTGTGTATCTGCCACAGATCAAGATGATCGGTGTTAAGCTGTGTCAGAGACTTTTCAAGGAGCTTCATCGATCCGTCATAGGTCCTGTCATGTGTCTTGCTGGCAAGAAAGACCTCTTTCCGCCTGTACTTAAGCACCTGGCCCATATTCCTTTCGCTTGTTCCCATGGCATCGGCACGGGCTACGGTCTGCGTTTGCCGTCCGTAAGCGGCAGCCGTGTCTATGTAGTTGATCCCAAGGTCAATTGCCCGGTTGATTATCTCAACCGAGACCTCCTCCCTTCCCGGCACCTCGATGGATCCCTGTCCTCCGAGACTGTAGATGCTGACCATATGACCGGTTTTGCCAAGTGGCCTGACAGGCAGCTTGCCGTTCCTTATCTCACTGTAGGGCTTGCCGAAGGCATCGGCATAGGGGGCCACTCCTGCCAGTGCTGTGAGGGCTATAAGCTTCTGCAGGAACTCGCGGCGACTGTTGATACGGTTGTCTGTCATCGGTTTTTTCTTTTAAAGTTAAACCCTTTAATCCGTTCAAAGTTGAGTGAACGGTATAATATTTATCACACACGGCATACACCCGACAGCGCAGGTTTTCTATCTTTACGGCAAAAGGCAGCAATGTCAGAACTGATCACGAACAGCCGGCATATTCCTGATGGACTCATGGCCTTCGCAAGGACCATTATGACCCGTGAAGATGTCAGGAGTACAATCACTGAGCACCGGGAAGCCATTGACCGTGTGACCCCATACCAGGCAATGGTGGTTCTTGACAACCTGCTAAGTGAAGGATATTCAGTCGGCGAAGTCAAGGCCGGGGTTGGGAAAATACTCAATATGTTTCACCGGGGTCTTTCGTCATTCGAATGGCAACCCCCTGCCGGCGGACATTTCCTGCACTACCTTATGCTTGAAAACCGTGAAGCGGAACAACGTGTCGAGACGCTTCGCGCATTTACAAAAAGGTATTTCCACGGCAGGGATAATATTGAAAAACTGAGGCATGAGATTCTCGGAGCGGTCACCGCGCTGGAACCGTATGAACTGCATTACATCAAGAAGGAGAACATCCTCTTCCCGTATATCGAAAAAGCTTTTCCTTCTTACGGCTGCCTGAAGGTAATGTGGGCATTTCACGACGACTTCCGTCAGAGTCTGAAGAATCTCCGGACGATGTTTTTGCAGCCTGATATCCCGCGCGAGGAACTGAACACTGAGATGGGAAGGCTGTTTTTCACCATTTTGCCGGTAATCTTCAGGGAGGAACACATAATCTTTCCGGTAGCCCTGCAGTCGATTCCCCGGGAAGGGTGGAATGAAATGCTTGAACAGGGATCAGAAACAGGCTGGTGTTACATCAGCGGACCGGACCCGGTAAAAAAACAAAAAATCGGTAATAAAATGCGTGCAGACCTGACTGACCTGGTTACCGGCGCACTCAGCGCCGAACAGATTGTTCTTATGCTTGAACACCTCCCGGTTGACATCACATACGTCGACGAAAACGATTTGGTGCGGTATTTCTCCGGCGAGAAGCACAGGATTTTTCCAAGGTCAAAGGCGATAATAGGCCGCGAAGTACAGAACTGCCACCCGCCTGACAGCGTGGAGGTGGTGGAGAAAATTCTTCAGGCTTTCCGTAACCGGGAGAAGGACCATGCCGATTTCTGGATCAACATGCGCGGACGGTTCATTCATATCCGGTATTTCGCCCTTTATGACACTGCCGGCAATTACAGGGGCACCATCGAGGTAAGCCAGGACGTTACTGACATCAGGTCACTCGAGGGGGAACAGAGACTCCTTGACTGGAAGTAACACTGTCTTATTTTTTTACGTTTACTGTGTGATTTTTTTACACAGCCAAATAAAGTCATCACTATAACACATTGTTTATCTGCCAATTGTCAATATGGCACAATCCTTGGCATATGGTTTATCAAACGTGATAAACAATGAAGAAAAAGCTGATACCTCTACTGTTCCCGATTCTGCTGGCCGCACCTCTCCTTCTTTCTGCCCACCAGGAGACATGGACGCTTGAAGACTGCATCTCTTATGCCATTTCAAACAATATAGGATTGCAGAGGCAGGGTCTTCAGACCGAATCGGCAGTGATAGACTACAGGAAGTCGAAGATGGATCTTCTGCCTAACCTCAACTTCGGGTCCGATGCCAGGGTTGGTTTTGGGAGGTCAATTGACCCGGTGACCAACCTGATCACATTCAAACAGAACCTGAGCAATTCATACACACTGAGTTCCAATATTGAGGTTTTCAACGGCTTTGCCGCATTGAATACAATTTCTGCAAACAAGTTTATGCTGAAGGCCGGAATCGAGGCTGAAAAGGTTGAGCGAAACACTCTGATTGTAAATATCATGGGGCAGTACTACCAGGTCCTTTATGCCAAAGGATTGGAGGCTGCAGCCAAAATGCAGCTTGATCTTTCCGAAAAACAGCTCTTCAGGATCAGCAGGATGGTGAATACCGGCAGGGAGGCAGTTGCACGGGAGTATGAGATTGCAAGCCAGGTATCGGCTGACAGGCTCACCTTTACCACGGCACAGAGCTCATCAAGCCGTGCACTCACACAGCTCAGGCAGATGTTGCAGCTTGACCCCGGCACGGAGTTCAACATTCTTTTCCCTGATCTAGATGCCATACTCATAGCTGAAAACGGGTTTGACACTGACAGTATCTTCAATATTGCCTCAGATGTTCTCCCCCGCCTTAAAGCCATCGAGTATGAACTCAGGGCATCCGAAAACCTTGTGGCTGTCGCCAGGGGTGCCCTTGCACCAAGCCTCTCGGTAGGAGGAGCCATATTTACAGGCTATTATAAGGTTATAGGCGAGAATGGCGACAGCCAGGCCTCGTTCTCGACACAGCTGAGAAACAACAACAGCCAGGCTGTCTATTTTTCACTCAACATACCCATATTCAACAGGTATACAGCCTCCAGGAATATTAAACAGGCTGTGATAAGGAAAGAAGACACCAGGCTCCGTCTTGAGCTTGAAAGAAACGCCCTCTATACCGAGATTGAGGATGCCTGCCTCAATTATAACCGGGGAAGGGAGGAATATGTTGCAGCAGCAGACAACCTGGCATTCAATGAAAAATCATTTGACGCGGTTGAGAAGAAATTCGAAGCCGGGCTGGTTGACGTAACCGATTATGCCGCAGCTAAAACCACCCTCTTCTCAGCTGAAACGGAAGCACTGAGAACCAAACTGCAGTTGCTCATCCGCAAGCTCACCATCGAGTTCTATACCACAGGGGAATATCAGAATATTGAAGCAAACCAATAATCAACATAAAGAAAATGGACACACCACTGAACACCATGGATAAACCTATTCCCAAAAAGAAAGGTCTTCAGAAAAAACACCTGGTTTACATCATTGCAGGTGCAGCATTCTTTGTACTTGTCTACCTTGCCTTCTTCGCGGAAAAGACTTCGACTTACAGGGTGGAGAAGGACAAGCTTATTATTGAGACTGTAGTTGAAGACCAGTTCAATGACTATATCACAGTACCCGGTACCGTTGAGCCAATAAGCACTGTATTCCTTGATGCCCAGGAGGGCGGACGCGTTGAAGAGATCCTTATCGAGGAGGGATCAATGGTGAAAAAGGGAGACATAATCCTGAAACTGTCCAACCCTGACCTTTACCTCAATATCCTGGACAGCGAGGCCCAGCTTGCCGAGAAGGAGAACTTCCTCCGCAACACCCTTGTCGCAATGGAACAGGACAGGCTGCAGATAAAGCGTGAACTGGTCAACCTGAAATATGATGTTGAACGCAAGGAGAGAAATTACCGCCAGAATGTTGAGCTGATGAAAGACAGCCTGATTTCGGTTGAAGAGTTCCTGAGGTCAAAGGAGGATCTTGATATGGCCATTCAATCGAGGGAGCTCTTCGTTGAACGTCAGAAGCAGGATTCACTCTTCAGGTCCGTACAGGTTGACAACCTTCAGAACAACCTTGAAAACATGCGCCGTAACCTTGCCCTTGTCAGGCAGCGGGTGGAGAATCTCAATGTCAGGGCTACAGTTGACGGCCAGCTTGGCCTGCTGGTGCCTGAAATAGGGCAGTCCATCTCACGAGGTGCAAATATGGGTCAGATAAACGTCCTTACATCCTTCAAGGTCACCGCACAGATTGATGAACATTATATTGACAGGGTGAGAACACAGCTCACTGCAAAACTTGACCGTCAGGGAAGTGAATTTGACCTGGTGGTGAGAAGGGTCTATCCCGAAGTGCGCAACGGAACCTTTGAAATTGACATGACATTTGAAAACAGCGTGCCTGACAATATACGAACGGGACAGACATATTACATAAGCCTCCAGCTCGGTCAACCGAAGAGATCACTGCTTGTACCGATAGGCGGATTCTTCCAGGAAACCGGAGGCCAGTGGATATTTGTCGTCGATGAAACCGGATCATTCGCCACCAGGCGTGATATAACAATCGGAAGGAAAAACCCGAAGTACTATGAGGTACTTGAAGGTCTGCAGGCAGGAGAAAAGGTCATAATCTCAGGCTATGAAACCTTTGGCAAAAACGAAAAACTGGTTTTCAAGAAATAAGAACAATTCTAATACTAGCAATCATGATCAGAACAAATGATTTAACCAAGATCTTCAGAACCGAAGAGGTTGAAACAACGGCACTCAACAAGGT
>CAZUIF010000031.1:0-34784 GCA_964621005.1 uncultured Rikenella sp.
GTTCCTCGTGGTAATGCCCGTGAAAAGCATAAAACTCCATATCCTCAATCCTGATCACTCCCATGGCATGCGGCATTTATTTGATTAATAATAAGCGAGATACTGGAACATCCGTATTCTACTGTAAAAAAAGCCTCAGATAATTAGGTTTATAACGTGAAGTAGTTTATATAACTATCGTATCAATACTGAAAACAAAATGTAAAATTAGCAAAAGCCATGGAAAATGATGAAAAACTGCGGTCATGCGGACATCAATTCCCTTAATACCGCAGAACACCGGTTTTGACTGCAAACTGCCGGCTGATACTGCCGACTTCACTATTGCCTCTTGCCTCTTGCCTACTGCCTGAACCGGAATCCCAGCCCTGGCTCAGGTCCCAGTGTCCAGTACGGAGCCTTATAAACAGGTCCACCGCTGACAGGGCACTCGGAAGCGTCAAATGAGGGATCAAGATCAACAAATTCGAAGCCTCCGACACCGGCAGCAAAATGAACCGCGCATCCCAGCGCCAGGCTCGTTTCAACCATGCAGCCGATCATCAGCTTAAGGTTGGCGCTCCGTGCAATTGCTGCAATGTCCAGCGCCTCTATTATGCATGACTTCATCAGCTTGATGTTAATTGCATCCGCGCAGCCTGTCCTGACGATCTCAATTGCATCTGCAGCAGTGAAAACCGACTCATCGGCACAAACCGGCACCTCGGTGTTGTCCCTTACATACTTCATTCCCGCCAGGTCGCTCTTCAGCACCGGCTGCTCGAACAGCACCGGGTGAATACCCTGTCTCACCACCTCGTTGATGAACCGCAGCGCCGTCTTCGGTGAATACCCCTGGTTGGCATCGATCAGAATACCGCATCCTGGCGCGCCGTCACGTATTGCAAGCACCCTTTCAATGTCTTCAGTAAGATTGATCCCAACCTTGGTCTTGATCGTCCTGTAACCTTCAGCTGCAAGCTCTGAAGCCTCCTTCCGTGCCTGCAACGGAGGGACAATCGAAACTGTATAGTCAGTTTCTATCCTTTTTTCAGTTCCTCCAAGGAATCGGTAAAACGGAATGTTCAGTGTCTTCGTGTATGCGTCAAGGAGTGCCATCTCAATGGCGCACCTTGCGGCCGACTGGGCCCAGAAGGCACTCTTTATGGTGTATGCTATTGACCTGTAGTTGTTTATGTCCTGACCGACAATAAATTCCCTGCAGCTGTTCAGTGTTCCGAGGATGGTCTGCTGGTTCTCCCCGCTGATTGTCATTATCGGAGCAGCTTCCCCGTATCCTTCGATACCGTTCTCAAGCACTATCCTGACAAAGGCGTTGTCAAGGTGCGTCATCACCCCCAGGGCAATCGGGAAAGGCTCCATCTCAATGCTGAGGGGTTCGGCAAACATCCTGCTGATCTTTATCCCTTCAGCTTCCCCCGGTAAGGGGAAGCCTATGGCTGTTCCGGGGAGGGGTAATGCCATTCCTGCTGCCGGCAGGACGGATGCACCCAATGCGGTTGCAGTGGCCAGGCCACCGGCGGTCAGCCCGCCCTGCCTGATGAATGTTCTTCTTGTGCTCATCGGCTGATTACATTGATCCACTAATTTAGGTATTTGGATTCAATTTACCCCGGAATCAGCCAATGTCGGGCAGCTTATGCTGCTAAACAGGGGTTACTGCCTCATGCTGTCCATGGCGCCCAGAAGGAATACCAGCGGGGCGTTCCAGTTGATTGCGATCTCGTTTGTGGAATAACTGCACTCCACATCGGAATAGGACCTGGCCGGGAATATTGACCTCTCCACCGGAGGCTGACAGTCATTCATCACAACTGTATTGGGGCCTCCCACGAGGAATCCTGGTACCGGCTCAGGCACACCGTCGGCCCCTGAAGGACGGTGATGGATGTTCACCGGTGAAAGGGTCCCGAATCCTGTTACAAAGCTATAGCCCGTCGGATTGGTTCCAAGCAGCCAGTTCAGGTCGGCCTGTGCTGACGGCAGATACCTGTCGCTGCCTGTAAGCTTCATGACTACAATCTTTATCATTGCCTGGTTCGCCACATCCGAAGTGCTTCCCCATGCAAACCTGTCGAGGCTGATGTGGTAGGGACAGGCGGCCGATTTTTCAAGAAGTTCATCGGCATAGGAGGTCAGCAGCTTCGTAGCGGCATCACGGATGCCGGCAAAGGATCCTTCTCCGCTCAGCGCCAGGGATATCAGCCCCAGTGTTTCCGACTGGTTCCACGAGGGTGTTCCGGCGCGGACGCCATCCGTGAATCCCGGCTCCGGAACGGTTCCGTGGGCGAGGGCCCTTTCAGCCTTTGCCCAGAAGAGCTCGTCGGAGAGGTTGTCATCACCGTAAGCGCCGGTGCTTACATCCGCAGGCTGCACATAAATGACATCAGGGTGGGCTTCGGCCCATTTCATTGCCCTGTCCGATGCCTCCAGGCAGGTGACGGCCAGGTTCCGCAGCTCCTCTGAAGGATCGTTGGCAAAGACCCTGTAAGCCATCGCCGTTAGCGCGGCAAAGTCGAGGGTGGCGGCTGTGCTTTTCATCACCACATACCTCGGGTCTGTTGCCTCATCCGGCATCACGAACCCGCAGAAGAAGAGGTTCGTGAGCTTGTGATAGACCCCTCCGTCAGCCGGATCCTGCATTGTCAGGTACCATTTCAGGTTCCAGAGCAGCTCATCAACGAGATCCGGAATGTCATTGCCGCTCTCCGGAATATTCAGGGCCAGTGACCTGCAGTAATCCGGAAAAATCTGGTAGAACAGGAGCAGGGTATAGTTGGTTATACTGCTGTTGACAATATACTTGTTATAGTCACCTGCATCATACCATCCTCCCGGGCTTGAGATGACCGAACCTGCCGGCCTGCCGGCCGAAGCTGCCGAAGCGTGGATGATCACGGCCGTATCTGGATGGCCGGCGGGACGGGCCCATTTGCCTCCGTACTCTTCCGTGATCCCGATGCCGGAACGGTTCAGATAATAGGAGCGCACTGCCCCCCGGGTGATCTCACTGTAAACATCATAACCTATGCTGAACGGTGCGGAGCAGACATCGGACCCCTCAAGGCAGATCCTGTATGTACCTGGTTTTGAAAAGGCCGAGAAATCAGCTGACCGGACAGTGTCTCCGGAAAGGTCCCAGTACTGAGGAGCACACGGTTCAGCAGCAAACACATTTTTGCCTGTAGTGGCATCAATAATCTCGAATATATCAGCGTCAGCCCTGATCAGGGCCACTTTCTGAGCATTCGGATGGTAACCTGCCTGGTTCACCAGGATGGTTTCAGTTGCAGCGGGTGACTCCAGCCTTGCCTTTATAAGTGCCTTGCTTCCGCATCCGGCCAGTGATAGTGTTGCAACAGCACCAAGTGTTAGAAATACAGTCCTGAATATCATGACATTACATTTTTATTTTAATACTGTGTTCTGTTCCTTCCGGGAATACCGGCAGTATGCACGAGTCAACCTTACGGCCGTCAACAGTTATCTCCCAAACTCCTTTTGATTTGCGTTCAGGATTAATCACCTCGATGTTGTAGACTGCTCCCCTGAACTGGCGCCTTACAGTAAAGCCTCCCCATTCGGGCGGGATGCACGGATCTATAAGCAGCCCGTCATAATCGGGCCTGATGCCCAGTATATACTGTGTGACAGTATAATAGCACCAGGCAGCTGTCCCTGTGAGCCAGCTGTTCTTTGCCTCGCCGGGGCGGAAGGCGTCCTTCCCGGCTATCATCTGCGAGTAGACATACGGTTCAGTCTTGTGCAGGTCACTTATCTCCTCGAGGTATGCCGGTGTTATCCGGGCATAGTAATCAAAAGCCCTGTGGCCGTTGCCGGTAATTGTCTCGGCGATGATGATCCAGGGGTTGTTGTGGCAGAAGACACCTGCGTTCTCCTTATATCCCTCAGGATAGCTGGAGATCTCTCCCATGTTAAGGTAATACCTGGTGAAGGCAGGGTTGTTGAGCACTATCCCGTATTCACAGGCAAGGTGCTTATTGACCGAGGCCAGCGTCTTCAGGGCTTTCCCGTCCTCAAGACCGAGACCGGCCATTATGCACATCCCCTGTGACTCAATGAAGATCTTTCCCTCTTCGTTCTCCCGGCTGCCGATCTTCTTTCCGTAGAAGTCATATGCCCTGAGGAACCACTCACCGTCCCAGCCGTGGTCATTGATAGCCTTAACCATCCGGTCAATATGCCCGGAGGCGTCATCTGCCGTCTTCACTTCTCCCCTGCGGCGTGCGATAGTAACAAAGTCAGCACCGTAAAGGACAAACATCGCGGCAATGAAAACAGACTCGGCCTGGCCTCCCTTCTGGTTTTCCGTTGTCTGGAAGCTTTCATCCGGATTTGACGAGAAACAGTTCAGGTTCAGGCAGTCGTTCCAGTCTGCCCGCCCGATCAGCGGCAGGCCGTGCGGCCCGAGGTTATTCACCACATGCATGAATGAGCGAAGCAGGTGTTCATAGAGGCTGGCGGCATTGTCCGGGTCATTGTTGAACGGCACCTGTTCGTCAAGGATTGACCAGTCGCCTGTTTCCTTCAGGTATGTTGCAACACCGAATATCAGCCAGAGGGGATCATCATTGAAATTGCCCCCTATTTCGGCATTACCCCGTTTTGTCAGCGGCTGGTACTGGTGATAGGCGCTGCCGTCGGGCAGCTGGGTTGATGCGATGTCAATTATCCTCTCGCGTGCCTGCGGAGCGATCATCTGTACATACCCCGCAAGGTCCTGGTTTGAGTCACGGAATCCCATTCCCCGCCCGATGCCTGATTCGAAATAGGAGGCGCTGCGCGACATGTTGTATGTCACCATGCACTGATACGGGTTCCAGGTGTTAACCATCCGGTTAAGACGGGGGTCAGGGTGATCAAGTGTAATGACTGAAAGCTGACTGTTCCAGTATGCCCCGAGAGCAGCAAAAGCAGCATCAACCTTTTCAACAGTGTCATACCTCCCTACCATAGCCTTCGCCCGGACCTTGTTTATAACCTTCGGGGCAATGAACTTCTCATTTTCAGGATTCTCGATATAACCCAGAACGAAAATGAATTCCTTCATCTCACCGGGCTCAAGGTATATTTCCAGGCAGTGGGATGCAACCGGTGACCATCCGTGGGCTATGCTGTTCTGAGGCCTGCCGGCAAAGACAGTATCCGGACGGTCAAAACCGTTGTAAAGCCCCAGGAATGCTTCACGGTCAGTGTCAAATCCGCAAACGGGACTGTTAACCGAGCAGAAGGCGTAGTGGTTACGGCGCTCCCGGTATTCTGTCTTGTGGTAGATGACTCCTTCTTCCACCTCCACCTCGCCGGTGGAGAAGTTGCGCTGGAAGTTTGTCATGTCATCATAGGCGTTCCATAGGTTCCACTCCACGAAGGAGAAGAGTCGGAAACGCTTCGGTATTTTCCCCTTGTTGCGCAGGGTTATTCTTTGCACCTCGCAGGTGTCTCCCACGGGCACGAAGAAGAGCATGTCGGCACGGAGGCCGTCCTTTTCTGATCCGATTCGGGTGTAGCCCATCCCGTGACGGCATGAGTAGTTGTCCACCTCAGCCTTCACCGGTTTCCACCCGGGTGACCACACCGAGCCGTTATCGTTTATGTAGAAATATTTGCCTCCGTCGTCCACCGGCACGTTGTTGTACCTGTATCTGGTGATACGGCGGAGACGGGCATCGCGGTAAAAGCTGTAGCCTCCCGCCGTGTTTGAGATTATAGAGAAAAAGTCCCTGTTGCCGAGGTAGTTGATCCATGGCCAGGGAGTCCTGCAGCTGGTGATGACATACTCCCTGGCTTCGTCATCGAAATGTCCGTATTTCATTTTAAGGTCTGTCTTTGAGTTTTTTTCATATGTGAGCAGAGGTTTTCAAAGAGTGTCCGGGAACCCGCTGAAATGTCAGTCCCTGAGCTTGTTCCACCATGAAAATTTCAGGATGACGGTTGTTACAACCATCACCGCAACTGCCACGTAGAACTGGTTCCATTCCCTGAGAACAAGGAATACCGGGAAGGCCATCAGCGATATCTGCCACACAATACCCACGGCGATATTGAACATATCCCTCCAGAAGTCGCGGTTTGCCTGGAATGAAGGATCCCCGGCCATTACCATCTTCTCAACGGGCTTCCAGAATCCCCACGGGCGAACCTGCCTGTAGAACTTCTTAAGTGTTTCATCATCTTCCTTCTTCGTCAGCAGAGAACCGAGTATGCTTCCGATAAGGGAGATCAGGAAGATGACCGGGAAGGCGTTCATGCTGAAGTTTTCCGTGAGGGGCCAGTTCTGAAGCAGTTCAAGGTTCAGCGCAGGAAGGAACAGTGCTGCGGCTATGCCTGAGAGCATACCCCAGAAGTAACCGTACCCGTTGAACCTCCACCAGTACCACTTCAGGAAGTTGGGGGCTGTGTAGCCGCCCCAGAGTGCAGCCGTGATCCACAATACCACATCATTGATCGAAGTAACCATAAAGCCCACCGCAATGCCGATGACAACTATAAGCAATGAGGCTGCGTAGCTCATCCGTACATAGGTCTTTTCACTTGCATGAGGATTGACGTATTTTTTGTAGATATCATTTACAAGGTAAGCCGGTGCTGCGTTTACCGTGGCAGCGAAGTTGCTCATGAATGCAGCTATCAGACCTGCAAGCAGGAAGCCAAGAAGGCCTACCGGGACATAGGTGGCCAGCACTTCCGGAAGGATACTCTCGAAATCGGGATTGGTGAGTGAACCGGTGTACAGTTTATCGAAGTTCACCAGGGCAAGTATGGTAAGGCCGGCCACCATGAAGTAACGGGTGGGGTTGAGGACCACACTGACAAGGGAGCTCATCTTTGAGGCCTCCTTGGGGTTCTTCGTTGCGAGGATGCGCTGCATGTCATAGTTTGGTGCGGGACCGGCAGCGGAAACAAGGATCCCCTTGAAGAGCATCATCACAAAAAACAGCCCGAACAGCTCATAGCCGTCGGTTTTTATCCAGTCATTGAAGGAGTGCAGCTTCGGCGATGCCGCCGCGGAGATTGAGTGCCAGTCGAGCCCTGTGGTCTTCCCGAACCAGAGGCTCTTCCATCCTGCCGGTACCACTGCATCAATCGCATCGGGGGCAATCTGCCTGATGGCGATGATCCCCACAGCTATCGAAGCGATAGTCAGGATACCGTACTGTATGACCTCTGTGATCACAACGCTGAACATCCCGCCCTTGACAACGTAGAAGGTTGTTATGGCCATGAGGATGAGGGCATAAAGGTTGACATTCACCTGCGGGTGGGAGACAAGGTACTCAGGGTTGGCAACAATAGGCGGAAGGAATGCCGACACGAACTTGCCTATCCCCTTGAACCCGTATGACAGGAAGCCGATCACACTGACAAGGGCAAAGACCACAACTATTATGTGTGACAGTGTTGATGCCCGGCCGTCGCCGAAGCGGGTCTTTATCCATTCGGCCCCTGTCATTACATTGGAGCGCCTCAGCCACGCGGAGAGGTATACCATCAGTACTATCTGGTTGAACACAGGCCATAGCCACGGTATCCACAGGCTCTTCATACCGTAAACCGAAAGCCAGTATACCAGCAGCATAGTTCCGGCTATGTCAAACATACCGGAGGCGTTCGAGACTCCCAGGAAATACCATGGAAGGGAGTTGCCGCCCAGGAAATATGACTGAATGTTTTTAGAAGCCCTCTTTGATACCCAGTTGCCGATGAAAATTGTTGCAACGAGGTACAGGATGACTATGCCAAGATCAATAAAATGAACATTCATGGATTCTGTGGGTTAGTTGGGTTATTTTTCAGATAATGAATGAAATGCGTCCTTTTCTTGTTTTTTCGTACACCTCCCTGCTGAAGAGGTAATACTGTGCGGGTTTGTGAGGTACCCCCTGCTGCTTTTTCTTCAGGGGAATCACGTAGTGCATCTGTGCCACCTTCTTCCGGAAGTTGCGTTTGTCAAATGAGGTTCCCAGAAGCGCCTCGTAGAGTTTCTGAAGCTGCGAGAGGGTGAAATAATCAGGCAGCAGCTCGAATGCTATCGGTTCCACTTTCACCTTCCGCTGCAGTGCCTCCAGAGCCTTGTAAAACAGAAACTTATGGTCAAAGGCCATCTCCATGTCAGCCACCATGGATACAGGGAACCATGAAACATCACGGTCCTTGAGGGTGAGGGTGACCTTTGTGTTGTCAATGAGAGCCAGGTAACCCACAGTTACTATGCGGTCAGCAAAACCCTGGTTGATGTAGTCAAGCCACATCTTGTCCTTTGGTGAAGAGACACGGTCAAGCTGGCCGAAAGCCCCGAACTGCTCCAGGAAAATGTTGTCAAGTCCTGTCAGGCCCCTGAGGATCCTTGTTGCCGCGCTGTCAATATCCTCGTCCTCGAAGATATGATAACCGGCAAGGGTATGGTCACTTATGATCACGGATCCGTTCTTCTCATCCTTCATCTCCCTTTTTACCAGCAAAACATTCAGTTTTTCAAAGTCAAAACCGAATACGACACAGTCGACTGAAATGTTGGGAACGATCTTGTGGGATATCATTTTATTATACTTTTCAAGGGATAAAATGACTTAGTGTATAATGTAACAATTCAAAGATATTTTAAAAAAATTGCATAATCAACAGAGTGATAAAAAAAAGAGCCGGCAAAACACACGGCCGGGAAGGGGGGTAAGTGTACCTTATTATAATATAATGTATTCAGGAGAGCTGACATGCCCCCATTACGGAGTGCATGTTCAAAGCCTTCCGCCGGCTTCCGCGGAGGCGGGTCACACCTCTGTGTAGATAGTACACAAAGAAAACCCTGTTTCGCCCTTTCAGAGGCATCAAAAATCAAATATTTACAATAAAGAGACAAAATAGTATCAATGCTGCGCAGAGAAGAAGGCTTACCTTTAAAAACCTAAAAACTGTACAGCTATGCAAAACAAACTCTTAAGAAAAACTTTTCTTATCTGTCTGGCAGCTGTAATGTCAACAACGGTGCTGTTCTCGCAGCAGAGAACTGTTACCGGGAAGATCGTTGACGATACCAATGCTGCATTGCCAGGGGCCTCGGTAGTGGTCAAGGGCACGACGATAGGAACTGCTTCTGATCTCAACGGGAATTTTACCCTGCAGGTACCTTCAGATGCCACAACCCTTGTAATCACATTCGTCGGGATGGATACAAAGGAGGTGCCCATCACGGCAGGTCCCATGACAATCACCATGACAATGTCAGCTGAAGAAGTTGATGCTGTTGTTGTGATCGGTTACGGAACGATCAGGAGATCGGAAGTGACATCTGCCATTGCCTCCGTAAAGACGGAGGAGATAAAGGACCTTGTTGTTACCGGTGTTGACCAGGCCCTCCAGGGCAAGGTGGCCGGCCTTCAGGTCATGAACAACAGCGGTCAGCCGGGCGGCGGTGTCTCGGTTAGGGTAAGGGGTATAACCTCAATCAACAGCAATGATCCGCTCATAGTAATTGACGGTGTACCCTTCACTGACAACAATGTTGAAAATACCGGCTATGACGGTCTTGGCGGCTCTGACGGCCAGACCCAGAACAGCTTCCTGGCCACCCTGAACCCGAATGACATCGAGTCAATAGATGTGCTGAAGGACGCCTCGGCCCAGGCTATCTACGGGTCGCAGGCTGCAAACGGCGTCATCCTGATTACAACAAAGAAGGGCAAGGCCGGTGACGGGAAGATCACCTATGACTTCTCCTACGGGATACAGCAGGTGGGCCGCACACTGGACGTGATGAATCTCCGTGAGTTCGCCGAATACCAGAACAGCGTCATTGCCGAGCTGGGTGCCGGCTACACCCCGACGGAAGAATTTGCCGATCCCTCACTGCTCGGTGAAGGGACAAACTGGCAGGATGCCATTTTCCGGCAGGGATTCACGATGGATCACCAGCTTGGCATCTCAGGCGGAAAGGATAACACGAACTACTACTTCTCCGCCGGTTATCTGAACCAGGAAGGTATCCTGATCGGCTCGGACTTCAAACGCTATTCAACCCGCTTCAACCTCGACAGCCAGGTCAAGAAGTGGCTGAGGGCAGGCGTCAGCTCGAACATAACCAGGAGCATCCAGAACGTCACCCTCGCCGATGCTGCTGAAAGTACCATATGGTGGTCTACGCTCCAGAACCCCCTCATCCCGGTCAAAAACCTTGACGGGACCTGGGCAGGCAACTATACCGTCGGCGGTTACACATATACGGCCGACAACCCCGTTGCAACAAGCAGCAGCCGCGGCAACAGGAGCACAAACAGCCAGGTGTTCGGAAACATTTATGCTGACATTATCTTCTTCGAAGGACTCTCCCTCAGGAATGAATTCTCATACCAGATAGGCTTGCAGAACAACATCGCCTTCCAATATGAGGCAAACATAGGAACCAGGTCACTCCAGGCACAGCTTTATGACAACCGCAGCAACTCCTATTATTATGCTGTCAGGAACTACCTGAACTACAACAAGACCTTCGGCAAGCACAAGGTAAGCTTCACCGGCGGCCATGAGGCCCAGTATTCCTACTGGGAATCGATGGGCGGCAAAAAGGTTGACCTGCAGAACAATATCCTTGACATGAACGCCGGCGGCACTGACAAGCTCACATGGGATCTCACGGGAGGCAAGGGCGACTGGGCGATGGAGTCATATTTCGTCAGGGGCAACTATACCTTTGATGAGCGCTACTCGTTGTCACTCAGCTACAGGGGTGACGGGTCCGCCAACTTCGGTCCCAACAACAAGTGGGGCTTCTTCCCCGGTGCATCCATAGGATGGACTGTCACCAACGAGAAGTTTGCCGCCAATTGGACCAATGTAATGAATTACATGAAGATAAGGCTTGGTGCCGGCGCAGTGGGCAACCAGAACCTGCCCGGCGGAGCACCAAACCCGCCCTACACTTCAAACGTCAACTTCTGGCCCGGACCGACAGGTTTCGGACAGGTGGGAACAGCGTCGACGAACTTCATCGCCGGTATTGCCAATCCTGACCTCGGATGGGAATCGGTGATCACATACAACGGTGGTATCGACTTCGGGTTCCTCAACGGGAAGATTGACCTGACCGTTGATCTCTACAAGAAGATCACATCCAACATGCTGCTCTTCAGCACCGGTCCGGCGCTGCTCGGAATAGGTGATGCATGGAATGACCTCAAGGCACCCATCGGCAACGTAGGTCAGATGACCAACACCGGTATAGATATCAGCCTTGTGACACGCAACATCTCGAAGCCAAACTTCTCATGGAACACATCGGTGATATTCTCGCACTACAAGAACGTGCTTGACAAGCTTATCAACGAGTCATCCTCTATAGACGGCAAGCTTTATTATGACAACTACCTCATCACCCATACCGTTCCCGGTTATGCGGTGGGTACATTCTGGGGCCTCAAGACTGACGGGCTCTTCCGTACCGAGGCTGAACTTGCCGCCTCATACCCGCAGTTCGGATTGGCTGTTGCCCCGAACGAAACATGGCTCGGCGATGTCAGGTATCAGGATGTTACCCCTGACAAGGTGATTGACTCAAAGGACCTGACCTTTATCGGAAGCCCGATACCCGATTTCACCTTCGGTTTAACAAACAACTTCCGCTACAGGGACCTTGATCTCTCCATCTTCCTCCAGGGTAGCTACGGGGCTGAGATCTTCAACTTCATGAGGTGGCAGCTTGAGAGGATGAACAATGTATATTACAACCAGCTCAGAACCGTCATGGACCGATACACGGCCACCAACACCGACGGGGAGCTTCCGAGGTTCACAAACACGAACACCAACAACACTGCAATGTCAGACCGTTATGTTGAGGACGGCTCCTTCGTGCGAATCCAGAACATAACCCTCGGCTACAAGCTTCCGAGGACCCTGATAAACAGGGTTAAAATGAACAACATGAGGCTTTTCGTCACAGTGCAGAACCTTTACACCTTCACGAAGTACACAGGCTATGATCCTGAGGTTGGTGCTTACAATAACAGCATCAGGCTGATGAACGTTGATGCAGGTCACTATCCGAACCCGCGCACATACATGGGCGGTGTGAGTGTTGAGTTCTAATGACTAAAAGACAAGATCATGAAAAACAGATTTATATATTTCATTGCAATACTGGCCGCAACACTTGCATCATGCAGTGAGTCGTTCATCGAGCGTCCGTCACTTTCAGGCCTCACGGTGAGCAACTACTACAACACTGCAGACGAGGTGAGGGCTGCGACGAGCACCATCTATTCAGGGCTGGCATGGTCAGGCTATGAGGCGCGTGCCCTTGACTGCATAGGTGAGATAATGGCAGGCAACGAGCACACATGGAACGGTGATGACACTCCTTTCCAGCTGATGACTGTCTCCGCCACTTCGGTACGTCTTTCAGACTCATGGAAGGCCTTCTACAAGGTAAACGGGTGGACAAGTTCACTGATAGCAACCTTCGAGCAGAAGAAGGCTGACGGTGGTGACGCCTCCATTCTTGATCCGGCAATTGCCGAGTGTCATTTCCTCAGGGGAACGGTTTACTTTTATATTGCCCGCATATGGGGTCATGCTCCCATCGTTACCGATCCGGGTGCAATTGCCCTTACAGGCGATTTCAGCATCCCCCGTTACTTCCAGGAAGATGTGCTCCGCTTTGCACTTGAGGAACTTCAGCTTGCAGAGGCAGGGCTTCCCGAGACTGACGTTCCCGGCAGGGTGACAAAATATTCCGCCAAGGGGATGATGGCAAAGCTTTATCTCTATCAGAAGGATTATGCCAACGCCAGGGCAAAGGCATGGGAAGTGATAGAGTCAGAGAACTATGATCTCTTCCCCGATTACCGGGCCATGTTCAACTCCAGCGCCAACAACAACAATATCGAAACGTTGTTTGCGGTTCAGCATCAGGCTACAATGAATCCGTGGGGCTCGGGCAACCAGCTCAATCCTGACCGCGGTCCCTCAAGCCTGCAGACAGATGAGGCACAGATGTGGGAGCTCTACAGGCCTTCACTTGACCTCAAGGCAGCCTATGAACCCAATGATAAGAGGAGGGCAGGTTCAATGATGGAGCACGGCTGGACAATGCCAAGCTGGAAGCCCCAGAAGCTGCCCCAGGCTGACGGCTCCTTCTCCCCCAATGATGCTGCCTACAACGAGTTCATGAAAGACGGGTTCAGGTATGACACAATACAGGCAACCAACCAGGGAGGCTCCCTGAACGGCACCAGGTCGACAATAGCAAAGTATGTCGTTGGCCCGGGTCAGAAATACGGTGGAGAGCAGGTGATAGGGATGAATTCAGGCATCAATTTCATGATGCTCCGGTATGCAGACGTTCTCCTGATATATGCCGAGGCCACCCTGGGAGATGCAGCCTCAACTGCCGATGCTACAGCTCTCGATGCATTCAACAAGGTTCGGCTGCGCGCAGGGCTGCCTATAAAGAATTCCCTGACGCTTGATGATATCATGAAGGAACGCCGGGTGGAATTTGCATTTGAAGGTGATTACTGGTTTGACATCACCCGTCAGGGCTTCACAAAGGCCAAACAGATAATTGAAGCACAGAACAGGGGAACCATCCCTGACAACCTTGTTCGCGTTACCGGTTTTACCGAGGATAAGATGTTCCTTCCGATCCCTGCTTCTGAGGTGCTCCAGGACCCGATGCTTGATGAGGAACCGCAACATTATTACACCAAATAGAACATACCTGACATGAAAAAGATAATAAACAATACATTATCGGCATTTCTGCTTCTGCTTGTAACGGGAGTTGCAGGGATGTTATTCCAGGCATGCGAAGGCAACGAGGAAGATATGCCGATGCCTGAGGTCTTTTACATCCGAAAGGCAGACCCTGCCAAGTCCGACTCACTGGTGGCCCATGCATTCATGGGTGACATCATAGTTATAATCGGCAGGAACCTCGGTAACGTTGATGAGGTCTGGTTCAATGACCAGAAGGCAGGGCTGAACCCCAACCTTGTGACGCCCACAACAATCATTGTATCAGTACCCCAGGTGATCCCGGCTACGGTCACCAACAATATGTACCTGATCAACATGAACAAGAAGGATACGCTGAAGTATTCATTCGGCGTTGACGTTCCGGCTCCCCTCGTTGACAGGATGGTATGCGAGTATGTGGAAGACGGCGGAACCGCAGTGATAAAGGGAAACTACTTTGTTGATGACCCGGCTTCACCCCTTACCGTACTCTTCCCCGGAAACGTACCCGGAACAATAGTGAACTTCACGATCAACGAGATTCACGTGACTGTTCCTCCGGGTGTGGGTCCCGGCCAGATACAGGTCAAGTCGCTTTACGGTACCACCCGTTCACGCTTCTTCTTCCGCGATGACAGGAACATCATACTGAACTTTGATGACCTGACAGCTGCCGGCGGGTGGCGTTCGGGAGTAACCGGAAACTCAAATCCTGCAGGTATTTCCGGTAACTACGTGCGCTTCTCCGGTACAATGCCCGCCAAGGCCGGAAGCGTGTGGAACGAGGACGGCCTCAGCTTCAACCTGTGGCCACAGGCCAACGGCAGGCCTGATGTGCCCGTCTACACGGGAGAAATCAAGGATGGCGAGATCAAGTTCGAAGTGTATGTAGTTGAGCCATGGGAGTCAGGTGCAATGCAGATGATCTTTACACCATATTCCATTACGGGATCAAACAGCTACATTGCAGACGCCTCTGTACCGAGGGGTTTATGGAATCCCTGGAAGGCGACAGGTACATATAAGACTGACGGCTGGGTAACAGCTTCATACCCCCTGTCGGAGTTCATCTACAGCCCTGACGGTTCGGTCAGCGCCAACAAGCTAACTGCTGACATGATACGCGGCCTTACGTTTTATTTATGGCATGGTGGTGTGGATGGCAAGGAGTGCACCCCGCACATATGCATAGACAACATACGCGTTGTACCGAAGTAATATCAACCGAAAAAAGAATTGCAATGCATAAGATTCAAATAAAATTCCGCAACTGGGCGCTGCTGTTCGCGACAATCTGTATGGCAGGAACCAGTCTCCTGTTCACCTCCTGCGAGGGCAAGGAAGAGGAAGATACCAAGGTGGTACTCCAGAGCTTCGGACCAATGCCTATAGCCAGGGGTGCTGAACTGAAATTCATCGGGCTCAACCTCGACAAGGTAACGGCAGTGGTCCTGCCTGACAACATCACAATAACCGCCTTTACCAAAAAAGAGCCCAACCTGCTTACACTCACGGTGCCCCAGGAAGCCATGCCCGGATACGTGGTGCTTAAAACCCCTGACGGGGATATAACCACCAAAACCACTATCGGATACTCAGAGCCCATCTCAATTGCCGGCTTCACCCCTGCGACAGTCAAGGCAGGAGATCAGCTTACTATCACTGGTGATTACCTTAACCTGGTGGAAGATGTGATACTCACTGACCGGGTTTCTGTACCTGAGGCTAACTTTATTTCCCACACCCGCACAGAGATCAAGCTGACGGTGCCGGTTACAGCCCAGACAGGCAAGATAGCCGTGTCAAACGGAGCTGAAGAGCCGATCATCGTTTATTCAACAGGTACCCTCACTGTTACCCTTCCGGCATTCACCGCCGTAACACCAAATCCCGTCAAGGCCGGTACAAATCTTTCAATAACCGGAACCAACCTTGACCTCGTGCTCAGCGTAAAGCTCGGCGGCGGAAAGGTGATTGAGGCTGCAAATTTTGTCTCACGTACTGCTACCCAGATTGTTCTGGCAGTACCCGCTGACACGAAGGACGGTAAGGTTGTAATGGTTCCTGCGTCTGGCGTTGAAGTGACATCTGCAACAGACCTGGTAATGATAGTCCCCACCGTCTCAGTCACCCCGGTGACCCTCAAGAACGGGCAGGATATCACGGTTACCGGCACAAACCTTGACCTGGTTGACCATGTTGTCTTCGGCGGCAACAAACAGGGAACAATCAAGGCAGGCGGAACCGCCACCCAGATACTGGTAACCGTTCCCGATGATGCCGTTGACGGAGTTGTGACCTTCTACACAAAGGCTGACAAGCATGTGGCTGGTCCTAACCTGACAATGATAGTTCCGGCATTCTCTTCATTCAGTCCCACTTCGGCCAAAGCCAATAACAGCATAACTATTTCAGGAACTGACCTTGACCTGGTAACAAATGTGGTATTCACGGGCAGCATTGAGGGTACCATTGGGGCAAGGACGGAGACATCACTTGCAGTGACTGTTCCTGTGGGAGCCAAAACAGGAAAGATCACAATTGTTACCAAAAACGGCACCCAGGTGGTTTCGGCAATTGACTTCACCCTGCTTGCCAATCTGCCGACATTCGGTTCCTACACTGAATTCCGCGGTGAACCCGGCAAGATACTTACAATCAATGGCACAAACATGCTGCTTGTCAAGGAACTCATCTTCCCCGGAAATATAGCAGCAACCGCCTATGGCGTTAAGACAGATACGAAGATTGAAGTATATGTGCCTTTGAATGTTACACGAGGCTACGGTACCATCGGGATCCTTACCTATGAAGGAGAACAGGGAATCTTCCCGCAGATCTACTTAGGGGCTACCGATCCGGTTGTTGACCCGGCTCTCATGATAAACAACTTCGAGGTGCAGAACGGCCATGACCTGAGCTGGGATAACTGGGGCGGTGCCGTTGAGCTTGGCAGTGACCCGGCCATGGCAATATCAGGCAACTACATGCACGGGGTGCTTACTGCACTGAACGGATGGACTTGGATATGGGGCTGCAATCACAATGAGATGCCCAAGCCGTCAGTCACAAAGGCAGATCACTACCTGAAAATGGACGTCAGTATAACCAGGCCGTTCGCTCCCGGAACAGGATCATTCACCATGAAGCTTGCCGGAACTGATATTGATATCGGCCACCTTGGAATTCAGAACGGAGATGGTAGCTGGTCAACACCAGGATGGATAACAATTACCTTTGACCTTGCAACATATACAGCATTACCTGCAGTTATTCCTTCGGGCGGTGACTGGGGCATGACCCTGTGGACAGGGGTGAATATGGACCTTACCGGGCTCTATGTTGACAATATAAGGTTTGAACATAAATAGTGGTTATTGATCAGGCCAACCATTTAAACAGAAGCAAAGGGTATCTCAGATTTTATCATTAAATTGAGATACCCTTTGTATTTAGAAACAGGGAAAACTATTTTGCATAATGATAATTAAATCAAGGTTGCCGGCACTCCTTCTCTTGCTGTTTTCATGTTTCCTGTCGGGGTTTGGACAGAGCACAAAATATGAAGCGGAGAACGGCACCCTGACCGGATCTGTTTCCGTACTGACAACGGTTCCAGGTTTTTCGGGCACCGGCTATGCGGGGATTTTCGAAAATGACGGTGACAGGGTGGCAGTTACATTTAATCTGTCAGCGGCCGGCAATTACGACCTTTATATAGGTTACGCCGCACCTTACGGCGATAAAAAGAATATTGTAACCGTCAACGGAAACAGTGCGGAAGCCTCATTCCCGGCCTCGGTTTCCTTCACCGAAACCACCTTTGGCAAGGTATGGCTGGGGGCAGGAGTCAACACCCTTTCACTGTCCAAAAGCTGGGGCTGGTTCCTGTTTGATTATTTCCGCATTGAACCCAATACGGAGCCGGAAACCATGGTACAGTTGCCTTATAATCTTGTTACACCATCACCTCACCGTGAGACCCGGATGATGTGGAGTTATCTCATGGACAGCTTCACTCACAAAATTCACTCCGGTGCAATGAGCCTCAATGCAAAGGAAGAGGCGGAATGGCTCTTCACACAGACAGGCAAATATCCTGCACTGATAGGGCTTGATTTCATGAACCATACCCGGAATTACAGCTGGTATGACAAATCGGTGGTGGTCAATGAGGCCAGGAACTGGTACAACAGCAACGGCCTGGTTGCAATATGCTGGCACTGGCGCGATCCCTCACGGGCTACTGATGAATTTTATACTTCAGGAACCGCATTTGATGTCTCAAAAATCACAGAGACAACCTCACCCGAATACCAGGCTATGCTGAGTGATATAGATATCATTGCCGGATACCTGAAGCAGCTGAATACAGACAACATACCTGTGCTTTTCCGGCCCCTTCACGAGGCCTCCGGCCGGTGGTTCTGGTGGGGTGCCAAAGGACCGGAGCCATGCAAGACCCTCTGGCGGCTTATGTTTGACCGCCTGGTTAACTATCACGGCCTGAAAAACCTGATATGGGTCTGGACAACCGATTCTGCATCCGACAATCTCGACTGGTACCCGGGTGATGAATACGTTGATATCCTCGGGGCTGACATCTACGCAGCCGACGGTGATTTCAGCTCGCAGGTGCTTACATATAATTCCATCAGGGAGAAGTTCGGCGGTAAAAAGCTGATCACCCTCAGTGAGAACGGACCGGTTCCAGATCCGGATATGCTCATAGCAGACAGGGCATACTGGTCGTGGTTCATGCCCTGGTACGGCTCATTTATCCGTGACGGCATCAAAAATCCCCTGAGCCACTGGCAGAAGGTGATGGCCCATGATTATGTCGTCACCCTTGATGAGATGCCTGACCTGAAGAACTATCCGCTGAGTGATGAACCTGACTACACCGCTTATCCACAGGGATTCTTCCTGGCTGAATGGGAGCCCAGGACGGTTGCAGCGCCGGAATACACGGATAAACAGGCAGTCACTGATCCTGTCACTGTCGCAATAACGGTTGATTTCGGTGACACACTTACGAAGATTCCGAAGTACCTCTTCGGTGACAATGCAAACCTGTGGACCGGTCCCATGTCGGACAATGCGACACTGATGAAGAATATCACAAATCGCGACCAGGGTTTGATGAGGGGACCGGGAGGAAGCACTTCTGACGCGTTCTTCTGGAACAGGAATTCCAGGCCCCCGGATGTTCCGCAAACCCTGATGAATGATCCGGCTAATTCGACCTGGCCCTGGTACGGTCAGAGGGCCGAAAATTGGACGATGCACGTTGATTCATTCTACAGCATACTGAGCAAGGCCGGTATCACAGGGATGATAACGGTCAATTACGGCTACGCAAGGTACGGAACAAGCAATAATCCTGTGACTCAGGCAGCTCACCTGGCAGCTGACTGGGTGAGGTATGACAATGGCAGGACGAAATTCTGGGAGATAGGAAATGAGGTTTTCGGAAGCTGGGAAGCAGGGTACCGCATCGACCGTTCACTTAACAAGGACGGCCAGCCGGAGTATATAACACCACAGCTCTACGGTCAGCACTGCAGGGTCTTCATAGATTCAATGAGGGCCGCAGCTGCCGAAACCGGTCATCAGATCAAAATCGGCGTTGTGATGGTGGAGGCTTCCTCGACCCACTCCACATGGAATACAGGGGTGGCAGCAGAGGTTGGTGACATAGCCGACTTCTACATTGTACACAGTTATTACACCCCGTGGAACTCAAACTCCGATGTGGCAACAGTCCTTAATTCATACAAGAACACTGAAGGATACAGGAATTATGTATGGAGCACGGTTGCCGCAGCAGGGATGCCGAAGCTGCCGATAGCTCTCACCGAGTACAACATATTTGCAGTAGGGTCAAACCAGCCCGTCTCGCATGCAAACGGCATGCAGGCCGTACTGGTAACGGGCGAGCTGATCAGATCCGGCTACGGTGCCGCATGCCGCTGGGACCTGGCCAACGGATGGGACAACGGCAATGACCACGGGATGTACTCCTACAATGAGCCCAATATTCCCAACTACACTCCTCACCCCGCATTTTACCATCTCTATTACATGCGCCGTCACACTGGCGACGTACTTCTGAATTCAACAGTTACGGGAGCCCCGGGAGTAGTTATAACTCCCACTGCATTCAGTTCCGGCCATATAGGGGCAACAGTTGTAAATACGACGAAGGTGCGGAAGGTGGTCAGGCTTAACCTGAAGGATTACGGGGTGGGTGCAAGATTCTATACATACACGCTGACCGGCACCGAAGGGCAGGACTTCTCAAGAAAGGTGTACGTAAACGGCATTGGCGGCAATCTCGCCGCCGGCGGACCTGACGGCTATGAAGCAATCAGTGCTGATGCGGTGGTCATCGGTGAAGAAATCAGGATTAATCTGCCACCCCTGTCAGCAGTGTATCTTCTTGTTGAGCCGGGAACAAAGCAACTGGCAATCAATAATGAGGTGACCTCGGCTGACGGTGTCAGGGAGGATGATGCCCTTGCCGTTTGGCCCAATCCTTCACAGGGAACCTTCACAGTCAGGAACATACCTGACAATGCAGACAGGATCGAAATAACCGATCTTAACGGAACCTGCCTCCTCCGGAAGGAAACAGCCAGGGGAGAGCAGGAGCTTATGATCAGCACAATCATGAAACCCGGAATTTACCTGGTTACATTGCACGGAGACAACTATACAGTTACAAGGAAGTTGATAATCAAATAATAACCCGATATGAAAAAGAGACAATTACTGATTGCACCGCTAATGCTGACGGCTTTCATCGCAGCCATGGCATTCCAGTCATGCTCCCCGGTTCCGTACGAAAGGACAGACAACGGTATGATAATCAGGTTGAGCGGTAAGTCTGACCACCCCGGGCAGGCAATCAGGCTTGTTGTCGCAGGTGACCGGATAATCAGGGTGTCGGCTGTTCCATCCGGTGAATTCCCGGAGACAGCAAGTCTTATGGCTGTTCCGCAGCCGGAAAGCAAAACTGAATTCACCATTGAAAAAGGGGAGGGGCATGTTACTCTGAGTACTGCAGCACTGAGCGCTGATGTATCGCTCAAAACAGGAGAGGTTTCTTTTACCGGCAGTGACGGCACCCTCTATCTCTCAGAGCAGGAGGGCGGCGGCAGGAGCTTCATGCCCGTAATGGCAATCGGGGAGACAGGATACACTGTCAGGCAGCAGTTTGAGTCCCACCCTGATGAGGCAATATACGGACTCGGAGCCAACCAGACTTCGTTCATGAACCTCAAGGGAAAGGATGCAGACCTGTTCCAGTACAATACTCTGGCAGTGGTCCCCTTCATCGTATCAAACAGAAACTACGGCATACTGTGGGACAATAACTCCAGGACGAAGTACGGGGATATCCGCGACTGGAACGAACTCTCATCGCTGAAGCTCTATGGCAGCCAGGGCGAAGAAGGAGGACTCACGGCAACATATGCTGACCGGAAGACAGGAAAGAAGGTTTTCACTGTCAGGAGTGAAAAGGAGATAAGCTACCAGTTCATTCCTGACCTGGTCAAATTCCCCGAAGGGTATAACCTCGGTGAAGGTAAGGTTACCTGGGAAGGAGAATTTGA
Organism: uncultured Rikenella sp.; assembly: GCA_964621005.1. Taxonomy (GTDB): domain Bacteria; phylum Bacteroidota; class Bacteroidia; order Bacteroidales; family VadinHA17; genus SR-FBR-E99. The sequence goes on from CAZUIF010000031.1 coordinate 21,369, forward strand.
GGCAGACACTTCCGGCAGGTTCAAGTTCATGTTCAACTCGGCAGGTTATGCAAAGCTATTGATTGACGGCAGGCTGCTGTTTGACCGCTGGCGACAGTGCTGGAACGCATCAACCAATTACTTCACACTTGATTTAGAGCAGGGCAGACGTTATCCTGTCAGGATTGAATGGATTCCTGACGGGGGTGAATCCTACATTGCTCTCAGGTATCTGACCCCGCTGGACGAGGAGGAACAGCAGCGAATTTCTTTCTGGAGTGAGGTTGCTGACCAGATCGACTACTATTTCATCAGCGGCGAAAGCATGGACGATGTGATCAGCGGATACCGCACCGTTACCGGGAAGGCTCCCGTGATGCCTAAATGGGCCATGGGTTTCTGGCAGAGCCGCCAGCGCTATACCAACCAGGAGGAAATGCTGAATGTAGTCAGAGAGTACAGGAAAAGGGATATCCCGTTTGACAATATTGTGCTCGACTGGCAGTACTGGCCGATTGACAAGTGGGGCGATCACCAGTTTGACGCCACCCGGTTCCCCGATCCTGACGGCATGATCAAGACCATTCATGATGAGCTGAATGCAAGGATCATGATCTCAGTGTGGCCAAAATACTACGTGGGTACACAGAACTACGACATCATGAACAGCAAGGGATGGCTCTACCGGCGCAATATAGAGAAGGAGAGGAAGGACTGGATAGGCTATCTCTCCACATTCTACGATGCCTTCAATGCAGATGCCCGCGCAGCTTTCTGGGATCAGATCAACAACGCCCTTTACAGCAAGGGGATAGATGCCTGGTGGCTTGACGCCACAGAACCGGATATAACCTCCAACTACCCGATGGATGAGCGCAAGGCGATGATGAACCCCACAGCCCTCGGATCGGCTGACAGGTACTTCAACGCCTATTCCCTGGTACAGGCACAGGGAGTCTTTGAGGGGCAGCAGGCCACGGACCCGGAGAACAGGGTCTTTATCCTGACCCGTTCAGCCTTTGCCGGCCTGCAGCGCTACTCTGCCGCAAACTGGAGCGGCGACATAGCCGCAAGGTGGCATGATATGGCAGCCCAGATACCCTGCGGGCTCAATTTTTCAATGTCAGGGATACCGTGGTGGACTATGGACATTGGCGGTTTCTCAGTCGAGAGCCGTTATTATAATCCCTCCGCTGCTGACCTGGAGGAGTGGCGGGAACTGATGACCCGGTGGCACCAGTTCGGGGCATTCGTACCACTGTTCCGTTCACACGGAGAGTTCCCCTACCGGGAGATTTACAACACCGCTCCTGAAAACCACATTGCATACAAGGCGATGGTTGATTACAATAACCTGAGATACAGGCTTATGCCTTACATTTACTCGCTGGCCGGACAGGCGTGGCTAAATGACTACACTATCATGAGAGGTCTTACGATGGACTACAGTCTTGATACAGCCGTGTTTGACATTGCCGATCAGTATATGTTCGGTCCCTCACTGATGGTCAATCCTGTTACAGAGTACAGGGCACGTTCACGCGAAGTATACCTTCCGTCTGCATATGGATGGTTTGACATGCGCACCGGAAAACATTTCGCCGGAGGCACGGTTGTTGACGCAGATGCACCTTATGAGTGGATGCCTCTCTTTGTGAGGGAGGGATCGGTCATCCCGACAGGACCCGCAATTCAGTACACTGATGAAAAAGCTGCAGATCCGCTTACCCTCTGGGTTTATACAGGCGCTGACGGCAGTTTCACGCTCTATGAGGATGAGGGTGACAACAATAATTATAAGGATGGTGCCTATACCCTTATTCCTTTCACCTGGAGTGAAGCTGACCGCACACTGACAATCGGGACCCGGGAAGGTGAGTTCCAGGGAATGCTCCGTGAACGGACGGTCAACATCATTGCGGTGTCAAGGGAGAAGCCTGTTGCGCTTGATTTTGAAAGAACCCCGGACAAATCACTTTCATATACCGGTGAGGAATTAAAGGTCCGGCTGTAACAGGGCTGCAGTAACATTGTCATAAAACATTGATTATGAAAAAATTTATCCTTATCCAGGCGGTGATTCTTCTCTGCGTATGGAGTTCCTTAGCGCAGAGCATTGTTCCTGCCGAGTGGAAATTCCTGACAGGTGACAAGCCTGAGTACATTGACTCAGCGAAGAACGAATACTGGTGGAATGATATCTCGCCCCTCACCGTCTGGGAAAAACAGGGCTTTCAGGGCTATGACGGTTTCGCATGGTACAGGGTGAAGGTGGTTGTTCCGGCTTCAATGAAAAAGAATGCGGAAAAGTATAACGGGCTTATGCTTAACCTGGGAAAGATAGATGATGCCGATGAGACATGGTTCAACGGCCATAAGGTAGGCGCAACCGGCAAGATGCCGCCTGATTATGCCGGCGCCTATGATGTGCCGCGCTCATATCTTATTCCACCCGCATATGTAAACTGGGGAGGGAAGAATACAATTGCAGTTAGGGTCTATGATGCCGACGGTGACGGTGGCCTGTACGCCGGACCGGCAGAACTTACGAACAGAGGCAACCCCGATCTTCTGACACTGGGCACTGAAGTTGCACAGAAGGATATGATCCTTAAGGGTTCGCCTGACGTTGAGATTCCTGCTACTGTTAAGAGTGAGTTCAGGAAAGTATACAGGGGAGGCCTGACACTGAAGATTGTCACTGACTTCGGTGACCCGGTTTATGAAGGTTACCGGGATGTGTCAGTGAAAAAGATGAGCACGGAATATGTCCCGTTCATGGTTAAAAACCTCAAGCCCGGTTTTTACAAGGCCACCCTCTCGCTTCAGAGCAAGATGGGGAACAAGAAGTACAGCTTCAATTTCGGGTATGAACCGGAAAAGATAGTATCACCGGCGGACCCGCAGCCTGATTTTGAGGAGTTCTGGCAAAGGACCAGGGCGGAGCTTGCATCGGTTGACCCGCAGTACAAGCTTATCCGGGTCGACAGCCTCTGTACAGAGAACCACAATGTTTACCTGGTGGAAATGAGGTCACTCGGCAATGCGCTCATCAGGGGCTGGTACCGGGTCCCGGTAAAACCCGGCCGGTATCCTGCAATCATGCAGGTACCCGGTTACAGCTCTGTGGAGGTGCCGTCCTATGTCAACTACGGTGATGATATAATAGGCTTCGCACTGAACATAAGAGGCCACGGCAACAGCACAGATGATGTGAACCCGGGATTCCCCGGATATATTCTCACAAATCTCGGGGACAAGGAAAAATATATTTACAGGGGTGCTTATATGGATTGCGTGAGGGGAATTGACTTCCTCTGCTCGAGGACGGAGGTGGACGCATCACGCATCGCCGTTGAGGGAGCCAGCCAGGGCGGAGCACTTACCTTTGCCACGGCGGCACTGGCAGCAGACAGGATAGCAGTCTGCGCACCGCAGGTTCCTTTCCTCTCTGACTTCAGGGACTATTTCAGGGTGGCTGCCTGGCCGGCCAATGAGTTCATTGACCTCGTTGAAAATAAAAAGGCGCTGACGTGGGACCAGGTTTACTATACACTGAGTTATTTCGATATAAAGAACCTAGCCCCAATGATAAAGGCACCCCTGGTAATGGGTGCAGGACTGATGGATGATGTGTGCCCGCCACATATCAATTTCGCGGCATATAACCTCGTCACTTCAGAAAAGAAATATATCGTCTATCCATATGCCGGCCACGGCCTTCCTGATGACTTCTACCGTGCAAAAATGGACTGGATCAGGACAAAGCTGGGACTGAAATAATTAAAAGCAACTGTAATGGAGGGAAGAACAAAATTAACCGGACTGCTTCTGGCAGTCGTGCTGGCCGCTTTGCTGCAGGGCTGTTCACAGCCTGTGCCCCGGACACACATCAGCTTTAACGAAGGTTGGAAATTTGCCCTTGCCGCATCTGACGATGCTGCGCAGCCGGGTTTTGACGACAGCGGATGGCGTGAGCTTGATCTGCCGCACGACTGGAGCATCGAGGGCGAATTCAGCGAAAAGAATCCTGCATCACCCGGCGGCGGAGCCCTGCCCGGAGGTATCGGGTGGTACCGTAAGACATTCAATGTCAGTACAGCAGACAGGGACAGGCTGACCTACATCACCTTCGACGGAGTCTACCGCAACAGCGAGGTGTGGATCAACGGAAATTACCTTGGGAAAAGACCGTACGGTTACAGCTCGTTCAGGTATGACCTCACTCCTTACCTCAGATACGGTGAGGAAGAAAACGTCATGGCAGTAAAGGTCGACAACTCGGCCCAGCCAAACTCGAGGTGGTATTCCGGTTCCGGCATCTACAGGAACGTATGGCTTACAACCACCGGAAAGATTGCTGTTGACCAGTGGGGAACATTCGTCACCACCCCGGAGGTAAGCAATGAATCTGCCCTCGTGAGGGTGACCACCCGGATTGCCAACGGCTCAGGTTCCAAGGCTGTTGTAAGGGTTGAGACAGCAGTTTACGATGCAGGCAACAAGCGAGTGGCAGCGACAGAAACCGACCAGGTTGAAGTACCCTCAACAGGCACGGCTGTGACACAGGAACTGACTGTCAGGACTCCGCACCTGTGGTCGGTTGATGACCCTGCCTTATACCGGGTTGTGACCACCGTCCGTTCCGGCCAGTTGCTGGCTGACACATACGAGACAGTGACCGGTATCAGGACGTTTGAGTTTGACCGGGAAAAGGGATTCATACTGAATGGCGAGCCGGTTACAATTAAGGGAGTATGCAACCACCATGACCTTGGCTGTCTGGGCGCTGCAGTCAACACCCGTGCTCTTGAGAGGCAGCTGGAGATCCTGAAGGAGATGGGCTGCAATGGCATCCGGACATCGCATAATCCTCCCGCACCGGAGTTGCTTGACCTGTGTGACAGGATGGGGTTCATCGTCATGGATGAAGCCTTTGACATCTGGAAGGTCGGGAAAACTGATTACGACTACCACCTCGATTTTGATGAGTGGCACAGGAGGGACATTGAAGCCATGGTGCTTCGGGACCGTAATCATCCCTCGGTCTTCATCTGGAGCATCGGGAATGAGGTTATGGAGCAGTGGCAGAGGGACGGAAGCGGGGAAGCCATCGCTGCGGAGCTGGCAGGCATAGTGAGGTCACTTGATGACACCAGGCCTGTGACAGCGGCATGCAATGACCCTGTACCCTCTAATCCGGTCATCGCCTCAGGCGCGCTCGACCTGATAGGATTCAACTACCGCGATACCCTCTGGACACGCTTTCCGCAGGCCTTCCCGGAAGGAAAATTCATAGGCACCGAGACCACCTCAGCACTGGCTACACGGGGCAGCTATGACATGGCCTCGGATGTGATACGCCGCTGGCCGGCCAGGTGGGACCAGCCTTTCAGGGACGGAAATCCCGACCTGACATGCTCGGCGTATGACAACTGTTCGGCACCGTGGGGCACAACGCACCGCGACAGCTGGCGGCTTATCAGGGACAATGCATACCTGACAGGGATGTATATCTGGACAGGCTTTGACTACCTTGGCGAGCCGACACCATACTGGTGGCCGGCACGCAGTTCCTACTTCGGTATTATTGATCTCGCCGGGTTCCCGAAGGATGTCTACTGGTTCTACCAGAGCGAGTGGACTGACAGGGATGTGCTTCATATTTTCCCTCACTGGAACTGGAATCCGGGCCAGGCGGTTGATGTGTGGGCATTCACAAACTGCGACGAGGTGGAGCTGTTCCTCAACGGCAACTCCCTCGGCCGCCAGAAAAAGGGGAAAGACGATTTCAACCTTGTATGGAGGGTGCAGTTTGAGGAGGGTACACTCCTCGCAGTAGGGTACAGGGACGGATCGGAGATCATGAGGAGTGAGGTTCGCACTGCTGGTGCTCCCGCTGCCCTGACTCTTTCGCCCGACAGGGCTGAAATAAAAGCTGACGGATCTGATCTTTCGTTCATCACCGTGACAGTTAGTGACCGCGACGGCAACACGGTACCACATGCGGCGAACCTGGTAACTTTCAGTGTTGAAGGACCCGGGACGATTGCCGGTGTTGACAACGGCAGCCAGACAAGCATGGAACCGTTCAGGGCTGATTACAGGAAGGCGTATAACGGCAAGTGCCTGGTGGTATTGAAGGCCGGGAAGGAGAAGGGTGGAATAAGGATCACTGCATCATCCGAGGGATTGCCTGATGCGGCTGTTGTTGTTAAAGTCAGATAAAGACCCTCATTCCCTCATCGTAGCTTTCGCGGAGCTCACGGGGGGTGCATCCCTTCTTCCTCCGGAAGATCCGGTTGAAGTTGGAAATGTTGTTGAAGCCGCATGAATAGGCTATTTCAGCGATAGTCTTGGTTGTCGATATGAGCATTCTTGATGCATGGCCGAGCCGCACTTCGGTCACACAGTCGATGAATGTCATTCCCGTCCTGAGCTTGAAGAAGCGGCTGAAGGCCGACTCAGTCATGCTGGCAATCTTTGCTGCCTCGCCAAGGGTGATCTGCTTGTCAAAGGAGCCGTGGATGAACTCCATCACCTTCTCTATCCGCCTGCTGTTGTATGTGAAGACCTCTTCGTCACTGAATCCCGAGTCGGAAAGGACGCGGTAATCACGTGAAATCGACAGGTCATGAAGAATGCTCATAAGTTCGAGGACCGAGTCAAATCCCTGTTTCTTTCCCAGACTGACTATCCGGGGCTCCAGCCTGGCCGTGGTCTCTTCCTGGAAGAGTATCCCGCGAAGCGATCTTTGCAGCATGTTACGGATGAAGTTAAGCTGGTTCTTCTGAAGGAACTTTTCATCGAAGAAATCCTTGTGGAACTGGATTGTGACCTCTTCAACCTGGTTGGGTGCAAAGCCGCCGCCGAACCATCCGTGCGGCAGTCCCGGCCCTACAAGGGCAAGTTCAAGGTTGCCTATCTCCTCCACGTGATCACCAATGATCCGTTTGGCACCTTTCGCATTCCTGATGAAATTCAGTTCTATCTCGTCATGATAATGAAGCGGAAAGTCGAACTCCGACTTGGCCCGGTAGAAGTATGTGAAGCAGTCGGACTGTGTCAGGGGAGTGATCTCCCTCAGGATGTTGTCATGCATGGCTCGGGAATTTTACTGCGTCAGTTCAAAGATATAAAATATGAGGTAAAATCATATACTTCATGACAGGGCGTTGCGAGGTCGTTAAATGTCAGAAAGACAATCAGGTGTAATGATGTATTGCCTGTGTGTTTTTCGTGCATAGGCATATCAGGGATAAAAATGTATCGTTTATTTGTGCGAATTATGCCAGCTTGCCTCACATCATGGCATTATAGTATCATTATTTACGAGAATGGTATTATATGCCAAGTAACCCGATTGACTATTTTTGATTAAGATCGTACATAAACGCATGAAAGGGAAGGTTTTTACAGGGCTGCTGGTGATGCTCGCCCTCATTGGCTGTGGAAGCAGTCAGAAATATGATTATGTGACAGTTGAAGACGGAATCTTCCGGCTTGCCGGGGAGCCGTACTACTTCATCGGTGCCAACTACTGGTACGGAGCCATCCTCGGCACAAAAGGGGAGTATGGCGACAGGGAACGGCTGCTCAGGGAGCTTGACGATATGAAGAGCATCGGTATCACCAACCTTCGTGTTATGGTTGGCCCTGAAGGCCCTGACAATGAGCCTTACCGTGTGACACCGGCTTTGCAGGTCGCCCCCGGTGAATACAGCGCGGAGATGCTTGACGGGCTTGACTTCCTGCTGGCAGAAATGGGGAAGAGGGGCATGCACGCTATTCTGTTCCTTAACAACGCCTGGGACTGGAGCGGAGGGTTTTCACAGTACCTGAGCTGGAACGGTTACGGCCCCATTCCCAATCCCAATGTCCCTCCAAACACATGGCCGCAGTTCATGGCTTTCTCCGGGCAGTTCAACAGCTGTGAGCCGTGTATAAAACAGTTTGAGGATTATATAAGGTTCATACTGGGCAGGACCAACAGTTATACCGGGTTGAAGTATACCGATGACCCGGCCATAATGACCTGGGAGATAGCAAATGAGCCGCGGGCATTTTCCGATGAAAACATCCCCGCATTTGAAGCGATGATTGCCCGGATTGCAGCGCTTTTACAGCAGCTTGACGGGAATCATCTTGTCACAACCGGTACTGAGGGGCGGCACGGCTGCGAACAGAAAATGGAACTGTTCGAACGGATCCATGCTGATCCCAATATTGACTACCTGGTAATGCATATCTGGCCGAAGAACTGGGGCTGGCTTGATATCAGGGATATCGGCAGAAGCCTTGCTTCTTCAGTTGAAAAGACAAACCTGTACATCAGTGACCACATTGAGGTTGCCCGGCGCCTGAACAAACCGATAGTGCTTGAGGAGTTCGGTTTGCCGCGCGATAATCACGGCTACTCCCTGCAGGAAGGCACTGCTTTCCGTGACACTTATTACAGCAATGCCTTCTTGCAGGTGCTTGAGCATGCCGGCAGACTTGGACCCCTGGCCGGGTGCAATATCTGGGCATATGCCGGCGAGGGCAGGGCCACGGAAGGACACCTGCACTGGCAGCCCGGTGATGACTACCTGGGTGATCCGCCCCAGGAGGAACAGGGACTCAACTCGGTCTTTGACACAGACTCGACAATTTCAGTAATCCGCGATTTCAGTCTTCGCCTTTCATCTCTTACCAAAAAATAACTCATATGTACAGGACGCTGTTTATCACCGTTATAACGCTAATTATGACGGCCTGCAACACAGGAGACGCTAAAAGGAGAGGTCCGGCTGACAGATCCGCCACTCCCGAAACAGTTAACATGCTGGCAGGGCTGAAGCAGGCTGCCGGGCAGGGAATTATGTTCGGTCACCAGGATGATCTCTCATACGGCATAGGATGGGTATACCCAGGCGGAGAGTCAGATGTCAGAAGGGTGACAGGAGACTACCCTGCAGTTTACGGGATGGACCTTGGAGACATAGAACACCGGTCTGCAGTGAATCTTGACTCAGTGCCTTTTGAGGATATGAAGACCTTTGTGAATCAGATATGGGCACGCGGCGGGGTGATAACATTCAGCTGGCATGCAGATAACCTTCTCACCGGCGGCACAGCATGGGATGTCTCGTCTGACAGGGCAGTGGCCGCCGTTCTGCCCGGCGGTGAGAAGCATGAGGAATTCAAGGTCTGGCTTGACAACCTTGCAGAGTTTCTGGGTTCACTCAGGGATGATCAGGGGGTGGCAATACCGGTTATATTCCGCCCATGGCATGAGCATACCGGCAGCTGGTTCTGGTGGGGGCAGGATCTCTGCACAACCGATGAATTCATTTCTTTGTGGAGATTCACATTCGATTACCTTTGCGGCGGGAAGAACCTTCACAACCTGCTCTTCGCCTATTCAAGCGGCGGAGATATAGATAATATGGAACAGTATCTTGAACGGTATCCGGGTGACGATTATGTTGATCTGATCGGCTTTGACTACTACCAGATGCCTGATGCAGGCAACACTTCATTTACACAGAATGTCAGCCGCGTGCTGGGGATAGTCACTGAAGCGGCCTCGCAGCACGGCAAGCTTGCTGCCCTGACTGAGGCAGGGTTTGAAGGCATTCCTGATTCAACATGGTGGACAACCGCATTCTGGCCGGCAATCAGGGATCACCGGATATCCTATGCCCTGGTGTGGCGCAACGCCCATAACAAACCCGGGCACTTCTATGCCCCATATCCGGGTCAGATCAGTGAACAGGACTTTATTAATTTTTATAACCTGCCTGAATCACTATTTCAAAGTGAATTAAAGGCACTCAGCATATACAAACAGGAGTAAAATATTAACCAGATGGATAATTTCGAATCGCGCCTTGAAAAACTTACCAGGGAGCATGAGGCACTGATAACCCGGCCAAATAAAAAGACCGGAACAGGCAACGGTATCTTTGAAAGGTATGAATACCCGGTTCTTACCGGTGCCCATACGCCCCTTTCATGGAGGTATGACCTTAATCCTGCCACAAATCCGCGCCTCATGGAACGATTTGGTATCAATGCAACCTTCAACGCAGGTGCAATGAAGTTCAACGGGAAGTACGTGCTGGCGGTAAGGGTTGAAGGATACGACAGGAAATCTTTCTTTGCTATTGCCGAAAGTCCCAGCGGTATTGACAATTTCCGTTTTTGGGATTTCCCGGTCACCATGCCTGAGACTGATGATCCTGACATCAATGTTTATGACATGAGGCTGACCCGGCATGAGGATGGCTGGATCTACGGTGTTTTCTGCAGTGAGCGCAAAGACCCGAAGGCAGCGCCCGGAGATCTTTCTTCGGCTGTCGCCGCTGCAGGCATCGCACGCACTTATGATCTGGTTCATTGGGAGCGTTTGCCTGACCTGGTATCTGCCAGCCAGCAGCGCAACGTGGTGCTTCATCCCGAATTTGTCAACGGCAGGTATGCGCTGTATACACGCCCGCAGGACGGTTTCATCGATGCCGGCAGCGGAGGCGGTATCGGATGGGCGCTGACAGATGACATAACCAGGGCTGTTATAGCGCCGGGAGACGAAAAGATCATCAATCACCGCCATTACCATACAATAAGGGAGCTGAAGAACGGCGAGGGTCCCCACCCCATAAAAACTCCTTCAGGATGGCTTCACCTGGCGCACGGGGTCAGGGGATGCGCTGCCGGACTGCGGTATGTTCTCTACCTGTACATGACGGCACTTGATGATCCGGCAAGGGTGATCGCGGAACCCGGAGGTTATTTCATGGCACCTGTTGATGAGGAGAGAATAGGAGATGTGTCCAACGTCCTCTTCTCAAACGGATGGATAGCCGATGATGACGGAACGGTATACATCTACTACGCATCTTCCGACACACGGATGCACGTGGCAGTGTCCTCCGTCGACAGGCTCACCGACTATTGCATGAACACCCCGGCAGACCGGTTTCGCTCTGCGGAATCTGTTAAATCGCTGAATTCAATCATTTCACGCAACAGGGAGTATATGGCAGGGAAATAATCAGGGGCTCGGTTATACAGAAGTCTCATTGCAAAATCCAATACCGGCAAATGAAAAATGATGTTTCAGTGATTCTCGCGGAAATGAAGGCTGCGGCCATGGAAGAGCTTACCCGTAACATCCTTCCCTGGTGGATAAAAAAGATGCCTGACGCTTCGGGAGGCGGATTCTACGGGCGGATAGACGGACTGGAAAACACAGTGGCGGACGCACCAAAGGGTGGCATACTCAATGCCCGGATCCTGTGGAGTTTCTCCGCAGCATATCTGAAGGTAAGGGACCCTCTCTTCCTTGAGATGGCCACACGGGCACGGGAATACATTTTCCGTCATTTTTTCGATAACAGGTACGGGGGAACTTACTGGAGCCTTTCAGGGGAAGGCAAGCCGCTGGATACCAGGAAGCAGATCTATTCACAGGCGTTCTTTATCTATGCCCTGAGCACTTACCATAAGGCCACGGGCGACCGGGAGTCGCTTGACCGCGCCATTGAGCTTTACAGGCTGATTGAGAAGTACAGTTTTGACCCCGGGCGGGGAGGCTATTTTGAAGCTTTCACCCGGGAGTGGGGAGAGATTGCGGACCTGCGCCTCAGCGCGAAGGATGCCAATGAGAAGAAGACGATGAACACCCATCTTCATGTCCTTGAGGCTTATACGGCCCTTTACAGGGTTTGGCCCGATGAGGAGCTGAGGCAGCAACTCTCCGGGCTGGTGAAGGTGTTTGCTGAACATATTGCCGACCCTGAGACATCACATCTCATATTATTCTTTGATGAGGAGTGGAACAGGCGTTCAACGCTTGTGTCATACGGCCATGACATAGAGGCCTCATGGCTTCTCTGCAAGGCCGCTGCTGCCCTTGGCGAAGCCGAAAAAGTGAATGGTCTGGCGCTCCGGATAGCCTCGGCAGCACATGAGGGGCTGGCGGAGGATAACAGCCTTTATTACGAGAAGGATGATGCCGCAGGCCACTTCGACCGCGACAGGCACTGGTGGGTGCAGTCGGAGGCGGTGGTGGGTTTCCTCAATGCCTGGGACCTCAGCAGTGACGCCAGCTGGCTCGGAATGGCCTCTGATGCCTTTGAATATATAAGGAATAACCTGGTCGACCGCGAGAACGGAGAATGGTACTGGAGCATCCGTGCTGACGGAACCGTTAACCGTGATGATGACAAGGCCGGGTTCTGGAAGTGTCCGTACCACAACACCAGGATGTGCCTGGAGATATTATCAAGGCAAGAGGCAGTAGGCAGTAGGCAGTAGGCAATAGTGTTGACAATAATTTCATGTTGCGAATGGACAAATGCCCTTTTTTTGCATAACTTCGTAGTAATCTATCTAATGAAAGGGCTTAAAACATGACTTACTGGATTATTGCTATGGCTGTCATCCTGATTTTCTTTTGGGGTATCAGGATTGTCAGGCCTACTCATCGTGCTCTTATTGAGCGTCTTGGCAAGTATCATCATTTTGCGGATCCCGGGTTCCACTGGATTATCCCGGTGATTGACAAGCTTTACAGGGTAAATGTCACCGAGCAAATGGTTGATGCAGAGCCTCAGGAGATCATCACAAATGACAACCTGAATGCCAGCGTGGACGCGCAGGTTTATTTCAGGGTAAAGGCAGATGAGGATAGTGTCAAGGGATCCATTTACAATGTTGCCAACTTCAGGTGGCAGATTGTCAACCTTGCCCGCACGACACTTCGTAACATCATCGGTACTATGACTTTAAAGTCGGCCAACAGTGAGCGTGGCAAGATCAATGCCGAGCTTTACAGCACTCTTCATACAGAGACGCAGGGCTGGGGTATTGAGATAGTGCGCACGGAGCTGAAGCAGATTGATCCGCCGAAGGATGTTCAGGAGACGATGAACAAGGTTGTGAAGGCTGAGAATGAGAAGATAGCAGCTGTTGATATGGCCAGTGCCACTGAGACGGTTGCCGACGGTGTCAAGAGGGCCAAGATCAAGGAGGCTGAGGGGATGAAGCAGGCCAAGATCCTTCAGGCAGAAGGTGAGGCAGAAGCCATCAGGCTGGTGAATGAGGCGGCAGAGAGGTATTTTATTGGCAATGCACAGATACTCAGAAAACTTCAGGCTTTGGAGACATCATTGCAGAGCAACTCAAAGATCGTGGTGCCCGGTGGCAGTGACCTGGTGAATGTTATTGGTGAGATGGCAGGTATTGCACCGTTGCCAGGCAAGAAGTAGATATTCATAAATATTTATTACTTTTGCACCCGCGTTGGATGGTTGTCCGTCATCAGGCAGACAGCCATCGGCCGGAAAATATTGGTCGTTTGTCCGCCAGCTGGCGGACAGGCATCGGCCGGAAAATATTGGTCGGTTGGCCGAGTGGCTAGGCATCGGTCTGCAAAACCGGGTACGGCGGTTC
>CAZUIF010000032.1:0-34340 GCA_964621005.1 uncultured Rikenella sp.
ATCCCGAGAAAAAGAAAAAGGGTGCCCCATTTGTATTATGAGACACCCTCTTTTTATTTGAAAAAGGGGGATGCACCGGAGCATCCCCCTTTGATAAAGGGTTGTCAAACCATCAATTGCTGGACTAGTACACTGTATTTTGCGGGTTCCAGTTGCACCATCCGGATGTCCAGTTCACCGTTCCGAAAGCTCCCCTGTAGGTTGTCGGGGTAAAGAAGGAGTCCGTGAGCCTGCTGTTTGTGAATGAGGCTCCCGAAAGCAGCGGTGATCCTGCCGCGGGAAGGAGATTTGGAGAAGTAAGAGAAATAAGTCCTGTCCCGATGATATCGGCAACAGTCAAGTTATCAGCGTTGTTTCTTGCCGTGGCTGTGAAGTAAGCCTGATGCTGGGCAACTGTGTAAGGTACTGCAACGGTACCGGTTTTTTCCACATAGTTGACTGTCATCCCAGCAAGTATTGTATTTTCAATCTGAAGTTCATTCTGATCAGCAAGCGTGGGCGAGTTACCTTTCTGGCCGTCAATTGAAAGGCCCTGCGGGAAACCAGCGAAAACAGAATTGTAGATTGAGGTCTTTGTTCCCCTTCTCAGGTGAAGTGCCTTCTCATGCTTTGTCTCTGCAGGAAGAGTTGCTGTGACCGTCAGCGGACCAAAAGCGGTGATGTTGGAGAAGATGGGTGATGTGACCGGAGTAAGAAGTGATCCGTCTGCATCATTGTCACTTTCGAAGCCATTGGAACCTGACTGGTCAGATTTAAGAGGATCCTGGATTATTAAACCAAATTGTATCTTTCCGCTGTAACCGTTGTCAGTATCGAAGGCATCATCAAGACCGCCATGCGCTACGAGATATTTTGCATTTACATTGCCTCCGAACCATTCATAGGAATCATCGCCTGAGTAAGAAACCTGTATATGATCAATTGTGGTTCCCTTGCCGACCGAATAGAGTGTAAGACCGTTGATCTCACTGTTGGCTGTTGAGGTAAGTGGAATACCGGGAAACTCGATCCTTACATACTGTAATACACCGGAATTGTCATTGTCATCAGTGCCGCCATATTTTGTGCCGATGCCTCCCTCCGCAATTCCGACACCTGTTCCGTCGTCATGCTTGTTTGTCTTTGCGTTTCCGGCTATGACGATACCGCCCCAGTCACCTGTAGCCCTCTGTCCGGGAGCCTTGTCAGAAGTAAACACGATCGGCTTGTCGGCTGTGCCTGCTGCCATGATCTTCGAGCCTCTCTCGATAATGAGGGTGGCCTTGGTATTGGATACACCCTTGATAATTGTCCCGGGCTCAATAGTCAGCGTGGCATTGCTCTTGACATAAACGAATCCCGAGAGATGATACTTTGCCTGGGCATACCACCTTGTGTCAGTTGTTATGTCACCTGAAACGGTAATTACCTGTCCTGTTGAGGGAACAACCGTAACCTCACAGGTTGCAGTGAAAAGGGGATTCTCGTCTGAGGTGGCAGTAATTGTCGCATTTCCAAGGGCGACACCGGTAACAACTCCGCCATTTACGGTTGCGATGCCTGTATTGCTGCTGGTCCAGGTAACATTCCTGTTTGTTGCATCCAGCGGATCAATTACAGGAAGGATAGCTACAGTAGCCCCTACCTGTACCGTTGCCTCCTGCCGGTCAAGGCTCAGTGAGGTAACAGGTATCTCCTTTTCACATGACACCACAGTCACCAGTATTATGCTGAGAGCTATTCCTCTCAAGGCATTTTTTAAAAGATTTGTCTTCATAATGTTTGTTGTTTATTGAATTTTGGTTTCGTTAAAATCTGTATGTCAGTCCCATCGAGTATTGCCTGCCGGGGTACCACGACCTGGTGTTCTGGCTCCTGTTAAAAGCCTTTGTGCCGTCTCCACCGTAGTAGGACATGTCGACAATGCTCCTTACCTGCTGCTGGAATACAACCTGCTCACCGAAGAGGTCCTTGATACCTGCTTTGATCTCGACCCTGTCCCCTATCCTCTTGCTTACGGCAAGGTCTGTCTCGTTTCTTGGCATCTCATAGATGTCAGGAATGCTCTCCCATTCGTTGGGTGAGGGCCTGCCAACTGCAATGATACGCTTGCCGATCCTGTTGTATACCACACTTGCCATCAGTCCCCTGTCATTGTCCTGCCAGAAAAGACCAATGTTGACTATGTATGGTGACTGACCCTGGAGGGGACGGTCAAATGCCACTGAACTCTTTATCATTGAAAGATTGACAACTGCAGTCAGTTTTTCGAGCCTGTCACTTATAAAACCAAGATTTTTCCTGGCTTCTGTCTCCAGGCCGAAACTGTATGCCGAGCTTATATTGTCAAAGGAAAACTGTGTCGGGTTGTTACCCCTAATTGCCACTTCGATCGGATTGGTGAAGTGCTTGTAGAATATCCCCGCATTGAATGTCTCATTGTTCCCGGGGTAAAGTTCATACCTGAGATCCAGGTTATGAATGTAGGCTGACTTTATGTCTTCATTACCGTAGATACCGGCATTCTGATCAAAATCAACGAAGTAGAAAGGCGCCGCCTCCCTGAACTCAGGCCTGTTTACGGACATACCGTAGGTGAATCTGATCAGGCTTGCAGAGTTCAGATTTACTGCAAGGTTGGCTGAGGGGAAGAAATTTATCGTATCCCTTACCACCCTGACCGGAATTGTGGTTCCCTGTCTGTGGCTTGAAAGCTCCTGCCTGTCCTTTTCAACCCTTAATCCAAGCGAGAGATCAGTGCCTGTACCGAACCTGAACCTGAAATTTAAATATCCGGCAAGTACCAGGGCTGAGGCGTCATATGAATCTGAAAGCGCAGTTATCTCCTTTAGCCTGATGCCGTCCGTAAGGTTGATATTCTCCGGTGAAAATATATCCTGCACAGGCATTGTGGTGGTGCTGAACGGAGATGTATCTCCGGAAACAGCATATCCGAAATTTCTCGCCCTGAAGCTTCTGTCCCTGTTCTCGGCTAATAGTCCTGTTCTGAACTCCCAGTCAATATTTCCCTTTTCAAACTTCTGAGTGAAGTTTACCATACCGGAATAATTGGTTTCATCAAGTCCCAGCCACATTCTTGATACTGAAGAAAGATCAGGGTTGTTGCCGAACATGATGATGAACGGAGAGGTATCACCGTCATTGCTGATGTACCTGTATCTCCTGATATCCGGCTCATTCCTGGCTGAGAGGGAGTAGCCAGCCGTGAAATCGACAACTGTTCTGCCCTCATTTAATATCTGTTCTGCTCCAAGCTGGCCTGTATATATAAGCCTGTGGGTATATTTCATCTCACCCGAGCGGACTGACCGGCCATTATTGTACCAGTCGCGTCCCTCCCTCATTGTGACACCTGAACCTGCAGTGCTGGTAAAGAAATTCCTGAATTCGATTTTCATCCCTGTGTAGGGATAAACAGTCCAGTTATGCATCATCCCCACCCTTGCGTTCGTCCTGTATTGCCTGTCAGTGAACTCATCGAGGATTCCGGGTGTGTCATATGCGAAATTGTATATCGAGTAACTGTTGTTAAGCACCTCCCTGAAGGAGTTTGAATAGCTGTAGGTCAGAGATGTCACGTTGCCGGCGATGATGTTTCCCTTCTCAAATCTCCTGCTGATACCGAGGGCAAGCTTCTGGTCCGGAATGGCGCTTGCAGACAGTGCATCCCATGAGTTGTTGAGGTCCCGGCCTATTTCCGTCACCCTGTTCCTTATCTCCGGATTAGTTGCGCTTTCGTAAATATCAAGGTGGGCCGGCATGGATTCGGGCAGCTCCCTGTATTTTACTCCCATTGTAAGCCAGTCAGTGTTGCTGCCTCTCTCCTTCATGTAACTTCCGAAGGTTGTGTATTGCCTGAAGGCAGTACCGTATGATATGAAAGCCTTGTTCTCTTCAGGAATTCCGGTGGTTGATATCTTGATGAATCCACCTGAATAGTCTGCCGGAAGCTCAGCCGTGGGGGATTTGAGTATAAAAATATTCTCGATCATCGAAGAAGGAATCAGATCAAATGAGAAAGACCTTACGTCGGCTTCCAGGCTTGGTGCGGATGCGTTGTTCAGCCAGACGTTGTTATATCTTGAAGAGAGTCCCCTTACAACTATGAATCTGTCATCGACTATTGAAACACCGGGCAGCCTTCTTACGACCTCGGATGCATCCTTATCCTGTGTGCGGCCGATCAGCTGTGCAGAGATGCCTGAGACAACCACAGGGCTGCTCTTGATGCTGTTCATTACTGACACTTCACTGTCGGTGCGCCTTGTCGCCACTACCACGATATCATCCAGCTCCACTGACTGATCTGACATAACTGCATTTATCACCGAAACCGACCCGGTTTTTACCTCCACACCTTCTACCCGCAGGGGCTTGTATGATATAAAGGTGAAATTCAGGCTGTAACTCCCCGGAGCCACTGAATTGATTGTAAACTCACCGTCAGGACCTGTAGAGGAGCCCCTGAGCGTACCTTCGATTACCACATTGACGCCGGGCATTGTCTCCCCGGTAGCCTGGTCGCGTACGGTCCCGGTGATTGTGCCACCAGAATTCTGGGCATACGATTGGACCGGGTTACATAGGAATAGTAAAAAAATAAGGTTAATAAACTGGTTTTTCATCTTGATGGTTGACTTTGTTTCCGGTGCAAAAGTCAGCCAGGAATGTTACAGCAGTGTAAAAATCCGGTTACGAATAGATGACACTTATGTTACATGTTTGTAACAGGGATCCCATGTAATAAAATAAAAAAGAGGTCATTACAACCTCCTTTCCCCATAATGGATGACCCCGCAAGCGTCCCGCCAGGGCAGTTTCCGGGATTTGTCCCGGCTATTTCAGCAACTCGTCAGCCTTTGTCTTCGCCTCTGCAAGAATTGCATCCGCCTTTTTATTGGCTTCCGTTACCAGTTGGGTCCCTTTCCTGTCGGCCTCCCTGTTCAGTGCTTCTGCTGCTTTTCTTGCTGCTGCCAATGCTATCGCCCCCCGGGGCTCAGCATCCTTCACCAGTTTTTTGCCCCTCAGGTCAGCTTCACTCCTTATGACATCGGCTGATTTCGATGCCTCGTCTCTCAGCATCTGTGCCTTTTCTTCAGCTTCTTTCAGAATTCTGTCAGCCTGCTGCCTGGCAGCCTCGTTTACCTTTTCAGTTACCTCCTGCCTCAGGGTATCGGCGGCGGCGGCTGCAACCGATGAGGCGCTGCCGCCTGCAAATGACGGTTTAATTGCCGGATCGAGGACTGTGCCGCCAACATTAAGGTTTATCTTTATAATATCCGGCGGGGCAGCACCAAATCCCAGGGCAGCGGCCTGTGATGCCAGGCTGCTCATCAGCGCTCCCGCAGCTTCTCCCAGTTCCGCCCTGGGGATCTCAGCCCTTACAAGATAATGAAGCGTCCGGTCAAGTCCCTGATCACCTGAAATGTTAAGTTTTATGTTTCCCAGCTTGGTGTCGAAGGGTTTGATCCATATCCTCCCGTCATTAATTATGAATGTAGCCCTGAGATCCTTCACGATATTGGTATATGCCGGGTTCATTTTCAGGACGCTCTTCATCCTTTCAAAACTCTTTGATTCGAGTATCTGCACAGACTCCGAGCTAAGCTCCCCGTTGCCGGAAAGTGAGTTTAGAAGGGGCATCATGTTCTGTCCGAGGAGAGAACTGAAACCGATCTTTGCTGATACGTTGCCTCCAAGTCCTGACGCTGCCGGCATCAGCTGCCTGACAGTATTGAATGCATTGAAAGCCTCCTTTATGTTAACTGCACTGACCCTCATATCAGCCTCAACCTTCGGCTTCAACGTATCCCGGGTGTCATAGACGGCATTTACAATCAGTGAGCCTCCAAGCGCCTTCATCCCGGTCTCTCTTATCGTCACGGTACCGTCACGTACTGTCACATATCCCCTGACGTCACCTGCAGAAAGTCGCCCGTAGGTCAGGCTTCCGACATTGGCGTCAAACGTAAAATCAATGTTTCCGGGGATCCTGATTATTTCAATGGCGGTTGTATCCGATTCTGTGGTATCAGAAGGGATTATATCCATTATCTCGTTAAGGTCAATCCTGTCTGACCTCAGAGAAAGATTACCCCTTACAGTGCCGTCAGAGAACAGGTACGGAATATAGTTTTCCAGCTTTCCGGTGATGGCAAAATCGCTCTCCTTGCCCATTGTGGCTTGGAGTCCCGTGAGTTCAGCATAGGCCGGGCTGAATTTAAAGGCAGCGTTGCTTATCTTCAGGTCAGGCATGTCAGCCATGGCCACGGCCATATCCGCAAGGGTAAGGGTGCCTGCAGCCCGGAACTTCTCATATTCCTCATTTTCAATCATTGACATTTTCCCGGCAAGATCGAGTGATATATCCATCAGCCCGTTAAGGCTGATGCTGTCAAAAGGTATTGCCTGCTGAAGTTTTGCCAGGTCAATTTTACCCTTCGCGGCGGCAGCCACTGACGGATCACTTATTGGGGTTGCCAGTTTCATACTCATGTCGAACGGATTGCCGGCCAGCTCAAAGTGGAAGTGGCTGACGTCAACCGTGGTGTTGTCCATCTCCCTGCCGTCAGTCTGAACTCTGCCGGTGATATTTATTGCTGTGACTTTTTCAGGAAGTGCAGGATAACTGATTACGCCGTCACTTACCTGCAGGTTAAGCGTTACATCGGGAAGCGTACTGTCAGCCTCACTGTAAACACCCCTGACAGTACCGTCCAGTGATACTGTGCCGGATGCTGCAAGATCTTCGTATCCTTTCATGTAAAATGCCGGGACAAGGGAGAGAAGCGACTTGAATGATGTCTCCGGGGCGCTGAATACCATGTCGAGCCCGATGTCATCTCCCGGCATTGATGCAGTACCGGAAAAGCTGAACGATATGTCATTAATCTTCAGAGCATTGTCTCTGAGTGAAAATTTCATTGAATCGAGCAGGGCATCTATCCCTGCAGTGAAGGTGATGTTGGCTCCTGTCAGCCAGGCGATCTTATCCATGGCGAAATTTACGCCGGAAGCTTTCATTTCAAGATCCAGACCGGTTTGTGAGCCTGACATATTTCCTGACAGGAGGAAATCCAGGTCTGCGACCGAGGCAGCCATATCTGACTCGTTGTCTGTATATGTGATCTTTCCGTTGTCGATGGCAAACCGGCGAAGCATGAGATTCAGGCCAATGGAGCCCTCCTCCTCCGGCGCTGTCTCTGCAGGTTGCTGCGCCTGCCCCGCCCCGGTATCTTTCATAATATCCCAGTTCGCCCGGCCGTCACTGTTAACTATTGCGTTCACTTCAGGCTCGTCGATGACGATTGATTTTATCTCATAGCCTGAGTTGCCGAAGAGGCTTTTGAGGTTGATCACAATCCCGAACGATTTCACTGCAGCAAGGGTATCCCCCTCAAATTCACCTGTTCCCGTGACGCTGAGATTATCAAGAGAGAAGGAGGCGTTGGGGAAAACCCTGAAGAGATTCAGCCGGTAATCGCTGAACGATACTTTTGCGGTAAGCATGTCATTGAGTCCCGCTTCAACTTTCTCCCTGATTTTGTCTCTGAAGGCAACAGGGATAATAATTGCTGCTGCCACGACCAGGAGGAGGATTGCGCCAATTGTCAGAGCGGTTATTTTCAGTCCTTTTTTCATTCAGTTATCCTTTTGCACTTATCATTAACAATGATTCCCTGTTCTTTATTTCAATCTTCTTTCCTGAGACTGATATAATGTTATCCTTTTCAAATTCCGTAAGAATGCGGCTTACGCTCTCCCTTGAAGAATCGATGAGGTTCCCGATCTCTTCCTGGCTGATGGGAAGAATAAAACTGTCAGAATCATAAATAGGCCCGGACATTTCGAGTATAACATCGGCAATCTTCCCCCTGAGCTGTTTCTGTGAACGGTTAACACATCTGTTGTATATCTCGAGCTCATTGCGACAGATGTCGAGTATAATTTCATAAGAGAAATCAGGGTTTGAGTATAGCAGATTTCTGAAGGTGGTAATGTCAATAAAACAGGCCTGGACCTTATCTATGGCAGTGATTGAGTACTGGTTGATCTTATCTCCGAATGTGGTGGGCAACCCCAGGTAGCCTGGTGCTTTGACGATCCTTACAATCTGGTCTCCGTACGGACCCTCTATGTGCAACTTGATCAGCCCGCTGCGGAGATAGACCACATTTGTGGAAAGCATGCCCTGCCTGATGAGCACATCTCCCTTCCTGAAGCTTGTAAGAGCACAGTTGAAGGAGAGCGCCTCAGTCTCCGAATTCTTTAGCTTCATTGCTGCCCTGGACTTGACGGAACAGTTTATGCATTCGTTTCTGATCATATAGCGAAAGTTTTAAAGTGTGATACAGATCACAAAATTACGTAATAGACCGCACACCCGGAATTGAAAGTCCAAAAAAAAGAAATACGTTCTTTGCCTCTCACAAAACTAAACCAGATCTCCATGGAAACAACCAACAAAATCGTAGTAATAAGTACTACAGGGCCTGAATTTCAGGAAAAAGCCACATTACCCTTTGTTGTTGCCACAGCGGCACAGACAGTGGATACGCATGTCGTCATAATTCTACAGGCATCGGCTGTGCTCCTGGCGAAGAAGGGAATTGCGCAGAATGTCAATTCACCCGGACTGATGCCATTAAAGCAGCTCCTGGAGACATTCATTGAACTTGGCGGAGAGCTCCTGATATGCAATCCCTGCATTAAGGAGAGGCATATCAGTGAAGACGAACTGGTACCGGGTGCCAAACCCATTGCAGCAGGAACGGTAGTGACCGAGGTTCTGTCTGCAAAGGCTGTTCTGACCTATTGATTACCATGCAGATATAAAAATCAAACTAAATTCCGTAATGCAAACTGAACTTACCAATGAAGTAAAAGACCTTCAGTCAGAGATCGATATTCTGAAGGCAAAAATAGAAAGGCTTGAAGCCTCCCGGCATGATCAGCTCTCCATTGCTCTTATTGCAGGTGATCTTGACAAGATACTTGCAGCAATGATCATTGCCCTTGCCGCAGCTGCCCAGGATACTAAGGTCAAACTGTTCTTCTCATTCTGGTCGCTTTCTGCACTCAGAGACAGGAAAAAGGTAGCAAAAGGAAAGGATTTAATCTCGAAGATGTTCGGCATAATGCTCCCGAAAGGGGAAAACAAACTTAAACTCTCAAAAATGAACATGGCCGGCATGGGTCCTCTTATGATAAAGAGCCTCATGAAGAAACAGGGAGTGATGTCTCTCGAAAAGATGTTTCAGGAAGCTGCCGGACTGGGCATTGAGATCACCATCTGCGAGATGTCCATGAACCTGATGGGATTCAAAAAGGAGGAGATGATAGACTACCCCGGGTTGCGATATGCAGGGGCAGTCACCTTCGTGGCTGAGGCTAATGAAAGCGCAACACAGCTCTTTATATCATAGTAGAACTAATCTATTAAAATATTGAATTACAATTAATAATTCACAAATAACCAGATCACCATGACACAAGAAGAATTGAAAAACATCAGCGTCGCAAAATCAGTTGACGCAAGAGGTACCGCATGTCCCGGCCCGCTGCTTGAGGCAAAGAAAGCCATCGGCACTATCAAAGTCGGCGATGTAATGGAAGTGCTCTCCGCAGATGAGGGAACCAAGGTTGATATCCCGAAATGGTGTACCAAGCAGGGTCATGAATACCTCGGGACCATTGAGGAGAGCGGTTTTTATAAAATTTTCCTTAGGAAGAAGTAGACCTTACCCTGCAACCATGGAGAAGAAGAGTGCCAGGATACTGGTTTTCTCAACTGAAAAAATATCGGATCCCGCCATTGACATGGCGGGATTGCTTAAACTTCACTACCCTCCTACCGTTTACACGATTGCGGTACCATGTTCCAGCGGAATAAAGCCACGATGGATCATGCATGCCCTTGATAAGGGTTTTGACGGGGTTTTCATTGCAGCTGACGGGAGTGACTGCACCTATGGCGAATCGTGCACCGAAAAGACTGGTAATATAGTCACCGTTACACACCAGATGATGAAGCTTAAGCAAATTGATCCTGCCCGTCTGCGTATGGCAGCCATATGCTCTGTTTGCAGTGAGTCTTTCGTAAAACAGATCAAGAGTTTTAACCAGTATTTACTTCAATCAAACAAGAGCTGAATATGACTTTAAACATTAAGACCGCCAGCTATGATGCGATTGTTATCGGAGCAGGCATAGCAGGGGGAGAAGCGGCTCTGAACCTGGCAAACAACGGCTTCAGTGTCCTGCTGGTGGAGAAGGATCTTTCCATTGGCGGCAAGATGATCCTGCTGTGCAAGGTTTTTCCCACGCTTGACTGTGCAGCGTGTATTACCACCCCAAAGGTGTCAGAGATTTCCCGGCATCACGCTATTACAATCTTTACCGGCAGTGAGGTTCAGAGTGTGAAAAAGAATAGCGATGACAGTTTTGAGGCAGTGGTAATTAAACAGCCCAGGTACGTGGTGGAAGAAGACTGCACTGCTTGCCAGCTTTGCGAACAGGCCTGCCCGGTAGTTGTAAAGGACCAGTACCAGTATAACCTGGTTGGCCGCAAAGCTGCTTTTATCCCCTTCAGCATTGCCAGCCCGAGGGTCGCTGCCATTGATATCGAAAACTGTACCCTGTGCGGCGCATGTGAAAAGGTTTGTCCTACGAAATGCATCGACTTTACTATGGAGACAGAAGAGTATCATATCACTGCCGGAACAATAATCGTTGCAACCGGATTCAGGTTGTTTGATCCGCTGAAAATACCAAGGTACGGTTACGGACAGTACAAAAACGTTCTGACATCCATGGAGATGGAACGGCAATTGGCACCTACACGTCCCTTTAATACCGTTCTCAGGCCGGGTGATGGCAAGGTGCCCGACAAAATTGCCTATGTCCTTTGTACCGGATCACGTGATGCAACTGTTGGAAACCCCATATGCTCACAGATCTGCTGTATGTACTCGATCAAGCAGGCACAATTGCTCATGGGCGCTCTGCCAATGGCTGACGTTACCATCTATTACATTAATATCAGATCATTCGGAAAGGGCTTCGAGGAGTTTTACGAGCAGGCTAAAGGCATGGGGGTCAATTTTATAAAGGGCAAGATCGGCAATATCACCGAAAAGGGGAACGGCAATCTTATCCTTCGCTATGAGGATATAAATGAAAATAAGTTAAAAGAATCAGAACATGATATGGTAGTCCTTTCAGTTGGTGTGGTGCCCAATACCGATGCATCCGAAATCTTCAGGGAAGAAAAACTGGAATTCGATAAACTTAACTTTGTCGGACAAAAGGATCCGCTTGCCAGCCCTTCTGAAACCAACATCAGGGGGGTATTCGTTGCCGGAACAGCATCCGGACCGATGGACATACCTGATTCAATCCTTTCCGCCGGCGCTGCCTCGTCAGAAGCCATGAGATATTTAATTCACAAGCAATGAACAAGAAATTAGGTGTATATATATGCCACTGCGGCGGTAACATCTCAGACTACATTGATGTTGAAAAGGTAAAAACCACCGTGGCAGGAGAAGATGGAGTATACCTGGCAAAGACCACCATGTTTGCGTGCAGTGACGCCACCCAGAAGGAGATGGTTGAGGACATCCGCAGCCACAACCTTGACGGGCTTGTGGTGGCTTCCTGCTCTCCCAAGCTCCATTTGTTAACCTTCAGGGCTGTCTCAGAGAGGGCACTGCTCAATAAATACAACTATGTCCATTCCAACATAAGAGAACAAGGTTCGTGGGCACACTCTGACGACAAGGCCGGGGCAACTGAAAAGGCTATCAAACTTGTCAAATCCGCAATTGCGAAGGTAAGGCTTGCAAGATCCCTTGACCCGATGATCATTCCTTCAAAAAAAGCAGTGGCAATAATCGGGGCAGGAATGGCAGGGATGCGTGCAGCCATAGAACTTGCAGACCTGGGATGCCCGGTAACATTGGTTGAAAGAGAACATTTTGCAGGAGGACGCGTCTCGCAGTGGGATGTCATGTTTACTACCAATCAGACAGGCAAAGAACTTGTTACAAGGCTTTATAATGAGATCATTCAACGTGATAATATAAACCTGATTACCGGAGCCGAGGTAATTGAAACCTCGGGAAGCATAGGCGACTTCACCCTGAATATCAGAGTCACACCCCGTTACATCAGGGAAAAATGTGATCAGGATAACCTGCAGAAAGCAATCTCAGCATGCCCTGTTGTTGTCCCCGATGAATTCAATTTCAATATCACCAGCCGGAAAGCTATTTACCATAATTTCCCTGGCGAATACCCTCAGTATCCGGTCATTGACATTAAGAATTGCACCCGCTGCGGAGAATGCGAGAAGGTATGCAGCAGCGTGGACTTCTCACAGGAGGAACAGACGATTGATGTACATGTCGGTTCGGTGGTGATGGCGACCGGGTTCGACCCTTATACCCCTGCTGACGGTGAATTCGGATATAAACTCTCGGACTTCGTTGTGACACTGCCCCAGTTTAAAAGGTTGACAGACCTGAATACAGGTAAGCTTGTATACAATGGCCGGGAGATCAGGAACATCGCCTATATATACTGTGTTGGCAGCAGACAATCCGAAGGTGACAACAAATACTGCTCACGCTACTGCTGTACTTCAGCCATTCATGCCGCACTCGAAGCAAGAAACAAGTTCGGTAACATCAATAATTTTCATTTTACAAGAGGTATCAGGACCTACGGAAAACAGGAGCTGTTATATGCTGAATCACTCAGGAAAGGAGATGTCTATCTCCAGGCATATGAAGATAATCCTCCGGCTGTTGAAGTGAAAGACGGACAGATATCGGTAACTATCAACGATATCATGACCGGAGGTCGTGATATCAATGTCACGCCGGATCTGCTTGTTCTTGTCACGGGCATGGTTCCGCGAGCCGATAATAGCATTGCTTCAAAATTCAAGCTGCCTAAAGGACGTGACAGTTTCTTCAATGAGATTCACATGAAGCTTCGTCCGGTTGAGACAGTAATTGACGGAGTAACTATTTCCGGAGCCTGCCAGGGACCCAAGAATATTACTGAGTCTGTCAATTCCGCGTTGTCAGCCGCGGCAAAATCCTTCTCCTTCGTCAGCAAAGGTGAACTGGCGCTGGAACCCATCATCGCCGAGATCGACAGAGACCTCTGCACCTGGTGCGGTGAGTGTGAGAAAGCCTGTCCCTTCGACGCGATTAAAATGGAGAAACAGGGAGAAAAAGAGATTGCAGTAATCAACAATTCCGTCTGCAAGGGCTGTGGAATGTGCCTCCCGGTATGCCCTGCCAACGCAATTAACCTGATAGCGTTCTCGGATAAGGAGATTGAAAGCATGATTGATGCACTTACCGGTGCCTAAACAACATACCAATGGAAGCAGAAAAGGGTAAAACACACAAATACCTCAGGGAAAAGAGAGAGGTACCGGAAACGGTGAAGGAAAACCTGAAACACTTCACCCGGGTAAAAAAGTCAATACTTGAATCTCTGAGAGATGGAGAAATGACCGTCAATCAGCTGGCTGATAAACTGGAAATGCCCAAAGGCGAGGTTGTCTTTTTTCTTATGACTCTCATAAAATACGGCTTTGTCCAAACCGGGCAGTTAGACGATATGGACGAATACTATTCCTATAAATTAAAACAATAATGGCATCAATAAATACGGGGTTCAGCAAAGAACTGGCAAAATTCGGCGCATTTGACTTTAATGCATGCTATAATTGTGGTACATGCACCGCCGTTTGTTCACTTTCAACGGAGGAGGATTCATTCCCCCGCGAGATGATAAGGTACAGTGTACTCGGCCTGGAGGATGATATTAAGTGTTCACTCAAACCATGGCTGTGCTATTATTGCGGTGAGTGTACAACCCACTGTCCCCAGGAAGCCGAACCGGGCGAACTGATGATGTCTCTCAGGAGATGGCTTACCTCGGTCTATGACTGGACCGGACTATCAGGACTGCTATACCGGTCACTGCCTGCGGCTATTATAGCAATGACTCTGACAGCACTGGCTGTAATAGCTTATGCTTTCTATGAGAATTTCGACCTCGAAAAGATCATGCATACCGGTCATATCTTCGAGATGGTTGCCATCGCCACAGTCTTTGGGGTCATCCTACTGCCAAACCTGTACCGTATGTGGAATTTCATCATACTGAAACCGGGGATCAGGGTGCCGTTTAGAAACTATGTGACCGGACTGCGCGATCTTATAGTGCATATGTTCACTCAGAAACGAACCCTTGGATGTGACGACAGCCAGGTGAGATGGTTTGAGCACCTGATCCTGGTGTTCGGATACCTGGGGCTGCTGTTTACCACAGTGTTTCTGGACTGGTTCTCAAGCGAAAGCACTTTTGTCATCGTTCTGGGTTATGTGGTCAGCATCATTATATTTACAGTCACCGTGATCTTTGTAAGCGAACGCATCAGGAAAAGCAGGGAAGTGAGCAAAAAATCACAGCCCTCTGACTGGATGTTCGTTGCATGGCTCTTCATGATGGGACTGTCAGCCTTTGCCGTGAGGTTGTTCATTGATCTGGATATCCTTCAGAATAACATCTGGCTTTACCTGGTTCACATGATCATACTGGTCCAGTGGGCACTTGTCATTGTTCCTTTCGGCAAATGGACACATTTTCTCTACCGCTCTTTCGCAATGTACTTTGATACGATAAAGAAAAACTGAATTTGTTACTAAATTTGAGATTGTAATGTCATTGCCGCATTACAGAAATGAATTTGTGATGTGCATGAAATTATATGCCAAACAGAAGAAGATTCAGAAGAATTAACGGGCCGCCCATGATGGAAGGCTACAAACCATTCGGTGTTCCCATGAGGGAGCTGGAGTCTGTTGTCATGTCTTTGGAGGAGTATGAAGCGCTGCGTCTGGCTGATTACGAAAACCTTACCCAGGAGGAGGCCGCCAGGAAAATGAACATCTCCCGCCCCACTTTTACCAGGCTATATGACAAGGCCCGAAAGAACGTGGCCAAAGCCTTTGTTGAGGGAAAAGCCATACTGATCCGCGGAGGAACATTTATTTCCGGCGATTACTGGTACAGGTGCAACAACTGCCATGAGACAATAATCTCACCTACACCGGAGGAAAGCTGTGACAAGTGCAATTCTGACGATATTGTCAGAATTGATACAGGTGACGGGGAGAATGAAAACCAACCATTGAAATGAGAGCTTCTCTCTTTGACCCTGATCCGGAAAATGACTTCGCTCTTCAAAAAAAAAGGTTCTTGATTGCCAACAGTGTGATCTGTCTCAGACCCGCAACCATGTCATATTCGGTGAGGGTAACAGTAATGCCCCTGTCATTATAATAGGAGAAGCGACTGGACGGGATGAGGGTCTGCCCTGCTTCGAGACCCATCACTCAAACGTGATACCTGGGAGGATTTCAAGAAGATCGTCCATAAATATCGCGAGATTTACGATCCGCAGCATTACTCTGCCCACGTATAACAGTTTTACGAAAGACCAGCCTTTAAAATCACAGGATCCATGAAAGTATCCGTCCTTACAGAAAACAACCCGGGTCCGTTAACTGCAGCAGAACACGGTCTTTCATACCTGATCGAAGCTGACGGAAAACGAATCCTTTTTGATGCCGGACAGAGCGATCTCTTCCGGAAGAATGCCGACATTATGGGAGACAACCTGAAGGAAATTGATATGGTTATCCTTAGTTGCGGGCATGCCGGTATTGTCAACACAATGAAATATGCGTCTGCTATTACCGGAATCGACGAGATTTACGGGATAATGGGCGGTTTCCATCTTAAGGAATATGACCTCCAGGCTAACGAAACCATAAAGTACCTTAAGACCAGGAATGTGACTCACATACTTCCCTCCCATTGTATATCGGGTGCTGCACTTGAAATGTTCCGTGCCACCTTCAGTGAACGGACCGTGAAGACGGGAAGCATTTTTTCTTTCTGAAAATCAGAAGCAGAATTTTCCCTGTCCAAAAAAATGTGTTTGAAATGAACATATGTTCATTTTATTCACTATATTTGTGTATTGTAAGTTTCATATGTCGAACTTAAAAAAATAGATTTATGCCAACAGGAGATCGTACCGGGCCTTCGGGAATGGGTCCCGGAACCGGAAGAGCAATGGGTTATTGCTATGGATTTGACTCACCCGGATATACAAGAGGTCCGGGGAGAGGTATGGGCCGCGGAAGACGGTCTGGTTACGGACGCGGTGCAGGAGGCGGTTTGGGTTTTATGGCAGGAAGAGGCCGGGGGTTTTACGGACAGGGGTTCGGACCCGGATACCAGCCTTCAATGCCGGTCATGAACAAGGAAGAAGAGATCATGATGCTGAAATCGCAGATCGAATACCTGAGTAAGGAGCAGAAAAATATTGAGAAAAGGCTTGGCGAGCTGGGGAAAGAATGATTCAGGTACCTGACGTAATAATTCAGGGAATCTGTAATGCGATCTGTTTACTATCAGCTCTTCGGGTGCCGGAGGATCAGCATATCTTAAGATATGCCGGATTTTCCGGCACTTTCAGTTTCCTGCCGTTGAGCCCGTCATACTTGGTTTCGGGATTGTAACTGATCCCAAGCTTGTCAAGCAATGGTTCTACGGCAACCTCATGAGTCTGGAGGCCTATGTCCCATGGATCATAACCGAGCAGCAGACCAGCCAGTTCTTCATAGGTGAGAACCGGTATCCCGTAACCGTCTTCACCATAGGTTTTACCTTCCATCTCAGAGATGACGTATTGCCAGCGGTCGAGGAAATAGGTGCATCCGGGACAATTGGCTATGATAAGGTCAGGTTTGAAGGGCTTCATCGATTCAAATTTCTTTTTCGAGTTGGCGACCGAGTAGCCCCTGTTCGACTTGATTATATACTGTCTGAAGCCAAAGCCGCAGCAATGTCTGCGTTCAGGATAATCAACCTGGGCACCTCCCCATGAATCTATCAATCCGGCTAGCACGTACGGAAACTCTGCACCTCCTATCCCCTTTTCCGGGAAAATCTTTGCATAATGGCATCCTATATGGTCAACCACCTTCAGGGGCTCACCCGTTACGGCATTGACCAGCCGTTTTATGATCTTTTCACCGAGTTTCTCCCGGAATTTGTATATCACGTCGCTGGCGTGAACCAGGTTTTCCGGTATCTCAAATCTCTTTCCTGTTGCATTGAACAGGGCTTCACGTGCTCTCTTTTCAATATCAGGATTATGTTTCCATGTCTCGAGCACCTCAACGTAAATGCCGAATGAAGTCACACAGGAAACAACAAAATTCCTGTAGCCGGCTTCATTCATCAGGGCAAACTGGCGCGCAACCACAGTCATAATCGTCTCAAACGGAAGCACCCCGGAATGGTATGCGATCCCGGTACATGATGTCTGGCGCGGATCATCATAGATATCGAGACCCAGTTCATCCTGCAATATCTTCAGGTACAAGCCTTCAGCAGCCGGGAAAAAATTTTGTCTAATGCAACTCCTGGCAAAATAATAGTGATCGTCGGCTATCTCCTTCTGGTACGTCTCCCATATTTCATTTTTTCTGCTCTTCGCCATTGTTCAGCATATTAAAGTATTCATCTCTTTCCTCCTTGAACTCCTTGCCTGCCTCAGCTGCCTTCCTGGCAGAGAACTCTTCAATTTTATTGAACCGGTCTGTCCCTCCGGTCTCATCAAAGATTTTCCTGAGGTCTTCAAGGGACTCCTCTGCAGTATTCCTGAGAGTGCCGGCCTGATCCTTCCGGTAGCTCGTGCGGAACCGTTCGAGGGTCTCCGTCCTGTTCTCCGTCAGCCATTCCCAGACAGGACCCTGCTCTGGATACCATTCAGTTTTTACTTCGTCTATGTAGACACAGTATCCATATTTTAAAATATGATCTCCTACAGTTCGCTTTACCACCAGTTGTTTCCGTCCCTCTATGCTCTCGGCAAAAAGGCCTGTCTCAATCGAGAGTGACCTGAGTGACTGGATGATATAGCAGGGGACATTACCCCCGGGGCACCTGGTCTTGCACGACAGGCATTCTCCGCAACGCCATATCGTGTCACCAGAAAGGAGGTTTCTCAGGATAGTTTCATCCTTCTGCTGTACCATATCCACAACCATCCTCGGGTCATAATCGCTGACCTCAGCGGCAGGACAGACAGAGGTGCAAATACCGCAGTTAATGCAGGCATGCAGTCCCTCGCGATACCTTATATCCTTTTCCAGTTCCTTGTACAGATCACCCATATCAGTCAGTCATTACAGATTATCATACCAATCTTTAATTACCTTACCTGGAAATCACGCAGGTAAAATCTCCTGTCCTGGTACACTGAGCATTTTATCAGTCTCTGGCTCAGCAGAGATTCAACAGTACTGAAATCAGCCCCGTTTTTTGCAAGCAGCTCCATGAGTGCATCTTCCCTGAGAGGGTGGACGGCGGTAATGTTAAGTATATCCTCATATATATTGCCCGTATAACCGGTGTCAACGCCTTCAAACCCGGTCAGCAGTTCTGTTTCGATGCCGGCTTCCCTGAATATCTGCCAGGCAAGATTAACAGTCTCCACACCTGGAGGCATCACGCTCTTCTCGGCAGGTGGCCTTATGGGTATGGAGATATAGGCTCTGCCAGGCGCCAGTGTGCTGATTATATCAGCAATACCCGAGAGCTCCTTCCGGCTGTCGTTTATCCCTTTGCAAAGCAGGCTTTCTGTCCTCAGTTCGCCCCTGTATTCACGTGCAAAAAGCTTCAATCCCTCAATCAGAATCTCAAATTTCAACCCATCTGCCGGGCGATTCACCCTCTTCCAGGTATCAGCACCGGACGCATCAACCTTGAGTGATACCCAGTCGGCCTGCATGAGCTCGCCGCGAACCTCAGTATCTCCAAGCATTGATGAGTTGGTAATGACCGCAATAGGTATGCCCAATTGCTTCAGCATTTCTATCGACTTTCCAAGATTGATGTCAAGGGTAGGCTCACCATTTGAGACAAAGGTCAGGTAATCTGGCCGGTCCTCTGACCTGAGCTTATTCAGATGCCCGTCCACTTCACGGAATATCTGTTCAGGCGTAAAGAACGATTGCCGGGTCAGGCTCGGCTGCCTGGTTTTTCCGACCTGACAATAGATGCAACTGTAGGAGCAGACTTTAGGCCTGATAATATTGTTTATTCCAAGGCTTTTCCCAAGCCTACGGGATGGAACCGGGCCAAAACTAATCATAACACTTTACCTATTGATTTTCGTCTTCGCAATCACATCATTGTAAACAACATAACTACCTTTCTCCACACCCAGGTATTCGGCAATGACGTCGCATTTGACCATTAGAAGGAAGAAGATGCGCCGGTCATTCTCCCCGATCAGTCCTTCAAGATTACCCTGTCCTTTGGAGATGATAAGGTCTGCCTCCCCAAAGGATCTTCGAAACACGTCGCCCGATTTCGTGACAATTGTTGTAGGGGCATCATATCCGCTGGAGATCACTCTTGTCAACCGGGTCATCCCTACATATTCCGCGTCCTCCATGGTCGCGTCATTGATGGCCGGCGCCCCTCTTACGGAGTAACTGAGACCGGGGTGCGACATCTCACTGACCAGAAGCTTGTCAAATACGATCTCTCCGGCATTGTCGCCAATATACAGGATCTTTCCTGCTTTACTGATTTCATCTCTCAACTGGCTGGTGTGGTCCACGGAAAAGTCGGAGTTCAGGACCTTTTCGATTGTTCCATGAAGGTCGCAGTGATCGTGTACGGCAAAGTCTATGATGTTACCGGCAATGGCCAGTTTCGTTGCAGTGATGAAGGGATCGGCTGAATTTTTGATCAGCCTTTTGAGATCATCGTACATCTGCAGGACTGTGTCATTGCTGTTACGCTTAATATCAATGTAAGGGTCAGGATCATTGAGAACCGATCTGTAGAGGCTCTGAATATCACGGGCACAGTCTGGCGCTGAGATCCCGTACCATTTTTCATTCAGGACCCTCAGCAAACCGTGCGTGAACTGCTCTTTGGCCGCCACAGGTATATCAGCCTTCTCTAGCCTGTTGCCGTAAGACCTCATGAGGCAGTATATGCAGCGATAATCAGATATCATATAACTTTATCGGTTATGAAAAACGAAACTAAACAAGCACAAATATAATGAACATATGCTCATAATTGAGGTGGTATAAAATCGTAAATTGAAGTTAATCTAATACAAGTCTTATAAAAAGCAATGATTTTGAATCTTTTAAACCAGGTGGTAAAAGTGGTTTAATTCCGAAGGACGAAATAACTGTTCAATCAAAAGAAAATTATTTTATCTTTGCACCCGCAAAAGGTCCCGTAGCTTAACTGAATAGAGCATCTGACTACGGATCAGAAGGTTGTGGGTTTGAATCCCGCCGGGATCACAAAGAGCAGCCCCGCGTCAGCGGGGTTTTTTTATTTTGAATAAGCCGAAGAAGCTTGCTTCTGAAGGCTTATGAGAAAGAAAAAATAGCCACCGAAGGTGGATGTTTTTTTGTCCGGAGCCCCCTGTAACGGATCATGAGCGAAGCGAGTAATCCCGTTCATAATCTTCAAACAATTCACTTCATTTTTTGTTATCCCTTCTGTCATATTGCTGAATGAATGACCCTTAATCAAATATATTTGCACAATATTTAAACCAGATGCAACTTATAACCCCCACCCTCTTCTTCATCCTCTTCGGAGTGCTGATAGTTTCTGTCCTGTTGATCGACCTCCTTGTAGTAGGCCGGAAATATCATGTCGTTTCACTTAAGGAGTCACTCATCTGGACCTCTGTCTGGGTCAGCCTCGCAATAGGTTTCTATTTCTTTATCCGCTATTACGGTCAGATAATCCACGGGATCACCGACCCGGAGTCACTCAAAGCCTATGTTTCACTTTATCAGCCCAACCTTAAGCTGCCGGACGATTTCGGTGCAGCACTCGACCTCTTCCGGAAGGAACTCGCCCTCAACTATATTACCGGGTACCTCCTTGAGTATACTCTTTCAATTGACAACGTCTTCGTTATCCTGATGATACTTACCGGATTCTCTGTAGCACCTCAGAATTACAAACCCGTACTCTTCTGGGGAGTTCTGGGTGCAATCGTTCTCCGGTTCATATTCATATTCGCCGGATCGGCACTGATTCACAGATTCAGCTGGCTGCTGCTCGTTTTCGGAGCCTTCCTTATATATTCGGGAATTCACATGTTCCTTACCAGGAACCGGGAAGAGAAGAGTGAGATCAACAAACACTGGCTTGTCAGGTTCCTTTCAAAACACATAAATATTTACCCTGACTACCTTGAAAATCATTTCTGGAAGAGAATTGACGGGAAGTTCTTCTTTACTCCTCTCTTCATTGTACTGATCATGATTGAATTTACCGATGTGATCTTTGCAATGGATTCGATCCCCGCAATCTTCTCAATCACCACAGACCCTTATATTGTATTCTTTTCGAACATCTTCGCCATAATCGGCCTTCGCTCATTGTTCTTCCTTCTGGCAAAACTGGTGAACCTGTTCAGGTACCTGAAGGTGGGGATTTCGTTCCTGCTTGCCTTCGTGGGATTCAAGCTGCTGTTTCACACCTGGCTTGACAACATTGGTTATAAGACCACCTATTCACTGTACATAATTGCAGGCACTTTGCTGATCAGCATCCTGGCCTCACTTGCATTTCCTGAAAAGAAAAGCAGCGAGACCCCGGTTTAAACAACAGGCAACTGAACCCTGTAGATACAGCTTTTATCTCCGCGCCTTAATGAAGAGATGACCTCTGCAGTGACAGCCGTACCCGCAACTTTGGAAAACATTTTTTCGGCAAACCCCTCAGAACAGTAGCAGATAACCGGAGACTCTGTTGCTGCGGAGCCCTTTAGTACAGGGCATACGCAATAGCTTTTATTTTCATCGGCCAGCAGAACGCCGGTTGTTTCATCATAGTCCACTTTCCAACCCCACTCCTTCTCAAGGAAACCAGCAAATTCGCGAAGTTTTCCCGTATATCCGGACAACATATCATCCATTTTCAGCTGGTCATAGTGAATCCCGGCAGACATCTTGACAATCTTTCTCAGCTCGCCGGGATCAATGTGCTGATCAAGGTTTCCGAGCAAACTGATAAGCCACTGCTGAGCGATTGGACTTTCCCCATCCTGGTCAGTCCGGCTGACATTGCCCGCATTAAGGGCCAGCGCTCCGAATCCGCATCCGCAGACCCCCGCAAGGCATGTCTTTCTGAGAAATCCTTTCCTGTCCACCTTGGTTGATGCGAACAGTATTATTGCCTTTCGTGGGCAAAGTGCTATCTGTTCGGCTTTTTCGTTTAAATCAATCTACCTTAAACTCTCTATCAGATATTTTTCAATCCGATCCTTATTTGCTATCAAACTTGAAAACTGCTTCTCGCAAACATCACTGAATCTCGCTACTGCTTTCCTGTTGATTTCTTCCTGATCTTCAAATATGGCAAGTGACCTAAACTGCAATCCCCATTTTTCATATTGAAGAAGATTTATAGTACTGATATTGCATTTATCATCATTGTTTATAGCGAAAATATATAGTGGTTTGTCGAGCTTATTAATACGACAATCAACAGGATATTTTCCCTGAGGATCGTGTAAGTTATCATAATAATTAAATGAAAACCTGTCCGAAGGAACCTTCTGACCAATAAAACTTCTGAAATCCTCCCAAAATGTTGACTTGACTCGTTCCCTTGTCAGGTATGAGACATCAGTGATCTTAATCAGGGCTTGCACATAGTTATAAAAGACATTACCCATATTCTCCTCAGAAACAGAGGCAAAAATAACTCCTCCCCTTTCTTGCACACCAAAATTATTCAGAGTTGTGCTTATTATCCTGGCCCTGGTTCCCTTATCCAGTGAGTCAATATCAATGTCATAGCTTAAATGCATGAATGTATGGCCTTCATCGGTAAGCATCCATACGTTTTCAATTTTCCTGAGGACTATTGCCAGTGCATCTCCATCATCGAACAGAAAAGGAGTGAAGACTCTGAATCTGTCAACACCTTCCTGTAGGAGTTTCACTTCATTGCAAACTTTGGACTTAAACTCTTTTTCTATTTTTCTTATTTCCATTACAGACCCAACTTTAACTGAGATTCAGGTGGCAAAGAAATATTACAATCAGCAATTAAACAATTAAGGGCTTCTCTGGGGGTACTGTATCTGCCAGTTTTTTCTGCATAATACTCTTCTTTTGATCCTTCACGCTGGTACCTCTCCGTTGCCTGATGTATATGGTAATCATAAAACACTTCTGCGCTTTCCATCCGGTTTTTGTGTTCATGGCTTCTTCCATTGTACCTCCTCAGAAGAAAAAGCTTAGTTGTGCTGACCGGGGAATAACCAAGAATTACAGAGAAATCCATGGGATTTTCAATGCTGACGCGAACCTTAATGACAAATGAACTGCCATCAGATTGAGGCATTTCATGCTCTGCCCCCTTATGACCCTTCTTTTCTCTCATTCCGGAAAAAAGAGAGTCTGGATCTATGCTCATTTGTTTCTGCAGGCTAATGAGCTCCTGTATCTGTAAATCGGTCAAAAAAACATCCATAATATCGTTTGATTCTGCGGGTTCTGAACATTTGGTAACTATTTACTTATTAAGCCTTTGAAACCGAACATTAAAGATAAAGAAACATTATGATTTCCGGTTTCAGTTTGTTAACAATTGATTATTTTTCTGAACAGCATTGAATAAAAGTGCCCGTTTCCCGGGGCTGTCATAGAAGCAGTAAAAAACCGGCCGGATAGTCCCGGCCGGTCAATGCGGGTTGTTATCAGTCCAAGCTGTCGAGTATCAGACGTCTCAGCCCCCATCGCCCGCGAGGTGCTGACCTTGACTTAGTCCCTCAGCCTGATAATTGATTCAAAGATATGAAGTTGTCCCCCATAAACAATCATGCATGCCATCCGGATAATAAAAATCCTTCAATAACACCATTGATTTTGCTACATTAGCCGGACTGTTAAACAAAACCCTGACCTGATGACCAAAGAACAGGAGCGCGATGAACTCCACCGTACTATATGGCAGATAGCCACCAATCTGCGTGGCAGTGTTGATGGATGGGACTTCAAATCGTATGTCCTCGGCATGCTCTTCTACCGGTTCATATCCGAGAACCTGACATCCTACATCAACAGGGAAGAACGGAGAACAGGCAACAGGGAATTCGACTACACGAAAATCGATGACAGCAGGGCCGAGTTCGGCAGGACTGACACTGTCAGGGAAAAAGGCTTCTATATCCTCCCTTCGGAACTGTTCGTAAACCTGCGCAGAAAGGCCAGGGCCGACGCCAACCTGAACGAGACGCTGAGCCGCATCTTCAGGAACATCGAGTCTTCCGCCAGGGGTACGCAGAGCGAAGAGAGCCTCAGGGGCCTGTTCGACGATATCGATGTGAACAGTAACAAGCTGGGAGCTACAGTGCAGAAGCGAAACGATCTACTCGTGAAGATAATCGAGTCTATCGGCGACCTTCAGCTGGGCGATTACCAGGACAACACCAACGATCTCTTCGGCGATGCCTACGAGTTCCTGATGACGATGTATGCAAGCAATGCAGGGAAATCGGGAGGAGAGTTCTTCACCCCGCAGGAGGTCTCCGAGCTGCTGGCTCGGATCACGGTCGCCGGTAAGAAGCAGGTAAACAAGGTTTATGATCCCGCCTGCGGCTCCGGATCCATGCTGCTGAAGTTTGCCAAGGTGCTGGGTAAGGAGAACGTACGGCAGGGCTTCTTCGGCCAGGAGATCAACATCACCACCTACAACCTCTGTCGCATCAACATGTTCCTGCACGATGTCAACTACGAGAAATTTGATATCGCGCACGGCGACACGCTGACCGACCCGAAACACTGGGATGATGAGCCTTTCGATGCCATTGTCTCCAATCCCCCCTACTCCATCCGGTGGGATGGCGATGCGAACCCACTGCTGATAAATGACCCGCGTTTCTCTCCTGCCGGTGTGCTGGCACCCAAGAGCAAGGCCGATCTCGCCTTTACGATGCACATGCTGTCGTGGCTCTCAACCTCAGGTACTGCAGCCATTGTAGAGTTCCCCGGTGTCCTTTATCGTGGCGGGGCCGAGCAGAAGATCCGCAGGTATCTTATTGACAACAACTATATTGATACGGTTATACAGCTTCCCCCAGACCTGTTTTTCGGGACCACCATTGCCACATGTATTATTGTGCTCAGGAAGAGCAAGAAGGACAACTCGACCATGTTCATTGATGCTTCTGCGGAGTTTGTGAGGGGAGGCAACAAGAACAAGCTTACAGAGGCGAATCGTCAGAAAATTCTGGATGCCTTTTCCGGGAGGACTGACACTCCCCACTTTGCGAGGCTGGTGCCCAACGGGGAGATAGCTGCCAACAACTACAATATTGCTGTCAGCAGTTATGTGGAGCAGGAGAACACCGCCGAGGAGGTTGACATCACGAGGCTCAACGCGCAGATATCGGAGATCGTGTTGCGTCAGAGTCGTCTCCGCGAAGCAATTGATGAGATTGTGGCGGACCTGGAGGGAGGGAAGAAATGAGAAACCAGATGGTTGCTGGTTTAATGTGGTGTCCGGTTTCCGGCCATAAAGTGCGATAGTTATGAATAAGATAGAATCGCTGATTGAGGAATACTGCCCTACAGGATTGGAGTATAAAAAACTGGGCAACATAGTTGAAATCTATCGCGGGAAAAGGTTGACTAAAAGCCAACTTTCACATAAGGAAAAATTTCCCGTTTACCATGGGGGTTTGGACCCATTGGGATACTACGGATATAGTAACAGAGTTGCCAATTCAGTAATGATA
Organism: uncultured Rikenella sp.; assembly: GCA_964621005.1. GTDB lineage: Bacteria > Bacteroidota > Bacteroidia > Bacteroidales > VadinHA17 > SR-FBR-E99. Next base: position 25,907 of record CAZUIF010000032.1, read on the forward strand.
ATTAATGTTGGCGCTTCTGCTGGAACAGTTGGATTTAGCGCAGTGGACTTTTGGTCATCTGATGGCTGCTTTTGTCTCGGACATTCTGAGTTATTCATCAGCCGATACATCTACTATGCATTACTTTGTCATGAGAATACGCTGAAATCAAAGGTTAGGGTGGCAGGAATTCCAACCTTGGATGCGAGTGCCATAGAAAATTTAAATATCCCTCTCCCCCCTCTTCCCGTTCAGGAAGAGATAGTAAACATACTTGATAAGTTCACCTCTCTGGAGGCGGAACTGGAGGCGGAGCTGGAGGCTCGCAAAACCCAATACGATTACTACCGTAACCAATTGTTGGGTTTCGTGGGGAAGGAGGTTGAATGGAAAACTCTGGGGGAGATAGGCAAGGTTTGTATGTGTAAAAGAGTAATGAAAAACGAAACAACCTTTACCGGAGATATTCCGTTTTACAAAATAGGAACTTTTGGTGGAGACCCAGATGCTTATATTTCGGAAAAGCTATTTGAGGACCATCGAAAGCACTATTCATTTCCCAAAAAAGGCGATATTTTGATTTCAGCGGCAGGCACGATCGGCAGGACCGTTATTTATGATGGGAAACCTGCATATTTTCAAGACTCGAATATTGTATGGATTGATAATCAAGAGAATATTGTATTGAATAAGTACTTATTTCACTACTACAAAATAGTTAAATGGAAAACTGATGGCGGGACAATATCAAGACTTTACAATGACAATTTATCCAAAGCTAAAATCCCCATCCCACCCCTTTCCGAGCAGGAGCGCATTGTAGAAATCCTCGACAAATTCGATGCACTTGTAAATGATATCTCCGAAGGCCTCCCCTCTGAAATCCAGGCCCGCCGGAAACAGTATGAATACTACAGGAATAAATTACTGACCTTTAAACCGCTGGTAAATTAAACTCTTCAAATGGTCGGATCTGACCACTTTAAACCCCTCGAATTCGAGGGGTCAGGGATTATCCGCGATATGCGATTTTTCCCCTGAAAAATATCAAGACCCTCCTTCAGAAATATAGTACCTTTGTATAAACAATACACATCATGACAGCCATTGAACTTAAAGATATCCTGATACATAAGATTGCTGCAATAAATGACAGGTCTTTCCTTGCCGCTCTGAATATAATAGTTGATTCCAAGGCTGAAAACCTTGTTTGTAGAACTACTCCTGAGCAAAGGGAACAGATAAAGAAAGGACAGGAACAATTTTTAAGAGGCGAGACCATTTCTAATGACCGGGTTGAAGAAGAAATTACTGAATGGTTAGCGAAAAATAGAATGGTCGCTTCAGGCAAAAGTTGACCTTTCAGGAATCCTGGAGTTTTTCTATATCCGAAACGGATCGAAAACATTCAGCAAAAAGCTTAACTCAAAACTACGCAAAGCTGGTATAATATCAGGTAATTCTTGATTACAAAACTCCGCCTCCGAAATATCCTGACAACAAACATCTTAGCACCTTTGATAGTATCAAATGATACTATCAAATAATGACTGTCATGAAACCGCATTTTCAACCTGAGTCAGCAGAATGAAAAAAGGAGTGCCTGGATGAAAGCCTGATGAATAAGGACATATTTCATCAGAATAAATCTTATAAATAGAAATATGCTTATATAAGCATTGTTTTTTGAGCTTATTTATATATCTTTATCTCCTTAAACATATATTAAGATGCTTATAAAAGTAGCCATAGAACAGATTATCGACAGGATTAAGTTTGAAAATCCATGGTGGATTACCGGTCAGATTGAGGAGGACTACAATGAAATGCCCCGACGATTGTATTTTGACCTGTTTGCTCCACTGGCTTACGAAAAAGACATCAGAAGAGCCCTTGTATTAATGGGTCCCAGACGCGTCGGCAAAACAGTTATGCTGCATCATCTGGTGCACGACTTTCTGAAAAACGGAACTGATCCTCAAAAGATAGCCTTCATTACAATCGAAAATCCAATCTATAACAATAACTCGCTCGAAGATTTATTCAAATATGCGAAACAGGCATCCGGGAGTACTGATTCCAAAGGTTGGTATGTAATTTTTGATGAAGTTCAATATTTAAAAGATTGGGAGGTTCATCTCAAGTCACTGGTAGATAGTTACAGGGATACCAGGTTTATTGTATCTGGATCTGCAGCCGCAGCACTGAAATACAAGAGCAACGAAAGCGGAGCCGGACGATTTACTGATTTCATGCTGCCTCCATTAACCTTCAATGAATATATTAAACTTAAGGATCTTGAGAGGATAATAATTCCGGCACAAATAGACTGGGAAGGAAATATCCAGACATTTTACACATCAACCCATCTTGATGAGCTTAATAAACACTTCCTTGACTATATAAACTTTGGCGGATATCCTGAAGTCATTTTTTCAGAAAAAATTCAGCAAAACCCCGGAAGGTATATCAGACAGGATATCGTAGATAAAGTCCTCCTGCGGGATCTGCCAAGTCTGTATGGAATCAGGGATGTGCAGGAGTTGAATTCCTTCTTTACAACAATTACTTATAACTCTGGAAATGAGTTCTCCCTTGAGACACTTAATATCCAGTCAGGTGTACCCAAGGTCTTGATTAAAAAATATATAGAATATCTTGAATCCGCATTTCTGGTAAAACATGTCAAACGTATAGATCAATCAGGAAAAAGATTCAAACGGGAGAATCTTTTTAAACTATACCTGACTAATCCCTCTTTAAGAAGTGCATTGTTCACTCCTTTAAGTCCAAATGACAGCTTAATTGGCCATATGGTGGAAACTGCAATTTATTCTCAATGGATGCATCGGGATTGGTTTACTCCATGGTATGCCCGCTGGCAGAATGGCGAGGTGGATATGATCGGATTAAGCGATAAAAACCTTAAACCAATCTGGGCTTTAGAAATAAAATGGTCCAACAGATACTTTGAAAAACCATCTGAACTTAAAAGCCTGGTTACATTTTGTAAAAAGTGCAACCTGAAAACTGCCCTGGTTACTTCTATTGATAAAGAGGGAGTTATTGAATATGATGGGATTAAATTACATTTTATCCCGGCTGCGTCGTATGCTTATACCATTGGCAAGAATACCCTGCAACTGAAAATGTTAAAATGATCCGGGCTGCTGATGCGGACGATTACGTCATTTATGCAAATCTCCTTCCTGCGAAACCTGCTGTTCCGCAGAAATATTATAAAGGTTCTGCATCCTCCGGTCAATACCGGCAATCTCCTCAGCACAGGCCTTGAGCTCGGTAAAAGCATCCTCCGACTTCTCCCTTTCAAGCTTGTACGCCAGCTCATGCTCCAGCGATGCCCAGAAATCCATCGCTATAGTCCGGATCTGTAACTCAACATTAACATGCTCCACCTTGTCAGAAAGAAAAACAGGAACCTTTACAATATGATGAAGACTCCGGTAACCATTTGGCTTCGGATGCTTGATATAGTCTGTCGTTCGGACAAGCTGGATATCGTTCTGCGATAAGAGTAACCCTGAAATCACATATATGTCATTGATATATGAACATATAACCCTGACTCCGGCTATATCTGTCAGATTCTTCCGGGCCGACTCAACACTGAGTTCAAAACCTCTCCTTTTCAGTTTGTCCATGATACTCGCCGGAGTCTTTACCCTCGTCTGTATCAGGTGAATCGGATTCCGCTCATGCGTGCTGTTAAACTCGCTGTTCAGGTTTTCCAGCTTGGTGGCGATCTCCCGCGTGGCTGATGAATACAGATTTTCCGTGGCAATAAATGACCGGATCGTGTTTATCAGATCCTCCGGCAACATGCGTCCTTTCATACCTTCAAAAAGATATGACGCCCGTTTAAGATCCATTCTGTTCATAGTTGTCTCTCCCTTCTGTCAGTTTCCAGAATCAGCTACCTGACTAAAAAAAACCACCAAACGGGTGTCATCAGGCTGAACCAACTCCTGCTTAAAATTACCATGAAAAGGTGATTTCTCAAAACACCCTTGCCGGACTCACACTGGCCAGACTAAGCCTTGACTGGCTATTCTCCCAATCGGATAAGGGGTCAGGAAGAAAAAAAGGTACAGCTCTTTTTGTATATTTGTTAAGGAACATTTATGTCTGGCTTTAAATATTAATTGTGGATAAATACGTCCTTGTTGCAGAGAATCCGGAAAGTACAGTAGTAGCTGAATACCAGCCGCTTCCCCGTAAAGAGTCGTCATGCCAGAGTGAGGCTGACCTTGAGAAAGCATTCATTGAACAGCTTAAAACACAGGCGTATGACTACCTGACAGTCAGCACGGAAGACGATCTTATCAACAACCTCCGCAGCCAGCTTGAGGCGCTGAATGACTATTCCTTTACCGCTATAGAATGGAACCAGTTCTTCAGAAGCAAAATAGCCAACCAGAACAACGGCATCGAAGAAAAGACAACTATTATCCAGGAAGATCACATACAGCTGCTTACCCGGGATGACGGCTCAGTAAAGAACATCTACCTGCTCGATAAATCCAATATCCATAATAACCGCCTGCAGGTGATCAACCAGTACGCGGTTGACACCGGACAGCGTCCGAATCGCTACGATGTCACCATTCTGGTCAACGGCCTCCCTCTGGTACACATTGAACTGAAGAAACGGGGAGTGGATATCAGGGAGGCATTCAACCAGATCAGCCGCTACAGCAGGGAGTCGTTCTGGGCCGGAAGCGGATTATTCGAATACGTGCAGCTCTTCGTGATCTCCAACGGCACACTCACAAAGTATTACAGTAACACAACAAGGTCTACGCACCTGAAGGAACTGGGCGACGGAGCAGTCACCAAAGGGAAACGGACCAGCAACAGCTTCGAGTTTACATCGTGGTGGGCCGATGCCGCGAACAGCCCCATTACAGATCTGATGGATTTCGGGAGGACCTTCTTCGCCAAACATACCATCCTCAACATCCTGACAAAGTACTGCGTATTCACATCCGACAAGCTTCTGCTGGCGATGCGCCCGTACCAGATAGTTGCCACAGAGCGGATACTGAACAGAATAACAGTCTCCAACAATTACAGATCATACGGGACAATTCATGGCGGAGGCTATATATGGCACACCACGGGCAGCGGCAAGACCCTCACCTCGTTCAAGACGGCTCAGCTAGCCGCGAAACTTCCGTTTATCGACAAGGTGCTGTTCGTGGTCGACCGAAAGGACCTCGACTTTCAGACGATGAAGGAGTATGATAAGTTCGAGAAGGGAGCCGCGAACAGCAACACGAATACTGCCAAACTTAAAAAGCAGCTGGAAGACCCGACTGCCAGGATCATTGTCACAACAATCCAGAAACTTTCGGTCCTTATCAGGAAACATAAAACCCATCCCTCCTTCTCCCGGCACGTGGTCATCATCTTTGATGAGTGCCACCGCTCCCAGTTTGGAGACATGCACAGGGAGATAACAAAGTCTTTCAAAAAGTATCACCTGTTCGGTTTCACCGGCACCCCCATCTTCGCGGTCAACTCGAGCAGCAACAACGACTTCAGCCTGCGAACCACAGAGCAGGCCTTTGGTGCGAAGCTGCATACATACACAATTGTCGATGCCATAACCGACAAGAATGTACTGCCGTTCAGGATTGACTATATCAGCACCATGAAGGAGCAGGAGGATATACTTGATGAGAAGGTGTGGAACATAGACAGGGAAAGGGCCCTGGAGGCGCCGGAACGGATCAGCAACATAGTCAGCTATATCCGCGAGCACTTCGACCAGAAAACCAAGCGAAACAGCTATTACCAGCTGAAGGACAGGAGACTGGCAGGATTCAACTCAATCTTCGCGGTCTCCTCAATCGACACCGCAAAAAAATATTATTCGGAGTTTCAGAAACAGCTGGCCGGACTACCTGCTGACAAGCAGCTGAAAGTGGCACTGATATTCAGTTTCGGGGTGAATGAGGATCCCGGAAACGGCTTTCTGGATGATGAGAACCCTGAGGATACCAGCCTGCTGGATCAGAGCTCGCGCGATTTCCTGGAGTCAGCAATTCAGGATTATAACAGGACCTTCCACACCAACTACGATACATCAAGTGATAAGTTCGAGAACTATTACAAGGACGTCTCCAACCGGGTGAAAAATCGGGAGATTGATCTGCTCATAGTTGTTAATATGTTCCTTACCGGTTTCGATGCCACAACTCTCAACACTCTATGGGTGGACAAAAACCTGCGGCTGCACGGGCTGTTGCAGGCATATTCCCGGACGAACCGGATCCTGAATTCTGTAAAAACGTTCGGCAATATTGTGTGCTTCCGCAATCTCGAGAGCGCTACAAATGAGAGCATTGCGCTGTTCGGAGACAAGGAGGCGGGAGGCGTGGTGCTGCTCAGATCATACACAGAGTATTACAACGGATACAGCACGGGCGATAAGGTTGTTCCCGGATATGCGGAACTGGTTGCGGAACTGCAGGAGAAGTTTCCGGCAGGAACGCAGATCACAGGAGAGGAGGCACAGAAGGAGTTCATAAGGCTGTATGGCGCGATACTGAAGCTGAAAAACATACTCTCGTCCTTCGATGAATTCCAGGACAACCAGATACTGACCGACAGGGATGTGCAGGATTATCACAGCATGTACATCGATCTCTACAACGATCACAGGCGCAGGCCGGGGCAGGAACCAGAGTATGTAAATGATGATATCATCTTCGAGATGGAGCTGATCAGGCAGGTGGAGATCAATATCGACTTCATACTTGAGCTCATCAGAAAGTATCATGAAGGTCATCTGAAGGACAGGGAAATTGTCGTGGATATCACCAAGGCCATTGACGCCAGCGTGGAGCTCCGCAACAAGAAGGACCTGATCGAGCAGTTCATTGCCTCCCTCACCCCTGCTGCCAATGTTGATGACGACTGGCAGTCGTTTGTCAACACCAGGAAGATTGCCGAGCTGGATCAGATCATCAGTGACGAAAGTCTGGACAGGGATGAGACATACAAATTTATATCAAATGCATTCCGTGACGGTTATGTGCAATCGACCGGCACTGCTCTGAGCCGGGTTCTGCCCCCCGTCTCGCGGTTCACCCCAACCGGTGACCGGACCAGAAAGAGAGAATCGGTGCTTGAGAGGTTGGTAGCCTTCTTTACCAGGTTCCGTGATATTACCGGAGGTGTCTTTGTAAGAGAATAGCGGGAGGAACGATCCGCTGAGCCGCAAATTTGTTTACCTTCAGTCAGGAATAATAAATACACCCAAGATGAAAAATCTGATTAGCCCCTGCATCCTGTTGTTATTCTGCGCCAGTATCTCTGCTCAGACAATTGACCCATCCAGCCAGAAGCTTATTGAAGATTTTGTTAAAAACCGAGTTGAATTCCAACTTGAAGACATTGATCAGACAGCTATCAGCAAAGTTTTTTCAGGCAAATTTTACAAAATCAATTTCTTTTTTGTCGAAACCGGATCAGGCGCCAACTCCTGCGGATCAGATAATTATATCAACGTCAGTGGCTCTGCCATAAGTCTGATTGAACCGGTTCATATGGATCTTGAGTGTCCGGTCCTGATGTCACTTATCAGACAGGACTTCCTGCTGACAGACGAAAACTCAGCAAAACTATTTGAGAATGCTCTCAATGTCCTGTATCCCGAAGATGAAAATGAAATGCAAAATATTAAACACCTGAAGAAAGGTTCACAATGGATTTTTCTCCGCGGCAAGTTCTTCGATGATCACACCGCGTTCATCGCAACCACAACTCCTGACGGGAAAATAATCAGGATTGACCTGGAGCTCTCATTTTCAGTGAATTAGATCTGTACATACAGGCAATATCCATCTGTCTGACAACATCAGAAGTTCTCTTAAGCTGTATTGAAAAAAAGGAAAAGGGTCATTGGCGAATATATGCAGTCAGGCTAATACCAATGCTGTGAATACTTATATTGAGTTACCGTTCGGATGGCCCATCAAATAAATTAGTACACAACGCTAAGTACATGACAAAAATTTACAACATTGGTTAAAGTTACTTATATCGCTGCTAAAAAGCAAGTTGGCTATATAATTCAATCCATATTTGAACAAGCTCTTGGCTTTTCTGCCATGCTTTTTGATCTTAATGGGCCTAACCGTGTCAAGATATATTCCAGCCTTATAAACCCAGACATATGCAATTAACACCAATGACATTAATTTACTTACACGCTCAACATCTGTCAGATGGGTATCTTCAATGTTAAATCCGCTAGTCTTCAGGGCCTTAAACGCAGACTCAATCTGCCATCTTTCCTTATAAATGGCTTGGGCTTCATCTGGTTTTTTGAACGATACTATTATCTGAAGCTCCGGAGCGTTTTCCTTGTTCATTACCCTGGAAGCAGAGAGGTAACAGAGTTCTCCATTGACACGAACTATTCTGC
>CAZUIF010000033.1:0-32334 GCA_964621005.1 uncultured Rikenella sp.
CACCATGATTCTGGGTACGTGTCTGTGTCTGGGTCATGATCGGATCACCGCTCTGTGTCTGCTCCTGGATCTTAGCCTGCTGTTTGGCTTCTATCCTGAGTTGTTTCTTTGTCTTGACCTGGTCCTGTACCGGTTCAGTAGATTGCGCCATGACGCCTGCACTTATCAGAAGTGCTATTGCGCCAACAAGAATTTCCTTTTTCATTTTTGTTCTGTTTTAAGTTTAATTTTCAGATAACAGATCAAAATTAAACCCGTGAAAATGAAGCTATAATGAATTTACGGGGAAAAAGAAAAAAAATTGTGTCCCTTTACCTTGTTCAGAGATGACACGCACAGCAATGTTGTGAAAATCGGCTATTGATTTGGTAATTGCCAGCCCTATTCCGGTTGAATTTCCGTCCGGATCAGGGCGGTTGCTGAAGCGGGTAAAGAGCCGGTCGAGCTGATCCCGGGACATTCCGTTACCGGTATCCGATACCGACAGCTCAAACCGGTCATGCTTTTCCCTGCCGGTGATTTCGATTCTGCCTCCAGGGGGTGTATGTTTAACCGCATTGTTAACAACATTGTAGATCATTGAAAAGAGAAGCGACCTGTTGGCATGGTTCATTACATAATTACTGTCACACCCTTGCAGCAGTTTCACTCCGCCGTCTTCCGCCAGGGGTGATAATTCGGATATCACCTCCTTTACAAGATCGCAGAGATTAACATTATCCTCCTTCATGTACTGGCTGCTTTCAAGACGTGCAATCATAAGCATCGAGTTGACCAGTGCCTTGAGCCTGTGAAGTGTACGGAGTGACTCCTCGATGCCTGCCTCAACTTCAGGGTTAAGGTCTCCATTCATAAGCATATTCTCGAGTTTGCTGCGCAGAACAGATACAGGAGTCATCAGTTCATGTGAGATATTTACCGTAATCTCCTTTTCCTTTTTGAACAGTTCCCCTATCTTTTTCATCATCTCCCGGAGAGTACGGTCAAGCTGGACAAAGTCCTCAGTGGTTGTTACAAGCGGTGATGATGTGTCAAATGCAGGGGATGAAGTCTCCCCGAGCTTCCCGGTTATGACTTTCAGCGGTCTGAGGAGTCTTGCCGTATATGTCAGGTCCGTTATCAGGGTCACCAGGATAAAAAGAACCAGGAATACCAGTATAATATTCCTGATGTTGACAGCAGAATATTTTATGCTTGAGAGACTCTTGCCAATCTCGAGCAGGTATTCCTCACCGTCGATTCTCAGTGAGTAGTGCAGTACCCTGTAGTCAATGGTCTCCTCGTCAATTATCCTCTGGGCAATGTCGATGAAATTCCATTCTTCTCCGCCGGTTGCCCTCTCGAGGCTGATGTACTCTTCCTTAAGGATATTGTAGCTTCCGAATCCTCCGGTGCTGTCTGAAATGATGAACGGTTCAATGCCCACTTCCGAGATGAGTCTGATAACCTCTTCCCGCTTGTTTATCAGTTCATTGTCTGTCTGCCTTATATTTATCCGTTCGATGATCAGGGGCAGAAAGCCAATGAACAGTGCTGAGAACACCAGTTTCGAAAGCAGGTTGAAGAGTGCAAGTTTTGTCTGGAGTCTCAGCATGCCAGGGAGATGATTAACTTTCTGTTGTTATCCTGTATCCTACACCCCTGACGGTCTCAAGCCAGGGAGTCGGAGCGTGAGCATTTAGTTTTTTGCGGATATTCTTGATATGAACGTCAATGAAGTTGCTGTCATATTGGTCATCCAGGGTGTTTCCCCAGATATGCTCATAAAGCTGATGGCGTGCAAGGACCTTGTTCTGGTTGATTACCAGGTAATACAGCAGGTCGAATTCCTTCCTGGTAATTTCCACTTCGCCGTTGCCGTGCATCAGCTTTCTGGCCGATATGTTCATCAGGAATTCGCCGAGGGTTATATCCTGTGTCTGGATATGAAACTTTCTCCGGGCCACGGCCATGATGCGGGCGTGCAATTCAGCAAGGGCAAAAGGCTTGGGCAGATAGTCATCAGCGCCCAGATCAAGCCCCTTTATCCTGTCTTCAACGGCACCACGCGCAGTTATAATTATAAAGGATACATCAACATTGTTTTCCCTTGCTTCCCTGATTAGGTCCAGGCCGTTATAATCAGGCAGGCCAAGATCCAGCAACACGAAGTCATAAAGGTTAACGGCGATTTTCTCGGAGGCTTCGGTTCCGGTATGTGCCATGTCGCACAGGAAGTTCTCCTTTTTCAGAAAGAGAGCTATCTCAGCGGCAAGGCTTTTTTCGTCTTCGACAATAAGGAGGTTCATTATCCAAAGTTATAAAATCCTGAAGAAAAGACTGGTCATCAAAAGGAATCCGCTGGTGCCTGATGTGCCTTCTGTCGAGTAAAGCGGTATTATGTAACCAGGTTCAACTTCGAATGTGAATGAACCGTAATTGAATGCAACCGGTACTCCGAAATCGATCTCGGTCAGCCCGAATGACTTGCTGTATACTGTTCCGGGTGTCGGAGAAGGTGTCTGGGAGTATTTGCTCCATGGTCTGTAACCGGGTGATACTGTGGTTTCTGTAACACCTCCTGCAGTTTCGGCTGTGATCATCGTGCCCCAGAGAAGATTGACATAAGGGTCAAATGAGAAAAAAGCCTTCTCGCCTGCAAAGGACGGGGTTTCAAAATATCTTGAATGACGCGTCTGAAGGTAGAACTGCCCTCCGTCTGAGAATAGTCCGCCTGTCGAAATCTTTGAGTAGAGTATTTTCCAGTCAAATCCCAGGGTTGCATCTGCATATGTAAAGTTGCTGAAGAGGGTGTCACGCAGTGCTTCTGCCACATTGTACCGGGAAAGACCTGCGCTGATGTCAAACCAGGAGTTGAACGTATGGTTGAAGCTGACCCCGAGGCTGTAAAATGCGGTGAAGGGGGAGAAGTTGAAGACGGTATAGCCCGTAGCCGAAAGATAAAGCTTGTCAGCAAGGCCATAGGAGGCCGAAAGATATCCGAAGCCGTGATCCTGAGACATGGTGGTCCCCAGATAAAGCAGGTTGTTGCCATACCCTGTTCCGGCAAAGAATGAATGCATACCTCCCTTTCCTGCTACGGACGAGGAGTCTCCGGCAGCCTCTGTGCCTGAAACCGGCTGGGCTGAGACAGATGCCGCTGAAATTTCAAAAAGAAATACAGATACGGCAATTGAGAATAAAACTGGCCTGTTCATGGATTTTATAAAGTGAAATAATTACCGTTTGCCTGGGCCTCTTGCTCCACCCGGTTTGCCTGCACCTTTCGGGATACCTGATCCGGAGGGTCTCTCAACAGATGCCGGACGGGCGCCGCGGGCGCGGCTCCAGTCAGGCCTTGCACCCTGGATCTTTTTTACACTTCCCGGATTTACCCCCTGCACATGTGAGGCACTGGTGCTGTTTGCAGAGTTTGCCTTGCTGCCGGCTGTGGCACTGTTCCCGGCCTGGCTTCCTGCCTGGTTACCCTGGCCTGCCTGGTTCTGAGCCTGCTGCCCGTTCTGCTCCTGATTCTGATTACGGGTCTGGTTCTGAACCTGCTGCCTGACGGTGGCGGTGTCTTGCCTGACCTCCTGGGAATGTGCCGTCAGCGAGGATAACGTCATCATGGCCAGTATAATCAGAAAATTCTTTATTATCTTCATGGTCAAATCCCTTTATTTCTTTTTCAACTGACAGAATGAATCTCCGATTTATCTGTCTTACAGCTTATTGAATTGATACACAGCAAAATTAAACATTACATCATGAAGAAAAGATGAAAGTTTGATTTTTTGTAAAAAAAAGTAGAAGTGTACATATTACATTTAAAATATTGTTTAACTTGCATACTCTGAGAGAAGGGTATTTTTTGCAGCGGCCGGTGGCTGGCAGGCATATTGGAGAGATCGGGTTTGGTGGCGAAGCCTGCGGCATGCGGAGAGGATAAAAGAATTAAATTATACCATTATATATTATAACTAACCTAACACGGAAGAATCATGTTATTACTTGACTGGATCGTACTGGGGGCATTTGTCCTCGCGCTGGTTGCCTTTATCGTGATCTCAATGCGCGGAAATAAAGACACCTCAACAGATTACTTTCTTGCCGGCAGGGATGCCACCTGGGTAGCCATAGGCGCCTCGATCTTTGCATCCAACATCGGATCTGAACACCTGGTAGGTCTTGCAGGGGCAGGAGCCTCCTCCGGGATGGCAATGGCCCACTGGGAGATGCATGGCTGGCTAATCCTGCTGCTCGGCTGGCTTTTTGTTCCGTTTTATTCGAGAAGCGGGGTATTCACAATGCCTGAGTTTCTCGAAAAGCGATATAACAAGGAATCAAGATCGGTACTTTCAATTATCTCCCTGGTCAGCTATGTGCTTACCAAGGTTGCCGTTACGGTTTATGCCGGCGGTGTGGTTTTCAAGGATGTATTCGGAATAGAATCAATCTGGGGGATTGATTTCTTCTGGATAAGCGCCATTGGTCTTGTGGTCATCACAGGTATTTACACCACCCTGGGAGGAATGAAGGCAGTTCTCTGGACTTCCGTGCTACAGACGCCGGTGTTGCTTGCCGGATCAATAGCTGTTCTGATTGCCGGTCTGATAAAGGTTGGCGGCTGGGATGACCTGATGCACATCTGTCGTGCGGTTCCGGTCAACGAATACGGTGACACTATGACACAGCTCATCCGCTCGCCGAAGGATGCCCAGTTCCCATGGACCGGTGTACTTCTTGGTTCGGCCATCATAGGCTTCTGGTACTGGTGCACTGACCAGTATATAGTCCAGCGTGTTCTCTCAGGCCGTGACCAGACGCAGGCACGCCGCGGTGCTATCTTCGGCGGTGCGCTCAAACTGACTCCTGTCTTTATATTCCTCATCCCGGGGATGATAGCATATGCACTTAACCAGCAGGGTGTCATCACACTTACAAGTTCAGACTCAGCGTTCTCAACACTTGTAAAAGAACTTCTGCCGATGGGCTTCAAGGGCCTTGTGGTTGGCGGTATTCTGGCGGCGCTGATGAGCTCGCTGGCATCTCTGTTCAACTCTTCTGCAACACTGTTTACAATTGACTTCTATCAGAAATACAAACCGAATGCTCCCGAAAAACAACTGGTAAAGGTTGGCCGTATCGCAACCGTGGTGGTTGTCATCCTCGGTATCCTCTGGATTCCGGTAATGAAGGGTATTGGCAAGGTTCTGTACGCATACCTTCAGGATGTGCAGTCGCTCCTTGCCCCTGGTATTGCAGCAGCTTTCCTCCTTGGTATCCTGTCAAAGAAAATTACCCCTGCTGCCGGTCTCACCGGTCTGCTGACAGGTTTTACAATCGGTATGATGCGGCTTGTTTTCACTGTATTCAAGGGCGGTCTTAATCCTGACGGAACTATATACCAGGTCTTTGTCGGAACAAACTGGCTGCACTACGAGATAATCAACTTCGCAATAGTGATAATCACAATGATAGTTGTAAGTTACTTTACGCCGAAGATTGACGAGCGCCGTATCATAGGGCTTACCCTGGGTTCGGCCACCGCTGAGCAGAAGGCAATTACCCGTGCCAGCTGGAACAAGTGGGATGTGATTACCTCAGGTCTTGTCATTGCCGTAATCCTTGTATTCTACGCTTATTTCTGGAACTAACATGATCTATTCATAAGATATTCAACTACAAAATGAAAAAGGAAAATACTGAACTCTGGTTCATCACGGGAAGTCAGCATCTGTACGGAGAAGAGACCCTGAGGCAGGTGGCGGATGATTCAAAAGCCATTGCTGCTGCTCTCGACAAGTCTGATCTGATCCCGGCCAGGGTTGTTTTCAAGCCGGTTCTTACAACTGCCGCAGCTATCACTGAGATATGCATGGAAGCCAACAATGCACCTGCATGTGCAGGGCTTGTTGCCTGGATGCATACGTTCTCCCCTGCGAAGATGTGGATAGCCGGCCTGAAGAGGCTGAACAAGCCGATGCTGCATTTACACACGCAGTTTAACCGGGATATACCCTGGAACGAGATCGACATGGATTTCATGAACCTGAACCAGTCGGCTCACGGCGACCGTGAGTTCGGGTACATCTGCTCGCGGCTGAGGATGGAGCGCAAGGTTGTTGTAGGCCACTGGCAGGACAAGGAGGTTGTCGGTTCAATAGGAGCATGGTGCAGGGCCGCCATGGGTGCTCTCGAAGCCCGTTCCCTCAGGGTTGCACGGTTCGGTGACAACATGAGGGATGTGGCAGTGACAGAAGGCAACAAGGTATCAGCACAGCTCAAACTCGATTATGAGGTTCAGGGCTACGGTATAGGTGACCTCGCCGATGCTGTAAAAAAGGTTACAGACAAGCAGATTGCTGCACTTGTTAAACAGTACGGTGACGAATACAAGGCATCAGCCAAAATCCTTGCGGCACCTGCTGTCAAAGAAGCTGCCCGTATTGAGGCAGGTATGCGTGCCTTCCTGGAAAATGGCGGGTTCAAGGCTTTTACGACTAACTTTGAAGACCTTCACGGGATGGTTCAGCTTCCGGGCCTTGCAGTACAGAGGCTCATGGCTGACGGCTACGGCTTCGGTGCAGAAGGCGACTGGAAGACAGCAGCGCTGGTGCGCATCATGAAAGTGATGGCAAAGGGTCTCAAGGGCGGCACCTCGTTCATGGAAGACTATACATATCATCTTGATCCGAAGAACATGGCAATACTTGGTGCACACATGCTCGAGGTTTGCCCCTCAATAGCTGCCGGCAAGCCGGCGCTCGAGGTCCATCCTCTCGGCATTGGAGGCAAGGATGATCCTGCACGGCTTGTCTTCAGGACCGGTCTTGGTGAGGCCCTTGCAGCGTCAATGGTGCAGATGGGTGACCGTTTCAGGCTGATAGTAAATACAATGAAGGTTGTGGAGTGTCCGCCGATGCCCAAATTGCCGGTGGCCAGTGTACTCTGGAAACCTTACCCGGATCTTAAAACTGCTGCAACCGCATGGATTTATGCCGGCGGCGCGCACCATACAAGCTTCAGCCAGGCCCTTACGGCCGAACATATGGCTGACTTTGCCGACATGACGGGAACGGAATTTGTGCTGATTGATGAAAAATGTGAAATAGGGCAATTCAGAAAGGAGCTGAGGTGGAATGACCTGTACTACACTCTGAATAAAGGCCTATGACACACATATATTCCAGGCACCCGAAGCATTACCTGGCAGTTGACTGCATCATCTTCGGGTATGACATTGCCGAGAAGGAGCTCAAGCTTCTCCTGATAAAGAGAAGCTTTGAGCCCGCCCTCGGGCAGTGGTCACTTGCCGGTGGTTTCGTTCAGGAGAAGGAGAGTCTCGATGATGCCGCAGGCAGGGTGCTCCGTACCCTCACCGGTCTGTCAGACCTCTATATGGAGCAGCTTTACACCTACGGCGAAATTAACCGTGATCCGGGTGCAAGGGTAATCTCCACAGCATACTTCTCACTCATCGGGATTCATGAACTGGATCCTGAGATACAGAAGAAAAACGGCGCCCACTGGCGCTCCATCTCAAACCTGCCTGACCTGATCTTTGACCACAGGCAGATGGTTGACAAGGCGCTGAAGGAACTTGTTGAGAGGGTGAAAGTCTACCCGGTAGGGTTTGAACTCCTTCCTGAAAAGTTCACCCTGGTACAGTTGCAGAACCTTTATGAAGCCATCTACCTCAGGCAGGTAGACAAGCGTAATTTCAGGAAGAAGATACTGTCGATGGAACTTCTTGACAAACAGGATGAAAAAGAGAGGGAGACATCAAAGAAGGGAGCCTGGTATTACAGGTTCAACGTTGAAAAATACAGGGAGCTTGCAAGGAACGGTTTCTTCTTCAACCTTGCGGTCAGCTGATGAGGTGCCGGATCCCGATTGTTTTCCCGAAAAACTGAGATATCATGCTTGAAAAGCTTAAGGAAGAGGTATTCAGGGCCAATCTTGATCTCGTGAAGCACGGCCTGGTCATAATGACCTGGGGCAATGTAAGCGGTATTGACTGGGAATCAGGGCTTATGGTGATCAAACCCTCAGGGGTGTCATATGATAAGATGACCCCGGGAGACATGGTAGTGACCGACCTCGACGGAAATGTAATGGAAGGGATACTCAATCCCTCCACCGATGCACCCACTCACCGTGCACTTTACAGGGCTTTCCCGGGAATCGGGGGGATAGTCCATACCCACTCCACTCATGCCACGGCATGGGCACAGGCCTGCCGGGCGATACCATGCCTTGGTACCACCCATGCCGACCATTTCTACGGGGCAGTGCCGGTCACCAGGAAGCTGAAAGAGGAGGAGACGGCAAATGACTATGAGTACAATACCGGGCTTGTGATTGCGGAGACGCTGAAGGGGAGAGACCCCAAGACCATGCCTGCCGTTCTTGTTGCCTCACACGGGCCGTTCACCTGGGGAACCTCTCCCTCTGATGCGGTTCATAATGCTGTAGTCCTTGAGGAAGTAGCCCGAATGGCTGCCATCTCAGCCGCCCTGGCAGAGACACGGGAGATAGAGAGCCACCTGCTCGACAGGCATTACCTCCGGAAGCACGGGAAGAATGCATATTACGGCCAGAAGAAATAATTCATTTACATATAAACAATTCAGAGATGCATAAGTATACTATTGGGGTTGATTTCGGAACCCTGTCAGGAAGAGCAGTTCTTGTAGACACCACCACCGGCGAGGAGGTTGCTGTCGCTGTCCATGAGTACCCTAACGGCGTAATGGACGAAAAGCTTCATGACGGAACGCCGCTGGGAGTTGACTGGGCGCTGCAGCACCCGCAGGATTATCTTGATGTTTTCAGTGTTACAATTCCCAGGGTGATGAAGATGGCAATGGTCACGCCCGACCAGGTTGTGGGTGTCGGAATAGATTTCACGGCATGCACTGTTCTCCCGGTAAAGGCAGACGGAACGCCGCTCGCTTTCATTGATGAATTTAAGAACAGACCCAATGCCTGGATTAAGCTGTGGAAGCATCATGCAGCACAGGATGAGGCCAACAGGCTCAATGCCATTGCTGAGGAGAGAGGGGAGAAATTCCTGAAGCGGTACGGCGGAAAAATATCTTCCGAATGGATGATTCCGAAGATATGGCAGACTGCCGATGAGGATCCTGCAGTTTATGATGCAGCTGACAGGTTTATCGAGGCTGCCGACTGGGTTGTATGGCAGCTTACAGGGGTGGAGACGCGTAACACCTGCACTGCAGGTTACAAGGCCATCTGGCACAAGCACGAAGGATATCCTTCAAATGATTTCTTTAAAGCCCTCCACCCGAAGATGGAGAAGCTGGTTGACGAGAAACTTTCACGGGTACTGCTGCCTGTTGGCACGAAGGCAGGATCCATAACCGCGGCAGCGGCGAAGCTGACGGGTCTGAAGGAAGGCACAGCCGTGGCCGTGGCAAATGTCGACGCACATGTATCGATACCGGCGGTTGGCATCACCTCCCCCGGGAAGATGCTTGCAATTATCGGAACCTCAACCTGTCACATGCTTCTTGGCGATGCTGAAAGAGAAGCACCGGGCATGTGCGGAGTGGTTGAGGACGGAATCATAGAAGGGTTCTTCGGTTATGAGGCCGGGCAGAGCTGCGTGGGTGACCATTTCCAGTGGTTTGTCGAAAACTGCACACCTGCCGGATACAAGGCTGAGGCTGACGCCGCAGGAGTTGACCTTCATACTCTTCTTACCGAGAAGGCCGCGAGACTGAAGCCGGGCGAGAGCGGGCTGGTAGCACTTGACTGGTGGAACGGCAACAGGTCGGTGCTCGTTGATGTTGACCTTACGGGAATGATAATCGGAATGAGCCTGATTACCAGGCCGGAGGAGATTTACAGGGCCCTGATAGAGGCTACTGCCTTCGGCACCAGGATGATAATTGAGACCTTCGAGGAGAACGGTGTGCCGGTGAAGGAGTTCTATGCTGCCGGAGGCATCGCCGAGAAGAATCCGTTCGTGATGCAGATATACGCAGACGTGATCAACAGGGAGATAAAGATATCCGGTTCGCCGCAGGCGCCTGCCCTCGGATCTGCCATGTTCGGAGCAGTTGCTGCAGGAAAGGCTGCCGGAGGTTTTGATACAATCATGGAGGCTGCCGCTGTAATGGCCAAGGTTAAAGAGCATACCTACAAACCGGTAAAGGAAAATGCGGCTGTTTATGACAGGCTCTTTGCCGAGTACCGCCTTCTGCATGATTACTTTGGCCGCGGTGCCAATGATGTGATGAAGAGACTCAAGAATATCAGGAAAGAAGTAAAAGGCTGATGAGGCGAATCACCGCTCTGATAATTTCAATTGTGATGCTTGCATCATGCAGCCGGAATACCGAGCCCCGGGAAGCTGAACAGACCGGCTGGCTCGGCACGCCTGCCCTCAGTGCCGTCACCGTTGATGACGCTTTCTGGAAACCTCTTATTGAGAGAAACAGAACGGCAACAATCCCCTATGCTTTTAAAATGTGCGAGGAGACCGGACGCATTGACAACTTTGCGGTTGCCGGCAGGCTCAAAAAGGGAAAGCATACCGGCGAGCGGTACAATGACTCCGACGTCTTCAAGATCATTGAGGGAGCATGCTATTCTCTCATGGAGACACCCGATCCGGAGCTGCGCAGCTACGTCGACAGCCTGGTGACACTGATCGCGGCGGCCCAGGAGGATGACGGATACCTGTATACAACCCGGACTATTGATCCGGTGAATATGGCCCCGGGAGCGGGAAGGGAAAGGTGGATTGACGAGAGGGTAAGCCATGAACTCTACAATGTGGGACACATGTATGAAGCTGCAGTTGCTCACTATCTGGCAACCGGTTCCAGCGAGTTCCTCAACGTGGCTCTGAAGAATGCAGAGCTTATAGCTTCCGAATTCGGCTGGGGCCTCCGCGAGATAGCCCCCGGTCATCAGGAGATTGAGATAGGGCTCATCAGGCTTTATGAACTGACAGGCAACAACCAGTGGCTCGAACTGGCGCGATTTTTCATCGATGTGAGGGGTAAGCAGGAAGAGTACATGAGACATCCTGCAGGTTCACGCTTTGAGGTTTACAATGACTCGGTCTACCTGCAGATGCACCTTCCGGTCCTTGAGCAGACAGAGGCGGTAGGGCATGCCGTGAGAGGCGCCTATATGTACACCGCGATGGCTGACCTCTCAAGGGTCACGGAAGACAACAGCTACCTGGAAGCATCTGAAAGGATCTGGAAGGACGTCGTAAGCGGCAAGATCTACATTACCGGCGGTATCGGCTCAAAGGAGCAGGGCGAAGCCTTCGGCGAACGGTATGAGCTTCCCAATATGACAGCATATACGGAGACATGCGCCTCAGTGGCCAACGTCTTCTGGAACCACAGGCTCTATTCCGCCACCGGCGATGCAAGGTACCTTGATGTCCTCGAAAGGACCCTGTACAACGGCCTTATCTCAGGCATCGGACAGGACGGATGCACTTTCTATTACCCCAATCCGCTTGAGTCTGACGGCAGGTTCGAGAGGGCAGGCTGGTTCGAGTGTTCCTGCTGCCCGGGCAATATTGCCCGTTTCATGCCCGCCATGAAACAGTATATATGGTCTGAGACTGCCGACGGAATCAACCTGAACCTCTTCATAGGATCGGAAGCACGCCTTTCAACGCCTGCCGGCGAAACGGAGGTGCGGATGGAGACCGGTTACCCATGGACAGGCGATGTTAAGGTTACCGTAAACCCGTCAGCAGAAGACTGCAGGTTCACACTTGGCGTCAGGATACCGGCCTGGACAGGGAATGAGCCCTTTGACGGTGACCTTTACAGGTATGTTACACCTGCAAGGGGAAGGTTTGGCATCAGGGTCAACGGGAAAAAGATAAAAGCACCAATTTCAGGCGGGTTTGCGCATATCGACAGGGAGTGGGAACAGGGAGACATTGTAGAGATATCCCTTCCGATGGAGCCCCGGTTCATCGAAGCGAGGAAAGAGGTTTCCGCTGATACCGGCAGGGTAGCCATCGGAGTAGGACCGATGGTCTATTGCCTTGAGGAGGCTGACAACGGCCCTGTCAGGGAGATGAAGGTTGACCCCTCCGTGAAGCCGGTTTTTGCCTGGGAACAGGGGCTTCTTGAAGGAGTCGGAACAGTGAAATTCACCGTTACCGGCGAAAACGGAACTGCCAGGGAGGCAAAGGCAATCCCGTACTATTCATGGGCCAACCGGGGCAGGGGAGAGATGACTGTATGGATCAAAACAAACAATAATTAAATCATGACAAAATTCAGAAGACTTACAATCATTGCTGCAGCAGCGGCAATCACCGTGGCTTCATGCACCGGCTCAAAGAATGACGGGAATTACCCCATCAGGCCTGTGCCCTTCACATCGGTGAAGATGACCGACAATTTCTGGGCGCCAAGGATCAAAAAGAACCATGATGTGACAATACCGATAGCGTTCGGTTACTGCGAGTCGACAGGCAGGATAAAGAATTTCGAGATTGCCGGCGGGCTTGATACGGGCGCTTTTCAGACAATCTATCCCTTCGATGATTCAGACGTAACCAAGATAATGGAAGGGGCGAGCTATTCGCTTCAGACATATCCCGATCCGAAGCTGGAAGCATACCTTGATACCTTAATATATAAAATAGGCCTTGCCCAGGAAGATGACGGTTACCTCTACACAAACCGCACCATTGCAGAGATGGGTTACGGAAAAGTCCATGACTGGGCAGGAGAAAAACGCTGGGAGCATACCAACATTCTAAGTCATGAGCTTTACAACCTCGGCCACATGTACGAGGCTGCCGTGGCTTACTACCAGGCTACCGGCAAGAGGGAATTCCTGGATATAGCTATCAAATCGGCCGACCTTGTCGACAAGGATTTCGGGTGGGATGCATTTGTAAGTTATCCGGGTCACCAGGTTATTGAGATGGGACTTGTAAAGCTTTACAGGGTAACCGGGGAGAAGAGGTATCTTGACCTGGCGAAGTTCTTCCTGGATGCGCGCGGTTCCCGCGATGACGGTGAGGAGTACTCTCAGAGCCACAAGAAGGTTGTTGACCAGACCGAAGCCGTCGGTCACTCGGTCAGGGCCACTTACATGTATTCAGGAATGGCTGATGTGGCTGCCATCCTTGGTGACGAGGCATATGTAAATGCTATAACCAAAATATGGGAAGACCTGGTTTACAGGAAGATGTACATCACGGGCGGCATCGGCGCCTCAGGCGGTAACGAAGGATTTGCCGAACCGTATAACCTGCCAAACATGTCAGCCTATTGTGAGACGTGTGCTTCAATAGGCGATATCTTCTTCAACCACAGGCTTTTCTCTCTTCACGGTGAAGGCAAGTACTTTGACGTTCTTGAGAAAACCCTCTATAACGGTGCACTTTCAGGTGTAAACCTGGCAGGCGACAGGTTCTTTTACCCGAATCCGCTCGAGTCAAACGGTCAGCATGAGCGCTCAGCATGGTTTGGCTGTGCCTGCTGTCCTTCAAATGTCTGCAGGTTCATCCCAGCAATCCCGGGCTATATCTACTCAGTGACTGACAAGGACCTGTATGTCAACCTGTTTGCTTCGAACAACGCTGATATTGAGTTCGGCAGTCATAATGTAAAGATTGCACAGGAGACAAACTATCCGTGGGAAGGTAAAGTGAGCATGACTGTTGACCCGGAGAAGGCAGGCAAGTTCACAATGCGGATACGTATCCCGGGCTGGGCCCGTAATGAAGCCATCCCCGGAGGACTATACAGCTTCGCCGGCCAGTCGGAGGAAACACATACACTGCTTGTTAACGGAGAAGCAATCAATGCACCGGTTGAGAACGGCTATGCCGTCATTACAAGGAAATGGCAGGCCGGTGACAGGGTGGAACTTGACATCCCAATGCCTGTCAGGACAGTTGTGGCTGATGAAAGGGTGAAGGAAGACGAGGGAAAGTATGCCGTACAGAGGGGCCCGCTCATGTTCGCGGCCGAATGGCCTGACAATGCTGAAGGCCACGTGCTGGGGCTGGTCATTGACGAGAACCCTGAGTTCACCGCTGCCTTCAGGCCTGACATGCTCAACGGTACGGAGATTATCACCACGAAGGCAAAACCGGCGGCAAGGAATCTTGACGGAACGGTATCACTCGGAGATTATCGTGAGCTGACACTGATCCCTTATTTCCTGTGGAACAACCGCGGGCCGGGTGAGATGAAGGTCTGGCTTCCTTATAAGGAGACAAGTGCCAGACCGACGCCTGCACCCACTATTGCGTACACAAGCAAGGTCACAGGCAGTATCCAGAACAAGGCTCTAGCGTCAATAACTGACCAGCTTGAGCCGGCAAACTCAAATGACCACACCTGGCCCTATTATCACTGGTGGCCGAACAACAACCGGTGGGAGTGGGTAAAGTTTGACTTTGCCAGGCCGGAGACGATATCAAAAGTCAAGGTATACTGGTTTGATGACGGTCCGTTTGGCGGCTGCAGGATTCCTGATGCATGGGAGATTGAATACCTGTCAGGAGGCACCTGGAAAAAGGTTGTAACTGAAGCTCCGCTGGTTGTCACCAAAGATGCATGGAACATTGCGGAGATAGGTCCCGTAAAGACCGCCGGCCTCAGGATCAATGTAAAACTCAACAAGGATTTTTCCTCGGGCATACACGAGGTAGTCATTGAATGACAGGTCTTAATGACCATAATTAAATCGATTCCGGAATATGTTTTAAAACATTTTGAAGCTATCGGGAAAAGGCTATCTTGCATCAACATGAAGAAGTGTACAATTTACATTTAACAGAAAGTCAAATTCCGTAAAATCATCCTTTAAATCTTAGCTGTGGACCGGAAAAGCAATCTGTAAAGTGTAAAAAATACACTAATACATACAGTTAAAATTATTACTAACCAGGTTTTAAACGGAATGAACTATCCTTTATGAAAAGAGAATGCACTTCAAAACAGGTGATGTGTGCCCGCAGAGGAGCAGGCATCTATCTGATGAGATCGCTGATGTCACTGCTGGTGTTGTTCCTGGCCATCAATCTGCATGCGCAGACCAGGCAGCTGAGCGGTGTGGTTAAGGATCCGGCCGGTGAAACAGTTCCGGGCGCGGCAGTCAGGGTTTTGAACACCACCAAGGGTGTTTCTACTGATGTTGACGGACGATTTGTCCTGACACTCGCACAGGGTGAGAATACTATCCAGGTCTCCTATGTAGGGATGAAGACTCAGGATGTGAATGTACAGGGGATGTCAAATGTGGAGGTTGTTCTCCAGTATGACATGCTTGGTATGGAAGAGATTGTTGTGGTAGGTTACGGAGTCCAGAAGAAGGGTGACGTGACCAGTTCAATCTCAAGTGTAAAGGCTGACGCATTTGTCAAGGGAGCCGTAAAGGATGCGGCACAGCTTATCCAGGGCAAGGTTGCGGGTCTCACAATTTCCAACCCTTCGGGTGACCCCACGTCGAATGCCCAGATCATGCTTCGCGGTATCACCACACTGTCGGCCAGTACTGAACCGCTGATCCTTATTGACGGTGTCCCCGGCAGTCTTTCAACAGTGGCTCCCGAAGACATCGAATCGATTGACGTCCTGAAGGACGGTTCAGCTGCGGCTATTTACGGTACCAGGGGAACGAACGGTGTCATTATCATCACCACCAAGGGTGTTGGTCAGGACATCAAGCCAACGGTGGAGTACAATGCTTATGCCACTGTTCAGACAATTGCGAGAAAAATGCCTTTCCTCAATGCAGAGCAGTACAGGGAGCATATGGCTGATGTTCCGGGGTTTGTTGATCTCGGCAGCAGCACGGACTGGCTTGGCGAGATAACCCGCACACCGGTAAGCATGAACCACAACCTTACGATGAAGGGAGGGAATACCAATTCCAATTATACAGCTTCAGTAAACTACCGTTACTGGGAAGGTCTCTTCATCAGGTCAGACAACAAGCAGGCCTCCGGTCGTATTGGCATCAACCATACGGCACTCGACGGTATGCTGAAGATGAGCTTCAATTCAATAATCCGTGACAGGACTTACTGGACAGGAGGTGACGGATACAGCTTCAACAGCTATGTATACAGGCAGGCCATCATCCGCAACCCGACTGACGCCATTTATGACGAAAACGGGAACTGGCAGGAGCGCAACACATATTTTTATGACAATCCGGTGGCTTATATAATGGAGTCAGACGGTGAAAACAACGAGAGAGAGATCCAGATGAACGGAAAGGTCACTCTCACACCCGTCAAGAGGTGGAACATCAACCTGCTCCTTTCGAACAACACCTACAACCAGATGCGCGGTTTTTCGCAGACCAAGAAGCATGTCTCAACAACGAAGAGCGGCCGCAACGGCTATGCTTCCAGGGGAACAACGGCAAACCTGAGCAAGCTGCTTGAGCTTACCACTGATTATGCGCTTACATTCGGAAAGAGCAACCTTAGCCTTATGGGAGGTTACAGCTACCAGAACAACGTTTATCAGGGTTTCTACATGACAAACTGGGATTTCCCCACTGACTTCTACAGCTACAACAGGATGCAGAGCGGAGACGCTCTTACAAGGGGAGAAGCCACGATGAACAGCAGTAAGAGTGAAAACACGCTGATTGCATTCTTTGCAAGGGGCAGTTACAATTTTGACGACAAGTACCTGCTTATGGCCAGCCTCAGGCATGAAGGCTCATCAAAGTTCGGTGCAAACCACAAGTGGGGAACCTTCCCTGCAGTATCACTCGGATGGCGTATCAGCCGTGAGTCATTTATGGAGGACCTTGATTTTGTAAGTGACCTCAAGCTTCGTGCAGGTTTTGGTATTACCGGTACAGCGCCTGGCAGTTCATACATGTCGCTTATCAGTCTTAACTACGGATCAAGATTCCTTTCAAACGGAGTATGGATCCAGGGTATAGAACCCAACCGGAACCCCAACCCTGATCTCAGGTGGGAAAAGAAGGAAGAGATAAACATAGGTCTTGACTTCGGTCTGTTCGACGGCAGGGTCAACGGTACCGTCGACTTCTACCGTCGCCGGACGAATGACATGCTCTGGGACTACCAGGTTCCGACACCCCCGTACCTTTATTCTTCAATCACATCCAACGTAGGTGTAATGGACAACACCGGTTTTGAAGCACTTGTACAGGGGACCCCGGTTGCCACGGCTGATTTCAACTGGATGACAGGGGTAACATATTCAACCAACAAGAACAAGCTGGTATCTCTGTCAAATGAGCAGTTCCAGACCACCAATGACTTCTTCTACACCGGTCATACCGGGGAGCCCATTCAGCAGACTACACACATCGTCAAGATAGGTGACCAGATTGGCAACTTCTACGGCTGGAAATCAGTTGACATCACAGATGCCGGTATCTGGATCATTGAGAATAAGGACGGAGAAAACATTCCGATTACCGAGTCAACACAGGATGACAGGAAAGTTCTGGGGAACGGTCTTCCAAAGCATTATCTTGGATGGAACAACTCGTTCAGGTACAAGAATTTTGACCTTGAGGTGAACATGAGGGGAGCGTTCGGGTTCCAGATCCTCAACTTCCAGAGAATGTATTATGAGAATCCCCGCATTTACCAGTACAATATGCTTGAGACAGCATTTGACAAGGTATACGGCAAGGCAAGGCTCACCTATGACCTCGCTTATGTAAGCTACTACGTTGAAGACGGTGATTACTGGAAGATTGACAACGTGACCCTGGGCTACACCTTCAAACTCCCGAACAAACACTATGTGAAGAATGCACGTATATATGCATCGGGTCTCAACCTTTACACCCTGACAGGCTACAAGGGCATTGATCCCGAGGTTAACCGCATAGGTCTCAATCCCGGTAACGATGAAAGGGATAAGTATCCGACGACCAGGACATTTACACTGGGTGTGAATCTAACATTCTAACGAAAAAATATGACAGCAATGAAAAAGCAATTCAATAAATACATTGGCGGTCTGGTGATACTCGTTGCACTTGTTGCGGGTTCGTGTACCGATCTTTCAGAGACGGTATATTCAGAGCTTCTTGCAGATCAGTTTGTTCCGACTGAGAAGGACATACCGGCAATTATTGCACCTGTTTATACCGGTATGCGCGGCATGATGGCAGGCTGGCAGGGTATGTTTGACCTTCAGGAGGAGCCGGCTGACCAGATTGTAACCCCGGCACGTCCGAACGGATGGTATGACGGCGGCACCTACCAGAGGATGCACAAGCACACCTGGACACCAACGCAGTGGCAGCCCCAGAACCTCTGGAACAACTGCTACAGGGGAATCAACACTGCAAACCGGGTTATTTACCAGATTGAATCCGGTGAAATACCGATGGAAACAGGAAAGGAAAACCTGCTTGCAGAACTCAGGGCAGTAAGGGCATACTATTATTCGGTGCTTCTTGATACCCACGGCAATGTTCCGATTGTTGACGACTACAAGGATGTTGAGCTTCCTGAGCAGGCAACACGTCAGCAGGTCTATGACTTTGTTGTCAGCGAACTGACAACTGTTATGCCGCTCCTGACAGAGAATGTTGACAAGATAACCTACGGGCGTTTCAACAAATGGGCTGCAAAAGCCACGCTTGCAAGGGTATACCTCAATGCCGAAGTCTATACAGGCACACCTCAGTGGGGCCTTTGCATAAGTGAGTGCAATGATATTATTGCAAGCACGAAGTATCAGCTTGAGACCTACTACCGTGATATCTTCAAGACGACAAACGAGAATTCAAAGGAGATAATCTTTGCTGTTCCGTATGACGAGACAAAGGCTACCGGCTGGCAGATACACATGAAGACCCTTGACCCGCTCAGCAGGCTCGTCTTCAAGATGGAGGCACAGCCATGGGGCGGCAACTGCGCTGTTCCGCAGTGGATTGATACATACGATGCAGATGACCAGAGGCTTAAGGATACATGGATCATGGGTCCCCAGTATAACCCTGACAACGGCAATCTCGTTATTGACTATGTCAAGCGGGTCAAGGACATTGATCTTGCCGCATCCAATGAAGGCTACCGAATTGGCAAGTATGAAATAAAAATAGGTGCTAAGGCCGCCCTCAGCAATGATTATGTTGTTTTCCGTTATGCTGACGTGCTTATGATGAAGGCCGAGTGTCTCCTCAGGACAGGACATGAGGGTGATGCAGCCCTTATAGTATCTGATGTACGGACACGCTCGTTCAGGGCTAATCCCTCAAAAGCTACCGTTACAGGTGCCCAGCTCCTTGAAGGAAGCTCATACAATTACGGTTATGTAGTGAACGGTGAGGTTACCGAGGCAGAAGGCGGTGACGACATCCAGTACGGAAGGTTCCTCGATGAACTTGGCTGGGAATTTGCAGCTGAAGGCAGGAGAAGAACTGACCTGATCAGGTTTGGAGTGTTCCATACGAAGACCTGGTTCAACCACAGGCCAACAAGCATCGAGAAGGCCCTCTTCCCGATACCCCAGGCAGAGATGAACAAGAACCCCAACCTTACACAAAACCCAAGCTATTAGCA
This sequence comes from uncultured Rikenella sp., assembly GCA_964621005.1. Taxonomy (GTDB): domain Bacteria; phylum Bacteroidota; class Bacteroidia; order Bacteroidales; family VadinHA17; genus SR-FBR-E99. Next base: position 19,532 of record CAZUIF010000033.1, read on the forward strand.
TCCAGGGACTTTTTTCAGAAAGAGTCACTATAATTCAGGTTGATTTTGACAATGAGGGTGCGGGAAAAACTCCCGCACCCTCTTCACTGTAATCAGGTCCTTTTATGAAACATTTTCTTGCCACCGTTATCTTTTTGCTGACAGCCCTGACCGCTTCAGGCCAGGATCTCACCCTTTCAGGAACTGTCAGGTGTTTTAACAAATATGTCCTTCATAACGTACTGGTGACTCCGGGACGATCAGGGGAACCGGTCAGGACTGACTCCGCAGGCAGGTTTACGGTTTCGCTGAAACCCGGAGACAATGTCAGATTTGTGGCCGAGGGCTTCGAACCTTTCTCATTAAGGCCACAGAAAACCGATACGGTTACAGTCAACCTTGTTTTCAGGGGAAGGGACAGGGATAAACTGGTTGCAATCGGAAACGGTTACATCAGTAAGGAGGACCTTACGTTTGCCGTCAGTAACCTGCAGCAGGAAAACAGCGAATACTCCAACTTTTCAAGCATTTATGACCTGCTCAGGGGAAGGTTCCCCGGTGTTGAGGTGATAAACACCCCGGCAGGTCCATCAATTCAGGTAAGGGGCACCAACTCTCTCACACTGGCCGGCGAGCCACTGTTCATTGTCGACGGTATTCCTGTTGATGATATTACATCTGTTGAACCCGTAAATATCCGCTCAGTCAATGTGCTGAAGGATGCTGCAGCCGCATATTACGGCTCAAGGGGAACCAACGGAGTAATAATTATCGAGACCCGTTTCAGGTAGATTTGTAACGCGCAGGAAAACACACATATGCGAAGCTGGCTTCATCGACCTTCCTGAGACCTGCCTCTGATTTGATTCCATGAGACCTGAAGGAAATTTTCAGTGCAACAAGACGGATTTTGACTTCCGTAATTGCCCTGTCTGGTCCCCGGCAAAACCCATTGTCTTATCCGTCAGGATCTGCCGGTATTCTGAAATATCCATTTTACCTGATTTTGAGTAGCTTCTGCAGAATGATTTAAATCGTTTGCAAAATATTTTTCAAATCTGCACTCATGTTAAAAAAAAGTTATAAATTGCGTAAGGTTGCACAAGTGTATTTTTTACATTAATAATATTTAAAAACGGACGAGAAGATTCTTTTTTCCTTTGTTTAAAAGTGTAAAAGTTACACGTAAATACGGCGGATAAACGGAGAATGGTTCTTTAAATAATTGAAATTCAATACTGATTATAAAATATTTTATACCCTAATTAATTCTAACCAACCTCATTAAAATGAAACCAGACTTTATCACGAAGATGCGTTTGCATGCCTGGATGTGTCTGTTCATTCTGCTGCCTCTGACGGTGGCAGGACAGGAAAAGACCATCACGGGTAAGGTAGTTGATGAATTTGGAGAGACCCTTCCGGGTGTGACTGTCGTGATCGACGGGACTACCAGGGGGGTGTCAACTGACATCGACGGTAATTACAGTATCAGCGCTTCTCCCGGTGAGGTTCTCGTGTTTTCATCCGTAGGGATGAATACCCAGAAAATCACGGTCGGAGCAGCCGCGGTCATCAACGTCACCCTCGTAGAGACAACATCGGAAATTGAATCCGTTGTTGTTGTGGGTTACGGTGTGCAGAAGAAGGAGACAGTTGTCGGGGCCGTATCACAGGTATCCGGAGAAAGACTGCGTGACGTCAAGATGGGCGGCGCCATAGAGAACTCCCTCCAGGGCGTGATCCCGGGCATGGTGGTCCTCATGCAGGATGCCACCCCCGGTGAAGAGTCCAAGTCTATCACGATGCAGATCAGGGCAGGTGCTTCCATGGGAAGCAACTCTCCCCTTATTCTCGTTGACGGTGTTGAGCGTTCATTCACCAACCTTGACCCGGAGGAAATATCCTCCATATCAATCCTCAAGGACGCCTCCGCAACCGCGGTATACGGTGTCAAGGGGGCCAACGGTGTTGTGATTGTCAATACCAAAAGGGGAAGTGAAGGTGCACTCCAGCTTGATTTTACGGCTGAGACATCACTCAAGATGGCAACCCGTCTTCCCGAATACATGAATTCATATGAGACGATGCTCCTCAGGAATGAAGCTTACAAGAATGACGGAAAATATACGAGCCTCATCTCCGACGAAGCCCTCGAGCATTACCGCACGGGTGACTCACCCTGGCTCTATCCGAACTTCGACTGGATGGACTTTTATTTTAAACCTGCATTCGACCAGAACTATAATATAAATGCAAGGGGCGGTAACTCATTCGTCAAGTATTTCGTATCACTGGGTTACCTCAATGAATCTGATATTTTCGACGTTGGCAGCAAATTCCCCTACAAGTTCGAAAAGAAAGATGCCTCCTACTGGCACAACAGGTACACCTTCAGGAACAACCTTGACTTCAACCTTACCAAATCAACCAAGCTGACGGTTAACCTGGCAGGTAATATAAAGGTATGGAACAAGCCTGTTGACGACTATACACAGGAGCAGTGGTTTGAGTCGGTGACAGCATTGCCCTACTATCCGGAGGAAGCGCTTGATGCATTTCCCGATCCCCTGATTCCGTATGATCAGGATGGTGTTCGTTACTATGAGAACCCGCAGCAGGGTGAAGTAAGGCTCATGTGGATAGGAGGGATGGGATTCAGGCGCAACAAGAGCAACGGCGTTGCAACAGATGTCAACCTGGAGCAGAAGCTTGACTTCATCACCGAGGGCCTGAAGGCATCAGCCTTTTACTCATTCAACTCCTCACAGGAGTATATGAAGTCATATCCGCTTGATTATCTATACGGATACTATCTCAATCCAGCCGATTCCACCTGGTCAAGATACACCAACTGGCAGGTGCTTGATTACGATACACCGCAGCCCAAGCTGATAACATCAAGGAATGAATCACTTCAGAGCGCAAGCAGGAGTGTTTACTACAAGGGTCAGCTTGACTACGCGCGCAGCTTTGGCCGCCACAACGTCACAGCAGTAGGTGTTTTCAGCCGCAGGCAGAGCAGGGGTATCTCAAGTTTCCCCTCATACGAGGAAAACTGGGTGGCCCGTGGTACATATAATTATAATGAGAAGTATCTCCTTGAGGCAAGCGTAGCATACACCGGTTCGGAAAAGTTTGCCCCCGGGCTCCGTTTCGGTACCTTCCCCTCATTTGCACTGGGATGGGTAGGATCGGAAGAAAACTTCTGGAAAGACAAAATGCCCTGGTTCAACTACTTCAAGACCCGTTTCTCCTGGGGTATGGTGGGTAGCGATGCCGGTATAGCCAGGTGGCTCTACATCTCTGAATACACCAATGCTTCAGAGACAGCTGGTTTCGGTTATCCTACAATATGGTATCCCAGCATCCAGGAAGGTACAATTCCTGTAACCGATGCCACATGGGAGACAGCAGTGAAAGCAAACCTCGGTTTCGAGATGGGTTTCTTCCAGAACCGCCTCACCCTGAATGTCGACCTGTATGATGAGCACCGTAATGACATCCTCCAGGTAAGAAGGTCAGTTCCCTCATGGGTTGGGGTTAACTCAATCTCCGGCAACAGTGGCGAAACAAAGGCACACGGGGTTGAGATGGAATTTGGATACAACCACAGTTTTTCGCGTGACTTCACGGTTCAGTTGCATGGTATCATGTCAGCCAACGAGAGCCGCGTAGTGTCATATGATGAGCCCGATGCCAAGCCGCAAAACATTACAGTTGAAGGTAAGCCGGTAGGTGTTGCACAGCGCATGAGCGGATACACACCCCTCTCTGCAATACAGGACGGTGGTTTCTACCAGACCTTTGATGAGCTGTTTATGTGGCCTCTTGCTTCAGGTCCGGCTCCGATCGTCGGTGACTTCAAGTATATTGACTACAACGGGGACGGTACCGTGAATGACCTTGACAGGATCGTTCCACGGAACCCGTATGTACCTGCATTCACCTGGGGTGCTAACCTTGCAGCCATTTACAAGAACCTGACCCTCCGCGTTGATTTCTACGGTATCGGGTCAACCACCTATGCCATGAGGCAGGGCGGTATGTTTTACCTCTATCCCTTTACCCAGAACAAGGACAATGCCATGGTGCAGCAGGCCAATCACTGGACTCCCGACAACAGGAATGCAGAGTGGCCGGCAGTTCATTCGCTTGCTACGACGCAGTACAACTACCTGGGCAATGAGTTCTCAATCGTCGACGGTAGATATACGAGGCTCAAGAACGTCGCTATCAGCTACAGGCTCGAGGCTAATCCGCTGCAGAGGGTAGGCATCCGCCAGATGGACATCACTCTCACCGGAACCAACCTTGCCACATGGACCCCGTTCAAGCTTGGAGGTGATCCGGAAGGCTTCAACTCCGGTGTTGACTTCGGTGCGTATCCTATGATGAAGCGTTTCACGCTTGAGGTGAGGATGACTTTCTAACCAGGAAAACCAATGAAAATGAAAAGGATATTATTTATACTCATCTCTCTCTCCCTTATATTACAGGGATGTGAAGAGTACCTTGACAAGGTTCAGGAGTCTACGGGCATGGACGAGGTGCAGGTCTTTACTGACTACAACAACTTCCGCAAGTTCGAGGACAGGATGTACAAGGACATGCTGAATTATCTTGCAGATTATGACTACGGTATGATTGCCGCCGTTTGTGATGAAGGTTATGCCGAATCAAAGTGGGAGACAATGGGTATCGTTCAGTCCGGTGACTGGATCCGTGCCTACAGCACTGCTCAGGCGCTGCAGTTCTCCACCATCTGGAATGCATGGAAGAGCATCCGTATAGCAAACATATGCCTTCAGAAGCTGCCGATGCTTGAAGGAAATGCAACACAGGCCCAGGTTGATCAGCTTGAAGGTCAGGCATTGTTCATGCGGGCCTGGTACTATTACGAGTTCCTGATCCGCCAGGGGGGCATGCCTTATCTTACCGAACCCCTAGGAGGTTCAGACAACTACGCCCTGCCCAGGCTTTCATTCCACGAGACAGCTCTTAAAATAGCCGAAGACTGTGATGCAGCTGCCGCTCTCCTTCCGGAAGAATGGGATATGGCAAATATCGGCAGGCCTACAAAAGGTGCTGCCATGGCAGTCAAGGCTTCTGCGCTCCTCTTCGATGCAAGCCCGTCCAACAATCCGGCAAACAATACGGAATACTGGACTGCAGCAGCAGAGGCAGCATGGGATCTGATCGATTATGCACAGACTTCCGGCCAGTACAAACTCATGCCTTCAAAGGGGACTGACCAGGTAACCTACATGGCACCCTCGGGTGTTCAGACAATTACCTATCCCAGCGGTTTTGACAGCATTTTCATGTACACTCCCTATAATGACGAGATCATTTGGGAGTTTTATGAGGGAGTCTCTTCCGGAAGCATGTTCAGTCAGTTTACTGTAGCCAGCCTTGCAGAAGGTGGAGTGGTTCAGGGGTACAGTCCGTCACAGAACATTGTTGACATGTTTGAGACAAAGAATGGTCTCGCCGTACAGGATGACCCCGAATATGACGCACAGAACCCATATATTGACAGGGATCCCCGTTTCTATCACTCAATACTGTTTAACCGTGAGCGCTGGACCAGCGGGACAGATCTTTACCTGGAACTTTATAACGGCGGCCGTGACCGTGCTAGCGGTGACCTGAAGCAGCTTTCATACACTGGCTACCTTGCCCGCAAATTCTGGGGCAGGAACGTTGATATATGGTCAGGAGCTTCAGCACCGTTTACTCATGCCATCTACTTCAGGTATGCTGATATTCTCCTGATGTATGCCGAGGCAGCCAATGAAATTGGCGGTCCGAACTACACACTTCCCGGTGCAACGATGTCAGCCGTGCAGGCTGTCAACAAGGTCAGGGAACGTGTACTGATGCCGGGTGTGAATGCCATGTATCTGACAGGCAAGGATATATTCAGGGAAAGAATCAAGGCTGAAAGGGCAGTGGAACTTTACCTCGAGGGCAAGCGTTTCTTCGACCTTTCAAGGTGGGGAGATGCACACAAACTCAAGCATAAGCAGATTTACGGTGTTGACCTCATTGAAAACGGTGGCAGGCCTACCGGTTACAATGTCAGCCGCACTGCTCTTCCGGTTTATACTCTCACCTTCGAGCAGAAGCACTACAAGTGGCCGATACCACTAGGTGATGCGCTGATGTTCAAGGAGTTCAAGCAGAACCCGGGTTGGTAATAATCAAAATCTGGTCAATATAGCGAAAGATGAAAGTTATGAAAAACAATATATTTAAAAAGGTATTGGTTGTCACAGCCATGCTGATGCTGCTCTTAGGCAGCAGTGCCTTCGGGCAGGCAAGGGAGATACCGAAAACCACCGTGAAAGGCAGTGTGGTTACCAGCCTGGATCAGCCAGTCAAGGGTATTGTGGTGAAATCCTTCAACACGAACCAGTCTGCTGTAACCGATGCACTGGGTAACTTCGAGATTGCAGTCACAGCCGCTGATGCGGACAGGCTGTCAATCGACCTGAAAGGTTATAAGGTCAGTGTGGTTGAAGTTGCTCCGGGCACTACCGTGGTCGGACCGATCAAACTTGAGGAGTACCGTTTTGTCAGCGGCAGCAATTCAGTTGCCCTGCCATACAGGGATTTAACCAGTGACCGCAACGTTTCGGCCATTACCACAATCACAGGTGATGAGCTGATGTCATACCCGTCCGCTTCCCTGCTTGAAGCTCTTTCAGGCAGGCTTCCGGGCCTCACAATTGAGCCATACTCAACCGTCCCCGGATATGAGTCGTTCGGTGCATACATCAGGGGAACCGGTGCAACAATCTATGTTGACGGTATCATGCGTGATATTACCGGTCTCTCGGCTTCAGAAGTTCAGGAAGTTCAGGTTATCAGGGATCTCTCCGGCAGGGCTGTTCTCGGCCTTTCGGCGTCAGGCCCGGTGATCTGGATCACAACGCGCAAGGGAAGCTCCTTCAACAGGGAGATGAAGGTGAATGCAGAATACGGGATCAGTACCCCTGCAACACTGCCGAAGTACCTCGATGCCTACAACTATGCTACACTGCTTAACGAGGCTCTTGAAAACGACGGCTTTGATGCATGGTACACACCTGCAGACCTGGCAGCTTACCAGAACCATACAAACCTGCTTACCCATCCCGATGTTGATTATTACGGTGAATACGTTGCGAAAACAGCTCCCTTCCGCAGGGCAAGTGTCAGCTTCGAAGGCGGAGACAAGAGGGTCACATACTTCTCGATGTTTGATTACGTGGGAGGCGCCGGCCTTGAAAACGTAGGCGAAAAGGTTAAGAATGACAGGTACAAGCTGCGCGGCAATGTGGCAATACAGCTGAACGACTTCATGAAGCTCAGCATAAATATTGCAGCCTCGCTTAACAAGCAGCGGTTTGCAAACGTCTCTTCAGGCGCCGGAGTGTACAACATGTTCAACACTATTTCTGTATACCCGTCAAATGCACACCCGATCTATGCTGACAGTCTCCTTATCAGGAGTGACAACTTCCCGGTCAACCTTACCAATGAACTTGCTTACTCAGGATTTGGTGACGGGATGATACTCAATGCACAGAACAATGCCAGGCTTGAAGTTGACCTTGGCAGTGTAGTTAAGGGTCTTACAGCTTTTGGGAATGCATCATTTGACGTATCGAACACCATCATCAACAGCAAGGGCGGTACAGCAGCTTTGTACAGGCTTGAGGGTGTAACTCCGGTAAGGGTTGTTGAAAGGGTTGTGGTCCCCAATATGGGACTGGGTAGCTTTGATGTACTCAAGAGGACGGCCGGTTATGCAGGTCTTAACTTTGACCGTGAGTTCGGAAAGAGCTCTCTTACTGCCGATGCAGTATTCTATGCAGCCCTTGAGGAATACACTTCGGAAGATGACTGGTACCAGCCCTCGAAGGTTGAAGATCTCTCCCTGAGGCTTAACTACGGTTTTGACAACAGGTATATTGCCCAGGTTGATCTTGTCTATTCAGGCAGCAACAGGATGCCGGCAGGTAAGAGGTTCTCCCTCTATCCCACAGCCGGACTGGCATGGATTGCAAGCAATGAGCAGTTCCTGAGTGAAAGCAAGGCAGTTGATTACCTGAAGGTTTACGGATCAGCCGGAATCATGGGTATGAATGACTATTACCTGCAGGGTTACAACCCGTTCTACCTCTATGAGACACTCTGGACACTCTCGGGAGGATGGAGTTCAGGTGTTGCGTCAAACAGGGGCGAATATGTAGATATTTACAGGCTTGTTCAGACTGCAAGTGAAGATTTCGTGCTTCCCAAGAGGCGCTTCATCAACACCGGCGTGCAGGCCCAGCTGTTCGGAAAGGCTCTTGACGTTGAGGTGAACTACTTCAATGAAAGGAACTATGACAAGATATCAAACAAGAGTGCTTCGACACCTTCGATCATCGGAAGCCCGCAGTTCCTGCCGGCCACCAATTACGGTGAAGACATGAGATGGGGTATAGACGGTCTCCTTCAGTGGAACAGGAGTATCGGCGACTTCAGGTACGGTATCGGCGGCAACGCCATGTACATGAGGGGCAAATACCTTGTTGTGGATGAGCCGGCAGCTCTTCCTGAGTACCAGAAGAGAACAGGTACCGATATGGATGCATTCTGGCTTTACCAGGCAGAGGGACTCTTCCAGACGGAAGGTGAGATTACCTCAAGAGGTGTTACCCAGAGCTGGGGAGCGCTTCAGCCCGGTGACATAAGGTACGCTGACATCAACGGTGACGATGTTGTCGACGAGCTTGATGTTGCAGTAACCGATTATCACTCTCCGAGGTTCTTCTACGGCCTCAACCTGTCAGCAGGTTACAGGGGATTCGGCATCTACGCTCTTGGCCAGGGAGAAGCTGACGGAAGTGTCATGCTTTCAAACAACAGGTATTTCATGATAAACGGCACAGGGCAGAACTATTCAGAGCTGATGCTTGACAGGTTCCCGGTTACAAATGATTACCCGAGGCTCACTACGGTATCTCTCAACAACTACCAGTATTCAACATTCTGGGTTGCAAAGGCTGCATACTTCAGGCTGAAGAATATTGAGGTGAGTTATACCTTCCCGGTCAACGCTTCACGCAAGCTGGCTATGAATGATCTGAGGATCTATGTAAGGGGAACAAACCTTGCAGCTCTTTCTTCACTGAAGAAATACAGCGTTGATCCTGAGAATATCAACGCCGGAATTACAGGCTATCCGCTGTTCAGGACCATCACCGCAGGGCTTTCCTGTAAGTTTTAATGCTAAAACCGATCGATACTATGAAACGAACGATAATATTTCTCCTTACGGCAATCGTAGCGGTCTCTTGCGAGTTTCTTGATCCAAGGCCGATAGAGGACCTCACAACCGATGAGCTCCTGAGTAATGCCGACTATGGGGAGGGGTTGCTGGCACAGGCTTACTCAATCCTCAATACTGACTACATTGACTACACCGAGTATTACACTGACAATGCCGTACCCTCTGTTCCGGGCAGCAACTCGCTTGCTCTTGGAAACTGGACGGTACAGAGCACTCCAATCGGGCAGTGGGATGCCTGGTATGAGGCAATAGGTTACCTGAATATTTATCTCAGGGACTGCAAGAATCTGCTCTACAGTGTATCAGACCCGACCATCAACAAGACCCTGCAGAAGCAGAGGAGGGGTGAGGCCTTCTTCATGAGGGCATGGTACGAATGGCTTCTCCTTCAGACCTATGCAGGTTATCCTGCCGGCGGTGGTGAATGCCTCGGATTCCCGATAGTCACCGATGTTCTTTCTACCTCTGACAATCTTGACCGTCCTCGCAATACCTATGAAGAGTGTGTGGCTCAGATTGCAAAGGACTGCGATTCCGCCATCGTGCTTCTGCCGAAATGGTATCTAGGAAGTGCATCGAACGACAACAACTCCAATGCCGGCAGGGGCAGTGCAATGGCTGCATGGGCACTAAAGGCAAGGGTTTACCTCTATGCCGCAAGCCCTGCTTACGGCCCCTCCACTCAGGATCTCTGGATCCGCGCTGCCCAGGTGGCACATGACGCCATGGTGTATTACGGAGGAAACAACCTTCACGACTTTGATTACACCACAAACAACAGCGGTAGCATCAACAACATCTGGATTCAGCCTGAATACTCGTCGAACAACTGGGAGTACTCATACTATCCGCCTTCACTTTACGGGGCAGGATCATGCAACCCTTCGCAGAACCTTGTTGATGCATTCCCGGCCAGTAACGGTTACCCGATAGATCAAACCACCCTGTATAATCCCCTGAACCCTTATGCCAGCCGTGACGGCCGCTTCGAGAGGTTTATATTCAGGAACGGGGTAAACTACAACGGTACCGTGGTGCAGACGTACATCGGCGGTGCTGACGCCCCCGGCGGGCTCAGCCTCCAGGGAACACGTACAAGCTACTACCTGAAGAAGCTCCTGAACCGCAACGTCAGGCTCACTCCAGGTAATGTCTCAACAAGCTACCGTTTCAAGGTATACCTCAGCAAGACCGAGCTCTACCTGAACTTCATCGAGGCTGCCAATGAGGCTTACGGACCCGATGACGCCACCCTGGGCTTCTCCGCCAATTCAGTCCTGGCTCTCATCAGGAACAGGGCAGGTATTGATTCTGACCCGGTTACCGGCGGTCAGCAGGACCAGTACAGGCTTGACCAGGCTGCTGCAGGCAAGGATGCCTTCAGGGAACTGGTGCGCAATGAAAGACGCCTCGAGCTTTGTTTTGAAGGACACCGTTTCTGGGATATCAGGAGATGGAACCTGCCGCTCGATCATACTGTCAGGGGTGTAAAAATCACCAAGTCAGACCTGCCTGAACCGACAAACCTTGCCCTGGGCGCTACAGTAACAACTGATTACTGCTCATCCTGGGAAAGACTATCGGCTGTAAATGACGGCTTTGAACCGACATCATCGAGTGATAATACACACAGGAAATTCGGCAACTGGCCAAGTCCGAATGACTGGGGCTGGATTCAGTATGACTTCGCCGAGCCAAAGAGGATAGCAAAATCGGAAATCTACTGGTTCACCGACGGTGGCGGCCTTCTCTTTCCTGATGAAGTTTACATAGAATACTATAACTCAGAAACCGGCTCATGGGAACGTGTTGAGAATCCTTCAGGCTACCTGGTGGCAGCAAATAGCTGGACAACGACTGTATTCAATTCGGTTGTGACTACCGGAATCAGGATCAATTTCATCAGTTACACTCAATCGGTAGCCGTGATTGAATGGAGAGTATGGCCAATCAACTACGATTCCTATGAATACGTGGATGTTGAGGCACACACCTTCCAGGATTATATGAGATATATCCCGGTTCCCTACAATCAGACACTCATAATGAGTAATTTGAAACAAAACAGTGGATGGTAGAATTTCTTTCCTAATTGGAGAAGATAAAAAAGGAAATATGAAAAAGATATTTGCAATACTGATAATGGCAGTCATTCTGACAGGTTGTTACGAAGACTTCAGAATGGACTATCCTTATACCACTGTTGCCTTTTCAACAGCCACCGGCGGTCTCAGCACTGCCGGTGAGCTGGGAAGGACGGTGGTTGTGGGTGAGGGACTCAAGCTTGATATCGGAGTATATCTTGCCGGAGTTCTTGAGAACAAGGAGGAGCGGATCGTCCGGTACACGATTGATCCCTCTCTTCTGGCAGGCACATCGTATGAGCTGATGCCAACGAACTACTACACGCTCAGTGATATAAACCAGATGATTATTCCCGCAGGGGAGTACATTGGCAAGCTGACGGTAACGCTTGATTCTATCAGGTTTCTTAATGATCCGGATGCAGCCACTTACCACTACGCTATTCCGATCAGGCTGACTGAAACAACGGCTGACAGCATAAATGCCAACCAGGGAACAAAGATTCTGGTGGTTAAATATATTAACCGTGAGGAAGGTTTCTATGACAACAGTGGTTCATTTCAAACTTTTGAAGGAACCGGGGAGGAGATGAACAATGGAAATTTCACATCGGTGGTTCAGGCTTCAACCGTCTATTATGACTCTGTGGAGACGAATGGAGTGATGATGCTGGTAGGCAATGATTATCGAATGCGCATGAAAATTCATTCAGACAATTCGGTGACATTCAGGAAACTCCCGATTGAGCCTGTTTTTGTATCAAATATTGCATTACCCCCGACAGAACTCACCACTGATTATTGCTCTTCATGGGAAACACTGGAGGCTGTAAGAGACGGTTTGGTACCCCCAAGCTCAATATTGGACTACACGTATCCCAAATTTGGGAACTGGGACAGTGAAAAGCAATGGGGTTGGCTGCAGTATGATTTTGTCAGACCTTACAAAATAGAAACTTCGAAAGTATTCTGGTGGAGCGATGAAGGCGGTCTTGTTTTTCCAAATGAACAATACCTCGAATATCACAATATGGAAACCGATACATGGGAGGAAGTACCTAACGCGGTTGGATATGGGGTAGTACCTAGTGTTTTTAATGTAACTACCTTTGATGAGGTTCTGACCGACGGGATAAGACTCAATTTTAAATCGGAGTTTTCTGTTGGCGTTTCAGAATGGGAGGTATGGGGTTTACCTGGACAGGCAGCACCGGAACAAGCGCCTATTTCTGACGTTGTAAGCAATGGCGAAAACAAGTGGGATCCTGCTACAAGCTCTTTCACCCTTAATTACCGGGTAACATATCAGGATGAGACATATCATACAGATGTTACATCCAAGCTTGTATGGCGTAATCGTATAAGAGACGGAGTCAATGAGTGGAGAAGGTAGTTGTATTGATTTTGGGTTT
>CAZUIF010000034.1:0-30763 GCA_964621005.1 uncultured Rikenella sp.
TTCACCAGGTTGGGATTTTCCTCGCGGCAGGGAGGGCACCATGCTGCCCAGAAGTCAACCAGCACCACATTTCCCCTGAGCGATGACAGGCGCAGTGTATCGCCGGCCGGACCCGGAAGGGCAATTTCAGGGAGGAGGTCTCCAATCACCGGGGGTTCTCCTTCCCTGCGGCCCACGGCAACTGAATTGCGAAGGTTCGCTACGAATGTATGCAGGTCAAGAACCAGGTCTGACTCCGGGTAAAGTGCATAAAGTGCAGAATCGACACTGTAGAATACCTCCGGGTTTTTCGCCGCGTCAAACAGCTGAAGTCCCGGTACAACCTGCTGGTTCAGCAGGTAGACTGGTACCATTGATGATTTGTTTTCACTGACAAGTGCAAGGGCTCTTTTGCGGAAGGCTGCCACAACATCGGCAGCCCGCCTGTCGAGGCTGTCCATCAGGAGGGGGAGACGCGGACTGTCGATACTGTCATTGTATGTATCCGTAAGATGTTTAAGTTCGGCAATTACCTCATCATGATCTTTCCTGAAGCCCAGGATAACTTCAGTGCCTTCAGATCCTTTCACCGAGACCGGCCTTGACATTGAGTTGCGGGAAGCCTGCACTTCGATCTTTTCTCCGGGTGAGATGAGGAGAGTGAGGAAGTCGGTGTCATCCAGGCTTAGCATGTAAAATGCCGGCCACTCTGTCTCCGACCTGAAGCTGAAATGCCCGTCTTTCCCCGGCACAACTGAATCAACAGGTTCCAGCAGCCCGGGTCTGACCTCTCTCAGGAGAAGGTATTCTCCGGCTTCAGCCCCTTCAATCCTTCCGCTGACGGAAAAACTGTTCCTGCGGCAGCCGGTGATTCCGATGAGAATCAGGGCAAGGAGCAGTATAATTTTCCTGCCCGTGACAACATGAATATTAAACATCGATCTGGTTCCCGGGTATTTCATAAAATCTTTCATATCGGACGAACTATTTAAACTCGCATTGGTTCTCTTTCAGGAGTGCAAAGATATCTATTTTTCAGAGCCTTCAGAGATCCTGCCGGCTCCTTCGGACACATAATTAATCTGATTTTTTTGCTTTTCTTTGCACCTGAAACTATTTGTTATTAAATTAATAGAGTTAATTCTCCTGCTTTTCTTTAGCAGCAAAACGGAACTCCAGCAGATATGGGATACATTAAATTTGATAAGGCACAGGTAGTTAACCTGGAATATTCCCTGACCCGCGAGATTTTGCGCAGCAACAGGGCCGGAAGCTATTCCTCCACCACCATTGTCGGTTGCAATACCCGCAAGTATCACGGCTGGCTTGTATGCCCCGTTGATGCCCTCGGAGGGGAAAGGCATGTGCTCCTTTCATCAGTTGACACCACCGTAGTCAGCAACGGACAGAGTTTCAACACCGGCATCCGCAAATACAGCGGTGACCACTTCAGCCCGAAGGGGCATAAGTATGTGGAAGACTTCGATATCCAGGATATTCCCGGGATGACCTACAGGGTGGGGAACGTGATCATGAAGCAGGAGCGCATCCTTGTACATTACGAGGAGCAGCTGCTGACCAGGTATACGGTCATTGACACCGATGAGCCGGTGAAGCTTCAGCTGAGGCCGTTCCTTGCATTCAGGAGCATTCATCAGCTCACGCATGCGAATATGTGGGCCAACACCCGCACGGAACCGGTGCCTCACGGAATAAAAATCCGGATGTACGACGGATTCCCGTCGCTTCACATGCAGCTCTCGTGCAAGGCTGAGTTTGTTCCTGTACCGGACTGGTACCTGGGTGTTGAGTATGCTGAAGAGCAGAAGCGGGGCTATGACTATTCAGAAGATCTTTTTGTCCCCGGGTTCTTTGAGATCACTGCATCAAAGGGGGATGTGATTGTCTTTTCCGTTTCAACGAAGGAGGAGAAGCATGCCGGCCTGAAGGCCAAGTTTACCCGTGCAATTGCCACAAAGATACCCCGGAGCAACTTCGGCAACTGCCTGCGCAATGCCGCCCAGCAATTCATTGAAAAGCGGGGTGATGACACGAATATCATAGCCGGTTATCACTGGTTCGGTTCATGGGGACGTGACACATTCATCTCACTACCGGGCATCGCGCTGGCGCGAACCTCCGAGAACCTCTATGCGGCAGTCCTTGACACCCAGGTGCGACGGATGAAGGGAGGCCTGTTCCCGAACATGGGAGACAATGACAATCCTGCCTTCAACAGCGTGGATGCACCTCTTTGGTTTTTCCAGGCTCTGTGGAACTACGGGCTGGAGCCGAAGGAGACATGGAAGCGTTACGGTGCTGCCATGAAAGGCGTCCTGGATGCATACCGCTCAGGGACCTCCTTCGGAATACACATGAGGGAAAACGGACTGATTTATGCCGGCGCACCGGGAAAGGCGCTGACATGGATGGACGCAGTGGTGAACGGTATTCCGGTAACACCGCGTGACGGATACGCAGTGGAGATAAACGCCCTGTGGTACAATGCGGTTTGCTATTCTCTTGACTGCGCCCGCGGAGCACGAGACAGGGCATTCGTGAAGGAATGGGAGAACCTGCCGGAACTGGTAAGCCGGTCTTTCAATGAGACCTTCTGGGATGAGGAACACGGCTACCTGGCAGATTATGTGAATGACAGGGAGATGAGGAATATGCAGGTGAGACCAAACATGGTCATAGCCACCTCACTTCCGTATACTATGCTTACGCGGGAACAGATGAAGAGCATACTGGATATAGCCAACCGTATGCTTGTTACACCCAGGGGGCTTCGCACCCTTTCTCCCTCTGAAGAGGGTTACAAGGGTATTTACTGCGGCGATCAGGATACACGTGACCGTGCCTATCACCAGGGGACGGTATGGCCATGGCTCATGGGTCCGTTCTGTGACGGATGGCTCAGGGTCTACGGCGAAGGAGGGGTTTCCCGTGTCAGGAAACTTATTATGGGATTCGAGGAAACATTGACGGAAGCCGGCATCTCCACAATTTCGGAGATCTATGACGCCGATCCGCCACATTCACCAAGGGGGGCAATATCACAGGCGTGGAGCGTTGGGGAAATACTCCGCATCTTCACGCTGCTTGAAAGGAATTATCCAGAAAATAACAAATGATATGCGTGTCCTGATGTTTGGATGGGAGTTCCCTCCCCACATTGCAGGGGGACTGGGAACGGCCAGCTACGGTCTCACCCGCGGCCTTGCGGCCCAGCGGGATATTGAGGTCATCTTCGTGGTGCCGAAGGCTTACGGTGATGAAGACCAGAGCATCGTGAGGCTTATTGGCGCAAATACCGTGCCTGTTGCCTTTAAAAAGGTGAAATACAGGTATTTCCAGAAACCCGTGGAAAAGATCGAGGTCTTTTCAAAGCTGGTCCCTTACACTGATCCGGAGGAATTCTGGAAGATGACCCGCGGGGAGGTGGCCGATACAGATGTGCTTGTAAAGACAAATGATCAGGGCAAGGTTGACTTCTCCGGAAGCTACGGCTCCGGCCTTATGGACGAAATCCACAAGTATTCCGTTGTGGCACAGGTGATCGCTTCCGAACAGGAGTTTGACATAATTCATGCCCATGACTGGCTTGCCTATCCTGCAGGGATAGCAGCCAAGGCTGTCTCCGGCAAACCCCTTGTCATACACGTTCATGCAACTGACTTCGACAGGAGCGGAGGCAATGTCAACCCTGTAGTCTACGGGATGGAGAAGGAGGGGATGGATGCAGCTGACAAGATAATCACAGTCAGTAACCTGACACGTGACATCGTTATTAACAAATACAACATAGATCCTGAAAAAGTGGTGACGGTATACAATGCCGTCGAACCGCTGCACCATTCGGAGCTTGACATCCCCGAGAGGGCATATGACGACAAGATAGTGACCTTCCTCGGGCGGATAACCATGCAGAAGGGGCCTGAGTATTTCATTGAAGCAGCAAGGATGGTGCTTTCCAGGATGCATAAAGTCAGGTTCGTGATGGCAGGCTCAGGTGATATGATGGAAAGAATGATGCGTCATGCTGCCGCACTGAGGATTACTGACCGCTTCCACTTCACCGGGTTCCTACGGGGCAATGACGTGTTCACAATGCTAAGGATGAGTGATGTATACGTTATGCCGTCAGTATCCGAACCATTCGGTATTTCGCCGCTCGAGGCCATGCAGTCAAACGTGCCGGTCATAATAAGCAAACAGAGCGGCGTGGCCGAGGTGCTTACGCATGCTGTTAAAGTTGATTTCTGGGACATTGAGGCAATGGCTGATGCCATCTACGGCATACTGACTTACCCGGCACTCTCACGAATGTTCATCATGAACGGCAAGGAAGAGGTTGACAAGCTCAAATGGGAGAAGGCCGCCGGCCATGTCAAAGGTATTTATTCAGGGGTTTTGCAACAGACAAGATAAAAGATATGAGCACATCACAGAAAAAGGCAGTTTGCCTTTACTTCCAGGTTCATCAGCCCTTCAGGCTCAGACGGTACCGTTTCTTCGAGATGGGTCATGAACACTATTACTATGACGATTTCATGAATGAGTCTATCCTGCGGAAGATAGCCAATAACTGCTATCTGCCGGCAAACAGGCTTCTTCTTGACCTCATCCGCAAGCATAAGGGCAAGTTCAGGGTTACATTCTCCCTGACGGGGATTGTCATTGACCAGTTCAGGCTGTATGCCCCCGAGGTGCTCGCCTCGTTCCGGGAACTGGCTGAAACCGGATGTGTCGAATTCCTTGCAGAGACCAATTCCCATTCACTGGCCTCGCTGATGAGCAGGGAGAGATATGAACTGCAGGTCAGGGTCCACCGTGACAAGATGGTTGAATACATCGGATATGAACCTACTTCAATAAGAAATACCGAACTCATCTATTCTGACGAGATAGGAAGCTGGATGGCAGAAATGGGCTACAAGGCCGTTGTAACAGAAGGAGCCAGGCATATCCTCGGTTGGAAATCACCCAATTACCTCTATTGCAATGCAATCAACCCGAGGCTGAAGGTTCTGCTCAGAAACTACACCCTCAGCGATGACATCGCATTCCGGTTCTCAAACAAGGAGTGGTCAAGCTTTCCGCTAACGGCTGAAAAGTATGCCGGATGGATCAAGGGGCTGGCAACTACTTCCGAACTGGTAAATATCTTCATGGACTATGAGACTTTCGGAGAGCATCAGAAGAAGGAGACGGGCATATTTGATTTCCTGAAGCATATGCCTGAGATGATCATCAAGAAGACACCTTTCAGCTTCATGACGGTATCAGAGGTAGCCGATGAGTACCAGCCGGTATCGCTGCTTCATGTTCCGTCGCCGATATCATGGGCTGATGAGGAGAGAGACCTTACAGCATGGATGGGGAACGAACTTCAGACAGCAGCCGTCAATAAGCTTTACAGCCTGTCTGACAGGGTAGGCCGATGTGATAATGAGCAGTTGATGCGCGACTGGGTATACCTGCAGTCGAGCGACCATTTTTACTACATGTCAACGAAATTCTTCTCTGACGGCGCTGTTCATGCATATTTTAACCCTTATGAAAATCCGTACCAGGCATTCATGAATTACATGAACGTGCTGAGTGATTTCGAGATCAGGCTCAATGCAGTATGCCCGCTAAACATTCATGATGAAGATGTAAACCGCCTCTCCACTGATATCAGGCACCGTGACAGGCTGATAGCCGAGTTGCAGGAGAAGCTTGTGAAGCTTCAGAAAAAACCTGCAGCCAGGGGTAAATCCGCGGCGGCAGCAGGCTCGAAGAAAACTGCAAAGCCAAAGAAAGCAGAAACTCCGAAAAAAGCAGCAAAGCCTAAGAAAACCGCTGCACCGAAGACCCGAACCACCAGGAAAAAGACCGGTGGCAAATAATTACCGGGATCTCATGCTATGTGTAACTTATATGCGCCTTGTGCGTATTAATTGATTATTAATTATATGGAAATGAAAGCTGATTTTTTATTTGAGACAAGTTGGGAAGTGTGTAATAAGGTGGGAGGAATTTATACAGTCATTTCAACCAAGGCGCTTAATGTAACCCATGAATTTGGAGATAATTATATACTTATCGGTCCGGATGTGTGGAGGGATGACAAATCCAACCCGGAATTCACCCCTGATGACACGATGTTCCAGTCGTGGAAGGCTGTCGCAGCCCAGGAGGGACTGATAGTAAAGACAGGGCGCTGGAATATCAGGGGGAATCCGCGTGTCATGCTCGTTGATTTCACCCCCTACTTCGGACAGCAGAATGAAATATTTGCCCGTTTCTGGGAGACCTACAAACTTGACAGCATATCGGGGCAGTGGGATTATATTGAACCTGCCCTTTTCGGCTACGCTGCAGGAAAAGTCATCGAAAGCTTTACCAGCTTCTACCGGGAGTATCCTCGCGTCATAGCCCAGTTCCACGAGTGGATGACAGGCATGGGCGTTCTGTACCTCGAGAAGCATGCCCCGTGGATCACGACGGCATTCACCACTCATGCAACTGTCCTCGGCCGCAGCATTGCAGGCAATAACAGGCAGCTCTACAGCCGCCTGAAGGAGTTCAACCCTGTACAGACTGCACATGAGTTCAACGTAACCTCAAAGCAGTCACTGGAGAAGATAAGCGCCCAGGAGGCTGATGTATTCACTTCAGTAAGTGAGATTACCGGGAGGGAATGTGCTGCATTCCTTGGCAAGAAACCCGATGTTATCACCCCGAACGGATTCGAGGACACTTTTGTGCCGGCTCCCGAGAAATTCGAGGAAGCACGCCGGACAGCCCGCGGAAAATTACTGTCAGTGGCACAGGCACTTCTCGGTTATGACCTGCCGGAGGAAACATTGCTGGTATCAACCAGCGGAAGGTATGAATACAGAAACAAGGGTATTGATCTCTTCCTCTCATCACTGGGCGAGGTGAACAGAAAGGCTGATTCAAACCGCCAGTGCGTTGCTTTTATCCTCGTTCCGGCATACCACAAGGGCCCCAGGCAGGACCTCGCAGCAGCTCTTGCCGGCGGCACGAGAGTCACCGAGGGAGACAGATACCTGACCCACGGACTTCATTATGTGAATGATGACCCTGTGATGAACCAGCTCACCCTGGAAGGGATACAGAACAGGGAAGAAGACAAGGTCAAGGTGATCTTCGTCCCTTCATACCTGAACGGCAATGACGGAATATTCAACATGGAATATTACGACCTGCTGATCGGCTTCGACCTAACATTATATCCTTCATATTATGAGCCCTGGGGCTACACCCCGCTCGAAAGCCTGATGTTCCATGTCCCCACAGTGACTACCAACCTGGCTGGGTTCGGCATGTGGGTTGATTCCTATTTTGAAAACCCAGGCGACGGCTGCCTGGTTCTGAACCGTACTGACCTCAATGAGAAGGAGGTGGTGGCCGGAATGGAGCAGTTCATCAGGAAATTTATGCACATGACCCCTGAGGAAGCTGCCGATGCCAGCCGGAAAGCATGGGAGATTTCACGGATAGCCAACTGGAACACCCTCTTCAGCTATTACAGCGAAGCCTACAGGTTCGCGCTTGAAAAGAGCGGGGAGAGAATTGACCAGCCCAGGGAATACACCCGTATCCTGGAGGCCACCGAGGTGCAGATGAGAAAACCTTTCCAGGCACCGGTATGGAAAGACATATACGTGCAGTCTGAACTTCCTGAAAGGATAGCCTACCTTAAGGAACTCTCCGCAAACCTCTGGTGGTCATGGAACAGCGACGCTGAATTCCTGTTCCGCCGCATGGACCCGACACTCTGGGAAGAGGTGGGACACAACCCGAAGAGACTGCTCGAAGCGATTGACTACAAGCGGCTTGTTGTGCTTTCGGATGATGAGGTGTTCCTGGAAGATTCTGACAGGATTTACAAAGAGTTTACCGAATACCTTGCCAGGCCGGAAAACAAAGATCTGCCTTCGGTAGCATACTTCAGCATGGAGTTCGGCATCCATCCCAGCCTGAAGATATATTCCGGCGGCCTGGGTGTGCTTGCAGGGGATTACCTGAAGGAGGCCAGCGATTCAAACGTGAACATTACCGGTATCGGACTGCTTTACAGGTACGGTTACTTCAGGCAGAAGCTTGGCCCCAGGGGGGAGCAGCAGGCAACATACGAGGCAGAGGATTTCTCGCAGATTCCCGTTGAGCCGGTGAAGGACAGCAACGGCAACCAGATGACCATTCAACTGACATGGCCCGGACGTACATTGAAAGCCCGCATATGGCTGACAGCGGTTGGAAAGGTGAAACTCTATCTCCTTGATACCGATTTTGAGGAGAATACGCATGAGGACAGGGCTATAACACATTATCTCTACGGAGGTGACTCCGAAAATCGCCTTAAACAGGAGCTGATACTCGGCATCGGCGGCATGCGTGCCCTCATAGCCCTGGGCATCAGGCCGGATGTCTACCACAGCAATGAAGGCCATTCGGCATTCATCGGCTTCGAGAGGATGCGCCGCCTGATAGAGGACGAACACCTCACCTTTGAGGAATCGATTGAGATCGTCAGGGCTTCAACCCTCTTTACGACCCACACCCCTGTACCGGCCGGCCATGACTCCTTTGAAGAGGACCTTCTCAGGAAGTACATCTCGCATTACCATACCAGGCTCAACATTACGTGGGACCAGCTGATGGCTCTCGGCCGCTGCCAGGATGACCATGACCGCAAGTTCAACATGAGCTTCCTGGCAACCCGTCTGTCCCAGGAGATGAACGGTGTGAGCCAGCTTCACGGCCATGTATCACGCGGGCTGTTCTCAAAACTGTGGCCCGGATACCTTCGTGACGAGCTTTACATCGGTCATGTCACCAACGGGGTACACTATTCAACATGGGTGGCGCCTGAGTGGGAACAGATATATGAGAAACTTACAGGGGAAAGGCATTTTGACCTGAATGACCGTGAGCAGTGGGCAAAGATCTACCAGCTTGAGGACGAGAAGGTGTATGAAACCAAGATGAAGCTGAAGAAGCGGTTGTTTGACAACATCCGCAAGCGCCTTCAGTCAGACATGCTCGAGAGGCATGTCAGTCCCCGTACCCTCATGAACATCAGTTCGCATCTCAATGAGAAGGCGCTGACGATAGGTTTTGCCCGCAGGTTTGCAACCTACAAGCGGGCCAGCCTGCTTTTCAGGGATCTTGACCGTCTTTCAAAGATCGTCAACAACCCTGAACGGCCCGTGCAGTTCATCTATGCCGGTAAAGCACACCCGAATGACGGGGGAGGCCAGGACCTCATCCGGCGTATAAATGAGATCTCGCAGATGCCGCAGTTTGCCGGGAAGGTACTATTCCTCGAGAACTATGACATGGAGATGGCAAGATTCCTTGTCCGCGGTGTGGATATCTGGCTGAATACTCCCACCAGACCCCTGGAGGCATCAGGCACCAGCGGAGAGAAGGCCGTCATGAACGGAACCATTCACTTCAGCGTCCTCGACGGATGGTGGGTTGAAGGATATCATGCCTTCGCCGGCTGGGCGTTGCCCAAGAAAAGGACCTATACCAACCAGGACCTTCAGGATGACGTTGATGCCGAGACAATATACAATATGCTCGAGTATGAGATCATCCCTGCGTATTACTCAAAGGATGAGGACGGTATACCGCGTGAGTGGACCAGCTACATCAAGAATACGATGGTCAAGGTGGCCCCTGAGTTTACCACCAGGCGCATGATGAATGACTACATGAACCGGTTCTACAAGAAGCTGTGGGAGAGAAGCAGGAGGATAACCGCTGACAACTATGCCCTTGCACGCGAACTCGCAGCATGGAAAAGCAATATTTCAAGGGCATGGGATGACATTGAGGTTGTAAGGTTTGATGTTAAGGGCACAGAGAAGAATGTATACCGCTCCGGTCATTCATATACCACCGAGATCATCCTCGATATAAAGAGCATCCCTACAGAGAATGTCGGAGTGGAGCTCGTTGTCAACCGGCAGGCAAAGAACGGTGAACACGTCTTCTTTACGGCAAAGGAGTTCAAGCCCCTGAATCGCAAGAAGGGAAGGGTTATCTACAGTGTTGACTTCCAGCCGGAGATGGCAGGCACCTTCTTCTACGGGATACGTATCTATGCCAAGCACAGTGAACTGCCTCACAGACAGGACTTCTGCCTGCTGAGGTGGGTTGACTGATGCTGCCCGGCCAAACTGCTGAATACCCGGCCAAACTGCTGAATACCCGGACAAACTGCTGAATACCCGGACATACTGCCGGCGCCGGTAAGGGGCTGGCCCCCCTGCCCGGCCTACAGGTCCATGATTGTTCTGATCCTCTCCTGCAGGAGCACGATTGCTGTTCTTGCAGGGAGGTACAGCTTCAGGTGATGCGGGGCGGTGACTCCATAGTGCCCCTGGTCAGGCTGTGAGAAGTAGGTCTGTGTTGAGTCTATCCTGCCCTGTCCGCCGAACAGCGGATCATCGGTGTCAAGGATGATCCTGAATTTCCCCTTGACCGGAATTCCGTAACCCGTAAAGGAGACTGAAGGGTTGAAGTTCATTACCGTGACCAGGTCGCCACGTTTGAAGGCGATGATCTTATCCGCGTTGTTGACCGACAGAGTCTCTGTCAGCTGAAGCTGAGGCAGCCCGTGACTCTTGCCGGTCTCCACCATTGCCCTGTCGAACTCATTCAGGAAGCGGTATTTCAGCAGTTCGTCATCAGCCAGTCTCCACTGCCTGCGGGCGTACTTGTAGCTCCAGCCGTTGCCTTCCCTGGGGAAATCGATCCATTCTGGGTGACCGAACTCATTACCCATAAAAGTCAGGTAACCTCCTCCCGCAGCCATGAAGGTGAAGAGTCTGATCATCTTATGGAGGGCTACAGCACGGTCAATTATGAGGCTCGGGGTCAGAAGGCTCATGGAGGTATACATCTCCTTGTCTGCCAGCCGGAATATCAGTGTCTTGTCGCCAACAAGTGCCTGGTCATGAGATTCACAGTATGATACAACACTCTCTTCGGCACGGTGCTGGGTAAGCTCATGAAGCAGGTACCCGAGATCCCAGTCTTCATCAGGGATCTCCTTTACCATCTTTATCCATATGTCAGGCACACCCATGGCGAGCCTGTAATCAAACCCCAGCCCTCCGGAGGCTGCCGGAGCAGCCAGTCCCGGCATTCCGCTCATCTCCTCTGCCACTGTCGTGGCGCCAGGGTTGAATTCATGGATCAGCTTGTTGGCAAGGGTCAGGTATACAATTGCATCGGTATCCTGGTTGCCGTCAAAATACTGTTTGTATGATACGAAGTTTGAGCCTAGTCCGTGGTCATAGTAAAGCATGCTGGTGATACCGTCAAACCTGAACCCGTCAAACCGGAATTCTTCGAGCCAGTATTTGCAGTTTGACAGCAGGAAGTGATTGACCTCCGGCTTTCCGTAGTCATAGCACAGTGAGTCCCAGGCAACATGTTTCCTCCGGTCACCGGTATGAAAGTAGAGCCCGGGATCACCGTCAAGGAGACCGAGCCCTTCCAGAATATTTGCCACGGCATGCGAATGCACAAGGTCCATTATGACCCTGAGACCCATACCGTGAGCTGTATCAATAAGCTCCTTCAGGTCATCGGGAGTGCCGAACCGGGATGATGGAGCGAACAGGCTGGAGACATGATACCCGAAGGAGCCGTAATACGGGTGCTCCTGGATTGCCATCAGCTGTATTGTATTGTATCCAAGGTTCTTGATGCGCGGCAGCACGTTTGATGCAAACTCCCGGTATGTGCCTGTCCTCTCCTCTTCAGTGGCCATACCCACATGTGCCTCATAAACGAGTAACGAGGGGGGCGGGGGAGGCGCCGGGTGCTTCATCACGTAACCGTCATCGGGATGCCATACCTGGGCGGAGAATATCTTCGTAACGTCATCCTGTACTGCCCGGGTCACATAGGCAGGTATCCGTTCCCCCTGCCCGCCTTTCCATTTGACAATCAGCTTGTAAAGATCGCCGTGTGACAACATGTCACTGCTGAACTCCCCGATCCAGTCGCCGTTTTCATTTCTCCGCAGGGCATAGCGTTCCTCTTCCTTCCAGTTGCTGAATGTCCCGGTGAGTGTTACCGAAGTGGCATTCGGGGCATGTTCCCTGAATACCCATCCGTCAGCGGTGCGGTGAAGCCCGTACCAGTGGTGGCCGTTGGCATAGTCAGTGAGTGACCGGCCCCCGGTGAAAAGCTTCTCGCGCTCACCGGTGTAGGTGAGCCTTGCCTCAATGACTTCCCTGAACGGATCAAGCCACGGATCAATATTGTAGTACCTTTTTTTCACTTCCGTATTCTTACACCAAGATACAAAAAGGTATTGTCAAACCGGAATCATTTCCGCATGTTATTAATCTCCGGCTGATTGACAGGATGGAAAGAAACTCAGGCACCTCAAGGGTTCTGCAGTCCGGTGAATGAGATCTTCTGCCTGACTGATGCGGGTCTGCCATCTGGGTCGATCAGGCTGACGGTGATTTGATAATCCCCGGCATCGTCAGGGCTTGTGAACTCACACCGGAGCCTGCCCGTGCTGTCACTGCGTAGGTCACCCTTCCAGAATACCGTGTTCCTGAAATCAGGGATCCGTTCTGAGACCGGATCATCTTCGTTACCGTGCACGGGAATTATGAAGGGGACGGGAGGATCATACATCCTGAAGGGGAACCTGAGTGCTCCTTTCGGAAGGGGACTGTCACTGTAGGTCCCTTTCCGGGTAATCACGCTGACAATACCCGGCAGGACGATATCTCCCAGGAGGTAATCTCCCGAGATTACATCAATTCTCTGAACCCTTGCAGGATCGAGCCCGAGCACGGTTTCCGCATCATCAACCGGAACCAGGTCAATGAAGAGAGCAGGGGCTCTCTTAAGTACAGGATCCCAGATCTGAAGTCCGCTTCCGTCCCTGTCAGACCTCACGACTATTCTTTTGACCAGTTCAAAGAAGATCTCCCTCATAGAGGTCAGACTTATGTAATCATCCAGGTTTATTTCCTGGTCAGGGATTCCGTAGAACCTCCCTTCTGTTTTACCCCTGTCTTTTTCCAAAGGCTTTTTGAGGCTGTCGGCAATCCCATAGATTTTTTCAATCTGGTATCTGTCAGTTATTCTGCCGGCCTCCCTGTCAGCAGGAGGGAAAGAAGATGTATCAGGGGTGAATGTATTGATGATCCTCTCCGCTGAAAACACCGGATCTGCCATGAGCACCAGGGAAGGTGCGCCATTTCTCATCCTGATCAGTATCTCCTCAGGCTTATTCTTTTCGTCCAGGAAGAAGCCGAACCTCCCTGCCATGTCACTTTCAGCGTACTGAAGTGACCTGAGCTCTCCCCATGATGTCAGCCAGGAGATACTTTTTGCTTCGGAAGGAATAAGTGATGAGGCTGACTGTTTTACTGTGAGATACCTGCCGCCGTTCTCTTCAGGGAAGACCGGGGTCGGCCAGCTCCCCGATGCTATTTTCCTCCAGTCGATCCATACGCTTTTAATCCCCAGCAGACAATTGTCCGTAGTTCCGGGATCTGTCACGGGGGGGAGAGCCGGAAGACCCGGTATTGTAAAATCATTGTAAAACTCCGGTCCTGAAAGAAGGTATTCTGATAATGTCAAAGCCGGATCAGGGGTGAATCCGTCTGAAACGGAGATACTGCCAGTCATTCCCTCAGAAGGTTGTCCCTGCTCCCCGGCAGGGGAAATTTCTATGCTGATATTCTGTCGCCGGCCTCTTTCTCCTTTAACATCAAGAGTTATTTTCCTTTTACCGGTTTCAGGCAGCATAAGATATCTTTCTGCAGTAAACCGTCCTTCCCTGTCAAATAACGCAATATTCATGATGCCCTCCTTCAGCCGCGAGGCAGGGATGCTGAGCTCATAAATGTCTTCCCACCGGGGCAGTTCGCAGCTGTAAAGCAGCCTGCCCCTTGACTGGATAAGGATAAATCCTCCTTTTTCAGCCGTTGCCGGGCTGTCATGCACCTCCCTGAGCAGGATTTTTACCGTGCCGGCTTCATCGTACCGGACTCTCATTGTGATCCCGCTGTCTGCCGCTGCCGGCAGGTCAAACCTGAGACCCGTCCCGGCAGGGACAAGTGAATACGTCTCTCCCCGTTGAGGAACCAGCTCAAACGAACCTGTTCCGGTGCTGTCAGTCGCGACATGCGCCACCGGCTCTTCCCTTCCGTTAACCACAGTGGCCTCACACCTTACCGGATATCCGAAACGGTTTACTGCGGATATCCCTATTAAAGACGGGATGCCGTTCACCGTTCTGCCACCCTCCGGATGGAATCTCACACTGTAAGGTTGATCATTAACGGATTTCAGGCCGGTACAGTAATCGAGATATCCGCTGCGGAAAGGGTTAGCAACGGTGATCCTTTTCATGAAACATCCGTAAGGCAGGAAATTCCTTCCGGAACTTGTATAGCCACGGAGCAGGTAGGAACCGGTAACCAGGGTGTCAGGCAGCGTGATCTGTGATTCACCGGTTCCGTTATCCACGCGGATAATTGCCTGCGAAACCGGGTGGCCGTAATAATCAAGAAGTTCGGCGTAGACATAACTGATCCCCGATGCCAGACTCATGTCAGGGTAGCGGAAAAGCCATGCACCAATCCTGACAGACTCACCTGCGGCATACATCCCCCTGTCGGTATGCAGAAAGACCTCCGCGAAGGGATTCTCATCAGCGTACCTCTCCAGGTTTCCTGTGACTGAACCTATATCCGCCATTGCCTTCTGTCCTGCAAGGGTCCCCGTCAGAAACAGGCAGAAAATTGCCACCGGCAGTATCAGTTTATTTTTTTTCATCCGGTGATATCTGCACGGTTTTAAACTGACCGGATTCATCCCAGTAATCAGGTTTGACAGCGGTTCCTATCATGGAACAGTCAATGCACTCCCTGTGTACTGAGAGAATATAGTATGGCGGGGCAGGGGGCTCCCACCACTCGAGCAGGATGAATACATCCGGCCCGTAATTACCATTCTGATAGGCAGATACAGTCACTGTGTCTATCCTGCACCAGGCATAAAAATCGGGAAACTGAGACTGGACATTATCAATGAACAGTCTCTTTTCAGAGACCGCTGATACGCCGAAGAACCCCAGTACCTGCTGCGACGGATCATCTGTACACTTTATATTTCCTGTGATTGAGCCCGGGATTGCATCATACATCCCGCCCGACTCGAAAACAGTCCTCCTCACGTTTTCACGGTAAATAAACTCCTCCTCACTTATAGAGTACTGTCTTACCAGGATACTGTATTTGACGATGAGCCTGTCAGTTTCATTTGTAATAAAGGCGACAGGTTGCCTGATTACCCTGCTCTCGTCCAGCGAATTGGTACTCAGTATGTTGATGTCAGCAGATTTGGCCGACTTCCAGCAGATCCGGTTTATCATGTACGGCGAACGGTAAGGATAGCGGAATTCCCATGTCTCATCATAGGTCCACATGTAGAACCTGCATACCCCCGTGGGATCATGTGTGTCAAGGCTCACCTGGTAGCCCCATGTGGTCTCACCCGGCCTGTAGAATTCATTTTCCTCCGGCCCGGCATACAGTGAGTCAATGCATGGTACCGGTATCATTTCAATAAAGTCTGATTCATAAGTGTGTTCAGTACCCTCAAGGCGGAGCTTGTATTTGCGTCCGGGCATCGCTGTGAACAGGGTTGAGTCAGAGCGGAAAGTCCCGTCATAATGATATATAAACGGGTATGCATTGCCGGCATCATCAAGGACGGATACATCAGTAATTCCGACATATGGTTCGGGGTATTCACCGTAGACCGGCCGGAGGGAGGATATCCTGACGACATAAGTCTCATTCCTGTCTGTGATCCTTGCCTCCACAACCAGCGCCTTTTCTTCGCCTGTTATGTCAGGTACGAACTGGGTGACACAACCCGGGAAGAGTATGGCCGCTGCCAGCAATATGTAATATAACCGGTTCATCTGTCAGTATCAGAAATCAAAGCTGTAGGATAGTGAGGGTATGGCCCTGGCGAAAACAGAAAGCCTGTAGGCCCTTATGTTCCTGCCGTCAGGGATGAAATATTCCGAGTACACGTTGGCACGACCAAGAAGGTTATAGCATGAAAAGGTCCACGCGGGATTCATCAGTTTCTTTGATTTGAGGTTTCCCAGCAACCGCGCCGAGATGTCAAGCCTTGAGTAGTCAGGCACCCTGTACTTGTTCCTGTCAGAGTAATGTATCAGCCAGAGGCCTCCCGACTGGTAGGTTCCGACAGGGTAGGTGACAGGGCGGCCTGTGGTGTAAACATAATTGAATGAAAAGTTGAACCGCCTTGTAACGGTGTAGTTGAAACTGAGAGAGAGATCATGAGGCCTGTCAAAAGAGGCGGGGAACCATTTGCCCGAGTTGATTGCCTCACCTTCATACGGGCTTGTACTGCGGAGCACAACCCTTGAGTATGTATAGCCCAGACTCCATGTAATGTTACCGGCAGCCTTTCTTGCCATCAGCTCTGCCCCCCAGGCACGTCCCGTAACACTGATTATCTCCTTTTCTATGCTTTCATTCATCATCAGCACGACTCCCCCCTTGAAGTCAATCATACCGCGCATCGGCTTATAATATACCTCACCGGAAAGATCGATGTTGTTCCACGGAATGTTAAGATAATAACCGGCAGAAAACTGGTCCGCAACCTGTGGTTTAAGGTACCAGTCGGAGAGTTTCCAGATATCGGTTGGAGAGATTGATACCGTATTCGACAGCAGGTGAAGGTATTGCCTGGTCCGGTTGTAGTTCACCCTGACTGAACTCCGGCCGGAAATCATGTAATTGAGAGACAGTCTGATCTCGGGGCCGGAATATGTCCTGTAAAATTTCCCCTGCCGGAACAAAATGGTATCTGTAACAGTTGCATTGCTCATCGGAAGCCCTTCCTCATAGAGCCTGACACTTGCAGGCCCGATGGCGGAAAAGACTGAATACCTGATCCCCATGCTTGCTGACAGGCTCTCTGACAGGGTCAGCCTGTCTTCAATGTAAAGAGCGTTCTCGAGTGCCCTCTGCCTGCCGGTTTCCTTCGGTGAGACGAGTGAAGATTCCCCTGCCGGCCGTAGTTTTCCTGGCATAACATCATAGAGAGCGGATTCAATTCCGGCATTCAGATGATGAACTTCCCCCGCAGGGATGTCGGCTTCTGCCCTGAAACCTGTGTATTGTATGCCGTAGCTGAGGTCAAATGCCTTCTCCGGGAAATCTGTACTTCCAATACTGTAGTCATAATGACTTGTGGATGCCGAAAGCGACAGCTTCGCGCCGCCGGCAAGGAAACGGTTCCATTTCAGAGAACCGATTGTGTTTGCATACCGGTAGACAGTGTCATTGTTAAGGCTGAATGAGTCGAAGCTATAGTAACCGGACAGTTCGATGCTGTTCTTTTTGTCAGGTGTCCATGTCAGTCTTGAGTTCATATCACGGAACGAGGCCCGGCTCTTGTTCAGTAGCGGATAGTCGACCAGGTCCATAATCCAGTTTGAATATGTTGTCCTCGCTGCAACAATGGCTGAAAGTTTGTTCCTGACTACAGGTATATCCAGCAGGACATGGGTTGCTATCGGGCTTATTCCTGCTTTCCCGCTGAATTCACCGGGGCTGCCGTCACGGGGTATGATGTCTATAACGGAAGAGAGCCGTCCGCCGTACCTGGCCGGCATACCCCCCTTGTAAAGGTTCAGATCCTTAATTATATCGGCATTGACTGAGGTAAAGAAACCGAAGAAGTGTGACGGGTTGAACAGGGGTGCGCCGTACAGGAGGATCAGGTTCTGGTCTGATGCACCGCCCCTGACGTTGAATCCCTGCGAAGCCTCTCCCACAGTTTTGACTCCCGGAACCAGGAGAATGTTTTTGAGAACATCAGTCTCGCCCAGAGAGGCAGGCATCAGCCTGAGAGTTGCAATGCTGATCTTCTCGAGCCCTGTCTCGAGCCTCCGGAGTGCATCATTCTTCCTTGCCGTAACAACCGCACCCTCAATCGGAATGTATACCTCAGCCATGCCTATGTCAAGCCTTCCGCTGCCGTAGACCCTGGTGGTGACGCTGGTCTCCTTCATGCCAAGGAAGGAGAAGTGTACAGTATAGGAACCTCTCGGGATGTTCACCATATAAAAGCCGTTCCCGTCCGTTGCCGTTCCCTGCGCCAGCTCGCTTACAAACACCGTGACTCCGGGCAACCCCTCACCTGAGGAGATGTCCCTAACGTAACCTGAAACGGTGATTATGCCTGAACGGCCTGCTTCTGACGGATTGCCGATGTCATATACCTGGTTTTCGCCGTTCACCGAAAGGCTCTGCTCACTGCTGTAATCCTTCTGCGGAAGGTAACTTCCCCCGGGTGCTGCAACTGAACCAAAAGGCCTGAGGCTGTACTCTCCGGTTATAATTATATTACCCTGGTTATCAATGTGGTAGTGGAGGTTCCTGCCGGCAAAGGCAGCGTCAAGTACATCTTTCAGTTGTGGTGTCCTGCCAAGATCAGGCATTTGCAGCCCGCCTACCCAGTCGCTCCTGAAATAAAACCTTACCGGCAATGATTTCTCGGCACGGACGGCAAATTCGGCAAACGAACTGCCGGCATAATCCCAAGTGACAGGCATTGACTGCTGCTGACCGGCGGCACTGAAGGCCTGAAACAGTGAGAGGAGCAGTATCAGGAATCGCCGTTTCATTTCCCCGGGGTGATTGAATCAATATATTCAAGAACAGGGATGAGTGATTCTGCATTCCCGGCAATCCTGTACGGGGTATTCCTGCGGATGTACTCCCTGACTTCCTTTTCCTTCCATGCAAGAGCCAGTGCTGCGTCCTTCCTGTTCCTTACCGGGTGAAGAGTGCCGCCGGAAAGGATGTATTCGGTTGACTCTTCAACAAATGTGGCATAGAGGTTATCATAAGACTGCTTCTTTACAGTCTTGACATATTTTCTCAGCAGTTTGGTTTTCCCGTCATACAGTACAAGAAAATATCCGGCTTCCCCGAAGTTTACGAACCTGTATTCCCTGTTCTGGCAGGTGAGTGTGAATTCTCCCGCGGCTTCACTGTTCATAACGATGAACAGGTCAGGGTGAATCATAATTACCAGGTTATCATTCAGGATATCATACCGGAGGAGCAGGTTTATGAATTCCCTGCCGTTAACCGTAACCCTTCCCTCACACAGGGCCTCGGTAAGAAAGTACTCATGACCGGAGACCTGTCCGTACCTGTTTTCCCATATCCTGCCATTGCGGATCTGCTGTTTCAGCCAGGTGGTATCCTGCAGGGGCTCATTATCCTGACGGGGATCAGCGCCTGAGGCGAAGAACACAAACGGCCAAAGAAATGCAAGCAATGTGTAATTTCTCAGGCCGTTACCCATTTTCCCCCTTTTTAAAGTGTTTCTTCAGGAGCCACAATAATAGCAAAATTATTCGGGGGAATCACAGCACCCCGGAATCCAGTGACCTGCTGTAGAACATAGGTTGCCCGTCACTGCCGATTGCTGTCAGGCAGACAGTGACCGGTCTGTTATAGTCATGACCGGGCAGTGTGAATGACAGTTCCCTCCCTGTGCCCGATACTGTGTCCGGTGCCCACAGCAGCGTGTTGCTGAACCTTGGCATGTGTCCGGAGGCATCGCCCGGGTAAGGCCTGAAGTTTATTACGGGGTTGCTGAACCGGTAATTTATCCTCAGGGCCTGTGGCGGCAGGGCCTGTTGCCTGTAATCGCCCTTCAGGGTCACCACGCTGACAACCGGCGGCAGCAACACTGCACCGAGGCGGAAGTAGCTTTCACAGACATCAATGTATTCTGTAATATAAGGTGACAGCCGTGCAATCGTTGCGGGGTCCGTCGTACAGGTGCCGTCAATGAACATTACAGGGGCTGTTTTAATCGCGGCTCCCGTCACCGGGTCATAAAGACGAAACTCATATCCGGAACGGGTTCTGACAAGGTTCCAGCCAGGAATAAGCTCAAAGAAGAATTCCTCCAGTTCAGGCAGGGCTATGTAGTCGGCAATCACCAGCCGCCGGTCAGGAGTACCGTAAAAGTGCTTCCTCTCCGACGCAGCCGGCACAACAGCCGCTGTATCGGTCTGGTTTACCTGGTAAATCCTCATCACCTGGCTGTTAAGGCTCATGCGTAACACGGTCTCATCCGCAGCAGACTCCAGATCATGCGCTGACGCGCGAAGCGGGAGAGCTTCAGCATAAAATGGAGGGGATATCCTGACCGACAGATTCTCTGCGGTGTCTTCGGGGTATATAACAATCTCTCCTGACCCGGTCCGGGGGGGTACGATGAAAGTGAGCTTCCCGTCAGCGTCGCTTACAGCATACCGGAGGAAGGTCTCCTTCCCTGGAATGTTGATGAAAAGCGTTCTTCCTGCGGCTGGCTGCTGTACTCCCTGAATGGTCACCGAGCAGTCGATTGCAAGCCCCATCGTTTCTGCAATGACCTTTCTGACCCTGTCAGGATTTATGTCCAGATACCTATCATGCAAGGTTATGAGCAGCTCATCAGGCAGATCTCCGTTTCCGCAGAGGAACGGCCGGATGAACGGTCCGGCCATGATGCCGGCTGTCACCCATTCTGACAGCAGTAAGAGATTCCCCTGGCAGGGAAGATTCCCCTCACCGGAGACCGAGGCTGAAAGAGTGACATGCATCGAGTCTTCCGGCAGTGTAACCCGCAGGGCCTTTCCGTTTAAGGCAAGGGTCTCATTCTCCCCCTGGTCCTGCCCGGGTGTCCTGCCCCTGTTCATGAAGAGCCTAGAGGCTATCAGGTTGCCTGAGTTATCATAAAGGAGGCATTCACTGATACCTGCCCCTGGCATTGCCCCTGGCAGGTCAAAACTGTTTTCTTCGCCTGCGGGTCTGAATTTTCTCAGGAAGGACAGTCCGTTGCGGTTAATTATGGCAAGATACAGCCAGTTACCGGAAGACGCCGTTTCCCCCGGGGCATGAAGTACAGTGACCTTGCTTCCTCCGCCTGGTAGCACGGAAACAGCGAGTCCGTGGGCTGCAGGCCTGGATCCGAAAACAGCGCTGCTGACCAGGTTTGAATCAATCAGAGCTTCAGCCCTGATCCTTCCGGTGGCATCTGGTACCGTGAAGACCCAGCCAAGGCCGTCTTTACCCGTAAATATTGTGTCACCTTTCGTCCTGTCACCTGAATAGATAACCACCCGTGCAGGAAGTCCCATATTGTCATCGCCTGTGGTCCTGACGACTACCTTTACCGGTCTCCCGAAGACCAGCGAGCCTCCTTCAGGGAAGATCTCCACGGCAGGTTTGGGAGTGGTGTTCCCGGGGCTGACTGAGGTATAGGTGGTGCCCAGGTTGTAGGGATTGAATACCCTGATGATGCGGGTAAAGAAATATTCTGGTCCTGAGGAAGTCATTGCCCTTGTATATCCCCTGAGGAGATAATCACCTGAAGAGACCGAGTCGGGCAATGAAAGCAAGCCGTCACCGTTGCCGCCGTCGTCAAGAAGCACCCGGCACTGGGCTACCGGCATTCCGGCCGGATTAAGTATCTCGGCATAACCGGCCAGGCTTCGCGGGAGATTATTTCTGCCGCTGATACGTGCATTCATGAAGAACCACACATTTTCACCGGCAATATATGTTTCCCTGTCAGTGACCAGTATTACTGACTCGGTACCTGCCACAACCGGGTGCTTCAATATTGCAGGAAGGGTATCACTTTCCTGCCCCGCCGGGAATGATCCCGCAGCGGCAGCGGGCAGAGCCAGCCACATCAGGCATGCAAATGCGGTGAGCTTATTTGTATTGTCTGAACCCCTCATCCCAGTAATCAGGTTTGACATTTGAAGCGAAAAGTGCACAGTCAGTGCAGGTCTTGTTGGTGGTAATCTCCCAGAATAAAGCCCCGAACTCATTCTCAAGCTCATTGAGAACCCATACGTACGTACCCAATCCTGGCAGTCCAGGGTTTCGCGGAATAACATCCTCAACACACTTGTCGCGATAAATGTCCGGTACTATCAGCGGATTCCTGATGAAGATCCTCTTGCTGCTGACCCCTGAAACACTGAAATATCCCAGAACCAGGTCATCCGGATCACTGACCGATTTAACGTTTCCCGGTACGGCAGACGGGATAACATCGTACAACCCGCCGGTGTTTTCCGATACCCTCTTCACCTTGTCCCAGAATTCATATTCCTCGGGGCTCACGGAGTGCTGATGAGCAAGCATACTGTATTTGAACTGTCCCCGGTCACTTGAGTTGTCAAATTCCGTAAGTGTGAAGTCAGTTATGCGATCCTCATTCAGCGCTTCGGTATTTGCGATAAGTATTTCGTGTGACTTTTCAGATTTCCAGCAGACAGCGGCATTGTAATTCAGCGTATTGAACGGCAGATGAAGCTCCCATGTCTCATCGAAGGTCCACCTGAAGTAGTGTGTTTCTGAAACCGGATCAAAAGAATTGAGTGCAATCCTTACCACCTCTTCCTTATTTCCCGAGGCATTGATTTCCCTGTCAAGGATTTCGTAGGTCAGGGTGTCGATCGGAGGGGCTGCACGGAGAAGACACGGGTCAGACAGGAATTCTTTTCCCTGGTGCTGGATACGGAGGGTATAAGTATATCCTGGAGTGCCCCTGAACTGCAGTGAGTCACTCCTGTATACCCCGGGTTTTACCTCGGCAAACGGCCATGAGTTGCCCCTGTCGTCAAGGACCCATACATCAGCGCTGCGTGCCGGCTCCTCCCCTGATGTTTCGTCCAGGGGTCTGGAGTAGGTGAGTTTTATTTCGTAGCGCCTGTTCTCATCGGTGATCAGACCGTTCACGGTAAGAAACCTGTTCTGCGTGACAATCTCCGGCGTGAACTGGCTGATGCATGAAGCTGCGGCCAGGGCATACAGGGCGAATATGAAATTTCTTGTTCTCATTTACCTTTCAGAAGTCTACTCTGTATGATACTGTCGGTATCGCCCTTCCAAACACGGAAAGGGCATAGCCCTGGATCTTGCCGTTTTCAATCCTGAAGAAGACCGAATAGACATTTTCCCTTCCTGTCACATTGTAAAGTGATATATTCCAGGTGGACCTGAACAGTCTTGACGCCTTCAGGCTGCCGTAGATACTCATTGACAGATCCCAGCGGATATAATCGGGGAGCCTGTACTGGTTCCTGTCAGAGTAGTATATCACCTGGAGGCCGTCATGGTTGTACCATGTTACCGGGTAAGTCACCGGCCTGCCGGTAGAGTAGACCAGGTTTGTACTCCAGCTGAACCTTCTTGACCACATCCAGTTCACCTGCAGGCTTAGGTCATGGGGCCTGTCATAGCTGGCCGGATAGAACTGCCCTCCGTTTATCATCTCCGAACTGAACCTGCCGGTGCTCCGCAGCCGGACATTGGACCATGTGTAGTTCAGGGTCGATTTGAGCTTGCCGGCATTCTTCTTAAGCATGAATTCCACCCCGTAGGAACGCCCTTCGGCGGGAATTATGTCCTGTTCTATCAGCTGGTTCATGGTCAGCCTTGCCCCTCCCTTGTAATCAATCAGGTTATGGAGCCACTTGTAATAGCCGTCAAGGGAGATCTCATATTTGTTCCCGGCAATGTCGAAGAAGAGACCTCCGGCAACCTGGTCGCCCTTCTGAGGCCTGATGTGATAATCTGACATTTTCCATATGTCTGTGGGAGAGATGGCAGTTGTATTAGAGAGCAGGTGCAGGTACTGGCAGGTGCGGTTATAGTTAAGCTTGAGTGAAATATCCGATGTCAGCAGATAGTTGAGTGAAAGACGCACCTCAGGGTTGGCATAGGCCTTCATGACGCTTCCCGCCCGGTATCTCACCGAATCGGTTACTGAACCCTGCTCCCTGGGAAAAAGGGGGTTGTACCTGTACACAGTTCCGGGGCCCAGTGCCAGGAAGGATGAAAGACGGAGACCCGCCCTGGCAGTCAGACGTGCGCCAAGATCAGCCTTGTAGTCGGCGTAAACCGCTGTCTCCATTCCTGCTTCCCTGTCAATAATCAAAGGTTTTATGACTGATACCGGGGATGTCGGTGTCCGGGTTCCGGGTTCAATAAGGTGCAGGCTGGTTTCGCCGCCGAACTTCATCTCGTGTCCCGACCCGAGATACCAGGTCATCCCGGCTGCAGCCGTTGTTGTATTGACCATATGTTCCATCCGTCCGGCATAGTCGCCGATGCGGGAGTTGCTAACGCTGTAACGGTAATGGCTGTTGCCCAGTGTGAAAAGTGCAAGCAGCGAAGGTGAGAATGTGTGCCTGAAGCGTACCGAAGCAATAAGGTTATCATAGGCATAGACTGTGTCGCTGTTGAACCTGAAATCATCGTGACTGTAATAGGCTGACAGCTCCAGGAGGCTGTTCTTCCCGATGTCAGTAACAAAATGGCCGTTTATGTCATAAAATCCTGCCCGGCTGTTCCTGACCGATTCGGCTGGCAGGCGGCCAAGGACCCAGTTTGAATATGTACCCCGGGCAGCCAGAAGGAATGAGGAGTGATCCTTTTTCACCGGCCCCTCAAGTGTGAGATGTGCTGCTACCATGCTTACCCCTGCATTGCCTGTAAACTCCTTCCTGTTGCCATCCTTTTCGGTAATCTCAAGGATGGATGAGACCCTTCCGCCGTACTGGGCGGGTATGCCCCCCTTATATAGTGAAACATCACTGATTATTTCGGAATTGACTGCGCTGAAAAAGCCGAAGAAATGTGAGGAATTGTACATAGGGGCACCGTAAAGCAGGATGAGATTCTGGTCAGATGATCCGCCTCGTACATTGAACCCGGCCGAACCCTCCCCGACAGACTTTACCCCCGGCATCAGCAGTACACTCTTGATTATGTCAGCTTCACCAAGCGAAGAGGGAGAAAGCCTTATCGTCTGAATATTCATCCTTGTCATCCCGCTCTCGAGGCGGTCAAGCTTTTCCCGGCGGCTGGCCGTGACTACCGCTTCCCGAATGGGGATGATCTTTTCCTCCATCGCGATGTTGATCCTCCCTCCTGCGTATATATTCACGCTCCGGAAGGTGTCATGCGAACCCAGCGACCTGTATTCCAGCCTGTATGAACCCCGGGGGAGCGATATGACATAGTAACCCTCCTGATTGGTCATGACGCCGGTTCCCAGTTCACGGACCTGCACAGAAGCTCCCTGGAGCGGTTCGCCGGTGTCACTGTTTGTGACAAACCCTGAGAGGATCACCTTTCCTTCCAGGCGGAGGTCGGCAGGATTTCCGAGTGTTATTACTTCGCCCTCGAGCAGGCTTTCCGCGGCAGTGACCACAGTATCCGCCATGGCCATAACGGCAGTGTCACCTGCCTCCCGCATGAAGCTGCGCCTGACAGTAAAGCCCCTGGTGATAATTATGTTCCCCTCATCGTCTTCCGTACAGAAGAGACCCCGGGGTGAGACAACCCCGTCAATCACACCCAGCGGGGCGGCATTCTGCCATGTGCCTGAAACCATGATGTCACCGGTCCAGTCAGGGTTGTAAAAGATCCTGATCCCTGCCTTGCGCTCAACTGACAGTGCAAGAGTGTCAAAGGGGACACCTGAATAACGGCCGCTGAATGCGCCGGACTTAACCTGCGCCTGAATGAGAGGGCTGAAAAGGACAATGACGAATATGAGAAAGCTGTTTCTCAATTTTTAACCTCCGCACCGTTAACCAGTGAATCAAAATATGCTGCCGCAACTCCAAATCCCCCGGGAGAAGACCTGCCCACAAGAATATTCTTCTGGCGGATGTATTTCCTTACCTCATCGCGGTGTTCACCAAGTATGTTGAGGAATGAACCCCTGCTCCTGATCAGCAAAGCATCCCTGCCCGTGATCAGGTAATAATGTGTGGTCTCCCTGTACTGGGCATAGGATGACATTGAAGTGTTCCTGCCAATGACCTTTGTATGGCGGGCAACAACCATGCTTCCGCCAGCATAAATCACCTCCGCAAATCCGCTTATTCCCCTGTAATCATCCCTGAGATTTATGAATTGCCTGGCCGACGCGCCGTCACCTATCGAAAAAGCATCAACCTCATCGCTGCTGATAACCAGCGCATGGATATCCTTCCAGAGTATCACAAGCCTGTCATTGTAAATATCATACCTTAATTTCCGGCCCGTGAAGGGCAGCCCCTGTACAGTAACGTTACCGTCAAGCCAGGTGTCTGAAAGGAAGAACTCGTTTCCTGAGGCAACAGATATTTTCTGACGCCACTCAATTCCCCTGTACAGCAGCTGCTCAAGCCATGCCGGGTCTGCTTCTTCGTAGCCTGGAGCCATATGCTGTCCGCTGACTGAAACAGCAAAAAGCAGGAACAGCAGCAGGTTCAGGATGGTTTTTTGCATTAACTGAGGGGTTAAGAGCTTCAAAATTAATAATAATAGCGATGGATTGTTCTTACAGTTTTTTGTTATGCAACACATACAGATGATGAATCAGCGGGTAAGTTTCTTATTTTTGAGGTCTCATTAAGGTCATGTACGTACATAAAGGCTATACAGGCATCTCTTTCAATAATCCCGTGATCACCATGGGTGTCTTCGACGGAGTTCATCTCGGACACCGGATGCTTCTCAACCGTGTGACCTTGGAGGCTTCCAGGGAGAATGCAGATTCAGTGGCTGTTACATTTGATCCCCATCCCCGGATAGTCCTCAGCGGAGATCCGGGACATCTCAGTTTCCTCACTGACCTGGAGGAGAGGACAGAACTGCTTCGTTCAACAGGCATAGGCCACCTGGTTGTCATTCCCTTTACCCATGAGCTGAGCAGGATGACTGCCTCGGAATTCCTCGGGTCAATACTCTGCCGCCATCTCGGAGTCCGCCACCTGATCACCGGTTACAATCACCATTTCGGAAGGAGGCATGAAGGTGACAGCAACACTGTCATGGAGTGTGCCTCAAGGATGGATTTCAGGGTTACGAGGGAGGATGCATACATGATTGACGGGGAAGCGGTCAGCTCATCACTCATCAGGAAATCGCTCGCAGATGGGCGCATCGATAAGGCTGCCGCAATGCTCGGTTATGATTATTTCATAAGGGGCAGTGTGGTGTCAGGAAGAAGGATAGGCCGTAACATGGGTTTCCCAACAGCGAATATAGCCCCGGTATTTGAACATAAGCTCATACCCCGCACCGGAGTATATGCTGTTGAGGTAACAATTGAAGGGGCTGCGGAGAAGCATGCCGCAATGCTGAATATCGGACACAGACCAACAATTGCCGACAGCGACGGCATCCGCACAATTGAGGTTCACCTTGTTGACTTCAGCGGTGATCTTTACGGCAGGATAGTCACCGTTATATTCCGGCACAGGCTGCGCGATGAGATGAAATTTGAAAATGTGGATGCCCTGGCAGCACAGCTGGCAAGGGACCGTGAGATGACAATTGCCCTTCTTGGCCGCTGAACAATTATCAGTTTTTTTAGTTATCTTTGCAGACTTAAAAATTTTTCAGACATGTCATTCATCAACAACGATCTTCAGTACAGAGTAAAAGATATTTCACAGGCAGAATTCGGCCGCAAGGAGATAGAAATTGCAGAAAAGGAAATGCCCGGGCTCCTGTCAATCAGGAAAAAGTATTCAGCCACGAAGCCTCTTAAGGGGGCAAGGATAACCGGCTCGCTTCATATGACAATACAGACTGCTGTTCTCATTGAGACCCTCAGGGATCTTGGTGCAGACGTCAGGTGGGCCAGCTGCAATATATTCTCAACACAGGATCATGCTGCTGCTGCCATAGCCGCCGCCGGAATACCAGTCTTCGCATGGAAGGGAGAGACGCTCGAGGAGTATTGGTGGTGTACGGCACAGGCTCTCACATTCCCGGGAGGAAAAGGCCCGAACCTTATTGTTGATGACGGCGGTGACGCCTCACTTCTGGTTCATCTCGGGTTCAAGGCTGAGAAGGATCCGACTGTACTTGATGCAAAACCTGCAAGCAGGGAAGAGGCAATAGTACTTGACACACTCCGCAGTATTCTTGCCGATGATCCCCTGAAATGGCACAGGACGGTAAAGGAGATGAAGGGTATATCCGAGGAGACAACAACCGGCGTTCACCGTCTGTACCAGATGATGGAGGCAGGTGAACTCCTTGTTCCGGCCATCAATGTGAACGATTCAGTGA
The DNA here is from genome assembly GCA_964621005.1 of uncultured Rikenella sp. Lineage (GTDB taxonomy): Bacteria > Bacteroidota > Bacteroidia > Bacteroidales > VadinHA17 > SR-FBR-E99. The sequence continues at coordinate 28,203 of CAZUIF010000034.1, forward strand.
CCAAGAGCAAGTTTGACAACCTGTACGGCTGCCGTGAGTCGCTTGCTGACGGCATAAAGAGGGCAACCGATGTGATGATTGCAGGAAAGGTGGTTGTTGTATGCGGCTACGGAGACGTCGGCAAGGGGTCGGCAAGATCAATGAGGTCCTACGGAGCAAGGGTCATAGTTACCGAGATTGACCCCATATGTGCACTGCAGGCTGCAATGGAGGGCTTTGAGGTTAAAACTGTTGAAGAGGCTCTCCCCGAGGGGAATATCTTTGTAACCGCAACCGGGAACCGCGACATCATTACAATTGAGCACCTGGAAAAGATGAAAGACCAGGCTATCGTCTGCAATATAGGTCACTTTGACAACGAGATCCAGGTTGACGCCCTCAATGCCTACAATGGCATAACGAAGATCAACATAAAACCGCAGGTCGACAAATATGTCTTCCCTGACGGCCACGCAATATTCCTGCTTGCTGAAGGACGCCTGGTCAACCTGGGCTGTGCCACGGGCCATCCTTCATTCGTGATGAGCAATTCCTTCAGTAATCAGACACTTGCCCAGATAGATCTCTGGACTAAGGATTACGCGGTAGGGGTATACAGGCTTCCCAAGAAGCTTGATGAAGAGGTGGCACGCCTTCACCTTGCACAGCTTGGTGTCAGCCTTACAAAACTGACCGGGGAGCAGGCCGGTTACATAGGTGTCCCTGCCGAAGGCCCGTACAAGCCAGACCACTACAGGTACTAAAAGAGCCTATTTCCTGTTCCATACCCTCACACTGTAACCGGTGAAGGAGGTATGGTAATTTTTCAGGTAATACCGGCCGGGTCCGCTCTGCGGCAATCCTGATGCACCCATGGCATAATTGGTGGAGCACCTGGGGCATATGGCATATACACCGTCAACATTTACCGCAATACTTTCTGCGTCGGTTGCATAACAGTGAGGGCATGTGCGGTCGAAGGCAGCATATTCAAATCCCTGCAGGCCTGTGTTGTATACAATGATGCCGTTGCCGTCAAATCCAGCCGTCCCCAGCCCAAGATGCCTGTGAGCCGAAGAGAGGAGGGAACTGGTTCCCGGTGAGTAGAAGAGGTCAAAAAACTCCGGATCGGAAAAGGTAATCGTGAAGTCCACCGTAATGTCAGGTATCACCTCGTTTTTATCCTTGTCGCATGAGGTTGTTACCAGTACGAAAAGGGAAATGAGTAAAAAAAACCTTAAATTTGAAACTGACATGGGCTTGCTTCCGTTTCTGTAAATGTAATTATTTATGTTTTGACGCAGCTAACTGAAGAACGAAATGAATAATGAGTTAGTATCGGTAAGATTGGCAGTATTGGTTATTCTGATGCTTTTTGCATTTCAGGTAACTGACTGCAATGCCCAGAAGAATGCCACAAAAAGGTTCGAGAGGGAGACCTTCGGCAACTCGCGCCGGGGCAAGGCAGTCAAGGAGAGCGGAGAAAGCAGGGCTGCCGAAAAGGCGATGAGGGAACAGGCAAAAAAGGAGGCCAGCCGTGACAGGGAGGACGCAAAAGCCCTGAAGAAGATGAGGGCCAGGCATTACGAGATCCAGAGTGAGGGCACGAAGTTACGGATGGAAAACAACAGCAGGAACACCGCAGATAAGTACAAGATCAAAAGGCAGAAACAGCGGAAGGAGCAGACTGAACCGGAACTGAAAAAGCCCAGACAACCGAAGCCTGGCAGGGCAGGCCCGAAGCCGAAGACCAAGGACCCGGCAAAACAGCCTGAACTGAAACAACAAAAGAAAAAGGCAAAGACAGTGGATCCGAAAAAACAGCCGAGGCTGCGGCAGCACAAAGTGAAGAAATAACAAGGAAGATGGAAGATATAGGCAATTTGGTTTTTTACATAATACTGGGGCTTATCGCCCTGGCCGGATCAATCCAGGGCAAAGGGAAAAAGAAACCCGGTGCACCGAAGCCTGTCCAGCGCAGGCCGGAGACTGTTACGCGGAAGCCACAGGCCAGGACTGCAACCCAGGCCACAAGGCCGTCACCCTCCACGGTCAGGCAGGAGAAGCCTACACCAAAACCTTCACCCTGGTTCCTCCCTTCTGAGCCTTCCATGGAAGGGAAATATGATGAGCCTATGGCAGGCGAGTTCAGCCGGGAGGGGAGCTTTGACGACCCTCTTGCCCGGGCCTTCAGCACAGAAGGGTCAGTCGCCTCCGGGATGAGCGAAGCCTTCGCCCGTGAGGGCTCCATAGCAGACTCCATGGCGGCTGCTTTCGCCTCTGAAGGAGCGACCTCACTTGGTGATTCCAATATCGGGGGTTTTGTGCATAATGAGATATCAGACAGCGAGATAGGTGATGCACCCGACTTCGATTACAACGAAGGACCGGGTGCCGAGCTGCATACCGGAGGTTTAGACCTGAAAAAAGCTGTAATTTATTCGGCTATACTTGACAGGAAAGAGTACTCCTATTGATTATCTGATATTTACTAAAGGGGTAGGATTTGTTTTTTAATTAAAAAAATTTTATATTTGTTCTTTGAAGAGTTCCGGTAATGCCGGGATTCTTCTTATTTTTTA
>CAZUIF010000035.1:0-29198 GCA_964621005.1 uncultured Rikenella sp.
ACCATCATATCCTTGACTACAAAAAGCGGATTGAATGGCATAATACAATCATGTCGTGGTTTGACATGAAGCTTAAGAACCAGCCCCAGCACTGGAACGAGATGTATCCTGATAAGAATCTCTGATGGGGAAGTGCCGGGGAAGTGCCGGCGGGTGTCACGCGACGCTGCCGGCCTGACCTGCACCCTCACCCGTGCCTTCCGCAGCAGTCAACTGCCCGGGCCTCCTGCAGCCTCAGAAGATGAAGGGGATAAGCCGCTTCGTCCCTTTCATGTATTCACTGTACTTCTCCCCGAAATAGGAGAGACACTCCTTCTCATCGCGCAGGGCGGTCACCCGGAGCAGCCATGATGCCAGCAGAGCCACGGGAAAAGAGTACCAGAGAGGCTGCTTGAACCAGATGCCCCATGCCAGAAAAAGAAGGGAAGAATACATCGGATGCCTTATGTACCTGTAAATGCCCGCCGTCACCAGCTCCGTGGTCTTCTCGAACCTGAACAGCTTCTCATCAACCCGCACAACCCCCGGCTTCCTGGCTCTTCTTAACCTTACTGCCGACTCAATCACAAACCACAGTGAGACACAAAGCATCAGCCATGAAATAATCTGTTTCAACGAGTATGGCTCGCTGAACCATCTTGTGTAATTGAACACAAAAAGGGCAATAATGCACTCCCAGCTGAAGAACCTTGTGAATCCGTGACTGTGCGGCTCAAAGAGACTCTGCTTCGAGATGAATATCACCGGCAGGCTCAGTGCCACAAATAGCACTACTTTATCCATTTCAGGTTGCTGTCAAATTTGTATACCATCCCTTTCTTCGTCTCCATGAAGTTTGAATTTCCTCTGTAGGCAAGATTCAGCGGTGCCCCTGAGAGCGACTTCACGGTGATCTTTTCCGCACCACCGTCGCGCCACCTGATACTGACCTCGAAATTGCCTCTCGCCTTGAGTCCCTTTATTTCACCTTCAGGCCATGCTGCCGGCAGGGCGGGAAGTATCTGTACCGTTCCGTTCTGGCTCTGAAGAAGCATCTCGGCCAGGCCGGCGGTACCGCCGAAGTTGCCGTCTATCTGGAACGGCGGATGATTGTCAAACAGGTTCGGTAAAGTTGATTTTTCAAGCAGCAGCCTGAGATGCTTGTAAGCCTCGTCACCGTCACCGAGCCGTGCATAGAAGTTGATTATCCACGCCCTGCTCCAGCCGGTATGCCCGCCGCCGTTCTCCAGGCGTCTCTCAAGTGTCCTGCGAGCCGCAGTGTACAGCTCGGGTGTCGTGGGGGTTATCTGTGTCCCGGGATGGAGCGCGAACAGGTGTGACATGTGCCGGTGACCGGGCTCAGCCTCCCTGAATTCTTCTATCCATTCCATGATGGTGCCGTTGGAAGCCACCCTGTCGGGAGGAACCCTGTCCAGGATGGTCTGGAGCGAATCAGCCCACTCCCGGTCAACGCCAAGTATCGCGGCAGCCTTCCGGCAGTTGCCAAGTACCTCACGGATGATCTGGTTGTCCATCGAAGGTGCATAGGTGAGCTTGAATTCCTTGCCTGAGACGGGGTCAATGTAGCTGTTTTCAGGAGAATAGGAGGGGACTGTCACCAGCCGGCCCCGGCTGTCAGGAACGAGGAATGTCGTGATAAACTCTGCTGAGCCCTTCATCACCGGATAGGCCTGATCACGAAGATATGCCGTGTCATTTGTAAACTCATAGTGCTCCCAGAGAGGCAGTGTCATCCAGGCGCCCCCGAGGGGGAACATGCCCCAGTAAACCCCGTCAATCACGGCTGTCTTGCCGAAGACATCCGTTGTGTGATGCAAGGTCCACCCCTTCGCACCGTACGTTTCTTGCGCTGTCACACTTCCCGGGCCGGTCAGCTCCTCCATGAACCGTATCAACGGCTCAGTCGTCTCCGTGAGGTTGCACACCTCCGCCGGCCAGTAATTCATCTGGAGATTTATGTTTGTGTGGTAATCAGAGTTCCACGGTGCAGCAAGGTCCTTGTTCCAGATACCCTGCAGGTTTGCAGGCAGTTGCGCCGGCCGGCGCGATGACCCCATCAGCAGGTACCGGCCGTACTGGAAATAGGTGGCTATCAGTTCCGGATCATCACCGCCTGCCTGGAACCTCCTGAGCCGCTCATCAGTTGGCAGCTCGTCAAGGGCCGGGTCACCCTCAATCGAAAGACTGACCCTGTTGAACATCATCGCGTGTTCTGCAATGTGCTCCTTCCTGATCTTGGCGAATGACTTCCAGGAAGACTTGCTGATAGCATCGGTACACGATTTCCTCGGGTCGATTGTCCTGTCAAAGTTCAGCAGATCAATATTATAGTCTGTATGTGCATTGAAAAACAGGGTCATTTCCTTTCCTCCGGAGTAGTTCAGGCTGTTTTCGCCGGCCTTCAGCTCTCCGTCACAGCTCATTACAATCAGCGAGGCAAAGAACTTCATATGCTCTCCGCCCGGACCCCTCTCCGGGTCCTCGGGATCAACTATCTGCCCCTCCATGTCGATCCTGTTTTCGGTTACAGTTATCACCGCATCCTGCGGCCGCGTCAGCATGATGTCCATGTCAAGTCCGCCCACTTCCTCCGACTTCATTGTGATTACCATAAGGTCTTCACCGGCAGGCACGTAAACTTCATATGAAACCCTTTTACCGTTTCTTTTGAAACCGACAGATGCAATCCCGGTGGCCAGATCCAGCTCCCGGCGGTAGCCGGTTACCGCTGTGGTATCGGCAAACTTTAGAAAGATATCCCCCACAGTCTGGTATGACCATGTTTTTCCCGGTATTCCGGAAAGGTATTTATCCGAAAGTTCATATGCCTCAGGGATCCTCCCTTCGAGAATAAGCTTCCTTATCTCCGGCAGGTTTGCAAGGGCGCCGGGATTGTTGTTTGGCACGTTCACACCGCCCCAGAGCGACTCCTCATTAACCTGCAGGCGCTCAAATGCAGGATTCCCGAAAATCATCCCGCCAAGGCGACCGTTTCCGACAGGAAGTGCTTCCGTCCATTCGGCGGCAGGCCTGTCATACCACAAAACATACCTGTCTGCTGAGCCGGGTCCGTATTTGCAGCCTGACAGGAGAACAATGACCAGGAGGGGGAGGATTCTGTGAATCTTCATGTTTATTATTGATTTTCAGTTGTTTTCATAATTTTATTACAAAACCGCCTGAGGGTTGTATTTCAACGTCTATCTTCCCATCCGCGTCAGGCGTGACGGTGGCGGTTGAGAAGGAGCGCAGGGTCTCTCCCTCTGTAATTAAGGTTCTTTGTCCGGCCACGGGGAATGGCATTTTCACCGCAAGCTTCAACGGTTCCTTTTCGGCGGTTACACCGGCTACATACCAGTTCTCTCCGGATCTTCTCGCCAGCACGATGTACCTGCCCGGGTACCCGTCAATGAACCGGGTCTCGTCCCAGCTCACAGGAATTTCCTTCATCATATCCCTTACATAGTCCGGAACAGTTGCCATCCCCATCGGAGTCTCAGCATAATGCTGAACTCCTGACAAAAACAGCACAGCCAGGGCCAGTTCCGCGCCGTTGCCTGTCCTCCGTTCGAAATTGTCATACTGTGTGAAGCAGACCGGGGTGAAATCCATCGGATCAAACGCGTTCCTTGTGAATGCGAGTGTTGTGGCTTTTGATGCCACCAGGTCGGCAGTAGCCTGATCAAAGGTTGCAAACTCGAAGCCTCGGATCGCCTCCATTGAGACAAGGTTTGGCCAGGTGCGCTGCAGCCCCCTTGGGTACGTGGAGCCGTGGCAGTTCACAACCAGCCTATGCCGGTGGGCATCGGCAAGTATATCCTGGTAATAATCCATCATCGACTGGCCGTCACCGCCAAAGAAGTCGACCTTTATTCCTTTTATGCCAATGCTCTCCAGCCGGCTGAACTCCTCCTCCCTCAGCTCATGCGTCAGAAGCCGGTCCTTTGGATGGTAAGTGACAGTATTCCAGTCGCCTGCTGAGTTGTACCATAGTATCAGCCCAACCTTCTTCTCTTCGGCCCAACGGGCCAGTTGGGCAATTTTTTCCCAGCCGATTGTCTTATCCCAGTTGACATCAATGAGGCAGTATTCCCAGCCCATTTCCGAGGCATAGCTTATGAAACGCTTCTGCTCCCCGAAATTGACTGACCGGTCCTTCATCAGGGCCCAGCTCCAGGCAGCCCGCCCCGGCCTTACGTAACTGAAGTCCCCTTCACCAGCAGGCAGCGCAAGGTCAGTGCCGTGAGTCGACTCCGCGATGACTCCCGGGGTTCGTCCCATGGTCACTATACGCCACGGGGTCTGCCATGGGAGCTCTGACTGCGGCAGAACGGAGCCGCCGGTATAACCCTCGGTCAGCTCCGGGAAGGCAATCACCATCTCGTTGGCACCGTTGCCCTTCGCCAGGTGGCTGCCGCAGTAATTGCGGTCCGGCCAGCTCTCGGTCAGGTTCACCCAGCAGTTGCCTGAACGGAAAAGGGCAGGAAAGACCCATCCGTTTGTGTCGGCAGCCACAGTGGCCAGCGGTATCTCCATCAGGTAGTTTTCCTCATAGGAAGGGTTTGTCTGGTTCCACCCCGACTTCGAGGCTGCACGAGGCTGTATCCAGCCAAGGGCGCCTTCGGCGAAGCCAAATGAACTCCTTTCCTCCGTGATGAATTTTACTTCTTCCGATGCCCCGGGAAAACGGTAGCAGAATGCAAAACCTTCTTCCGAAACCTGGAAGATTATGTCAATTGGCTCCCCGGATGAACCGGAAAGATGAACAGTATGCCTCACTGCATTATATGAGGCTTCCCGTTTCTTGCCGTGCAGGAGGGTATAGTTTTCTTTAACTGCCTCTGGTCCGGTGACTGAATCAAGCCTGAGAGCCTCTGAAAAATCTGCATCCATTCTTTTCAGGCCAAGGGAACCATTCGCTATAACAACAGTATCAAGGTATTGGACCGAATAGTTGGGCTGCCCGGATCTGTTCAGTGTGAAAGCCACCTGTATCCTGCCATCAGGACTAGTCATTTTAACTGTTTTTGATGTCGCGCAACCTGAGACAATAATAATAATGGCTGTTATCCAAAATCTGCTCATCGAAAATTAGTTTAGTTTCTTTTTCTCCTCCAGCCTGTCAAGATTCAGGCTCTCAAGCGGTACGAAGCTGGTGTCTGCCAGCTCTGCAATTCTTATGTTGCTGCATATTCCCCTGAACATGATCCTGATTGTATTCACCACGTTTTCGCGGATCGGGCCCATGATCCAGGCAAACTCCTCCGGTCCGCTTTCAAGCGAATGTTCGGTCTGGAGCCGTATCTCCTCCTTCAGCTTCTCGGCTTTTTCTCCAAGGTCGTCACTTGTCATCCACCGTTTTCCGGTAAGAGGAAGCTGCCTCCTGTACTCGAGGGTCTCGAAGAACTCCCACTCCAGCTTCCGGTTCCCGAACGAAAGGAACCTGGGATTGATGTTGGCAACTATTAGCTCATCTGATTCCGGCAGATACTTGAACCTGAGCTCCTTAAGGTCAATGCCGTATTTGGCTTTAAGGGATACGTTTAGGCTCCCGAGGTGGCGGATCTCCCGGTCATTGAATGTCTCTGTCCTGTTGACCGTACGCCTGAACCTGGTGTCTATCTCGAAGAGGTTCATCTCGAGGATGCTCTTTATCTGGGTGATCTGGAAATGTCTCTCCTTGAGGAATGCATTTTCCTCTATCAGCTTCTCGTTCATCTTTGCCAGGCTCTGGTTCTTCTCTTCCAGGCCGGATATATTGTCCTCGAACTTGGAGACCTTGACATTCAGGAGAATGAGCTGCTGAATGCCGAGGATTATCAGTCCTGCGGCAAGAAATGCGGCGCCCCATATGAGAAGCTTGTTTGCCAGGAGGATCACTGCCACAAGCAGGATTCCTGCCACCAGCAGGTACCGCTTAAGCCCCGACATCGTAAATATTGATTTCTTCATTTCAGTTGATTTTTCCGTTGTATGCCCTGTGAAGACCGGTGAAAAAGGCCCTGGCATTGATCCCAAGCGACTGGTTCCTGTATCCTCCCTCCTGGACAACCAGTGTTGGCAGCCTGAGTGAGCCGATCATTTCACCGTTGACCGCAAAATTGCTGTGGGTGAAACTCCATGTTCCTGTCGGATCACCCTTGGCAGGGTCAAGTCCCAGTGCCACCACCAGGTAATCGGGTTTGAATCTCCTGATTGTGTTAAGTGCCTTTGCCAGCACCCTTATGTAATGCTCATGTGTCAGCTTCTCAGGCAATGGGAAGTTGTGGTTAAAGCCTTGACCCTCTCCCTCGCCCTTCTCCTCCTCGAACCCTGAAAAATAGGGATAAGCAAAGGAGGGATGCCCGTGCAGCGAGATGGTGAGCACATCACTTCTGTTGTAAAAGATCTGCTGCTGTCCGTTGCCGTGATGATAGTCTATGTCAAGGATGGCGACCCTGCCACTGCGGCTCAGGTAGTGGGCGGCAACAGCACAGTTGTTAAAGTAACAGAAACCACCGAAGACAGACCGTTCGGTATGATGCCCCGGCGGCCTGGTGAGTACATATGCGTACCGTGTACCTGCCAGGAGCTCATCGGCGGCGCTCATCACGCAGTTGACCCCCCAGCGTGCTGCAAGAAAAGCGTCCTGGTTCAGGGGGGTAAAAGTGTCAAAACAGTAATACCCCGCCCTGACGGAGAGATCCTTCGGCGCCCTCGTGGCAAATCTAAGGGGAAAGACATAGGGATAAACAGACTGACCCCTGGGAATGCTCCGGCTTACCTTCCTGAAATAATTGAAGTAGTTCCTGTCATGCACTTCAAGTATATGCCTGTCAGGATACTCGCGTACCTTCCCCGTTCTGAAGAGGCCGCTTTTATCAAGCTCCCTCAGGATGCTCTTTACCCTTACGGGCGATTCAACATAGCCCCGTTCCCTTACGTGATGGATCGAATGCCTGTCATTTACCGCAAGCCAGATTTTCTTTTTCTCCGGGACGAAGGCATTTTGATCAGGCAATGCCTTTCTGCGGGCATAACGCGGAGGCCTTATAATCACAGGATCATCGGTTATACTGTTGATGACCATGTTGTTATATTCTGCCCCTGAATAGTCTCCGTACTTCCTCTCAAGGATTGCCTTCACGATGGCACGTGCCTCCCGGGCAGAAACGGTATCACGGCGTCCCAGACCGTCGAATACAAGGTATGGGGGACAATCGTCTCCGGGCTTTACAGGTGTCTCATAGAGTGTGTTGGCAACAGGCCTGGCACCAAACTTTTCGTAAAAGGCCAGCCTCCTGCGATTCTGATCAAGGATTGCCGGATTGCTGCACAGGGCAGGATCATCAGGCAGGCACTCAAAAAAGAGTCCTACCGCATCAAGTGACACGGCCTCCTCCCTGATCCGGTCATAGAGAGCCCCGCCCAGTCCGCCGGAGGCACTGTCAGGGGATGCAGCAATATAGTCCAGGAAACAAAACCTGATGTCCGGCATGTAAAGAAGCAGGGCAAAGGCTTTCACCCTCTCGTGAATATCTTCGGCAACGAACAGGGATGACTGGTACCTGTGTTTCAGGGGATCAATAAACTGTGCATCAATATCATGAATTTTCCTTTCGTTGACATCAGGAAACTGTTTCCGCAGAATCTCCTTTACAGCTTCAATCTTCCTGATATTGGCCTCGTGAAACGGGTTGGTTATTTTTCTTATCCTGATCATCCTAGTCTGTTATCGGACCGCTGTTGCTGACGAAGGCCACCTTTTTCCCGTCAGGAGACCAGGAGGGAACATTGATGGTACCCTGTCCGCCGTAAAGATAGGCAATTACCTCAGGTGTTCCGGCTGCAAAGTCCTGCTGGCCGGTTTTGATATCAGGAATGGCTATCCTTCTGATATATACATGTTTGTAAAACGGGTGATCGTCTGCCCTGACTTCCGGCATAAAGGAGAGGAAGACAATCCAATTGCCGTCCGGCGAAATATGCGGGAACCAGTCGTTATATTCATCGAAGGTCACCTGCTCCTGCTGCGAGCCGTCAGGCTTCATCCTCCATAGTTTCATTTTCCCGGTGCGTGCCGAGTTGAAATAGATGTAATTCCCGTCAGGTGAATACTCTGACCCGTCATCAAGTCCGGGTGTTTCCGTCAGCCTGACCTCCTTATTTTTCTCCTTCAGGGCAATTTTGTAAATATCATAGTCGCCGTTGCGCTCAGCCGTGTAGGTAAGCCATTTTCCGTCTGGCGACCAGCCATGGAGATAGGAGGGGCCGAGTGCCGTTATCCTTTCAGGCGTGCCTCCCTCCAGGGGCATTGTAAAGATGATCGACCTGTTGTTCTCTTCGGCCACATGATTGCTGATTCCTATCATTTTTCCGTCGAACGAGAGCACATGGTCATTGTTGTTGCTGGTTGCAAATCCTGAATTGATCATTTCGGACTTACCGGTTTCAATGTCAAACCGGTACAGGAGCCCCTCGCTGTTGTAGACCAGGTACCTGCCGTCAGGTGTCCAGTTGGGTGCCTGAATTGAGTTGGGCGCCTGTAAGACCACCCGGTTGTGCCCGTTCTCTACATCCAGGATCTCAAGGTTGCTGCCGAGGTAGTCTCGGTACGGCACCAGACCTTCCCAGGCCGGCCTTGTGATGCGCACGTTTGAGAAAACCGCCTTTTCTGAAAAATTGTTGTCGTGCGAGCATATGAAGAGCCCTGCAAACACTTCTCCGGTCAGCGCCGGCTGACTGACTTCCACGGTCCGGAAAGGCTCTCCTCTCACGGCTGCGGAGAAGATGAACAGGTCGCCTCTCCGTTCCAGCTGAATGACATCCGGTGACTTTACTTCTGACCTGTTCTCAAGTGTTTCACCTCCTTCCGCTTCTCGGTACTGGAGCGATGCAAGACCGTCGCCGTGCACCGCAGTGCTGACATGCGCCGAAGCCGTGTCAAGGCTCCCGCGGATCATCCACCCCGCCTTTCTGTGCTCATGGTGCCCATCGCCAATGAACCTGATATCGGCGGTGAGAATGAAATCGCCGGTCATTTTCTTCCAGGCAAAGTGGAACTGGTCAGAGTCGAACCAGATGTTCTCACCTGACCCGGTCAGGGTATACTGCTGCGCCCCAGGATCAAACTCCATTGACCCGCGGATGCTGCAACTGCCAATGTCGCGGTTTCCGTCAAGAATGTTTTCAGTGTATTGCTGTGACCGCAGGGGGCCGGATACCAGAAGTGCCATTGCCAGGATGATTGTAGTTTTTGTCCTTATTTTCATCGTTATCTGTTTTATCGGTCATTTGTCGCTATGAAGCTCCTTTTTCCCGCTGGTGCCCGCCTCCGGGGTTTCGCATGGCCCTGGCCTGCGCATGTCTCTTACATGTACCGGTTCCTCCTTATCTTACCGGTTTTCTCACCCCGGCTTTTCCCTCTCCCGGGAGCAACAGCTCTAAAGATAAATATCCTTCCTCAGATACATCCTTCGTGAAACGCCGGTAAACAAAAAAGAAAATCCGGTAAAGTACAGGATATTGACCAGGCTGATCCGGTATTCCGGGTTAACCACATCAATATCAATGAATTTATACGGACTGATATACCCCGCCCACGAGAGGTTGTCAGTGATATTTGAAATTGTAGAAATGAAATAGAGAACCATGACCAGGGCAATGCTCACTGTTGTAATCGGCCGAGGTTTTTTCACCCGGACTGACATAAATATACCCAGCGAAGCAAAAAACAGGTGGAGGAGGAGCGTATACATTGACAGGATAAGGAAGGCATCAACGCTGTACGGCTCCTTCTTGCACGTCTCAAGGGAGATGTACCCGGCAACCGTTGTGATAACATTGAGCGCCAGTATATTTATAAAAACTACCAGGAGCTTGCTGAAATAAACCTGGTTCCGGGTGACCGGCCATGAAAGCAGGAATTCAGCCGTTCTTCCATATTCCTCCTTAAGCAATATATTGGAAGACAGCACGATGGAATAAATGCTTCCAAGTACCAGCATGTATATCACATTGTTGGCTGAGTAAAATCCAAGCACGGAAAAGAGGTCGTTGACATCGGAAATTCCTTTGAACTGCAATGTTCCCTCAGGCAGGATACTTACCATGGCAAGTATCTTCGAGTTGTTCTCGAGGAAAATTCCGTAAAGCGACATTGTGGCTGTGATGAGGAAGGTAATCACCGCGGTCCACACAAGCAGGCTTTTCAGGTTGCTCCTTAACTCTCTCAGAAACAGGTTTCTGCTCATGATCGTGTCCCTTCCTGATTATAATAATGCATGAAAATCTCCTCCAGCGAGGGCTCCTCAATTGTCAGGTCAGAGACGGTCCTTCCGCGCAGGGCGGAGATGAGCATATTTATATCTCCCGAAAAGATGAACTCCACGGTTCTCTCTGAAACCGCAATTCGTTTCTCTATACCGGGCAGCGTCGCCAGGCTGTCGTCTCCGTTTTCAGCGAATTCAACCCGTATTTTCCTGAGCTGCTTCTTCCGAAGGGCCTCAATCTCCTCCACATTGACAATCTGCCCTTCCCTGATTATTGCCACCCGCCTGCAAAGCATCTGCACGTCGCTCAGTGTATGAGAAGAATAAAAGACAGTCATACCTTTCCGGTTCTCCCTACGCAACAGGTCAAAGAACCTCGACTGCATAAGCGGATCCAGGCCTGTTGTAGGTTCATCCACAATAAGCAACCGGGGCCTGTGGAGAAAGCTCTGGATTATGGAAAGCTTTTTCCTGTTGCCTGACGAGAGATCAGATATCCTTCTTCCGGGCTCCGCCTCGAACAGGTCCATAAGCTCAGCGGTTCTTTTATCCACATCCGCGACACCGTAAAATGATGCACTGTAACGGAGAAATTCCTTTACAGACATGTCCGGATAAGGATTTCCTTCTGAAGGGATGTAGCCTGTATGCTCCCTTATCTTTTTCGAATCCTTCACCGAGTCATACCCCATTATACTTGCGCTGCCGCCGGTAGGAAAGAGGAGGTTGAGGAGAACGCGTATCGTAGTTGATTTTCCGGCCCCGTTAGGACCGATGAACCCGAAGATCTCTCCCTCCTCCACCCGGAGGCTGATATTCTCGATCCCCCGGTCACTGCCGTATCTCTTGGTAAGATCCGAGATCTGTATTGCGGGTGCGCTCATAACGTGTTACACAATTTGCTGAAGGCAACAGTTCTCATACCAGGTCACAGGCTTCAGGTGGCATCCATTTGGCATCCCGGCCTTCCCACTTGATGTTGCAACCTATGGGATTTGTAACCGGAACGGTTATCCTCCTGCCTGAGGTGAGCTCCTCAAGCGCCCTGTCGAGGTCATTTACGGTCATTCGCGAGGTATCCCTCGGCGAGTCTACGCCCCTTCCGGTATAAACAAGTTCCCGGTCACGGTTGAAGACGAAGAAATGCGGGGTCTTAAGCCCGCCGTATGCCTTCACCACCGTCTGATCCCTGTCATAGAGGTATTTCCACGGGAAATTATGCTCCTTCATCCTCTTAACCATATTCGGGAAACTGTCCTCCTCATAGGTGTGCTCACTGTTTGAATTGATACCGACAAATGCAACTCCCCTGTCGCGGAATTTCTCCGCGGTTGCCCTTGTGACCTCATCCGAACCGATCACATAAGGACAGTGATTGCAGGTAAAGAATACCACAAGGTAAGGGTATTCATCAAAATCCGACAGGCTGTACTCTTTGCCGTCGGTGGCGGGAAGCCTGAAACTGATGGCCTTCCGGCCTGGTTGTAGTGTATAGCTCATAGTTTTTGTTTTTTAGTGATTCATTGTTTTACAAATACAATACTCGGTACCGGTCTCTCGACCTTCCCCGATGGCCTGTTCACTATGCCATTGCTGCCTTCTCCCTTCACATAGAGAGCAGTTGACCCGCCGCCGTCAAGATTGAGTATTTCCGTGCAACCGAGACTCTCCGCAAGTGTCCTCAGCTCGAACAGGCTCATTCCGTCGGCATAGCCGGGCTGCCTGCCGTCAACGGCAATGAAAAGCACATGGCCGTTACCGGTGATGCCCACCAGTGATCGGGGGTGACGGTTTTTGTTGAAAGCTGTGCTGTCAAGCACAATCTCCCTGCCGTCATCCATGAGAAGCGGACCGCTGACAATGGCGTCGTCAGCATTCATATCTCCGGCGTCCTCTCTCTCAGGACCCCATCCCGAGATGTCAGCTTTCTCACCTGTAGCAGTGAATACTCCCGTTGCCCGGATCCCGAACTCCTTCTCATCGGTGGCAGATATGTCCGACCCATTTACCCTGACAAAGTGCACATTGTACCCCTCCTGCATGTTGAAGAAGGTGCCGTTGATGGCTGCAAGAACACTTTCTGCAGCTGAAAATAAGCTGGTTATCAGAGTAGTATCGGCGGCTGCCACCCCAAACTCAAAATCTCCGGCGGTGGTATCGATATCAACAATGTAAATTGCCTGGTCAGAATTGAAGAGGCGCGTCTGAACCGACTTCAGGATTACCCCGCTGGTAATGGATTTGCAGTTCCAAACATCTTCAGGTATTGAATCAGTGGGGGTTATCCGCTGCCCTGTCACACATAGCGGCAATATTAAAACAACCAGCACATGTATCATTCTTTTCACCATTTTTCTGTCTCCTTTTCTGTTGAAGTTTCATAACTTTATGAAATCGGTTTCATAATAAACGCTCTATATATGAACACAGATCGAACATTAAAGTTAACTGCTTTTTTCCGGACGGCAGCAGTAGCCGCGTTGTTTATTGCCCTTGTGACCTCAGCCGCAGCGCAGCCTTCAGGGGGTCCGTACGGACCGGTAAAGCAGGCCTGGCCGGTCCCTGAAAAGGCCGGAAGGGTGATATATGTTGCGCCTGACGGTGATGCCGATGCAACAGGTCAGAACATCACGGCTCCGTCAACAATCGAATCTGCCATAGCAAAAGCAACCACCGGCGATGTTATAATCATGCGCGGCGGAACCTACCGGACAGGCGACCTGCTCCTCAACCAGGGCATAACAATTCAGCCATACGGCGATGAGCTCCCTGTCCTAAAAGGCACATGGGTTGCAACGGAGTGGATGGACCTGGGCAACGGACTCTGGGTGACGAAATGGGACAGGCTCTTCCCCTCAGCGCCGGCCGACTGGTGGCAGCGGCTCCGCAGCGGGAAGGATACTCCTCTCCACCGGTTCAATGATGACATGGTCTTCATCGACGGCAGGTTCATGCAGTCGGCAGGCTATGAGGGAGAGGTTGATGAAAACACTTTCTTCATCGATTACAAGACCGGCCTGGTATATATCGGGGTTAACCCTAAGGACAGGCTGGTAGAGATAACAGCATTCAACGTGGCCATCAACCGTGTGACCGGTGAATGTTACGGAAGGCCGTCAGATGGCCGCGGCCCGGTGATCAGGGGGGTGACTTTCACCCAGTATGCATACAGGGCGCTGGAAGTCGACGGCAAGGATCCTGAAGGCATCTCGCCAGAGGCGGACCACGGCAAGGATGTTGTCGGCACCACCCTCGAGCACTGCACGATATCCTTCTGTTCACGCGTGGCGGCATACCTCCGCGGCGACAGGCTTACAATACGAAACTGCAGGGTGAGCGACACGAGCACAGAGGGGATTTATATACTCAGCTCCTCGGACGTGCTTCTCGAAAGGAATATATTCACCAGGAACAACATTGAACGCATTTCAGGCTATTATCCGGCAGCAGTCAAGATATTCAACCAGTGCTACCGTGTCACCTGCAATGACAACCTGGTGACCGATCTGCCATTCTCAAACGGAATCTGGTACGATGTCGGCAACGTTGATGCAGTCTTTACAAACAACTGGGTGGAGAATGTGGGGCTGATCAGCAGGGCTGTCTCTTACCTGCAGACCTGGCCCAGCGAGAGCGGCTTCTTCTTCGAGATTTCAAAAGGTGCCCTCTGCGCAGGGAATGTCTTCGTCAACTGTGAGCTCGGGATCCATATCCTCAACAGCTGCGATGCGAAGATGTACAACAACACCCTCGTGAACAGCACTGCCTGCGTAAGCCGCAGCGAGCGCAGCGCCGTGGGCGATCACTTCGGATGGCACCCGGCAACGGGACCGGATGTTGATCAGCGCGACGGACATATTTTTGTCAACAACCTGATGGTGGCCGACGGCAGGCTCAACAGGCCGCACCTCTTCGTGTGGCAGCGAGCCATGCTGTGCGACCGGCTGCCTGATCCGCAGTTCAGTGTTATTGACAACAACGTGTATGTGAAAAACAGGGAGCGGAGGGGGATGCCCCTGATTCTCTGGAGCCCGGCCCGGGAAGAGCAGTGTATTGTTGCGCTCAATTCTCCGGCGGAGCTGAATTCCAGGCTTCCTCAGTTCGAGACAAAAAGCATTCTGATGACAGACAATCAGGTTTTTCTAAGCCCGGAGCTAAAAAACTACCGGCTGCTGCCGTCATTTGGAGGCCATGCTGTAGCAGCGCCTGTTCCGCAGGAGCTGTGGCCGTTATTCAGGGTGAAGAAGAAACCGATGCCCTGGGTGGGCGCTTACCCTCCGCAGATGTGAAGAGAGGTTTTTATACCTCTTTCATGATCAGCCAGGCCGTATAGGCCAAATAAAGGGTCAGCAACAGACCTGCTTCCCATCTGTCAAGCTTGTGACGTTGCGAGGTGAACATGGTAATGAATAACAGTACTGTTCCCGCGGCAAGCACATAAAAGTCAACGTTGAAAACAGTCCTGTACGGTACCGGGGCGACTGCTGAGACGAGCCCGCCGATCAGCAGGAGATTGAAGATGTTTGAACCAACTATGTTTCCTACCGCTATATCCGCATTCTTCCTGTATGCAGCCACTATCGACGTGGCAAGTTCAGGGAGGGAAGTGCCGGCAGCAATGATTGTCAGGCCGATGATCTTCTCACTGACCCCCATGGCTTTCGCAATTATAACAGCATTTGTCACTACCAGGCGACCTCCGAGTACCAGCCCGGCAAGCCCCAGAACAATAAACCCGATGGTTCTGTAAAGCGGCCCCGGATCATGATGCTCACCGGCTTCCGGTTCATAACTCTTTATCTGGCGATAGACATAATACTGGAACAAGGCAAAAAGTGCGAGGAGAATAAACCCGTCGGCCCTGCCAAGGATCCTGGCTCCCCCCGCGGACGGGATGTTTACCATCAGGTAAAAGATAACCAGGGCCGCAAGCGACATCGGAATCTCCTTCCATACAGTACTTACCTGAACCTTCAGGGGCATTATCAGCCCGGCAATGCCCAGTATGATAAACAGGTTGAAGTTATTGCTCCCAAGGATGTTGCCGAAAACAATATCCTGGTGATCAGCGGTTGATGCAAACAGGTTGACGACAAGCTCAGGCGCCGATGTGCCGAAGGCTACCACGGTCAACCCGATAGTAAGATCTGATATGTTGAACCGCCTTGCCAGGGATGAGGAGCCGCTTACAAGCCCCTCGGCGCTTATGATAAGCAGCGCCAGCCCGGCAAGCAGCAGAAGTATCTGAATTGTCATCTGTTTATTTTTACTGTTTCGGACGGCAAATATAACGACCTCAGTAATACAAAGTCAGGTTACGCGACTGATTTCCGTCACTCCGCCTGTTCAAGCCAGTCGTTCGCCTTAAGTACCGACAGGCCTGTAAGTATGATCCGGTCAAGGTCTGCCGGGGGACGGTTGAACAAACCGACGTACAACAGGTCCTTTTCGGGCACAGAAATGAAGAATGCCCTGAACCCGCCCTGGTCGCCTGTATGATACACGAACCGGGCTCCGAAGTCGTTCGCTTTGCCGAGAATCTGATCCTCACCGATGAACCAGCTGTAACCGATGAAAGGAGGTGCGGTATCTGTCCAGGTATCCGGATGACAGATAGTTCCGGACTCTTCCGTGAGTTCCCTTCCAAGGAAGAGATTCTGCCTGATCGCTTTTTCGTAGAGGGCCAGCTCCCTGACAGAGCTCCATACACCACCATTGCCTGCAGCCGGGAAAGTAGGAAACTCACCGTAGTCAGACTCGGCCCACCTGCCGTCTTCCATCTCGTATGCGTGCGATACACCCGTTTCCGGATGCGGACCGTCTGTAATTGTGCTTGTCGCCATACCCGCGGGCCTGAATATCCTGTCGGCAATGAAATCCTGCCACTTCTGCCCGCTGACCTTCTCAATTATCAGGGCCAGGCCGTTGAAAGCGGGATTGGAATACTCATACTTCGAGCCGGGCTCAAATTCAAGGTTTTCCGCTTTCATCACCGGAGCCCAGTTCTCGTAGTCCTTTGCTGTAAGGAAGTACTCCGGGTTTTCACTTACCGGCCTGTTGTCCGGAAGCCCGGACGTATGCGTGAGAAGATGCATCACTGTAACCTTATCGGCAATCTCCCTGTTTCTAAATTCCGGGAAGTACTTGCTGAGCGGATCTGTCACCGAGAGCTTCCCTTCCTCCTGCAAAATTAGTATCCCGTTGGCAACGAATGTCTTGGAGATCGAGCCGAGGTTGAAGAGGGTGTTCTCCGTTATCTTTTCTCCTGTTACCATGTCAGCAAGACCAAAGCAATTCAGGTATACAGTACTGTCTCCCTTCATGACAAGAACTGCCCCTCCGGGCCCACCGGCAACGAATTCTGCACTAAGCAACGAGTCAAGTGATTTGAACATGGTATTTTCTGGTTGTCTTGTTGAACATGAAACTGCCAGAATGCAGACTGACAGGAGCAGAGCAGGTCTCATTTCAATTGTTTTTTTGGTTTAGTGATATGCTGAACGATTGTATCCTCGGTGACCGCTCCGGCGTCAGGGTAAACCTTACGGTGATGCTGCCGTTTATACCTTCCATCACGAATGAGCCCCTCAGGCTGTTCTCAGGGATGATCTCCTTGACATCAGTTATTTTGCCTGCCGCTCTGAAAATCCTGGCAGTTTCTGCACGCAGATCCTCCGCCGGATTGTCAATAAAGAAATTGTCAGAGAAAATTTCCCCGGTTCCTTCCGTGTCCCACCCGGGCATGATTCGCAGCAGGTCGTTCATTCTAGTCCTCAGTATTTCTGTTATCACAGGACCGCAAGGTTTTAGCTCCAGTGAATCTATCAGCAGTTCTAGCACCTTCTGGTTTACCATATAAGTGGAGCCGTAGGTGCGGTTGCTGAACGCAACCACCCCGATGCCGTAGTCAGGCATTATTGTCCAGTTGCTGCCGAAACCCGGAAGCCCGCCGTTATGGTAAATCTTCCTCCTTTCCCGGCAGTCGATTGACCACCTTAGGCCATAACCGTACGCCACTATCACATGGCATTCCGGTTCTCCGGAATAAAGAGTGCTGCTATTGTAACTGACGCCGGAAGAGGGCGACTGCATTTCCCGAAGAGAGCTTCTTTTCAGCGGGGCATCCTCGTAATCGTCACGCGGGGGCCAGGCTGAGAGGTGCATTATGGCATACCGGGCGAAATCGCCTGCCGTCGATATCAGTCCTCCCATCGCCCCGAAGGGGCTGTCATGCAACCGTTCCTCTTCACTCCATTCCCCTTTGCGGTACCTGTAGCCATGCGCCATGACACCCTCAGGCAGATCACCGTATTCCCATACTGTGCTGGTCATCCCGAGCGGACGGAAAACCACCGAATCGATATACGACTGGTACGATTTGCCCGTCACTGCCTTTATTACCCTTCCTAAAAGGGTGTAACCCAGGTTGCTGTACTCATAGGTGATTCCCGGAACGTTCGACATTGACAGCCCGTCGTGAATCATATCGCTGAGCTCTTCCTCGGTTGTTCCGAGCTGCCTGTCAGCCCAGGGGTCATCCTGCGGGAAACCTCCGGTGTGGGTCAGGAGGTGACGTATTGTCAGCACAGGTGCATCGTCAGAGAGGTAACGCAGACTGTCAATCTCCGGCAACCACTTCATTACCGGGTCATCCAGTTGGAGCTTGCCCTCGTCACGGAGCCTGAGTATAGCCAGCGCCGTGAAACTCTTTGTCATTGAGGCAGCCCGGAAAGCAGTGGAGACCGTTACAGGGATGCTGTCGGTAAGGTTCGAATAACCTGTGGCACCTGACAAGACGAGAGAGGTATCAATGATAATGCTGTATGCTACACCGGGCAGATGATTCTCTGCGGCAAAGGCGCGGTAGAGACTGTCAATTTCATGAGTCAGCCCCGGTGAGAGTTTCTGTGCTGCCAGCGGACTTCCCGCGATGGTCAGTACGCACGCGAGGGGAACAACGAACCACCTGGCGGTAAATGATGCCTTTGGGGCAGCCAGACTCCTGATAGCTGCCAACCACCTGACGGCAACTGTCGCCTTGGTGGCTGCCAATTTCCTGACTGTTGTTAGGCTACAGGCTGCAAATCTCAGGAGTGAAGTCATTTTTCCTTCAGCCTGTTGTATTTCCGGAGTATCTCCAGGGTCTTTTCAACGGGCAGTGCCTCCACGGTCATTCCGTTCCTGGCCTTTGTTGTCTCAGCAGCAAAAAGTGAGTTGATGATGGCCTCCTCGGTTGCCTCTGCTGCAGCCTGGAATAACAGATCCATTTCGTCATTTCTTATCTCCCGCCATTCCTCGTACATGGAACCGGAGGAGTAGGGGATACGCAGATCCTCCGCAGTCGAAACCGCAATTACATAATCACCGCTGCCGTTCGATCCGGACGCTCCTGTCCGCATCATCCCTGCAAATGCCCTGGCTCCGAGCCTCCTGAGGTTCCTTGATGTGAGCGGGGCATCGGTCATTACAATTATCATACACGACCCGTCTTCCTTGTACCCGTCTTCCCTGTATTCGCTGACATTGTTCCTGAAGCTGAAACGGCCGAGTTCCTGCCCGACAGGCACACCGTTGACCTGAAGGATGCCGCCGTAATTCGTCTGCACAAGCACTCCGACTGTGAAACCGCCCCGTTTTTGGGGAATAATTCTGGACGCCGTGCCGATCCCTCCCTTGAAGCCAAAACAGACAGTACCTGTACCCGCTCCGACATTGCCCTCGTCAACACGACCCGCCACTGCATTACCGATAGCCTCCAGCACATGTTCCTTAGTTATATGCCTGCCCCTGATGTCATTGAGCCTGGCATCATTGGTCTCACCCACCACTGCATTTACGCTCATCACCCCCTCGTTGCCGGGCTGTCTGAGCGTGTAATCAATGACGGCGGCGGCAGCTACCGGTACACTCAGCGTGTTTGTCAGTACAATCGGGGTCTCCAGGTTACCGAGTTCCTCCACCTGTGTGTAACCGGTCAGTTTTCCGAACCCGTTGCCCACATATATCCCTGCCGGGACCTTCTCCTGAAATATATTCCCGCTATGGGGCAGTATTGCGGTGACCCCTGTCTTTACCGAGTCACCCTCCCTCAGTGTTACCTGGCCTACCTTTACGCCGGGCACATCGGTGATTGCATTGTAATTGCCGGGGCGCAGTATGCCAATCTCTATTCCGCAGTCTCTTGCCCTTTTCATCTGAGCATTTGTATTTTTAGTGCTGGCAGACAGCATGATAATCATCGCTGCCGCTGCCAGTGTCGTTGTGATGTATTTGTTGCCTGTCACGGAATGCTGGTTCATTTCTCTTCGTTGCGGTCAAACACCTTCTTTCCGCCCACCCAGGTCTGCTGAACCTTCATATCCCATATCTCCGCAGGGTCAATGGCGGTGATGTCACGGTCAAGCACCACGAAGTCAGCCAGCTTGCCGGGCTCAAGTGTTCCCTTGATATCTTCCTCGAATGAGGCATAGGCACCGTTGACAGTATATGCCTTCAACGCCTCCTCCACCGTGATCTTCTGCTCCGGCACCCAGCCGTCAGGATTCTTCCCGTCAAGGGTCCTGCGGGTCACCGCTGCATAGATCCCTTCCAGGGGTGTTGGAGGTGCAACGAACCAGTCGCTCCCGAAAGCCAGGGTGGCTCCGCTGTCAAGAAGCGACCTGAACGCATAGGTGGTTTTTACACGTTCCGGCCCGATATATTCTTCGGCCCACCGGCCGTCATCAATAGCATGGTACGGCTGCATGCTGGCGATTACTTTCAGTTTTCCGTACCGCGGAATATCTGCGGGGGCGATGTGCTGTGAGTGCTCTATCCGGAACCGCCGGTCGCGGTCTCCGTTCTCGGTGGCTACCCGCTCATAGATGTTCAGAAGGGTGTTTATTGCCCGGTCGCCGATTGCGTGGATGACAACCTGCAGACCGGCCTTGTCTGATTCAGAAATCCAGTTGTATAGGTCCTCCTCGCTGTTGACGAAAAGACCGGTGTCAGTCCGGAGATCGGTATAAGGTTCAATGAAAGCAGCCGTGTGGGATCCCAGGGAGCCGTCAACGAATCCCTTCACCCCGCCGGTGCTGACCCATTTGTCGCCGCGCCCTTCGCTGTCAAGCTGTTTCTTAAGGTCCTTCCATCTGCTGATAGTCTGGAGGTAGTAGATACGTGTTATCTGATCGCCCCGTGCGCGTACCCTTGCAATACCGTCAGCATAGGCGGCAGCGTCAACCGAATGGGCCGAGGTGACCCCGTTTGAAGCCAGGTATTTCATTGCTGCAACGAGGGCCCTGTCAATCTCCTCATCCGAAGAGGAGGGTACTTTGACGAAGATCAGATCCATCGCATTATCCTTGAAGATGCCCGTAGGTTCGCCTCGGGCGTCTCTCTCTATCGTTCCGCCGCTGACATCCTTTACCCTCCGGTCAACCCCTGCAAGCTTCATGGCAGCTGAATTGGCAAGCGCCATGTGACCGTCAAGCCGTGAGACAAAGACAGGATTGTCAGGGGTGACGGAATCAATCCAGTCGCGGTGGGGGAGAGTCTCCCATCCCTTGCCGTCCCAGTCGCCGCCGAGAATCCATTCTCCTGGTTTCAGTGTGGCAGCATACTCCTTTATCCGGCTGATGAAAAGCTCCGGCGTGTCAGCATCCCTGAGCTGCACCGATGCAAGATTCTCTCCACCCTGCAGCATGTGGATGTGCGAATCAATGAATCCCGGCATGATGAAGCGGCCTCCGAGGTCGATGACAGTTGAGGCGCCGGAATTGAACCTCATCACTTCGCGGCTGCTGCCGATAGCTGCTATGGTATCGCCGGAAACGGCCATTGCTTCTGCATAGGGCTGTGCCTCATTGCCGGTCCAGATCCTCGCATTCGTGATTATCATATCAGCTGGTTGTTTTGAATTGTCACATGAGACGGCGATCACCGCCAATGTGATCACCGTTAGCAAACAGGCTTTTTTCATATAGGGGTTTGATTTTACGATTCCTTTTCCGGGTCATTCCGCGCCCTGAACTCGTCTATGAGCGGTGTGGCTTTCTCCAGGTCATCTTCCAGGATATAAAGATCCATTACCGGAGGCACGGCCCCCAGGTAACCAAGTCCTGAGTCATTCTTGATGAGTCCCTTGATGCCGGTCTCCTCGAGCATCTCAAGCAGCAGCAGGGCTGTCTGCTCCGGGCCGGTGTATACCCTTATAAGCTTTTCTTCATTTTCCATGATATCTGTTTTTATTGGTTTGTCGGGGTATAATGTTCCTCCCTTGGTGAGCCATGAGATACCGAAGGCCATGAGGGTGATTGTCTCGGCTACCAGCACGAACCGGGAATCGGAGTCGATCCCGTTGAAAAAGAGGAAAAATATTTCTATCGAAGCCAGCGCTGCCAGCATTATTATTCCGCATGCCCGGTATACCAGGTTCCTCTTCCTCTTCATTTTTGTCGGCTCCTTTTCGCCCCGCGTGAAGAGAAAAAGGGAAATCAGCGCCAGTATAACCAGGAAGCATGCGGCGGAAACGAAATGCACCCATGCAATCCAGTCCCACGGACCCTCTTTTACGGTAGGGAAAAAGGCGATCCCCAGGGCAAACACCCCGGCGAGGTCTGCGGAAAAATTGTCCCACCTGTCATAACCCTTGTAGAAGAAGAGAAAAAGAGCGATAGCACACAGGGCGCCGACGAATACGTCGCGCATCCCGGTGTGGTAGTAAACGCTCATGTTATCAAGGACCCTGTCGCCTCTGAAGACAATGAGATGCCCCAGCACCAGCACGAACGGAAGGAGTATTCCTATCCAGCCCACTGCCTTTCGCAGCGAGAGGTATGAATGCAGTTGTGAGTTATGGTCATGCTTTACTTCCATAGTTTAAGCAGTACGGGAATGGCATTACACGCGGCGGCTTTCTTTCGGGCGGCTTTCTCCGCGGGTTTACCTTCGCCGGTCTTCTCCGCACCGTTAAAGTACTACAATTATCCCGTAAAACAAAAATTGCAGAGCTGTTCAGACCAGCGGCTAATCCTGCCTGGGGAACCTGTTTCTCAATCCGGGCAGCCAATCAGCCATGCGGCTAATCCTGCCTGAGGAACCTGTATCTCAGGCCCCACGAGGCCTGGATTATAACAGTCTCAGAGACAAGATCGAGCGAAGGCTCAAACTCGATATGCAACGAGAACCTGCCGAACTTCTCAAAGGGGGTGAACTGGACTCCCACCGGCATAACAAAACCGTTAAGATAATTGACATTGCCGCCAAAACCAAGGTAGATCCTGTGAAACTCCTTGCCGGCCAGGTTGAAACATAATACCAGCTCCGGGGTAATGTTGCTGATGTCAGTATCAGCGTAAAGCCTGACCTCGCTCCAGAACCGCGGAGTGAAATCATACGCGAGGCCTATCTTCGACAAATTGGACGAATAGTAGGATACACTGAGCTGGGATTTCGCAGTTAGCGGGATCAGGCCCAGAAGCCCGGCCAGCGCTGCAATAATGATTGTTTTTCTCATGGTGATTTAGCTATGGGATTTTTTTATGAAGATTCTGCCTTTTTGTTGCTGCGGCCTTCTTCCGGAAACTGCGCCGGCCGCATTATTCAGAAACGCACACTGAGACTTCCCCTGCACGGATCCTTCATCCATTCGTAAATTACAGCAACATCACGGGAGGTGTTATCACTGTACCAGTCCCCTGTCTGCCTGATGAACACATATTTGTACCTGTGGTTTTCAGGTTCATACAGGAATCCTCCGTGGGAGTCTGCCCCGAAATCGCACATCCTGTGCTCGGCAGCCGTGATTTTGCCCGACTGAGCCTCGCGGAGCATGCCCCTAATCCTTTTTACGGAAGTAAACGAAGAAGAGCTCATCCGACTCCTGCTCGAGCCAGTGGTCAAGGTTCAGACTGGCTGCTTTCTCTATCAACGGCGCAGGAACAAACGGAGCGATGACCCTGAAGATCACCCCGGACTCCAGTTTGTTGAGATCGGCCATCACCTGGTTCACAGGCTGTTCTCCTGCGGCAAGCATCGGCCTGATATCTGCTTCCTGCTTCACAAGTGCAGGATTATACCATGCCGGCATCGCTGTGTTGATCTCCTGCTCCGCGGCTCCTGAAATCAGATCCTGTCCCACTTCCTTCCTCAGAACATTTATCAGCTCTTCGACCTTCACATTTCCTATTACCGCAGCCTGCTGAAGAGTGGCTATCCTTGCCACCGTTTTGCGCAAAACCGGGTTCCTCAGCTTCTCAAAGGCAGGTACATACCTTATCAGAGTATTCTCAAGCTGCGGGTAAGCCTCAATCAGTGCCAGCACCTTCGTCTTCGGACTTATAATTATTTTGTTCTGCTCCATCGTCATTTCCTGTATGATAGAATCCTCTGTTCTCCCTCAAGCTCGCGGTAAGGGGTGACATTGTGCGAAACCTCAAGCGTTCCGAGGTATTCACCCTTATCGTTGCGCAGAGCGAAGTACTCGATGTGAATCATCTTCCCGCCCATGTTGATCCAGAAGGGAGCGCGAGTGGCTTTTCCCAACTTAAAGTCCTCGATGATCTTATCAACGATGTGTGCGCTGGCAGGGGGGTGGCAATGCCTTACATCCCTGTTAAGGATAGCCCTGTTCCTCTGGAAGATCCTCTCTTCGCCCTGCGAGAAATACTTCACCTTGTCATTCCGGTCAACGAAGGTCATGTCTATCGGCAGCCTGTTCAGTATGGCAAGCAGTTCCTCCACTGTGAAACCCCCGGAGGGAAGCTGCACGGAGTCGGCATTCTTGTTCATCTCATGGAGGGTGTCTTCCTGTACCCAGCCGGGCTTCCATGTCTCCTTCGGGTCATACAGGCAGTACCCGATCTCAAGCGACTGCTTCTGAACGGCATACCAGTCGGCCTCGGTGAGGGAGTCAAGAGCCATTGGGAGCAGTATCTCCTCCTCCTTGGTGGTCATATCCTTGACGCCCCTTGCTGCGGGAAGAAGCACTATCTCTGCGGCTGCAACCAGCTCCTCGCGGGTGATTTCGCCGGAGCGAAGGAGCTCGATACCGCCCTTTATAAGCTCCCTGATCTCATCATGCTTGCCCCACATAACCTTGGGCGGACCGGTGATGCCCTGCTTCTCGAGGTACGGGAAGATGAGGTATTCCTTTCGCTGGTAGTGCTTGTCAACATCCCAGAGGCTGTTGAAAAGACCTATAAGCCTGTATATCTCCGAGTCTTTGACCGGACCGCTACCATAACTGATTGCCGATACGAGGTTCTCTATCTCCGAAACCACCTTCCTGAGTTCCCGGTTTTCGTTGATGAGGACATCAACAGGGTGACCTTCCGGTATCTTCTTTGCGGCTGAGAGATCCACGTTCCCTTCAAGCACTGCCGAGTGGGCGTCACAGAGCCTGAGGACCTCATCTTCCGGGAGCCCTTCGCTGATAAGTTCCTGTTCAACCTCCACAACTTCCCCGTATGGGATCTGGCTGAGGGTACCAAGCAGATCCTCCCTTACGCTCTCTTCGGCTTCGCCCTGGTGAAGCCTTAAAATCAGTGTCTTAAGCCGTTTCTTTCTTTCCGATGAATTGTTGATGAGTTCACTCATTGCTGCCTGTTTTTATTTAGTAACAAAGTTAGGAGCTAATCGTTGAAAGACAAGTTCCGCCTGAGGACTGTCAGTAACTGGCTATCCCTTGCTCATCAAACGTGCAGTTCAGCCAGTCGCCGCTGATTTCCGCACCGCACTTCCTGTAGAAACTGATGGCCGTCTCATTCCAGTCGAGCACCTGCCACCGAACGCGCTTGCACTTTTCGTCCTTTGCCTCCTGCATCACCCGGTCCATCAGCGCTGATCCTATTTTAAGACCGCGGTATTCACGGGTGACGATTATATCCTCAAGGTAGATCGATTTTCCTACCCAGGTGAAATATGCGAAGAAATAGAGCGCCATTCCCACAATGCCATGCTCCGGGCTATCCGCAACGAAGCAGCGGAAGTGCTCCTTCTCCCGGCGCATCTGTTCAACGGTGTTTGTCACGGCACCAGGCGACCGCTCATAATCTGCCAGCTCCTTTATGAGTCCAAGTATTGCCGGGAAGTCTTCCTCGTTTGCCCTCCTGATTGTATAATTCATTTCCTGAAATTGGTGGTTATTGGTTTCTGTTATTCTTTTCGGATTTTTCCTCCGATGATCCGCCGCAATTGTTTCCTTCGGAACCATCAGGTTGCCTGGTCAGTCTGCTGTTGGCCTTACTGTTTGCCTATCAGGGCCATCATCTCCCTGAAGTGATATACCCTGAATCCTGATTCTTCGCACTTCGCGGCAGCGATCATAGCCTTTGCCACGTCTAGACCCTTTATCGGCCTGTATTTCGAGGGAAAGAGAAAGGAAAGAGGAGAGGCGAAGATTTTGCTGATTTCCTCTGCCAGGCGGAATTCCTGTCTTTTGCCCATGAGCATTGACGGACGGAAGACGGCTACTGAAGACAACCCCATACGGGCTGCGGCTTCTTCTGCCTGGCCCTTGAACTTCAGGTAAAAGTTGCCGCTCTTTGCAGAGGCTCCTACGGAGGAGACAAGCGAAAAATGGCGGCACCCGTTCTCGAGACAGTGACGGGCAGTATTTACGGGGATATCAAGATCGACCTTCCGGTATGCATCCATGTCGCCCTTTACTTTCTTCCTGGTGGTGCCGACAGCACAGAAAACTGCGTCAATGCCTTTCAGGGCTGCACTGAATGCTGCGGGATCTTCAAAGTCAATCACAGCGACTTCTGCACCTTTTGGTGTGTTTTCCGGTTTTCTCCTTACTATCAGGCGGACTTTTGCAAAGTGATCATCCGCTGCGAGAAGCCCTGCCAGGTGGCCGCCGATCAGGCCGGTGGCACCTATTACTGCTACTGTTCTGTGTGTTGTGGAGTTTGTTCCTGTAGTGTCGACCATTGGTTTTCCTGTTTGTGAATCCAAAGATAACCAATATCAGCCACTCTTCCGGCGACGGATTGTTGACAATGACTGGAACTGCCTACTGGAACTGCCTACTGGAACTGCTGACTATACTACGGTCTCCAGCGGAACGATTTCCCGTCAATGGCACGCATTGTGCATAGTATCCCGTCAAGATGGTCATACTCATGCTGAACGAGCTCGGCAAGATCGTCGGTCACATTCCATTCGCACTGCTCCCAGTTCTCGTCGCGGTACCTTAGAGTCAGGCTGCGGTGACGCTTTACCCTCACCAGGAGGTTCGGGAGACACATGCAGTCATCCCAGAGCTCCATCATCTCATCACTGATGTCGTGAAGTTCCGGGTTGATAATGAGAACCGGCTCCCCGGCGTTTATGTAGATCACCCGCTTCATTATTCCAAGTTGTGGTGCAGCAATGCCACGACCAAAATGATACTTTGCCCTCACCTCTTCCATTACATTATGCAGATCGGCCATCCATCCCGGAATGAGGTGCATCTCACTCTCAAGCACAGGCTCACTTACCTCATAAAGGATTGGATTCCCTATCAACAACAGATCATCAAGCTTTTTCATTTCAATTTATGTTTTTTCCGCCGGAAAAGGCCGGAGCTGTTCCGGCCGCAGCGGAATCATTATGTCCGTTTGCGATGACCGCTGGTTTTGGCACTGTCAGATCGATAAAGGAAGCAGCCCGACCACCTGGTTTGCTGGCTGGTCCCGTCACTGTCAGACCTACAGAGATAACTGTCCGACCATAATCGCTGACCTCAAATTCCTGCATCACTTGTTATTTGAAAATTCTTTCGTAAAGATCAGCCAAATCCCTTAACATGATCCCGGTTTTGTCAAAAAGATCACCAACACCAAGGGCTGCCCAAAGGATCAGCAATCCCAGCACTATCTTCACCGCGATGTGAATCCTGAAACCAGTCTTTTCCTTTATCAATGCATTTACCTGGTGGAAGCAAAGAAATGAGAGGACCGCTATGCCGGCTCCGAATACCGGATCATTTCCCCGGGTAGTGTTGATCAGCCCTGTCAGCAGGAACAAAATACCGAAAAACCAGCCGCCTGCCTTGAAAAGAGTCTCTTCACCTGTCATGAATACAAATCGTTTATTGATACTGTTTATTAAGCCTGCACCCCGGGCGAATAATGATAGATTCCTGGCGGAGCCGGATTTAATTCACTCGCTTATTTAAATGCAAAGAACTTTGAAATACAAAGTAAGTGAATAAAAAAATAATATACAAGTAGGGGGTATTGGTTTTTAAGGAAAAAGCTCAGTGGCCATAGTGTCATGGCCGGAGCACCAGGGGAGGGATACCGGTGCAGTACCTTCAGGACTGTAAGTTATGCTTCAGGCTTTCAGTATGCAGCGGAATCCCCTTGCACTGTAATATGACTGAGCGCCGTTGTGATATACAAACACCCTTCCGTAGCGGCGGTCACCGAAGATGGCCCCGCCGTTACTTCGCACCTCATCAGGAGTCTTCAGCCAGCTTGAGGTCTTCAGGTCAAAACTGCCAATCCGTTGCAGGTCTGAATACTGCTCCTCGGTCATGAGCTCCGCACCCATGGCTGCAGCAATGTCTGTTGCGTTGCCTTCGGGAATGGCTTCCTTCCTCGACATCTGCCCGTCCCGGTCATAGCTGAGGCTGCGGCGCCCTGCAGGACTTTCCGCCGAACAATCGGCGAAAATCAGTTCTCCGGTCTTCCTGTCTGCCCCAATCACATCAGGTTCTCCTCCGGTTCTTTCCATTTCGTTCAGTGACCAGATCTTCTCCGGACTGGCTTCAAGCCTCTTCAGTACATCAGTCCACGATGTCTCCATGTGCCGCCCACTGTTCTTCTCAAACCGCTTTTTCAGGACATCGAGGATATTCTCCTTTTGCTCCTGTGACAATTTTCTTTCCTGGCTCTTTCCTGGCATGTTAAATTCTTTTATTAAAGGCGGATTTGCTCCGTCGTTGTTCTATTCTTAACTATTTTGTTGTCAGTTGGTTTCTATTTTGACTGACAGCATGGATATCGAACCTCCAACTGGCTTGTCATTGAAAAAGCTGATCCTGTCATCTTTGTTCTGCAATGCCAGGGCATAGAGTAAGGGGAGATAATGCTCCGGAGTCGGGATGGCAAGTTCATAAGCCCGCCCCAGATCCCTCATCCTGATCAGCTGATGATGGTTGCCGTCTGTGATCAGGCTCTTCATTTTTTCGACGGCCTCAGTGGCCCAGTCGAAGGCAAACATATCATTCAGCCTCCTCCAGTCGATCAGCCGGAGATTATGAACAATATTTCCGCTCCCGATAATCAGCACACCTCTTTGCCGAAGCCTTCCGAGCTGTTTCGCAAGTTCATAATGGTATTCCGGGGCCCTGGAATAGTCAAGACTCATCTGAACCACCGGCACGTCAGCCTCAGGGTAAAGATGCTTGATGACACTCCACGCGCCATGGTCCAGCCCCCATTTCTGGTCAAGACCTACGTCAGTCATGCTTACAGTTTCCCTGGCTGTCTGTGCCAGTTCCGGGCTTCCCGGTGCAGGATACTGTACCTCGTAAAGTTCAGGAGGAAAGCCTCCGAAATCATGGATTGTCTGTGGCTTCGGCATCGCCGTCACGTGAGTACCCCTTGTCTCCCAGTGTGCCGAGATGCAGAGTATCGTATCAGGCTTCGGTATCTCCCTGCCAAGCTTCCTGAATGCAGAGACAAATTCATTCTCCTCAATCGCGTTCATCGGGCTGCCGTGCCCGAGGAACAAAACCGGCATTTTTGCCTGAGATTCCATTGGAAATCGTGTTGAATTCTGTTCGGAAATCAGATGAATTTCCTTCACTGACGTTCCGCCAATACTATAACTGATTTGCTGCAGGAATGTTCAACAGGGGAGGAGGAAACCGTAACTGAGGCTCCAGGGTGGCTGAGCTGGCGAGCTTGCTTGTGCCTTACCGGCACGAAGCCGTGGCGCTTCGCGGTTGGTTTACCGGCACGAAGCCGTGGC
>CAZUIF010000036.1:0-26197 GCA_964621005.1 uncultured Rikenella sp.
ATTACCCTGGAAGCAGAGAGGTAACAGAGTTCTCCATTGACACGAACTATTCTGCGATAAAAGGCACGCTGGTTAACCTTAAGGTTATTGAAAAGCCACCATGCCTTCACCCGCTTCCCATTACGGGGGATCTCAACCCAGAAGTTTTCACGTATACGTATATGATACTCAATGCCTGAAGAGTTGAGATATTCAAGCCATTTGTCCCCGACAAATTCCCTGTCTGCCAAAAGACACTCTATCTTGTCAGCGCCGAAGAGTCTGGTAAAACGGTTCATTAAATCTATACGTTCCTGCATCGCGGAGTTACCAAATTTTGGCATAACGTGGAACAGAAGAGGGAAGGCTAACCCTTTGTATACGATACCAAGAGTAAGAATGTTTATATTCCTGTCTCCCAACTTCCAGTTTGTCCGGTCCAATGCCAGCCTGTATGGCGGATCATGTGGCAACAGAGCAAAAATAAACCTGGCAACCAGATCCGTATCCAGTGAAAACTCGGATATGAACCTCTGTATCCTGCGAAGTGATGATTCTGCCCTGGCATCACATTCAAAACTGCATGCCAGCTTTTCGAAACAAACAGTCTGTACCTTGCATAATGCACTGATAAATAAGCCAAAGAACTTGATACGTGCAAGATTCATCTTGTCTCCAAAGAACTCTTTCAGCGTATCCGATAAAACTGTAACTTTGTTGTTAGCCTTGATATTCATAGTCGGAAAATGTATTAGCGTTACATTTCCAACATATTGTATATCAAGGTTTTATCCTAATAATAAGGTGTGTTTTTATTAACATTGAACGTGTAAGATATTAACAATCAGTAAGTTGACGTATTTTGTCATGTACTAAGTACACAACGACATTTTTTTTATAGTTACCCGTTAATTTCAAGGTCGTGAACATACTTGTTGTCGTCAGACAGGTATAACTCCAGTGTTATAGAGTATGGCTTGCGTATGACCACAATTTTCTTGCAGGGACTCAGCTTATCGTCATTACTGGCTGTACAGTAATAGTACCTGCAGACACCGTCAAAGCGGTCATCCCTGTCCTCTGTAAGGTAAACCTTCAGATGCAGAGGCTCCGTGTTGCCGTTGAGATAGTTCGTAATCACTATTTCCTTATCGCTTATAACTATCGACCTTTCCGTCCGGTCTATCTCAAAGCCTCCCCTCCTGATGGTTGCAGACCTGCTCTTGAATGTCTGTGAAAAGGCACCAACACCCACAAGTAAAAGAAGAAGCAGCAGAAATGTCTTTTTCATGCTCCAGGATTTCGTTACATATTTTGACTTAACCGGTTATACGGATATAAGGAGATTTTGTTCTGTCCGGCATTAAACAAAACCTACGAAAAACAACTGTCGGTCAACATACTGATGCTGAAGGTCAAAATAGCCTTCATAAGCAGGCAACGGTTTGGTAAATTTGGTTACAGTTAATTTACGCTTCCTATGAAATCATTCGTCAAAGCGGTCTTGTGCGCCGCCAGTCTGGTGTTCTTTACTCCGGTAGTCGCAGGGCAGTCAGTGAGTTCCCCAAAGAAAGTGCTCGAGGCTCTTGCCAAAAGCGATTTCAGGAATGCCGTCGTGCTTGCAAAGACAGTTGATAACCCGGATTATTCTGACAAGTCCGGAGCCACCTTGCTTATGTGCTCGGCTGAGACAGGTTCGAAGGAGGTATGCCTCGCCCTGCTCGACAGGGGTGC
The DNA here is from genome assembly GCA_964621005.1 of uncultured Rikenella sp. Lineage (GTDB taxonomy): Bacteria > Bacteroidota > Bacteroidia > Bacteroidales > VadinHA17 > SR-FBR-E99. Next base: position 1,714 of record CAZUIF010000036.1, read on the forward strand.
CGACTGCAACCGCAGGTCCGCCAATGGGACTACCGCGCTTTACCTGGCCGCGCAAAACGGCCACACCAGTGTTGTCAGCCTGCTGCTGGACAGAGGTGCCGGAGCGGACCTCAGTCCTGAAAACGGTGCAACTCCGCTTATTGCAGCATCCCAGTTCGGTTACACTGACATTGTCAGGCTACTGACCGAAAGGGGTGCAGCCACCGACCTGCAGGACATACACGGGTCCACAGCCCTTATCCTTGCAGCACAAAACGGTAACACTGATATCGTGAAAATCCTGACTGCCAGTGGTGCAGAACCGGATATACCTGACAGCAACGGCTCAACAGCACTTATCCTTGCATCACAGGAAGGGAATGAGGAGGCAGTGAGAATTCTGCTTGAAAACGGTGCCAACCCTGACAAACAAACCGTGAACGGCAACACAGCTCTCATCCTCGCAGCACTGAGGGGTCATGGTGATATCGTACAGTTGCTGCTGGAGAAAGGAGCGCAGGTGGACATGAGAACCGGTACCGGCGCAACAGCGCTGTTCGCAGCTGCATCAAGAGGCCACAGCCAGATAGTAAACACCCTGCTTGAGAAAGGATCAGATCCTCTTGTCGCCGACAAGGATGGAAAAACAGCTTTCTACTATACCAAGGATTACAATGTCAAGGCGATACTGACAGCCTGGACGAAGAAATAAAATTTCATTTCATCAGCTTTTCAATTTCTTCAGGCTCTTTCGGAATAGCCGCAGACAGAACAGTATTGCCGTTATCTGTTATAAGGATATCATCCTCGATCCTGACGCCTATATTTTTATACTTATCATAGACCGGTCCCACCGCTTCAATGAATTCTTCAATCTCTCCATCCCCTGCTTCGCTGCCGTAGAGCATCTCAAGCTGCTCAAGCCCGCTGGCGCGAAGGTAGATTCCGGGTTCAACCGTGAGAATCATACCCTCCTCAAGGGGCCTGCCGACAACAGTGTCTGCGGTGAGATAAGTCCTTATCAGCGATGCAGGTATGCCCTGACTACCAGTATCATGGACATCAAGCCCCAGGAAATGGCAGATATGATATATTGTATAAAACTTACGCTGCCACTGGCTGCCGGGATCTGTGACAAGTCCCAGCTCATGCAATCCGTCCATGATCACTTTCGTTGCCATCCTGTGCGCTGCAGTCATGCCTGCACCCGGCCTCATCTCCCCTATTGCAGCCTTCTGCGCCCGAAGGACCAGGTCGTAAATATCCCTCTGCTCCTTCGTAAACCTTCCGCTTACCGGTATTGTACGGGTAATGTCTGCTGTATAGTACCCGTATTCAGCCCCCAGATCCATCAGCAGAAGATCACCATCCTCCATCTTCCTGTTGTTGGCGGAATAGTGCAGGGTGACGGCATTCTCTCCCGATCCGACAATGGATTCAAAACCAGGCATCGGCGAACCGTTCCGGCGCCAGGTATATTCCAGCAACGCCTCAATCTCAAATTCATACATCCCGGGGCGGCAGGCTCCGAAAACTTCGCCTATACCCATCCCTGTAATATCAACTGCCTTTTGCAGCATCTTTGCTTCATGATCATCCTTGCGAACGCGCATTTCTGCCATCGACGGCCCGATATCCGCAATCAACTCCCCGGACGCTTTCTCCTGCCTGAGAACCTCATTAACCCTGTTTCTCATCACCTGGTCACGAAAATCGACAAAAATTTTTCTGCCTTCACGGGCAGCTGCGGCAACTACCATGTCTGCCTCCCGGATATCCGCAACAGTATCCGGAGCCCAGTTCCTGATCAGTACCCCCGGGTCAGGAAGACTGCCGGAATAAATTATGTCACGTATGCTTCTCTCCCGTGCATACAGTGCATATGGCCTGTCAGAGGGGCCTGACAGGGTCATGACAGCTCCCGGCTGGGCATAGCCCGTAAGGTACCAGAAATTACTTGCCGCCCTGAATTCATGACGGCCCCCGTCAAAACCGTAATCTGACCTGAGTACCAGGATACCGTCACCTATCGTGTCAAGCATGGCCTCCCTCCGCACGGCGAAGACTTTCTGAAGATCGCCGGTCATCGTAAGGTCAGCCGTATCGGGCACAGGCACAGACCGGGTGTTCCTTTTGCTGTGGCTTTCGCATGCATACGCCATGACAGTGATCACCAGGAGAATAATTAACCTTTTCATCGGACTGTTGTTATATCCCAAAGATATTCCAAATCGAACAGGAAATTATCGTTTAATTTGCCTTCAATTGCTAATAATTCTTAATAACACCCCAAAAACACTTGCTATGAAGATCAACACTGCTGCAATAATTCTTACTGCGCTCCTGGCTCTTTCATTCAGGGCTGACAAGCCGGCATACAAGCTTTACGATTCAGAGGGCAAAGACATAAAGTACCAGAAAATGATTGAAACCATCAGCAAAGCTGACGTAGTTTTCTTCGGCGAACTGCATGATAATCCCATCGCCCACTGGCTCGAATATGAGGTTACTGCAGACCTTCATGAAATTGCAGGAGACAGGCTGATCCTGGGTGCCGAAATGTTTGAGACTGATAACCAGTTGCTGCTTGACGAATACCTCGGATCAGAATACGAGGCTGACAAGTTCGAGGCAGAGGCAAAACTGTGGAAGAATTATAAAACTGATTATAAACCCCTTGTGGAGTTCGCAAAGAAGAATAAACTCCCGTTCATTGCAACAAATGTTCCCCGAAGGTATGCCTCCATGGTTTCAAGAGGCGGGTTTGAGGAGCTTGACTCACTGGCAGCTGAGGCGAAGAGATACCTTGCTCCGCTTCCTGTTTCATATGATCCTGAACTGAAATGTTACAAGGATATGCTTTCAATGAACGGCATGCCTGGCATGGGAGGCAAACCAAACCTGAATTTTCCGAAAGCGCAGGCCATCAAGGATGCAACAATGGCTCACTTCATAGCTGAAAACCTCCCCGCCGGCAGGATGTTCATTCATTATAACGGATCATATCACTCTGACAACTATCTTGGCATCATCCACTACCTGAAGCTATACAGACCAGGCATCAAAGTTGCCACAATCTCAACTGTCCTCCAGGAAAACCTGCAGGAACTTGATACTGAGAACAAAGGAATCGCTGACTTCATTGTGGTCATCCCTGCAACGATGACCCGTACATACTAAAAACTGTTATTCTTTCTCTCCTATCAGCACTCCGCTGATATTCCAGTGGGAGAAGCTGCCTCCCTCCGGTTTTCCCATGGGGACGGTGACGCTGAAGGTGTGCCTGCCCGGGGTAAGGCCCTCAAGAGGAATAATAAGGGGCTCTGATACTGACCCCGGACACCAGCCTGACCTGGAATAATCTGACGATGAGAGTCCGTTCCAGAAATTCCCTGAGGCAGGATTATAGTTTCGGTAAGTGCCGCAGTCACTCCTCCATGGCACAAATGACCATACCCTCCTGCCGTCGACCAGGAGCTCGTTCATCTTTTGATTGAACTCATCGCCTCCGCCCCATCCGCCGTGACCGGTTGTGATGAAGACCATCCTCAGCGACCCGAGGTCCTCAGGGATATCAACAGAAACTGACAGGGTATCGCCATCGAACATTGTACCGTATTGCTGACCGGCCATCTCCATAACCGGAAGGGTGTTGAAAACCGGTTTTATCCATTTTGCGGCAGAAGGTTCGGGATTGAGATCCCTGGTTTCAGGATAGTATTTCAGACGCAATGACAGACGGTGTCCTCCCCTGTCATAATTGCCGATGAAAGCTCCGATCCAGACCTGCCCCCGGAGGAGTGGCAGGTAATGGGTAATCTCCTGCTTATAGAATGCCGAATCATGCCACACGAGACCCGGCACCGTCCGTTTCGCATTGTAATCGCTCACACCGAAAGGTGTAAAGAAGCGAACGAGCTCCAACGGCGGGCTGTACTGCCCTGTTGCCGCAACACCCCGGTACTCTTTACCGTGCCGGTCATTGTAGAGCGGCAGTGCGGTATGTCCCTTTGTCAGCCCGTCAAGGAATGTCAGAGGTTCTCCCTGTGGTATCACGAATACGGTACCTGTACGGTCATAGGCATCACCCGCAGAGTATTCCGTCACCTCTGCGAACAGGCTGTACCGGTCATGGACTTCCGGAAGTGTCACTTTTTTCAGGATCACCGTTCCTCCGGCAAACCTGTAAAGCGTGTCACCCATTCCAAAAGCAGGGTTGACCACTTCGCCTTCCCAGTTTATTACATCGTTGTCAAATACAGTCACTGTTGTAACAAAGGCCTCCCTCAGGAGGTATTCGAAGGTCATCCGGTCAGTTTCTTTTCCCCTGTTCCCGGGAATACTAAGGCTGAAATCCCTGTCACGTACAGATTCTACTCTTTCTGCCTCGGTGATGTTGTTTCCGTTGCGCACGATCCGAAGCACAAGTCCTTCCGGAACTCCGTATGCCGGTGCCGGTGTTCCGGCCAGCCCTGCATCTGTTGTATACCATATGTCGATTGTGTTAGAGAAGTAGATCACCCTTGACCTTACACATTTATACCCTGCAATTAATTCAAAGTCAGAACTGATCTCTGCGGTGGGAAGATCATTGAAATTCGTCACTGTGCTTATGCGGGAGCCGTCAGACATCTCGGCCAGATTTATGTAATACCTGCCTTCCAGGTCTATAAATGAAGATTGCACCGGTGAAGGCATCTGTGGCCTCTGCTTTTCCGCCGTCAAAGAGATAATTCTGACAGTTTCGCCATCAGTTTCAATCACCGTCCGGGCTCCGCCGGGAAGCTCATTTCCATTTACAAATGTCCTGTATATAACCCTGACCGCCTTCTGTGCCCTTACCGGCTGGCAGATCAGTACAACCAGAATCAGGATAAAGCGTAAGGTATTCATTATAAACTATTTTTCCCTTTTGCTATTCTATCAGGTCTGCAACCCCGTCCAGTACATATGATGGCCGGTAGGCAAACTTGTCAACCGTCTTCAAAGTGGAAATGCCTGTCAGCACAAGAAGGGTATCTATTTCTGACTCTATGCCGGCAATAATATCAGTATCCATCCTGTCACCGATGATGATCGTCTCTTCCACGGAACACCCGATCTTCTTAAGGGCTATCCGCATCATCAGGGGATTGGGCTTGCCTACGAAATAAGCCTGCCTGCCCGTTGCCAGCTCAATCGGTGAGATGAGAGCCTTTGTTGCGGGGACAATGCCGTTTTCCACCGGTCCCGTCAGGTCAGGATTCGTGCCGATCAGCTTGGCCCCCTTGAGCACGAGGTTGACTGCCTGCTCGATCTTCTCGAAGCTGTAGCTTCGGGTATCCCCTACCACCACATAGTCAGGATTATAGTTGTTCATCGTGTAGCCGGAGTTGTACATTGCATTGATAAGTCCGGCTTCGCCGATTATATAAGCAGTTCCCCCTGGTCTCTGGGCTGCAAGAAAATTTGCTGTTGCCAGCGCACTGGTATAAAAGACATTCTCATCAAGGTCTATGCCCAGCCTCGACATCTTTTCCTGGAGCTCCTTGGGAGTCCTCTCACTCGAATTGGTCAGGAACAGGAATTTTTTTCCCTCCTTCTTCAGCCACTCCACAAACTCGGGTACTCCCGGGAGCAGCTTGTTGCCATGGTATATCACACCGTCCATGTCGCTGATAAAGGCCTTCTTGCCCTTTATCTTTTCAATAATCTCCTTGTTTTTCATTATTCTGTAATCTGCCGCAAAATTAAACAATCACTTTGTCATAGTAAAGAAAGGGAATCCTGATGTTTAACCGGTATGATTTTTTTAAATAAGCCGGCTTGTTGCAGTTTATTTTCAAAAAGAGTAGTTTTGAATCGTAACCGCAGCTTCAGTAGCAGTTGCGGCGTTAAAACCACAACCACATCAACTCTGAAACAAGATGACGACAGGTGCAGCAACGGCCCCTATGAGCCGCAGGAATTACATCGTCGGAATGACGGTAATTGCAATTTTCTTTTTCATCTTCGGTTTTATCACATGGCTCAACGGGATACTCATTCCGTTTCTGCGCACAGCCTGTGAACTGACTGATTTCCAGGCATATTTTGTCACCACCGCATTTTACATCTCCTATTTTGTGATGTCGCTCCCCTCCTCTGCGGTGCTGAAGAAGACCGGATTCAAGAACGGCATGTCTATAGGTCTCTGGGTAATGGCGATCGGTGCCCTCGTTTTCATCCCGGCGGCACTGGCCAGGAGCTATCCCGTCTTCCTGCTCGGTCTCTTCATCCAGGGAACAGGAATGGCCCTGCTGCAGACTGCATCGAATCCGTACGTCACAATAATCGGACCCCGCGAAAGCGCTGCCAAAAGGATAAGCATGATGGGGATTGCAAACAAGTTTGCCGGAGCCATCGCACCCATAATCCTCGGAGCCCATATAATGAAGGACTCCCACGTTCTTGACCAGCAGCTGGCTGCAGCCACCGATGCAGCAGTCCGTTCGGGTGTCCTCGATCAGCTGGCCACACGCGTTATCAACCCCTATATCATTATGGCTGTTATCCTCGTGGCCCTGGGACTGCTGCTTCGCTTTGCGCACCTGCCCGAGGTTGACACCGATGCCGAGGAACCTTCCCTGGGTGAGACAAACGTCAACAAATCGAGTATATGGCATTTCCCGCATATGATCCTTGGGGCGGTGGCGCTTTTCTTCTACGTCGGGGTTGAGGTAATAGCAGGTGATACGATCATACGGTACGGGCAGTCATTGCAGATTGACATGTCTTCAGCCAAATACTTTACATCACTGACAATGCTCGGAATGATAATCGGCTATATCTGCGGCATCATCTTCATCCCGAAGATGCTTTCACAGGTCAATGCTCTGCGCATCTCGGCCACCCTGGGTATAATATTCACCCTGGGCGCCGTGTTTGCTCCGGCAGGCCAGCACATAACCATGCCGTTCAGGGACCTTGTCACCTTCCAGTCTGTCACTCTGACAATCCCCGTCACCGTTCTCTTCGTGGCTCTCCTGGGGCTGGCCAACGCCCTTATATGGCCTTCCATGTGGCCGCTGGCGCTCAACGGGGTGGGCCGCTTCACAAAAACAGCCTCCGCACTGCTTGTGATGGCTGTCGTGGGCGGAGCTATAATTCCCCTGATATACGGCAAAATGGCTGATATCTTCAGCACACAGGCCGCTTACTGGGTCTGCCTTCCCAGCTACCTTATCCTGCTCTGGTACTCAATACGGGGATACAGGCTCAAGGGAAGATAAGTGAGGGGTGTATGGAACCCGATCTGAAGGAAATTTTCAACCGTTTCAGGGCAGAAGGCTCATTCCTCGAAGGAAAATCGTTCGGCCCGGGCCATATTCATGATACCTACCGCATTGTTACTGCGGAAAAGGATTGTGACGATTATATACTGCAGAGACTCAACAGCAACGTCTTCCGTGACATACCCAGCCTCCAGGAAAACATGGAACGGGTGACGGCTCACCTAAGGATGAAACTTGCTGCCGTTGAAGGGAGCGATGTGAAAAGGGAGTGTCTCTCCCTCGTGCCGGACAAAGAAACCGGAAAATCATTTATCACAGACGATGAAGGCCGCTACTGGAGAATGTTCATCTTCATCCCTGACCACAGATCTTACGAGCGCGTTGATTCCGGGCACAAGGCGTTCGAGGGGGGACGCATCATCGGGAGATTCCAGGCTCTGCTGGCCGACCTTCCCGGAAAACAGCTCCATGAAACAATCCCCGACTTTCACAACATCGCCCGCCGCCTTGAAACATTCCACCGTGTAGTTGATAAAGACCCGGCAGGCAGGGCAGAATCAGTAAAAGCTGAAATAGCCGAAATTACCTCCCGCGAGGAGGAAATGAAGACTATCCTGCGGCTTGGCGCCAAAGGAAGGATACCCCTAAGGATTACTCACAACGACACAAAATTCAACAATATCCTTTTCGACAGCAATGACAGGGCACTGCTCCTGATTGACCTTGACACGGTGATGCCAGGGTATGTACACTATGACTTCGGGGATGCCATACGTACAGCCACCAACCGTGCAGAAGAAGACGCTACCGACCTTTCTGCCGTGTCGATGGATATTGAGATCTACAGGGCTTACGCTGAAGGATTCCTGTCAGAAACCCTGAATACGCTCAACGCAACGGAGATCGAATACCTGCCGTTCGCACCCAGGCTGCTCACATACATTATGGCAACACGGTTCCTGACTGACTATATTGACGGCGACAATTACTACAAGATAAAATACCCTCTCCATAACCTGCAGCGTGTAAGGGTTCAGCTGACCCTCCTGCGCGATATGGAGGCACAGTATGACGAAATGGTTCAAATAATAAAAAACATAATAAGATGAAAAAGTCTATCCTGATTTTAGCTATTGCATTCAGTGCAACATACACCTCGTGGTCACAGAACCAGGCAGCAGCGGTCGACAGCTCCAAATTCTCCGTATACTGGTGGCACAGCAAGGATATGTATGATCACCTTCCGGATGTAAAAAATGAGATAGTATTTCTCGGAAACAGCATTACCGACGGTGCCGAATGGTTCGAGCTCTTCGGCAACAAAAAGTGCCTGAACCGCGGTATCAGCGCTGACATAACAGAAGGGATCCTCCTCAGGCTCGATGCAATAACCAAGCTGCAGCCGGCAAAACTGTTCATTATGATCGGTGTCAACGACCTTTCGCGCAACATGACACCTGACGAGGTTGCTGCCAATTACAGGAAAATACTTGAAAGGGTCAGGAACGAGAGCCCCCGCACAAAAGTTTACGTGGAAAGCGTACTTCCCGTCAATCCCGCCACAGGAATGGCCCTTAACCACACAAACAAGACTCCTCAGATCATGGAGCTAAACAGCAGACTGAAGGAACTTGCAACTGAATTCGGGTATACCTACATTGACCTCTTCAGCGTGTTGGCAGATGAAAACAACCATCTCCCAAAAAGATGCAGCATTGACGGTCTTCACCTCACCTACGAAGGTTACAGGCTCTGGGTTGAGGCCATCAAACCGTACGTAAATTAATTTTTGTTCTGCATTTATCTGCCTGTTTTTTAAACATTAAGGACCTGTCGCCTGTTTTCGTTCGAAAATAGGTTTGCATAATAGAGGCAAATTAATGACTTTTGTCATGTCATTTTTCGGCTTGCAAATCTCTATTTCTCAAAACATATATGGATATAAACGGGAAGTATTTCAGGGCATTCATCGAAAGGGAAGAGGCGCTCAGGAAGCAATACAGCACAGAGCGCATCAGAAAACAGCATACCAAAGGCAAGCTTACCGCGCATGAAAGGATAGCCCTGCTCTTTGACGAGGGTACCTTCGAAGAGATAGACGCCTATGTTACACCATCGGACCAGGGGGTCGAATTCGGCAAGGTGGAACTTGCCTATGGCGACGGCGTAGTGACCGGTCACGGGAAGATAGACGGGAGACTAGTATTTGCTTTTGCACAGGATTTTACAATCATGGGAGGATCACTCGGCATAGTACATGCCCGCAAAATTGCAAAGGTACAGGAAATGGCGCTCAAGATGGGGGCCCCATTTATCGGCATCAATGACTCCGGAGGCGCAAGGATACAGGAGGGTATAGCCAGCCTGAACGGATATGCCGTCATTTTCAACAATATAATTCAGTCATCAGGAATAATTCCCCAGATCTCCGTGATCATGGGCCCCGCCGCCGGAGGTGCTGTCTATGCCCCTGCCCTGACTGACTGGGTTTTCATGACCAGCAATACGAGCTACATGTTCGTGACCGGACCCAATGTTGTAAGGGAGGTGCTTAACGAGGAGATCAGCAGCGAGGACCTTGGCGGGGCAGAGGTACATGCACGCAAGAGCGGTGTAGCAAACATGATATACGATGACGAGGAGAACACACTTATCGCAGTCAGGAAGTTCCTCTCCTACCTCCCCTCGAATAACCTCGAGAATCCACCTGTATCCGCATGGTCAAAGGACACGCCTGACATTAATCCAAAGCTTCGTGACATAGTGCCTGATGATCCCAACAAGGCATATGATGTGCGTGACGTGATCAACCTCATTGTTGACCGGAACAGTTTCTTTGAGACTTCCGAACTGTTTGCACCAAGCATCGTAACCGGCTTCGGCCGCATGGAGGGAAAAACAGTCGGGATAGTGGCAAACCAGCCGAAGGTGCTGGCCGGAGTCCTCGATATAGACTCGTCGGTCAAAGGGGCCAGGTTCATCCGGTTCTGTGATGCATTCAACATCCCGATCCTTACCCTGGAGGATGTACCGGGATTCCTTCCCGGCAAGGACCAGGAACACGCAGGTATAATAAGGAACGGGGCCAAGATGCTCTTCGCCTATGCCGAGGCCACAGTGCCGCGGATCACCGTGATACTGCGCAAGGCCTACGGCGGGGCTTATATAGTCATGAACAGCAAGGGTATGGGAGGCGATTTCAACTTCGCATGGCCTTCGGCCGAAATAGCCGTGATGGGACCTGACGGAGCCGTGGCCATCCTCTATCGCCGGGAACTGGCCGAAGCGAAGGATCCTGCCGCGATGAAGAAGGAACTTGTCAGGAAATACCGCGAGAAAGTGGCCAACCCCTTCATTGCAGACGAAAAAGGTTATATTGACGAGGTGATTGACCCGGCACAGACGCGTGCAAAGATTTTATCAGCCTTCCAGGCACTAAGCAACAAGAGTGTGAAGGTGCCGTCCCGTAAACATGGAAATATTCCGTTGTAATATAAGGCAGCAGGCAGTAGGCAATAGGCAGTAGTGAAAATAGCCGTAGGGCATAAAGCATTGTATGAAAAAACTGAAAAGAATACTGATTGCAAACCGCGGTGAGATTGCGGTAAGGATAATGCGCACTGCACGTAAAATGGGAATTGAAACCGTTGCCGTGCGCACGGCCGTTGAACCTGATGCAATGTACCTCACATTTGCCGATATCATCCACGAAGAGGATGATGAACTGGCTGAAATCCCGGTTTTCCTTGATGTTGAGAAGCTGATTGCAATAGCACTTAAGACCAGGTGTGATGCGGTGCATCCAGGGTACGGGTTCCTGGCTGAAAATGCATGGTTCGCCGAGAAGTGCCGTGACAATAAAATCATATTCATCGGCCCATCCCCCGATGCCATTTACAAGATGGGCAACAAGCCTGTTGCCAGGCAGATTGCCCTTAAGCACAAGATCCCGATGGCCATGGGGACTCCGGGCAGCGTTGCCAGTGAAGACGAGGCGGTAAGGCATGCAGCCAGGATCGGTTACCCGGTGATTATCAAGGCTGCCTCCGGAGGAGGAGGTCGTGGCATGCGCATCGTCAGGCAGGAGTCGGAGATGGAGAAGATGTTCATCCTCGCCAGCCGCGAGGCTGAGAAAGCATTCAATGATCCGAGCGTCTTCATCGAAAAGTATATTGAAAACCCGAAACATATTGAGTTCCAGATTCTGGGTGACACACATGGCAATATAATCCACCTCGGAGAGAGAGAGTGTTCAATCCAGCGGAAGCATCAGAAGCTGCTCGAGGAAGCCCCCTCCCCTGCCCTCGATGATGAGCTGAGGGCCACAATGGGCGAAACAGCAGTCAGAATCGCCCGTGCAGTTGGGTATTACTCCGCCGGAACGGTGGAGTTTCTGCTCGACTCAGACAGAAATTACTACTTCATGGAGATGAACACCCGTATTCAGGTGGAGCATCCGGTAACCGAAATGATCACCGGTATAGACCTGATTGAACAGCAGATACGAATTGCTTCAGGAGAAGAACTGGCTCTTGGGCAGAATGATGTCAGACTTACCGGCTGGGCCATTGAGTGCCGCATCAATGCAGAAGATGTGCAGGCTGGCTTCGCTCCTGCTCCCGGACGGATTGAAAAGATAAGTTTTCCGGATGAACCGGGAATAAGGGTTGATACCGGTGTAAGGGCCGGATCATCAATCGTAGCATCATACGACTCAATGATTGCCAAACTGATCGTGACCGGGAAAGACCGGCACGATGCCGTCATCAATATGAAAAAAGCGCTTGACAGGGTATGGATCAAGGGGACGAAGACAACCCTCCCGTTCTTCCGCATGCTTATGCGCAATCATACATTTCAGGAAGGCACCTTTACAACTGCCTTCATCGAAAAGCACCTTGACAAACACTACACCAGCAGCGACTACGAGGAGACCATCGCAGCATGGATAGCCACCAAGCTCTTTACCGAAGAAAACCTCTCGGCAAACAGCTCTTCAATCAGTTTTGACCAGGGACGTGAACTCACCCCCTGGCTTCTGAGGAAGCGACTCACACAGTTTTGACAGGCGGGGATGATCCCTATACATTATATAAGAATGACAAAGCTTTAATTCAGGAAAATGACACCCCAGAAACCAGCCATAAAAAAACTGTATGCCCTTTCAAATGAGGGGAAGAAGTTTGCCTTCAACCTGCCCCTGAAGAACGTGGTAAGGGTCAACCGAAGAGATTACAGTGTTGAACTTCGCGAAGATGAAAAGTACGGTGTTCACGTGTTATGGAAGAACAGGCGGTACCCGGTTGAGATAGTCCGCACAAAACAGAACAGGTACGAGATCCTGTTCAATGACATCAGCCACACGTTCACGGTTGAGACTCCCGTCTCGATGCAGCGGAAGAGAGTCCTCGGCACTGACAGGAAAAAGAGTTCAGCCCTTGTGGTCAAGGCACCCATGCCCGGCAAGATCATTGACGTTCTTGTACGGGAGGGGGCTGAAGTGATGCGGGGGGAGGCACTGGTGATCCTTGAAGCAATGAAGATGCAGAATGAGATACAGTCGGTTGTAAGCGGCACTGTCACCCGGATAGGGGTAAAAGCCGGGCAGAATGTAATGAAGGATGATATCCTTGCCGAGATAGTTGTAAAATAACCACAGGCTTTTCCGGGTATCCGGTTTATAATATTTGAGGGGATCCCTGTCCGGAGATCCCCTCATTGTTTAATCAGTGTGCCCCGTCATTATTACGGAGCCTCTTCCTTTAAGCCTTAGGTGCGTTTTTGAGAGTGGCAACCAGGAAATCCCAGAACTTGCCCACCGAAGCAATCTCGACCTTCTCGTCCGGGCTGTGCGGATAGCGGATTGTCGGGCCGAAGCTTATTGAATCGAGTTTCGGATAGACACCCATTATAATGCCGCACTCAAGCCCTGCATGGATGGCCTTTATCTCAGGCACCTTGCCGTACAGCTTGTTGTAGGTATCCTTCATGGTCACCAGTATAGCACTGTCCATATCAGGCTTCCAGCCGGGGTAGCTCCCCGAGAGCTCCACGTCACAGCCGGCAAGCTGGAATCCGGCAGCAATCTTCCATGCCGTTGCCTCCTTGGCTGTCTCAACAGAACTCCTGCAGAGGCAGTACGATTCGAATTTGCCGTTGCCGATCCTAACAATTGAGAGGTTATTTGATGTTTCAACAACACCCGGCATACTGGCACTCATCCTCTGAACGCCGTTGGGGCAAACATAGACACCCCTGATAATACGGTACTGGTCAGCCTCATTCATAACTTTGGCAGGAGCTTCTGTTTCCTTGAAGATGAATTTTATGTCCGGGTCAACTTCCTTGAATTCGGTCCTGTACATCTTCTCGTAGCCCTTCATGAATTTCTCAAACTGAGCCTTTTTGATGGAGGGAACAATAACAGTTGCAAATGACTCGCGCGGAATTGCGTTACGCAGGTCACCGCCGCTGTAGTCGGCGATACGCATGCCGAAATCGTGCTCCGCCTGCTGGAAGAACCTGAACATAAGCTTATTGGCATTCCCTTTGCCAAGATGGATATCAAGTCCGGAGTGACCTCCCTTGAGACCTTTGAGGGTCAGTTTGTATGCAGTAACGCCTGCGGGAGTCTTCTCCTGCTTGTAGCTGCGCGTTGCGCCGACGTCAATACCACCGGCACATCCTACGTACAGTTCGCCTTCATCCTCGGAGTCCATATTCAGCAGTATCTCGCCCTTGAGTATTCCCTTTTTCAGATTCTTGGCGCCAGTCATGCCGGTCTCCTCGTCAACTGTAAAGAGAGCCTCCAGCGGGCCGTGCGAGAGCTTCGGATCTGTCAGTACTGCCATTGCGGCTGCTACACCCATGCCGTTGTCGGCGCCGAGAGTGGTCCCTTTGGCCTTAACCCAGCCCTGGTCAACAAATGTCTCAATCGGATCCTTCTCGAAATCAAACTTCTTGTCTGAGTTCTTCTGGGGTACCATGTCGAGGTGAGCCTGCATGATTATTCCCTTGCGGTTTTCCATCCCCTTGGTGGCGGGTTTGCGGATTATCACGTTGCCGGTTTTGTCGACAATTGTCTCAAGGCCATGCTCCTGGCCGAACTTTTTCATGTACTCCGTCATCCTGTGCTCCTTCTTGGAGGGACGCGGTATCTGTGTTATTTCATGGAAATATTTCCACAGAAGCTTCGGTTCAAGATTTTTAATTTCACTCATAGCTATTTCTGTTAATGATTATTCTTTAACAATATTGGGCATCTCCAGCCCGTAGCCCTTTCTCCTGTCTTCTGCCTTCAGCAGGAATCCGAAGAGAAGAGCAATTATACCCAGAGCCGTGAATATCATCATGGGAAGCTTATAATCGTAACTCGGGACTTCTACTCCCTCAATCAGGTGTGTACCTGTGATGCAATATTTGTCGAGCACCCAGCCAATAAGGTACGGGACACCCATAAGGCCCCAGTTCTGCACCCAGAAGATCAGCGCATAGGCAGTTCCCAGCTGTTTGTCAGGAATGATCTTTGGCACTGAAGGCCACATTGCTGACGGTACCAGTGAAAAGCCTATACCAAGGATTATTGTAAGGAAGAATGCCATCCAGGGCTTATCAAGAGCCGGTATTGTAAACATGGCGTGCACAAATATCAGAAGAACGGCTCCGATTATCATTATTGTGGCGCCCTTGCCCTTCCTGTCATAAAGGTTCCCGAAGAGCGGTGTAAGCAGAATGGTTCCGAAGGGAAGCACTGACGGAATCAGCCCCGCTGTTTCAGGATCGAGGCCGAACTTGTTTACCATCAGGTCTGATGCATATTTAAGGAAGGGGAAAACTGCGGAGTAGAACAATACGCAAAGAATGGCAATGTACCACCATCCCCGGTTCTTCAGTATGAAAAGTATATCCCTGAGCCTGAAGCTTTCCTCTTCTTCCTGCGGAAGGCCTTCCTTTGACTGTGCAATTGAAGCGTCAAGCTTCTTATCCATGCCGCAATAGATGAAGAAGGCAATCATACCTATGCAGAGCAGTATCAGGGCAACGAGGATAGGCATTGAAACATGCCCCAGAGCCTTGGCCAGCGGGGCTGATCCTGCAAGAGCAAGGGTGGTGCCAAGACGGGCAGTAGCCATCTCCAGTCCCATTGCCAGGGCAAGTTCCTTTCCCCTGAACCATTTTACTATGATCTTTGAAACGGTTATACCGGCTGTCTCAACCCCGACTCCGAATACTGCATAACCAAGTCCGGCTACAAACACCTGCGGATTTGCGTCCCAGAAGAGAAAATGCCAGGTCTGTCCGGCAAAAACATCGGTCGATAGTGCCCAGAATTTAAGTGCCGTGCCGCCAACCATAAGCATTGTTGCCATTTTCCCGGTGAACCTTACCCCCATCTTGTCAAGAATGATTCCGCCGATAATAAGCATGATAAGGAACACATTGAACCAGCCATATGCGCTGGTGAACAGCCCGTACTCTTCGCTGCTCCATGAGAGCTGCTGCTCAAGCATCGGCTTTAAGGGTGCCATGGCATCAGTCAAAAAATAACCGCACAACATGGTGAATGCTACAACTGCCAGGGCAGTCCATCTTGCAGTCTTGGAATCAGCAAGAGTCTTTCTAATTTTTTCCATTTTCAGATTTCGTGTTTAACATAGAATACAAGGTGCGTAAATGTATAAAAAAAACATACCAATAAAGGAGTTAAAAAACATGACACTGAACTTTGTGGCATAATTTTGGTTATTCGACTGAATGACTACTTTTGTGCAGTAATTTTTAAATAATTGAACCGGAAATAATTAATAATAAATATGAAGAAGTTATTGTTTTCATTGTTGATTGCCGCAGCGGGGCTTGTTGTTTCCGCACAGGATACAGCCGTAAAATGGTATACCATAGAGGAAGCCTCAGCCCTTGCCAAAACCAACCCGAGGCCCATATTTGTAGATACCTACACTGACTGGTGCGGCTGGTGCAAGAAGCTCGACAAGGATACGTTCTCCAATCCCGTCATTGCCGAGATACTCAACACAAAATACTATGCGGTAAAATTCGATGCCGAAGGGAAGGACCCTGTCACATTCCAGGGAAGGAAATTCATCAATGACGGAAGCCTGGGCAAGACTCACCAGCTTGCATACGCCCTTCTGCAGGGTAAACTGGGATATCCCACCGTGGTCTTCCTGACAGCCAGCAGCGAACTTATAACACCCGTTTCAGGATACAAGACCCCTGCACAGATCGAGCCCATGCTGCATTATTTCGCCGGAACCAGCTGGCAGAAGCAGGGCTATGACGAATTTCTCAAGACATTCAAGGGGAAAGCCCAGTAATAAGTCAATGCCTTCTCCTTCGCTGACAAGACACTGATTTTTTAAACAGCAAAAGAAATACACTGATCCGATGATACCAGAGTTAGCCCAGTCACCTTACCAGATTACCCCGCAGCTTGAAGATGCAATGGGCACCACTGTCAAATATGTCCGACGTAAGGTCAGGCCATCTTCAACGATACTTGACGTGGGTCAGAAAAATCCCCTTACCGAGATCCTTATGAACGGGGACATGAACCTGAAGATCACAAACACGGATGGGGATCTTGACGTTTTCACACTGGATGATCCCAACAAATATGACTATATTCTTTACAGCCATACCATCGAGCATCAGTTCAATCCCCTTCATACCCTGCTTGAGCTCAAAAAGGTGATGACGGAGAAAACAAGTATGTTCATAATACTACCGAGGAGGGGCAAACTGCTCTGGTGCAAGGGACACTTCCACGAGATCGATGATTACAGGATGAAGCTGCTGCTGGAACGGGCAGGACTGGATATTGTAAGCCTTGAACTCCACAAGGCATGGAGGCCCTGGTATTTCTACCTTACAGGCTTCAAACCCATCCTCAGATTGTTCAAGGAGTACAATGCATATTATGAGGTGAGGTTACACCAATAGTTTTATAAAAACACCATACCCAACATCCGTTTCAGCGCAATTGACCATATCCCTTTCCAGGCCGGGATGAAGAACAAGATACTTTACATATACCCGGAAAGTTCAACTTTCATCCGAAAGGACACCGGGTTCCTCTCCCGCCACTACCGGGTGATCACACCGGCTCACGACTGGAAAAATAAAAGCCTTGCACCTCTTAATTTTCTCAGGCAGTTCCTTTTCCTCTGCAGGAATCTCCCGGGTTCGAAGGCTGTCTTTGTGATGTTCGGAGGTTACTGGTCATTCCTGCCTGCCCTGGCAGGTAAAGTAACCGGAATACCGGTATATATCATTCCTGGCGGAACCGATTGTGTGTCATTTCCTTCCCTCGGATACGGCAGCCTCCGCAAACCGCTTATGCGCACCTTCATCAGATGGTCATTCAGCCTTTGCACCGGGCTGGTGCCTGTGGACGAATCACTGGTCATTTCAAAATACAGTTATCACCCTGACTCGGACTATCCGATGCAAGGATACAGATTCTTCTTTCCTAACCTCAAAACCCCGTACAGGGTTATAAACAACGGATTTGATCCTGAATTTTTCAACAGCGATCCTTATGCCAAGAAGGCAGACAGCTTTATTGCCGTCGCTCCCGTAAACAGCCTGATGCGGGTCAGGGTCAAGGGGGTTGATACCGTTATAATGCTAGCACGCAAATTCAGCACCTGTTCCTTTGCAATTGTCGGGCTGTCGGATGAGGTTGCATCCAGACTCGGCCCCCTTCCGGCAAACCTTAAAATACACAGGTTCATGCCACAGGAGAAGTTCATGTCCATGCTGGCGGAGAGCCGGTATATACTTCAGCTTTCAATCTCCGAGGGATTCCCCAACGCACTCTGCGAGGCGATGCTTTGCCACTGCATTCCGGTTGGCTCTGCCGTGGGGCCGGTTCCCTCCATTATCGGTGATACCGGATATGTAATCGACAGTCCTGATCCTGACTATCTGACAGCCAGAATGAATGAGATACTGGGCACCGACACGGACACCAGGCACCGTATGGGATTAAAGGCCAGGGAGAGGATTGCCGGATTATATCATATTTCCCGCAGGGAGAAGGCTTTCCTGCAGCTTCTTGAGCCCGGCGCTACCTCCCTATGATGAAGTTGGCCGGAAGAGCCACTGTATTCCCGAACTGGTAAATGAGTTTGCGGGCAGTGAGAAGCCGTTCATCACCCAGGGTGAGTGTTATTTCTGCAACATCCGGAACCCTGTAGTACAGCCTGTCACTCAGCGCCAGTTCCTTCTGTGAAGCAACCGGCCTGACCACGAGGTTCAGCTCCTTCGTCTTGCCGGAGGGGATTATTTCCATTTCAACAGGTTGCCCCTCTCCGTCAGGTGTGAGAATGACTCCCCTGCTGACGGAGAACGTAAAAACAGTTGTCTTTTCGCCAGCCATCGCCGGTTCCGGGGTAACCCATATCCTGAAATGCTTACTTTCTGACCAGGTCTTCCCGGCAAAGAGTGAGGTATATTCCCTTTCGAGCCGGTTGATTTCACCGATGGCGGCCCCGTCCTGCGGGAAGATGTTGGTCTCACCGGTCAGTATCATATGCCTGCCCTCACGCAGCTCAAGAAGCCTGTCGGCAGCTTCACGCGCCTCTTCCTCCACTGTCATTCCCTTCTTCTTCTGTACAATATAAGGCACTCTGATGAAGGCTGTATCCGCCTTAACGAGACGGTAAGCCGTGTCAGTCCTGGTGGCGACATACTCATATGCTCCCCTGTCCGGGAACAGCAGTCCGGAATAGTCATCCCGGTTCTGAAGTTCAGTGTGAACAGTCCGGTTGTATACATCGGGGTTGATGTCCATCACCAGGCCGCTCTTCCTTAGCGCAAGCATGTTCGTCTGCATAAGGGTTGTACCCTGGATGATGTAAAATTTTGACGGGTCAAGCTCTTCTGCAGTGTTCAGCTTTACGTCGGTGAGACTCCATGTCTCCTTTGCCGAAGATATTACCCTGTCAAGACCAATCATTTCCGCCGCATATGCAGCATACGGTCCGGGAACCTCGATCCGCTTCTCAGCGGTTATGTCGATTTCGAACACTGTCATGGGCAATGCGTACACGAGGCTTCCGTCAGTTACAGTGACCTCTTCGCCAAGCGGCATCACAACTGTATCACCGGCGGTCCTGGCAGAAAAGACAGAACATCCTGCAACCACCATGGCAAGTACAGCTGGCAATATGACAATCATCCTTTTCATTTCAACACTTATAGATATGCACTGAAGCTGTTAAAGTTTGTTTCGCGGAAGGCCCGTCCGATATTCATCAGGATATCCCCGGCTATCACTGACTCTTCCGAATGTATCCTCAGGGCTATATCGCCCGAGAGGCCGTGCAGATATACACCTGTTACTGCAGCATCACCCGGTTCATAGCCCTGGGCTATCAGGGAGGTTATCATCCCGGTAAGTACGTCACCGCTGCCACCTGTTGCCATTCCCGGGTTGCCGGTGCTGTTGAAGAAGACCTTCCCGTCAGGCAGTGCCACCGAGGTGTGTGCCCCTTTGAGCACCACCACGCACCTGTGCCTTGCGGCGAAGGCAACCTGTTCCTGCAGCAGCTGGAAATCGGCCTTCCCGGTCCCCGTCAGCCTTCGGAACTCACCCGGATGGGGAGTAAGGACGGTCATCGGCGGAAGCAGTTCAAGCCACTCCCTGTTCTTTGCAAGCAGGTTCAGTGCGTCGGCATCGAGTACAAGAGGAGCCTGCGCACTCTGCAGGAGTTCCCTTAGTGCGGTACCGGTATCCGGGTCTGTTCCCAGTCCAGGTCCTGCACCTATTGCATCGTACTGCTCCAGATCTGGAATCTGGGTAACGCACCCTTTTCCCGTATCCGGGGAGACCATTGCCTCCGGAAGGGCAGCCTGAAGAGCCAGCACTGCTGACGACGCAGTGTGAACCGTCACCAGGCCGGCACCGGTACGCAGAGCTGCTCCTGCCGAGAGTGTCGCAGCACCCGCTTTCCCATAGCTGCCAGCTATCAGAAGTACATGCCCGAATACACCCTTATGGTCAAATTTGTTCCTCTCCCTGAGGAGCGGCCTGACAGTCTCACGCAATATATAATGATAAGGCGTTGACATCGAAGAGATTGTGTCTGAATGTAATCCGATGTCAATTACCTCCCATTCACCCGTGAATTCACCGTTGCCGGCGAACATGAACGACAGTTTGGGAAACTGGAATGTAATTGTCCTTGAAGCTCTTACAATGCTCTCCCTGTCAGCTGCGGAATTATCCTCGCAGAACAGGCCGGAAGGGACATCCACCGAAATGATAAAAGCCCCTGACGCATTGATCCGGCGTATGACAGCTGCGGCACCGCCGGCCGGAGGCTTTCGCAGGCCTGTGCCGAAAATTGCATCTATGATCACATCTTCGCGGCCGATAACAGGGAACTGTTCCGGACCGGCAATGGTTACCGGCACGATACCGCTCCTCTCAAGCCTTTCGGCGTTCAGCCTGAACTCACTGCTGTGCGCCGCCCCGGTTTCCACAACAAAGACCCTTACAACATAGCCGTCCTCATGCATCAGTCTTGCGAGTACCAGCCCGTCTCCACCGTTGTTTCCGGTACCTGAAAACACGGTGATCTTCCTTTCCGGGGCAACCATGTCCTTTATCCGCTGAAAGAGAGTAGTGGCCGCACGCTCCATGAGGCCTGCAGGTGTTACAGGCTCCAGCCGGATGGTGGCGGCGTCTATCTCCCTGATCCCGGCTGATGTGAATATCTTCATATTTTCCCGCGTCCTGATGTGGTTACAAATGTAAAAATATAGACGATGCAAAATTATCGGCGAGGCGATTTAATTCAATGACTGAAATTTAAAAAGATTAATATATTTGTCACATTCAGAATAAACCAAACCAACTAATACGGAAAACTATGCTTAAAAACCATCCAAAAGGACTGATTGTTGCCTTCTTCGCCAATATGGGTGAAAGATTCGGCTTTTACACCATGATGGCAATCCTGGTTCTTTTCCTTCAGGCGAGATACGGCCTGTCAGCCGAAAATGCATCCGGGATATACAGCTGGTTCTATTTTGCCATCTATGCCCTTGCCCTGTTCGGCGGTATCCTGGCAGATGCCACAAGCAAATACAAGGCTGTGATACTCACCGGCATAATTATTATGTTCGGCGGCTACATCTTCATGGCAATTCCGGGCATGTCACAGACTCTGACGGTGATAGCCCTTTTCACAATCGCATTCGGGAACGGCCTTTTCAAGGGGAACCTGCAGGCTGTTGTCGGGCAGATGTATGATGATCCGAAGTATTCAAAGCTGAGGGATTCAGCATTCATGATTTTCTACATGGGGATCAATATCGGTGCCGTCTTCGCCCCTTATGCAGCAACAGGCATCAGGAACTGGTGGCTGAAGACAAACGGTTTCCTGCATGACGGAAGCCTTCCGGCTCTCTGTCACCAGTACATCAATAATACAATGACTGACACTGCCACATTCCAGCAGCTGGCTGACAAGGCAAACATTTCCGGGCCCGTAACCGATCTCGGAGCATTTGCGCAAAATTACCTTGATGTCTTTTCAAAGGGGTACAACTATGCCTTCGCAATAGCTGCAGTGGCAATGGTTATTTCCCTGCTGGTTTTCGTGATCTTCAAGCATCTCCTCCCCAACAAGGAAAAGGCAGTAAAGGAAGCTACCGGTCCGAAAATGGAATTCAAGCCGTGGGCACTCATCGGGGCTGCACTTGCAATGGGTCTTACCGCATTTGCACTTTCATTCCTCGTAAATTATAAGGATGCCCTCGCGTACGGGCTCTTCGCCGGTTTTGTCGTATGGATCCTTGTCAGCGCAAAAAGGGAGGAAATGAGCAGGGTATCTGCCCTTATAATGGTATTCTTCGTCGTTATCTTCTTCTGGATGTCATTCCACCAGAACGGTCTTACCCTCACCTGGTTCGCCCGTGACTACACGGTAAAGGAAGTGGGTAAACTTACTTATCTCTTCTTTACACTCCCATCCCTTCTGGCCGTGGTCTTTTCCGTGCTTGGCCTGGTACTGCTTGTCAAGAAGACAAGCCCTGCCAGGACACGGCTTATAGGCGGAGTGCTTTTTGCTGTTGCCCTTATCTTCGGATACTTCTGGCTTACCAGGCGAAATGACATGAATCCGATCGCACCGGAGGTCTTCCAGAGCTTCAATCCCCTGTTTGTAGTTTCGCTGACCTTCCCGGTGATGGGATTGTTCGCATGGCTCAATAAAAAGAACATCGAACCTTCCACACCGAAAAAGATTGGCTTCGGGATGATAATTGCAACCGTTGGTTTCGTTGTAATGCTCCTCTCTTCGGTAAAGCTACCGTCACAGCCTGAACTTGCCGGTGCACCCGTTGCCGACGCTCTGAGGGTAACCCCGTACTGGCTTATAGGGACATATCTCATCCTTACGGTTGCCGAGCTTTTCCTCAGCCCGATGGGATTATCATTTGTTTCAAAGGTTGCACCTTCCAGGTTCCAGGGTCTTATGCAGGGAGGATGGCTCCTTGCTACCGCCATAGGGAACAAACTGCTGAGTGTACCGGGGAAACTATATGACAAAATAGAACTGTGGCAGTTATGGCTTGTATTCATTGCCTGCTGCATTCTTGCCGCAACCTTCATCTTCACTATGATGAAGAGGCTTGAGAATGCAACAAAATGACGGATCATAAGTCAAAATAAAGGGGAGCCGCACATGCGGCTCTCTTTTTTTGCCATTTAATAATGCCTGTCAGCAACAAAAAAAGATATAAATAATATATTTGTCAGGTTAACCTGATCACTATGAACAGCAGAAAAATGTATGACAGGATCTTTGCGATCTTCGGGACACTGATGGTCTTCTTCTATTTCGGCCTTGCGGTATTTGTGCTTACCAGTGACCTTATCGCAATAGACAGGGCCATGAGAATCATACTTGCAGTCCCACTCTTTGTTTACGCCCTCTACAGGGTGTTTGTATCCTATGAAAAGATCAGGGACAGTTTTTTCAGCAGTGATGATCGAGAGGAATAATTTGCATAAAACCAAAGGGTAAGGACGGGGTGTGGCGGTCATATTTAACTGGTGGCACAGACTTTGAAAAGGATTCTGCAGGCAGGAATGCAAAATTAACACCTTAAGCCCGGCATTATAAACAGATATTTATTAATATTGTGGCTCATAGCAAGTTGAAAATCAAAGCAACGATGAACAAAGCAAAATCCCTCACGGCAGCAGTGGCCGGAGTGATTGTACTGGCCTCGGTAATAATCATGCCTGGCTGCAAGAACAAAGGTACTGCAGCACTGAAAGAAACACCCACCTCCGGCGATATAAGGATTGCCGCTGACGATTCATTTCAGCCTATCATCGCGGCAGAGCTGGATACTTTCCTGGCCCTTTACAACTATGCCCATATCACCCCTGCTTACATGCCGGAAAATGAGCTGGTTGCATTCTTCCTCAATGATTCGGTCAAGGTGATCGTCTCATCATGGGCCCCGACGGAAGAGCAGCGGAAAGTACTGCTTGACCTGCAGACTGTTGTCCGTACCACGGTGGTGGCATATGACGCCCTTGCAATAGTTCTCAACCGCAGCAATGCCGATTCACTGCTGACATATAAAAATGTTGAGGATATCTTCACGGGCAAGGTTAACGACTGGAAGCAGATCAATCCCGCATCGAGGCTCGGACAGATCAACATTGTATTTGACAATGTCAGGTCAGGCAACATCAGGTACTTCAGGGAAAAATTCAGCCTTCCGGAGGAATTGCTGCCCAATTTCTACGCAGTTAACTCCAATCCCGAAGTCATAGACTATGTATCCAAAACCCCCGGAGCCCTGGGCATCGTAAGCGTCAACTGGATCAGTGACGAGGATGACCCCCGGAGCTTCGGGATGCTCAACAAAATAAAAGTGGCTGCCATTTCGCAACCCTACCTTGATCAGTCATCATTCTACCTACCCCTCCAGGGACATATCTATGATAAATCATATCCCTTTGTGCGTGAGGTAAATATGCATTCCAGGGAATCCTATACAGGACTTGGCTCGGGATTTGTATCCTTTGTTGCAGGAGAAAAGGGACAAAGGATAATACTTAAATCGGGTCTTGTACCTGCAACGATGCCGATAAGAATTATACAGGTAAAAAATGAGTAACTAAACTTGATAAAGATGATTAAGAGAAGCTTTAAACTCGCGTTGCTGCCCGCAGCGGTATTTTGCATGGTCTTTGGCACGGG
>CAZUIF010000037.1:0-21177 GCA_964621005.1 uncultured Rikenella sp.
TGATGTTCTGTTTTTTTCAATGTGCAAATATAAAATATTATTTATCAATAACAGGTGATAAAGGTTTTTTTTCACTCCGAAAATGCTGATTTTTTGATACCTATAAAATATATAGAGTCAAAACCGCCCTCTGTGACCGGCTCCGCTGGCGGCTTACGCAACTGATAAAGCGCCTCTCACCCCTCACAGCAATTTTTTTCGTAACTTTACAACCCTTAACAGAAGGTAAATTATAATAAAGTTATGTCATTCAATAAGGTAATACTGGTGGGTAACGTCGGGAAGGATCCCGAGATCAGGCGTTTCGAGAACAATATCAAGGCTTCGTTTTCACTTGCTACAAGCGAGACCTACACTCCCAAGGGGGGTGACAGGGTTACGCAGACCGAATGGCACAATATTGTTGCCTGGAGAAGGCTTGCAGAGCTTTCCGAGAACTATATCAGGAAGGGATCGCAGATACTCGTGGAGGGCAAACTGCGATACAGGTCATATGATGACCGTGACGGAAACAAGAGGTATGTGGTGGAGGTTGAGGCAGACGTGATACAGCTCCTCGGCCGCAAGCCTGACGGCCAGGGACAGCAGGGCCAGGGGTACCAGGGAGGCAGCCAGGGTTACCAGAACAGCAACCAGGGCTATGCAGCCCCCTCACAGCCCTCATCCCCCATGCCGGGCGAAGGTCCCGGTGAAGACCTCACAACCCATGACACCGCAGATGATCTGCCCTTTTAGGTAACCGAACCGGTTGATTTTGGAGACGCTATTCTCAAATTCATTCACGGGAATGATTGCACAGGCCGCTGTTACAGGATCACCGGTGACCCTGGTAACAGAAATAATCATACTTATTCTTCTGATTATTGCCTCTGCATTCATCTCCGGCTCTGAGGTGGCTTACTTCTCACTGACTCCGACTGACATGGAGGAGCTGCAGCACCGCCGAGGGAAGAGGCAGTCTGCAGCACTGAGGCTGCTCGCAAAGCCTGACAGGCTGCTGAGCACTATCCTCGTTGCAAACAATGTAATCAATATTGCCATAATCATTCTTGCGGCCTTCATCAGCTCAAGACTGTTCGACCTCAGCAACAACCCGGTGCTTTCATTCATAATCGAGGTTGTTGCAATCACATTCATCCTGCTGCTCTTTTGCGAGATCATACCCAAGGTGCTCGCCTCGAGGATGCAGCTGAAATTCGCACTGATGATGGCTGCGGCGCTGACATTCACCTCAGGGCTCTTCAAGCCACTGGCCTCTCTTCTCTCCTATTCCTCCTTCTTCGTGAAACACAGGCCGAAATCGAGGGATACCGGGCTCAGCATCGATGACCTGTCGGCAGCACTTGACCTCACCTCCGCCGGGATCAAGGACGACAAGGACCTGCTCAAGGGTGTCGTTCGCTTCGGCAACACCAACGTAAGTGCCATCATGTGCCCACGTATAGATGTCACTGCACTCGACATAAGCAAGGGATTCCATGCCACGATGCCGGAAGTGATCGAATCGGGCTTCTCACGCATCCCTGTTTACTCAGGCACTTTTGACCACGTTAAGGGCATCCTGTTCGTCAAGGACCTGTTGCCGCACCTCGGCAAGCCGGATAATTTCAGGTGGCAGAGCCTCATCCGTCCCGCCTATGTGGTTCCTGAGACCAAAAAGATCAGTGAGCTGCTGAAGGAGTTCCAGGCAAAGAAGATTCATATGGCAATAGTGGTGGATGAATACGGAGGGACAAGCGGAATCGTGACCCTGGAAGACGTACTCGAGGAGATAGTGGGCGAAATAACGGATGAGACAGACGAGGAAGTACCTCTCTACAGGCTGGCAGGAGAAGGAAAATGGATCTTTGACGGCAAGATACTCCTCAATGATTTCTACCGCATCACCGGCCTGGAGGACGATCCTTTCGAAGAGGTCAGGGGTGATTCCGAAACGCTTGCGGGACTGCTTCTTGAGTTGCTGGGTGAGATACCGACCAGGGGACGTGTGATCTCTGCAGGAGGATTCAGGTTTACAATTGAAAGTATTGAGAACAGGCGGATAAGGGAGATCACCGCTGAAAAGAAAGTTGAAGGAATATGAGGAACATTTTTGCAGCCGCACTGCTTGTTTCGTTACTGCTTTCTGCAGGCTGCGGTCATCCGGCAGTCCCAAAACCGAAAGGCTACTTCAGAATCAGCCTGCCGGAAAAGAGTTATATTCATTATGACACTCCATGCTCCTACTCCATCGAGTATCCGCAGTATGCAGTCATTAACCTTCGCCCTGGCGCCGCCACTGACACCTGCTGGATGGATATCGAATTCCCGTCGCTGAAAGCAAAGATTCACCTCACCTATTTCGATATACATGATAACCTGGCTTCGCTCACAGAGCTGTCGCGCGACATGGCCTACAAGCACACTGTCAGGGCTGAAGCCATAGATGAGAAGCTTTGGGCTGACGATTCCTCAAAGGTTTACGGTATCCTCTATGACCTGAAGGGAAACACAGCCTCGTCAGTGCAGTTCTTTGTCACTGACAGCACCAGGCATTATCTCAGGGGCTCGCTTTATTTTACCGCCCAGCCCAACGAGGACTCACTGATGCCGGTGATCTCGTTCATCAGGGAGGACATTGTTCACCTTATGGAGACGCTGAACTGGAGATAGAACATGGGCTGCATCACAAAGCACTATCTGAATAAGGAGACGGTTATCGGCGTCTGGAAGATCGAAGAGGATCTTGAAACCCTCCTTGGCATGGTGGAGATGAGCCCTGAAGACATAAAAAGATACGAGATCTTCCGCAGCAACTCACGGAAGATGGAGTTCCTGAGCGTAAGGGCCCTGCTGGCGGAGATGCTGGGCCGCGATGCAAGGATAGTCTATAACAAGAATAACAAGCCGTTTATAAAGGATGGCTCTCATTTCATAAGCATCACCCACTCAAACAAGCTGACTGCAATACTTATCAGCAGGGATGAGCGCGTTGGCATTGACCTTGAGTACATGAGGGTGAATATCAATGCCTTTGCATCAAAGTTTCTTAACAAGAGGGAGAAGATCACCAGAAGGTGGGCTGACCGGACTTACCATCTCTACATTCACTGGTGTGCCAAGGAAGCTATCTACAAGATCTGCGACAAGGAGGGTATCAACATTGTAAATGACATTACGATTGAGCCCTTCGAAGTGCGGGAGTCAGGAGAAATAAGGGGCAGCGTCGAAAACGAGAGGATCAGTGACCGGTTTGCCCTTTATTATTCGAAGTATGACAATTACACAATTGTCTGGACAAAGAAGAGGCATGAAGGTTGAAATACCCTGGAGGAAGAGGAAGCTTGTTGCACAGCTCATAGACCCTGACCGTGCAGGGGAAGAAGCGCTTGTCACTGCTGCCCGTTATGCCTCAGAGGCAGGTGTGGATCTGTTCCTTGCCGGCGGCAGCCTGACAGGCGTGCCAGTGGGGGACGTCATCAGGAGGCTGAAGCAACTGTCATCCATACCTGTCGTGCTTTTCCCGGGCAATCTTACCCAGCTTACAGCCGAAGCCGATGCCGTATTTCTCCTTTCACTCATAAGCGGCCGCAATCCTGAACTGCTCATCGGCAACCATGTTATTGCAGCTCCTGTCCTCAAAGACATCCGTGACAGGGTTATACCTGTCGGTTACATGCTTATCGCCTGCGGCGGAGGAACCTCGGTAGAGTACATGAGCCAGACATCACCCATTCCGTCAGGAAAGAATGATATTGCCGTTGCCACAGCCCTTGCCGGTGAGATGCTGGGGATGAAGGCCATATACCTCGAAGGAGGCAGCGGCGCCGCCCGGCCTGTAGACCCTTCAATGATAAGGGCAGTCAGGGAGGAGCTTACAATACCGCTTATTGCAGGGGGCGGCCTTGACACTCCGGAGAAGGTTGAGGAGGCCTTTGCTGCCGGGGCTGACATGATTGTCACCGGGAACGGCTGCGAACAGAACCCGGCACTGATAACCGGGGCATGCAAGGTAAGGGACCGCTTCAACCGCGGCGCCGTAACTATCTGAACTTTGCTGTTCCCGGATGCCGGACCGCGGACTGCGGAAGGCGCAATCCGCCTGGTGCATCAGATTACTGTCGCTGTTATTCCGGATACAGTTACCTGAAAAGCTCATGAAGAGGATCACCGCTGGAGGCGTTCGGCAGCGGGATCTTGCACAGCACAGAGAGCGTGGTGGCTATGTCACGTGTGCTTACGCTGCGTGTGACCGAAGCCCTGCTGGCAGTCCATCCGTACCATATCAGCGGAACATGACTGTCATACTCCCACGGTGAATTATGACCGGTGACATTGTCAGTCTTTTCAACCCAGCCGGGATTAAGGGCAATCATCACATCACCCGAGCGCTGCTGGCTGTAGTTGTTGCTCATCTTGCGCAACAGCCCGCCGGAGAAGTCACTCATCTCGAAGGCTGAGGTGGGCACAGCCGCCGATATACCGGAGAACTGAACCATGAACCGCGCCACTCTCTTCTGCATTTCCTCAAGGTTTATCTTGGCACCCTCGATGAGAGTACGGTTCAGATATATCTGACTGTCAAAGAATCCCCTCACCCAGTCGCCCTGACCGTAAACTGCATTGAGATAACTGCGGAGCAGCTGAAGCGACTGGTTCAGCCTGAAGTATCCTGAAGGGACCCGGCTCTGCTCAAGCACGGCCGGTATTTCGGAGACACCGTGCGCCGACACCAGGTAGACAAGGACATTCTTCTTGCCAAGTGACTTGTCAATCTTGTCCACAAGCTTTGCAATGTTCCTGTCGAGCCTTACAAGTGCATCGGATGCCTCCACCGAGGAGGGTCCGAAACGGTGGCCCACATAATCGGTGGATGAATATGTGATGGCAAGGAAATCAGTCACATCATCCTGTCCAAGCTGTTCATTGTCAATAATCCTCAGCGCCAGCTCAGTGGTGAATTCATCCGCAAAGGGCGTCTCGCGAAGCACGGAGTAATCCCTGGTGACATTAATGAGCTTCCCCTTCGTCGAGAGGGCCTTGAGGTCATACGGGAACCAGGTCTGGCCGTTGAATCCCCTTTCGAGACTGCTCGAGTCGGGCTGACAGCCCGGATATGTTGCAGGGTCAAGCAGCGGCTGCCATTGCTGGTTGAGCAGCTGGCCGGGCATCATCATGGCATTCATGTCCATGAGCCACGGGGGAAGTGTTTTGCTGTAGTAGGTGCTTGACATCCAGGTGCCGGTACGGTCATCATACCAGAAAGCGCCGTCAGCAGCATGGCCGGCGGTGATGATTGCCGACATCTCCTTAATCCCGATACCGTATACCTTTGATCCTCCGCATGTGGCCATCTGGAGCTCATCTGCAAAGGTTGACGACAGCAGGTTTACGGGTGAAAAGAGACCTGTCTCGAAGCTTCCTCCGACAGGACTTGCATTCGGGTCCTGGACACAGAAGATCATCTCGTTATTGAAGGGATGGAACCATGAATCGGATGTTATGCCATGGGCCGAAGGCGAAGCGCCTGTAGAAATTGTGGCAAAACCGGGTGCAGCCTGGGTGGAGAGATAGTCAATTGAAGCATTGCGGTAATATGTCCCTTCCCCTACCATCTTCCTGAGCCCGTTTTCAGGCAGCTGGTCCCAGATACGTTCAAGCTGGTCGTACCGCAGCTGCTCTACAATAATACCAATTACAAGCTTCGGTTTGTCAGGCGGAATGTAGGCTGACTGAGCTGATAATCCAACAGTTAATATAAGCAGATATAGAATAGTGACTGACCTTTTCATCTTCAGAATCCCTCTTTGGAAACAAGTCCCAAAAATATCAGTTTTGAACTTATCTGCAACCCGGCCCGTAAAAGATATCACCACCTGTCAGCGGTTTATCAACCGGGTGACGGCTGCCTTGCCCCTGACAACAGGTCCTATGGGCTCTTTTCTAAGTGAAATTATATATATATCCGCCGGGAGGGTGCTGAATTCGCACACGACGGGGATACCCGGCCATGCAGTGGTTCTGTACCGTTTTACTATGGCGCCGGATGAGGTCGTTACCGTTACAGTCACCTGGCCGGTTACTGCAGCGGGTGGCATTAAACTGAAGTTGCCGTCAGAGGGATTCGGAAAAACCAACAGCCCCGATTCAGGGGGGTCAGGGTAGAGGTCATCGCCCCTCTCCAGTTCTATCTCACTTATCATCAGCGGACTGGCGGCTGAAAGCCCGGCAGTCAGCGTATATGATTTGTATCCCGGGCATGTGAAGGTGAGGTTCCATGTGCCGGGAGGGAGCAGCCGGGTATAAAAACCGGTGGTGGTGTCAGACCAGACGTGCGATGAGTCGGCATCATGCCCGCTGATGAATATCCTGGCGCTCAGCGGGTCGCCGGTTACTGCATCGGTTACTGTACCCCTGACCCCGGTCATGGCTTCGGCGATATAGTTCAGCAGTGAACGGCGGTTCCACTCCCAGAGCTGTTCCAGGTTTGGTCCCGGGGTCATCTTTGTGTCATCTATTTCAAGTGTCACCTCCCTGCCGCCAAGTCCCCATGTGACATAATCCTGTCGCCCTCCCCTTACAACATACCAGACCCATCCCTTTGTCACGCCGTTGTCAAGGAAGGTCATGTATCCGGGCTCAGCATGCAGGTGGACTGTATCGGCATATCGCCTGCTTATGTCATTGAACCATGCATCATCAGGGTGGTCCCTGGTCCATTTGTCCCAGGGGTAGTTTACTACTTCGGCTCCGCTGTGTAGTCCGATGGAGAGGGCGAATCGCCTTTCTTCCAGGAATCTCATCATCTCCGCAGTTTCCTGCTGCAGGGGCGGCGGCACACCCACCTCCGGGTCAGGGAAGTTGCGGTTGAGGTCATATCCGTTGCTGTTGGCCCTGACCGGGTAGATCATCGTGTCATTGTTGCGGTACATGCCGTCAGGGTTGGAGAGGGGATTGATCCATATCTCCAGCCCGGACACGAGGTCTGCTGCCATGGGTACGCCGCCGCCGCTGCCGGAGGCGAGATATTCGGCGAGGCGCATCAGCAGCACAAAACCGGCAGGCTCGTCGCCGTGGATCGATGAGCTGATCAGCACCTCCGGTTCTGGCTCATCAGACCGCGGGTTGTCAGATATCTTCAGTGCCAGCACTGCCCTCCCCTGCACGCTGAACCCGATTGTGTCAAGGACACAGACCTCCGGCCAGCGCTCCGCAATCCTGTGCATTATCGTATCATAGTGCTTCAGGGTGGGGTACGACTGCCAGAGCATAGCCTCGTCAACAGACGATGCTGTATAGAATCCCTTTCGTTCCTCCGGAACCAGCAGAATGTAGGGTATGCCTGCGGCGATAAAATCACCGGCGTCACGGTCAGAGAGTATGAGTCGTGCGGTTTTGCCGTCGCATGCAGAGACCGCGAACCGGGCGGCCAGCCTGGTCATCGCATCAAACCCCGGATAGCTGATTGCAACCTCAGCCTGCCCGTACCGGCTCAATGCCTCCCATATGTCATTTACGGACGGGCTCTGCCCGTAGTAGCTGCTGCCAGTCTCCGCCAGGTCATTCCCCGGCAGGCTCTGCTGACCGTATCCCGCCTGCATGGCGAGAATCAGCAGCAGTGCAGGTATGAGACCGGGATACTTCAATTTTCTGATTATACGTTAAACCGGATGTGAAGTATGTCACCATCGGCCACCACGTAGCCTTTGCCTTCAACCATAAGCTTGCCGGCCTCACGGCAGGCATGCTCCGAACCGAGCCTCATGAAATCGTCATAGGCCATAACCTCTGCCCTTATGAATCCCCTCTCGAGGTCGGAGTGAATAACACCGGCAGCCTGTGGCGCGGTCATCCCGGCAGTGATTGTCCATGCCCTTATCTCCTTCGGGCCGACTGTGAAGAATGTCTGGAGGTTGAGCATGGTGTAGGCCGCCCTGACAAGCTTGTTCACGCCAGGTTCTGACAGCCCCGACGCCTCGAGGAACTCCATACGGTCAGCCTCTTCGGTGAGATTGGCTATCTCGGCCTCAAGGGCTCCGGCAATCACAAGCGGTTCAGCACCCCTTGCAGAGAGAAAGCTCCTTACTGCCTCAACATATTGGTTGCCGTTCACGGCGGAAGCCTCATCGACGTTGCAGACGTAGAGAACCGGCTTCATTGTCAGGAGGAAGATATCATCAACAATCTTCTTCTCCTCCGGCTTAAGCTCCAGTGAGGAGGCATTCTGAAAGCCCTCGAGATGTTCCTTATACCTGCTCAGTATCTCAATGCCGTGCTTTGCATCCTTGTCACCTGTTTTCGCAGCCCGTTCAAGGCGCTGAATCTTTTTTTCAACCGACTCCAGATCCTTGACCTGAAGCTCGAACTCAATATTCTCAAGGTCACGCACCGGGTTGACCGATCCGTCAATATGCGGAAGGTTGTCATTGTCAAAGCAGCGGAGCACGTGTATCAGTGCATCGGTATTGCGGATTTCTCCGAGCAGGCGTGCCCCGGAGCTGTCGCCATGCCCCCTGACGAGTCCGGGGATATCAACAATATCAACGGTTGTGTGTACTATTCGCTCTGTGGGCTGGTGCTTTTCAAGCTCATATAGCCTCCTGTCGGGTACCTGGATCACACCCAGGTTGGCCTTCACCCCAGTGCCGTATGTATTGGTCTCACCCCGTGTATTTGATATGCAGTTGAAGATTGTTGTCTTACCCACGCTGGTGATGCCGATGATGCCGCATTTCAATGCCATAATTCCTGTTTCCTTTGCTGCAAAGTTACCAAAAAGAGGCTAAGTTTGAAGTTAAGATTAAACCATTGGCGCCATTGTGCGTCTGACTGACAAATACTGCCGTAAAAGGTCGATGTCACAAATCACTGAGAATGATATAAGGGCTGCTCTTGCCTCCGATTCCGAAAAGGCATTCCGGATGATAATTGATTTGTACGGCAGGAAGCTTTACTGGCATATCCGCCGCCTCGTAATAACCCATGACGATGCCGATGACGCATTGCAGAATACCTTTCTGAATGCATGGAAAAACCT
Source organism: uncultured Rikenella sp. (assembly GCA_964621005.1). GTDB lineage: Bacteria > Bacteroidota > Bacteroidia > Bacteroidales > VadinHA17 > SR-FBR-E99. Next base: position 9,017 of record CAZUIF010000037.1, read on the forward strand.
GGGTTCATTCCGTTCTGAGAGTTCACTCCTCACATGGCTCTGGTCGATAGCCACAAACGAGGCACTGAACCTGATCAGGAAGCGGACCAGGGAGAACAGCGTCCCGCTCGATGAAGTGGAGGGGATACTGGCCTCATCGGCTGAAGGGAGCACCTGGTTTGACGGCGATGCCGCGACTGTTAAGCTCCAGAATGCCATACTCAGACTGCCTGAGAAACAGCGTGCGGTATTCAATATGAAATACTTTGACGATATGACCTATGAGGATATGAGCTCCGTCACCGGCACCTCGGTGGGGGCACTTAAAGCATCATATCATCACGCAGTAAAAAAGATTGAACAATTTCTTGGAGAGAATTAAACCTTTGCCCTTGGGGGGCATCAAAGAGAAGTCATGAAACTCAACGACGATAAAGCCAGAAAGAATCCCTTCAGGGTGCCCGAAGACTACTTCGAATCGCTGGCTGACCGGACAATGGCAGCCATCAGGGAGGAGGAGTCCGGCAGTCAGGAAGGCGGTCAGGTTACGGCACCACCGGCAGGCCTGCCTCCTGTACAGCAGGAGAACGGACCGGGGGATGCCGGTCAGGGGAACCGTGGCAGGGTTGTTCACCTGAGGCCATTCCTGGCACTGGCAGCAGCCATACTCGGATTTGCAATCCTGGCAGCAGCAATGGTCAGGCTGATCAATCCTGACCGGCCAGGAAAGGCAAACGAATCCGGCACAAGCCTGTATGCAGAACTGGCTGCCGAGGAAATTGACATGTATATGCTTGAAAATGAACTAAGCATGACAGAAACAGTGATCCCGGCACTGACCGAGGAGGCTGTCCCCTCGGAGGAGATCATCGAATACCTTATGACAGAGGATTTTGACCTTAATGATATATATGAACTGTTATAAATAATTGAAATGAAAAGCATTACTACAACCTCGCTTGCCCTGATCATGTTGATGGCTTTAACGATGAGCCTCAGCGCCCAGGGTCCGGGCCAGGGCTTCGGTCAGGGTGCCATGCAGGGCGAAGGTGAGAAGCTCACCGCATACAAGATCGCCTTTTTCACAAAGAACCTGAATCTCACTCCGTCAGAAGCGGAGAAATTCTGGCCGCTTTACAATGATTTCTCGGCCAGGAAAAACAAACTTCAGGCAGACCGGCTGCTGCTGATGCGCTATGCAGCCCAGAACGAGGCCAATATGAGCGAAGGCGAGATCGCATCCACGGCTGACAAGCTTACACAGTCATTTGCCGACGAAGCGTCCATGGTGGTATCATTCAACGAGAGCCTGAAGAAAGTACTTCCCCCGGCCAAGGTGATAAAGCTGTACCAGGTTGAGAACCAGTACAAGCAGCAGTTGCTGAGGGAGCTGAACCAGAGAAGGCAGGGTGCGCCGCAGCCGGGCATCCGTGGACGTGCCGGGCAGGGAGCCGCAGCAGTTGTTCAGGAGTGATTCTTCAGAGCGTTTTCTCCCCGCGTATAAATGACGGGAGCGCAGAGAGCGAAACGGCTGTCTGCTCTCCCGTTTTCATGTTTTTGACAGTGGCCTGCCCGGCTGCGATCTCGTTGCTGCCTGCAATGACAACCAATGGAATCCTGCACGAATCAGCGTAGGAAAACTGCTTCTTCAGCTTCACCGGATCTGGGTAAAGTTCGGTGGCAATGCCTGCATCCCTCATCTCTCCGGCCATCTTTATCAGCGAAGGCAGTTCCTCACCGCCGAAGTTGATAACAAGCACCTCTGTTGACGAACCTGTCTGTTCAGGGAAGAGATTGAGCTGCAGCATCACGTCATATATCCTGTCGGCTCCGAATGAGACACCCACGCCTGAAACTCCCGGCATACCGAAGATCCCGGTAAGGTCATCATACCTTCCTCCGCCGCAAATGCTTCCGAAAGGCAGGTCTGCCGCCTTCACCTCTATTATGGTTCCGGTATAGTAATTTAATCCCCGCGCCAGCGAGAGGTCAAGCTCCACAGTAGCACCGACCGCCTCGAGGGCAAGGTACCGGTTAAGCTCCTCCATCTCCTCAACCCCTTTCAGTCCGGCAGCTGAACCGGCCATTACCTTTTTAAGTTCATGCAGCTTCTCGTCAGTTGATCCGGTGAGTTCTATCACCGGTTCAAGCCTGGCAATCACCTCCGGAGCAATTCCTCTCTGCAATAATTCCTGCCTTACCCCGTCACGGCCGATTTTCTCAAGCTTGTCGATTGCGACGGTTATATCGGTTATCCTCTCACCTGCCCCTGCAATCTCAGCAATGCCGGCAAGGATCTTCCGGTTATTGATTTTGATTATTATGCTGATCCCAAGCTCCGTGAAGATGCGGTCAATTATCCTGACCAGCTCAGCTTCGTTCAGCAGTGAGTCGCTGCCAATTACATCCACATCGCACTGGAAGAACTCACGGTATCTGCCTTTCTGCGGCTTGTCTGCCCTCCAGACGGGCTGTACCTGGTACCTGCGGAAGGGGAAAGTGATCTCGTCACGGTGCTGCACTACAAAACGGGCAAAAGGAACTGTGAGGTCATACCTGAGTCCTTTTTCGCTGATATGCTGTGTTACGGATGATGTATCACCGGCTGCCACTGCTGAGGCTGGCACTTCCGCCAGGAAATTTCCGGAATTTAGTATCCTGAAGATAAGCCTGTCGCCCTCCTCGCCGTACTTGCCGAGCAGTGTTGAGAGGTTCTCCATGGCCGGGGTCTCTATAGGCAGATAGCCGTACAGGGAAAAGATCTTCCTGATTGTTCCGAAGATATAGTTGCGGCGAAGCATCTCCGCCGGAGAAAAGTCACGTGTACCCTTTGGGATTGAAGGTTTCTGAGCCATACCGGGATATTAATTCCCGACAAAAATAGGAAAAAAACGGCGTGCGGTGATCATATACCCACGGATGCAGGTTCCGGATCGATATGACGTAGCAACAGGTCTGAGACCTGTCGCTACTGGATGAACGGGATTGAGATCGGGTATTTGAAGACCTCTCCCTTTGCGGCCCTGATGCTTGCCACGATGACACATACCACCTCCAGGATGCCCAGTGCTATCAACAGCGGAATACCTACAATAATGAAGCATAGAGGAATGAGGAGTACCGTATAGAGCAGCATTGAAATCTGGAAGTTCAATGCTGACTTCCCGTTCATGTTAACCCATTCCGACTGGTCCTTCCTTGATACCCAGCAGATGAGCGGCCCGATTATCCCGCCAAAGGGAAAGAAATAACCGGCGAAGGTTGACAGGTGGCAGAACATTGCCCAGTCGCGCTCTGATTGTGTGTAGGTCTTGATCTCTTCCATTGCTTTTTTCTTAAAGACGGTCCCGGTGCTAAAATGCTGCATCCTCAGAAGCGGGCGAGCCTCTTCAGATCTGCAACCAGCAGGCCACTGGCGTTCTTGCTGTCAACCATATGACTGTCATAGTAATACATTATTGCATCATCGGTCCCGATGAGTGTTTTCATACAGGTTCCTGTACGCTTGACTCCCTCAGGACCTACCTTATGCACTATAAGGACGTCCTTTTGCTTTTCCTCTATGGCGCGAATGATCTCATCCTCATCCACGATCCTGACTTTGTAGGGGTAATGCGCGGCAATCCTTTCAGGGGTGTTTACCTCAGGAGCCAGGTCATCCTGCCGCACGAGGATAGTCTTGTCCTTTATGGATGGAACGTTTTTGTTGTAGTATTTAAGATACCGTAAAGCTGACAGTGAAGGGTTCTTCATGACAAGCTCAGCGTGATACTCCATGAAGCGGATTATAAGGCCCAGCTTGTAACTGTACTCCTCTTCCGGCGCACCGGAAAAGCAAAGGGGTATGGCGCAGAACTCAGGCAACTGGTCAAGTTCATCCACATCTGCACCCAGAAGGAGGTTCAGGAAGTCATACGTGGAACCCGACTTGTCATTACTGAAGTTGGTGATGGTCAGCACTATAAATGAGTATGAGGGGTCATTGCGCATAACATTGAACTCCTCGGTGGTAATGTACTTAACAGGTGTTACCTTCCAGTATTTGTCAACCGCATCCCTGATTTCGGCATTGTAAAACGAAAACGGATCATCCTCCTTTACAATACAGGTGATTGATTTCTTGAATTTCTCCGCGTCCTCAAAGGTGGGATAGGGTCTCTGCTGCGCGAATACCGCTGCCGGCAACAGCACAGCCAACAGGAGAAGTAGGTTTTTCATCATGAAAGGACTATTTGCCTGAAGGAAGAAAAACAGGATGCTTTTCATTGAACTTCCTAAGGTATACGAACATCATTTTTTTCTGGTTCTTGTTGCGCATGGAGACAAACTCTTCATAGAGCTCGGGGTCCCTCATCAGCAGGGCTTCAAGGTTTTCGAGATTATACTCGTATGACTTCCCTGTCTCAAAATCAATCATGAACATCTCCAGATCAGTGCGGGATGAATTGTTCCTGTAGGGGTACCCCCCGTAAGAATACGGATCATAGTAGCGTGATGAGTACGGGCTGTAATAGTAAGGTGAATAGTATGACCTGTACGGAGAATAGTAAGGATCATAATACCCGTAAGGGTTATAGCCTGTGGAGGTTGTCACATCAGCCACGAAATGGATTATTGACCCGAAGAATGTGATACGGTTGAAGTTATCCTGCACCTTGGCGTACAGCACGCCGTTCCGGGCAAAGCCCCAGATATTGTCCTTCTCTATCTCCTGCCTGACGCCCATATTGTCATAGAAATAGATCTTTTCCGAGGAAATAACCTGGTCAAAGAAGTCCTTGTCGTTATAATCAACTGAGGTAAAGAGTTTTGCCTTAGGGATCGGGCTGTTTGTCTTTACCATGTCAAAGTTGAGGTATATCCCGTCCCTGAACTTGAAATCAGGAGTATACTGAACAAGAGTATCCCCCTGCTGCGCCATGGTGCTGCCTGCTGCAATCACGGCTGCGATCAGTGTCACTAAGCCCTTTTTCATCACACTCTTTTTCAGATTATGCTTCAAAAATTATACCGTAAGGCAAAAATAATCTTTTATATGCACTGAGTGCAAGGCTCCCTTCATCTTTATTGAAATTGGTGTATCTTTGAATGACGTTAATCTACTGCGTACACGATATGCCGAACAGATCAAGACCATCTGCCATCCCGCACTCCGACCTGATGACCCGGTGGACGCGTGACAGGATACTTTTGCCAGTGGCTGCTGCACTTATGCTGGTGGTCATTGCGCTTGTCACTGCTCTTGCCGGGATGGTGTACGTGCCGGTGGGAGCCGGCATTCTCGCGCTGATACCGCTTGTACTTGCTATAGCAGAACTGCGCAGGCTCATTGCAGACAACAGGGAGATTCTAAGGGAACTGGCCTCGATGGCAGAAAAGAACGAGGAGGTAATAAACTCCTTTTCGCACAAGATAAGGGAACCGCTCAACAACCTTGTCCTCCTGGGCAATATGCTGAGTGAGACCACTTCATCACCCAAGCAGCAGGAGCTTGTTGAAACATTCGTCGCTTCTACCGGCTCCATGGTGGAGGTAGTGAATGAACTGACAATGGAGACTGCGGGTAACCTTACATTTGAGCGGAGGGGCGAGATACGGTTCAGGCTCGGATCAATCATCCGTGACACTATCGGGCTGATGAAGCTCAGCCGCCGTCATGACCAGAGCGTGGTTGTATATGATGACCGCGGAGAGGGGGAGCGGGAGTACCGGGGCGATCCGATAATCATCAAACAGATACTGATCGACCTTCTCAGCGCCGCCATTTCAGGTCCTGCAGGGAAGGCAACGATCAAGATACAGGTCAGGGAAGCCGGCGAAAGGGAAGGATCACACAAGGTGGAATTCACCCTCTCATCGAATAACCAGGTAGTCTTCATCGGTGAAGGACGCCAGCCATGGCCCCTGGCAGGCAGGCTCATACGTGACAGCGGCGGCAACTGGCAGGAAGCAAGCTCAGGCACCGGATCCTATTTCGTGTTCTATATCTTCCTCCGCAGGGCCGACAAGGTTACCCGTCCGGCTGCGGCAAGCACCCTGATAAAGGAAAGCGAATCGGAGAAAAGCAGGAAGGAACTTAAAGACCTTAACATCCTTCTCGTGGAGGACAACCCCATCAACCAGAGGATCACCCAGCTCATGCTTGAGCCGCTGGTGAAGAGGCTGGAGATTGCCAGGAACGGGAAGGAAGCTCTGGACATGTTCGGCACATCGCGCTATGACCTGATCCTCCTGGATGTGCAGATGCCGGTAATGAACGGACTGGTGGCAGCGGAAAAGATCAGGGGCCTGGAGATGAGCACAAGGGGACACGTACCCATCATCGCCATCACCGCCAACGCCATGCTGGGCGACAGGGAGCAGTGCCTGGCCGTGGGTATGGATGATTACATAAGCAAACCAATTGAGCCGGAAGTGCTTATCGAGAAAATCACTGCGCTGATCTGACCTCAGAACGGCCTGACCCCCAGGATCATCATATCGTCAATCTGGTCATGCCCCTCCATCCATGACGTGATTGTCTCATCCAGTATCCGTTCCTGATCAGCGAGCGGGTATTTGCTGATTGTCAACAGTATATGCCTCAGGCGCCGGTACATGAACTTCTTGTTCTCAGGCCCTCCGAACTGGTCGGCATAACCGTCGGAAAAGAGATAAAGTATATCACCCTGCTGCAGGGTGAAGGTGCTGCGGTTGAATGATACCATTGCAAATGACTGTACCACGTTCTTCTTGTCACCCTTGATCTCTATCAGCTTGTCATCACGGACGATATAAACGGGCAGGAATGCGCCGGAAAACTCCATCACCATCGTCTTCCTGTCAATGACACAGATACCCATCTCGATTCCGTCCTTGATCAGTGCCTTGCCACTCTCCTCCTTGAAGAATGCCGACTCCAGTTCACGGTTCATCGTGATCAGCACCTGGTCAGTATCGTCGACCCTCATCTCGTTTATTATCTTCTGTATGAGCTCCAGTCCGATCATTGACATCAGAGCTCCCGGCACCCCGTGTCCTGTGCAGTCTGCTGCAGCGATGAAGTACTTGTCATCGCGCTCGCTGAACCAGTAGAAATCGCCGCTGACGATATGCTTCGGCCGGTAGTAAATGAAGTAATCCGGGAAAATTTTCCGGATATGGTGTTCTGCAGGAAGCAGGGCAGCCTGGATCCGGCGGGCATAGTTAAGGCTGTCAGTAAGGTCTTTGTTCCGGAGCTGCAGTTCCGATCTCTGTATCTCTATTTCGCTGTATGCACTCTGCATCTCACCCAGATGCTTCCTGGTGCGGACGAGCACCCAGAACTGAAGTACCGCCAGGTAGATAACGGCTGCTATTATGAATACCGCTATGGCATAGTTGAGGAACGTACTGTCTCTCAGTCCCTGCGCCATGGCAGTCATAAGGGCCGCTGAACCAATACCTGTCACCCGGCAGTTGTTTTTGCCGTTTCCACTGAGGCTTCGCCCGGTCTCACCAGCGGAAGGAGCTTCAGGGACGGAGATTCGATGAAAGGACCAATGCCGTATTCAGCCCACCTGCTGTTCACCAGCTCAATTGTCTCAGGTGCCGAGCAGACTACATTTGGCCATTCCCTGGGAAATACGGGGAGGGAATGTGTTTTTGAGGTTGCATCGATGAAGATGGCTCCCCCTTCGAGATGGTACAGGTCGCGTGCCGGGTCACTGTTGCCGGTCACCAGCCATGTAAGCATTGACGGGTCATCTGCATCAGCGCCGTCATCCACAGCAATGACGACGGTTCCCGGAGTTGTAAGTGAGGCCGGCAGTGAGGCAGCCAGGCGATGCATGTCGAGCCCCTCCTCAGGCTTTCTGATTGTCAGCACCGCCAGCGGAAGTGCATAATCAGCCATCGTTTTCATACCGGTGATGACCTCTTCGGTGAACTGTTCCCCTGTCAGAAGAAGAAGTGGCACGGAATGATATTCATCGGTGCGTTCCTCCGAGAGCTTTACCGTAGCGTCAATACCCAGCTTGCCACCCATGCTGAACCGGTCTGAAGAATGGTCAAGCACATCAAGCGGCCCGCGTGTGAGGAGGAGGTCGGTATCAAACCTGACGTTGGCGAAGAACGCCTCCGCCACGGCATGGTAATCGGTAACGTGAACGTTTCCGCTTACCACTATGATATACTTGCTGAGCATCATCTGCCCTGCACCGAAGAGGGCGCTGAGGACCTTCATCCCCTGTCCCGGATATGTCTTGTCTATGCTGACTATCACCAGGTTATGGGCTACGCCCGAAACCGGCATGTGCAGCTCCCGTATCTCGGGGGCGATTGCAAGCTTGATGGGTGCGAAGAATATCTTTTCAGTGGTCTTCCCCATCCAGGCATCCTCCATGGGAGGAACGCCGACAATGGTGGCAGGATAAACGGCATTCTTCCGGTGGGTGATGCATGTTATGTGAAACACCGGGTAGAGATCGGCCAGCGAATAGAACCCCGTGTGGTCACCAAAGGGACCTTCCGTCACTGCAGCTTCAGTTGTGTCAACGTATCCTTCTATTACGAAGTCGGAATCTGCCGGCACCCAGAGATCATTTGTAAGGCATTTGACGAGGGTTACCCGTTTTCGCCTGAGAAAGGCGGCAAGAAGGTATTCGCTTATGTCTTCCGGAAGCGGGGCTGTGGCGGAATAGGTATAGACGGGGTCACCGCCGAGGGTCACCGTGACGGGCATCCTTCCGCCCCTCTTTTTCCAGGCCTCGAAGTGGCGTGCCCCGGTCTTGTGCCTGTGCCAGTGCATCCCGGAAAAATCCCTCCCCATCACCTGCATGCGGTACATCCCAAGGTTTGGTCTCCCGGTCTCGGGGTGCCTTGTATGAACAAGCGGCAGCGTGACAAACCTGCCGCCGTCATGGGGCCAGCACTTGAGAACAGGCAGGCTGCCAAGGTCTGGCGCCTGCTCCACCACCTCCTGGCATTCACCCCTGCCCCTTTTCCTCCGTGGTGCCAGGGTGAGCAGGCGCAGCATGCCAGGCAGCCTGGACAGCTTGCCGGTCAGTCCCCTGGCCTGGCTGAACGACTCCACAAGTGAAAACAGTTCATCACCTGCATCATCAAGGGAGGTACGGCCGATTGCCGCTGCCATGCGGGAATCAGAGGCGAAGGCATTTATCAGCAGCGGGAAGCCAGTGCCCGTGTTCTCAAACAGTACGGCCTTTCCGCTGTTCTTAACAAGGCGGTCAGCAATCTCCGTTATCTCCAGGACCGGGTTAACAGGACATGATACACGCACCAGCTCGCCGCGTGATTCAAGCAGGGTTACAAATTGAGACAGGCCGTTAAATGACATTGAACAACAGATTTGTACAAATATAAAAATAAAAACTCCGCCCCGGGCCGTATCGTGCCCGTCCCGGCGGAGTTTTAATGTATGGTCAGTCAGCCGGAGCTGTTATTCGCAGCCGTAAACAGCGTTGGCGCCAAGTTCCTCCTCAATGCGGAGAAGCTGGTTGTACTTTGCAATACGGTCGGTACGGCTCAGGGAGCCTGTCTTGATCTGGCCCGAGTTGGTTGCTACGGCAACATCAGCAATAGTCGAATCTTCGGTTTCGCCTGAACGGTGCGAGGTGACGGTTGTGTAGCCTGCCCTGTGAGCCATCTCTATGCAGTTGAGAGTCTCGGTCAGGGTACCTATCTGGTTCAGCTTGATGAGGATGCTGTTTGCACAACCCATGCTGATTCCCTTCTCCAGGTACTCGACGTTTGTAACGAACAGGTCGTCACCGACGATCTGGATCTTTGATCCGAGTTTTTCCGTCAGCAGCTTCCATCCGTCCCAGTCATGCTCGCTCATACCGTCCTCGATTGAGTCAATCGGGTATTTCTCAACCAGTTCTGCGAGATAGTCAACCTGCTGTGCAGGGGTGAGTTTCTTCCCTTTCTCGCCTTCGAATTTTGCATAGTTGTAAACGCCGTCAGCAAAGAATTCGCTTGCTGCACAGTCGAGGGCTATCGTGACATCGCTGCCAGGCTTGTAACCTGCTGCGGAGACAGCCTTGATGATGCTTTCGAGTGCATCCTCCGTCCCCTTGAGCACCGGTGCGAAACCGCCCTCGTCACCAACAGCGGTGCTGAGTCCGCGCTCCTTGAGAACCTTCTTAAGTGAATGGAATACCTCTGCACCCATCCTGAGCCCTTCTGCAAATGTGGTGGCTCCCTTCGGACGGATCATGAATTCCTGGAATGCTATTGGGGCGTCAGAGTGCGAGCCGCCGTTGATTATGTTCATCATCGGGACGGGCAGCACGCGTGCGTTGGTTCCTCCGATATACCTGTAGAGAGGCAGCCCGTGGTATGCCGCTGCAGCCTTGGCGCATGCGAGTGACACGCCGAGGATGGCGTTGGCCCCGAGGTTGCTCTTCGTGGGTGTTCCGTCAAGGTCAAGCATTTTCTGGTCAATACCTATCTGGTCTGTTACATCCATTCCCATCAGCTCCTCTGCAATGACATTGTTGACATTGTGAACGGCCTTGAGTACACCCTTGCCAAGGTAGCGGCTCTTGTCGCCGTCTCTCAGTTCCAGTGCCTCGTTCTCACCGGTTGATGCTCCTGACGGTACTGCTGCCCTGCCGGATGCGCCGCTGGCTGTTACAACTTCGACCTCGATGGTCGGATTGCCCCTTGAATCAAGGATCTCTCTTGCGTGAACACTAACTATCTGACTCATTGTAATTTATGTTTTAAAATAATACCATGCAATATAAGAAAAAAAGGGATAAGGTCATTAAGACGATATCCCTTCTTTATGTGAGCATTTACTCTTATTCTTTTGATTCTTCGGCGTCAGGTGCTTTTTCTTCAGCCTGTGCTTCAGCCTGTACCGGTTTTTCGGCTACGGCTGCAGTTTCAGCGGTCTTCTTCTTCGGGCTGCGGCGGCGGCGTGATGCCTTGGCTTTTGTTCCTTCGCCGGCAAGCATGTTTTCATTGAAGTCGACCAGTTCAATTACGCACATCTCAGCCGCGTCACCTATACGTGACCCTGTCTTCAGGATGCGGGTATATCCACCGGGGCGTGCTGCTATCTTCGGAGCCACTTCCCTGAAGAGTTCAGCAACGGCGTTTTTGTTTTCGAGATAACTGAATACAACCCTGCGTGAGTGTGTCGAGTCGTCCTTTGACTTGGTGATGAGCGGCTCAACATATGTTCTCAGTGCGCGTGCCTTGGCGGTGGTTGTTGTAATACGCTTGTGAAGAATGAGTGATGATGCCAGATTGGCCATCATTGCCTTCCTGTCGGCGCTTTTTCTTCCAAGGTGGTTTATAGCATTTAAATGTCGCATTTCTCTCTATCCTTACCTGTTATTAATCTTTGTCGAGTTTATATTTAACCACATCCATCCCGAATGAGAGGTTCATTGCCTCAAGGAGCTCGTCGAGTTCGGTGAGTGACTTCTTCCCGAAGTTACGGAACTTGAGGAGGTCATTCTTGTTGAATTTGACCAGGTCACCGAGGGTTTCAACCTCTGCTGCCTTGAGGCAGTTGAGTGCCCTTACGGATAGGTCAAGGTCAACGAGTTTTGTCTTGAGCAGCTGGCGCATGTGGAGTATCTCCTCGTCGAATTCCTCGTTGGCCATCTTGTCTTCATAGTCTATCGTGATCTTGTCTTCCGAGAAGAGCATGAAGTGGTATATGAGGATCTTGGCGGCTTCCTTGAGGGCGTCCTTCGGGTGAATTGAACCGTCGGTGGTGATCTCTATGATCAGTTTCTCGTAGTCAGTCTTCTGTTCAACCCTGTAGTTCTCAATTGAATATTTGACGTTGCGGATCGGGGTGAAGATCGAATCGATTGCGATCAGTCCGAATTCAGCTTCTGCAGGCTGGTTTTCCTCTGCGGGGACGTAGCCCCTGCCTTTGGAGATATTCAGTTCGAACTGCAGTTTAACGTCTGACTCCATACGGCAGATGACCAGGTCAGGATTAAGGACCTCGAAGCTGCTTAGAGCGTTGTTGAGGTCACCGGCCCTGAACACTTCCTGTCCGGAAACCTTGACCACTATTTTCTCTGTTTCGACGTCTTCCACCATTCTCCTGAACCGTATCTGTTTCAGGTTAAGGATGATTTCGGTGACGTCTTCCATCACGCCTGTGATTGTTGAGAACTCATGGTCAACGCCCTCTATCTTGACGGTAGTGATGGCGAATCCTTCCAGTGAGG
>CAZUIF010000038.1:0-20701 GCA_964621005.1 uncultured Rikenella sp.
AGTCTGCCACTGCTTTGTAAAAGTCCTCCTTACCAAAATCGGGCCAAAGTTTTTCCGTAAAATAGAGTTCAGTATATGCAAGTTGCCAGAGGAGGAAGTTGCTGATCCGCTTCTCTCCGCTTGTTCGTATCATCAGTTCCGGATCAGGGATATCTGAGGTTGTGAGGCTTGCGCTGATTGTATCTTCGTTTATCTCGTCAGGGTTTATGGTACCCTCCTTTACAGCGCGTGCAATTCGCCGGCAGGCATCTGATATCTCCCACCTGGAAGAGTAGCTGAGTGCCACCACCAGTGTCATGCGGGAACCCTGAGAAGTTATTTTCATCGTCTCAAAGAGACGGTTTCTTACTTTTTCCGAGAGCCGGGAGAGGTCACCGATGACCTTCAGGGAAATAGACTTTTCAACCAGGGTATGTGTTTCGTTGTTGATTGATTCAACCATCAGGTCCATGAGTGCAGAGACCTCTTCGTCAGGCCTGTTCCAGTTCTCGGTTGAAAATGCATAAAGTGTGAGGAATTTGATACCTGTTTCGGCAGCGGCCTCCACGGTTTTGCGGACCGCCTTCACACCCTGGTGGTGGCCGTAGATGCGCTCCCTTCCCCTCCTGTGCGCCCAGCGGCCGTTGCCATCCATAATGACAGCCACATGCCCTGGCAGCCTGCTCATATCTATCTGATCCTTAAAAGTCAATTTTATCTCCTCTTTCTGTTTTTATCTTTTCCCATTTCTGCAAAAGCAGGACAGCCTGCAAGCTTGTTGTACATCTTCCAGGTAACGGAAACCCCCATAAAGCTGTACCAGTCATTGTTGTGGATGGTTGAATGGTCCACCGGTATGCCGCCGGGGTCAGTTATCTCATACTGGCCGTCCAGTTTATCGGTAAATGTCTTGCGGTATCCATATTCGATCTCAATGCCAACGTGGTTTGCCACGTTAACCTTGAAACCGGCAGAGAATGGAACAGAGAAGAAGGGGCCGGCCTGGCTCATCACCGAGAAGGCGGCGCCTCCGGCGATATAGGGAGTATAGTCAACACGCCTGCTCCTGAATGTGGAATATGGAAAGAAGTTGAACTCGTATGTTGCCCCCAGTTCTCCGGCGAAGGAGCCCAGCGGTGTCATGTATCCGCCAAGCAGATTGGCTCTTACGGCCTGTCTCGGGTTGAAGTTGTACCTGTAGAAAAGCTGTGCGGCAGGGCCGGGTCTGAAGAAAGCATTCAGGGGATTCTGCTCACCAAGGTATGTAATCACACCTCCCGAGACGCCATAGTCAGCAGTGCGCTGCGGCAGGGCCGGGAGTGCCAGTAATATCAGTATGGCTATCGTGATCGTTCTTCTCATTCCCCTGGTCATTGGCGCATCATTCTGAATGACGGAAGGCCGTTTGGTGCCGTTTTAATCCTGTAGTTCACGGTTACACTGAAGGTGTGGTAGGCGTCATTTCTCCGTGACCACTGAGAGGTATACCCGTCAAGATGGTCAGAGAGGGCATACCTGCCTGTCAGCTCAAGACCCAACAAAAGGTTGGGGTCCATTGCCAGCTTGGCCCCTATGCCCAGTGGTATCACCGCCGTGAACCCGCGCCTCTTCAATGAAGGGTCAGCGGCCCATCGCTCCTGGATCCTGTCGTTTCCCCGGTATACATTATAACCGGCACCGCCGATACCTGTCAGGGCATATACGTCAATACTCCTGAGGAAATCTTTCAGCCTGTTCGCCCTCCTGTACCTGTAGGTCTGGAAGAGAAAGCTGTTGCGTTCGCGGTTTCTGACAAAATAATACTCGCCAAAGAGGGCCGGTTCATACAGGAAAGAGCTGGTCTCATAGAGCCTGCCTTCATTGTTTGAACCCCTGCGGTCATCGGCATGGATCGCTGCCCAGGTGAATGAAATCCTGGCGGCAATGTTGTCAGTGATTAAGTACCGGAATGATCCGTTGACGCTGTAGCGGGTCTGGATAAAGGTTATATCCTTGAAACCCAGGGCATTTTCACCGATGGTGAAGCCTCCTATGTCACCGTAGAACTGTGATGTGCCAATGGCTGCCGTGGCTTCATATCTTTTCATCTTCCACAGCTGCCCTGATACGAATGGTGCAGTGAGAGACACCACCATACACATCACTATCAGACGCTTAACCATCAGTCACCTTGCAATTGCGGCTACAAATATAAGGAATGTATCATATTTAAAACTTAAATATTCCTTAATTATTGTCAGTTACGGGGATCCGCACCCCACATGAGCTTATTCCTCAGGGTGCTGAAAAAATCGTTGCCGGCGGTGGTAACGGTACTAAGCCTTGAGGTGGCCTGACGCACCTCAAGGGTGATACCGGCCGGAATCCGTACGGCCCTTGAGTCACAGGTGACAAGGCAATGACTGCTCCTGGCCCCTGTTTCAAGAGTGATGACGCTGCTGCCGGTGATGATTATAGGTCTTATTGTGAGATTGTGCGGTGACATCGGGGCAATGATGATGCTGTCATCGGTGGGTGATAGAATGGGGCCTCCTACACTGAGGCTGTATGCCGTTGATCCTGTGGCGGTTGAGATGATCAGCCCGTCAGCCCTGTATGTATTGAGGAAGATGCCGTCAACCTTTACAGTGACAGTTATCATCCCCTGATCACTCTTCTGTACTGTTATCTCATTAAGTGCCATTGCATTGCCGTTGCTGAACAGCTCTTTGGGGTCCGATATCTCAAGCATGGCGCGGCTGACGACTTCATATTTGCCGGAGCACAGGAGGTCTACTGATCTGCCGATGTCTTCGTCAGGGATGTTTGCCAGGAATCCGAGGCGACCGGTGTTTATCCCGGCGACAGGTATTCCGGCACTGCGGACACGCATTGCAGTCTCAAGGAATGTGCCGTCACCGCCGATGCTCAGTATCATGCATACATCTGCCGGCAGTTCGGAGAGCTCGCTGAAAAGTGTGACCCGGTGATCATTGTCAAAGTGATTGCCTCCGGGATCCATGATGTTCAGATAGATTGTCACCCCCCTGTCATTCAGGGCATCTATGACCTTCATCAGGCCTGCGGTGGTCTTTTCCGTAAGGCTCTTGCTGTAGAGTGCAATGGTTTTGTCCATCCCGGTCCGTGATTACATATTGAGGTACTTCATCAGCAGGTTGTACCTGTCAGTATAGAAGCGGTCAAGCTCGTCATCGTCAGTCACCCAGGTTGTCACCTCGTAAGAGTATCTCTCGAAGGTTCTTATGATTGAGGCCAGGTCAGCTGTGTTGACCTTGAGGGTTATCTCGAGGCTTGTGGAGTCAGGGTCAGAGGTTATATGCATGCTCAGTATCCTGGCGTCATTGCTCTCCACTATCTGGGAGATGCGGCTCATCGAGTAGTCTCGCTGCAGGACCTTCAGTATCAGTATCCCTCCGGGCTGGTCAATCGATGAGATTTTTGCAAGGCCGCTTATCATCTCGTTGTATGTGATGACGCCCCGGAAGTGGTTGTCATCGTCAATTACGGGCACCACTGTCAGCTTGTGCCGTGCTGCCAGTGCAATGACTTCATAGATATGCTGGTGAACCTTCACCGAAGGCCTGGGAAGTGAAAGCGGGTGATTTCCTATCGGCTCCTCCGGCTGGTTGAGATCATAGATGTCACTGTCAGAGATCAGCCCGAGGTAGTCACTCTCATTCACGATAGGAAGGTGAGAGACTCTGAATATCTCCATCCAGTTGAGGGCAGTCTGCGCCGTGTCTGAGGTTTTCAGTGCGGGGACCACGTCGGATATCATTTCCTTGGCAAGCATTCAGCGGCTCATTTGGCGAATAAAAGTACAAAAAACTGCGGATCTTTATAACTTTGCCCGCGGAATCAGCAGAAGAGAGCCATGACAAGACTGAGCGTAAACATCAACAAGATAGCCACCCTCCGGAACGCACGGGGAGGCAATGTCCCGGACGTGAAACTGGCAGCTGTAAGGTGCCAGGGTTTCGGTGCCGAAGGGATAACCGTTCACCCGAGGCCTGACGAGAGGCATATCCGCTACAGTGATGTATATGAGATAAGGGACATCGTCACCACCGAATTCAACATAGAGGGCAACCCGGAGGAAAAGTTCATCAGGCTGGTGCTTGACGTTGTTCCCGACCAGGTGACCCTGGTGCCTGACGCCCATGATGCTATAACATCCAATGCAGGATGGGACACGAAGAACAACATGGCATTCCTTTCTGACGTGATTGCCCGGTTCCATGAGAAGGGGATACGCACATCAATCTTCACGGGTACTGATCCGGAGATCATTGAATATGCAGCCCGCACCGGCACCGACAGGATTGAGCTTTACACCGAGCCGTATGCCACGATGTATCCTTCGGACAGGGATGCTGCCGTGGCTCCGTTCCTCAAGGCAGCACTGACTGCGCGTGAGGCAGGGCTCGGGATAAATGCGGGGCATGACCTCGACCTCAACAACCTGGCCTGGCTGCACCGGCATATTCCATGGCTTATGGAGGTATCGATAGGGCACGCGCTGATAGCAGATGCCCTCTACTACGGTCTTGAAAACACAATCCAGATGTACCTGCGGGAGCTGCGCAAAAGCTGATAATTAATCTAACGCAGGTGTTTTTCGACAATCGTCTTCAGCACCTCAATCCCTACAAGGTTCTCCCCTCCCCCGGGAATAATTATATCGGCATACCGCTTTGAAGGCTCTATGAACTGAAGGTGTGACGGCTTCACCGTTTTGTTGTACCGTTCAAGGACCATGAGCACCGACCGGCCCCTTTCCACGATGTCACGCTGTATGACCCTGCCCAGCCTGTCATCGGCATCGGCGTCCACGAATACCTTTATGTCAAGCACCGAGCGGAGCCCGGGGTCAGCCAGTACAAGTATCCCTTCCACCACCACCACCTCGGCAGGCCTGATGGGCACAGTCTCTTCCGACCTGACACATGTGAGGTAGGAGTAGATAGGCATCATGACGGGCCTGCCTGCCCTGAGTTCAGCCAGGTGTGATATCAGCAGGGGCCACTCCACCGAGTCAGGATGGTCAAAGTTGATGTTCTGCCTCTGTTCAACCGGGACATGGCTGTTGTCACGGTAGTAGCTGTCCTGCGGCAGTACCACCACTTCCCCCGGGGGGAGCATCTCAATTAGTTTACGTACTACGGTTGTCTTTCCTGATCCAGTGCCTCCGGCGATCCCGACAATAAGCATAAAATGTTTATT
This sequence comes from uncultured Rikenella sp., assembly GCA_964621005.1. Taxonomy (GTDB): domain Bacteria; phylum Bacteroidota; class Bacteroidia; order Bacteroidales; family VadinHA17; genus SR-FBR-E99. The sequence continues at coordinate 5,203 of CAZUIF010000038.1, forward strand.
TTTGTACCAAAAGTAGCAAAAACAACTGTATGGTAAAGCACATCGTGATCTTTAAGCTGTCTTCGCCGGTGACTCCCGAAGAGAGGGAACAGTCGGTCATGAAGCTGAAGGAGATCTTCGGGCCGCTGGGCAACAGGCTGAAATACATCATTGAATACAGGACGGGAGTCAATATCACAGATGTGGACCATGCCGGGGATTTTGTAATTGACGCCACCTTTGCCTCGGTGGCGGATCTGAAACGGTATCAGTCAAGTGAACCCCACCGTGAGGCGGTAGCTGCCGCTTCCGTGATAAAAAAGGCGAAACTGGTTGTTGACTATAACTTCTGAAACGATGAGTTCACTCTATCCCATCCGGTTCAGGCCCGTGCTCAAGGAGACTCTCTGGGGCGGAGATACCCTCAGGGAACGTTTCGGCAAGAAGGCGAAGAGCGGAGCAAAAATCGGCGAAAGCTGGGAGATATGCGGTATGCCAGGATTGAGCTCGGTGGTTGCAAACGGCTTCCTGAAAGGCAACACACTGGAGGAGATAACCGAAGTCTACATGGATGAACTGCTTGGGGAGTCTGTATACAGCAAGTTCGGAACCGAGTTTCCGTTGCTGATAAAATTCATTGATGCCGCAGACAGGCTCTCAATCCAGGTCCATCCTGACGACAGGCTTGCATCAGAGAGGCACCATGCCTGGGGCAAGACCGAGATGTGGTATGTCCTGGATGCGAAGCCGGGAGCAGTCATACATACAGGATTCAGGAAGAAGACAACCAAGGAGGAATACCTTGAATATCTTACCGGCAGGAAGCTTGCAGACCTGGTTAACGAAACCCCGGTAAGGGCAGGTGATGTCTTCTTCATCCCCGCAGGAATGGTGCATGCAATCGGCGCCGGGGTGCTGCTGGCCGAGATACAGCAAACCTCCGATGTCACCTACCGTATTTATGACTGGGACCGTGTTGATGTCTCCGGCAAACCCCGTGAGATGCACACGGCGCTGGCCCTCGACGCAATCAACTTCGGCCTTGACAGCAACAACCTGGTAAAACCGGAGCCGGAGCTGAACAAAACGGTCCTCCTCGCGGAGAGCCCGTACTTCCATACAAGCCTGATCACTTTTGACAGGCCGATCATCAAGGACTACAGCCTTACCGACTCATTCGTAATCTATATCTGCACTGAAAGCATGGCTGTTATCGAGTGCAACGGCCACAGCGAGGAGATAAAGGCCGGTGAAACAATTCTTGTTCCTGCTTCTGCTGACAGTGTTGCAATTATCCCGAGGGAGAAGGCCACCCTGCTGGAAGTATTCGTACCACAAAAAACAAAGACAAAATGAAACAGCTGACACTGCTTACGGCAGCAATCATCATGGTAATTGCCTCCGCCTGCGGAGGGGGTTCAGGCCAGGAAGGGACCGGCAGGAAAAAGGATGGCCATGTGGCTGACACCGGTTACACCGGCGTGAAGAACTATATCAAGGATAACATCAAACTGAAGGAGGCTTACTACAGGAACGGAATCCGCGAAGGGATGACCCGTACGTTTTACAAGGGCGGCGCCCTGGAACAGGAGATACCGTATTCAGGTGACAAGAAAAACGGTGAAGCAAAATGGTTTTACCCTGACGGGAAACTTTTCAGGGTCACCCCGTATGTCAACGATACCATTCACGGTGACCAGGTACAGTATTACAAGAGCGGCAGAGTAAAGGCCAGAATCAGTTATACAGACGGCAAACGGCACCCCGGAATTGAAGAATTCCTGATAAGCGGTGAGAAGGTTGCCAGTTACCCTGAACTCAGGTACCGTGTCAATGACCGTTACGATGAACGGGGGCTGTACAAGATATTCATCGAGTTTACTGACATGGCTGAGAACGCCAGATTTTACAGGGGTGACTATGCAGACGGCCTTGTCGACATGGACTCCCTGACTCTCCTGCTTCAGACAGCCACCACAGGTTATCTTGACCTTCAGAAAACACCGGGTCACAAAGCCGATTCAGTGGTTGTGATAGCATCCTACCTGACACAGTTTGGCAACAGGCTGTATTACCGCCTGGCCATACCCATTCCATATAAAGATCTAAACTGAATAATTATGTCACAGGTTCTGGTTCCGGGCATAAAGCTCACGACAACAAAAACGGTCAGTCAGAATGACACGGCTTCGGTCTACGGGTCAGGATTGCATGATGTGTTCTCAACACCGGCGATGATCGCATTTATGGAACAGACAGCCATGAAGGCTGTGGAGGCCTGTCTCAATGAAGGGGAAGGCACCGTCGGAACGGAGGTGAACATCAGGCACCTTAAGGCCACACCTGTGGGCAGGACCGTAACATGCACCGCCACGTTGCAGGAAGTGAACGGCAACAGGCTTCTGTTTCATGTTGAGGCAAGTGACGGGAACGGGAAGATAGGCGAAGGGATGCATGAAAGGTTCATAATTGACAACAGGCGTTTCATGGAAAAGCTGAACGGGTGATGATCATCAGGTCAGCGTCATTTGTAACAAGCAGTGCCAAAATAAGCCAGTTGCCGGCACCCGACTATCCCGAATATGCGTTTATCGGGAGGTCAAATGTCGGCAAGTCATCACTTATAAATATGATTGTCGGGAGGAAGGGGCTTGCAAAGATCTCCGGCAGTCCGGGCAAAACGCAGACAATCAATCATTTCATTATCAATGAGAGCTGGTACCTTGTTGACCTGCCCGGGTACGGTTATGCACGTGTTTCCCAGAAGACGCGGGAGCAGTGGGACAAGCTCTTTACTTCATACATCACATTACGCGAGAACCTTATACTGTTGTTCGTTCTTGTTGATGCGAGGCATGAACCTATGGCATCTGACCTGGCATTCATGGAGAAGCTGGCACTGAACGGTGTTCCCTTTGCGAGGGTCTTCACCAAGACAGACAAGCTTTCAGCCGCCGAGGCGGGGAAAAACAGGGCTGCGCATGACAGGGTCATGCTCCGGACATGGGAGAGTCTGCCGCCAACATTCGTGACATCTGCTGCCAGGGGCACCGGAAGGGATGAGTTGCTTGATTACATCAACGGGAATATGATATTTTTCACCGCAAGAAAATGATTGACCCATAAATATTACTTTTGGGGCATCGTTCAGTGAAACCCTAAAACAATACCAGATATGATCGGCCGGGCTCCTTTCAAGATTTTCTCATGTACTTCATCCCTGACAATAGCGGAAAAGATAGCTGACCATCTCGGCATCGAGCTGGGCAAGAGCTCACTGCTAAGCTTCAGTGACGGCGAGTTTCAGCCATGCTTTGATGAGTCGGTGAGAGGTTGCCACGTCTTCATCATTCAGTCGACAAACCCTCCGGCTGAGAACCTGATGGAACTCCTGCTCATGATTGACGCAGCCAAGCGTGCATCGGCCTATAAGGTAAATGCGGTCATTCCCTATTACGGTTATGCGCGCCAGGACCGCAAGGACCGCCCCAGGGTGTCACTGGGAGCCAAACTTACAGCAGACCTGCTGACAAAGGCCGGCGTTGACCGTATCATAACAATTGACCTGCATGCTGACCAGATACAGGGATTCTTCGATGTGCCGGTTGACCATCTTTTCGGATCGGCATTGTTTGCTCCCTATATCAGAAGCCTCAACCTTCCGAACCTGACTGTGTCAGCGCCTGACATGGGCGGCTCCAAGAGGGCAAACGCATATGCACGGCACCTGCAGTGTGAGATGGTGCTCTGCTACAAGCTGCGCAAGAAGCCGAACGTGGTGGAGGAGATCTCGATTATAGGTGATGTGGAGGGGAGGCATGTTGTAATCATTGATGACCTGGTTGACACTGCCGGAACACTGACCTTTGCCGCCACGGTGATGAAAGACCGCGGTGCCCTTAGCGTCAGGGCGGTGGCAACCCACCCGGTACTTTCAGGAAATGCAATTGAGAAGATTGACAGTTCGCCCCTCGAGGAACTCGTTGTAACTGACAGTATTCCGATGACAGTCCAGTCGCCTAAAATCAAGGTTCTTTCGGTTGGTGAGATCTTCGCCGAGGCAATAAAAGCAGTGTACACGAACACATCAATAAGTTCGGGTTTTGTTTTCTGAGCTTTTTAGCTATATTTGCAGGCCAATTTTTTCAAACAATACGTCAAACGTGTGATGGGAGGTTATATGGCATTAACCTTGAGTAGCACAACAAATTAAAGACTGATGAAAACCATTGAGATCAAAGCCCTGGCCCGTGAACATTTCGGCAAGAAGAGCACCAACAGCCTGAGGGCAGAAGGCAATGTCCCCTGCGTTATGTACAGGGAAGAGGGAAACCTTCATTTTTATGCACATGAGAACGCCTTCCGCGGGCTTGTTTACACCCCTGAAGTATATCTTGCAAACATAGAGGTGGAAGGAAAGAACTACACTGCAGTGATGAAGGAGATACAGTTCCATCCCGTGACTGACAGGCTCCAGCATATTGATTTCATGCAGGTAAGTGATAACAAGCCTGTGACAATTGATATCCCGCTGAAGATCACCGGCGAGTCATCCGGAGTAAAGGCCGGGGGCAAGCTTCGCGTAAAGCGCAGGGCACTGAAGGTCAAGGGTCTTACCGGCAACATTCCGGATCATCTTACAGTTGACATTACCGGTCTCGGAATAGGACAGTCAATCAAGATAGGTGACCTCAACTACGAAAACCTTGAGATCATTGACAACAAGCGTGCAATGATCGTATCTGTTGATGTCTCCAGGCTCTCCCTGAAGGATGAAGAGTCAGCTGCTCCGGGAGCAGAGGCTGCCGCTGAGGCACCTGCCGCAGAATAACGACAACGCTTGCCCGCGTGAATAATGAAACATCTTATCGCCGGTCTTGGCAACATAGGCGACGAGTATAGGAACACACGTCACAACGTAGGTTTTATGGTACTGGATGCTGCAGCCGCAGCATCCGGTATCGTTTTTAAGGACAGCCGTTACGGTTTTGTCGCATCAATGAGGCACAAAAACGCCGAACTGATCCTGCTCAAGCCGTCAACATTCATGAACCGCAGCGGCAATGCCGTCCGCTACTGGCTCCAGAAGGAGAAGATAGCCCTGGAGAATCTCCTTGTTATAACAGATGACATTGCCATCCCCACCGGGAGCATCAGGCTCAGGGCTGCGGGAAGTGCCGGCGGCCATAACGGCCTCACCAGCATAAGCGAGATACTTGGCACAGACCAGTATGCCCGCCTGAGGATAGGCATAGGGAATGATTTCCCCAGGGGGGGACAGGTGAACTATGTCCTTGGCCGATGGAGCCCCGGAGAACTCACGGTGCTGGAAAAACGTATCCCGCTGGCTGTGGAGATAATGCTCTCCTTCGCAGTGGCCGGATGCGAACTTACAATGACGGCATACAACAGGAAGGGGAAAACTCTCACTGATGACAGCAGAGAAGGGTGAAAGGATAGACAAGTTCCTCTGGTGTGTCAGGCTGTACAAATCGCGCAGCATAGCCACTGAAGAGTGCAGGAAGGGGAGGATAATGGTGGGAGGTCATCCGGTCAAGCCTGCTTTTCTGATAGCTGAAGGGGCAACACTCACCGTCAGGAAACCGCCTGTCACCTACACTTACACAGTCACCGCCCTGCCGAAGGGAAGAGTCGGGGCACCGCTTGTAAGCACATATATTACAGACCTTACCCCTGAGGAGGAAAAGGCTAAGCTCCTTGCCGGGAAAATGGTCAACGGATTCAGGCCGCGTGGTCTCGGCCGTCCCACCAAGAGAGACCGCCGGGAGCTTGAAGACTTCCTGGAATAGTTGCCGGTTACGGCAGCAGGCATCCGCAACATGGTGGTATAAATACCTAAAAAGGGCAGCAGGACCCGTTTACGGTTGCCAATTGCTAGCCCCCGGGGGAAACTTTTTCTAACTTCGTACCTGGCAAGGCCTGCAGGCCTTGAGGTTGTTTAACGGAAGGTAAACCGGGTTATTGAATGGGTAAGAAGAACATTGAGAAGTATGATATCTTCTATCAGCTTCTGAAAAAGTATGTCGATTTCTGGCATAATTACATATTTTACCGCCGTGTGATTGTTCTGGGCAAGGACACAATCGATTTTTCGGTTCCGACAATCCTGGCGCCTAATCATCAGAATGCCCTTATGGATGCCATGGCTGTCCTCTGTACCCTTGACAGGCAGCTGATCTTCCTTGCCAGGGCAGACATCTTCCGCAAGAAGTTTGTGGCAAAGATCCTGTATTTCCTGAAGATGCTTCCGGTATACCGCATCCGCGACGGGTTCGATGCTGTCAAACAGAACGACGATACCTTCCGCGATACTCTCAGGGTAATGGAGAACCGGAACGGAGTTGTAATCCTCCCCGAGGGGAACCATGCCACCTTCAGGAAGCTGAGGCAGCTCAAGAAGGGAATCTGCCGGATAGCTTTCCAGACTGCCGAGGCCAGGGATTTCAAGGGAGAAATAAATATTGTTCCGGTAGGGCTGGAATACTCGCATTACTGGCGTTTCAGGCAGGTCCTTACCGTGGTTTATGGCCGGCCCATTCATGTTTCGGAATACTATGACTCATACCGTGAGAATCCCAACAGGGCCATAGCAGAGCTCCGTGACCGGCTGTCCGACGATATGCAGAAGGTGATGGTGCATATTGAGGATGAGGAGAACTATGACGCAATAAATGAGCTCCGGAGCATCATCAATGAAAAATACAGTGACAGGATCAGGTACCCGAAGCTGTTCCGTGACAAGAGACTGGTCAGCAAACTGAATGAGCTGAGACAGTCAGAACCTGAGACCTACAGGGAGATCTGCGCAGATTCGCTGACGGTCCGCAACCAGGCATCGGAGCTCAATGTCACCTACCGCCATCTGAGGAAAAAAAGTCACCATCCCGTATGGCTGGCTCTCTCCTCCCTCCTTCTGCTTGTAACATTTCCGGTTTTTCTTGCGGGGGCACTGTTCAACATACTGACCTACCAGCTGGCCTACCAGAACGCGATAAAATCAAAGGACCCTGCCTTCATCAGTACGGCAAGATACGGGTTCTTCCTGGGGCTGAGCTTCATCTTCGGGCCGCTGTACCTTATCCTGGCGCTGATATTCATCAAGCCGTGGTGGGTGGCGATAATGGCATTCATGGCCATTCCCCTGCTCGGGATACTGGCGTGGAACTGGTTCCTGCTGCTGATCCGCACCGTGGGAGGATTCAGGATATGGAATCTCAGGCGCACCGGGAATCCTGTCTTCAGTTCACTTTTCGAAACATACACGAAGCTCGTTAAACACCTCTCTTCACTCTGACAATGAAAGATATTTTTACAGGAAAAGTGGTCTGGATAACCGGGGCATCCTCGGGTATTGGCGAAGCACTGGTGAAAGCCTTTTTACGAGAGGGAAGCCGGGTGATTGCATCATCGAATGACAGTGAAAAACTGGAAAAGGTGGCATCTGAATGCTCAGGCCTGAAGGGGAGCATCACCTGCGTGACCTTCGACCTTTCGGACACATCAGGTATTGAGGGGATCGTAAATGAAGTGGTTCAGCACGAAGGAAGGATAGACATCCTGCTTAACATAGGGGGCATAAGCCAGAGGGCACTGCTGATTGATACTCCCCTGTGGCTTGACCGGAAAATAATGGAGATCAACTATTTCGGCACTATTGCTCTCACCAAGGCAGTGCTGCCTCATATGATCGCCGGGGGTGGCGGGCACATAGCCGCCACGAGTTCGATTACCGGCCGTTTCGGATTCCCCCTGCGGTCAGCATACTCAGCCTCCAAACAGGCCCTGCACGGTTTCTTCGAGACCCTCCTGATTGAACACCACAAAGACAATATAAGAGTTTCGGTCATCATACCCGGTAGGGTGCAGACGGCCATTTCGCTTCATGCGCTGACAGCAGAGGGAAAGGAACACGGCAGGATGGATGACGGACAGAAGGGAGGAGTTACTGCAGCCAGGGCCTCTGAGCAGATAATCAGTGGATTGCAGCGAAATAAAAGGGAGATACATGTTGGCAGCAGCGAACTGCTGATGCTTAAAATAAGAAAATATTTGCCATCGCTCTTTTTCAGGATAGCGGGGAGGATTAAACCAATGTAAGATGGAGAAATGAAGAACAAGGGTTACATTATCAGCGGGATCCAGCAGATGGGAGTCGGGGTCAGTGACCTCACGGAAGCATGGGAGTGGTATATCAGGGCGTTCGGGATGGATTGCCGCATATTTGAGGATGAGGCGGAGGCGAGGCTGATGCTGCCGTATACTGACGGCGAACCCAGAAGCAGGCATGCCGTACTGGCGATGAACCTGCAGAGCGGCGGAGGATTTGAGGTGTGGCAGCATAAGGGTAAGAAACCGGAATACCGGGACCGTGAGACAAAACTGGGCGATCTTGGCATATTCGCCTGCAAGATGAAGGTGAAGGATGTGGAGAGTGCCTGGAAATACTGGACCGAAAACGGGGTGACAGTGCTAGGCAAACCGGTTGCTGACCCGGCAGGAAGGAAGAACTTCTTCGTCAGGGATCCCTTCGGCAATATCTTTCATATAGTTGAGGCCACCGACTGGTTCATGAACCTGAAGAAGATATCGGGCGGTTCATACGGGGCTGTCATAGGGGTATCCGATATTGAAAAGGCAAAACCGCTCTACTCGGGCATCCTCGGATATGACAGGGTTGTCTATGACGTTACCGGCACCTTTGACGACCTTTCAAGTGTACCGGGCGGCGGCAGCCGTTTCAGGCGCATCCTGCTGGCACCCTCCAGGCCTTTCCACGGCGGTTTCAACCCCATTTTCGGACAGAGTGTCATTGAGCTGGTGCAGGTACTTGACCGTGATGCAACGCGTATCTTCGAGGGACGGCTATGGGGTGACCCAGGATTCATCCACCTGTGCTATGATATCAGCGGCATGGATAACCTGCGGAAGTACTGCGGTGAGGCCGGCTTTCCCTTTACCGTCGACAGCAAGGCGAGCCACGAGGGAAACAGTTTTGACATGGGCGAGGCGGCAGGATACTTTGCCTACATTGAGGACCCTGACGGAACGCTTATCGAGTTCGTGGAGACCCACAAGGTACCCATCATCAAAAAGCTTGGATGGTATCTTGACATGCGGCGCCGTGACCCGAACAAGCCGCTGCCGTCATGGATGATAAAGTCACTGAGATTCTCGAGGGTAAAAGGCAGAAATCAGGGAAGAGGTAATAGGCATTAGTCATTAGTGTTGACATAATCAGAGCAGAAACTGCATGATATACAGCACCTTCACTACTGCCTACTGCCTACTGCCTGATGCCTACTGCCTGAACTTCCCTCATGACCCTCATGAAATTCCCGCCCCAGATCTTGGCGATGTCATCACGACTGTAACCGCGGCGGATAAGTTCCTTTGTGATGTTCTTCATCATCGACACGTCGGTGCATCCCTCGATGCCGCCGCCGCCGTCGAAGTCGGAGCCGACGCCCACATAGTCAATCCCGATGACGTCAGCAACGTGTTCGATGTGGTTTACAGCGTCCTCAACGGTAGCAAGCTTCACATACTTCCGCCTCAGGGCATCATATTCAGCCCACCGCTGCTCCTGCTGTTCAGGGGTAAGCTCACCCCCTTCGGCGCGCCAGCGCTCACGCAGTTCCTTCACCTTCTCATCATACTCCGGGTTAGGTTCACGCTGCCTGAGATAATCGCTAAGAATGCATATCTGAATCACACCGCCGTTTTTCTTAAGAGCCTGCAGCATCTCATCATCAAGGTTACGGGGGCTCTCGCAGAGTGCCCTGCATGATGAATGCGATGCTATCACCGGAGCCTTCGAAACAGCCAGGACATCATAGAATGATTCATCAGACATGTGGGAGACGTCTACCATCATCCCCACGCGGTTCATCTCCCTGACAACCTCTTCGCCGAAGGCGGAAAGACCGTTGTGCTCAGGGCCTGCCTTGTCAGTTGAAGAATCACAGATATCATTGTTTGATGAATGGCAGAGGGTTATATACCGGGCACCAAGATCATGATAAAGGCTGATCTTTGAAAGGTCAGTGCCAATCGGATACCCGTTCTCAATTCCCATGAAAATGGCGACCTTCCCTTCTGCCTTCAGTTTTTGTGCATCGTCGGGGTTCAGGGCTATGCCGGCAAGGTCAGAATGGCGGGCAACACTGGCTTTTATTGAATCGAATGTAGCGAGGGTATTGGCGTGTTCCGTTTCAAATGCTTCAGGAGTACGCGGGCCCTGTCCGATAAATATTGCGAAGAACTCGGCATCAAGCCTCCCCTCCTTCATCCGCGGGAAGTCGACGCACCCCCTGTCATTGCGTACTCCCGGATCAAATCCTCCCCTGAAGAATCGCATAGGGGTATCACAGTGAGTGTCAACGGAGAGGAATGAGTCATGAAACCTGTCAGCCTTACGGCTGATCTGCTCCTCACCCGGTTTGCATGATACCGCGAACAGGCAAAGTACCAGCATGAAAAATTTCGTACGCATTGCTATAGGTTTAGTTGGTCGGTGCTAATATATAAATATCAGCCGCTGGTTGTCACAACCTGTTCATGATGAAAGTCATAAAAAAGGTTAAATGTAAGGGGATCAACGTTAGCCTGTGGCTCCTGGCTGCGTGGAGCCTCCGCATGATACGGCCGGCCTCCGGGTGGTTCAGGCTGCTCAGAAAAAAAAGCCCCGACTAAGTGTCGGGGCAGCCATGAAAAGAATGGAAAAATTGCTTTTGGACAGTAAAAAGCATCTTTAAAGTCTTGCGACTTAGTATCTTATGTTAAATCTGTCTACGATCCTAACGCAAATATAATAAAAATGTGACGCGTTGCCTAATCTTTTTCTGAAAAAAAAGTACAGCCGGATATATGCCAGGTACTATTCGTGCAACTAATATAACTTTGATGCGTCATTTAACCAGAATAACCTGAGATTTGGCCACGACGGATTTGAATATACATGACAGGCTTATTGAGGAGTGCCGCAGTGGCAGCCGCAAGGCACAGTTCAGGCTGTATGAGCTCTATTCAAAGGCGATGTTCAACACTGCCTGCCGCATCATGGGAAACAGGGAGGAGGCCGAGGACATGCTGCAGGAAGCATTTACCGACTGTTTCACGAAAATAGGATCCTACCGTACTGACTCAACTTTCGGGGCATGGCTGAAGACAATCGTCATCAACCGTTGCATCAGCAGGCTCCGGAAGAGGGAGACAGAGCTGGTACTGGTTGACGACTACAGCAGGCACGAGATGCAGCAGGAGGAGACAACGGATATGGCCTGGCCTGATCCCGGTGTCATTGCAAAGGCTGTTGAAAAGCTGCCTGAGGGCTACAGGGTGGTTTTCAGTCTTTACCTGCTGGAAGGGTATGATCATACTGAAATCTCCCAGATACTGGGGATCTCGGAGTCAACTTCGAAGACCCAGTATGCCAGGGCAAAGGAAAAACTTAAAAAGATACTTTCTGAAATGCGAAGCCATGGATGAACTTGAAAAACACATAAAGAGCGTAAGGGATGGGCTTGACATCCACGAGCCGGGTCCGGCCCTTTGGAACAGGATCGAGTCCGGCCTTCCGGGCCGGGAGGTGCGGCTGCGCCGTCTTGTCTGGCGCGCGGCAGTGGCGGTGATAATTGCCGGCGCAGCTTTCGCAGTTATTGCAGGAATGCTGGTGAGGTCGCAAAAACTGAATGACCCGCAGGTGGCAGCAGTACGCGAAACCTACAGGTACTATGACGGCAAGATAAAGGCCCTGTATGAGGAGGCTGAACCGCTCCTGACCTCAAATCCTGACATCAGCACCGAACTGACGGTGGGTATGAACCAGCTCGACAGCCTCTCTGCCCAGATAATCAGTGACCTGGATGACAATATTGCCAGCAGTGAGGTTATCGAGGCACTGATCGGAAATTACAGGCTGCGCATTGAGCTCCTCGAGGACATGCTCCGGATCATGAAGGAGGAAGGCACAGAAAAAGAAAATAACAAAGGCAATGAATTATAAGAATCTGTTGATGATAACCGTCATGCTGCCGGCAGTGCTGACCCTTCAGGCGCAGCAGAAAACAGACAGCAAGACTCTGAGGAAGTCGTTCCTGGCAGGCACTGACCCGGTACTGGAGGTGAACAACAAGTACGGTGATGTCCATGTAATCCATTCCGGCAGTGACTCCATCACTGTGACCGTTGAGATAACGGCTTCGTCGAGTGACGGCGGAAAGATCGATGCTATGATGTCAGACGTCGATATAAACATGACCATGACAGGCTCTGCCGTACGCGCGGAAACTTCCTTCCGCAAAGGGATCACCCCACTCTTCGAAAGCGTCAAGGGGCTGACGAAGAACCTCATAAATTTCGACTCGAGACTGAAGATTGATTATCACATAGAGTGCCCGCGGGAGACAGTACTGAGGATCACCAACAGCTACGGAGATGTTTACATAGGAGACGAGACCCCTGTTCTTGCCCTTAAGCTGTCAAACGGGAATCTTGACGCTGCCGCAGTGGGTAACGCCCAGATGATGGAGCTTACATTCAGTAAGGCTAACGTCAGGAGTATCGGAGAGGGGAATGTGACCCTTTCCTTCAGTGAACTGCGGACACGTGAAGCCGGGACCATAAAACTGGCAGGGACCTCCTCAAAGGCATGGATTGACATGTGCAAATCGGCCGACCTTGACTCCAAGCGTGACGACTTCAATTTCGGCACCATAGAGGTGATGACCGGAACCAGCTATTTCAGCGACATCATTGCAAACCGTGTGACCGGAGAGGTCAACCTGTCACTCAAGTACGGGAACCTCTCGTTTGAAAACGTCGACCGCGGTCTCAGGGTCATGGACATCCGCTCATCCTATGCCGATATTGACATGGCGCTGGAGGAGAGGTCAGCCTATGACCTTGAGATAAGACATGCAAATGCCTTTGTTTCGTTGCCTGGCCTTACACCGGAGCCTGAAGTGACCGAGATCAATGCCGGGGAGAAGCTGTTCCTTACAAAGGCGGCGGCAGGAAGCGGGTCAAATCGTTCAAGGATAAGGATTGATGCCACAAGGGGTGAAATAAGGGTGCTTCAGAAATAATTTCCCGCCTGCAGATGCAACCCGGAGAAAATTTTTTTGTCCTTAATAGGGAACTGTAAAAAGGAAACGAAAGATGAAAAGAGTTATTCCGGCCGTTATTCTGGCCATGACAACGCTCGCCGCATGCGACATGTTCATTGATTGCATTGACGGCAACGGAGATGTACAAACTGAATTGAGGGATGCAGTACCTTTCACTGCAATTGCCAATGAAACATCATTTCATGTGAACTATATCCAGGATGACGAATATTCAATAACAGTGGAGGCTGAAAGCAATATCCTCCCCTATATTGAGACAGAGATCACTTCCGGTTCACTTGAAATCAGGACGATCAGGGGGACCCACTGCCTCAATTATACGAGGCATCCTGTGGTAACGGTTACTGCCCCGAATATAAGTGAGATTGTGAGCGCAGGTTCAGGCGACTTCTTTTCAGGGCCGCTGTCAGGTACGGATGTAAGGATTGTGAACAGCGGATCAGGTGATATCACAGCCGGGACGGTCTCAGGCACGGAGGTATCAATAGTGATATCAGGATCGGGGAATGTTATGACAGATGAGATTGCTTCAGCCACTATGAAGGCAACACTCACCGGTTCGGGTGACCTGACAATGTCAGGTGAGGCAGTGACAAGCCGTTATGTTGTCTCAGGTTCAGGGACTGCCTTCTCCCGTTATTTCGCCAGTGATGACGCTACAGTAACGATGTCGGGGTCAGGATCTGTATATGCAACGGTGTATGATAACCTGAATGCGGTTATCAGCGGCAGCGGAAACATTTATCTCCTCGGTGACCCGGATGTGAACCTGACCCGCACGGGCTCCGGACGGATCATCCCGCTGTAGATGTTCACCTGACATATGACAGTAACGGCAGGTCTGAAACCTGCCGTTACCCGTATATCAGGCAAGTACCGTCATGCAACTCAGCTGAGGTCAATCTCGTTCCCCTGCCTGTCGAAGAACTCGTACTGCAGGAAATGGAATGACTCGATGGCCTGTACCTTGAGGCTTACGCCGTGCTTTTTGTTGATCCTGCCGATCCTGGAGAAGATTCCTTCCTTCAGGTAAGCAGCCACGAACGGGTGAGTCCTGAGCAGGAACCGGCGGGTTTTAACCTTCTCTATGATTGAAGCCAGGGTGCGTTCAATCTCATCTGTAAGAAGTATAGCCGGGGCTGCTTTGCCTTCGCCCCTGCATACCGGGCATTTTTCGTCAGTGACTATCGTCATTTCGGGGCGAACCCGCTGACGGGTAATCTGCATCAGCCCGAATTTACTGAGAGGCAGTATATTGTGTTTGGCCCTGTCATCACTCATCAGTTCCTTCATCCTGTCGAAGAGCGACTGACGGTTTTCATTTGACTGCATGTCAATGAAGTCAATCACGATGATACCGCCCATATCCCTGAGGCGCAGCTGACGTGCTATTTCCCTGGCAGCCTCGAGGTTCACTGATAAGGCGTTGGACTCCTGGTCAGAGCCTGATTTTGACCTGTTGCCGCTGTTGACGTCTATGACGTGCAGTGCTTCGGTATGCTCTATGATAAGGTATGACCCTCCCTTGAAAGAGATGGTGCGGCCGAACAGCCCCTTGATCTGCCGGCTTACGCCGAAATGATCGAAAACAGGAAGCTGATCCTTGTATACCTTAACAATCTTTTCCTTCTCAGGGGCTATCTCCCTGATGTAACTTTTCACTTCGCCGGCTATCACCTCATCATCAACGATGATGCTGTTGAAGTCGGTACTGAGTATATCCCTGAGGATCGTTGTCGTGCGGTTCATCTCTCCCAGCAGCAGCCGCGGCTGTTTGACGTCGCGGTGCACAGCGGAAAGAGCTGTTTCCCATCGGTTAACAAGTTCCTTAAGTTCAGCGTCAAGGGCGGCCACCTTCTTGCCTTCGGCAACGGTGCGCACAATCACGCCGTAATTCTTCGGTTTAATGCTCTGTATCAGGAGCTTGAGACGATTACGCTCATCAGCGTTCTCTATCTTCGATGAGACTGAGACCTTATCTGAGAATGGCATCAGCACCAGGTTTCGCCCTGCGATGCTCACCTCGGAAGCGAGTCTCGGCCCCTTGGTGGAAATAGGCTCCTTTGTTATCTGCACGATAACTGTCTGTCCTGCTGTCAGTACATCAGCTATCTTCCCGTCCTTGTCAATGTCAGGTTCAGGTTTGAACTTTGACATTGCCGTCGTTCTGGCCTTGTTTTGGGTGGCCAGCTGGTAATAACGGTGGAGGGTCCTGAACTGGGCTCCCAGGTCAAGGTAATGCAGAAAAGCGTCTTTTTCGAAACCAACGTTAATAAACGCTGCATTAAGCCCCGGCATTATCTTCTTTACCTTTCCCAGGTAAATATCGCCGACTGAGAATTTTACATTCCGCTTTTCCTTGTTTAACTCGA
>CAZUIF010000039.1:0-17935 GCA_964621005.1 uncultured Rikenella sp.
AAGTTCATTGCCTCCATCCTTCCCTACTTTCCGAAGAAATTCATCTGGATCTTCTCACGTGCCTACATCTCAGGTGTTACAATGGCTGACGCCATGCGGGTATCAAAAGAACTTAACGCCCAGGGGGTCAGGGTAACCCTCGACGTGCTGGGTGAGTTCATAAAGTCACTTGACGAGGCCGAAGCCAACAAACAGGAATACCTGGAACTGATAGAAGAGACCCAGAAACAGGGTATCAACGGCAACTACTCACTCAAGCCTACGAGCTTCGGGTTGCTGATTGACAAGGAAGTATGCTACACTCTCATGCGCGAGATAGTGGCAAAAGCCGCCTCCTACAACAACTTCTGCAGGGTGGATATGGAGGACTCACCATGCACCGACCTGGAGATTGAGCTTTACAGGAGGCTACATGCCGAGTTCCCGAAAAACGTGGGGCTGGTGATTCAGGCCTACATGAGGAGAACATACAGTGACCTGGAGAAGATGCTTGACATGAACACTCCGGAGATACCCACCAACTACCGCCTGTGCAAGGGTATTTATGTTGAGTCTGCCGAGATAGCATACAAGAAATACGAGGAGATAAACCAGCACTACCTCGAGGACCTCGGGTTTATGTTCAGGAATAAGATATATGTCGGTATAGCCACGCATGACAAGCCTCTTATCGAGGGAGCCTATGAGCTTATTAAGAAATACAACGTACCGAAGAACATGTACGAGTTCCAGATGCTTTACGGCGTCACGCCGAAGCTGCGCCAGAGCATTGTTGACGGCGGACATGTGATGAGGGTATATGTTCCCTTCGGCGAGAAGTGGTTCGGCTACTCCACCAGGAGACTGAAGGAGAATCCCAAGATAGCAAGCCACATCATCAAGGCGCTGTTTGTGAAAGGGTGATTGGCAGGTATTAAGACACGAGGCAATAGGCAATAGGCAGTAGTGGAAAACTGCCTGAGGCCAGTCTCTGCCTGTATGATGTCAACACTATTGCCTACTGCCTGCTGCCTAATGCCTGATTAACAACGAATCATGTACCTGCCTGAGGAATTCCATGTCACGCGCGGAGATGTGCGGGGCGGGAGGTTCCGGATCTTCCGGCGGGCCGACGGCAAGCATGTATATCAAAGGTATCAGGGTAAACGGGCTGAGCCCTACCATCTGACCTGAGGGGATCTGCCCCCTCTCGTAGGCATCCATCCTCTGCTTCTGCCTGAGCAACTCATAATTCGTTGCCGGATCACCAAGTTCAGGCTGCTTTGTAAGTCCCTGGTATACAGCCATCCTCAGGTTGTTTGTAGCATTAATAACCTCCTGGTTCTGTGATGGTCGTTCTGACATTATCTCTGCCCTGATGTTTCCCAGGCGGGGTATTACCACCACAGCCGGTATCATGGTGGTATCACCGGTGAGGTATATTCCTGCTGTATACTCCCTTGCGCGCAGTGTATCCTGAACAGTCATGCTGAAGTGCCTGTAGCCGATACATGTAAATGTTACAGTGTCATTCCTGTGTGCATAGAAGGAGAACATTCCCCTGCTGTCAGCGGCGCCGGCGGAACGGCTACCGACTTTCCAGTGAGCGTCTGGCAGTGGCTGGCGGGTGGCAGCATCGAAGACGACCCCGTGAAACAGGATGGGTCCAGGCTGCTGGCCGGATGCTGTCTTCAGCGGCAGCAGGCCGAGGATGAGAAAAAAGAGGAGTGACGCGCAGGACCTACCTGCGAAGAATGATCTCGTCAAGCGTCCTCTTCGGAACATGGTGAACGCTTTTGTCATCTCTCCAGTATTTCACGTCATTGTTGCTGATGGTCTCAAGAACCACCTTTTCCACAGGCTTGCCAATGGCAAGCACCAGGAGTATCTCGTACTGTTTGGGAACTTCAAGGACGGTTCTCAGTCTCTCCTTCTTTATTGAGGCAATTATGCATCCTCCCAGTCCTGCCTCGGTAGCGCCCAGCATGATGCTCTGTGCGGCAATACCGTGGTCAATGCCAAATGATTCAGATATCTCCTTGTCACCAAGGATCACGATGTATGCTGTTGGTCTTTCACCGGGATCCGGTCCTTCCCAGGTGGTCAGGTATCCGGCCCATGCGAGGCACGGGTAAAGGGCTTCGCGCTGCGCCGTGTCTGTCACAAGTATATATTTCAGCGGCTGACGGTTGGCACCGGAGGCCGACAGCCGTGCGAGATCGACAAGGGAAGCCAGTGTGTCTGCCGTTATCTCATGGTTGCCTTCAAACCGGCGGAAGGTTCTTGTCTTTTCAATCAGGTTTCGGAGGTTCATAGTCGGAGTTTTGCGCAAAGATATTGAAAAAAAGAGGCCGCCTCCTCTGAGCCAGCCTCCCTGTTGATTATTTCTTTATCGCTTCGTCGTATCGCTCACCTATGATCTTCCAGTCAAGCAGTTCCCAGAAAGCCTTTATGTAGTCAGGCCTGCGGTTTCTGTAGTCGATATAGTAGGCGTGTTCCCACACGTCGCATGTCAGCAGCGGCACCAGGCCTGACCTGAGGGGATTTCCGGCGTTTGATTCCTGGGTTATTGTGAGCCTGCCGTCAGGCTTCATGCAGAGCCAGGCCCATCCTGACCCGAAGAGGGTTGAGGCGGCCTTTGTGAACGCTTCGCGGAAGCCGTCAAACGATCCGTATTCGGCATCCAGGGCTTTTGCAACCGTGCCGGAGGGGGTCCTTTTACCCGTGGGTGAGAATGCGGCAAAATAAAACGTGTGATTCCAAACCTGTGCAGCGTTGTTGAAAATGCCGCCCTCAGCCTTGCGGATCATCGTCTCAAGTGAAGCCTCCTCGAAGGCCGAACCCGGGAGCAGGTTGTTGAGATTATTCACATAGGCAAGATGATGTTTGCCATGGTGAAACTCAAGGGTCTCTGCGCTCAGGTGGGGAGAGAGGTCACCTGCTTCATACTTCAGTGGGGGGAGTTCAAATTTCATGACGTGGTCAGATTATTAGAATTACATGTAAAGATACTAAAATGCGTTGGTTCTGTAGCCGTTCAGCGGAGAAATATCCTTTCGGGAAGGGGCTCCGTCACCCCTCTTTCACGTGCTTCGGCAAAGAGCCGTTCAATGGCGCTTCGCCCCTCCCCGCCAAGTGAAAGGCTGAAATCGTTGACATATAGCTTTATGTGTTCGCGGGTCACATCCGCCTCGGTCTCCCGGGCGTACTTCCTGATAAACTCAACAGATTCGCCGGGACTGTTGCGGGCATATTCAATGCTTCGCCGTATGGCCCTGTCAACTTTCTCAGCCGTAGCCTGACTGATATTGCGGTTGACAACAATGCATCCCAGCGGCACCGGCAGACCGGTCATCTCTTCCCACATGGCCCCGGTGTCAGCAACCATCGAAAGACCCATCGCACGGTAGGTGAACCGTGTTTCGTGGATTATCAGTCCTGCATCAGCCTCACCGGAGAGGACTGCATCGGGGATGTCCGAGAAGAGGTATTCGCGCTTGCGGGTGGCCTTTGGCCAGAAGATGCTGAAGAGCAGATTGGCCGTTGTCAGCCTTCCGGGGATCGCGATCATGGCATCATCAAGCTCTTCGGGGCGGAGATCCCTTTTGCTTACCACCAGGGGGCCGTTGCTGCGTCCCAGGGCGCTTCCGGAATCAAGGATCAGGTATTTTTCCGCGGTGCGTGCATACGCGTGAAAACTCATCTTGGTGATATCCACGCTCCCTTCGACGGCCTTGCGGTTGAGCTCCTCAACGTCAGCCAGAAACCAGTCGAATTCCAGCCCCTCCGTATCTATCCTGCCGTGCACCATGGCCTCAAAGATGAATGTATCATTGGGACAGGGTGAAAAACCAAGTGTCAGTTTCATTTTCTGGTGTCAGTTCAGTTGTTGTATCAGTTATTTATCAGTATAAGCCTCTTACGGATACCGGATCAGTTGACTGTTGATTATTGTCCGGATTCATGCCGGCGCGGCTAACAGTCCGGGGAGCTGAATCATTTTCTCCTCCAGGTTCCTCAGAGCGAGGGTTGTGTTCCAGTTTTTCAGGTTGCGGGGTTCCACCATGTTGGAGACAGCCCTGACAGATATCCACGGTATGCCCGACATGGCACAGGTATAGGCCAGCCATGCGCCCTCCATAGTCTCTATCTCAGGATCCCACGCTTTTCGGATCCGGTCTATGACAGCCTGCGAACCTGATGCCATGTTAACCGTGGCACCCCTGGCCACTGGCATCAGTCCGGAAGCAATTTCAAAAAATCTCCCGGTGCAGGGGATTCGTCCGCCTGTGAAGGGAGGTGTGTCGGCATCGGCAAGGCCGGCGACGAAGAGGGGAATGAAACGACCGTTGTCATCCACACCCATGTCGGCAAAGCAGTCAGACACGATTGTGACAACAGTTCCCGGAGGCATTGATTCAACATAGCTGCCTGCAATGCCGGCGCCGATCACAACCGACGGGATACTGCCGGATGCGAACCTCTTCTGAAGCGCCCATGACATTGCAGCGCCTCCCACACCGGTGACGATAACCTCACACCGGCAACCGGCGGCATGGACCGCCCTCCTTACCGCCTCCTCTTCAGACGGGTGCGCAACCGCTATCAGTATATCGCCCTGACCATTATTCATAACCCTCTTCACTTGATGTGATAAATATATTATTTTTGAACAAAATAGTCCCTTTTCCGGTCAACCAATTAAATTAGCGGATATGATCTACCTGACGAGAAGAGAACGGTTCAGTGCCGCCCACAGGATGTTCCGCCCTGACCTTACTGACGAGGAGAACATGATCATTTACGGCAAATGCTCCAATCCCATGTGGCACGGTCATAACTACGTCCTGAAGGTGACTGTCCGCGGTGAGCCGGACACGGAGACAGGTTACTTCATGAATGCCACCAGGCTGAAGGAGATAATGACGGAAAGGGTTGTTGCGAAGCTTGACCATAAGAACATGAACCTTGAGACCGACTTCATGGCAGGGAAGGTAGCCACAACGGAGAACCTGGCGATGGCAATCTGGGATGAGCTTGAGTTCCCGCTGGCAGAGGAGGGGGCCACACTTCACTGTGTGAGGATCGAGGAGACAGAAAACAATTACGTGGAATATTACGGATAAAAATGGAAAAACTGAATGATGGCAGCGGAAAGCTGTCTGACGGATACAACAAGATCGAGAAATGGAATCCTGAAGTAGTTGAGGAGATCTCGGGATATTATTACAAGATACTCAAGCTGCTTGGAGAGGACCCTGACAGGGAAGGGCTGCTCAAGACTCCCGAACGGGTCGCCAAGGCGCTGAGCTTCCTCACCCGCGGTTACCAGTCTGATCCGGAGGAGATCCTCCGCAGTGCCGTCTTCAGGGAAGAATACAGGCAGATGGTGATAGTGAAGGACATAGACATATATTCGATGTGTGAACATCATATGCTTCCCTTCCACGGCAAGGCTCATGTGGCGTATATTCCTGACGGCTACATCACCGGGCTGAGCAAGGTTGCACGGGTTGTTGAGACCTATGCTGCAAGGCTGCAGGTACAGGAGAGGCTCACCACACAGATCCGCAACTGCATACAGGAGAACCTGAAGCCACTGGGAGTTGCAGTGGTCATTGAGGCACAGCACATGTGCATGCAGATACGGGGTGTCCAGAAGCAGAACTCGGTAACGACCACATCGGCATTCACCGGTTGCTTCCTGTCAAACCTGAATACCCGTGAGGAGTTCATGCACCTGATAGCCAGCAGGCTGCACTAATTTTTTTTATTAACCCAACACCTTATTTAAATATGAAGGCTTATATATTCCCGGGGCAGGGCGCACAGTTCCCCGGCATGGGAAAGGATCTCTATGAGAAGTATCCCGTGGCGCGTGAAATGTTTGAAAAGGCCAACGAACTGCTTGGCTTCCGCATAACTGACACAATGTTTTCAGGCACAGATGAGGAGCTGAGGCAGACGCGGGTGACGCAGCCCGCCATCTTTCTTCACTCTGTGGTGCTGACGGCTGTAGCCGGAAGCATTTTCAGACCGTCAATGGTAGCAGGTCACTCGCTGGGTGAGTTCTCGGCGCTTGTGGCTGCCGGCGCTCTCTCCTTTGAGGAAGGGCTTGCACTTGTTGCCGGCAGGGCATCCGCGATGCAGCGCGCCTGCGGCATAAACCCGTCGACAATGGCCGCCGTGCTGGGTATGGATGATGCAGTGGTGGAGGAGGTATGTGCCTCGCTGAACGAAACAGTGGTGCCTGCCAACTACAACAGCCCTGGGCAGATAGTGATATCAGGCACCACGGAAGGGGTGGCTGCGGCCTCCGAGGAACTTAAAAAGCGGGGCGCCAAGAGAATCGTACCCCTCTCAGTCAGCGGTGGCTTTCACTCACCGTGCATGGAACCTGCAAGACAGGAACTGGAAGAGGCAATCAGGAAAGCACGCTTCAGCCGTCCGGTATGCCCGGTCTACCAGAACGTCAGCGGACTTCCGGTGACGGAGCCGGAACAGATCATGGCAAACCTGATTGCACAGCTGACATCACCTGTGCGCTGGACACAGACGGTGCAGAAGATGGTGTCCGACGGGGCAACCGAGTTCATAGAGGCAGGGCCGGGCAACGTGCTGCAGGGACTGGTCAGGAAGATCAGCCCGGCGGTGTCCGCCTCCCCGATCGACATCAGTACCCTGTAGTCAGCGGGTCTGAGACCCCCTGCTACAGGAATGGAGGGCAGTTTTATTCCCCCAGGGAGATCACGGCCATTCCAAGCCTGCCGTCCATCCTGATCACGAGTGGTTTCGGGAACCTGATATGCCTGAAGAATGTGCCTTTGCCTATTTCATTCTCATGCTTCAGCTTGTCCCACATTATAACCCCCTCGGCAGTTGCTTCATTCACTGCCAGGTATCCGATGCTCATGGAGGTAACGTTGTGGAAGAAATGAGAACCCTGCGAGGCATCAATATGAAAATTGGGCATGCTGACCTCGACGATTATCTTGGCATTTGATATCTGCGGCCACTCAACAGGTATCCCCAGGAAACGGTCCTTGGTGCCCCAGCGTCCGGGGCCGATGAGGATATACTTTCTGCCCTCAGCCAGCATCTCACGGTTAATGGCATCAATCTCTGCTGCCATCTCATTGGTCCTCAGATTGTCAAACTTTTCCGGTTCAACATAGATTATATCGGTGATATCATCAATCAGGCCGTTACCCATACTCTTCCTGGATACCAGGAGCATGTCGTCGGTATAAACACTCTCCGGGTCAATTGAATATCCTGCGCCGCTGCCCACCAGGGGCTTGATCTGGAGGAGGTAGAAACTTGCCTTGCCCTCCTCATCCTTTTTAAGATCGACAGCATACTCAATCTCCACCGGCGCTCCGAAAGCCTCCCTTACAACCTCCAGCACGGTCTTCAGGGTATGCGCCAGGGGCATGTAATCATATTTAAGGATGTTGGCAAAATTGACTACCCTCGGTCCGGGCACACCCAATCCCGGCGTAAGCGTGTCATTGTCAATGCTGTATACCGAAGCACAGTGTGTCAGCGTACCGTCACTTTCCGCCCTGGAGATGTCAAGCTTCACCAGCCCAGCATTTTCACCCTTGAGGAGGTCAATCTCGCTGCGTCCCAGGTTGACTGCATAAAATTCTGTCTGTGAAAACCGGGTAATGTCCCTGATTGAAACAATATCAAGCGAAGGGTATTCGGGCGAAAACCTGAATGCCCTCTCGCCGTCAAGGACGTATTGGCCGAGTCCCACTGCCGCCACGGCGAAACCGTCATGGGGTGTCATGTTGGCCACCGGGTAGAAGTTGAATGACTGTGCGGTGCCGGATATATGGGGATAAAAGATATCACCGTACCTGTTCCCCACCACTGCCTGGATCACTACCGCCATCTTCTCCTGCTCGATCTTGTAGTTCACTGCCTCGAAATAGATGCGTGAGTTGTCAGAGTAGATCGATGAGAAGACCAGCTTTATAGCTCCGATGAGCTGCATGAGCCTCACCTCCGGGTCCGGATGGTTGTTGGGCAGCAGGTAGGTGCCGAAGATGCCTGAGAAAGGCTGGCTGAGCGAGTCCTCGAAGAGGCTCGATGACCGTACCGCCAGGGGTTTTGTGTTGAGCCTGATGAATACCCTCAGCTTGTGTTCCAGTTCATCACTCAGGGTCCCTGCAAGGAACTGCTTCTGCAGTGCGGTAAAGTCCTTCTCCCGGTTCACAACATCCCAAAGCCTGTTTGTATCCATGAACTGGTCGAACTCGTCGGTTCCGATTATGGCTGTGAACGGGGTTCTGATGTTGATGCCGGGCAGCAGCCTTCCCAGCTCGAAGCTGTAAATGAGGGTGGAGATGAAAGCCAGGCCACGCCCTTTCCCTCCGAGTGATCCTCCGGCAAAGCTCACAACGTTTGACTCATCAAACATCACCGTCTCGTCGAAGTTGACCACCTTGCCCTGGTTCATCTCGCGGCGCCTCTTCCTGATAATGTCAAGAAGGAACTCCCGCATCTCCCTCAGGCTTTCGAAATCGGATATCTTGACAGGATTGATGATCTTTGCGATCTTCACCTCGCCCCTTGCCATCAGCCAGAGGGAGAAGTGGTTCTTCATGGCGTGGTAAACCAGGGAGTCTTCAGGCACTGTCTTGAGGAATGCCTCGAACTCCTTCATTGATTTGGCTATCGCTATCTGGCGCCCTTTTGTATCACGGTAAACGAAGTGGCCGAATCCGAGGTAGTATGTAATGAACGCCTTGATGTCCTGGAGAAGTGTTTCGGAGTTCTTATTGATGAAGTTCGCTTTCAGTTCAGCTGCGAACCGGGCATTTTCGGGGTCGGAAGACTGGAGAACGGTGGGGAGGTTGGGCTGCTCCTCCCGAATGAGCTTCAGCATCTCGAAGCCTGCCTTCTTGTAGAACTCCCCGTTTCGCGGGAAGCGCATGTCAGAGATGACGCCAAGGAGGCTGTTCTTGTATCTTGTATATACAGCCATGGCCTCCTCCCATGTAGTAGCCAGGAGAATCTTCGGCCTGGCCCTGAGTTTCAGGACCTTGTACAATTCATCAGCAGAGACATCCTCGATCAGTATCCGGGTCTGTTCAAGCACCAGGGAGTAGAGCATCGGCACATATGTGGAGTAGTAGTCAGGTGCATCCTCAATAATCAGTATCACACCCGTAAGTCCCTTCTGAGTGTCATTGGCCACATTCACCTTGTCCTCAAGGAGTTTTGCCATGGCAAAGAATACCCTTGACTCGCCGGTCCAGACGAACAGGTTGTCAAAGGGGACCCCCAGTTTTTTCTGGTCCTGGACATAAGGTATGTCGCCAGGGTTGCCCAGCAGCAGGTAGGTGGGGATGTATGGATACTTTTCCTTTATCTTGCGGCAGAGGCTCATCGGGTGGCTTTTATCAACCCCCACCATTATTATTATCATGTCATAGTGACGTGCCTCAAGGCGCGAGAAGGCCTCATCCTCGCCTGACACGCCGGTAATGCGGGGGATGGTTGTGAGGCTCATCTGGTAGTATTCACCGAGCATATAATCTGAGAAGCGTCCCTCGCCCTCAATGGAGTAGGCATCATAGAGGCTTGCCACAAGCAGTATTTCCCTTACCATGAACGGCATAAGGTCATGAAACACATCCCTTTCGGCATTGTGCCTGTCAAGGAACTGTTGCAGCAGTTTCCTGATTGAGCCGCCTCCCGGTTCACGGGGTGTACTGAATTCTGCAACGCCCTCGCCGGACACGATGCTGTCAGCCTGAATGCTGTTTATATAACCGGAGATAAGACTGGCGAACCTGCACAGCAGGTCGTGCTCCTCTTTGAGGAAGGGTCCCTGATCCTCGGGGAGAAACTGTGCTGTATAGTAAACTTCCACTGAGCCCTTCCCTGAGACGGACTCGAAGTCCTGTTCAAGTTTCCACTCCGTTTCGGTGAAACCGGGGGTCTCGTAGCTCCTGTCCAGGTACCTTATCCGGGCAGCAGTATATGCGGGATACTGCATGGCTTCAGGCAGCCCGAGAACAAGGCTGGTGAGTGTCTCATCAACAGGCTTCCTCTCCTTGAGTATCTGAGTGGCCCGGTTCACACAAGCGAGCTCCTTCAGGCGCTCCTGCTGATCATGCACATCGCGCGTGAAACCGGTACCGGGGTCAGTACAATCATTCATCTCGACATCAGGTAAAGTATGATGCCAAAATTAACAAAAAGAGAATAAGGAAGATCAGCCGGTCACGCTTCTTGCATGACCGGCTGATACTTTGTTGCTGTTGCCAGGTGAAATGATTACTTCACCTCCCAGGTTGATCCGCTCCTGAGGAGGTCATCAACTGTCCGGATTCCTGATCTGGCCTGTACCCTCTCGTGCTGTTCAATCATCGCTGCATCATATGTCTGGGCATTGATAGCCCTGATCACTCCGAGTGCAACGGGGTATTCCGGAAGTGACATTCCTGCAAGCCTGTAGTGGATGCCCGGATTGGGTTCATGGGCGTCATGGGTCAGAAGATCATCTTCGGTGATGCCGTCCTGCCCGATTGTCACAACCTTAAGCTTGAGATCCTTCAGGATGATTCCCTTGTCGCGGTTCTTGCCGAAGATCATCTTCTCGCCGTGGTGAAGGGTGATAGTGTTGTCATCACGGTTCTCCTTGCTTGTGAATGCATCATGCACACCGTCATTGAAGATGACGCAGTTCTGGATGACCTCTACAACGGCTGTGCCGTGGAACCGGGCTGCCTCCTTGTAAACCTCATTTGAAAGCTGCAGGTTGTAGTCAACAGTACGGGCAAAGAAGCGTCCGTTCGCACCGATTGTTAGTTCACCTATCTTGAAAGGTTCCTCAATTGTGCCATACGGCGAAGTCTTTGTAGTGAGGCCCTTCTTCGAGGTAGGGGAATACTGGCCTTTGGTCAGGCCGTATATCTCGTTGTTGAAGAGAATAATCTTGATGTCTATATTACGCCTGATGGCATGGATATAGTGGTTCCCTCCTATTGCCAGTGCATCTCCGTCACCTGTCATCTCCCAGACCATGAGGTCAGGATTGGCTATCTTGATGCCCGTGGCGATGGCTGCCGCCCTTCCGTGGATCCCGTGGAACCCGTAGGTGTTCATGTAATACGGCAGCCTTGACGAGCAGCCGATACCTGATACGAAGACATATTTTTCCTTCGGTATATCGAGCTCTGCCAGTGTCTTCTGAAGTGAGGCCAGTATTCCGTGGTCACCGCATCCCGGGCACCATCTTACTTCCTGGTCGCTTTTAAAGTCCCTGGCGGCGTAGTGAGTTGTTATTGTTTCAGCCATTTTTCTTACCCTTAAGCAGTTTAACACAATAATCCTTTATCTCCTGGACTGTGAAAGGAAGCCCCTGAACCTTGTTGTACTGGTGGTAGCTGTACTTCTGGTGCTTCATTCTCAGGTAGTTGGCAAATTGGCCGGTATTCAGTTCGCAGACGGCCAGCTTGTCAAATCCGGCAAACACCTTTGCAGTGTTTTTAGGAAGCGGCCTGATGTAGTTGAAGACGGCGGCTGACACGCTGTAGCCTTCCTGCTGCAGTTCAGTCACAGCTGTGGTGATATGCCCGTAGCTGCTGCCCCATCCTATCACGAGGAGGTCGCCTGTCTTCTTGCCAATAACCTTCAGGTCAGGTACATCGGCAACTATTTTCTCTATCTTTTCATCTCGTACCCTGACCATGTACTCATGGTTTTCAGGTGTATATGATACGCTTCCCTTTATTGTTTTCTCGAGTCCGCCCACACGGTGCTCCAGTCCCGGTGTACCGGGTATCGCCCATTTGCGTACCAGTGTCTCCGGGTCTCTTTCGTATGCAAGAAACTCCTTGTCAGTCTTCACTGCATACGGAACGGTTATTGAAGGCATATCCTTCACTGAAGGCACCTTCCACGGTTCTGATCCGTTTGCGAGGTAGCTGTCAGTGAGCAGGACCACCGGTGTCATGTGTTCAACGGCGATCTTTGCTGCCATGAAGGCGAACGTGAAGCAGTCTGACGGGGTTCCGGCTGCAATGACCGGGACGGGGCTCTCGCCGTTGCGGCCGTAGAGTGCCTGCCAGAGGTCAGACTGTTCTGTTTTGGTTGGAAGCCCTGTTGAAGGACCTCCGCGCTGAACATCGATCACCACCAGAGGCAGTTCCGTCATCACGGCCAGGTTGAGGGCTTCAGATTTGAGTGCCAGGCCGGGTCCGGAGGTGGAGGTAACCGCAAGACGGCCTGCAAAACTGGCTCCTATCGATGTGCAGATCCCTGCAATCTCGTCTTCTGCCTGAAGGCTCTTGACACCCATATCCTTCCTCATCGCCAGTTCTTCAAGGATTCCTGTTGCTGGGGTAATGGGGTATGATCCGATAAAGAGCTTCAGTCCGGCCTTCTCAGCAGCCGCAAGGAAACCCCATGATGTAGCCTGGTTACCGTTGATGTTGCGGTAAATACCTTTCGTGATTGGCGCGGGGTCAACCCTGTATGAGGGTGTCAGTGCCTCAATTGTCTCTCCGTAGTAATAGCCAGCCCTGAGTACTTTGCTGTTGGCCTCCGCAACGAGTGGCTTCTTTCCGAATTTCTCTTCAATGAAGTCCTCGGTATACTTGAGCTTGCTGTCAAAGAGCCAGTAAACCATTCCGAGAGCGAACATATTCTTGGTCCTGAGAACGGTCTTGGGATCAATTTCCATATCCTTGAGCGCCTCCTTCACCAGGGTGGTGATGGGTGCCGCTATCAGGTTCATAGAGTCCAGCTTGTCTTCTGCAAAAGGATCAGCCTTGTAGCCTGCCCTCTGTATCGATTTTTCCGTGAAGTTATCTGAGTCATAAATAATCGTGGACCCTTTTCTGAGCCACCTGGCATTGGCTTTTACAGCCGCGGGGTTCATCGCCACAAGGATGTCGGTGAAATCACCCGGTGTGTTGATCAGTTTGTGTCCGATGTGTACCTGGAAGCCTGAAACGCCTCCGACGGTCCCCTGCGGAGCCCTTATCTCTGCAGGATAATCAGGAAAGGTGGATATGTCATGTCCGAACAGGGCTGACGTGTTGGAGAAAAGGGTGCCAGTAAGCTGCATCCCGTCTCCCGAGTCGCCTGAGAACCTGATCACCACCGCGTCCTTTTCAATGACCTTTGATCTTTTTCCCATGATTATTGAAACGTATTTGATTTTAAGTAAAAGCCTCTATAAAGCAGTAACCTTAAATAATGAAGCTAAGTTCATTATAAACCTTATATATCTGTATGATTTTGGTCATGTTTGCATGACCGCCCAAACTGCTTGTAAAGAATGACATATGCCGGCAGCTTATGCTGTCCGGCAGGTTTTCGGATGGCTCTTCAACAGGTTTCACGACCAGATGTCTGCCTTACGAAGGTTAATGGAGCTCTCGAAGAACATCCGTGCAATCTTCTCGAAATAGTCGGTATAATCGGATACGAAGAACAGGTCTTCGCCCGGTGTGCCCCTGTTGACAAGGCCATTCTTTTCCAGGATCTCCCTGAGCCTGACTGCAACTATACGGGCTGAATCAACCACCTCAACGCTGAAATTGAAGAACTTGCTTATCTGGTTGCGGATGATGGGATAGTGCGTGCACCCGAGTATCAGTCCGTCAATGTCCTTAAGCTTGCTGTCAGAGAGGTAGGTTCTTATTATGGCATTGCTGATGTCATCAAAGATGAAACCTTCCTCTATCATAGGCACAAAGAGTGGTGTGGCAAGCGAGACCACGCTCGTTGCCGGGGAGGCTTCATTCAGTTTCCTGGTGTAGGTGCCTGAGTTGACGGTGACCTTGGTTCCGATCACTCCGAGCCTCTGGAAACTGCGGGAGGCACAGTGTTCAACAACAGGATTGATCACGTCGAGGATGATGACCCTGCTGCCGTATTCGGCTAGGAGCGTTTCATAGGCGGAAGCTGAGGCAGAGTTGCATGCAATCAGTACGAGCTTCGCATCATAGCCAAGGAGGAATTCGGTGATCTTCCTGGAATAGCCCCTGATGGCCTCCTCCGACTTGTCGCCGTAAGGGAGGTGTGCGGTGTCACCGAAGTAGACGATGCGCTCCCCCGGCAGGATCTGCCGTATTGCCTGTGCCACCGTGAGCCCTCCCACCCCTGAGTCAAATACCCCGATCGGACGGTTGCTTGCTTCCATGATATTGTAATGTAAGACTGCCCGCCGGGGGCGGGCAGCTCTGTTTATACTTTCTAATTACTTGATTCCCAGTTTTGTTTTCACCAGCGGGCCGATATCGGTACTCTTTACCGTATCAACGTAAACGAGGGTCCGGACATCATAAATATATATGTAACCGCCCTCCTTTGCAACGGCATTGATAGCGTTGTTTGCCTTCTCGACGATGGGATTCAGAAGCTCAGCCTGCTTGTCCTGCAGCTGAACCTGAGCCTGCTGCTGGAAATTGTTGATGCGGTTCTGCATATCACCCAGTTCCTGCTCCTTGTTGGCTTTAACCAGGTCTGTCAGCGTCTTGCTGTCCTTCACATACTGGTCAAGCTTGTTGTTGTACTCTACCTGCATCAGCTCCAAAGCATTTGTCAGCTCCTGCCCGAATGCATTGTATTGTTTCATGGCAGTATCATAATCAGGCATCGCCATGATGATCTCATCCCTGTTGATGTGGCCTGTCTTGAACGACTGCGCAAATCCGTCCTGTGCCGTAAGAACCAGTGCAGCAAACAGGAGTATCCCAAATACTTTCTTCATTGTCTTCTTTTTCAAATTTTAACGTGCAAATGTAATTATTTAATTCTTATAACCCAGTTTCTGGAGAACCTGATCGGAGAGATCGTATCTCGGGTTGGCGAAGAGGATATTCGAGCCTGCGGAGGTATCAAATATCACTGCATAGCTCCCCTCTACGGAGATCTCCTTGATGGCTTTCAGTATCTCGTCCTGGATAGGCTTTACCAGTTCCTCACGCTTTTTGTAGAGCTCACCTTCCATCCCGAAATACCTGTTCTGAAGATCCTTGACCTCCTTTTCCCTGGCTATGATGGCCTCTTCCTTCTTCTTCTTCTGATCCTGTGTCAGAAGCACCACCGATGCCTGGTAATCCTTGTACATCTGCTCCACTTCGGCATAGCCGTCGGCCACCTCCTTCTCCCATCCTTCGGAGAGTTTGTCGAGCTGCTGCTGTGCTGCTGTGAAAGCAGGTATGTTGTTCCTGATGTACTCGCTGTCAACAAAAGCGAATTTCTGTGCCATGCCGCTCAGAGAAGCTGCAAGCACAATGACCGTCATGATAATGATCTTTTTCATAGCTGCTGTATTTGATCTTGTTTTCATCAGAATTGCTGACCGATAACAAAGTGGAACTGGCTGCCGGAGTCTTCGCCTGTTCCGTAAACTGCGGAGTCGAATCCGTATCCCCAGTCAATACCCAGGAGACCGAACATGGGCAGGTTTGCCCTGAGGCCGATGCCGGCCGAACGGCTCATCCTGAACGGGTTGAAGTCCTTGATGTCATACCATGCCCGTCCTGCCTCGAGGAAGGCCAGCCCGTATATGGTGGCCTGCGGATTCAGGGAGATGGGATAGCGAAGCTCCATGGTGAGCTTTGAGTACACGTTTCCTGACTCAACCCTCCTGAGAACACCGTTTTCAGTCTTCTCGATCCTGGGGGTCAGTGAGCCGTTTGTATAACCCCTGAGGGCTATAACCTCACGGCCGTAGAAGCTGTAACCGGTCATACCGTCACCGCCCACGTAGAAGTTCTCAAAGGGAGAAGGGCCTATGTCCTTGTTATAGAATCCAAGGTAGCCGAATGCAGCCCTGGCATTCAGGATAAGCTTCTGCTGGTTGTCAAGCGGCAGGTAGTAGTCAGCCTTGAAGACAGCCTTGTAAAACTCAATCCATCTGTATTTTTCCTCATCGGTGACTGAAGACATATCCTTGCCGCTGATTGCCGAGTAAGGCGGGGTTGCCTGCAGCGACAGAGAGAATGTTGAACCGGTGCGGGGGAAGATGGTGTTGGGCCCTGCCGAAAAGCGGGTTATCCTTGCGCTGAGCGAAGCGAGGTTGGCAGTTCCGTTCGTAAACAGGAACTGGAACTGGCTGTACCTGTCAAGTACATACCTCTGGTAGCTGGCTTCATAGTACACCGAAAAATAGTTGTCAGGCCACTCAAGCCTCTTTCCGAAACCAACGGAGGCACCGTCAATGATCATAGCCTGCCTGTCATCCTCACCCCTCTTTGAACCGTTTGTCATGAGTGACCGGAAGGCTGAGATTGAAAGGGTGTTTGGTTTCTTGCCGCCGAGCCATGGCTCGATGAATGAGACGTTGTATGACTGGTAGACGCGGCCGTTTGACTGTGCCCTGATCTGAAGCGACTGTCCGTCGCCGGAGGGATACGGCCTCCACTCGTTCCACTTGAAGAAGTTGCGGATTGCAAAGTTATTGAATCTAACACCCACAGTACCTACAAGCATCCCTGCACCCCAGCCCCCGGAAATCTCAAACTGGTCATTGGCTTTCTCCTCGAGGGCATACAGCAGGTCAACGGTACCGTCAACCTGGTTAAGGAGAGGCTGCGGGTTGATCTTCTCAGGGTCAAAGTGACCCAGCACTGCCACCTGCCTGGCTGAACGGATCAGGTTATCCTTGCTGAACAGGTCACCGGGAAGGGTGAAGAGTTCACGCCGGGCAACATGCTCATTGGTACGGGTGTTGCCGGTTATGATTACGTTGTTGAGGGTGGCGGGTTCGCCTTCGTATATGCGTACCTCAAGGTCAATGGAGTCGCCCTCAACCTTCTTCTCCACAGGGGTCAGCCTTGAGAAGAGATACCCGTAGTTGAGGTAGAGTGAGCTGACGGCGTCATCATCAACGTTAAGCCTCTTGTCAATCATTGTCTGGTTGTAAACCTCGCCTGAAGGGAAGTTGAAGACTCTGGTAAGCTGATCCTTTGTATAGATGCTGTTACCTACCCAGTCTACATTCCTGAGATAATACTGGTTCCCTTCGTTGACCTTCACCACAAGCACCATCTTGCCGTCCTCGAGGGAATAGGTAGAGTCGCCGAGGATACGGAAGTCACGGAAACCGTTCTCATTGTAGAACTCGACCAGCTTTGTGCGGTCCTCATCATATTTTTCCTCTATGAATTTTGATCCCTTGAATATGTTGAGGTCCTTCTGCTTGGTATCCTTCATCACACGGCGCAGCCTCTTGTCAGCGAAGAAGTCGTTGCCCTCGAAGAGTATCTGTTCAATCTTGACCTTTTCGTTCTTGTTGATTATAAAATTCAGGACTACGTTGTTGGGCATGTCAGGGTCATCCTTCTGGACGATATCGACGCTGACGTTAAGGAATCCCTTCTCGATGTAATGGTCCTTGATTGTCCGTTCGGCTCTGTTGAGGAGGTGTGCGGTGACCTGTGAACCGCTGGGGAGGCTTAGTTTCTCGAGGAGGTCTGTCTCTTCCGATTTCCTTATCCCCTCGAATTTTATTGTGGAAAGTCTCGGGCGCTCCTGGAGGTAAATGTCAAGCCATATGTTCTCTCCTTCCTTCCCGGTGACTGTAATTTTCACATCGGAAAAGAGGCCCTGGTCCCAGAGTTTCTTGACGGCGGCTGTCACCACCTCGCCGGGGATCTCCACCTTCTGGCCTATTCTGAGTCCGGAGATACCGATCAGGGCGTTGGGTTCAAGGAATTTTACACCCGATACCGTTATGCCGGCAATAGTATACTCTTCGGGATAAACATAACTTACGTATTTGTCTTCTGTCTGGGCCGTGGCAATCAGACCTGTAAGAAGCAAGGCAAAAAGGGGAAGTATCCGCATAGGTTTCATTTTCATCATCTCAACTGTTTTCAGCGATCTGCTCACTGGTCTTTCCATATCTCCTTTCCCTTTTCTGGAAGTCTGCCACTGCTTTGTAAAAGTCCTCCTTACCAAAATCGGGCCAAAGTTTTTC
>CAZUIF010000040.1:0-17143 GCA_964621005.1 uncultured Rikenella sp.
CAGAGCGGTGATCCGATCATGACCCAGACACAGACACGTACCCAGAATCATGGTGCTGCTGTAAGTGAGACTGCCAAACAGGCTCAGACACAGACCCAGGGCGGTGTTGGCGAGATGGTCAGGGAACAGGCCAAACTTCAGGGTGAAGCACAGAAATCGATGAAACAGGCAAAGACCTCTACC
This sequence comes from uncultured Rikenella sp., assembly GCA_964621005.1. Taxonomy (GTDB): domain Bacteria; phylum Bacteroidota; class Bacteroidia; order Bacteroidales; family VadinHA17; genus SR-FBR-E99. The sequence goes on from CAZUIF010000040.1 coordinate 184, forward strand.
AAAAACAATGGTGCTGCCAAAAGTATCAGGACAAACCGTCCGGCAACAGTAAAGGGTACCGGCGCAGGCCGTAAATAGTCAATACAAGAAAGCTGAGAAAAAAGCCGGCGGAGTGATCCTGCCGGCTTTTTATATTTTCCCGTAACAGGAGCTTCTGTTATTCCGTCCCCTGGGCTTTCATCTTTGCACGCTTGCGGTCATTCTCATCAAGCATGATCTTTCTGAGGCGCATTGATTTGGGAGTGATCTCAATATACTCATCTGCAGCGATATACTCCATGGCCTCCTCCAGGGAGAAGCGCACTGGCGGGGTAAGGATCGCCTTGTCGTCAGACCCTGATGCCCTCATGTTTGTCAGCTTCTTGGTTTTGGTGACATTGACCACGATATCATCCTGCCGGGTGTTTTCCCCTATCACCTGCCCCATGTAAACATCTTCGCCGGGATAGATGAAGAACCTGCCCCGGTCCTGCAGCTTGTCAATGGCATATGCAACAGCAGTTCCGGTGTCCATCGCAATCAGTGATCCGTTCCGCCTGACAGCCATTTCTCCCTTCCAGGGTTCGAAGGCATCGAAACGGTGGGCCATCACAGCTTCCCCTTCGGTCACTGTCAGCACCTGGTTCCTGAGCCCGATGATCCCCCGCGAGGGGATCCGGAAGTCGAGGTGTGCCCGGTCATTTCTCACTTCGATATTTACTATCTCGCCTTTTCGCTGTGTCACCTGGTCAATCACCTTCCCCGCAAACTCCTCGGGGACCTGGACAGTAAGGGCCTCCACCGGTTCATGCTTCACCCCGTTTACCTCCTTGATCAGCACCCTGGGCTGACCCACCTGGAGCTCGAAACCCTCACGGCGCATGGTCTCGATCAGTATTGAGAGATGGAGAATACCGCGGCCGTAAACCATGAATGTATCGGCGGAATCGGTCTCCTCAACCCTCATTGCCAGGTTCTTTTCTATCTCCCTGAAAAGCCTTTCCCTCAGCTGGCGCGAAGTGACGAGTGTTCCTTCCCTCCCGAAGAAGGGTGAATTGTTTGAGGTAAAAAGCATGCTCATTGTGGGCTCGTCAACCCTTATCCACGGCATTGCCTCGGGATTCTCGGCATCAGCAATGGTATCCCCGATGTCAAAATCCTCCATGCCGAAGACGGCGCATATCTCCCCGGCGTGGACCGGTTTCTTTGTCTTCTCCTTACCGAGTCCTTCGAAAAGATATACCTCCTTCACAGTGTTTCTCACGGCCGTGCCGTCACGCTTGATGAGAGAGACCTGGCTGCCGGGCACCAGGGTGCCGCGGTTCACCTTGCCTACGGCTATCCTCCCCTGGTATGAGGAATAGTCAAGCGAGGAGATGCGCATCTGGAGCGTACCATCTGCCTTCCTCGGGGCTGGTATATACTGGATTATCGTGTCAAGCAGGTAACTGACATCAGTTGCCGGTGTTGCCCAGTCAGGGCCCATCCAGCCATGCTTTGATGAGCCGAAAACCGTCGGGAAATCGAGCTGATCCTCAGTTGCGTTGAGGCTGTGCATCAGGTCGAATACACTCTCCTGTGTCTCCTCCGGCTTGCAGTTGGGCTTGTCGACCTTATTGATGACCACGATGGGCTTCAGGCCCAGTTCAAGGGCTTTCTGAAGAACAAACCTGGTCTGTGGCATCGGCCCCTCGAAGGCATCCACGATGAGCAGGACCCCTTCTGCCATGTTCAGGACACGCTCTACCTCCCCTCCGAAATCGGAGTGGCCGGGTGTATCTATGATGTTGATCTTTATATTTTTGTACCTGACAGAGACGTTTTTTGACAGGATTGTAATCCCTCTCTCTCTCTCCAGGTCGTTGCTGTCAAGGATCAGCTCTCCCATGACCTGGTTGTCACGAAACAGCTTCACCTGATACAGGATGCGGTCTACCAGTGTAGTCTTGCCGTGGTCCACATGCGCTATCACGGCAATGTTTCTAATCTCTTCCGTATTCTTATTTCTTTGGGCTGCAAAAGTAGAAAAAGAATCGTCACGCCCGCCGGCCGGGCAGATAACTTTTTGCTTTTATGACAGATAATAATTTTTCGGGTTATGGCAGATATATCATTTTACGGGTCATTCCGCCGTCGATTATTATGTTTTCCCCGTTGATGAATTCATTGCCCTCGCCGGTCAGGAAGAGACACGCCCGGGCTATATCCTCCGGCTTCCCCACTCTTCCGGAGAAGTGCTGGCTGTGGTCATCTTCGCGCAGGGCGGTGTAGTCACCTGTCTCTATCCAGCCCGGACTGATGCAGTTGACCCTGATGCGGTACTGCGCCAGGGAGGCAGCCAGGGCGTGCGTCAGTGCCACCAGTCCTCCCTTTGAAGCGGCGTAGGCTTCAGACCCGGCCTCTGACATGAAGGCACGTGTGGAGGCAATGTTTATTACAGAACCTCCCCCCTGTTCCTTCATGAAGCGGGCTGCCTCCCTGGCGCAGAGAAAGGCGCCGCGGAGATTTGTGTTCACAACTGAATCCCACTCATCTGCAGTCAGTTCAAGAGGTGATTTCCATATGCCGAAACCGGCATTGTTTATTACAATATCGACTGTACCGTAAATTTCAACCGTTCTGCGGACCATTGCAGTCACCTGTTCCGGGATGCTGACATCCGTGTGAATAAAGCAGGCATCACCGCCTTTTTCCCGAATCTCCGTTTCAGCTGCTTCACCGGCAGAGGCATCCCGCTCGGCCAGCACGACCTTTGCCCCTTCGGCGGCATACATGCCAGCCACACACTTTCCTATACCCCGGCCTGCACCAGTGACAACAACCACTTTACCCTGATGTCTCATAAATGTCCTGGTTACAAGTAAACACCAATACGCCCCGTTAATAATCCTCCAACAAAAATAATCCTGTTATGACACGGGCACGCTTATTGTATCTGAGAAAATGTAATTTTGTAGCAAAGTATTTAATCCCGGAAAATTATGAAGAAAGTTTTTATGGCTATCTGTTTTCTCAGCGTTGCACTGATGCCTTCTGTGGGTCAGGACAAGAAAGCCGAGAGAGAAGCCGCCGCACTGGCAGCATTTGAAAAAGCCCTTGCCACAATTGAGACAAAGGACTATGTCATAATTGTCGGCACCTACCAGACCGAAGGTGCTGTTTTTATTGACAATACCGACAACGCCAATTTCCTGGCATTTGAAAATGATCATATAATCCTTCAGGGCGCCATCATTGCAGATAACAGCAATACAAACAAGCTTGTCGTATCTGATTACAACCAGGTAACTGACAAGAAGGGAAATGTGAGGATATCTTTCCAGGCAAAGGGACACCTCATCACTGCCAAGGTTGAGATGTCACTAAAGAAATCTGCCGGAAATGTTGCAGACGTAATCATCACCCCTACCAGGGGCACCGTCAAGCGCTTCAACGGCGAGATCGTTCCGAAGGCCCAGTCAAAATACTTCCGCAGACCCGGAGAGATCTGAGAACATCATAAAGATTAGAGCAAATAAGCCGGTAATAAGCTGACAATCAGTATATGCCGGCTTTATTTATGCCGGCCGGATATCCCGTAATGGCTGGAGAGGATCAGGGTAAACAGCTTCGCCGGCAGCAATTTTTTAATTACCACCGCCAGTTTCTGATCGGGGGAAGCAACTATATACCGCATGCCGGGATTGCGGCAGTCAACAATCTTTGCAATCTTCCCTGCAAGAAGGGCCGGATGACGGCCACCGGCTTCATCCTTCTCAATAATTGATAAAGATTTGCTGAACTGCCAGGTGTAGGGATCTCCTTCAGGTGACGGTGAAAGGAACTTCCTCCGGTTGGATGAATTGTTTGTTCGGAAATCGCCCGGATTGACCACTACCACCCTTATATTGAATTGTTTCACCTCCATTCTGAGAGCCTCACTGAAACCTTCCACTGCAAACTTCGCTGCCGAATAGTAGGGCTGGAAGGGCAGTCCCATCAGTCCTCCGATGGAACTGATATTTATGATTGTTCCCCTACTGGCGGCTCTCATAACAGGCAAAACTTCCCGCGTAAGAAGGACGAGCCCCATGAAACTGGTTTCCATCTGAAGCCGGAGATAATCGGCGGGAGTGGTCTCCGCGGGACCCCCGGTATGCATACCGGCATTGTTTATGAGGATGTCAATCGTCCCTTCCCTTTCAACAACCTCCCTGACAGTCCTTTTAACTGACTCATGGTCTGTCAGGTCCATGGTTAAAATATTGACTCCTTTCAATCCCGCAGTCGGAGTTCTCAGTGTACCGTATACGGTGTGCCCCCTTTCTGCGAGGAGTGCGGCAGTCTCACGACCGAACCCGGACGATATGCCGGTTATAAGTATTACTTTGCCCATGGGAGTTCCCGGTCTGGTTTTTGGTCCGGCTCAGTTCCCGGCGGTTATTATACCGAGAGCCTTTGCAACCCCGGTGATCCTTTCAATCGATATATCAACCTGTTCCTTCGTATGGGTGGCCATCAGCGAATAACGGATAAGCGCATCATCCTTCGGCACAGCCGGTGAGACAACCGGGTTTACGAATATCCCTTCAGCAAGCAGCTGCTGGGTGAGCATCAGGGCTTTCTCATTATCCCTTATAAACAGCGGGATTATCGGCGACTCCGATTTGCCGGTATCGAACCCCATTTCCCGGAATCCGTTCTGCGCATAGCGGGTTATCTCCCAGAGATGGCTGATCCTCTCAGGTTCACTCATCATTATTTCCATGGCTGCAAGCACCGAAGCTGCAGAAGCCGGGGTCATGCTTGCACTGAAGATAAGCGACCTGGAGTTGTGCTTTAGCCAGTTGATTGTATCCCGGTCAGATGCGATGAACCCACCCAGGGAGGCAAGCGATTTTGAAAAGGTTCCCATTATAAGGTCCACCTTGTCGGTAAGGCCGAAGTGTGAGGCGGTGCCCCTTCCGCTCTCCCCCAGCACCCCGGTTGCATGGGCGTCATCGATCATTATCGAGGCATCATATTTTTCAGCAAGATCAACCATCTCGGGGAGCTTTACTATGTCACCCTCCATCGAAAAGATCCCGTCGGCCACTATCAGCTTGAGGCTCTCAGGCGCACACTGGCTGAGCCTTTTCTCCAGGCTGCGCATGTCATTGTGCCCATATTTCAGAACCTTCGAAAAGGAGAGCCTGCTGCCTTCAATGATGGAGGCGTGATCAAGTTCGTCAAGAAGGATATAGTCACGCCTGCCGGTAAGCGCCGACACAACCCCGAGGTTAACCTGGAAACCGGTGCTGTAACAGAGTGCACCCTCCTTCCCCGCCATTTCAGCAATCTTTTCCTCCAGCTCAACATGTATATCAAGGGTCCCGTTCAGGAACCTCGAGCCGGCACACCCGGTCCCATACTTGTCAATCGCCTTCTTCGCCGCCTCCTTTATCTTCGGATGGTTTGTCAAACCGAGATAACTGTTCGAGCCAAACATCAGTACCGGCTTGCCGTTAATCCTGACAACAGTGTCCTGGTCTGATTCGATGGTCCTGAAATAGGGATAGATGCCTGCCTGCATCGCCTTTTGAGGCAGATCATAGGCCATAAAGGCCTTCTGGAGTTTTTTCATGGTCTGTTACTGTTTGCAACTGTGCGAAATTAAGAAATTGCACATTTCTGCAATATGGTGCAAAAAGGAATGAGGTCCCCGGGAACAAAGAATACCATTTTATGCTTATTTCTCAGTCCCGAAATGTCCGCATATTTGCATCCGTCATTGCATAAATTTAGTAATCAAGCCTCTGCAAGAGGAGCAAAACAAATACAAGGTATGACAAGTAACAGTAACTCACCGGCAACAAAAAAATTCAACGTGGGACAGGACTGGGCATCTGTTGTGGCAGGGTTTATCCTGATTCTGTTCGTGGTTTTGACAGGCTATACCATTGCCACTCCCACTTTCGGCGGAAAGGCCGGATGGAACCGTGATCATGATTTTTCAGGGATGTTCGGGGCTTCGTCACTGTGGACCTCGGCACTCTGGACCCTGGTTATTTTTACCGTCATTGCTGTTATCGGAATCCTGCTGAGCGGGGAAAAGATCAAAAAGTATTTCACCGGTTTCCTTGCCATTTTCCTGCTGGCGATTGTGGCCCAGTTTGTTTCATCCTACGCGGGATTTAAGAATATCGGCCTGGAAACAGTTCTCTTCTCCCTGGTTATCGGCCTCCTGATTGGCAATATTGCAAGGCTTCCTGAATGGCTGCGGTCAGGTGTACAGACTGAGCTTTATGTCAAGATAGGACTCGTGCTCCTGGGTGCCACCATACTCTTCAAGGATATCCTGACTGCCGGTTCCTTCGGCCTCATACAGGCAGTGATTGTTGTGACCGTAGTTTGGTACTTCGCCTTCTGGATATCGAAGAAGATGAAGGTTGATGATGAGTTTTCAACCATGCTTGCCAGTGCCGTCTCGATCTGCGGTGTATCAGCTGCAATAGCAACCGCCGGTGCCATCAACGGTGACAAGAAGAAGCTGTCATTTATAATCTCCCTGGTGCTCATCGTTGCCATTCCCATGATGATCCTCCTCCCCATCATTGCAAAATGGATGGGACTTTCAGAGGTTGTAACCGGGGCATGGCTCGGAGGAACAATCGACACCACGGGTGCAGTTGTTGCTGCAGGAACCATTGCCGGTGAAACAGGCCTGAAATACGCAACAATCGTAAAGTTCTCGCAGAACGTACTGCTCGGGCTGGCTGCGTTTGCCATTTCAGTTTTCTGGGCGTACAGGAGCAGGGGTTCAGCAGAAAAAGGACACCATGTGCCGGCAAGGATCATCTGGGACCGCTTCCCGAAGTTCGTCCTAGGATTCATAGTGGCTTCGCTGGTCTTTTCTTTCATCCTGAGCCCTGAAACGGCTCAGTCATCAGGAAAGGTCATCAAATCATTCAGCAGCTTCTGGTTCAACCTGGCATTTATTAGCATCGGGCTAGAAACACGCTTTGCCGATTTCAGACATATGGAGAGCAAGAAGCCCTTCTACAGTTTCCTTATCGCCCAGACATTCAATATAATTTTTACCCTGGGTGTATCATACCTGCTGTTCCAGATGTTAAGTCCCAGATAAATCCTGAATCATGCGGATTCATGTCATCGCGCTGCTTGCAGCAGCAACGGTTGCTTTCGCCGCCTGCGGCAAAAAAGAACAGGTTGTGATTGTTACGGAGCTTGGCGACATCCATGTGTCTGTTGACCCTGAAAACGCACCCCTCACCTCCGCAAATTTTCTGCGGTATGTCGATGCCGGGCTCTTTGACAGTGCCTGCTTCTACAGGGTTGTGCGAGATGATAACCAGCCGAAGGACTCAGTTCGCATAGCTGTCATCCAGGGTGGCCGTTATGAAAAGGAAGAGACCGGGGGATTCCCTCCCATTACCCACGAAACTACTGAACAGACAGGAATCCGTCATCTTGACAGTGTTATCTCCATGGCAAGGTGGACACCCGGGACAGCCACCTCAGAGTTCTTTATCTGCGTGGGGGATCAGCCGGAACTTGACTATGGAGGCAGAAGGAATCCTGACGGGCAGGGCTTTGCAGCGTTCGGAAAGGTTACCATGGGGATGGACGTGGTGATGAAGATCCACGGTATTGAAGCACCAGGTCAATACCTTGAAAAGCCGGTGCTGATTTACAGTATCACAAGGAAATAATACTGGCTCTTACCGCAATGCCGCAATTGCGCTGTGGCACACCTGATGATTTTTCCGCACCCGTCAGCGCTGCTTTCTACAGGTCCATTATTACCCCCTTCCGGTCTATTCCCATGCCAGCCAAAATCTCCGTCACTGACTTCATCATCTCAGGCGGGCCGCACAGGTAAAACTGACCGGTGAAATCACCGGCATGATTCCTTATCAGTTCCTCACTGATATGCCCGTGAAGGTATCCTTCAGCCTTCTCCCTTGACAGTATATTGATAAAAGCCCCGCCGAGCATTCCTGCCAGCTCCTGCTCAAGAATGATATCAGCCCTGGTCTTGTTGGCGTAAAGGAGAATGTTCCCGGCAAGTTCATTCCTCCTGTGCAGGTCCCTGAAGATGGCCAGAAACGGTGTTATCCCGGCACCGCCGGCAATGAATATCCCCTTCCCCCTGTATTTGATGGCTCCCCATGGATTGCCGATAACCAGCTCAGCACCCGGCAATAGCCGGTCGAGTTCCCTGGTAAGGCCTTCATGCTCAGGGTATATCTTGATTGTAAACTCCAGGAAAGGATCCTCATTTAGCCCCGTAAACGTGAAAGATCTCCTTTTTTTCTTCATCTCCGGGGAATTGATGGCAACCCCGGTTGCCTGGCCCGGCGTGAATGAGTAGCCTGCCGGTTTCTCAACCCGGAACCTCTTAACATCATGAGTAATCTGCTCAATATGCTGTATCTTAACAATATATTCTGTCATCCGATTCAATTTCTGCCCAAATAACAAGTTTAAGTGTGATTTGTTTGGCAGGTGTTCCCTCCGACCGGGCCTGATCAACTACCTGATCAGGGCAACTGTCCGTGAACTACTTATCTCAGAACACTCCGGCTCTCTCCACGGGAAACTATCAGAACCGGTGGAAGGCCTTCCGAAAGCGGCAGATACATCTTCCTGCAATTTAAACCCCCGGGAAGATAATGCATCTGATGCCGGTGGAGTGAAAATTATGACCGCAGAACAATGCAGCATTTTTCTTAATCGGATGTCTTTAAGTTAAATACAAAGACACTGAAGCCATGGAAAATAGTTATGGCAAAACAAGCCTGCCCGCCGTGTTCCTGATGGTAATGATGTTGTCAGCAATAATTTCAACCAGATCATGGTCACAGGAATCATCTGAACCGGTAAACCCGGCCCTCGATAACTTTTTTACAGGCCTGATGGATAAATATAAGTTCGTCGGGATAGGTGCATGCCTGATCAAGGATGACCGGATTGCCTGGGCAGGCAATTACGGTTATGCAAACATGGAGACAGGAAAAATGATAAATAAAGAAAGCATCTTCCAGCTCTCTTCCCTTTCCAAGACAATTACCGCATTTGCAGTGCTGCAGCTTTACGAGGAAGGTAAACTTGAGCTCGACGAAAGTATTGACCCGTATCTTGAATTCAAATTCATGAATCCCTATTTTCCCGAAAAGCAGATTACATTCAGGATGCTGCTTAACCATACTTCAGGACTGGCGGATGTCACATCTTCGGGACCCGTTGTCCCCTCGAATGTTGGCAGGCCCAAAAGCTCACGGGGTGATTCTGAGATGACACTCGAGGAATATATTACTCAGCTTCTTATCCCCGGTGGACGGTACTATTCTGAAGAGTATTTCAAAGACACTGAACCCGGAACATCCTATAACTATTCAAATATCGGTTATTCACTACTGGGATACCTGGTTCAGAGAATCTCAGGCATGGACTATTCGGCTTACTGCCGGAAGAACATATTTGATCCGATGGATATGGATGACACCGGCTGGCATCTCCGTGATCTTGATACCAGCAGGGTGATATTCAGTTACAGCTTCTCGCCGGAAGATACCGTCCCCGTTTACAGGAAAACTTACCACTTCGGTGAGCCGGGCTACCCTGCAGGGATGGTGAGAACCACGATGGACGATTTTTCCCGGTTCCTTATCATGATAATGAATCATGGAAGGTATGGTGACATCCAGTTGCTTAAGCCGTCAACCATTGATCTGATGCTGAGCCCGCAACACATTCCCAATATGGCATCACGGTCATTCAAACTGATTGACAAGAGCCTCAGCTGGCTTATGATTGAGACCAACGGTTCACTTTACTATGAAATGAACGGTTTCTCGGGGAGCATTTTTACCGATGCTCACTTTTCAACGGAAAACGGTACTGGCATGATTTATTACCTGTCAGGCCTGAACATGAAAAACATGATGGCTGTGCCGGAGATAGTCAATACCCTTGACCAGGCGCTGAAATCACCGTGACAGAATTGATTGCAGCGCAGTGCCTGACTAATTTTCCGGCTGATTCTTCAACCTTTTAAAATATCTTCCGAGCAGGAATCCGGCAATAATCAGTTCGATCCAGGTAATTGAAATAATAATTACCTCGAACCTGTACTCCCGGTTCATTCCGAACGCCAGCAGAACAGATGCAAATGAAATGATCATCAGAATGAATCCTGCCATCAGCGTCACCCTCAGGGCCCCTGACGGTTTATGCAGCCCCCTGAACACCGGGAACAGGCAGAACAGGGCAATATTCATTGTCATGAATCCCAGTTCCTCAAGAATAATAAATATTCCATGCGGATTGTACTGGCTGAGAGCGGCGATCCCTTCCGTCTCTCCTGCCAGGAGAGCTGGCTGAATGAATGAGAGCTGGATAAAATAATCGGCAGAAAGTATCAGCGCACTTATCATAGCAAAACCCAGGCCTGTGAGGCTGAAATGCTTCCTGTCCTGCGGTGTTGCCACATGCACGGTTGCCATCATGGCCAGGAAGGAGAATGCAGACAGTATTGCCGGCACCATCCAGTAATAGTCCCGGGGAAACCTGCCTGCAATATCTGTATATGGATACCGGAAGCATTCTCCGGTACAGAACGGACCTGAAAGAGGTGGAGTGGACACTGCAACTCCGAGGGAGATAACTGTAAGTACGGCAGTCAGGACTGAGATGCATCTGCCAAATCCGGCTATGCCACGTAAATTTTTAATTGCCTTCATGTTACACTGTCTTATTTTGCAGGCTTTCCAATGTCCGCTGACCTGATGATCTTCCAACCAAGCCATGCACTGACCAGCCCGATCATGAAAAATAAAGGTTGCAGAACACTGGAAAGTGAGATCCACCAAACCTGGATCACTATCCAAAGTATAAGTGCTATCCCGAGAATTACACCCGCATGTCCGGCGAATCTGTTCCTTGTAAAGGAGAGAACTGCACCGGCCAGGTTTGCGACCCCGTTTACGAGCAAGAGGAAAAGTCCGGGCAAAAGGAACGAGTCAAGAGGTGAATTTGCAAGTATCTCAGGAGTCATTCCGAGTCCGGCGCCGGTAGTATCGCTCAGCATCCCGTAACCGGCCGGGATGGCGCCAATGCCGGTGAAAGCCTGCAGCGCGCCAAGGATAAAAAAGTACTTCTTCATAAGTCAAAAGTAAAGAATTAAATGTGCATGTAAATCTCTCGGGTGCCCTGGTTGCTGTTAAACATAAAACGGGAGATTCACCTGGCCGCTTCCGTTTTCTGAATAACCCGGAAATCCGGCCGGTAATGGTTGAAATTTTTGGATAAATGGGTAATTTAGAGGCCCCGAACATGAAGTATGAGCAGAGGATTTGTCAAAGACGGTGATCAGGAAGAGGTGCCGATGGTACCCCAGAGGGCATTTCTGCCTGAGGGAGTCCCGAATTTCGTCACCCGCAACGGGCTGGATCTGTTGCTTGCCGAAAAAGAGGCGCTGATCCGCGAAAGAGAAGATCTGGGCACCTCAAATGAGAATGAAAAACGGATAGCCCGCAACTTCATCAATGCAAAACTTCAGCTGCTCAACAACCGGATTACCGATGCAAGGGTGGTTGACCCGAAGGAGCAGCCCCATGATGAAGTAACATTCGGTGCAACCGTGACAATCAGGCTGGGATCCGCGGGGAAGGCTCAGACGTTTCAGATTGTCGGAGTTGATGAGGCTGATATCTCAAAAGGGAAGATATCTTTCATCTCCCCCATCGCCAGGGCTCTGTTGAACCACAAAACCGGGGAGAAAATTTCGCTGAAGCGCGAAAGGGAAGAAATAATCTACGAAATCACCGCGATCTCATACATCTGATTCCGGTCTTTTTCATCCACCGGCCTGCGGTGAAAGACAATATCATATTTTTCGGTTCCGGGTTACAAATGAAACATTCTTGACTTTGGTTTAAGGATAGCGTAAATTTGATATGATAACCAACAGTCAGCTGAGATGCCCAGTCTTATTCCAGGTTACGAATATGATATCTTCATCAGCTATCGCCAGAAAGACAACAGGTACGATGGCTGGGTAACCAGGTTCGTCGACAATTTCACCAGGGAACTTGAAGCCACTTTCAAGGAGGATGTCTCGGTCTATTTTGATGTTAATCCTCATGACGGGCTCCTGGAAACGCATGATGTGGACGCTTCCCTGAAGGATAAACTTAAATGCCTTGTCTTCATACCGATAATCTCCCGCACCTATTGCGATCCTCTGTCGTTTGCCTGGGAGCATGAATTCAAACCGTTCGTCGCAAATGCCTCCCTTGACCGGTTTGGACTCAAAATTACATTGCCTAACGGGAATGTGGCGAGCAGGGTTTTACCTGTGCGTATCCATGACCTGGACAATGAGGATATCGCATCCTGTGAGTCTGTCCTCGGAAGTATGCTTCGCGGGGTAGAATTCATCTACAGGGAACCGGGGGTTAACAAACCGCTTACCGAAGAAGATGATGAGACCAGGAACCAGAATAATACAAAATACCGTATCCAGATAAACAAGGTGGCCCTGGCAACCAGGGAGATCATAGCAGGAATGATGAGCGGCCCCGCTTCAAAAAGTGCAGAAACAGCTAAACATGACGAAGGAAAAACTGATCTTAAGGCTGAAGACGGGATGATCACCACACCTGAAAGAAATCTGAAAGGGAAAAAGTTTGTCTCCAGGGCATTGGTCACAGTTCTCTCATTGCTCCTGCTGACATTCCTTCTGCTTGAAATCCTTCGCGGTCCTCTCAAATCCCTGAACTCATCAAATGATAAACTGGCCGTTGCAGTATTCCCGTTTCAGAATATGACCAATGACAGTCTATGGGATATATGGCAGGGCGGCATTCAGGATAATCTCATTACAGCACTGTCAAATTCATCTGATCTGAAAGTCAGAAAGAAAGAGACATTAAACCTGCTGCTGCAAAACGAGGCCCAGACAAACTATGCATCAATTGCTCCTTCCCTATCCGAAATTATCTCACAAAAACTTGATATTGACATATTTATTACCGGAAGCATTACCAGGGAGGGTTCTAAAACCAGGCTTAATGCACAAATAACCGATCCAAAGACAGACGAGGTCTACAAGTCCTTCAAGATTGACGGGACAGCTGACAGTATGCTGTTTGCCATCGACTCCCTGTCTGGTGTTGTGATGGATTACCTCGTTATTTCCAGGATGATAAGTGAACTGCCTCAGGATCGCCGGTTCCCTCCTGTTACAAACTCTCCGGAGGCTTACAGGCTTTATCTGCTGGGTGAATCTGCCCGCAGCAGGAGAGACTATGCAACAGCCAGAAAAATGTTTGAACAGGCTCTCTCAATCGATTCAACCTACCATCACATGAAACTGATGATTGCGGTGGCATGCATGAACGAGGGGTTGTTCCCGGAAGCCAGAAAATGGAGCGACAGGGCATATGAAAAGAGAAATCAGATGCCGGTGGGAATGCAGATCCTGATAAATTCAAATCATGCATACTTCCACGAAACACCCTTTGAAGAAATCCAGTATCTGAGCCAATACATCGAAATTGATGATTCTTACCCGGGGACCTATTATGACATAGGTCAGAAGTATGCATCACTGCTTCAGTTTGACAAGGCGATTCCGGAATATGAAAAAGCGCTTGAGCTCTATGATAAAATGGATGTTAGGCCATGGTGGGTCTACAATTATATCCAGCTGGGATATGCATATCATCAGACAGGTCAGTACAGGAAAGAGAAGAAACTTTATGCCAGGGCCGATGAGGATTTTCCTGATGACCCGTCACTGGTTTGGAGAAAGGCAATCATGTACCTGACAGTAAGGGATACTGCCAATGCCGGTAAATATCTCAGGCAATACAGGTCGATATATAAGAAAAATGGCTGGCCGGAATCTGCGCTTGAGCGTAACCTCGGATGGGCATACACCCAGGCCAACATGCCTGATCAGGCTGAGATCTCCTTCCGCCGGTCAGTAAGCCTTGACAGCAAAAGTCCCTGGTGGGTTTACTACCTGGCTTATTTCCTGATCGACAAGGAAAGAAACGTAAGGGAAGGCGTTGAACTGTCTGACAGGGCACTGGAACTGAGCCAGGGCCAGTATAAATGGATTTTTATGGATTGCAAAGGCTGGGGATACTACAAGCAGGGCAGATTTGAAGAGGCACGTGAGATTCTTGAAAAAAGCTGGGCCCTGAGGAGATCAATGGCAGCATATGACCACGAAGCCTTACTTCATCTTGAAGCGGCCCGGAATGCGGCCGGCAGCTGAAGAATGATTGAATCAGTTTATGATCAATATAACTGTACCCGGAAATTTTCGCCAGAGTGTTATCTCATCAACAGCTTCAGTAATTTCTCCTTAAACGGTGTATAGGGCGGGTACCGGACAGGAAGATCGATAAGGTTTGATTTCTCCATGACAGTATCATTCAATGCCACCGAACCGCTCTGCGTTTTTGCCATGAATTCCCGGGCAATACGGTTCTGTCCGGCATTCAGGAATTCAAGGGATGAGATCGCACAGGCAATTATTGAATGTATAAATACCACCACCGTAAGGAATCAACGTGATTTGTGAAAGTGACCAGAACAAATCGGGTGTCCCGGTTGTTTGGATTGAAAGTCACTGATTCAGAAATAGAAAGGAGATTGCCATGAAATCTGAACAATCTGCACCTGAGACGAAGGGTGTTACGGTTAAGCAGCTTGCAGCCATTGATCTTGGCCCTGAAATAGAGGGTATGGCAGGAAGGCAACTTCGGATGCGTATGGTTACTATTGAACCCGGAGGCGTCATTGGCCCGATTCATAACCATATAGACAGGCCGGGCGTGGTCTACATTCTGCAGGGAACGATAACTGACCATCGAAACGGAATTGCCAGGGATTATGGACCAGGTTTGGGGTGGCCCGAGGATAAGAACACCACGCACTGGCTGGAGAACAGAGGAACGACAACTGCAGTGGAAATATCGGTCGATATATTCAATCAACAGTGAGCTGAGACCCGCCTTTGATCCCGCTCCCGACAAAAGATTGAGCGGGAGAAGCCTCACCGATTCTTTCTCCCATTTTAACCGCAGTTTCATATCCGTTTGCCGTATTTATCAGCAAATCCCTGTCAATGCAGATTTTATTTCTTTCAAACAGCAGGACTACCGTTGAGCCTCCAAATTCAAAGTAGCCCTTCTCTTTACCTTTTATTACAGAATTTCCCTTATAGGTTTGTACGATGCTTCCAACCATTGTGGCACCAACTTCGGCCATAATAACATCTCCAAATAAAGGATTTGCAAGAATTGTATATTCCCGTTTATTCAGACAGAATATTTCAGCCTTTTTACGCAAAGCAAACGGGTTGACGGAATAATAGTCACCTTCAATCTTTTTGTCTGAAGTCAGAATTCCACTTACCGGAAAATGAAAACGATGATAATCGACCGGGGCCAGCCTGATTACAATAAGAGTACCATCGCTGTACTTTTGAGCCAGAACAGGATTATCCAGAAAGGAAGATACATCAAAACGAAATCCTTTTATGATAAAATCAGAGTTTCCGATATCGGTATAGGCCAGGATCTTCCCGTCAGCGGGAGATACAACAGTATTAAGACAAGTATCAATTTGTCTCGCATTTGCCTTTAGTCTTCGGGTAAAGAAATCGTTGAAATTTTTGAATTCCTGTTCCTGTACACCACTCATATCAATATCAAAATCATTAATAAAGGGGTGTATTTTTTTCGCTGATGAAGTCCGATCCATCATTTTGCCATAAACCGATGAAAGCATCTTTCTCTTTGCCAAAGTCCACAGGGTCACCTCTCCTACTGGATTGTTATACAACCATACCAGCCACTTTTCTCCTGCAACATTCTCTGTCATTAGTTGCCCGGTTTTTCTTTCATAGTACTGAATTGGATCCAGGGGCGGAGTTGGCAAGCAGGCAATGATGAAAATTATTACAAGCATCAAAAAAACGATGCCCAACCTCTTTTTTGCCCTTGTGATTTTCATGCTTGCCTTAATTGCCTTGAGAAGCAAAAATAATTCGATGTCCTGTATTTTGATCCACTTTCCATTAATCAATAACTTCTTAAGTGTACCAGCCGAAGGCACCGACAGCTTTTGGCCGGTTTTTTTTCAAAATTACAAATCATAATTACTGTGATTTACAACCGGCCAGAGGTGGTGAAATGGTCCTTACCCTAAATGGTCAACGCGACGAGCTTTCGCAGGGCAAGTGTGAGAGCGGGTCAGCCCGAAAAAATACTCTCGCTCTGTTTCTGTACCCGGAGCAGACAAAAGTTACAGCCAGGATAACTGGTTTATTTACAATGTATTGATTTTTGTGAGTTAATTGCTTTTCCGGTCCCACAATTAGCGCAGACAAAAAGTTATATACAAATCGAAGCGTAATTAAAAGTGATTCCGAATTATCAGGAAAGCTTGGTATAATAGGGGAAATGGTGGACAATAATCTCAAAATGTTTTGATATTTATGTTAGATACACAAACAATGATTTTCATCCGCACACTCAGGGAGGAGGAAAAAATCATTCAGCTTTGAGACTGATCGTAAACAAAGTGCCTAATATTAAAATAAGAATATGAAGATCCTTGTTTCTGATTTACGAACGTTGATAATTATAGGCTGCATTGTCTTTGCGACAATATTTGTATATATTATTGTCAGCCTTATATTAAAACAACATCTTAAAAAGCTCATTAAAAAGGCAGATCATGATATTACGGGATTCTTGTTTTTCAAACACATCGTTTTAGGGCTCATCGTTATATTGGGTGTTGCATTTTCTTTGGAACAGATTCCGGAATTTAAAGTAATAGGACATACATTACTTGCAGGGGCAGGTGTTATTTCTATTATTGTGGGTATAGCATCTCAGCAGTCGCTCAGTAACCTTATGAGCGGAATCCTGCTTGTTATTTTCAAGCCGTTCAGGATCCATGACAAGATTACTCT
>CAZUIF010000041.1:0-16291 GCA_964621005.1 uncultured Rikenella sp.
ATCTCTTCTTTGCACCCGGATTTGTTTTCACTTTTGGCATGTTGTATATATATGTATAAAAAAATTTCTGTTACTTCTTTTTCTTCGGTGAGAGGATGATAATCATTCTCTTTCCCTCCAGTCTGGGAGTCTGGTCTACCTTGCCGTACTCCTCGAGATCACTTACAAACCTTGCAAGAAGCTTTTCTCCCTGATCCTTGAAAAGTATTGACCTGCCCTTGAAAAAGACGTATGCCCTTACCTTGGCACCTTCCTCAAGGAAGTTGATCGCGTGCTTCAGCTTGAAGTTGTAGTCGTGATCGTCGGTGTTCGGACCAAAACGGATCTCTTTTACAACAATCTTGGCTGCATTTGCCTTGATCTCCTTCTGCTTCTTCTTCTGCTGGTAGAGAAACTTCTGGTAATCAACGATCTTGCAGACGGGTGGGTCAGCATTTGGAGATATCTCAACAAGATCAAGTTCCATTTCGTCAGCGAGCCTGAGTGCATCGCCGAGGCTCATGATTTTTGCCTCAATGTTCTCACCAACGACCCTTACGGTCCTGGCTGTGATCCTGTTGTTAATCCGGTGTTCCGGTTCGGGTTTTCTTCCCGGCCTGGGCCTGGAAAAGATCGGTCCTGCTATTGTCTTGTCCTCCAGTTAAGTTAATAATATCTTTTAAATCAATGTCTTAGTTGCCAATCTCTTTTTCTATCTCACCCTTCACAAGGCTGATGAACTCCTCTGGTTTCATGACTCCCCTGTCACCCTCGCCCTGCTTCCTGACAGAAACTGTTCCTGATGCAACCTCTTTTTCTCCAATCACAAGAAGGTAGGGGATCCGCTTTAACTCATTATCCCTTATCTTCTTACCTATCTTCTCATTCCTGTCGTCAATCAGGGTGCGAATATCGGAATTATTCAGAATATTTAAAACAGTTTTTGAATAATCATTGAATTTTTCGCTGATGGGCAGTATTACTGCCTGATCAGGGGTCAGCCAGACCGGGAAGCGGCCGGCAGTATTTTCAATGAGCACTGCAACAAAACGTTCCATGGATCCGAAAATTGCCCTGTGTATCATCACGGGCTGGTGCTTCTGGTTGTCGCTGCCGGTGTACTCAAGTCCGAACCGCTCCGGGAGGTTGTAATCTACCTGGATGGTCCCGAGCTGCCACTTGCGGCCGATGGCATCCCTCACCATGAAGTCGAGCTTCGGGCCGTAGAAGGCGGCTTCACCCACTGCAACAGTGGTGACCAGGTTCTTTTCGCCGGCAGCCTCAATGATGGCTCTCTCAGCTTTCTCCCAGTTCTCGTCGGTGCCGATGTATTTCTGGTGGTTTGACGGGTCTCTCAGCGAAATCTGGGCAGTGAATTCGTTGAATCCGGCTATTTTGAAGATGTACTGGACAAGGTCGATTATGCTCTTGAATTCCTCCTTGAGCTGTTCCGGTGCGCAGAAGTGGTGTGCGTCATCCTGGGTGAAGCTTCGCACGCGTGTCAGTCCGTGCAGCTCACCGCTCTGCTCATAGCGGTAAACGGTACCGAACTCCGCCATCCTTACCGGCAGTTCGCGGTAGGAGTGGGGGGTGGCGTTGAATATCTCGCAGTGATGCGGGCAGTTCATCGGCTTGAGCATGAATACCTCACCCTCCTGCGGAGTGGTGATCGGCCTGAATGAATCGGCGCCATATTTTTCAAAGTGGCCGGAGGTCTTATACAGGTCAACATTGCCGATATGCGGGGTTGAGACCATCGTGTATCCTCTCTGCTTCAGCACCTTAGTCATGAAGTCGATGAGCCTCTGCTTCATGTCGGCCCCTTTCGGCAGCCACAGCGGTAGTCCCATCCCCACTTTCGGGGAGAATGCGAAGAGCTCCAGGTCCTTGCCGATACGGCGGTGGTCACGTTTGCGTGCCTCTTCTATCATCACCATATACTCGTCAAGCATCTTCTGTTTCGGGAAGGTAATGCCGTATATACGGGTCATCATCTTCCGCTTTTCGTCGCCCCTCCAGTATGCCCCTGCAAGGCTCAGAACCTTGATGGCCTTGATGGGAGAAGTGTCGGGCAGGTGCGGTCCGCGGCACAGATCGGTGAAGTTGCCCTGGCGGTACAGGGTGATGGTTCCGTCCTCAAGCTCAGAGATAAGTTCAGTCTTGTATTCATCGCCCTTGGCGGTAAAGAGGTCCATCGCCTCCTTCTTGCTCACCTCTGTGCGGATGATGGGGCTGTTATTTGCGGCCAGTTCCTTCATCTTGTCCTCTATAAGAGGAAGGTCAGAATCGGTAATCACTTTGCCCTCACCCGGATCGACATCATAATAGAACCCGTTCTCAACGGCGGGGCCTATGCCGAATTTTGTTCCGGGGAACAGCGCTTCAAGTGCCTCTGCCATGAGGTGGGCGGACGAATGCCAGAATGCATGCTTTGCCTCAGGGTCATCCCATTTGTGCAGCTTTATTGTGGCGTCACCGTCAACAGGACGCGAAAGATCGCGAACCTCGCCGTTGACAGTTGCAGCATACACCTCGGCTGCCAGCCTGGGACTGATTGAACTGGCAATATCATAGCTGGTGACACCCTTGCTGAACTCCCTTATGGAGCCGTCAGGGAATGTTATTTTGATCATGGATTCCATACTGTTAAATAGTTTGCAAAGATAATATATTTTATGCTTCAATATCCAGGCCTGATTCAGCACCCTGCTGATCCGTCATTTTGATAAAATCAATTGGCACAGATTTTGGATTTAACAAAACAGCACCAATAACGGCAGTCATGAAAAGAATCTTAATCTCAACCGCAGCAGCAGCAATGATAATGCTGAGCTCATGTGACACACAGCCCGAAGCTTACTTCTTTACAGACAAGATAAAGGCTGAGATCGGGGAAGATGTACTCTTCTTCAACGGGTCATACAACGCAACTGATTATGAATGGGATTTCGGTGACGGAACATGGTCCGACGCCTACGAACCTGTTCACTCTTACAATGCATCCGGAATCTTTACAGTGGTTCTGAGCGCATATTCAAGGAACGGCAACGTCGACAGGTCATACATGGATATAGAGGTGCTTTCACCCACGATGCTGGAGGTTGAGGTACTTGAGTGGTATCAGGAATATCCCGTTGCAAACGCCAGTGTGAGACTCTATCCTACTTTGACTGACTGGGACAATGAGACAAACATGGTGGTTGAGGGTTTCACCAACTCTTCAGGCAAGGTGGTCTTTACCAACCTGCAACCGCGCGTCTATTATGTCGACGTATGGCAGGAGAGCCATAACAACTTCGCTTTCAGGGATGACCCGGCTTACATCCAGTACATCTATACTGACCCGCTTCTTAAAAACGAACTGAACCAGTTCATTGCATGGGTCGATTACACCGGTACCAAGGGGGTTGCAATGCGTGACAGGAGCCAGGTGCTCATAATTAAGTCAAGAAGCCCCAAATCTCCGGCCGTCAAGAAATAAGGGATACAGCAAAAATAAATTAGCGAGCCTTTCCATTGGATAAATTTCCTTAAGTTTGTGTGTTCACAAACCTAATCGGAAAAATCTCATGGATACAAAATTTGCGCTACATGGAATAGACTACCTGATAATGGCGGTCTATTTCGTTTTTGTGCTGGGTATAGGATGGGCCCTCAGGAAATACATGAAGAATGCTTCTGCGTTTCTTGAGGCCGGAAGATCGATACCTGCCTGGGTTGCCGGACTGGCCTTCATCTCTACAAACCTCGGTGCCCTTGAGGTGATGGGAATGACAGGATCAGGTCTGAAATACGGCATGCTCACGACTCACTTTTACTGGATCGGAGCAATTCCTGCCATGGTCTTCCTCGCTCTTTTCATGATGCGGTTTTATTACGGATCAAAAGCACGCTCAGTGCCTGAATACCTGAAGCTGCGCTTCAATGAGAAGACCCGCGCCCTCAATGCCTTCCTGTTTGCACTCATGACCGTGCTGGCATCAGGGATCTCAATGTACGCTCTGGCCATCCTGCTCGAGAACGTGCTCGGCTGGAACTTCAACGTTTCACTTCTTGCTTCGGCAGCCATCGTGTTGGCATACACATACCTGGGAGGGCTTTCTTCTGCAATCTATAACGAGGTGCTTCAGTTCTTCATCATTGTCATCGGTCTTCTTCCCATGGCCATACTTGTCATTACTGATGTGGGCGGGTACAGCGGCATGCAGGCTAGCCTTGCGCCGATAGTTGAAGGCAGGGGCTTTGCCGCCGACACCTGGACAACCACCTGGAAATATACCGCCACTGCCGGCGCAAACCCGATGGGTGTGGAGTGGTACGGCATCCTGGCGGGCCTGGGGTTTGTCCTTTCATTCGGCTACTGGTGCACCAACTTCCTGATCGTCCAGAGGGCAATGGCTGCCGATTCGATGACCGCTGCCAGGAAAGTGCCCCTCATCGGAGCCATCCCGAAGATGTTCATCCCGTTCCTCATCATTATCCCCGGCATAGCTGCACTGGTACTTCTCAATGATCCGGGCAAGGGTTTCGCCCTGCCGCTAAATGATGCAGGGCAACCGATCTATGACTATACAATCATAATGCTGCTGAAGCAGTACCTGCCCGCAGGGGTCCTGGGCCTTGGTATTACTGCACTTCTTGCCTCATTCATGTCAGGCATGGCAGGAAACGTCTCAGCCTTCAACACGGTGTGGACATATGACATCTACCAGTCATACATCAGGCCTGCAACTGGCCATAAGGAGGCTGATGACCGCCACTACCTGAAGGTGGGGAGGATGTCAACAGTTGTTGGAGTCCTGGTAAGCATCGCCGCTGCCTACATAGCCAGCAAGTTCGGCAATATCATGGACTTCCTGCAGACTGTCTTCTCAATGATCAATGCACCGCTCTTTGCGGTAATCTTCCTTGGAATGTTCTGGAAAAGGTCAACAGGCAACGCAGCCTTTGTGGGACTGCTCATGGGATTCCTGGTTGCATTGCTGCACCACGGCCTCACGATGCCTGAAGGAGCAACAACCCTTGTCAAGGGAGGCTGGCTGGGAGTAATCCACACCTACCCGGTGGAGATGGCCCAAAACTTCTGGACTGCAATCTTCGCATTCACAACGGCTGCACTGCTGACTGTCATAATCTCGCTGGTATCAAAACGTGAAAAAAGCGATGATGAGCTTAACGGCCTTGTCTATTCAATGACTCCGAGACTTGACGACAGCGGCGTGAAATGGCATCAGAGACCCTGGTTCCTTGCCACAATCGTCGGCGTCATTATGATAGTGCTGTCAATATTGTTCTGGTAACCCGAAAAAACAAGAACCATGCTCGATATAAGATTTCCAATTGGACTGATGTTCTCGATAGTAGGACTCATCATTACGATCTACGGACTGGCCACCATGGGCCAGGATGCTATGTACGTCAAATCACTCAACGTGAATGTAAACCTGCTTTCAGGTATTGGCACCCTGGCTTTCGGCCTGCTTATGCTTCTCTTCTCTGACCCGGTCAGGAAACGGAATAAGAAGTAAGACATAAAAAAAGCTGCAGGGATGCAGCTTTTTTTTAGCCGGCAGTTGGCAGTACCAGTCGGCAGTTCCAGTCAACCAGGCTCTCTGCTGCTGACTGCTGACTGTGACAGCCAACTTTACGAATGCTTCAAGAAACTATAAATTATGGGAGAACAGGCTCGGCGGCAGGGAACGTAAATTGTACCTGGAGGCCATCACCTCACCGTATGCACCTGCGGAGCGGATGGCGATAAGGTCTCCGCGCCGCGTCTCCGGGAGCTGCACGTTCCTGCCGAACGTGTCGGTTGTCTCACAGATCGGGCCTGCTACCGTGTACTTCTTCACTGCACCCTCCGATGTGAGATTTTCAATCCTGTGGGTGGCCTGATACAGCGCCGGCCTCAGGAGTTCTGTCATGCCGGCATCAAGTATTGCAAAGGTCTCGGCTGCCCCGGGCTTCACAAAGAGTACCCTGGAGATCAGTGATCCGCAGCCGGCGGTAAGCGACCTGCCAAGCTCGAATGAGATTGAGCTCTCTATCCTTTTATCCAGATTATCGCGGAAAACATCAAAATATTCTGCAAAGGGAGGAAACCTGTCAGGATCGTCATAACTCACACCAAGCCCGCCGCCCACATTGATGTCTTCAGGCTCCATGTCCCTCTCCCTGAACCATGACCACAGCTCGTTTATCCTTTTGCAGAGGTTCCGGTAGACATGAAGGTCGGTTATCTGTGATCCGATATGAAAATGAATGCCCCTGAAATGAAGGTTGTCAAGCTCCTGAAGGATTTCGGTAACCTTTCCAAGCTCCGCAATTCTTATCCCGAACTTGTTCTCATCTGTGCCTGTGGTGATATGCTTTATAGTATGCGCTTCGACGTTCGGATTGATCCGCAGGGCAACTGAGGCTACCTTCCCCATTTTCCCGGCTATTTCACTTATTACCTCCAGCTCAGCTGCCGATTCAACATTGAAGCATTTAATACCCAGTGTCAGGGCAGTTTCAATCTCCCTGTCGCTCTTGCCGACACCCGCAAAGACTGTTTCGCCTGCCGGAAAACCGCATTCAATTGCATGAGTCACCTCGTTGCCGCTGACACAGTCTGCACCCAGTCCGTAACCTGCGATGATCTTCATTATCACCGGGTTGAAGTTGGCCTTTACTGCATAATGTACATGAAAACCCCTGTTGGCGGCCTCTCCGGATGCCACCTGCAGGATTTCATGAAGCATCTCTGTATCATAATAATAGAACGGGGTCTCATGACTCCGCAGTTTTTCCGTAATCTCTTTCGTAATCATTGTTTCTCAGGGAAAAGTTTTGCGCTGAGCGCGCGAAGGGCAGTTATCTTATCGCTTGTGTTGATGAGTATCGAGGCGCTGTTTTCGCTTCCGCCGTAGGAAATCATCTTTACCGGGATCTCATTTATTGCCTCGAACATTTCAGGCGCCGAACCTACACGGTCAGGCCGGAAATCGCCCACAACGCAGATGATCGTCTGATCCCTTTCAACCTCAACATGACCTATGGAGGCCAGTGCTTTCACAATCTCATCAAGGTGGGTACCGTCATCAATTGTCAGTGAAACAGATACTTCCGATGTGGTGATCATATCAATCGGTGTCCTGTATGCCTCAAATGCCTCAAAAATCCTCTTCATGAAGCCGTATGCAAGCAGCATCCTGTCAGAGCGGATTCTTATTGCAATGACATTGTCTTTAGCTGCAATGGCCTTGTAGTCTTCAAGCTCAGATGAAGAGGAGACAAGGGTTCCCTCATCTTCTGGCTCCATCGTGTTTTTAAGCCTTACCGGGATGTTCTTAAGCCGTGCCGGGTTAATGCTGGAAGGGTGGAGGATCTTGGCGCCGAAGTAGGCAAGCTCGGCTGCCTCGCTGAAGGAGAGGCTTCTGACCACCCGGGTATTCTCCACATACCTCGGATCATTGTTGTGGAGGCCGCTTATATCAGTCCAGATCTGGACTTCATCCACATCCTTCGGGCCCAGTGCAGCCCCGATTATTGTTGCGCTGTAATCGCTTCCCCCGCGCCGCAGGTTATCGGTTTCACCGTTGACATTCCGGCATATGAACCCCTGGGTGATAATTATCTTTTCGTCCTTTAGCGCTGACAACTCCCGTCTGAGGTTTTCCCTGATATAGAAATAGTCAGGTTCACCGTCCTTGTCTATCCTCATGAAGCTGAGTGCGGGAACAAGCAGTGAGGGGATGCCTCGTTCAGTCAGCAGGAAATGGAGCAGGCCTGTTGAGATGATCTCACCACGTGCCACAATGCGCTTTTCATTGTGAATGCTGAACGGCCTGGCGAAAAGGGCAGTAATGAAGCTGAACTGTTCATCGATAAGGTTACGGGCTTTCAGGGAACCCTCTGCAGAGGTAAAGAGCTCGCCAGCCACGCCGTGATATTTTTCGCGAAGCTGTTCTGCCTGTCCGAGCGCGGAGTCGGTGCTGCCGGAAGAATAGTGCCCCGATATCTCAACCAGGGCATTTGTGGTTCCCGCCATGGCGGAAAGAACCACGATCTTCGTTTCGCCGTCGTTTATCAGGGGGATGAGCGCCCTGAAACGTTCAGGACTCCCCACGGAAGTCCCGCCAAACTTGTAAACCTTCATCTCTCTTTCACTCCGTTTGATGCTGCGTGTAAGCCGATTGCACCATCTTTTGGGGGTCAAAGATATACAAAAGTGAAATCTGTGATAATTTT
Organism: uncultured Rikenella sp.; assembly: GCA_964621005.1. Classification (GTDB taxonomy): domain Bacteria; phylum Bacteroidota; class Bacteroidia; order Bacteroidales; family VadinHA17; genus SR-FBR-E99. Next base: position 8,212 of record CAZUIF010000041.1, read on the forward strand.
TTTTCTCTTTTAGGCAAAGTGGGTTACTTGATTAAAAAAAATAATTATTTTTGCACCCGCATTGAAGGATAAAAGAGTGCTGGCGTCACTTTTCAGACAGCCTCCTGGATCCGGCAAGAAGCCCAGATGGCGAAATTGGTAGACGCGCTAGTTTCAGGGACTAGTGTCAGCAATGATGTGCAGGTTCGAGTCCTGTTCTGGGCACCAGAAACCACGCCCAGGTGGTGAAATTGGTAGACACGCCAGCTTGAGGGGCTGGTGCTCGTAAGGGTGTGCAAGTTCGAGTCTTGTCCTGGGCACACGATAAAAAAAGCTGCGAAGAGCAGCTTTTTTTGTTGGTTGGCAGCAGGCAGTACCAGTCTGCAGTCAGTTAATCCTTGAATCATATACTGCCTGAAGTATCCGGCCCCTGATGGAGAGATTGGAAATGTTGTTGTGGTTGCGGGTGGGGTAGACCCTGTTGCTCACAAAGACATAGGAAATCTCCGCCTCCGGATCAACCCATATGAATGTGCCGGTGAACCCTGAGTGGCCGAAGCTTGACGGAGAGGCTGAATGGCACGGGTATGCCTCCTCCGGGGGAACCGTGTCATTGCCCAGCAGTGGCTTGTCGAACCCGAGTCCCCGCCGGTTGTCATTCTCCGGGAACTGAACGGACGTGTATTCCTTCAGTACATCACTGCTGAGAACCCTCACTCCTCCGTATTCGCCTCCGCGGCGATACATCTCCACAAGCTTGAGCAGATCGTTCCCTGTGGCAAACAGTCCGGCATGACCTGATACTCCTCCAAGCATGGCGGCACCCTCATCATGCACGGTGCCCCAGATCAGTTGCCTCCGGAAAATTGAGTCATACTCCGTCGGGACGATCCTCTGAAGCGGGTACCTTTCCCTGGGCCGATAGGTGATATTGAAAGCCCCGATGGGTCGGTAAATATTTGCCGGGGCAAATTTGTCAACGGTGCTGTCAGTGATGCTCTCGATGATCTCGGATGCCAGGATAAAGTTGAGGTCGGAGTAGACATATTTCTTTCTTCCCAGGGGGCTGTCGCGTATTTCCCTGAACATGTCCTTCAGGTAATGCCTGTTCATATACATCGAGTCAGTCACCGTGAGGGCAAACTTCCTGTTCGTGTAACCGCTGAAGATTCCCCTTTTGAAGGTGCTGTCATTCTCCATCGTGGTTCGGTAAAACGGAATGAATGGCTTCAGTCCTGCCTGGTGGGCAAGCATATCCCTCACCACCAGGTCGCCCTTGTCCGAGAACCGGAACCAGGGGAGGTAGTAGCCGAGGGTTTTGTCAGGGTCAAATGTTCCCCGGTCAGTAAGCAGCATCAGGGAGGGTGTGGCAGCGGTGACTTTCGTCACTGAAGCAAGGTCCCACAGATCATACTCTGTGACAGCCTCGGTGCTGTCGAAGAGATGAAATCCGTAGCATTTGTCAAGTACAACCACACCCCTGCGTGCAATAAGCACCTGGCATCCGGGGAATGCCAATGAGTCAAGTCCTTCATTTACAATTGAATCAACCTTGGTGATCAGTTCCTCTGATGAGAGGCCGGCGTTCTCGGGGAACCCGAACTGGAGCCTGATGTTTCCCGGGGTTTTAATACCGGTCCCTATCGGGTATGATTCATTCACAGTTACGGGGAGCCTTCCAGAGGCGCCGATTGCGCCGAAGAGCACCTGGACTGCAACCTGGTGGGTATAGCTGTTATCCTGATATGCCACAAGGAATGCACCGGGTTTTTTTGTCATGTCAAGGCGGGCGACGCCGTAAGGATTCCCGAACCAGATGACGGCGGCCCTGTCGAGTGCGGCAATCTGGCGGAAGACATTGTTCAGGGCCGGTGTGACGCCGTAGAGGCCGGCGGGTTTCTGCTCAAGCGAACAGAAACCTGCAATTACCACATCATAATCCTTAAGTTTTGATATCACAAACCGTGCACCCTCCTCATTGGAAGGATCGATAAAATAGTGGTCGGCGTTTGTATACCTGTCGGTCATCTTCTGGAATTCGGTCATTGCCAGGCGGTTGACGGAGACTGTGGCAATGCGCATACGGTCAAGGCGCCCCAGCGGAAGAAGGTTGTCATTGTTCTCTATCAAGGTCATGGCGCCGGCATAAAGATCGCGTATAAGGGCCGGGTGCGCTGAAGCAGGAATACCACCCTGTTCCTTGTTCAGGCTCTCCATCCAGAGCTTTGCTGCAAGCAGCTTACGGCAACGGTCGGTGATCTCGCTGACAGCTATCTCGTTTTTTTCAACCCTGCGGGCTATCTCATCGATGGCGCGGATCGGGTCAGTGGAGTATTCAATAATGTCATTTCCGGCCATAAGGGCCTCGGCATCGGCAATGCCGGAAGGATATGTCAGTGTTGCACCTGCCATGTTCATCGCATCGGTGAGGATCAGTCCCCTGAACCGCACATCCTGCCTGAGTATCCCGGTAATCACCTTCTTTGAGAAGGTTGCTGGGAGCCCGCTGTCATCAAGCCCCGGAACGCTTATGTGTGCTGTCATGACGGCACCGACGCCTTCATCCGCCAGACGCCTGAACGGAACCAGTTCCACCTTTTCGAAACGGTTGCGGTCACCTTTGATGACAGGCATCCCGGTATGAGAGTCTGTATCGGTGTCGCCGTGGCCGGGAAAATGCTTCGCGCATGCGATGATGCCGTTATCCTGGAGTCCCTTCATGTACATTGTGGCCTTCGCTGCTACTTTTTCAGGGTCCTCGCCGAAGGAACGGTAGTTGATGACCGGGTTCATCGGGTTGTTGTTCACGTCTGCAACGGGGGCCAGGTTCAGGTTGACGCCTATGTCGCGGCACTGCCACGCCACTGCAGAACCCATCCTGTAAATAAGCGAGTCATTCTGCAACGCCCCGAGGGTCATCTGGTAGGGGAAATCCTCAACCTCCCTTAGGCGCATGCCGGTGCCCCACTCGGCATCAAGAGCAATTATCAGGGGGATCCTGGAGATTCCGGCCAGGCGTTTTGTATAGTCCACCTGCAGGTCTCGTGATCCCTCGAAGAAGATCACTCCGCCGATACCGTATTTTTCAACAAGTTCTTCCACCTGCCTGTAGTTGCCTCCCTTCGCATCAGCCCAGGCCGGCACCCATATCAGCTGGGCAATCATCTCCCTGACAGTCATTGTGTTGAGGATGCTGTCAATTCTCCTGTCACCGGCGTATGCCTTCCAGGGAACATTGTTTTCCTCGCTTCGGCCTATGGCCGAGGATACAGTGAAGGCAGCAACCGTCAGGATCAGTGTGAAGCAGAACTTTTTCATCGGATGGATAAATTTTGAACGGAACCAAAATTAGCATTTTTCTTTGTCATTCTTTCCCCGGTGATTTGCACCAATTTGTTATTTTTACCGGACTAACCAAACGCATATGTCAGCTTCAAAGAGTTCCTCAAAAAGCGCCGGCAAGTCGGCACGCCTGATGTCACTCGACGTATTCAGGGGTATGACTGTTGTTTTCATGATTATAGTTAATACTCCGGGAACGTGGAGTCATGTTTATGCTCCTCTCAGGCATGCCTCCTGGCATGGCTGTACCCCTACGGACCTGGTCTTCCCTTCATTTCTTTTTATCTCGGGGGTGGCTATGTGGTACTCACTCCGTAAATTTAACTTTGAGTTTTCGGGCCCTGCCCTGTTCAGGGTACTCAGAAGGGTAGCACTGATCTTTGCCGTTGGCCTGTTCCTGAATATTTTCCCGCGCTTTGTCCGTGACTACGATACGCTCCGTATCATGGGCGTGCTCCAGAGGATAGCACTGGCCTGGGGTTTGGGTGCTTTAACAGTGCTGGCAATAAAAAAGAATTACATCTGGATTGCCACTGCCGTAATACTCCTGGGTTACTGGGCCCTGATGTATTTCATGGGTGGCAGTGACCCATATTCACTGGAAGGTAACTATGCCCGCACAGTCGACCTTGCAATTATCGGCGAGAACCATCTTTACAAGGGCTTTGGAATTCCTTTCGACCCGGAGGGTCTGCTGAGCACGCTGCCCGCAACCGCTACGGTGCTGCTTGGCTTCATGACCGGTGGATTGATCACCAGCAAGGGAAGCTCATGGAAGACTGTCGGATGGCTCACATTTGTAGGGGCGGTGCTGATTGGTGCCGGACTTCTCTGGGGAGAGTATTTCCCGATCAACAAACCAATATGGACCAGCTCCTATGTACTTTATGCCGGCGGTATCGGAATGGTGATACTCGCAGTTCTGTTTACGATTGTCGATATCTGGAACCTTAGGGGCTGGACGGGCTTCTTCAATACCTTCGGGACCAACGCGCTGTTTACATACGTGCTTGCAGGAATGCTGACAAAGACCCTGCTGGTTATCAAGATAGGGGAGGTTTCACTCTATAACTGGATATTTACACATATCTGCAGTCCCCTTTTCCGGGAACAGCGACTTGCCAGCCTGCTGTTTCCGATAATGCTGGTGACAGTCATCTGGGCTATAGGTTATATACTGTACCGGAAAAAGATAATAATCAGGCTCTGAGATGGATATCAGGACCACAGTCGAAAAGGCCTTTGAGCGCTGGAAGGGTTCCCCGCCGGAAATAATCACACGGCTGCCACAGTCGGGCTCTGACAGGGTTTATTTCAGGCTCATATGCCGTGAGGACCAGGTTATTGGAGCGTACAACCCCAGCCGCGAGGAGAACGATGCCTTCGTCGGATTCTCAAACCATTTCAGGTCAAAGGGATTGCCGGTGCCGGAGATTTATGTCTATTACCCTGAAGAAAAAATCTATTTCCTTGAGGACCTTGGTGATATTAACCTCTTTACGTGGCTTGCCCGCCGTTCAGATGAGGAGCGGTTCAATGAAGAGACAGAGAATCTGTTCCTGACTGTTGCCGGTGACCTGGTACGTATCCAGACCGAGGGGATCAGGGGGCTTGACCTGGCGCTCTGCTACCCTCACCGCAGCTTCGACCGGCAGAGCATAGTATGGGACATGAACTATTACAAGTACATGTTTCTCAAGCTTATAGGAGCGCCGTTCAACGAGACGAGGCTGGAGCGCGATTTTGAGATACTGACCAGCTTCCTTCTGGATGCAGGGCAGGAGTATTTTCTCTTCCGCGACTTTCAGACAGCCAATATAATGATAAGGGACGGAAAGCCGTGGTACATTGACTACCAGGGCGGAAGGCTCGGGGCACCGCAGTATGACATAGCATCACTGGTTTATGATGCCAAGGCCTATATACCGCAAAAGATAAGGGAGATGACAATTGACCGGCATCTTGACCGGTTTGCGGCTGCCACCGGAAAACCCCGTGAGTCGCTGGAGATGTACCAGGGTGCCTTTACGCTCATCAGGCTGATGCAGGCGCTGGGAGCCTTCGGCTTCAGGGGACTCCACGAGAACAAGCCTACCTTCAATGAGAGCATCGTTCCGGCAGTGGAACTGATGAACGAACTGCTTGAGAGTGGTGCCGTGAAGACTGACCTTCCTGAACTCAGGAAGGCATCGCTGGCTGTGCCTCTGCAGAGGAAATACAGGATCCTGGAGCATTACCAGGATCTTGTCAGGATACATCTGGAAAGCTTCGCATACGTAAAAGGGAGGGTCATAAACTATGACACCGGCAGCGGTTTTGTATTCGACTGCCGCGGCCTGCGCAATCCCGTCACTGATGCCGAACTTAGTGATCTTACCGGCCTTGATCCTGAGATCCGGGAATTCTTCAACAATGATGATGAGGCGGTGGCTTTTGCAGGAGACTGCACAAACATTATCCGAAACTCGCTTCCCATGATGCGACGAAAGGGCATAGTAGACATACATGCTGCATTTGGCTGTGTGGGCGGTCATCACCGTTCCGTATGGAGCGCTGAGAGGGTGGCATCCATGCTTTCGGCGATGCCGGGTGTGGAGGTAGAAGTTAAACACAGCGCCCTGGAAAAATGAAGGCAATGATCTTTGCTGCCGGCCTTGGTACAAGACTGGGCGAGATGACACGTACCAGGCCCAAGGCGCTGGCTGACATAAACGGCAGGACCATGCTGGAGCTGACTGCTGAGAAGCTGGTCAGTGCAGGATTTGATGACCTGATCATCAATATACATCACCATCCGGAGCAGATGCTTGAGGAGATCGAAAAGCTGCGCACGAAGGGTTACGCCATCACTGTCTCCGACGAACGAGATGAACTGCTTGATACCGCCGGCGGACTGTACAGGGCAAGAAGCTTCTTCGGTGATGAGCCTTTCCTGGCACACAACGTTGATGAGTTCACTGATCTTGACCTTCCGGGCATGTACCGGCAGCACATCGCATCAGGTGCTCTTGCAACCCTGGCTGTAAGGCACAGGCCGGGCAACAGGATGCTGCTTGCTGATGCTGCGGGAAGGGTTCGCGGATGGCGCAACAACGCAACAAAGGAGGAGATAATAACCGTTGAAAGCAGCAGGAAGCTTGAAGAGGTTGGCTTCTCGGGAATTCAGATACTTTCACCTGCCATCTTTGACCTCATGCAGGAAGGGATCTATTCCCTGACCTCGCTGTACCTGATGCTGGCAAAGAACCATCTCATCATGACCTGCCTGCATGACTACGGCTACTGGTTCGACTGCGGTACCCCGCAGAACCTGGAGAAGATAAGAGCACACCTCGGAAAGTAGTCAGCAGGCCATCTTTACCCAGGCTTCGGTGGAGACTGCATTAGTCAAGGGTGAAGAATTTGTAACCAGTTGTACAGAGACCGCAAAACCGCAGGACCGCAAGACTGCAAGACCGCAGGCGAGTATCCGCCGGAAGACGGAGACGAAGTCCCGATAGAGAAGCGTATCGGGAACCGAAAGACATATTTAACAGACTCTCAGACTCTCAGACTCTCAGACCTTCAGACTCTAAGACTGAACCGTTACATCCACTTTTTCCTTCTGAGGAGCATCACGCCGGCGGCGGCAAGAATAACGGATCCTCCGAGAATAAACCAGAATGCATTCATGTTGTTCTCAAGCCTGTTGGGCACATTCATTCCGTAAAAACTGGCTATGAGGGTCGGTATCATCAGTATGATTGTGACGATCGTCAGAGACTTCATCACGATGTTCAGATTGTTCGAGATGACCGACGCGAACGCATCCATCATCCCGCTCTGTATGTCGCTGTAAATCTTGGCCATCTCGATTGCCTGGCGGTTTTCAATTGTGGCTTCCTCAAGCAGGTCTGACGAGAACTCGTAATCACGGATCCACTTCGAGTTCTTCAGCTTGAGCATCATCATCTCGTTGGAGCGAAGAGATGTGGTGAAGTACACAAGGCACTTCTCCATCTTGAGCAGCCGGTGCAGTTCCTTGTTGCGGGTAGATTTTTCCAGGTCCTGCTCGATCATTGCAGTCTGGTTGTTTATCTGCTTCAGGTAACGGTGGTAGAACATCGTCGTCCTCAGGAAGAGATGAAGAATCAGGTCGATCTTTGTCTCTATCATTATTCCCTTTCCGCTGCGGCTGAAGAAATCATCGAGCACCTCGTTGTTCCGGTGACAGATTATAACAAGACTGTTTTTGTCAAGCACGAGGCCAAGGGGAATTGTTGTGAAGGGAAAACCGTTCGACTGGTTCTGGTAGGGGATACGGTAGATCATCAGCAGCACTTCATCCTCGACCTCCATGCGCGATCGCTCGTCAACGTCAAGAATATCAGCAAGGAAATCCTCCGGGACCTTCAGGGTGGTCTTCAATATGCCAATCTCTGAAGGGGTGGGATCAGTGACGTTTACAATGCAACCTTTTTCAAATGAGTTCAACGGAAGGAGACCGTTCGGGATCATCTGCCAGTAAGTAATCATTCTAGTACCTCCTACTTTTCCGCTCCGCGGAGGCACCGTTTCCGGATTACCCCTGCAGAACTAAATTAATAAAACGGCTCGCGTGATAATCGTCCATAAAAGACAACTGTATTGATACGTGTGCAAAAATATAACTTTTATGCTAACCGCATCCCGGGGCCGCAAAAAATGTCCAAAAAAATTACCTTTGCACAGAACCTAAATATAACGTGATGGGAAAGGTACTTGTTGTGGGCGCCGGTGG
>CAZUIF010000042.1:0-16025 GCA_964621005.1 uncultured Rikenella sp.
GAGCATCCCGACTTCAGTCGGGAGGGTCGTAGGTTCGATTCCTACATCGCCCACATTACAAATCCCAATATACAAGGTGGTTTTTTTAAAGGTTCAAAACATGCCTAGCGCAGAATGATCCCCTCCTAAATCATTCCAATGATAATAAATCTTCCTAACTTTAATAGGGATTTATGTACGCTGTTTACGTTATATATTCATCAAAACTCGACAGATACTATATCGGTTATTCGGCTGATGTAGTTGACAGGTTACGCAGGCATAACAGTCACTCCAAGGGATTTACCTGTGCCGGGAAACCCTGGGTACTGGTATATTCTGAAAACTATGAGAATAGATCAGATGCAGCAGCAAGGGAGAAACAACTCAAAAAGTGGAAAAACAGAACAAGACTTGAAGACCTCATAAAAAGGACTTAGAGAGATATTGTCCGCTTGGTCGGACGTTCTGCAGCAAATGCCGGACCGACTTGATTTGTCAGGAATTTTGCAGAATTGATACCATATGAAAACACTCCTTCTCCTTTTAATATTTGCCATAGCCCTCTGGGCACCTGTCATCTTCAGAATATATAGCTGGAAGGATGGAATTATCCTGACCATCAGTCTGAGTATTGCCAGTTACCTTATCAACAGGTTGATACTTGACTATAGGAAGAAAAATGACAGCCATGAGGAGTTATAAATAAGAAACAATTAATTAATTACAATAAATTCCGCTACAAGGTCAAAGAATTCCAGAAACTCATGGCCTTCCAATCCATCAGACGGGTATATCATGAGTGCGCCAGGATCGATTCTCGCATCCAATGCAATTAAAATCCTGTCTCAGCGATTTTTTTAGATTACCCTGAAAGGTGTATAAATAAAAGAGGCAGTTCCTCCCCCCACGTACATTTTTATAGAATAGATGGTAAAGATGAAAAATTGTCCGACTAATTAGGGTACGTGCTGGAACTGCCTTAATTCAAAGATATACAATCACACATAAAAACGAAAGCATCCCGTGTAAAAAAGTGTGATATTCTTCAAAATATGTTGCGAAACTTGTTTTGCAAAGTCGTGATTTTTCATCTGTCCTACTCTTTTGAACGTTTATCATTCAATATCATATGTTAGTCAAATCCAGCACTTTGACCCTTTGTCATGTCCTTTTAATTTCATTACTTTATACTTCCGAAGGTCCTTTTTAATTTTGAAAGGCAGCCCTCACAAGACCAGAATGCTCCCCGGAGAGGAGAGCAGGAAAGTGAGGGCTGCCGTCATTTATGGTACCCTGAAGCACCGGATACATTAAGTCTCTCGCCGCCATGCCCGGGTTGAGACAACCGAACAAACGTCATGAAAAAAGGCCGGCCAAACTGGCCGACCTTTTTAACATGTTTAATAACCGGTTCTTCCTAAAGGGTAATCTGGTTGAAGTTGATCTTGAACACCCGCTGGGCAGCATAATTCCCTTCTGCCCTGAACGGGAACTCCATAAACCATTTTCCTTCGTAGCCCTTTAATGAGCCCACGTAGAGATAGGTATTTGCAAACATCATACTCTCATCATCCAGTTCCAGAACCACTTCAAGGAAATGGTCGTTACCTTCCCAGTAATCGCTGGCCTTGATTGTACCTATGACTCCTTCAATTGCCGGTAGGGTAGCCTTGACAAGGTCAAACTCATTCTCGCCGTTGAAATCATAATAGTTGTATCCCATGTGAAGCCCGGACTCTGTGCTCACGCCCAGACCGCCACTGACAGCCCAACCCATGTCCTTATAGGTATCCTGGAGAGGAGTAACCATGTAAGTTTTCAGGGCAATGACTATCGGGTTTGCCTTGACAAGGCAGAATGTCAGGTTGCTGAGACCTGCCGGTTTTCCTGATTTGTTAACCGGGGCTGCAAGCCCGAAGTCACCCATGCTTCCTCCGGGATAGTAGTAAACATTTGCATTGTTTCCGCCTTTTACAATTACTGCACCGACTATGTATTCAATGCCCCCGATCAGAAGAGGTGCTTCCATTTCAAATGCCACATAAACCCCGTCGGTTACATTTACCGTGAGACCATCGGGAAAATCTCCCGAGAACATCCCGCCATCGTAGTCAACTTTCTCGCCGCACCGGAAATATCCGGCGGGAAGCTGAAAATACGTTGCAACTTCAGCACAGGTCACGTTGCCGCCATTGTTGGCACCGGCTATGACCACAGGGGAAACACTTGCATCAGAAGCAGGGATGACTGGTTCAGTTTCAGCGTTAGCCTTTTTAAGTACGATTTCATTGTCGTCCTGCTGACAAGATCCGAGTGCAGCCACCATTACAAGGGCTGCAAAAATGTAAGTCAGTTTTTTCATCTCAGCCATTTATTGTTTTAAGTAATTAATTATTAGACTTATATAAATTATCAACGAGTTAACACTTATGCTATCAGACCTACCTGCGCTGACCTCTTCCTGGCGTGGAAGTATGTCAGGCCGTTTTTTTCGGTCATCGTAACTAGCTGAAGGTTGCTTTCCTCAAGGAGCATGTAAACAGTCCTGGCAGTCAGGTACCTGTTTGTCTTCATGTCTATGAAGCTGTACATCCTGTTAATAAAAGGTATCCTTGATTCTATCCCGTTTTCGTAAGCTTCTGCCTTATGAGACAAATGCCGGGGGAGGTTACCGTATTTGTCAGAAAATCCGTTCTGTGATTTGTTGTCTGTGAAACAGCCCACAAATGTGCAGTCGCCCGGAAGCATTTCTGCCAGTCTGCGGAGGAAATCCCTTATTTCCCTTACATGGTTGAGCGGCTTCAGGTTTACCACTGTCTTGATACCCTTCATGTCCTCAGCGTCATAGAAATAGTGCCTGGTTGAGGGAATTACCAGCATGGAGGGATCATTTATCAGTCCCATACCGTCGAGGTAGCTGATAAGATCCTGGCGAACCTCAGCGGTGAGTTCTGCGAGCGCTATCTGAAGCCTTGACATAACAGGCGATGAGCCCATTGCTGTCTTGATGGCTGTATACTTGTCCGCAGGTATGTTTGAGTTGTTCTTCATGGTTTGATTCTCCATCACTGTGGTTTTATTATTTTGTCTAAATATCTAAATCAGGAAATATGAATAGTCATATACAATACCCTTCTCCCGGAGCCACCAGCGCAATGCCTTCGCAATTTTCCTGCGCCGTATAACTACTTTACCGGTCTCGGGCGATGTAATCTGAAATATGATCTTCATTTTTAGGTCCTCCTGTCATGACAAATTTAAGGTACACACCAAGGCAAATCAAGTCGCCGAAGCCCATATAATGGATGTTTGCGACATTGTTAAAATTCTTTAATCAATTTTTTCGGGACCTCTGTCGGCACCATGGGTCCGCTTACGACCCACAAACGGACATTCGTCAAAAAAGGACCACTTTTTACGAACGATTTCCGTAATAAATTAGCCCGAAAAGACAATATGATTCTACCTGCCTGTATTTCTGCACATTAGCTATGTGCAAAAAGATAATCCGTCGACTATCTAAATTTTGATAAACGTTAAATTTCATAAGATTAAAATCAGCAGAAAAGGATTGTTTTCAGGAATGAATCCGGAAGGAATGAATGCAAAGAAGTCGTTTTTGGCTATCTGCTGGTAAAAAATGCAGGTGAAGATCCAGATTTTGTCACAGAACTGGGACTGACTGCCTGGTAAGATGAAATTCATGCAGGTTTGAGGACAGGCAGGATCGGAAAATCTGGAACTGCAAATGACTGCAAGCCAAAGCTAGGGCAGAAACAATCTGGATTGCAGAGCACGGTGAATGGCATTGGACATATATGTCCTGACCGGTCTGCTTAAGGTCTTCTGTTTTTAAGACTGGTAAGGTAGCGGGATTTTGCCTCAGCGGCATCTGCTCCCTTCGCGATGTAAATTTTTGTCCTGTGGTCAATAACGACCTCCTTCAACTTGGAAAGGTCGGGCGAACTGTGAATAACTGGTTTTTTTTCATTCATAATTTCAAGTATTTGCAAAAAAAGGTCCCACCGTCACCGGAGGGACCTCTAAAATTTAAATTACTGCAACAAAACTATACGCGTTTGACATTTACAGCATTTAATCCTTTTTTACCCTGTTCCAGGTCAAATGTCACAGTATCGTTTTCCTTGATATTGTCCTTTAATCCAGATGAATGCACGAAATACTCTTTTGGTGAATTTTCCTCCTTGATGAATCCGAATCCTTTAAATTCATTGTAGAATTTTACTGTTCCTTTACTCATTATTTGATTTTATTGATATGCTGCAATGTACGGTTTATTCTCAGTTTATTTTATTTATTTTCAAGAAATTAAATGAACAATCAAAGATCATGTCCCATATTGGGTAAAAGGGCATCAGGGAGGAGCTCCCGGAGTTGTTTACATTGTTTCCTCGCTTTATTTAAATTTGAACAGACAAATTGATAATAATTTAAGTAAACCGCCGATGAAGCCTGCCAGGTTATTGACTCCTTTAGTATGCTGCCTGATAATACTTTCATCATGTCACATGAGGGATTTTCCGATGTTTGAATCAAACTGGTATTCGGTTTACCCGGCCCGGGTGGAGCAGGGTAAGTATACAGCCCGGGCCATCAGCGTCTGGGAAATGACCTCTGATTATCAGAGTGAAGGAGCTGCCATTGACCCTGTTATTGAATTCAAGTTCAGCATCAACGGTCGCGATAATGAACTCCCCTTCGGGGTGAACCACCAGGCCAATATTTACCCCGGCAACGACGGCAATACATTGCTGAACATTACTTTCGGCCAGAGTTCCGGGCCAGACACCCTTAAAACTTTTTCAGGACCTCTGCCTCAGAATACAAGAGTGAAATTCAGCGTCGACTTCAACCCTGTGCTTGACTCCTTCAGGGAGAAAGGATTCTATGATGACATCCTTGGGAACCGTATCTTCCAGGCAGACTTCAAGGGCCTTTATATTGCAGGTGACACCTATCCGCTTAACTGGGATTTCGAGAATATCCCGGGCAACCCGGACCTGAAAATGGAAGATCCTGACGGTGACGGCATCTTCGAGAAGGAGCTGACGTTCAACGTCTATGATGCCTCGGCGCACACGTCTTCCACGTGGAAGCTTGCAAATGACATCTCTCCGTACCCGAAGTTCGGAAGCTCCTCTCTCCTTCTTAATGCCATTTACAATATGTCACTTGACGAAATGGTGATGCTGATGGAAGAAGACGGAACCTTCCGTACCGCTAAGGAATGGGCTGGTGTATGGACGCGTGATATAAGCTATGCCACAGTTCTTTCACTGGCCAGCCTTGATCCCCAAAGATGCATGAACAGCCTGATGCGAAAGGTGGCAGACAACAGAATAATACAGGATACCGGGACCGGGGGAGCATGGCCGGTCTCGTCTGACAGGGTTGTATGGGTACTGGCGGCATGGGAAATCTATAAGTATACCGGAGACCCTGAATGGCTGAAAAGAGCTTATGAAGTTGTAAAGACCAGCCTCGAAGCAGACAGCAAGACGGTAATTGACCCCGTCACCGGCCTGATACGCGGGGAATCTTCATTCCTCGACTGGAGGAAACAGACATATCCCCTGTGGATGGAACCGTCCGATATATACGGTTCCCTGAACCTGGGCACAAATGTCGCATACTGTCAGGCACTGAGGGTCACAGGAATGATGGCACGGGAGCTCGGGGAAGAGGACATATGGAGTGCCAGGGCTGCAGACCTCCGTGAAAACATCAATAAACAACTGTGGCTGGAAGAGAATGGTTATTACGGCCAGTACCTTTACGGCAGGCACTTCAGATCGGTGTCTCCCCGTTCGGAAGCCCTCGGCGAAGCTTTCTCAGTATTGTTTGACATCGCGGATGAGGATATGAAACTGAAGGTCCTTCAGAACACACCGGTTACCCCTTTCGGGATCACATGCATCTATCCGCAGATACCAGGCATACCTCCTTATCACAACAATGGGATATGGCCTTTCGTGCAGGCATTCTGGACTATGGCCAATGCAGAATACGGACAGGCTGACGCCGTCATGGCAGGGCTGGCATCTGTAATCCGTCCGGCTGCTCTCTTCCTGACCAACAAGGAAAACTTCGTGGCTGAAACAGGCGACTTTGCAGGTACGGAAATAAACTCCGACAGGCAACTGTGGAGCGTCGCCGCGATGCTTGCGATGTACAACCGTATAATACTTGGTATAAGCTTCACCGAAGACCGGATGGAGTTTCACCCGGTAATTCCTGAAAGCTTCAGGGATACGTATACCCTCACCGGGATGAAATACCGTTCAGGCACATATAACATCACGGTAAAAGGATGGGGAGACGGCATCTCATCATTTAAGATAGACGGCAGGGAATCAGAGGATCATTTTATCGCGTCTGAAATAACGGGTAACCATTCAATCGATATTGAGATGAACAGGACCGCCCGTAAAGGAAGTTACAAGGCTGTCAGCAATTACACTGCACCAGGGACGCCCGTTCTGGAGGTTTCCGGTGAAGGACTGTCATGGAATGCTGTTGAGAATGCCGCAGAATATATTGTATACAGGAACGGGGAAATGGTTTCATCAATCGACGGAACAACCTATAAGCCTGCAGGCCCTGAGGAAGCCGGAGAGTACCAGGTAATGGCTGCTGACAGCAATGGTACTGGTTCATTTCTCAGCAATCCTGTCTCAATACGAAGAGGCAGTGTCACGATAGAGGCTGAGGCCGAGGATTTCAACCTTAACTGTGAGACCCGTTACCCCGGATTCACCGGCAGGGGATATGTGAGATTCGCCCTTCCCGAAGGGAGCGGGCTGAAGATCACCGTAAGGGCAACGGCCGGAAGATATGCCCTGCGGATGCGCTATGCCAACGGTACAGGTCCGGTTAACACTGATAACAACTGCGGAATAAGATCACTCTATGTCAACGGGGTATACACTGCAGCTCTCGTATTCCCGCAGCGCGGGAAGGATGAATGGTCAGACTGGGGATTTACCTTCCCTGAATGGATTGACCTTGCGGAAGGCGAGAACATTCTGATAATAAGGTATGAAGATTTCAACAGGAATATGGACGGGCAGGTAAATGAATTTCTCCTCGACCGGATAGTTCTTGAAAGATTCAACTGACAGGCGGCGGTCTGGCCAGACTTCGGAAGCCGAATCCACCAGTCCGGGCCTTGCGATAACATTCAGGGCACGTGACTCTCCCCGGAAGACACTATTTCCTCGTGCACCCTATCCCCGGAATATCAGGTGAAAGGGTATAGAACGGTGCCTTATAGTCAGGTCCGCCTGCAAAGGGTTCCTTTTCGGGCTCGCTGTGAGGATCAAGATCCACATGGCTGAAACAGCCCATGCCGGCCACCATGTGCACCGCACAGCCCAGGGCAAGCTTCGATTCAAGCATGCAGCCAATCATCAGCTTGATATTTGCACTGCGGGCAATCGCAGCAATGTCCATCGCCTCAATGATACCCGACTTCATCAGCTTTATATTGATATAATCAGCGCAACCTGTCCGCACAACGTTGATTGCATCGGCGCTGGTGAAGACCGACTCATCGGCGGCAATGGGTATGGAAGTATGGTCCTTCACGAACCTCATCCCTGCAAGGTCATACCTGGAGACGGGCTGTTCGAAGAGTATCGGCCTGATGCCGTTCTTACCCATCTCTTCTATGAAATGAACCGCCTCGCACGGGGAGTATCCCTGGTTGGCATCTATTGTAATGCCGCATTGCGGAGCGCCGTCTTTTATTGCAAGCAGGCGGTCAATATCGTCAGTGACCTTCTTGCCGACCTTGGTTTTCAGCACAGTGTACCCCTCCCCTGCCAGTTTCGCAGCATTTCTTTTTGCAATATCCGGGGGTACTATATCAATGGTGTAGTCAGTTTCGGCCTTGTTCCCGGCACCGCCGAAGAACTGGTACAAGGGGATGTCAAGCACTTTGGCCCAGGCGTCGATCAGAGCCATCTCAATGGCACAACGGGCTGTCACCTGCGGCTGGAATACCCCGCGAAGTGTGGCAGCTATCGCCCTGTATTCGGAAATATCCTTACCCTTGATAAAGTCAACGCAGCTGTTGAGAGTTGCAAGGGCCGTTGCCTGGTTCTCGCCGTTGATGGGTTCCAGCGGCGCAGCTTCGCCGTAACCCTCAATGCCGTTCTCAAGAACCACTGTTACCAGGGCGTTTTCAATACTGTACTTCGTGCCGATTGATATCCTGAACGGCTCCTCGAGGTCAAGATTGAGCGGCTCAATCACTACTTTTTTAATCTTAATTGCTTTCATATTTATCCTTCCATTGTTTTAGCAAACCAAGCAACATGTGGATCTGATCTTCAGTATGAATGGCCGATACCGCTATCCGCACCAGGTGCATGGCCTGCCTGGAGGGATAATTCATGAACGGGGCAATCACACCGTTTTCCTCAAGAAACAGGGACAGACCCTTTGCCTTTTCAGGCGAATCAAAGATGAGAGGCACAATAGGGGTTCTGAAGCCGGTTGTCTTGAAATCCATGGCAGTAACCGCCTCCCTGACCCCCCAAGCCTTATCAATAAGTGATGTCCGCAGCGAGGGGTTTTCACTGAGAATGGCTACTGAGGCAATACCCGCTGCCGCGATAGGCGGTGGCAGTGCGGTTGAAGCCTGGTATGTTGCAGAGTTACCGCGTATAAGCCCGGTAATGGCCCGGCTTCCCGAGATGAAACCGCCATAACCCCCGAGAGCCTTGCTCATAGTCTCCGTCTGATAAATCTTTCCGTCGGCCGGCAGCCCGAAATGCTCAGGCGTACCCTTCCCGGTGGCACCCAGGACTCCCGTTGCATGTGCATCATCCACCACAAGGATTGCACCGTGCTTCACAGCAACCTCATATATCTGGTTAAGAGGCGCTATTTCGCCCGTAAGGGCGAAGATACCGTCGGTAATAATCAACGGACTTGATCCTCTGTTATATTCCAGCAGGTAATCGAGATGACCGGCATCGCAGTGATCATAATACATCACCTTAACAACATCAGCGGGGATGGCCGCGATAATACTTGCATGAGCCGACTGGTCAATGAATATTGTCGAATAGCTTCCCTTAAGTATTTCAAGGAGGATGCTGTTCCCCTGGTAGCCGGAGGCAAAGACAACTGCATCTTCCTTCCCCTTGAAGGCAGCAAGGGCGCTCTCAAGCTCCAGGTGAAGATCGGATGTTCCTGTGGTATGTCGCGATGCGGCGAAATTAACTCCGTACTTCTCCACTGCCCGTATTACCGCCTCCTTGATCTTCGGATGACCTGCAAGCCCGAGATAATTGTTTCCCGCAAAATAGGAATATCTCCTGCCGTTGCTGACAATATAGTTCCCGACTTCGCCGCTCAATAAAATCATTTTGTCTGTCTGGCTGAATTTACTTGTTGTATCAAATTTACTCATTAAAATATTTATCAGACATCCTACCACCCATAAAAAACCGGGAAACGAACTCACTATGCCGTAAAGCATAACATGCAATTTTCAGGAGGTGCGGCAAAGGACAAGTTTTCAATTTTGTATATTGCGCAGATAACCTCCCGGGTAATACAACGTACCCGGTAAAATGAAACAGAAATGAAAACAGTAGAAAGCTGGACCGAACAGATTGTCCCATGGCTTATTACACACGGATTAAAGATTGCACTTATAATCATTTTTGCATTTATCCTTGACAGAGTAATGCAGAGAATAATTATCAGGGCAGTCAGGGCATCTGTCAGACCTGACGAAAACACCTCTCCTGAAGCAGAAAAGAAAAGAGAAGACACCCTGATCAGGATCTTCAGCGGTGCCCTGCATATCATGATTGTTATTGTGGCAGTGATGATGGTCCTTCAGGAGGTGGGAATTGAAGTGGGTCCTCTTATCGCCGGGGCAGGTATCGTTGGCCTTGCCGTGGGTTTCGGCGGTCAGTACCTGATCAGGGACATAATCACAGGACTGTTCCTGATGCTTGAAAATCAGTACAGGATTGGCGATGTAGTAACCATTGAGGGTTTCAGCGGATCAGTCCAGGATATAAGCTTACGGAAAACAACCCTGAGGGACCTTGACGGCACAGTGCATCATATTCCACACGGATCCATTACAAAAGTCTCAAACCAGTCAAAGGACTTTTCAAGGGTCAATATGGACATAGGCGTAGGATACAAGACTGATATCAGGCACCTGGAGGAAGTGATTAACAGGATCGGTAACGAACTTGCCGCTGATCCCGCCTTCAGCGAATCAATAATTGCGGCCCCGAAATTTCTAAGGATTAATGAGTTTGCTGATTCTGCGATAGTTGTGAAGATCCTTGGTGAAACCAGGCCGATGAAGCAGTGGGATGTGGCCGGAGAACTCCGCAGGAGACTCAAGGAGGCCTTTGAAAGAGAAGGTATCGAGATTCCGTTTCCCCAGATGGTAGTGCACCGGGCAGGAGAATAAGAGAAATGATCAGGGCCGGTGCAAATTCACCGGCCCTGATTTTACATATTACCGGATTCCCGTTAAAGATCCGTGTCCTTTTTCTTAATTCAGGCTGAATTTTACCGGTACCGTCATCCTCACATCTACCTTTTTGCCCCTCTGCGATCCGGGCTTCCATTCGGGCATCTCCCCTATAACTCTTACAGCCTCGGCATCAAGCAACGGATGTGCAGACCTTTCGACCTTAGCGTCAATGACCTTTCCTGCCTTGTCTACTGTGAACGATACCATCACCATTCCGGTTATACCCTCCTTCTTTGCCTGCTCGGGATACTTCACCCTCTGACCAATCCATTGCACCATCGCTTCGAGGCCTCCCGGGAATTCAGGCATTTCCTCCACAACCATGAAAACTTCGTCATCTCCTGATTTAGCCTGCGGCACAACTTTGACCTTTGCAGATCCTGTTGAGGGTGCTGGCGGCGGCGGTGGCGGAGGTGGCGGAATAGAAACAGTATCCGTAATCATGGTGCCACGTTTCATTACCGTCCTGATGTAATCGCCTGCAGCCTTTACCATGACTGCCTTGGTTTCAAAACCGACATAGGAAATAACCAGGACTGCATCATCCGGGACATTCTTCAGTGCGAATTTACCCGATACGTCAGTGGTTGTACCCACAGTGCTTCCTTTAATCACCACTGCCGCGCCTTCCAGCGGATTGCCCTTTTCATCGGTAACCATGCCGCTCACATTTTTTACCATGGCAGCATTTGCCGTGATGGCCGGTGTTAGTCCCTGTTCATCTGATGCCATCCTGTACTGCGGCTCCGCAAAGGCGTAGAGAACCAGTGCGGCAACAGGCAGAATCAGGAGCAGCCTGAGTTTACGCCAGGGTGAACTGATAGTATTTTTCATCATGAGAAATCGTTTTTTGTTTAGTGAGTAACTGAAAAAATTGCCCAGATCAATTACCGGCGAGCCGGCGATCTGGTTCAGCAGTACAGCCCTGTACACAGCCGGGTCGGAGGAACGCTGCAGCGCCTCCTCGTCGGCCAGGTATTCATGGTTCTGCCGTATGAACCTCGAATAGATCCATGCGGCAGGATTAAACCACTGCACTGCACAGAGGAGTGACGAAAGCACCAGGTCAAACCAGTGCTTCTGCCTGATATGCACCATCTCATGATTCATTATCTCCCTCGTTTCGGTATCGGAAACTGAAGGATTGACAACCACAAGGGAGAATAATGAAAATGATCCGGGAAACTCAGGCGAACGCAACACCCTGACAGGATAACCGGAGGCACTGTCAGCATTCGCCGCGGCACGAAGCACAGGTATTACCTGGGCCACGTAGCGTGAGAGGATGATAAGTACACCGGTCAGCCAGACAGAAACCAGCGAAATCGCAAGTATGCGTTCACCTGCACCGTCTTTAAGAACAGACCCCGTCAGCAAACCTGCTGTCACATCACCCTGTGCTGCAGGGATTTCAGCAAAATACCGCACAGTGACCAGGGGAAGGAAAACAGATGCCAGGATACCGGTGATAAGGTAAATCCTGTTCAAAAGAAAAAACTTCTCGTTCCTGAGAAACAGCAGATAAACCATGGCGAACCCGGTTATCCATACCGCTGACCTTAGAAGATAAATGCCTGCCGCTTCCATCATTTTTGCCTTTTACTGTCCGACAATTCCTTTCTTGTCTCATCGATCAGCTCTTCCATCTCCGCCAGGGAAAGGTCCTTCTCACGTGCAAAGAACGATGCCATGGCAGGGAACGAGTTGTCAAAATACCCCTCAAGAAGGCCAAAGAGCTGATGCCGCGAATACTCCTCCCTGGAAACGACCGGAAAATAAAGATGGACATTCCCATATGATTTGTGATCCACGAAACCTTTCCTCTCTAGAATTCTGACAACAGTTGATACAGTATTCCTTGCAGGCCTGGGTTCGTCGAACCGGTCACGTATATCCTTGACCAGCCCTTCTCCCAGATCCCACAGGATCTGCATCACCTGCTCCTCGGCCCTTGTAAGTTGCATTGTCTTCATAACTTTTCTGTCAATCCTTCAATGCAAATATATGACTAATTTCTTAGTCATGCAACTATTTTTGCAACTTTTTTAACTATTTTTTTAGTTGAATATGCATCATTCTGTATGTCTGATTATTACGCAGGCAATGCCAATGTGTCATCCCGGGCTTTAGCCCTGGCCATGCTTCGCAGGTGCCGTTGATGATGCTACCCGGCAGCTCTCTGTTTCCTGTTGAGAAAATAACTGATTATGAAAAGAGCACCTATTATTATAAAAGGTACAGTAATCATCAGTACCACCCCGAGTGCTGTTCCCGCCGAGCCGATCCGCTGCAGGTTCAGGTTATAGATGAATGGTGTGGCCGCAAGACCCAGAATGGCGATAAGGATACCACCCGTCAGCTCCCACTTCCAGGCAACCACCAGGAAGGAAACAAGTACAAATGAAGGCAGTAGGCTCATCAGCAGTGACCCTGCGTTTTGCCAGAAGGTCCTTTCCGGCGAGATGGCATCCAAGGAGAACATACTGACAAAGAGTATTGCGATAATACACAGAACCCGCGGGGTCCACCTGAGAATTTTCTGATAGGGTTTCATGCCTGAGTTTTTAGCAGTTATTACAAAGGTACACCACATGATCAGGCAAATCAACTTTATTTCAGGACGACCGGCAGAAAGTGTGTCCGGAGGCATCAGGCTGCAGGAACGCAGAGCGGTGCCCGGCATTTTGCGGCATCATCTTTTAAAGTATGTTACCGCGTTTTCAGTTTGGGAATGAGTGTATAACCGAACATCAGCATCGAACTGCTGCCAACTCTCAGACCTGCATCAAGGCAGCCGGGACCGACAAACCAGCTGACCCCGGCAAGCATAGAAGGGGTAAAAGCAGCCTTTCCGCCGGAGGGAAGCGATACAGCCAGTTCAGCTCCGAGATTTGGTCTTAAACTGCTTTTCGTCAGTGGAAAATAATACTTGCTTCCCAATCCGAGACTGGTTGTCAGTGAAGCAGATTCATCCTCCAGGTTTCCTGACAATGATTCAGTGAGTGAGACTGCCAGGTCCATCTTGTTTTCCAGCATGAAGAATCCGGTCCGGAGGTTCAGGGCTCCGCTGATGTTCTTATTCGAGTCCATCTGCTGGGCACCGCCGATATAAAGGAACCACGGATGTTTTGCGATTTCTGATTCTGCAGGTCCGGAAACCGCGGCAACCGGCTCAGGATTAAGATCCCATGCATCAATCTGTATTGCTGCGCCCTTCTCATTGTTCCATCCCCACAATTCCCTGCGCGATTCAAGGTGAACCATCACCAGTGACTCCTGCCATGATTTCAGGAGGGTATTCATGACATCCGTCTTGCCTGTCACAGTCAGCCGGCCATAACTTTCCAATGCGGTAAGCCTGAGCTGACCCTTCTCATCCAGACCTGCAGCGGAGAAGTATTCCCTGTATTTTGCCAGGGTGCCTGACCTGAATGACTCCAGCCCTGCATTCCGGTCCTGACCGTAAATGAACTGCGATCCGGCCAGTATAATAATAATAGCTATGCTTATTTTTTTCATCTGTTTGATCATCTTGAACCGAAATAAACGCTTCTGCCAATTGAAAGTCCGACAGTTGTGGTTGCTCCTTTCGGAGCCAGCGGCTGCTGGCCGTCAAGGAAGATATCCCAGCTTGCCCTGTTATCCTTTGTCATAATGCTGAGGCCCACTGACACCTTCACATTAACTGCGGTTGATCCGCCTCCGAAACCCAGGTTAACCCCATAACCTCCCGCGAAGATCCTCTGGCGGAAGAAGTTCATGGCACCGAGATTAAGTGAAGTAGCACCGCTGCTTCTTGTCACCCCCAGATCAGCCGAAAGGCTGCCGGAGCCTGAGATGAACGTACCGAAACGGCCGTTCAGGCTCAGGTATGACGGTGAAATCATCCCCCCGGCATATGCAAGCATCCTTCTTCCGCTGCTTTCAGAGCTCTTCAGGACGGCTGCGACAGCGCCGGCACCCTTGCCTCCGGGTACAGGCTTCGCTTTCATTTCTGTCAGCCTGTTCTGCAACAACTGTCTGGTCTCCTGATTTTCAGGGCTGTCACCCACCAATTCAATGGCTTTCTCTACAGCCGCTGCCGCCTGATCATTCAAACCGGCTTTTTCAAGTGCGATACTGGATCCGACATACGGTAGGTATTCTCCGGGATAGGCGGTAATTATTCCCTCGAACATTGCTGCTGCCATCAGGTTATGGTTCTGGGCAGCCAGCCTGTTCGCCCTCCTGAAATCAGTCACCACATCACCGCCTTCCGACATGTTGTCGGCCGGATTACGGTCACTGTATTTGTTGAGAAGGTCAGATGCATGAGAAGCAATCCATTCAGGAACGCTGCCCGCTTCTATCTTTTTGCCAACCTCCACTGCCAGTGTTTCATAACCCATGAGAGCAAAGACCTGTGATGCGAAGAAGTCGACCACAGGGCTATTGCCGTCCGGTCTCCATATCCGGTCAAGGCGTGCCAGGGCACCGTCATATATGCCGTTCAGTGCAAGAGCATATGCATATTCTGCATTGAGCAATACATTTGATGAGTCCTTCCTGACAAGAGCGGCATATGCTGAAACTGCCCTGCCGAAATCCTCTGCTGTCACAAATGCCCTTGCAGCATCAATAGCAGATGCGGGCCTGTCAGAGGTTTCCTTCACCATATTATCCCCGCTGGAATTGTCACGGCCATATGATGCTGCCACAGGGACCAGAAGGGCTGCAAGCACTATAAGGATCCTGGTGCGTAATCGCATCCCCGGATATCCTGTATTTTTTCCCTTGTATTTCATACGGAAACTAAAGGCTAAGTTTTTCCCCGAAGGAGTATGTGATGTTCTCAATGATATCTGCAAACCGCTCCTCTGCAGCTGCCTGGCCGGTCTGGCTCATCTTTTTGAGATTTCCAGCCAGTTCCTTCGCATCATCCTTCATCCGGTCAGCAATCTGTTTCCTCGATTTCTCGATTGCTGACAGCTGTTTCTTCAGATCAGAGATCTCAGCCTTGTTCTGTTTCTGGTTTGAACTTAGTTCTTCAATCCTTTTTTCAATGGGTTCTGCCTGACTCTTAAGCCGGTTGTCCTCCCGGATCACCTGTATTACGCGCGGATTCCACTCCTCTGCCAGGTTGCTGATATCCCGGATGGCATTCTGATACCAGGCCAGCATTTCATTCATGTAGACCATGTAACTCACGCAGCCCGCGCCTGCTTCCTTTACCGTGTAATCAACAGTCACAGGTTTCTCGCCCGATGACGGATCCAGGTCTGAAGAGGTCACCTGCTGGCTGGCCGCTGAAAATGCCTTGCCAATATCCTTTGCCACATCGCCGCTCATTGTTTCAATCTGCTTCACTATGTTACCGCCACCCTTGATCATGATATCCTTCGATTGCCTGTAGTTCTTCCTGTAGGCGGCAAGTTTGCCTTTCAGCGAGATGATATCATTGCTGAAGACCCTGGTGTCAGCATTCTTCAGTGATCTCATTTCGTTTTCAACCTGCAGCATCTGGTCC
>CAZUIF010000043.1:0-15479 GCA_964621005.1 uncultured Rikenella sp.
ATATCAGCAACTTCCGCTGCGGACCCGATTCATTCATCTGGCATTATGTAACCGAAGAGCTCAAAGGCAAGCCGTTCCTGCACCTTGAGGTCGATGAGCACTCGGCTGATGCCGGCATGGTGACCCGCATCGAGGCTTTCCTCGACAGCCTCGAGGGATCAGAGAAGAATGCGAAGAAGAGCATCGAGGTGATCAGGCCGAGACCCAGTCCCTCATCGCCTCCTGCAAACAGGACCCTTTATTTCCCATATATGCATGACGGCGCCCTCTTTGTTGCCGCTGCAGCCAGGAGCGTCGGGATACCGTCTGAGGTGCTGCCGCCGCAGACTGAGGAGGATATCGCCCTCGGGCGGAAATATACATCTTCGAAGGAGTGTTTCCCGATGATCTGCACTACAGGCAGCTTCCTCCGCAAGCTGAGGGAGCCCGGCGCCGATCCTTCAAAAATGAGCTTCTTCATGCCTGATCACAACGGTCCCTGCCGGTTCGGTCAGTACAACCAGTTCCAGAGGATCCTCTTTGACAGGCTTGGATACACGGATGCCGAACTGATAACCCCGTCAAACGACACCTCCTATGCAGACCTTGCCGGAGACCGCAGCCAGCGTTTCAGGATCAACGCGTGGAAGGGATTCGTTGCCTTTGACTACATCAGGAAACTTTACAGGGAAACCCGGCCCTATGAGCTTCATAAGGGTGACAGCGAAGCCGTCTA
The DNA here is from genome assembly GCA_964621005.1 of uncultured Rikenella sp. GTDB lineage: Bacteria > Bacteroidota > Bacteroidia > Bacteroidales > VadinHA17 > SR-FBR-E99. The sequence continues at coordinate 716 of CAZUIF010000043.1, forward strand.
CCGCAGGGCACTGAAGAAAGCCGAGGCCTCCATTGAAAACAACTCCAGGGGGCTTCGCAGGATACTTGTAGAAACCGCATCGGAATTCACGGCGGTTGCAACGGACAGAAGTCACAGGAAGCCTGTAATTGCTGTACTGGGAGAGATATTCATGCGTGACAATGCCACCTGCAACGGCAACATCGCCAACCGTCTTGAAGCCCTGGGAGCCGAGGTGCTTGTAGGCCCGTTCTCCGAATGGATCACCTACTCGACACACCGCTATACCCGTGACAGCAGGTGGAAAAACGACACGAAAGGGCTTATAAAGTCAAAAATCCAGGGCATAGGCCAGGAGGTGATCGTTGACTACCTGCTGAGGGGAATCAAAAAGGTGAGTGACACCTCAAAGGATGTCTCCCTTCATGAGATACTGAAGCTGAGCAACCGCTATGTCAGTGAGTTCTATGACGGTGACCCGCCGATAGCCCTGGGGATGTCCTCAGCATTGGCTGAGAGGGGAGTGTCAGGCATAGCAGCCATCCTTCCGTTCACCTGTATGCCGGGCACACTCATAGCTTCAGTCAGTGACTCATTCAGGAAGGATCACAACAACATTCCATTCCTTAACATACCGTATGACGGGCAGGACAGCGTCTCGCTGGAGACAAGGCTGCAGGCTTTTTTCTTCCAGGTCAGGGAGTACGCTGAGGCTCACCAACAAGTGTCATCTCATCAATGAGATAACCTGCGCCGGCGAACCTGTCAATGATAAACAGTGCATACCTGATGTCAAGGCTTATATTGCGGCTTTGCTTCGGGTTGTACATTATGTCAGAAGCCACACCCTCCCATGCACGGTCAAAATTCACACCTATCAGGTGACCCTGTGCGTTCAGGACCGGACTGCCTGAGTTGCCCCCGGTTGTGTGGTTGTTTGCAATAAAGCAGACCGGCATATCACCGTCAACACCGTACCTGCCGAAATCCTTCTTCTCATACAGTTCCCTGAGCCTGTCAGGAACATCATAGTCATAAATCTCCGGGTTGTCCTTTTCCATTACTCCCGTGAGGGTTGTCTGATGCTTGTGGTATACCGCGTCGCGTGCATCGTAGCCCATGACCTTTCCGTAAGCAAGCCTGAGTGTCGAGTTTGCATCAGGATAGAAGATTCTGTCGCTGTCCTTTTCCATCTGGGCAGCCATATACAGCTTGTTCAGCGCTGCAAGCCTGGTATCAGCGGCAATCATCTCACCCCTGATCCTTGAGTCAATAAGGCCTGCGGCCGACATTGCCATCCGGTAGAAGGGATCCTTCTCCACCTTCTTCGGATCAAACTTTGCAATGAGTTCCTTCACCCTGGCTTCATCAGTAAATATTGATTTGTCAAAAAGCTTCCCGGCCACAGAGCCGAAATCACTGCGGCATGAGGCAGCCAGCTCCTTGTAGGCCGGAGCCTGCCATTCAGGTTCAATATTCTTTCCGTACAGATCCATTACCGCAACGAAAAGCTTTTCGGAAACATTCCGGTCAAAGTTGCGGAAGAAGTCTTCAGCATAACCCTGAAGCCTCTTCAGTTCCCTTTCCAGCTCCGGGTTCTTCACGGTTGCCATCTCAACCGCCCTTCTGAAGGCTGCTGCCAGTGATGCAGGCTCAACGCCGGACGAGCCGAACACTTCGTTGGTATAGGTATTTACCAGATAGTTATTGGTATATGTTTCATATATCTTTTTGTACTCATCAAGGATCTTTCCGTATTTTATCATTCGCTCAGGATCGGCAGCCACCCAGGCGGTAAACTCCTTCTCGAACGCCTCCTTGCGTGCCACACCGTTCATTTTGTCAAGGCTCTGTATCTCACCAATCCATTTCTTCCAGCCATTGGCAAGCCCGAATGACTTTCCCGAGTATTTGATCCTGACAAGCGGATCCTTTGCCATCTCCTGCTCCATTATGGAGATCTTTTTTCCACGGATCTCAACCTGCTTGGGATAGATCACATCCTTGAGCATCCTGATATGGTAGGACGGTGCATACTCCTGGGTTCGTCCGGGGTAACCGAAGACCATTGTAAAGTCGCCCTCCTTCACACCGGAAAGTGAGACGGGGAAGTGGTATGCCGGACGGTAAGGCACATTCTCAGGAGAGTATGCCGCAGGCTTGTTCTCTTTGTCTGCATAAACCCTGAAAAGTGAGAAGTCACCTGTATGCCTCGGCCACACCCAGTTGTCGGTGTCACCCCCGAATTTGCCTATTGCTGAGGGCGGGGCTCCAACCAACCTCACATCACGGAATACCTCATTGACAATCAGGAAGTACTGGTTACCAAGGAAGAATGGCCTAACAGCCGACAGGTAACCGGTGCCTTTGACTGCCTCAGCATTGATTGCAGTTATGTTTGCATTTATGACGGCATCACGTTTCTCCTTGTCCATGTCATCGGTTACCCCCTTCAGGACCCTGTCAGTAACATCCTCCATATATTTCAGGATGGTTACAGAGAGTCCGGGATTTGAAAGCTCCTCCTTGTTTGACCGGGCCCAGAAACCGTCAGTCAGGTAGTCGTGTTCAAGGGTGGAGTGGTTCTGAATGTAGCCGTAACCGCAGTGATGATTGGTGATTATCAGCCCTTTGTCAGAGATGAATTCTCCGGTGCAGCCGCCCCCGAAGAGCACCACGGCATCCTTCATGGAGGCTTTGTTGATGCTGTAGATGTCTTCTGCTGTCAGTTTGAAGCCGTTCTCCTGCATCAGTTTAATATTGTACTTTTCGATTAGGACGGGTATCCACATTCCTTCATCTGCGAGGGCTCCGGGAGCCGCCATGGCCAGGAGGAGCACGGTTGTCAAAAGTTGCTTCTTCATATTTTGTCGGTTTTGATTGCTGTAAACTCCATAAGGGCTGTGCAGAGCTCGCTTACCGGCAGGCCCACGACGTTGTAGTACGACCCTTCTATTGTTGTAATGCCCCTCAGGCCTATCCATTCCTGTATCCCGTAGGCGCCAGCCTTGTCAAGAGGGCGGTAGTTTATTACATAGTACTCTATTTCTTCATCTGTGAGATGCCTGAAGGTGACTCCGGTTGTCACCGAGAATACTGTTTTCATTTCAGCCGATCTCAGGCATATCCCTGTAATCACATCATGCCTGCAGCCTGAAAGCTGCCTCAGGAAACGCATTGCTTCGGATTCATCTGCCGGCTTGCCGAGGTTCCTTCCGTGACACCAGACTATAGTGTCAGCCGTGATCAGAACCTGTCCGGGGCCCAGCGGTTCCTGCCATGAATCAGCTTTACCCTCTGCCAGGTACTCGGCAATGTCCTTACCGGTGAGATGGAGTGGATAGGTCTCCTCAAAGCCGGTTGCTGCCACCCGGAACCTGAATCCGGCTTCCTCCAGGAGCTGCCTGCGCCTTGGAGAGGCCGATGCCAGGATAAGATCAAGATAACGGAGCCTGTCAGAATACATCCTAAAGAATTTTACCGGACGAGATGATTGCCCCGGCGACAAGTGAATACAGAATTCCTGCAAGCATTATGAACTTCATGAGGAGGCTTGCAGAATGGAGATGTTTTTTTTCACGGCTGCTGAGGACCCTGATTATCACCACAATCATCGGAACCACAAGAAGTAGTGAAATATAAACCAGGGTGACCGTGTCATGAAGGTGTTTGAACCACACCATGTAAAGAATAGTCATTGTTGCGGCAAGAAGAACGACGACAACAGACCTGCAGGTTGTCAGGCCCGATATCACCGGGAGTGTCTTCCGCCCTGTTTCACGGTCACCTTCGCAGTCTTCCATGTCCTTGATTATCTCACGGACAAGGGTTGTCAGGAATGCAAACAGTGCAAAGCCGCCTACCCACCAGAAGAGGATGGCCACACCGGGGAAATCTATTGCAGCTTGTGAATAATAGACATATACCGGGGCAGCGTCATATATAACAACCATCATGGGCACCATGGCCACAAGCAGTGCCACGATTATGTTACCGATAAGGAACTGCCGCTTGTATGTTGCGGAATAGAAGTAGAGCAGGCCGGAGATCAGGATAAAGAATATTCCCAGCCAGATATATCCGATACGTGCCGAAACGTAAGTCCCGCCTATTACACCCAGTACATTGAACACATTGTGGTAGAGCATAGCCATTCGCCGGGTGATTGTGTTTCCGACAATGATAGTGCCCCTGTTTATAAGGTCAGCGCGGATATCGAAGTAGTCGTTTATAACATAGCCTGCCGCTGTGATAAGGCAGGTCGAGATGACCAGGATCAGGAAGTCAGTCCATCCGAGGCGGAAGGCCATTACGGTGCTGACCAGGGGATTGCCGGCTATTGTCACCTCCATGGCTCCCAGGAGCGGCCTGATGACAGCATATCTCATAAGCATCATTGTCAGAGCCACTACGAGCAGGTTTGGCAGCCTGACAAGAGACATCAGGTCCTTTAGCCTTTCACCACGAGAATGCTTCATGATCCATCCAGTTTTTATGGAGCCGGAGCGCCTGCTCTATTACATCACGGACGCATCCCTCCCCCCCTTTTTTATCTGAAATGTAAACAGCTATCTGTTTTATCTCACTGTCGGCATCAGCCGGGCAGGCAGGAAGGCCCACCATCTTCATCACCTCGTAATCAGGGATGTCATCACCCATATAAAGTACGTTCCTCAGGTCAACGTTCCACCTGTTGACAAGCTCCTTCATGCTCTCCTTCTTTGTACGGGAATTAAGGAAAATGTCACTTACTCCCAGGGTTTTCAGCCGCCTGATATACTCCTTTGAGTTGGCACCGGAGATTACGCCTACATGATATCCCTTCTTGACTGCCAGCTGGATGGCGTAACCGTCACGGAGATTCACCGTACGGAGGGGCTGGCCCCAGAGGGAGAGTGTTATTGTCTGGGTTGACAGTACCCCGTCAATGTCAAATACAAAGGCTTTTACCCCGCGGAGTTCTTCCTTGAAATTTGTCATTTTTTCTTTTTACTGTAATGACCGGTTATCATCATGCTTACCAGCCGGTATAGTTTCTGGTATTGCGGTGAGAAAGATAGCAATTCGATGTGACTTTTTACGGTGCCTGTGTCATGCCGCACAGCAGGCCCTGTCTGTGCTGCTTCCGGGCCTGTACGGACTGCCTTCCGCACCGTCTCCTCCATCAGGGGCCGGAGCAGTGCCGGGTCAATACCTGCTTCCCTGGCTACTGCCTCTCCGGCGGTCATCATGAAATTTGAGAAATTATTTGTGAAGACCGCCGCAACGTGTAACTGTCTCCTCTTCTGTGAGTCACACTCCCAGACCCCGGCCCCGATGCTCTCCCCCGTCTCCCTGAGTATCTTCATAGTGTGATCGTCGGTTGCCTCAATAAAGAATGGAACCTTCCGCAGATCAGGCGGAAACCCCTTCGTGAATGACTGCAACGGATAAAGGACACCGGCTCCGGAGGTTCGTCCGAGAGCTGACAGAGGAACACTTCCGGCGGTATGTGCCACAACTGTATACGGCGGAATTACTGCCTGTGCAGCAACCTGTGCCACGGCTGTATCTGTAACGCATATGAGAAGAAGATCACAATGTTCCGGAACAACCAGGTCTGGCCTGAATTCGGCTCCCGTCCTGGAAGCCAGGGCTTCGGCGGTGACGCCGTTCCTCGAGGAGACTGAAATTATCCTGTGACCGGCAGCAGCCAGCCCTGCTGCAAGTGACTCCGCCACGTTACCCGCCCCGATGAAGGATATGTTGTAGGTAGCCACAGTTGCTTAACCATCGTTTTTTCAGCAAAGAGCATCATTTGCCGTAATCATACGAGGCTACCGCAGTAACGTTAATCTGGTAAATCCTCATATAATTGTAATAATAGGAGTTGCTGCTGTTCATCAGGTAGTTGCACTCGTAAAAATATTCTCCTGACACCAGGATTTCCTCACCCTGTGGATACTTGGTCAGCTCGCTGATCCATTCAGAGGGGTTGCAGAAGTAATATATCGAGTATGAATCCCAGATAGGTGCAAACCTGGCAGTCTTGTTCACTGCATCATAGGAAATATAAACGTGAGTAAGATTCAGGCTGTCAAGTGCATCACCGTCACAGCCGCATTTGGGCTGTTTTTTGCAGCTCCCCGTCAGCACAATCACGGCTGCAACCGTGAACACCAGGGCTATGGTAGCCGCTATCCTCTTTCTTTTCATGATTCTGAGCTGTTTATACACTGCAAAATAAGGCATATTTTCCTTCCCTGCAATAGACCGAAAGGAAATAGCCCGTTCCGGCAATAAACAGGAAAGCCAGCTGATTTCTCAACTGGCTTATCCTGAATCTGTTGTGTGATCATGCCTGGGCTGTGGGTCCGCCGAATGTGATTGGCATTACCGGCCCTGAACCTTTCACCTCGCGTATGGGACCGTGTACGGCCTCATACTTCGCTATGTTGTCACTGAGGGCTGCCACAAATCTCTTGGCATGCTCCGGTGTAAGTATTATGCGCGATTTGACCTTTGATTTGGGCACTCCCGGCATTATCCTTATGAAATCAATGACAAACTCGGCTGGCGAGTGGGTTATGACTGCCAGGTTTGAATATACTCCCTCGGCTACATCCTCGCTGAGTTCGATATTAAACTGGTTCTGGTTCTTGATGTCTGACATGATCCTTCGCTTTTAGTCCTGTTCCACCTGGCTGGTGCTTTGCCCGGCATGTACAAGTGACTCATAGTCGTCAAGTGAGCCGACAATGATGTTGTTGTACTCCCTGAGGCCTGTTCCGGCCGGGATGAGGTGACCGACGATGACATTCTCCTTAAGACCCTCAAGGAAGTCGATCTTCCCGAGGATTGCAGCCTCATTGAGGACCTTGGTGGTCTCCTGGAATGATGCCGCGGAGAAGAAGCTGTTCGTCTGGAGTGCAGCGCGGGTGATACCCTGAAGCACCTGCTGTGATGTTGCAGGCACGGCATCCCTTGCCTCAATCAGTTTGAGGTCACGGCGCTTGAGCAGCGAGTTTTCATCCCTGAGCTTGCGGGCCGTAATTACCATACCCGGTTTCAGGGTCTGGCTGTCACCTGACTCAAGAACGATTTTCTTGCCATATACCCAGTCGTTTTCATCCATGAACTCCAGTTTGTCAACAACCTGACGTTCAAGGAACTTGGTGTCACCCGGGTCAATTATCTCAACCTTGCGCATCATCTGCCTGACGATTGTCTCGAAGTGCTTGTCATTGATCTTCACACCCTGGAGACGGTAAACCTCCTGGATCTCGTTGACAATATACTCCTGGACTTTTGTGGGCCCCTTGATTGCAAGGATGTCTGAGGGAGTGATGGCTCCGTCAGAAAGCGGCGTACCGGCCCTTACATAGTCATTCTCCTGCACAAGAATCTGTTTTGACAGGGGAACAAGATACTTCTTCATCTCACCTGACTTGGAGGTAATTGTAATCTCCCTGTTACCTCTCTTTATCTTGCCGTATGTTACCTCACCGTCGATCTCGGTCACAATTGCCGGGTTGGACGGGTTACGTGCCTCGAAGAGTTCGGTGACGCGCGGAAGACCACCGGTGATGTCACCGGATTTACCAACTGCTCTCGGGATCTTCACGATAGTGTCACCGGCGTCGACCAGCTTATTCAGGTCTGTAACCAGGTGGGCGCCCACGGGCAGGTTGTATGATTTGATCTCGACTCCCTCCGGAGACATGATCTTGATTGTCGGGTTCTTGGTCTTGTCCCTGCTCTCAATGATCACCTTCTCCTTGAAGCCTGTCTGTTCGTCAGACTCTTCACGGTATGTCACACCCTCTATGAGGTGATCGAAAGCCACCTTACCTGCCACTTCCGAGATAATTACAGCATTGAAGGGATCCCATTCGCAGATGAGATCGCTTTTCTGCACCTCCTGGCCGGGCTTGATGTAAAGTCTGCTCCCGTAAGGTATCGTATGCGTTGTAAGGGCAATTCCTGTTGTCTTGTCTATGATACGGAGTTCCCCGAGACGGCCTATGACTATGTCAACATTGCCCTTCTCCGGATCCTTCTTGCTGACGGTCCTGACCTCCTCGATCACTGCAATACCACCGTACCTTGCAACAAGGCTTGATTCGGTTGTGATGTTCGATGCAGTACCACCGACGTGGAATGTACGAAGTGTAAGCTGCGTTCCCGGTTCACCGATACTCTGCGCAGCGATGACACCAACGGCTTCACCCTTCTGTACCATCCTTCCGGTGGCAAGGTTACGGCCGTAACACTTGGCGCAAACACCCTTCTTCGATTCACAGGTAAGAACCGAACGGATCTCCACCTGCTCTATGGGCGACTGGTCGATGTTACCGGCTACCTCTTCCGTGATCTCTTCCCCTGCCGAGACGATGAGTTCACCGGTAAGCGGGTTGTAAATATCATGGACAGTTGTACGGCCGAGGATCCTTTCGTAAAGTGATTCAACAACTTCCTCATTATTCTTGATTGCTGTCGCAACGAGGCCGCGGAGTGTGCCGCAGTCCTCCTCGGTGATGATCACATCCTGTGATACGTCAACGAGACGGCGGGTAAGGTAACCTGCGTCGGCCGTCTTGAGGGCGGTGTCAGCAAGACCCTTGCGTGCTCCGTGTGTGGAGATGAAGTACTCAAGAACCGAAAGACCCTCCTTGAAGTTCGAGAGGATGGGGTTCTCGATGATTTCCGAACCGGTTGCGCCCGACTTCTGAGGCTTGGCCATAAGGCCCCTCATGCCGGAGAGCTGACGGATCTGCTCCTTCGAGCCCCTTGCACCCGAGTCAAGCATCATGTAAACCGAGTTGAAGCCCTGCTTGTCGGTTGACAGCTGCTTCATCAGGCTCTGGGTAAGACGTGCGTTGACATGGGTCCAGATGTCGATGATCTGGTTGTACCTTTCATTGTTTGTGATGAAGCCCATGCTGTAGTTTGAGAGCACCTCGTCAACCTGCTCATAGCCTTCCTGGACGAACATTTCCTTCTCCTTCGGAATGATAACGTCGTCAAGATTGAATGAGAGGCCGCCGGTGAATGCCATGCGGAACCCGAGGTCCTTGATCGCATCGAGGAAGTCGGCTGTCTTGGCAGTTCCTGCCTTCTTGAGCACGTTACCGATGATATCCCTGAGTGACTTCTTCGTCAGCAGTTCATTTATGTAACCCACTTCCTCCGGAACGAACTCATTGAAGAGAACGCGTCCTACAGTAGTCTCAATCAGATGGTTAACCTTCTGGCCGTCAACGATGTCATTTACCTTGACCTTGATGATTGCATGGAGGTCGATTTTTCCTTCATTGAATGCAATGCGCACCTCGTCATGTGAGTAGAAGACGGTGCCCTCACCCTTGACCTTGATTGATTCGGTGCTCTTGCGTGCCTTTGTGATATAGTACAGCCCCAGAACCATGTCCTGCGAGGGAACGGTGATGGGCGCACCGTTGGCCGGGTTGAGGATGTTGTGCGATGCGAGCATCAGCATCTGTGCCTCAAGTATTGCAGCGTTGCCGAGGGGGAGGTGAACAGCCATCTGGTCACCGTCGAAGTCGGCGTTGAATGCCGTACAAACCAGCGGGTGCAGCTGAATGGCCTTGCCTTCAATCAGCTTCGGCTGGAAAGCCTGGATACCGAGCCTGTGAAGTGTCGGAGCACGGTTGAGCATCACCGGGTGGCCCTTGAGAACATTCTCAAGAATATCCCATACCACGGGATCCTTGCGGTCAACTATCTTCTTTGCGCTCTTTACCGTCTTGACAATACCGCGCTCGATGAGCTTGCGGATCACGAACGGTTTGTAAAGCTCGGCTGCCATATCCTTCGGGATACCTGTCTCGTGAAGCTTGAGCTCCGGACCCACGACGATAACCGAACGTGCGGAGTAGTCAACCCTCTTACCGAGCAGGTTCTGACGGAAGCGTCCCTGCTTGCCCTTGAGGCTGTCAGAGAGCGACTTGAGAGGCCTGTTGGCGTCAGTCTTGACGGCATTGGCCTTACGTGAGTTGTCAAACAGTGAGTCAACGGCTTCCTGGAGCATCCTCTTCTCATTGCGGAGAATGACCTCGGGTGCCTTGATCTCTATCAGTCTCTTGAGACGGTTGTTCCGGATAATGACCCTGCGGTAGAGGTCGTTCAGGTCGCTTGTCGCGAAACGGCCGCCATCGAGCGGAACGAGAGGCCTCAGTTCGGGCGGAATTACCGGCACTATCTTAACGATCATCCACTCCGGCCTGTTGACGTTCTTCGACTCCCTGAACGCTTCAACAACCTGCAGTCTCTTCAGAGCCTCGCTCTTGCGCTGCTGAGATGTCTCGGTGTTTGCACGGTGGCGAAGTGAATATGAGAGCTCATCAAGATCGAGCTTGCCGAGGAGCTTGTAGAGAGCCTCTGCTCCCATCTCTGCAACAAACTTGTCAGGATGTTCATCATCAAGATACTGGTTCTCCTTCGGCAGGGTCTCCACTATCTCCATGTACTCCTCTTCCGAGAGGAAATCGAGGTATTTCACACCGTCAACGGCTTTTACGCCCGGGTTGATCACAACGTACCTCTCATAGTAAATGATACTGTCAAGCTTCTTCGTCGGAAGTCCGAGAAGATAACCTATCTTGTTGGGCAGCGACCTGAAATACCAGATATGGGCTACCGGAACCACCAGGGAGATGTGTCCCATACGTTCACGCCTGACTTTCTTCTCCGTAACCTCAACACCGCAGCGGTCGCAGACAATACCCTTGTAGCGTATTCTCTTGTATTTTCCGCAATGGCATTCATAATCCTTCACCGGTCCGAAGATCCTCTCGCAGAAGAGGCCGTCACGTTCAGGCTTGTAGGTACGGTAGTTTATTGTCTCAGGCTTCAGGACCTCGCCGCTTGACTTGTCAAGAATCTCCTCCGGCGATGCCAGCCCGATCGAGATCTTCGTGTAGCTGGTCTTCTGTTTGTTATCCCTTCTGAATGACATATTATGTTTTCGTTTTTTGTCTTGTGTGAATCCTCAGCTTAAATTACTCAAGGTTGATGCTCAGTCCCAGCCCGCGCAGTTCATGCAGAAGCACGTTAAGCGACTCGGGTATTCCCGGCTGCGGCATCGGTTCGCCCTTGACTATAGCTTCGTAAGCCTTGGCCCTGCCAATGACGTCGTCTGACTTGATTGTCAGTATCTCCTGGAGAATGTGGGCAGCGCCGAAAGCTTCGAGTGCCCAGACCTCCATTTCACCGAATCTCTGGCCACCGAACTGTGCCTTACCTCCGAGAGGCTGCTGGGTGATGAGCGAGTAGGGCCCTATGGAACGGGCATGCATCTTGTCATCAACCATGTGGCCCAGTTTGAGCATGTAGATCATTCCCACGGTTGCAGGCTGGTCAAAGCGCTCGCCGGTACCGCCGTCGTAGAGGTAGGTGGTCCCGTTGCGCGGTATCCCTGCCTTTTCCGTCAGGTCATTGATCTCCTGCTGGCTTGCACCGTCAAAGATCGGGGTTGCAAAGGTCATACCAAGCTCCTTGCCTGCCCAGCCGAGAACAGTCTCGTAAATCTGTCCGAGGTTCATTCGGGAAGGCACACCAAGCGGGTTCAGAACGATATCCACAGGGGTTCCGTCAGCAAGGAAAGGCATGTCCTCCGGCCTTACTATCTTGGCAACGATACCCTTGTTACCGTGGCGCCCGGCCATTTTGTCACCAACCCTTACCTTGCGCTTCTTGGCAATGTAAACCTTGGCAAGCCTGACAATACCTGCGGGAAGCTCATCACCGATGGTGATGTTGTACCTCTTCCGCTTGTAGACGCCGTCAATCTCCTTGTACTTTATTATATAGTTGTGGAGAAGCTGCTTGATGCTGTCATTCTTCTTCTTGTCAGTAGTCCACTTGTTGGGGTTGATGTTCAGGTAGTCTATCTCCTGGAGCTGCTTAAGCGTAAACTTCGCTCCCTTGGGAATGATGTCAACGTTGAGATAGTCCTTCACACCCTGCGAGGTCTTGCCGTTGACAAGGATAAAGAGCTTGTCAACCAGCCTTGCCTTGAGCTCGTCAGCCGCCCTGTTGAAGTCGGCGTCGATCTTGTCGAGCAATGGCTTCTCGGCTGTCTTGGCCTTGCGGTCCTTGATAGCCCTGGTGAAGAGTTTCTTGTCAATCACAACACCTTCGAGTGAGGGACCTGCCTTCAGCGAGGCGTCCTTCACATCGCCGGCCTTGTCGCCGAAGATGGCCCTGAGGAGTTTCTCCTCGGGTGAAGGATCTGATTCGCCTTTAGGCGTGATCTTACCGATGAGTATGTCACCGGGCCTGATCTGTGCACCGATTCTTATGAGGCCGTTCTCGTCGAGGTTCTTTGTTGCCTCTTCGCTGACGTTGGGTATGTCCGAGGTGAGTTCTTCCATACCGCGCTTGGTGTCGCGCACCTCGAGGAGGTACTCGTCAATGTGCACGGAGGTGAAGATGTCTTCCTGAACCACCTTCTCGCTTATCACGATGGCGTCCTCAAAGTTGTAGCCTTTCCAGGGCATGAATGCCACCTTCAGGTTACGTCCCAGGGCCAGTTCACCGTTCTTGGTGCCGTACCCTTCGGTAAGCACCTGACCCTTAACCACTTTCTCTCCTTTCTTTACTATGGGGATAAGGTTGATAGTGGTATTCTGGTTGGTCTTGTGATGTTTCGGCAGTGTATAACGCTTGATGTCATCGTCAAAGCTGACGAATTTTTCCTCGTCGGTTCGGGTGTAGCGGATCACGATCTCGTTGGCGTCAACGAATTCAACCACCCCTTCACCTTCGGCTACGATGAGTATGCGTGAGTCATGAATAACCTGTGCCTCAAGGCCGGTACCCACTATGGGAGCCTCCGGACGTACAAGTGGAACAGCCTGACGCATCATGTTTGATCCCATGAGTGCGCGGTTTGCATCGTCATGCTCAAGGAACGGGATGAGTGATGCGGCGATTGATGCAATCTGGTTCGGAGCAACGTCCATCATCTGTACCTTTGCAATCTCCTCGTACGGATAGTCAGCCCCGAGCCTTGACTTGGCCCTCGGGTTGACGAAGCTGCCGTCATCCCTGACAGGTGCGTTGGCCTGTGCCACAGTGAGGTACTCCTCATCCTCGGCGGTCAGCCATTTCACGTCTGCATTGTTGAGGTTCACCTTTCCGTCCTTTACATCACGGTAGGGAGTCTCAATGAAACCCAGCTCATTAATGCGCGCATAGACGCAGAGTGAAGAGATAAGACCGATGTTCGGTCCTTCCGGTGTTTCAATGGGACAGAGCCGTCCGTAATGGGTGTAGTGCACGTCACGGACCTCAAAACCGGCGCGTTCGCGCGAGAGACCGCCGGGGCCGAGGGCCGAAAGGCGGCGCTTGTGGGTTATCTCCGCAAGCGGGTTCGTCTGGTCCATGAACTGCGAAAGCTGGTTTGTGCCGAAGAACGAGTTGATGACAGAAGAGAGAGTCTTCGAGTTGATCAGATCAACGGGTGTGAAGACTTCGTTGTCACGAACGTTCATGCGTTCACGGATTGTGCGTGCCATACGTGCCAGACCTACGCTGAACTGTGCTGAGAGCTGTTCGCCGACGGTACGCACCCTCCTGTTGCTGAGGTGGTCAATATCGTCAACGTCAGTCTTCGAGTTGATAAGCTCGATCAGGTAACGTATGATGGCGATTATATCCTCCCTTGTGAGAATCTTGGTGTTCATCTCGATGTTGAGGTTGAGCTTGCGGTTGATGCGGAAACGTCCGACATCGCCGAGGTCATACCTCTTGTCAGAGAAGAAGAGCTTCTCGATTATGTCACGTGCAGTTGCCTCATCCGGCGGCTCGGCGTTGCGGAGCTGGCGGTAGATGTAGAGCACTGCCTCCTTTTCGGAGTTGCAGGGGTCTTTCTGAAGTGTATTGTAAATGATGGCGAAATCCGACAGGCTCACGTCATCACGGTGAAGCAGGATTGACTTTGCCCCGGAGTCGACAATCAGGTCAACATGCTCATTTTCAATAATGGTTTCCCTGTCGAGGACAACCTCGTTACGCTCGATGGAGACCACCTCGCCGGTATCCTCGTCAACGAAGTCCTCAACCCAGGTGCGGAGCACCCTTGCAGCCAGCTTGCGGCCCACGAGTTTCTTTATGTTGACCTTTGAGACCTTGTGTTCCTCTGCGAGGTTGAAGATCTCAAGGATGTCCTTGTCGCTTTCAAAGCCGATGGCCCTGAGAAGTGTGGTGACAGGCAGCTTTTTCTTCCTGTCGATGTAGGCGTACATCACGTTGTTGATGTCAGTGGCGAACTCTATCCATGAGCCCTTGAAGGGGATGATCCTTGCGGAATAGAGTTTTGTGCCGTTGGCATGGATGCTCTGGCCGAAGAAAACGCCCGGCGATCTGTGGAGCTGTGATACGACTACTCTTTCTGCACCGTTGATCACGAAAGTACCTCTTTCGGTCATATAGGGTATGACGCCCAGGTACACATCCTGGATGACTGTGTCAAAATCTTCGTGCTCGGGGTCAGTGCAGTATAATTTCAGTTTTGCCTTAAGCGGAACGCTGAAGGTAAGGCCTCTCTCGATACACTCATCTATGGTATAGCGGGGAGGGTCAATTGAATAGTCCAGGAATTCGAGCACGAAGTTATTCCTGGTATCGGTAATAGGGAAGTTCTCCATGAAGACCTGGTAAAGGCCCTCTTTCCTCCTGTTCTCGGGTGTTGTGCCGAGTTGGAAAAACTCGGTAAATGATTTTAACTGAATCTCAAGAAAATCAGGGTATTCAAGCTGATCTTTCTTGGATGCGAAACTTA
>CAZUIF010000044.1:0-15394 GCA_964621005.1 uncultured Rikenella sp.
AAGAAATGAACAGTAATCCCATAAGAAAAAGGGTGCCCTTTTGAGACACCCTCTTTCACTTACCCTCCTGTTAAACAACCAGCAAGCTGTGCCAAACTCTGAAAACACACAGCTTTATCATTGAGGCTTCAGCCCCAGCTTTGTCTCATACATGGTCATAATTAGTGTCGAGATCTGCTCAAGGGTGAAACTGCTCCTGTTAAGTGTTACGTCAAAGAGAAAATCGATGCACTGAGGTTTTTTGTCAAGAAAATCGACAATCAGCCTGTGCCTCTTCTCATCAGTCTGGGTGACATACTCCTCAGCCTTCTCGATTATCATCCCTTTCTTTTTCATGACATTCTGAACCCTCCAGTGGACCGGTGCCACAAGGCGTACATGAATTGCATTGGCCATATCACGGGTGATAGCCACTCCTCCCCTGCCTATTATTACAGCATAGCCGTCACGGGCAATTGACAGGACCACCTCCTTTATCGCCTTCTTTACCGAGCTGTCGGTTACGAAAGAACCTGAAAAGGCCATTATCATCTGGGAGATATCAGTCATACCCAGTCCCTGGTAGTATGTCTCGACCCGCTGGGTATCAGTCCTCAGCTCATGGGCCGCATGGTATATTATGTCCTTGTCCACCCACTTCCACCTGTTTGTGTTATACCGGAGGTTCAGCTGTGCAACCAGCTCGGCGGCCACCTCACGGCCGTCACATCCTGTAAGTCGTGATATTGTTATCACAGGGCCTGTCCGGTCAGCGGCCCTCCCAAGCGTTTCAGCCCTGTAGCGGGTGTCGAAATAGTCAAATATCTTCTTCACGGCCAAGGCTTTAGACGTTGCAAATCTCCGTTCCGCCAGGCAGAACGGATGCAACTGTTATTTCCTACAAAATATAGCAATATTTTAGCAGAAAAGCAACTGAAAACCCATAAATTTTGGCTTCCGGTTGCTTTTCGCCAAGGTAACGCAGGCCCTGCGTACAATTCCGTCAGAAATCCTGGTGTTCCGTGCGGCGGATGATTTCGTTCTGAAGATCTTCTCCCAGGTCATTGAAATAATCACTGTAGCCTGCCACACGTACAATCAGGTCGCGGTACAGTTCCGGATGCTTCTGGGCGTCACGCAGTGTCTCGGCATTGACAACATTGAACTGTATATGGTGACCGTCGAGGCTGAAGTAGCTCCTGATGAGAGCGGTAAGCTTCTGGTAGCTCCCTTCGTCTTCGAAGAACTCAGGTGAGAACTTCTGGTTAAGAAGCGTACCCCCGGTCCTGAGATGGTCAATCTTGGAAGCTGATTTGATAACGGCAGTCGGCCCCTGGCGGTCAACGCCCTGGAATGGTGAAATACCTTCGGAGAGAGGCACCCATGCCTTTCTTCCGTCAGGGGTCGCACCGGTGACATTGCCGAAGTAGACATGCGATGTGGTCGGGAGCATGTTGATACGGTGTATCCCTCCCCTCGGAGTCGGCCTTCCGCTGACGGCATCATGGAAAAATTCGAACACCGATACAGCCTGTGCATCGGCATAATCATCATCGTTGCCGTATTTCGGGGTGTTGTAGATCATGTCATACTGCATCTGCTCGGCTCCCTCGAAGTTGTTCTTCATGGCATCAAGCATTTCATTCCATGTGAACCGCTTCCTGTCATAAATATTGAACCGGATGGAGGTGAGTATGTCAGTGATGCTTCCGAGCCCCACACCCTGAATATAGGTTGTGTTGTACCTTGCACCTCCTGCATTGTAATCCTTGCCGTTGGCTATGCAGTCCTCAAGGAGCAGCGACAGGAACGGAACGGGAAGGTGAATAGCAAAAGTCTTTTCGATGACATTGTTGCCCCTTATCTTGACATCGGCGAAATAGCTGACCTGCTCCCTGTAGGCAAGCATGAACTCTTCAAAGGTGCTGAAGGATGCAGGATCGCCGGTTTTGGGTCCGACCTGGACGCCAGTACGCGGATCGAAGCCGTTGTTCAGTGTCACTTCGAGAATCTTCACCAGGTTGAAGTACCCTGTGAGCCAGTAGCACTCGGTACCGAAAGCGCCGGTTTCAACGCATCCGGATGCACCGCCGTTGCGGGCATCAACGATGCTTTTCCCCTGCCTCAGCAGTTCCTGGATGATGGCCTCGGTATTGAATACTGATGGCTGCCCGAAGCCGGTTTTGATTATATCCAGTGCCTTGTGGACAAAGGAGTCAGGGTTCTTGCGGCTTACCTGCACCATCGAACTTGGCTGCAGGATGCGCATATCCTGTATTACGTCAAGAAGAATATATGACATCGGGTTTACGGCGTCGGTGCCGTCAGGTTTGACGCCTCCCAGATTGATAAGGCAGAAGTCTGTGTATGTATTGCTCTCCTGGGCAGTGACCCCCATCTTGGGAGGCGACGGGTGGTTGTTGAATTTAACCCAGAAGCATCCAAGGAGTTCATAGGCTGCATCGGGGGAAAGGGTACCCCCTTCCATTTCCTTTTTATATACGGTCCACAGGTGCTGGTCGAGACGTCCGGGGTTGAATGAATCCCACGGGTTAAGTTCGGTAACAACGCCGAGGTGGATGAACCAGTAATGCTGAAGCATCTCATGGAAGGTTTCCGGGGCGTGAGCCGGAACGCGGCGGCACACACCAGCCATCTTCTGAAGCTCGGCACGCCTGCCGGCATCCTTTTCCTCTGAAGCTATGGCATCGAGCCTGTCAGCATGCCTTCCTGCATACATTATTATTGCATCGCAAGCTATATCCATAGCCTTGAGCTCCTCACTGCGCTCGTAAGCCTGGGGATCATTGCGGAAATCGAGGGCTGCTGCCGCAGCGGCAATCTCCTTCTTCAGATCGAGGAAGCCGGTATGGAACATCTTGTACCCCAGTACGGTATGACCCGGGGCGCGCTGCTCCTGGAACTCGGTGAAGATACCTGCCTTATATGCTGCAAGCCATTCGGGAGTCATCCGTTCCATGATGCGGTCACGGTTACTGCGTCCCTTCCAGTAAGGGATTATCTCCTCACTGTAAATCTTCTTGACCTCGTCACTCACCCTGAAGTAAACCTTTTCACGGCTGTCAAGGATCTCAAGGTCCCGGATTGAGTGAAGGCTTATCTCCGGGTAGGTTGGGGTGGCTTTGGGTGCCGGGCCCCTTTCGCCCACGATGAGCTCACCTTCATTGATGCATATGGTCTTGTTCCTCAGAATGTATTCAAATGCACGTGCCCTCAGGACGGGCGCTGAAAGGCCCAGTGCCTCACGGCTTGAATAAAACCTGGTTATCAGCTGCGCCCTTTCGGCGGTGATTGTCTCTGTTGCATTAAGGCTCTGTTCCCTTAGCCTCATTACTCTGTCTGTCATTTTCATGGTAAAGTGTCTCCTGCCTGTGTTTCTTGTTTCACCCGCCCTTTTTAACGTGAATTCCGAGCGGTTTTAGTATTTCAATGTAATCATCAAGATGACCGTTCGAGACCTGACTGACGGATAACATCCTGTCGTCAAGTCCGAAACGGCGGTACTTCGAGCTGCCTGTCTTGTGATAGGGCAGCAGGTTGATTTCCTTTATGTGACCGTTGTTGCGGCTTTCCAGGAAGCCGCGAAGCTGCTCCATGTAGGCTGCATCATCTGACACCCCCGGTATTACCGGAATACGGATCATCACATCCTTTCCTTCTGAAAGCAGCAAGTCAAGGTTGGAGATGACAAGCTCATTGCTGACACCTGTGAATTTCCTGTGCAGCTCAGGGTCAGTGTGCTTTATGTCATAAAGGAAAAGGTCGGTAACGGGTATGACCGACTGCAAGACTTCGCGGCGGGCATACCCTGAAGTATCGACCGTGGTGTGGAAGCCTGAATTCCTGAGGAGAGTCAGTGTCTCCCTGAGGAAGACCGGTTGCATCAGCGGCTCACCGCCGGAGAAGGTGACACCGCCGCCTGAATGCTCCATGAAAACGCGGTCAGCCTCAACCCTGGCCAGGATTTCTTCCGGTGTATATTCATGCCCCACCTGCTCCTGCGACCTGAACTCCTTCTCTCCTACCCTGTCAATCCTTTCAACCATCCGGATACCAGCCTCCTTGCCTTCAGGGTTGTGGCACCACCAGCAGTCGAGCGGGCATCCTTTCATGAATACTGTGACCCTGATACCGGGGCCGTCATGAATTGCATATTTTCTTATACTGAATATTAAGCCTTTCATAATGTAAGAATGGTTTTCCGGGAAAAAACGGGACAGGGATCAGGGCTGTCTCAGCCCTGCATGAAAGGCTACCGGGCATAGAACATGAGGCAATGATACAGCCTTCTTCCGAGGCGGTTCATCATAAACCTGTGTTCCAGTCTGTTCATACCCGTTATTTGCAACACAAAGATATGAAATGATTCTGAAATCGCCAAATATGTGAGCCGGGGAGCCCGGATCAAAAAATTTATTCAAGCAAACTGACTGATTATATGAATGATATAAAAATTATTATCTGCTTAACAAAAGTTTAACAAAAAATACGTGCAACATAGGAGGGGGTTACCGGTCTTTATATCGGAAAGAAGATGGAAAAGGACAGTTCCGCTTTCTTTTTTACAGGACAGTTTAGTGTTAAACAAAAACGGGTTAGTCATGAAAAGAATCATTTTTGGTCTGGTGCTGTTTGCAGCATTTTCAACGCTCTCATTCGGCAAGGTAATCGTAAGGGGTAATTCAAATACTCCTCTTGGAACCTACACAATCGAGCTGAGCGACAAGCCAGTGATGCTGGCAGGTGAGGAAATGAAATGTTACCTCATCAGTTATGAAAACTCCCCTATGCAGGTTAAAGTATTGGTTGACAAGGAGAAAAATTGCAAGAACTACCTTGTGATCACCGATGAACTTTCGGTTATGTATACCTGCAACGGCAAATTCTTCGGGGTCAACAGGCTTGACGGCAAGTACAATGCCAGCGGTCTCTCAACCTGCGATGAGAAACTTGACAGGTATGACTATTTCCATCAGAAGGTCATCGCCCACGGCACAACAGAAGATTTTGATGCAACAATGCTGATTGCATCGTATTTCCCGGCACTCATAAAAGAGTAATCCGGAGAAGCAGGATTTTTTCCTTCCTTAATCAGGCCGTCCGGCCTGTCTACGATCAGGTTTAGGTTGATAAGAAGGTGCTTGAGCAAGTGCCTTCTTTCTTTTTATATCACCTGCTCATGCAAGGAATGCGAGGATGAGGAAACAGTCACGGGGTCTGGTTACCTTACCACCCTTCGCCTGCCAAGAAAGGCTGTAAGTGATGGTTTGTAGCTCTCACCGATTGGAATGTCCCTCTCCCCGATCCTGACAGACGCTTTTCCGATTGAGTCTATCCTGGAAGCAGAAATTATAAAGGATTTATGAATTCTGATAAACTGGTCTGAAGGAAGTTGCTCTTCCAGTGACCTGAAATTCAGGAGGGTCATTATCCGGCGATTGCCGGCAAGATGAAACTTGAGGTAATCCCTTTGGCCTTCAATGAACAGGATTTCATCCCACGCAATGCGGACAAGCTTGCTGTCGGCCTTGACAAAAATGTAATTTTCATTCTGGTTCCTTTCATCGCTTCCTGGAATGGTCACAAATTTCCCGTAAATCCGGTCAACTGCCTTTAGAAACCTCTCAAAGCTGATAGGTTTAAGCAAATAATCAGACACTTCCAGCGAATAGCCCTCAATGGCGTACTGGTCATAGGCAGTGGTAAGAATCACCGAAGGGAGGTCCTTTACAGATTTAAGGATCTGGATCCCGTTGATATCATCCATCTGTATATCAAGGAACAGGATGTCTGCCCTGTTGGTTTTCAAATACATTACGGCATCAAGCCCTCTCTGGAATGAAGCCTTCATTTCAAGATAAGGCACCTTGGAGATATACTCTGCCATCTGTTCTATGGCCAGAGGTTCATCATCGACGACTATGCATGAAAGTCTCATCCTGATATTTCACTGGTTTAAAACAAGCCTCGCATGGTATTGATCATCAGCGATTCCCTCACTGACCGAATACCTGCCGGGATAAATAAGTTCAATCCTCTTCCTCAGGTTTGGGATTCCTATTCCGCTTGTAGGATCTGAGGTCTTCCTTTCACCCGTTTTGCAGACATAGTTCACCACCTCATAATCGATCTTTCCCGGTGTGATTTCCAGGATGGCATCAATTCCCGGGGATGGCACCTTTTTGCTTCCGTGCTTAAAGGCATTTTCCACAAAAGGTATCAATATCATAGGAGCTACTTTCATGCTTCCGGGATCACCTTTTACGGTAAACCGTATGAAATCGGGCGTATTGACACGAAGGGAAAGCAGACCAATATAATTGTTCAGGTATTCGATTTCTGTGGAAAGTGGCACCAGGTCATTCTTTACCTCCCGCAGCATGTAACGCATCATCTCTGAAAGCCTGACAACCGAGACACGCGACTTATCCGGATCACTGGCAATCAGTGAATGAATATTATTCAGGGTATTATAGAGAAAGTGAGGGCTGATTTGTGACCGGAGAAGTGCCTGCTCACTTGACAGGTTCTGCTTCTCAAGCTCAAGCCTCTGCTGTTCAAGCCTGTTGGCAAACCTGACATATTTTATCATAAGGACGATTGCAACGGTACTGTAGATATAAAAGATATGCTGGAAGATGTTGAAATCCATGAATTGAGGATTCTTTGCCGCTGTAGCGGGATAGAAAACCGGGATATAGTAGAAATAAAGAAATGATCTCATCAGCAGAACAAAGAAGAGGGCTGACGCTGACACGGAAACAAAAAAGGCCGCGTATCTTTTCGTATAGAAATATCTCGGAAATATCAGGTCAGCTGTAAGATATGATGCGGAAATGAGAATAGGAAGCATCATAAGATGTTCGAGCAAAATGACAGTAATTTCCCCAGGCCCGGCGTTGAAATTGCCAGGCAGGGATCTCGTAACCTGGAAGAACAGGATAATTATCCAGAAAACAAGATGTTGCGTGAACCTGCTCATAATGATTACTATCAGCTAACAAAATAAATAAAAGCGCGGAAGAATTCGCTTGACCTGACGAAAGATTCTATGAACCGCAGGTTTTCATCGATAATCACCCTGTTTTTGTCTGCATATTCCTCAGGTCCGGATCAGGCTAATCACATAATGCTGTCTGTCTGCTCATTACGACTATTTTTCGGATCTTAAGACGGATTTTGCCGATACCCCTGCCGGGATTGCCGAAAAGTTCAATATCTGTTATCTCAAACGATTACATTGTTCAAATTTTTATGATATGGATGTTCTGATATTGAACGGCAGTCCAAGGCTGAAAGGAAATTCAGCAATACTTTCTTTGTTGATTTCTGACTTTTTCATGGTACGGAAAGTCACTGTCAGTGTGCTGCGCCTTCATGAAATGAAAATCAAGCCATGCAATGATTGCAGGTCATGCAAATCGGGACAGATGAGGTGTATTATTGATGACGACATGAATAAAATCTACAGGGCCCTTGAAGATGCCGGAGCCGTCATCTTTGTCACGCCGGTTTACTGGTTTGGTCCGACATCACAGACAAAACTTGCCATTGACAGGCTGCGGCCTTATTTTATGAACTGCCTGTTGAAGGGCAAAGCCGGATCAGTTCTGACTGTAGCTGGTGAAGGTTACAGAGACAGTGTGCATCTGTTCCCCGTCTTCCGGAAGATATTCAAAACCCTTGGTATGGAAAACAGAGGCATGTCCGCCCTGAAAGCATATGCTGAGGGAGAGGTGAAACTGAACAAGTCACTGAACAGGATTGTAAGCGAATCTTGCAGGAAGATTCTTGATGGCAGTCTTGCGGGAAATAAAAAAAATCAAAACAATCATTATGAAAACTTCTCTGATTTTTATGGTGGTGCTTGCAACACTGGCTTCGGCTTCATGCCGGAATAACAGGGATGCCTTTCCGGTTCTTGAGGGAGACTACCCTGCATTGGAAATCCCGACTGAGAGACCGGTAATTTTTTCTCCAGGCATACTCTGCACAGGCTTAAATGAAAGGGATATCACAATCTCACCTGACGGCAATGAGATCTTTTACGGCCTCTCTGCCGGTAAAACGGTAACCATAATGTATTCCCGTTTTAACGGTAAATATTGGGAAGAACCGGTAGTTGCTCCGTTTGCTTCTGATAAAAGGTTTTCCTATTTCGAACCCTGTTTCGCACCTGACGGAAATTCGGTATGGTTTCTTACAACATTGCCGGCAATGGATAAGGAACCGAAGCCGGGATGGGCTTACCAGAATATATTCGTCTCGGACAGAAAAGGTGACGGCACATGGGACGCACCGCATGATCCGGGAGGATGTATAAATGAAGGTGCCTTTCAGTTCTATCCCTCAGTGACACGGAGCAGAACCGTCTACTTCAGCAGAACTGATCCTTCCACCGGCAGACACTCGCTGTTCAGATCATCATATGCCAACGGAATGTACAGCAAATGCGAAAGGCTTCCGGAACCTGTAAACTCAGACTCAGTAATGCCTTTCAATGTATATGTCTCACCTGATGAAAGCTTCATTATTGCCTGCATCAGCAGCATCAGTGTGGAATGGAATCCTGACCGGTCTAACTATTTCATTTTTGCGGATGACGGTGAGGGAGGCTGGTCAGGGCCTGTACCACTGGGGCCTGACATAAACATTCCAGGTTCAAATGCCATGTCATCATCCCTTTCACCGGACGGCAGGTATTTCTTCTTTGCCGCACAGGTCACCCGGCCTGCCTCAGAAGACAAAAAGGGACCAGTAAGTCTTTCACAGATTATCAATGCATACTCTTCACCACAAAACGGCAACTATGACATTTACTGGGTTGATGCCGATGTCATCCGGAGGAGTGCGTTGGAAGCCGGGCAAACAGCCATGAGACAAGCCGCCAGATGACCAGGATAATGATTTACAGTCAATGATAAAAGTCAATATGAAAAAGTCTGTGCAACTGCTCATTACAGGAATAATGATTTCAGTGTTAACCGGAGGTAATATCGCGGGAAGCTTTCCCGGAAAAGATTCTGTCAGTGAGCATAAGAAACTTGCACTGGTTACTTATGCTTGTGACAATGTTCAGGTAAAACAGGTGAAAGTACTTGTGGAGAGCCTGAGAATGTACGGAGGGATCTATTCATCCTCAAGCGTTTATGTAGTCAAAGCTGACACCCTGATTGATTTTGCCGGACTGTCTGAACTCGGAGGGGTCTTTCTGCTGCATCTCAGGCCAGACGCCCTGTGGTCAGGGTATCCATTTGCTGTCAAAGCATTTGCAGCAGCACTGGCAGAAAAGGAAGTGGGAGAATCTGCTGATTATATTGCATGGTTTGATCCTGAAACAATAATCCTGTCAGAGCCTGGCGGACTTCTGCCTGACGATCTGTCAAAGGCGGTGGTCCAGCCGGTATTTCTCTCTAACACTATCGGGCTTTCTCCGGGCAGTCAGCCTGATGATTTCTGGGAGCCGGTTTACAGGGCTGCAAAGAGTGACTGCAACAGCCAGCCTGTAGTTGAAACTCTTATCGACAGGCAAAGAATCCAGGCCTATTACAACTGCGGAATCTTTTCCGTAAGAAGTGATGCAGGAATAATGAGGAGTTGGGCAGAGACAATGGAAAAGCTTCTTTCTGACAGTCTTTACGCATACGGAGTATGCAATACATCGCAGAGGAGAAACTTCCTTCACCAGGCAGCCCTCAGCGCAGTCATAACAAGAGAGACTGCGGGGTCTTCTCCGGCCCTGCTCCCACTGAGCAACGGGTATCCTCTGCACCTGCATGGAAAAATAACTCCAGACAGGGAAATAGATTCTGCTGACAATATCTCCTGTGCAATACTGGAAGATCTTTGGATTTCAGATCCTTCATGGCTGGAAAACATAACTGCTTCAGGGGAGACTAAAGAAAAGCTCTCACGGCTCTTTCTTGATTTTCTGGAAGTGGCGCCGGGAATTTTCAGGCAGGAAGGATCATGCAACTCTTACCTCGTTCTTTCAGGAGACAGTTCAATACTGATTGATCCGGCAGGTGTATCCTTCCAACCTTCCTGGTTCAGAGAAGTAATCAGGAAATATCCACTGTCACTTATCCTCCTTACGCACGGTCACAATGACCATCGTGATAACACGGACTTATGGTCAGAATACGGTTCTGTGCCGGTAATTGCGCATCGGGGTATCATGGAGCTGGTATACTACCAGCAAATGCTCTCCGGATTCTTCCGGAGAAGAAACGCCATCTGGTCAGGGAAACCGGTTTACACATCCGGTGACACTATTGTCAGCAACCCGGTAATAACCCGTTACTATGATGACAGTCTGACCCTGAAAGCAGGAACTCTGACAATACACATAGGGCATACATCCGGAGAGACTCCCGACCATTCACTTATATATATACCTGAGAAGGAAGCTGTTTTTGTGGGAGACAACTATTACTCATCATTCCCAAACATTTATACACTGAGGGGCACAAGGCCGAGGTGGGCTACAGACTACATACATGCCCTTGACATGGCCCTGGCCGTTGAGCCGGTCTTCCTTTTCCCGGGTCATGGACTCTGGCTCCGGGGTAAGAAGCAGGTCGATCTGTATGCCGGCGGGTACAGGAATGCAATAAGCTATATCCATAATGAGACCGTAAGAGGAATGAATGCCGGCGTTGACAGGTACACACTGATGAAGGAAATAAGACTCCCTCCTGAATATTCTTATATTGACCAGTCCTACGGTACTGTAAAATGGTCTGTAAGAGGCATCTATGAAGGGTATGCGGGATGGTTTGATGAGAAACCCTCTTCAATGTATGATCAGCCGATTGAGTCAATTGGCGGAGACCTGATAGACCTGGCCGGGGAGAGGGCTTCGCTTGACCTCGCAAGGTCATATATCGAAAAAGAAGACTATATCAGGGGTTTGCATCTCTTGGAGCTGATAATTTCGGCAAGACCGGGACTTGAAGAAGCCCTTGAACTTGAAAAGGTCATCCTGACCGGCCTGAAGGACAGGAGTACAAACTATATTGAGAATATCTGGCTCAATTACGGGCTTTCACATTGCAACGGCCTCAGGTGATCACATTCCCGATACCTGCTTTAATACGACCACCCCTATTTCCGTATACAAAAACCCTGTTTCAGTCTGCAAAATCTCCTGAAGTGTTTTAAGCCGGGTATATCTATAATTCCCCGGAGATCGTCTAAAAAAGTTTTCTGTTACGTATCGTGTTGTCAATTTAGCAGTTGCAAACACATTTCAAGGGTGAAGCGAGGCCTGTGACAGTGAAGTACGGGTGCAGGCACCGGATAACCTGAATGATGATAAAGCCGAACCTTTAACCAAACAGTAATACTAACACAAAAAGTCAATCCATGAAGAAACTACTTTTCACTGCCGTTCTTTCTGTACTGATGCTTTTAACAGCAGCGGCACAGGAGATACAGGTAAAAGGAACAGTCCGTACCTCAGATGACGGAATGCCCTTGCCGGGCGTTTCTGTTGTACTTAAAGGCACGACACAGGGGACACTTACAGACCAGGATGGTAATTTCAGATTATCAGCCTCAACAGGACAGGTCATTGTATTCAGTTTCATCGGATACCGGCCGCAGGAAATCACTGTAACCGGTATTAGTTCGCTTGATGTGATTCTTGAGCCTGATGTCATGAAAATGGATGAGGTAATCGTAATTGCGTACGGAACTGCCAGGAAATCATCCTATACCGGATCAGCACAGAAGGTCAGTTCCGAACAGCTGTCAGTAACACGAAGCGAATCTCTTGACAAGGCCCTTGTCGGAAAAGCAACCGGGGTCAGGATCACTTCACTTACAGGTGACCCGGGCTCGAGCGGTGATATACAGATAAGGGGAATCGGCTCAATAACAGGTTCAACGGCACCCCTGTATATTGTGGATGGTGTGCCCATAGTGACCGGGCAATACGGCAATAACTCGATAAGCAGCAATGTCCTGTCTTCAATTAATCCTCAGGACATTGAATCAATGACAGTTCTCAAGGATGCAGCTGCAGCCTCCCTCTACGGTTCACGTGCTGCAAACGGTGTGGTGATAATAACCACCAGGAAAGGCAGAGAAGGAGATACGAAGTTCTCATTGAAAGCCAGCTATGGCGTTTCAAAAATTGCCACTGACTCATACAGGCAGATGAACGGCGCGCAGTATATCGAATATGAGCGGGCAGCCTTCGAGGGTTACAGGCTCAACCAGCTGGATGCACTGGTGCCGGGAAGCACCAACTACAATAATCCGACAGTTATCCAGGCAGCCAAAGACTGGGTCAGCACAAACTATGCAAATCTCACATATGTTGATGATCCGAATGTAAGTACTGACTGGTGGTCTGCCGTGTACGGTACCGGGTTTGACCAGGATTACCAGTTCTCAGCTTCGGGCGGAACTGAAAAGTCAAGATTCTACGCCAGTCTCGGGCATAAGAATGTGAGGGGAATAGTGGAACTGACACGTTTCAAAAGATATACCGGCACATTCAATATTGAAAGCAAGGCAAATAAAATAGTAGAGTTGTCTTTCAACAATATGCTCTCCTTTTCAGACCAGACCGGAAGGACCGACCAGACCGGGCAGGCCCAGGGAATTGCCACGGCAAGCCCGCTAAGCCTTATCATGTCAGGAAATCCTACAAGCAAGATTTACAATGAAGACGGTTCCTATAACCTTAATGCCAGCTTCAACAGCAAGGTAAAAAACTCCCTGTATGCACTTCAGCCGGAACAGGCTTACACAAACAACAAGACTTACAGGGCGATAAGCAGCGGAGTCCTGACTCTTAACCTTGCGGGCTTCCTGAAGTTCAGGTCTACCAATGCGGTTGATTATATCAATGTTGAAGGATTCAGAAGATGGGGACCCACTTCAATCGACGGCCAGAGCCTGAACGGCCTGGGGGAGAGGCCGAATTCAAGCCTGAGCCAGCTGACTACTTCGGATATATTTGTCTTTGACAAAAAAGCCGGCAAGCATAACATAAATGCCATTGCCGGGTTTGAGGCCCAGTCATACAACAGTCTCCAGATATTCACCTCTGCGAGCAACTATTCCACTGATAAGCTTGAGGAACTGTCAGTAGGCCAGCCAAGAGTTGCCACCAGTGACAAATTTCAGAAATATCTTCAATCATATATCGCAAACCTGAATTACAGTTATGATGACAGGTATTACCTCGCCGGAAGCATCAGGTTTGATGAATCGTCTCAGCTCGGTGTAGACAACAGGAAGGCCCTGTTCTATTCAGGGTCAGCCAGCTGGCGCTTTTCGCAGGAGAAGTTTCTTGAAACAGACTGGCTTGATGATGGCAAGATCAGATTCTCACTGGGAACAAACGGAAACCTTCCCGGCGAATATTACGGCCATCTTGGACTATATAATTTCGGAGGGGTATATGGTTCTGAATCTGCTATCTGGATCTCGCAGCCCGAAAACAGGTCACTTGGATGGGAGATGAGCAGCAACATGAACCTGGGAGTTGACCTTACTCTCTTCAAACGCTTCTCCTTATCGGCTGAATACTTCTACAAGTATACCAGGGACCTTCTCCTTGATGTTCCCACCTCGTTCCTGACAGGGTTTGCCTCGGCCCTCCAGAATGCAGGAGAGATCAGTAACAGGGGTATTGAGACAGAGCTTCATTTTGCTGACATCCTTTCGTCCTCCTTCAAATGGAATGCAGATCTCTCTCTGTCAACGCTGAAATCAACAGTTGAGAAACTCCCAGGCGGTAATGACATTATCCAGGGAGATGGCAATCATTATATCTACAGTGTGGGGAAAGACCTCTATACCTTCTACCTCCCCGTATGGCATGATGTTGACCCGGAATCCGGACTTGCCAGGTTTGTAATTGACCCTGAGCTTCCTGCAACGGAAGATAACCTTACCTACTTCTATGCCAATGCAAAGAGGGGTATGGTAGGCAAGGCATACCCTGACATACTTGGAGGCCTGTCAAATACCTTCTCTTATAAAGGCCTGACTCTCAATGTTCTTATGACCTACCAGTTCGGCGGCAACATGTTTGATTACCCGGGTTATTTTATGAACAACCACGGATTCAGGATCGGAGCGTTCAACTGGGCCGAAGAGGTGGCTGACAATTACTGGAAGAAACCAGGGGATATCGCCAAGTATCCGAGGCCGGTGGCAGGCTGGTCAGCAAGGCCTGACAGATGGTCAACAATGAATATCCTTTCAACAGATTTTATACGGCTGAAGGAAATCAGTCTGCAGTATTCCTTCCCTTCAGCTTTCGCAAACAGGCTGGGCATAGAGGATATGACAGCCTCACTCTCTGCAACAAATGCTGCCTTCCTTTACCAGGCGGTAAAACATGTTGACCCTGAAGTCTCGCTGAACGGTTACCGTACCGTTGACACACCCCTTGCCAGGGTAATTACCGCAGGGCTGACCATTAACTTCTAAATCGTGAAACAATGAAAAAAGCATTACTCTTTCTGATAATAGCAATGATGGTGTCATGCACTGACCAGTTTGAAAAGATGCCATCCGACCAGTTACCGTCGACATCAGCGATAACTACTGTTAAAGACCTTGGTCTTGCTGTAAACGGTGTATACGTTTTGTTTATAAATCGTGCTTCCTATGCCGGTGACTTCGGATTATATGCAGACGGGAAAGGCGGTGATACAAAATTCATGAGTACATTTAACCACTTCTCTCCCATCACGCGCTACCAGCATGATGCCACATCCGAAGTTCCGGCCAGGAGTTACCAGATTATCTATACTTCACTGGCTAGGATTAATAATATCCTTACAGTTACAGATGCAGTCAACATTGCAAGCGGAGAAGAGGATAAATACAACGATCTCCTCGGACAGCTTTATGCTCTGAGGGCCCTGTGTCACTTTGATGCTGCCCGCCTGTTTGCACAGTTGCCTGGTGCTGCATCAGACATGAATGCCCCAAACTCTGGTATAGTGCTTGCAACCGAGTATTACCAGCCTGATGCAACATTCACAAGAAGTACCCTCAGTCAGACATATGACCAGATACTGACTGACCTTGAGACCAGTCTCTCACTTCTGTCAAAGGCAAAGAACTACGGCAAGTTCAATTACTGGGCTGCAAAGGCAATTGAGTCAAGAGTACATCTCTACCTTGAAAACTATGACGAAGCACTTGAAGCTGCCATTGAGGTAATAAACAACAATGCAGGTTACAGGCTCTATGAAAGAAACGAATACCTTGGAGCCTGGAGCAAGACTGCAACAAGTGAGTCATTGTTTGAAATTATTACAACCGATAATGTAAATGCTGCAAGGAATTCATTGGGATACTACACAATACCGGCAGGATACTGCGAGGTAGCTGCCACAGACGAATTCGCGGCATGGATCCG
>CAZUIF010000045.1:0-15353 GCA_964621005.1 uncultured Rikenella sp.
ACAACACAATCAAAATGTCAAGAACCAATTTCAAAGAATTACTGGATGCCGGTGTGCATTTCGGGCACCTTAAGAGAAAATGGAACCCGGCAATGGCTCCCTACATCTTCATGGAGCGCAACGGCATTCATATCATTGACCTTGAAAAAACAACAATCAAGATAGACGAGGCAGCTTCAGCAATGAAGCAGATCGCCAAGTCAGGCCGCAAGGTACTCTTCGTTGCAACCAAGAAGCAGGCGAAGGATATCGTGGCCGAAAAGGTCGGAGCGGTAAATATGCCTTACGTGACAGAAAGATGGCCGGGCGGAATGCTCACCAACTTCCCCACCATCCGCAAGGCAGTCAAAAAAATGGGCTCCATCGACAAAATGGCAACAGACGGCACCTTTGACAACCTCTCAAAGAGGGAGAAGCTGCAGATCACACGCCAGAGAGCCAAACTCGAGAAGAACCTCGGTTCAATAGCAGATATGACCCGCCAGCCTTCAGCCCTGTTTGTGGTTGACGTAGCCAAGGAGCATATCGCAGTCCACGAGGCTAAAAGACTCGGTATACCCGTATTTGCCATGGTTGACACCAACTCTGACCCGTCAGATATCGACTTTGTGATTCCCGCAAATGATGACGCCGCCAAGTCAATATCACTGGTGATTGACCTCATGTGCCAGGCGATTGCTGAAGGACTCAATGAGCGCA
Organism: uncultured Rikenella sp.; assembly: GCA_964621005.1. Taxonomy (GTDB): domain Bacteria; phylum Bacteroidota; class Bacteroidia; order Bacteroidales; family VadinHA17; genus SR-FBR-E99. The sequence continues at coordinate 700 of CAZUIF010000045.1, forward strand.
AGGCAGAGAAGGACAAGGACAGCTCACAGGCTGACAGGGAAGAGATGCCCGAAGGCTCCCGCAAAGGTAAATTCAGGGCTGCCGACTATGAAGAGGAGAAACCCGTGATGAAGGGTGACGACGCCGTTGAGGATGAAGCTGAAAAAGCAGCAGGGGAAGTCGAAGAGACCACCGAGGAGGAAGAATAGTCAAATCAACCATTAAACAGATTCAACACTATGTCAAATATTAGCGCTGCCGATGTCGCCAAACTGAGAAGGATGACCGGCGCCGGCATGATGGACTGCAAAAAAGCCCTTGAAGAGGCTGCAGGCGACTTTGAAAAAGCACAGGAACTGATACGCAAGAGAGGACAGGCTATTGCAAACAAGCGCGCTGACCGCGAAGCCACTGAAGGCGTCGTACTTGCCAAAACAGCAGCTGACGGCAAAACCGGCATGATGATTTCGCTTAACTGCGAGACCGATTTCGTGGCCAAGAACGCTGATTTCATCGCTCTCGGATACAAGATCCTTGACGGAGCCCTCATGTCTGCGCCCGCTGACCTCGAAGCACTGAAAAACACCGAACTTGAAGGAAAGAAGGTTTCTGACCTGGTCCTTGAGAAGAGCGGTATCACCGGAGAAAAATTCGAGCTTTCGTTCTTTGCCAGTATTTCGGCTGAAGCAGTACAGGCTTATATCCATCCGGGAAACAAGCTTGCCACGATGGTCGGTTTCAGCAAGGCCGGCATTGACCAGCAGGTTTACAAGGATGTTGCAATGCAGGTTGCAGCAATGAACCCTGTCTCCGTTGACAAGGATGATGTTCCCGGGAAGATCCTTGCACAGGAGCTTGATATCGCGAAGGAACAGGCACGCCGTGAAGGGAAACCCGAGGAGATGCTTGAGAAGATCGCCCAGGGCAAACTGAACAAGTTCTTCAAGGAGAGCACCCTTATGAACCAGGAGTTCATCAAGGACAGCAAGATCACCATCAGGCAGTATCTCGAGAGCCACGACAAGGGCCTCAGGGCAACCGGCTTCGTCCGCTATACCCTTAATGTCTGATCATATTCTGAGCAAATATACGAAACGACGTCCCCGGGGATGTCGTTTCTTTTTTTATCCCGGCCCTCCCAACCTGAAGATTCCGTTCCGGTTTTGTGATATATTATTAGTAAATTGTATCACTAAATTTTCAATGACCTATGAAAAAGAACGTCGGTAAAACAGACATGACTGTCAGGCTTGTCCTGGCAGCAGTGCTCGTGATTCTCTACTTCTTTGTAGGCAAGATCACCGGGCTGATTTTTATTATTCTTGCAATCATCCTGGCTCTTACCGCACTGACACAGACCTGCCCCCTTTATTACATTTTCAGGACTGACACAAGGGAGAAGAAGGAGTAAAGGGCAATTGCCCTGCTTAAGGCACCAGGGCGGCGTACCTACAGGCGTGCGCTGCCCTGTTTTTTAACCGTGCCTTGCCTTGCAGGGCACTTTTTTTGCTAATTTCGTTCCTGTCATTTAAAGAGGATGCATCAATGAAGTACAAAAGAATACTGCTCAAGCTCAGCGGTGAGTCCGCCGGCGGCCCTGACGGCACCGGCCTTGATGCCGGCGTGCTGACCAGCTACGCGAAACAGGTAAGGGATATAGTGGATGCCGGATGCCAGGTTGCAATTGTAATCGGGGGGGGAAATATCTTCCGCGGACTGGGTAGCTCCGGTGACGGGTATGACCGGGTCAAGGGTGACCAGATGGGAATGCTTGCCACCATAATCAACAGCCTTGCGCTGGAGAGCTTCCTGACCAGGGCCGGATGCAATGCAAAGGTGTTTACCTCAATACGGATGGAGCCTGTTGGCGAGCTTTACAGCAGGGATAAAGCCTCAGCAGCCCTCGACTGCGGCTGTGTGGCCATCCTGGCAGGTGGAACAGGTAACCCGTTCTTTACAACTGATACTGCAGCAGCACTACGGGCGGTGGAACTCGGCTGTGACGTACTCCTCAAGGGCACCCGTGTTGACGGCGTCTATACTGCTGACCCTGAAAAGGATCCCGGGGCAGTCAAATATGACTCTCTTACCTTCGGTGAAGCCATTGAAAAGAAACTCAGGGTGATGGATCAGACTGCATTCGCAATGTGCAGTGAGAACGGCATGCCGCTGATAGTCTTCGACATGAACAGGGAAGGAAACCTCAGGGCAGTGGCAGAGGGCAGCAAGTGCGGTACACTGATAACTCTCTGAAAAGAATTTTCTACATTTGCTACTGCCTGAATAACAAGAATCATATGACTGAAGAACTGGAACTGATCAGAGACGAAGCCGAAGAAAGGATGGAAAAGGCCATCAAACATCTCGAGTACGAACTATCCCACCTTCGCGCCGGAAGAGCCAACCCGCTGCTGCTTGACGGCATAACGGTAGACTACTACGGCACCATGACCCCGCTGGCCCAGGTTTCCAATATAAACACCCCTGACGCAAAGAGCATTCTCATTCAGCCGTGGGAAAAAAATATGCTCGGTATCATCGAGAAAGCCATACTGGCAGCAAATATCGGAATGACACCGATAAACAACGGTGATGTCATCCGGATAAATGTCCCTCCCCTGACTGAGGAAAGGCGCCATCAGCTTGTGAAACAGGTGAAGCAGGAGGGTGAGACTGCCAAGATCAGTATCCGGACAGCACGAAAATGGTTCCTCGACGAACTTAAAACACTCCTGAAGGAAGGCTTGCCTGAAGACGAAGAGAAAACAGGTGACAAGCTCGTACAGGAGATGACAGACAAACATATCGCCCGGGTCGACAAGATCATGGAGGCAAAGGAGAAAGAGATCCTGACAGTCTGAAAGTTGTCAGAAAAAGCTTCTCCCTTTCCGTTCATATGAAAAAATCCGCCCTTGCACTCCTCCTTACAGCCGTATCATTTCATCTTGCGGCACAGGTATCTGAAGGAGGATTTCCTCCCTCGTACAAGTCTGCTGCTTCAAAAAGCAATGCAGCCATACCATATTACAGCCTGCCGCGAATTGATACCGCTGCCCTTGCCGCTGATGAAGCCGCGCAAGTGCTTCCCTTCAGATATGCCGTAATCGGCGCGGTTGACATTGATATCAGGAAGAGGGGAACAAGGACAGACCTTCCCGACGGAGGCACTGTCTGGCAGTTCAGGATCAATTCACCTGCAGCAAAGTCTCTCCAGGTGATTTTCAGCAAATACCTCGTTCCCAAAGGGGCGCAGCTTTTTCTTTACAACCAGGATTACAGTGAGATACACGGGGCATATACCGACTTTAACATGACCGGTGACCAGGGTTTCGTTACGGGGGACTTTCCGGGAGACCATGTAATAATAGAGTACTATGAACCGGCCGGTGCCGGGTTTGAGGGAGAGGTGACAGCCGGATACGTGGGACAGGCATTCATCGATATACTCATACCCCGTTCGGGAAATACCGACAGCGAAGGATACATACCGGTCAACTGTTACGAGGGGATATCAATGCAGGACCAGAAACATGCCGTCTGCAAATACACCTTCAATGACGGACAGTACAGTTATCTCTGTTCCGGGTCACTTATAAACGTTGCGGGCAATTCAGTCAGAACCTATTTTCTGACCGCCGCCCATTGCATAAACACTCCCTCGGAAGCATCCACAATTGTTGCCTATTTCAACTATGAGGAAGCTGCCTGCTCGGCTCTTGTCCTCAACCCTTCACAGACGCTTTCCGGCTCATCTCTCCTTACAACTGGCACGCAGTCAGACTATTCACTTTTAAAATTTGACAGGGCTGTTCCGTTTTCATATAAACCGTATTTTGCCGGATGGGATGTTACTGACAGTCAGCCGGAAAGTTCAGTATGCATTCATCATCCGGGGGGCAAAACAAAAAAGATTGCCCTGGATTTCGAAGCTGCCGGAGTCAATGAGGAAAACATCTCCTGGGAAGGCGGAAGCATCTCTCCAAGGAACACACACTGGGCGGTACATTTTGATGAAGGAATCACTTCATCAGGGTCATCCGGGGCTCCCCTGTTTGATCAGAACAGGAGAATCACCGGCCAGTTGCACGGCGGCAACTTCACCGATTATTTCGGAAAGCTGAGCTACTCATGGCAGCATCCTGACAGCCAGTATCCCTCCCTGCAGTCATTCCTTGACCCTGACGGAACCGGTGTCATGACTGTGGACGGTCTTTATCCCACCAGTAACCTGCCTGATCCCCAGTTTGATTCGCATTTCTCAAACGTATGCACAGGGGCACCGGTTGAGCTTTCGGGTTTTTCGGCATTCGATCCCCTTCAGTGGAACTGGTCATTCACCCCTTCCATGGTTCAGTACTATGACGGGACAAGTTCTTCATCACAGGCGCCCAAGGTTTCCTTCCTCAATGACGGCAGCTACCGTGTGACACTGAAGGTTACAAACAGTGCCGGCCAGGATGAGCTGTCAATAGCCAACTACATAAGGGCAGGCAACACTCTTTCTCTCATGGCATTCCCATCAGGCCTGGCTGACTCGTGCATCGCATCATTCACCGGACTGACACTGGAAGCCCTCGGCGCAGATGCCTACCTCTGGACCCTCTCCGATAACTCGGATGACCTGTTCTACATTGTAAACAATACTGCCAACCCGGCTGAAATAAGGATTATCGAAGGGACTGTTATTACGAAAAGCACCCTCCTGGAGCTTACCTTAACGGGAATACAGGGTACCTGCCAGAGTTCAATAGCAGTAGGTATACCCCTGACAGCTCAGACCAATGATTTTGTCAAGAAGGCAATACCTGTAGGTACCGGGACCTCAGGGCCATTTTCCAACCTGTGTGCATCGATTGAACCGGGTGAGCCTGTTCCACCGGTTACCGATTGTACGGGGCAGCTCTCATGGTGCAATGAATACGGCAACGGTCAAAACATAGTGGAGAGGAGTGTATGGTTCACTTTCACTCCGGAGGTCAATCAGACAATATCAGTGTCTTCATACGGCTTTGACAACCAGATTGCAGTTTACAGCGCCTCTTCGGCGACTGCACTCCTTGCAGGCGCCTACACCCTTGAGGCTGCCAATGATGATTATACGGAGACCGATCCCTATCCTTACATAACCTCCGTGGATGTAAAGGCCGGCCAGAAATACTGGATACAGGTTGACGGAAGCGCAGGCGGTGCAACAGGGACTTTCTATCTTTCCATCAGCGTCCTGAGCAGTGTCGGGGAGAATACAGCCGGGGAAGAATTGATTGTATACCCCCAGCCTTCGGTTGATTTTATAAACATTGAATCTGAATCCTTTTCCCGGTGTACTTCAGTCAGGGCAGAGATTATAGACAGCACCGGCAGGACGGTCTTCAGTGATGAATATGCCACTGACGGAAGGAAGATACAACTGCCTTCCGGTTCCCTGGCACCTGGTGTTTACCTCGTACGCCTCTCCTGTAGCGGAAAAGTCTCCGTTGTCAGGGTGGTCATCTGACAGCCACGGACCTTTACCTGCCTTCCCCGGGCCTGAAAACCATTTCATACTTCTTCGCAGCCTCCACTGCAGCCTCGCTGAATGGTTCACTGTAGAAGCCGTTGTTCACATATGTCTCCGTCTGTGAAAGGTAGAACGGGCTGCCGGGTATGCCGGAGGTGCCTGTCGGAATTACCGTGAGCGATTTGTCCCAGTCGGCTGTATTGAATATATGCCTTTCAGATGCACCGTGATTGACCCTGAAATTTTCCTTGTACGAGTAAGGCTCCACCGTATGGTAACTGCCACCTGCGGCGTAGGTCTCAGAGTTCAGACCCAGGAGTCTGTCAAGGATCTTCACAGCTCCCAGGGGATGTTCAAGGGTGAATGTGTGAATTTTACCCCACTGCCACTGTTCGCCGTATTCTCCGTACCTGGCCGTCAGTGTATCCACAGCTGCACTGATACTGCCGGCAATAATCATATCCAGGGTCTCCTTTTCAGGGGTATCGACATTGTCTACCCACTCATCCGGCCCTTCTTTCATGAGTCTGTAGATATAGAAATCATGCTGCCTGCCCAGCGGCCCTCCGTACAGCTCATCAAGCTCATCTCCCAGCAGCTGACGTGCCATCTCTATCCTAATAAATTCGAACAGTGTCGGAGCCACCAGTGATGCATCCATTGCATAATCCCATCCCTTCAGCTGTTCAATGGCGGTTTTCACGGTTTCATCCGGATTCTCAATGGCCTCCGCTCCCTTAAGGATCACAGGGGTGAGCATTTTCGCATAGGCTGAATGATTGTCAGTAATCATCCTTTTAAAATCTTCCAGTCCAAGCACCTGCTTCTCCGAGGCCATCTCCCTTATCCGCATAATGCGGTAGGGTACTGAAAACTCCCCGCTTATGAAGAAGGGATACTCCCTGTCAACTGTACGCTGGTTTGCTGAAGAGACAAATCCTTCCTCCGGGTTGAATGATGATGGAAGAAGCTCAAAAGGCACATAGCCTTTCCACTCGTACTCTTCCGTGTCGCCTCTGCGGGGAAGAAGGCCGGTACCCTTTCTGACGGGCACGCCGCCGCCGGTATTAAGGCCTATGTTGCCATCCACATCAGCATATGCAAAGTTCTGGCTAATTGACCTGAAGTTGCTCAACGCTGCCCGGAACTCATCCCAGTTGCCGGCCCTGTTCAGAAGGTAAACTGCCTTTATCTCGTCACTGTAGTCATAGCCTGACCAGCACATCGTCAGCACTGCATCATCGATACCCCGCATCCCGGATATTACAGGGCCGTGATGAGAATACCTGATTATTCTTGTCTGGGATGAATCGTCTCCCATTTTCAGCTCGTGTTCCACCACCCTGAAAGGCAGCCACTCACCGTTGTACAGATAGTTATTTCCGGTTGAATCAACTGTTTCAACGAACAGGTCAATGTCATCAACGCTCAGGTTTGTCATCCCCCAGGCTATCCGGTCATTGTGCCCGGCAACGATGAAGGGCTCTCCAGGGAAGACGACACCGGTTACATTAAGCTTTTCGGGGATGACCTGGTGCACCTGCAGCCAGAATCCGGGTGAACTCAATCCCAGGTGCATATCGTTTGACAGGATAGGTTTGCCCGTTTCGCTCCTGCTTCCCGATACAGCCCAGTTATTGCTTCCCGACAGGGTGACAATTCCCAGTTCTTCCAGCTTCTCCATTGAGCCGATAGCTGCCATTGCACTGTCGATGAGCTTTTCGTCGAGCCTGAACTCCGGGAAAACCACCTCGTCAACAAGGTTCCAGTCAGCTATCAGTTCCGAGGCTTTCTCAGGGCCAAGTTTTTTTCCAAGCTTGTAGTTATTGATCTCGTCGGTGAGGTTAGAAGATGCAAGGTCCCATCCGATGAACCCGATAATATTGGTAATGTCAACCATAGTCCAGGGTTCAGGCTTGTACCCCAGTATCCTGAACTCCGGGGGCAGCTTGTTGCCGCACTGTGCAATCCAGGCGTTGACTCCGTCAGCATAGGCCTGAAGTGTTGCCAGAATTGCAGGATCCTCCTTCTCAAGCACCAGCTGCGACTTCTCCTGCATGCCAAGGGCCCTCAGGAAATGGTCGGTGTCAAACATATCCCTCTTGAACAGCTCCGAGAGCCGTCCCTGGGTGGCATGCCGTACCATATCCATCTGCCACAGCCTCTCCTGCGCCGTTACGTAGCCTGTAATAAAATAAAGGTCATGCTCATTTGAGGCATAGATATGCGGAACGCCCCGTTCATCGCGGATGACCTTCACATCGGCCGTCAGGCCGGCAATGCTCTTTTCACCGTTAAGCTCGGGAAGGCCCGATTTACGGAGGGCGGGAACAGCGATTACCCCTGCAAGCAGGACAACTGCCAGGATCACGGCAACGGTAATGAGGGAGACTTTAAGGATCTTCATCTGGATTCCGGTTTGGTTTGCCTAAAATTAATAAATGGATGCAACCTGACAATGAGCAGCCTGCAATGTATTTCAAAAAAACAGCCTTCGCCCCTCCGGGCAACTGCTGCAGATGTCAACAAGCCTGCGGTCACGCATCACCTTTTCCCGGAATGATTCGTACTTCTCCCCTCTCCATATCTCACGGAAGCTCATTGCGGCAAGGTTACCCATAGTGTGAAGGCCGTTCTTGTCGTAGCAGCAGGGTACCACGTCACCGTCACATGTAATGACTGCCGAGGTCCACATCCTTAGGCATCCCTTTGAGCGTGCCGGCCCGTCTGCAGGCAGATCCTCTTCGCTGCAGGCGCGTTGAGCCTGACCGTGACCGGTTGGCCTCCGGCTCCCCTCTTCGCCGCAGGCGTAACGTGCCAGACGGTGATCCGACGGCATCCAAACCCCTGCCCTCGCCGGATCAAGCACCTGCATGCTCTTTACCCTGAACCCTGCTCCTGCAGACCGTGCAACCACGGCCGCGACAGGTATTTCATGTTCATTGCCCCTGTGTACCAGGAACTGAAGTACTATTTTAAGATTCGACCGCCTCTCACTGATTGTCGCGGCAAGGCGCATAATTCCCTCTCTGACGGCGGCGTGGTCACCGCCCCGGCGGTATATGCCGTAGGTTTCAGGTGTTGCCCCGTCATATGAGATAATGATCTTCCTGAGGGGAGAGGAGGCAAGCCTGAGGCAGTTATCCCTGTCAAGGAAATGGCCGTTTGTGGAGATAACCGGGTTCATTCCCCTGAACAGTTCAAGAATCCTGAAGAAATCAGGGTGCATCATCGGCTCTCCCTGAAAACTCAGCCAGGCTGACAGCACCCTGCCCCTTAACTGACCGGCCGCTTCTGATGCGAGATCAAAACTGATGAAACCGTTGCTCCTTCTGATGAGGCCGGAGCCGGTAACACACTCCGGACATGACAGGTTGCACATGCTGCTGAGCTCAACGCTTATTGCCGCCGGCAGAGGCGGTATGGCGTTAATGGCAGCATATCTCCTTGCCGTGTAAGATAAAAGAGAGTAACTTGCATTCAGGTATGAGAGTGCCATGGCAGAGGCAAATGAACAATTTTTTCCGGTCATAGTATAGGGGAAAGGGGGTAATTCCGGTCATTATTATGGAACAATGATCCGGATTACAAACAAGAACAATAAAAAGACCATGAAAACAAAAATCCTTATTACAGCAATCGCCTCGGCACTGCTCCTCACTGTTGCCGCCGGAGACATGACAGTCTCAGCCGCTCCGGCAAAATCAAAGAAGGAGAAGCCGCAGCAGGTGACCACCATCCGCGGAAGGGTGGTTGACACCGAAACAAACCAGCCTCTTGTGTTTGCCGGCATAGCCGTGCAGGGAAGCAACGTTTCAACCGTCACCAACCTTGACGGTGAATTCACACTGAAGCTTACCGGAAATGAAACCGGAAACCTTGAGTTCTCATACGTTGGTTACAAGAACAGAGTCATGTCAATTGACGAGATGAAGACAAACGGACAGCGTAATGTGATAGGACTCGAGACTGCCATGATACCGATAAAGGAGGTTATAGTAAAACCGCTCATCCCGGAAGAAATCATGGAACAGGTTATCAGCCGCTTTGATAAGAACTACCCGGCAGTTGCCAATGACATGACCGGATTCTACCGTGAGACCATCCGCAAAAACCGCAGTTATATATCAATAGGTGAGGCTGTTGTTGAAGTATTCAAGGCTCCGTACCAGAATGACCTGAGGTATGACGCCGTCAGGATCTACAAGGGCAGGAAAAGCAACGACGTTGAGAAGATGGACACAGTCCTTTTCAAACTGCAGGGCGGCCCTACCACAACCCTGTACCTCGACGTGGTCAAGAATCCCGAGACTTTCCTCACAAAGGAAGCCCTCAGCCAGTATGACCTCGAGCTCTCAAGCATAGCAGTTATCGATGACCGTACAAACTACGTGATCAACTTCTACCAGAAACCGTCCATATCTACGCCGCTTTACCAGGGACGTCTCTTCGTTGACATCGAAACCTATGCTGTGGCCCAGGCCGAGTTCTCATTCAACCTTGAAAACAAGGAACTTGCAGCCTCGATGTTCATCAGGAAGAAACCCATGGGGATGCAGGTTACACCCGAACTTACATCATACCTGGTCCGCTACCGCGAACAGGACGGCAAGTGGTACTTCACCCATTCAAGGGCGGAGGTCAAGTTCAAGGTAGACTGGAAAAAGAAACTCTTCAACACAAATTATACGACCATGTCCGAGCTGGCAATAACCGACCGCACCACGGAGGATGTTGTTAAGTTCACGAACAAGGAGAGAATAAAGCCTTCAGACTTCTTTACCGAAGAGGTTGCAGCCTTTGCTGACCCTGACTTCTGGGGCGATTACAACACGATTGAGCCTGACCAGAGCATCGAGGCAGCCATACGCAAGCTCAGCAGGAAGGTTAAATTCAGCGACAGGACAGAATAAAAGCGGGGGGGGAATGCTGCCCATGTACAGCGACAGTGAGACCATAGGAAGGATCAGACAGGGTGACAAACAGGAGTTTGAGAAGCTCTTCCGGTCCTCCTATGCTTCACTGGTACGCTATACCAGAACGCTGATCAGGGATCACGACGCCGCTGAAGAGATAGTACAGGACCTCTTCTTCAGGCTGTGGCAGGACAGGCAGAACCTCAGGATCGAAAGTTCTTTGAACGGGTACCTCTACAGGTCAGTGCACAACAGGGCGCTGCACTATATAGAGCACCAAAAGGTTGTCAGCCGGCATGCAGATGAGATACTTGCTGCAGCCGAGGTGACCTCTGAACCGGTGACAGATGCAATCTATTACCGTGAGCTCCAGGCCAGGGTGGCAAGGGTGCTCGAAAGACTGCCTGAAAGATGCAGCCTGATCTTCAGGCTTAACCGGTTCGAGGGACTCAAATACAATGAAATAGCTGACAAACTGGCTGTCTCGCTTAAAACAGTGGAGGCAGACATGGGAAAGGCACTGAAGGAGTTCAGAAAAGCACTTGCAGAGTAATGAAAAAGATTGATAACACAGAAAATTGGAATGACCGGGAGTGGGCCGGTGCAGCCGCATGGCTCTCCGGTGAGGAGAACGGCAGCGGGGAAGATGCCCGCATCCTGGCCGGTGAAGAAGAAGACATAATGAAAAAATGGAATAACCTGAAATATGCAGGAAATGAGCCTGTTGACGTTGACAAAGCCTGGGAGAAACTGAACGGCAGGATTGAAGCAGCTGAAAAACATTCCATACCGCTGACGGCCAGGAGGACACCGTTCCTCACAACCTTTGCAAGAATTGCCGCGATGGTAATCATAGTTGCAGGAGCCGGATGGCTGCTCTTCGAGGTGGCAGCACCCCAGAAGATAACCGTTACCACCGCTGAAGACCAGAAAAACGTTGAAGTGCTCCTCGCTGACGGAAGCACTGTCTTCCTTAACCGGAACAGCAGCCTCACCTATCCGAAAAACTTCAGGAGCGGAACACGCCGTGTATCACTCAGGGGTGAGGCATTCTTCGACATAGCCCGCGATGTGGATCATCCGTTTGTAATTGACGCCGGTAAGGCCAGCATCAAGGTACTTGGCACCTCGTTCAACGTCATTACCGAAAACGCATCCAGCGAGGTGGAGGTTTATGTGGCAACCGGTAAGGTAATTGTCACCAGCGAGGACGGATCAACCAGCCTGACACTGGAACCCGAATTTGTCGGAAGGGTCTCCGGCAGCAACTCAATGCAGGCCCGCAACTCAAACGTGAACTACCTTGCATGGCATACCGAAATGCTTACTTATGACGGCGAACGGCTGGGGGTGGTCTTTGAAGACCTGAAACGGGCATACAACATCGAAATTAAAGTTGCTGACCCTGAAATAAGTGAATACAGGCTTACCTCCCCGTTTGAACAGCAGCCGCAGGATACTATTGTTAAACTGATTTGCACTACCTTTAACCTCCGTTCCGTCAGGGAGGGAGATACATACATTCTCTTCCGCTGACAGGCGAAAAAGGAATAATGGGGCCAAACGGATCACAGAAGATACTGGTGGCCCTGATTGCCGGTCTGTTAACCCTCTCGCTGCAGTCGTTTCCGCAGGAGACTATCCTCGACAGGCCTCTGAAGCTGCCGGGGAACAGCATCAGGGCATCCAGGGCCCTCGGTGAGATCAGCAGGCTCACCGGTTATCTCTTTACATATGATACCCAGATAATCAATTCCGACAGGACTTTCGCCCTTCCGGGCGAAGAGGTGCCCTTAAGGATGTTACTTGACTCGGTTGCGGGTGACCCGGCAGTACGCTATCTCGTGCAGGGAAGGCACATTATCCTTTACCGCGAGACGGCGTTGCCACCCAAACCCGATTCTCCTGCCGATTCTCTTCCTGTCTTCCTCTCCATAGGAGGAAAAATCATTGATGCAGAGACATCAGAACCCCTGCCGTATGCCACGATAGGTATCAGTCACCGAGGAAGGGGAACGGTGACAAACTGGAACGGCGACTTCATCCTCAGAATCAGTGAAGAATGCCTTGAAGATACCCTTACTGTTTCATATGTGGGTTACGTCAACCGCCTGCTGCCTGTCAGAAGCCTCCCTGGCAACGTCATGACAATTACGATGGACAGGGATTACATCCCGATACCCGAGATAATCATCAGGGCCCAGGACCCGCTTCTTATCCTGCGAAGGACAATATCATCGGTTGCATCAAATTACGGTACTACACCGGCCTTGCTGACCGGTTTCTACCGTGAAGGGGTCTACCGCAAAAAGGAACCCCAGATTTACTCGGAGGCCGTGGTAAAGATTTACAAAAGCCCATACACCCGGTCACTCCAGAATGACCAGATAAAGGTGATACGGAGCCGGAAGATCGAGAACATTGAAGCCAGGGATACACTGGCGGTCAGGCTTAAGGCGGGGCTTAGCGCCACCCTCTCGCTTGACGGAATCAGGCATCTGTTTGACTTCCTCGATCCGCAGTCATTCAATTCATATGAATATCATCTGACTGATATAGTGACAATTGACGGCCAGACCGCATTCGTTGTCTCATTTAAACAGAGGGATTGGATTACTGAGCCGCTGATGCAGGGCGACATGTACATCAACGTTGACAATTACAGCCTGATGCTTGCCGAGTTCGAGGTTAACCCGCTGTACATTGACCAGACGGGAGAATCTTTCATCAGCAGGCTTCCGAAGGACTACGTGATGAAGCCGGAATATGTCAGGTACCGGACCCGCTACCGTAATGTAGACGGGAGGTATTACCTGTCGCATGTCAGGGGCGACCTCGGATTCATGGCCAGGGGGAGGAAGAGGGTTTTCAGCAGCAGGTTCAACGTGTTTTTCGAGCTGGCGGTAACAGAACACCGTACTGACAATGTCGCCAGGTTTGACCATGAAGAACTGGCTCCGGCCTACTCAATCTTCTCGCAGACAATAGTCGGGTATGATCCCGGATTCTGGAAAGATTTCGATTTCCTCAAACCTGAGGATGACCTGGTGACTGCCCTGGAGAAGCTCAGGATCAGGCTTGGGGAGTTCAGCGAATAAGACCCCGCATATAATCCTGTTCGCCCGGCCGTACCTGATCTTGCGGCCGGATACTCATTCTGCCCTTTAGTAACTTTCAAGAATCCTGTAAAGCGCCGTCAGGTCAGGTGTCAGAATTATCTCCGTTCTCCTGTTCTTCTGGCGGGCATCAGCCGTTTTTGCCGGGTCAACAGGCATGTACTCACTGCGGCCTGAGGCGACAAGCCTCTTTGGATTAATGTGCGTATCCTGGGTCAGCACCCTCACCACCGTTGTTGCCCTTTTTACACTCAGATCCCAGTTGTCAAGTATCTGCTGTCCGGGCGCTGCCCTGTAGGGAACGTCATCGGTATGCCCCTCGATTGTGATTGTGACATCGGTATTCTTTTCAAGCAGGGCGCCGAGCTTGCGCAGTGCCGTACGGCCGTTGGCGTCAATCTCGTAGCTGCCTGTCCTGAAGAGCAGCTTGTCATCCATTGAAACATAGACCTGTCCGTTCTTCATTGTCACAGTCAGGCCATTGTTCTCAAATCCAAAGAGCGCTTCCGACACCTTGTCCTTCAGTGCTTTAACTGCTTTCTGCTGTGCATCAAGCATTTTTTCGAGCTCAGCCAGGCGTGCATTCCGTTTCTCAAGTTCGTATGTAAGTTCCTCGAGGGTCGCTTTCTTGGTGTCAAGATTCATCTCGAGGTCACGCATCAGGTCCTCCCTCTGCTGAAGCTCTGTCTGCGCCTGCCGCAGATCCGCCAGCAACCTCTGTGTCTCCTGCGCCTTCCCGGCCACCAGTTCGGCCTGGGCCCTCTGAAGCTCCTCGTACCTCGTGGAGAGACTGTTCACCTCATCCCTCGTACGGACCAGATCCGCACGGGCTTTATCAAGCTCACCCGACAGCTTGTCTGTATCCTCGGTGAGCTGTGCCGACTTCGCCGTCAGCTCCCGGTTTGACATCGTGAGCCAGATGTTTTCCGCCTTGAGCGAGTCACGTTCTGACATCAGGATAAGGTTCCTGTCGGTGAGAGTATTGTACCTCTTCCCGGTAACGCATGAGACAGCTGTAAGTGCTGTCAGCAGTAACGGCAACAGATATCGGAGTGCTTTCATGACCTTGATTGTTTTTGCTTTACATCCGTTGCGAATTAAACAATAAATGGCAAATGCTGTTCTAAATTGTCGGATGATTAATTA
>CAZUIF010000046.1:0-14130 GCA_964621005.1 uncultured Rikenella sp.
ATAAGCGGGGTAAAATTAAAACAAAAACTCCTGAAAATATGCGCTTCAGCGTATTTTTCAGGAGTTCCTGTAAGTTGCCTTTATCTTATTCTGCTGCGGGCTTAACCGAGACGTAAGATTTATTGTCGCTCTTCTTTTTGAACTCAATAGTTCCGTCTATGAGTGCAAAAAGTGTATGATCCTTGCCCAGTCCGACGTTTTCACCGGGATTGTGTGTGGTACCGCGCTGACGAACGATGATGCTGCCGGCTTTCACTGCCTGTCCTCCGAAGAGTTTGACACCAAGCCTTTTGCTTTCAGAATCGCGGCCGTTACGTGAACTACCTACACCTTTCTTGTGTGCCATATCGTTTTCTTTTTACTGTTTATCGGTTATTCCTTAGCCGGCTTCTTTGTGCTTTTTGCCGGAGCCTTCTTAACGGCTTCCTTCTTCTCAGCCGGTTCCTTTGGAGCTGCGGCTTTCTTTGCAGGGGCCTTCTTGGTCTCAGCCTTCACCTCTTCGGCAACGGGAGCTTCAGCAGCTTTCTTTTCAGCCTTCGGAGCAGCCTTCTTCTTCGGTTCGCCGGGTGCGCCGATGCTCAGTATCTCCACCTGGGTGAAGTCCTGACGGTGTCCGGTCCTCTTCTGATAGCCTTTCCTTCTCTTCTTCTTGAAGATGATCACCTTGTCACCCCTTACATGGGCAACAACCTTTCCCTCAACAACTGTGTTGGGTACAAGCGGTTCGCCAACGGTGACTGTGCCGTCATTGTCCAGCAGGAGAACCTTTTCAAAATCCAAACTTTCGCCTTCAGCTGCTTCGAGACGGTGAACGAAAATCTTCTTTCCCTCTTCCACCTTGAACTGCTGACCGGCAATTTCTACGATTGCGTACATTTTCAATCTCTCTTATATTACTCCGTGAGGCGGACATGCTCCTCTGTGCATGACACTTCTGCAGGCCCCGGCGGATCTCTGTTTTTCGGACTGCAAAGATATAAAAATTAACTTATCTGCAAATTGATGTCATTAATTTATCAGCATCATCCTGTGGATAAAAATTCCGGAGAGGGGGATGACAAAGGTTCATATTATTTATATTTGTCATATCGGCCTGTCAGGCAGAAAATCTGGTAAACTATGCAGAATAAGCTTATTCGTCTGAAGGTCATAGGCATTTCATACAGCCAGACACAGTCAGGTGCCTATGCCCTCATACTGGCGGAGGAAAACGGGGAGCGACGGATACCCATAATAATCGGAGGGTTTGAGGCTCAGGCCATCGTAATCAAGCTTGAGAACCTGGAGCCGCCAAGGCCCCTGACACATGATCTCTTCCGGAGCTTTGCAGAAGCATGCGGCGTCACAGTGGAACAGGTGCTTATAAACAGGCTCCGCGAGGGAATATTCTATTCAGAGATCGTCTGCACTGACGGTGAGAGACGCTTCAGCATCGACTCACGCACTTCTGACGCGGTGGCACTGGCACTGAGGTTCGAATGCCCGATTTACATTGAACCGCAGATACTTAACGAAGCCGGGATAGTGATGAGCGCATCAACGGAGGAGGAACAGAAGAAGGAGACTGAACCGGCACGGGAAAAGAAACAGCCTGTAACAAGCGAATACAGCGAATTCTCGGCCCAGGAGCTGAATGATATGCTCTCGGATGCAATCAGCCGGGAGGACTATGAGCAGGCAGCAGCCATCCGCGACGAGATGGCCAGAAGGAAAGGACAAGGATAATAATCAAGGGAGAAATGAGGATTTTAAGAGTTTTGATTGCAGCAGGGCTGCTGATACCGGTACCCCTGCTGTCGAAAGAGTACAGCGTCAAGTCACCTGATGGGAAAATAAACCTCTCGGTG
This sequence comes from uncultured Rikenella sp., assembly GCA_964621005.1. Classification (GTDB taxonomy): domain Bacteria; phylum Bacteroidota; class Bacteroidia; order Bacteroidales; family VadinHA17; genus SR-FBR-E99. The sequence continues at coordinate 1,848 of CAZUIF010000046.1, forward strand.
GAGACCGGCAGCGGGATGACAGTCACCGTAAAATATGAGAACCGTGAGATAATTTCCGGGCTGTCGCCCGAACTGCAGCTTGAGGGAGTGACAATCCCCGGCCCGAAACCTGCCGTTGCAAAGGCAGTCACATCTTCAGTGAACGAGGTGCTTGTACCGGTAGTGCCTCATAAGAACAGCCGGGTCCCTGACATTTACAACGGGCTCACCATCCGCCTTCGTGGCGGTTCATCGGTGGAATTCCGTGTTTATGATGACGGTGTCGCCTACAGGTTCACGACAGCGATGAAAGGCAATGTGACCGTTAAGAGTGAGCGGTTCGGGTTTGCCATGCCTTCCGGGACCTCCGCCCTGTGGCCCTCAGAGAAGGGCTTCATGTCACACAACGAATGCACATTCTACCCTGCATCAATGGACACCGTAGGACCGGAACACCTTGCCAGCCTGCCCGCCCTCTTCACCACCGGCGGGGTGAACATCCTCCTCAGCGAGGCTGACATACAGGATTATCCCGGACTGTGGATCAACGGTGACGGACACGGCGGGGTGACAGGAACTCTTCCGGCATTTCCTGCGGCGGAAAAGGCAAACAATGACCGGAACGTCTATGTGACCGAAAGGAAGGATTACCTTGCCGTAACCACCGGAACACGCACATACCCGTGGCGCCTCTTCATAATCACCCCTGACGATGCGGGCCTCGTGGAGAGTGAAATGGTATACAGGCTGGGAGCACCGCCTGCAACAGGATCCGACTTCTCATGGGTGAAACCCGGCAAAGTGGCATGGGACTGGTACAACGCAAACAACCTGTTCGGGGTTGATTTCAGGGCCGGGATCAATAATGACACATATAAATATTATATAGACTTTGCTTCAGAGAATGGAATTGAATACGTAATTCTCGACGAAGGATGGTACAGGCTGGGCAATGTCCTCGAACAGTCGAAGGATATAAACGTGCAGGAACTCTGTGATTACGCGGCATCAAAAAACGTCGGCATCATCCTGTGGGTGGTGTGGAAAACGCTGTATGACCAGCTTGATGCTGCCCTGGCACAGTTTGAAAAATGGGGTGTGAAGGGGATCAAGGTCGATTTCATGCAGCGTGACGATCAGTGGATGGTCAACTATTATCACGAGGTGGCTGCGAAGGCGGCTCAGCACAAGCTGCTTGTCGATTTCCACGGGAGCTACAAGCCCGACGGCATGGAGCGCACATGGCCCAATGTGATAACCCGCGAGGGTGTCAAGGGGCTGGAACACAACAAGTGGAGTGATGAGACCAACCCTGAGCATAACCTGACACTGCCCTTCACCAGGATGGTTGCAGGCCCGATGGACTATACCCCGGGAGCCATGGTCAACATGCAGAGACGCGATTTCAAACCGGTTTTCAACAGGCCGGCCAGCCAGGGTACACGCGTTCACCAGATGGCAATGTACGTGGTGTTTGAAAGCCCGCTGCAGATGCTGGCCGACAGCCCGTCAAACTATAAGCGGAACCAGGAGTGTACAGCATTCATTGCCGGCGTGCCCGTGACATGGGATGAGACCAGGGTTCTCGCAGCCAGAAAGGGCGATAACATCGTCATAGCAAGAAGGCACGGCGACATATGGTACCTTGCTGCAATGACCGACTGGAAACCGTTCGGGACGGAGGCTGACCTTTCCTTCCTGCCGGAAGGCAGTTACACTCTGGAAATATTCGCCGACGGTATAAACGCCGACAGGCACGGGGAGGATTACCGGCATACGACACGTACGGCAGAGGCCGGTGATAAAGTAACAATATCCCTGGCACCGGGAGGCGGCTGGGTGGCAAGGATTATACCAATCAACAATTAACCGGTGATCAGACCATGAAGCAATACCTTGACCTTCTGAGCCATGTAATGGAACATGGCGTGGAGAAGAGAGACCGGACAGGAACAGGCACAATAAGCACCTTCGGATACCAGATGAGGTTTGACCTCAGCGAAACATTCCCGGTGCTTACAACCAAGAAGCTGCACCTGAAGTCGATCATCCATGAGCTTCTGTGGTTCCTCAGCGGCAGCACAAACGTCCGATACCTCCAGGAGAAGGGGGTGAAAATATGGAATGAGTGGGCTGACGCCGATGGAAACCTGGGACCGATCTACGGGTACCAGTGGCGCTCATGGCCTGCCGCTGACGGCCGGACCATTGATCAGGTGAAAGCGGTGGTCTCCTCACTGAAGAATAACCCTGACTCGCGCAGGCACATCATATCCGCATGGAATGTGGGCGAGCTGGAAAAGATGGCCCTGCCGCCGTGCCATATACTGTTCCAGTTCTATGTGGCTGACGGCAGGCTCTCATGCCAGCTGTACCAGCGCAGCGCTGACATTTTCCTGGGTGTCCCTTTCAATATAGCTTCCTATTCACTGCTGACCCTGATGATGGCCCAGGTGACGGAACTGAAACCGGGTGAATTCATCCACACGCTTGGAGATGCCCATATCTACCTTAACCATATTGACCAGGTAAGGCTGCAGCTCACCCGCGAGCCACGGCGCCTGCCGGTAATGCATCTTAACCAGGAGGTGAATGATATCCTTGAGTTCAGGTATGAGGATTTCACCCTTACGGAATATGATCCGCACCCTGCCATAAAAGGCGATATATCTGTCTGAAATGATCACGATAATAGTAGCAACTGACCGGAACAACGGTATCGGATACAATAACAGACTCCTGGCAAATATTCCGGGAGACCTCCGTAGGTTTAAGGAGATTACAATGGGGCACAGCCTCATCATGGGCAAGAAGACGTGGGAATCACTTCCCAATAAACCACTTGCCGGAAGGCAGAACATCGTTGTAACGGACAATGAGCTCGACTGCTTCGACTGTGCCGAAACTGCCCGCTCGATAGAAGAGGCTCTCAGCCTTTGCAAGCCCGGCAATGAAATCTTTATAATAGGAGGAGGTTCAATTTACAGGCAGTTCATGCCGCTGGCCGACAGACTGATGGTGACACATATCGACGCCGTGTTCACCGCCGACACGTTCTTTCCTGAGATCAGTCCCGATGAATGGTACGTTTCGGAGAAGGAGGATTTCCGGTCAGAGGATCTCTCGCAGATAAGCTTCTCATACGTCACGTACCTGAGGCGCAGGTAACTTTTTTTTCATTCGTCCGTTAAACCGTAAGTGTTTTCTGCTGTCAAAGCAATACAGACACAAAAAATACACTTAACGGGATTTACTATGAAAACAAAAACACTGATTCTGTTCATGGCCCTTACGGGTCTGATAATGACATCATGCAGCAAATCGGAGCCGATTGACACAAATGCCACCGATGCCGCAGATGATGTTGCGCTCAGCGAAGCTCTCTATGATGATGCGTTCGCTTCACTTGAGATAGCCACAGTATTTGCAGAGGCAGGGAAGAAGTCAGCCTCGGTGCTTGACAGCTGTCCGCTCATAACTATCAACTCCCCGGGGGAGGATTTCTTCCCCAGGAACATCGTCATTGACTATGGCACAGGCTGTACCGGCCTGTTTGACGTAGTCCGCAGCGGAAAGATTCTCATCACCCTCTCAGGCCCGAGGGGAACAACCGGCTCGGAGCGTGTGCTGACATTTGACAACTACTATGTCAACGGAGCAAAGGTCGAGGGTACATTCACAACAGAGAACCTGGGCCTGAACAACAACCAGAATGCTGTCTTCGGTGTAAGCCTCGCCGGCGGAAAGATAACCTTCCCTGACAGCAAGGTAATAACCCGCGAGTTCACACGCCAGAGGGAATACATTGCAGGTTACGGTACATGGAGCCCATGGGATGACAAGTGCCTTATCACCGGTATGTCAGCAGGGACAAACCTTGACGGCAAGACCTACACGCTGACAATCCTCAACCCGCTTGAATGGCATGCTGCATGCAGGTTCCTGGTCAGCGGAACGATAGGATTTGATGTGGAAGGCATTGAACCTTTCGAACTTGACTACGGCACGGGCGAATGTGATGCTGATGCCACCCTCTCAAGAGGTGATGAAACTAAGCAGATCACGCTCCGTTACAGGCATCCGAAATACAATGATAATTAGTGTGCTACCCTGACCCGCCCTGTTTCCCGGAACTGTCCGGCGGGTATCTTCAAAGAGAAATCCCGGTCTGCAGTACGGCAGACCGGGATTCTTTTTTCATTCGGGTCCTGACTGGTTTCAGGATGCCTTGAGTATCTTCATGTCCACTCTTTCGAGCTTGTGAGAAGCGTAGTCCGGCGTAACCGTAAACTCCTTGGAATCACCCGACGGGAGTTCGAACATTGCGTCCATCATAATAGCTTCACAGATTGCGCGGAGACCCCTGGCGCCCAGCCTGAACTCCACAGCCTTGTCCACGATGTAGTCAAGTGCCTCCGGGGTGAAGGTGAGCTCTATGCCGTCCATGGCGAAAAGCTTTATGTACTGCTTTGTGATGGCGTTCTTCGGTTCGGTCAGGATGGCTCTCAGTGCCCTGCGGTCAAGGGGGGAAAGGTGCGTAAGCACCGGCAGACGGCCGATTATCTCGGGGATGAGTCCGTAAGCCCGCAGGTCCTGCGGTGCAATGTACTTCAGGAGGTCATCCTTGTCGTAATGATCACGTGAGCGGCTGGCAGTGTATCCAACCACCGACGTGTTGAGCCTGTGCGCGATCTTCTTTTCTATCCCTTCGAAGGCGCCGCCGCAGATGAAGAGAATGTTCCTCGTATCAACGGGGATCATCTTTTGCTCGGGATGTTTCCTGCCTCCCTGAGGGGGAACGTTTACAACCGATCCCTCAAGAAGCTTCAGGAGTCCCTGCTGCACACCCTCGCCCGATACGTCACGCGTGATGGAGGGGTTATCTCCCTTACGGGCTATCTTGTCAAGCTCATCAATGAATACAATACCCTTCTCGGCTGCCTTTACATCATAGTCGGCGTTCTGGAGAAGACGCGTGAGAAGGCTCTCAATGTCCTCACCTACATAGCCGGCTTCTGTCAGCACCGTTGCGTCAACAATTGTGAACGGGACGTGAAGCATCCTGGCAATCGTGCGTGCCAGCAGCGTCTTGCCGGTTCCGGTCTCGCCAACAAGTACGATGTTTGATTTTTCAATCTCCACATCATCACTGTCGGACTTCTGCATCAGCCTCTTGTAATGATTGTAGACTGCTACCGAAAGTATTTTTTTGGCTTTGTCCTGGCCGATGACGTACTGGTCGAGGAAGTTCTTGATCTCCTCCGGCTTGCGAAGCTTGATCCCCTCAAGGTTGAAGCTTGATTTGCCACCCAGCTCCTCAACCATTATGTTGTGGGCCTGTTCTATGCAATGATCGCATATGTGGCCCTCAAGCCCGGCAATTAGAAGGTTAGCCTCTTTCTTGGTGCGTCCGCAGAACGAGCATTTATCCATCAGAAGCGAATTAATTCTTGGTCCTGGCAAGGACTTCGTCAATCATGCCGTATTCCTTTGCTTCGGTGGCGGTCATCCAGTAGTCGCGGTCAGAGTCCTTCTCTACCTTGTCAACAGGATTGCCGGTATGAAGGGCGATGATCTCGTACAGCTCCTTCTTGAGCTTCGTAATCTCCCTTGCTACAATCTCGATGTCCGATGCCTGTCCCTCAGCACCTCCCATGGGCTGGTGGATCATTATGCGCGAGTGCTTAAGTGCTGAGCGCTTTCCCTTCGTGCCTGCGGTGAGAAGAACGGCACCCATCGAGGCGGCCATGCCTGTGCAGATGGTAGCCACATCAGCAGAGATGTACTGCATCGTGTCATAGATGCCAAGCCCTGCATGCACTGCCCCTCCCGGAGTATTGAGGTAAATCTGGATATCTTTTCCCGGATCGGAAGAGTCAAGATAGAGCAGCTGAGCCTGTATAATATTGGCAACATAGTCGTCTACAGGAAGCCCCAGGAATATGATCCGGTCCATCATCAGGCGGGAGAAAACGTCCATAGAAGCCACGTTCAGCTGACGCTCCTCAATGATGGTGGGAGAGATGTAGCCGTTGCTGGCCGATATGTACCTGTGCATCGTAAGGCTGCTTATGCCGAAGCGGTCAGCCGCATATTTTTTAAAATCCCTGATATCTGACATAGTAAGAATCTTTGGTTGAATTCCAAATATACGAATTAAACCCTTAATAGTTTCATTTGTTGCCGAAGAGCTTGTTGAACTCCTCGGGGGTTACGCTCTTTTCATCCACCTTCACCGAGTCAATGATGATACCCAGCACCCTGGTGTCAAGCACCTTCTCTGCAATACGGCGTGCCTCTTCTTCCTTCTTCAGGAAATCAGCTGCAAATGATGTGATCTGCTCATCCGTAGCGTAATGCAGACCGTACTGGGCAAACTGGGCACGGGTGAATTCCTTGGCCTCATCCATTATCTCGGCATCGGTAATCTTGAGTTCGCTGTTCTTGGCCACCCTGTTCTTGACAAGCTGCCAGCGCAGGTCATCACGGAAGTGGTCAAAGTCCTTTTCAATATCCTCTGCCGTGGTCTTCTCATTCACCCTCAGGAGCCATCTCTTGAGAAACTCCTCGGGGAGCTCGAACGGGGTCTTCTCCAGGACGAGGTCACGGGCATCGGTGCGAAGCTTGTATTCGGTTTCACGATTGAAGTACTCCCTGATCTCGTCGGTAACCTTTGCCTCGAACTCGGCAGCTGATTTCACCGTTCCCTCTCCGTAGATCTTGTCCCACAGCTCCTGGTTGTTCTCAGCCGGGACGAAGCGCGATACCTCCATGATTGTTATTGAGTAGCTGCCGCCGAGGTCTTTAACCTCATCCTTCTGCTTCTTCAGCAGCCCGGCTATCTCGTAATCATTCGGGAAAGCCTTGCGAAGCTCGAAGCCTACTGTCTCTCCTGCCTGCTTGCCAAGGAAGTGTTTCTTGATCTCCTCATCCTTTATCATCTCCACCGAGAGGGTGGCAGCATCGTTTTTGACCGTGCCGTCAGATGATTCCACAATACCCTTTAGGAGGTCCTTCTCTTCCGCTGCATCTGCAGTGATGAACTGGCCGTACCTGCGGGCATAGTTATCAACATAATCTGCAACCATTTTTGTGTCAGGCTCTATCAGGTAGCGGGTGAGCTTCTGCTTCTTGCTCAGGCTGACCTCGAATTCAGGGGCCAGTCCCAGTTCAAAGGTGAAACTGAATTCATCCGACTTTTCAGGGTCAAAAGTATGCCCGTCGTTTTTTGGCATCGGGTCACCCAGTATGTCAAGGTTTTCGTTCTTTATGTAATCCGAAAGGCTCTCGGAGACGATGTTGTTTATCTCGTCAACGAGGACTGATGTTCCGTAAAGCTTTTTCACCATCTGCATGGGTACATGGCCGGGACGGAATCCTTTTATACTGGCGGTTCTCCGGTATTCCCTGAGTTTCTTTTCGACTTTCTCTTCGTAGTCGGCTTTAGTGATATCAATCCTGACGGTTGCGTTCAGTGCGTCAATGTTCTCTCTGGTGACATTCATCTTGTAACTGTTTTCTATCGATTTAAAAACCGCCTTAACCTGTGCCTTGCGGCGGGGTATAAGGACGGCTTCGTTGTCTGGTGCGGATGAAGGGACTCGAACCCCCACGCCCTGAGGCACAAGATCCTAAGTCTTGCTCGGCTACCAATTACGACACATCCGCAAAAAGTGGTGCAAAATTAGTAAAAATTACGAAGTTACAAAAGGGCTTGGATTAATTTACCTCCTGAGTTCGAAGTTCTTACCGAGATAGACGCTTCTTACCTGCTCATCGTCAGCAAGCTGAGAGGCAGTCCCCTGCTTGAGTATCTTCCCCTCGAAGAGGAGGTAGGCCCTGTCAGTTATTGAGAGGGTTTCGTGGACGTTATGGTCTGTTATGAGGATGCCTATGTTCTTGTCTTTCAGGTGAGAGACTATCATCTGGATGTCTTCCACGGCGATGGGGTCAACGCCCGCGAACGGTTCGTCCAGGAGGATGAAGTTGGGTTTCAGGGCCAGGGCTCGGGCAATCTCCGTGCGGCGCCGTTCTCCTCCTGAGAGCTGTATACCGAGGCTCTTTCTTATGCGTGCCAGGCCGAACTCCTCCAGGAGTGCCTCAAGCCGCTCCTTTCGTTCCTCGCGGGTCATGTCAGAGAGCTCCATTACGGCCATCAGGTTGTCTTCCACGCTCAGTTTGCGGAAGACGGAGGCCTCCTGGGCAAGGTAACCTATGCCGAGACGGGCACGGCGGTACATCGGGAAGTCAGTGATCTCCGTGCTGTCAAGCCATATATGTCCGCCGTTGGGGCGTATAAGCCCTACTATCATATAGAATGTGGTAGTCTTGCCTGCGCCGTTCGGACCGAGGAGCCCCACTATCTCTCCCTGCTCAACCTCAACGGAAACCTCGTTGACAACTGTCCGTGTCTTATACCTCTTGACAAGATCTGTTGTATGGAGTTTCATGGCGTTACTCTTTTTCGTTTACGGTGTCCCCGCCTTCCTGGCCAGGGCTGTCGTTCCCGCTGGTTCCTTCAGCCTCATCATCAGCCTTTGCTTCGCTGCCGGCTTCTGCCTCTGCTCTCTCCTTTGCTTCCTGTTCAGCAGCAGCGGCCCTGGCCTTCTCCCTGGCTTCCTGTTCTGCAGCGGCAGCCCTTGCCTTCTCTTTTGCTGCACGCTCAGCCGCAGCTTCAGCCTCAGCTTCGGCCGCCTCGGCCTTCTCCTTCTTCTTTATCACCCTGTTCGCTATAAAGATACTGACTTCGTAAAGCAGAAGCAGCGGAATTGAAACGAGAATAAGGCTGAAGATATCCGGCGGAGTGATCACAGCGGCCACGACAAGTACGAGCACAATGGCATGCCTCCGGTATTTGCGCATGAATTCAGGCGTCAGTACGCCTATCCTTGCCAGGAAGAATACTACTATCGGCAGCTCGAAGGTCACTCCGGCAGAGAGTGCAACAGAGGTGACGGAACCGATATATGAGCTGACGTTTATCTGGTTCGTGACGATGTCACTGACACGGTATGAGCCGAGAAAGTTGATCGAGAGAGGCGTGATAATGAAATACCCGAACAGAACTCCCGTAACGAAGAGCAGCGAAGCCATGGTAACAGCGCCGCGGGCATACTTCCTTTCCTTTTCGTAGAGGGCGGGGCGGAAGAATGACCAGAACTCCCAGAATACATACGGAAAAGCCAGGATCAGTCCGGCCACAAGTGAAATGTTGATGTGAGTGGTGAACTGTCCCGACATCTTAATGCTTATCAGCTGAATTGGATCCTGGTTTATGCAGAGTACCGGCACGTTTACCAGGTCTGCCAGCCTGCAGAGAAGCCTGTTTGTGATGAAATGGGGGTTGTTCGGGGCAAGAATTATGTGGTCAAAAATTATGTTCTTGAATATAAAGGCAACAATTGCACCGGCCACGACGGCAGCCAGGGCCCTTATAATATGCCATCTCAGCTCCTCGAGGTGCTGCAGGAATGTCATCTCTCCGTCTGTGGTTCTGCTGTTTGCTCTGCTCTTGCCGGCCATAACTGGCGCTATAATTGAAGCGTGTAAAGATATGCAAAACTTAGGTTTCAAAACAATACCCGTTTACTCAGCGGGCATTTCAATTAATCCCTGCCGGTAATAAAAAGATTTGATGTGTATTCTTATTTTAGTTAAATTTGAGTTAAGGGTAATATGTTGGATAAAGTTTGCGTAACTTGTTATTATAAATTTAATCCGTTTAACTGAAGGGGAGAGGAATTTCACATGTATAATGATACTTCTATACATGACTATCTGAAGAAATATTTCGGGTTTGACACGTTCAAGGGAAACCAGGAGCCAATAATAAAGAGTGTCCTGGAGGGGCATGACACATTTGTACTGATGCCTACCGGCGGGGGTAAGTCGCTCTGCTACCAGTTGCCGGCAGTGATGATGGACGGCACTGCCGTGGTCATCTCGCCGCTGATAGCACTGATGAAAAACCAGGTTGATGCCATGCGCAACTTCAACACCACAGATGATGTGGCACATTTCCTGAATTCATCCCTTACCAAGACTGCTATTGCAAGAGTAAGGCAGGATGTTGCCCAGGGCAAGACCAAACTCCTCTACGTTGCACCTGAGTCGCTGACAAAGGATGAGAATATCGAGTTCCTCAGGAGCGTGAAAGTCTCCTTCTATGCAGTGGATGAGGCTCACTGCATCTCGGAGTGGGGACACGATTTCAGGCCGGAATACCGCCGGATCAGACCTATCATAGATACAATATCCAGGGCACCGATCATAGCACTTACAGCCACGGCCACCCCCAAGGTCCAGCATGATATACTCAAGAACCTCGGCATCAGTGACGCAATGGTGTTCAAGTCGTCGTTCAACAGGCCCAACCTGTACTACGAGGTTAAGGCAAAGCAGGATGCAACCCGCGAGATCATCAAGTACATAAAGAACAATCCGGGCAAGTCAGGCATCATCTACTGCCTCAGCCGCAAGAAGGTGGAGGAGCTGGCCGAGACACTGAAGGTCAATGATATAAAGGCCCTCGCATATCATGCAGGGATGGACTCACCGACGCGTACATCAAACCAGGACAAGTTCCTGATGGAGGAGGTTGACGTGATTGTTGCCACAATTGCCTTTGGCATGGGGATAGACAAACCTGACGTGAGGTATGTGATCCACTTCGACATGCCGAAGAGCCTTGAGGGGTATTACCAGGAGACCGGCCGCGCAGGGCGCGACGGGGGGGAGGGGAGATGCATTGCCTATTACAGTTACGATGACATCGTCAAGCTTGAGAAATTCATGCAGGGGAAACCGATAGCCGAGCAGGAGATCGGCAAGCAGCTGCTGCTTGAGACGGTTTCATATGCAGAATCTTCTACCTGCCGCCGCAGGATACTGCTTCACTACTTCGGAGAAGAGTACAGGCAGGATAACTGCGAGGCCTGTGACAACTGCCTTCATCCGAAGACGCAGTTCGAGGGTCAGGATTACGTTGTCAGCATGCTTGAGACAGTGCTTGCAGTGAAGGAGAAGCACAAGGCCGATCACATTGCCAAAATACTGGCGGGAACGATGAACTCTGCAATCAAGTCGTACAAGCACCACAAGCTTGAGACATTCGGCATCGATGAGGAGAAGGATGAGCGGTTCTGGAATATGGTTATCAGGCAGGCGCTCATCAACAAGCTGCTTACAAAGGACATAGAAAACTACGGGCTGCTGGGGCTGACGCCGAAGGGGCACGAATTCCTTGAGAACCCGAAGAGCTTCATGCTCAACGAGGACCATGACTATACCGAGACCGAGGATGAGGAAGCCTCCTTCGGAGCACGCACGGCTGCTGCCGATGAGGAGCTGCTGAGCATACTGAAGGACCTGCGGAAGAAGATATCGAAGCAGGCCGGGCAGCCACCATATAATATATTCCAGGATCCGTCGCTGGAGGAGATGGCCATTCAGTACCCGGTCACCCTCGAGGAACTGCAGAACATAACCGGCATAGGTGCGGGCAAGGCACAGCGGTACGGCAAGGAGGTGGTTGAGGTGATCAAAAACTATGTGGCTGACAAGGAGATCATCAGGCCACAGGATATGGTTGTCAAGTCAGTGGTCAACAAGTCGGGCCTCAAGGTTTACATCATCCAGAGCATTGACCGCAAGATGCCGTTTGAGGACATCGCTGATGCCAAGGGCATTGAGTATGATGAGCTGCTCTCGGAGATAGAGGCCATTGTAAGCAGCGGAACGAAGCTGAGCATTGATTACTATATAGATACTGTCATTGATGAGGACCGTCAGCAGGACATTTACTCCTACTTTATGGAGGAGGCTGAGAGCGGTTCCCTTGATGAGGCCATCAATGAGCTTGCCGGCGAATTTGAGGAGGAAGAGATCCGGCTGGTGCGCATCAAGGTGCTGGCGGAGGGAAACTGAGTCAGTCGGCAGTTTGGGCCTCGGACGCAGGAGGAGTGTCAATCCCGTATCAGCAGCCAGCCGGCGGACCGGGAAGGAGGTTCAGTCGCGCCCCCGGAACAGGCCGGCGCCGGGCAGAAGGCTCATGGCCCCCACAACAATAAAATAAAACGGGTAAATAATCTCAGAGACTATAAAATGACCTGCGGCCATTTTTGTCCCTCTCTTCCTCATTTCTGTTGATATCAGCAGGTAATCGGGAATGGTTTTGATTGCATACATGGCGGCTGCCAGCGGGATGAATTTTGCCCACACCACAGCTGCCACTGCTGCGGCGGCGACGGCGGCGTTGCACGCCGCCGTGGCTGCGGCGAGGGTGAGGGTGGAGGCGCTCCGGAGC
>CAZUIF010000047.1:0-13796 GCA_964621005.1 uncultured Rikenella sp.
AGGATGGATGTCGGGTCATTGAAAGACTATCTTGTCAGGGCAAAGGAGGAGTTGACAGCATCCATTGAGAGGGGCAAATACCGCCCCAATCCGGTCTGCAGGGCAGAGATTCCCAAAGGGAACAGGAAGCGTCGTGAGTTGGATATCCCCACGGTAGTAGTCAGGGTTATCCAGCAGGGCATAGCACAACAGCTGAGCCTGCTCTATGATCCCGGGTTCTCCCCGCATAGTTTTGGCTTCAGGCCAAAGCGGAGCGCACACCAGGCACTTGGTAAATGCCGGGATTACATCAGGGAAGGTTATGTATATGCTGTGGACATTGACCTCGAGAGGTTCTTTGACACGGTAAACCATAGCAAACTGACAGAGGAACTGTCACGCAAGATTAAGGACGGGCGGGTTATCTCGTTTATCCATTACATTAAAGGCTGGTTGCCATGCTTCAGGCTGGCATACATGGAGACTCTTCTGTCAGAGATAGACGAGTGGTATGGCCGGAGGTTACGCATGGTCATCTGGAAACAATGGAAACAGGCGAAGACACGTAGGCGTAATCTTGAAGGGTTGGGGGTTATTAAATCCAAAGCCCATCAGTGGGCGTACACGAGGAAGAGCTACTGGCATACAGCCGGGAACTACATCCTCTCCACCACCATCACTACTCAGCGTCTTCGTCTGGCTGGTTACGTTTTCTTTAAGGATTTCTGCAGCAGGATTAGAGTTGTATCTTAAAGAACCGCCGTATACGAGACCTGTACGTAAAGTGGTGTGAGAGGTCGGAAAATGAAATAGGAGGAAACCTGTTTCATTTTCCTCCTACCCGACTTAAATGCCTGATTTTAAAAATACCATAGCAATCACGGGAAGGTGGAACGCATCCAGGTTACCTGTCAAGCGACCAGGTTCAGTACTGGCTTTGATATTTTGCATATTTACAGTCCCTTGCCCCTGATGATTGTCCCGAGGGTGTAGAAAATGATCTTCATGTCGAGGAACAGGGAGACATTCTCCAGGTAAAGCAGGTCATACGAGAGCCGCTCCAGCATCGTCTCAAGGTCAGAGGCATATCCGAGCTTTACCTGGCCCCAGCAGGTGATTCCCGGCTTCACCGCGAGCACCCTGTTGAACCACGGTGCCCTCTCCCTGATCTGGTCTATGTAATGACTCCTCTCAGGCCTGGGCCCCACAAGAGACATCTCACCCCTGAGAACATTGATGAAATTGGGAATCTCATCAAAACGGTGCTTCCTCATGAATCTTCCCAGGGGAGTGATGCGGGCATCACCCTTTACTGCAAGCTGCGGTCCGTCAGTCTCCGCACCATCCTCCATAGACCTGAACTTGTATATCATGAAGGGTTTGCCATACCTGCCGATCCGCTCCTGCCTGTATATAACCGGCCCCTTGCCTGAAAACCTTATTAGCAGCGCCAGCACTGCCATCAGGGGAGAGAGGACCAAAAGGGTAATGACAGAAACAGAGTAATCCAGAAGCATCTTCACCATATACTGCCACCGGGGCATCTCCCGGTACGACACCCTGAGCAACGGCGTGGCGTAAATTGGCCCGGCCTCAACATGTCCTGAAATGATCCGGCGCATTGAGGGCACCGCCCTGACAAGCACATCCCGGTAACATACAGTGTTTACAATATCCTCCACCAGGCCGTATTCATCTTCCTCCATCGCGAGAATCACCTCGTCAATTTCGTGCTCTTCGATTACCCTGATAATGTTATCAACGGTACCGAGCCACATGATGTCGCCTCCCAACGGTGCCTGGCCTGATCTGCCGGCACTCAGGTAACCGGCCAGCAGGTTCCCCGCAGGTATCCTTTCGCTTCTGATCTCACCTGCCAGCCTCTCCGCTTTTTCCCTGCTTCCGACGATGAGCGTCCTGAACCCGGCTTCCCTCCGGTGAATCTTCCCGGAAACAAATGATGTGATCAGCAGTCTCGGGATATATGTAAACAGGAACTCAAGAAGGAAGAGCACGCCAATTGACCTGTAGTAAGTGGAGTAGTGACCCACAACATCATCAAGGATGAGGACGAAGAAGAGGACCAGAACAGCAGCAAGAGTTACAGCAACAGACTTCCCGAACTCGAGGAGCCTTGAACGGCGGAGAGGATCCGAATAAAATCCCGCCATCGCAAATACAAACAGGAAAAAGAGAGGGATAAGACAGATGCCCATGTAGAACCTTGTGCCGATTTCCATCCGGAAATACTCTCCGTATAACTGTGTCTCAATAAAGTATTTGCGGAACAGGTAAAAGAGTGCCCACGCGGCAGATGAGCCTGTGAAGTCGGCTAAAATATATGACAGCTTAATTGTCCTGGCAAATTTTTTCATCACTCTGGGCGGGAGATATGCAAAGATATCTGTTATTTTTAGACCAAATTCACGAGATGATGATTGAGGAATCCTTTGAGGCGAAAGGCAAGAGAAAGAGGCTGATAGAAGAGCTTCGCAGCAAGGGTATAACTGATGAAAGGGTTCTCGAAGCCATGGGGAAGGTGCCACGTCACCTGTTCATGGATGATGCCTTCCTCAGGCATGCATACCAGGACAAGGCTTTTCCCATAGCTGCAGGCCAGACTATCTCGCAACCCTATACTGTTGCTTTTCAGACAGTGCTGCTGAACGTGGGGAAGCGGGATAAGGTTCTGGAGGTGGGTACAGGTTCAGGATACCAGGCTGCCGTACTGGCTGAGATGGGAGTGAAGGTCTACACAATCGAAAGGCAGCGGGAACTCTACCGTAAGGCGCAGGTCATGCTTGGTGACCTGGGATACAGGATACATTTCTTCCTTGGTGACGGTTATGAAGGGCAGCCGCAGTACGGTCCGTTTGATGGCATTATAATCACTGCCGCAACTGCCGAGGTACCCGAAAAGCTTCTGAAGCAGCTCAGGATCGGCGGACGGCTGGTGGTACCAAAAGGAGAGCGTGACTCACAGGTGATGACGCTGTATGTGCGGCGCGGAGAGGATGATTTCGAGCAAACAACACACGGATATTTTGTTTTTGTGCCCATGCTCAGGGGCATAGCAAACGGAAACAGCAGAGACTGACAGCATGAAGATATACAGGGCGGTATTCTCACCAATAGAGGTTAACACCTACATCATTACCGGTGACGGAAAGGAGTGCATTATAATTGACTGCGGCTGCTACGGTCATGATGAGGAGAAAAAGCTTGAGGAGATGCTTGAGTCAGGGAGCCTGGAACCCGTTATGCTGCTGGACACACACTGCCATCTTGACCACGTTTTTGGCAACAGGTTCATGCTGGAGAGATACGGACTGAGGCCCCGGTTTCATGAAGGTGACCGGTTCAATTACAAAAATGCACCAAAACATTCCCTGATGTTCGGGCTGTCGATGGAGGAACCCCCGGAGCCGGAGGGATATCTTGCTGATGGGGAAATGATCACTGCAGCGGGTATGACGCTGAAAGTGATTGCCGTCCCGGGGCATTCACCGGGAGGAATAGCCTTTTATTCAGAAACCGATGGTGTTGTATTCACCGGTGACGCCCTCTTCGCGGGAAGCATCGGCAGGTCTGACCTCCCCGGCGGAGACCATGAACAGCTGATGGAAAACATCCGGCGGGGACTGTTCACTCTTCCTCCTGATACTGTTGTCTACCCGGGTCACGGTCCCGAAACAACAATAAGGGAAGAGATTGCACACAACCCTTTTTTCTCCTGAACATGATTAATATGCTTTTGTTAGTTCTTCCCTTTATACTATTTTCGCTTCGTTCCACTGACAAGACAAACCAACTGAACATAATATGACATCCGATCGTTTTGTAAACCGTCACATCGGGCCGCGTGAAAGCGAGGCAGCCGAGATGTGCAGGGCTATTGGCGTTGATTCCCCCGAACAGCTTATCGACCAGACAGTGCCGGCATCAATCAGGCTTGAAAGGCCTCTTAACCTGCCGCCAGCCATGACAGAGTTCGAATATCTTGCCCACATCCGGGATCTTGGCAAGCGTAACAAGCAGTTTCGCTCCTTCATAGGTCAGGGTTACTACGGTGTGGCTGTACCGCCGGTTATAATCCGCAATGTCCTTGAAAATCCGGCCTGGTACACATCTTATACCCCTTATCAGGCAGAGATCTCGCAGGGCAGGCTTGAGGCGCTGCTGAACTTCCAGACGATGGTAGCCAGCCTGACGGCGATGGATATTGCCAATGCCTCGCTGCTTGACGAGGCCACGGCTGCCGCCGAAGCGATGATCATGATGTACAATGCCCGCTCGCGCGAAAAGGCGAAGGGCGGTGCCAACCTGTTCCTGGTAGACAACTCGGTCTTTAAACAGACACGCGATGTGCTTATTACCCGTGCAGCGCCCCTGGATATCGATATTCAGTTTGTTGATTACAGGGAGATTGGAGCTGATGCAAGGCTCTTTGGCGTTATTGTTCAGTATCCCGCTGCCTGCGGTGAGATCCGTGACTACCGCGAGCTTGTTGACAAGGTTCACGGCGCCGGGGCCCTGATTGGTGTCGGTGCTGACCTGATGAGCCTCACGTTGCTGACTCCTCCCGGAGAATGGGGCGCCGACATCGTCTTCGGTTCCAACCAGCGGTTTGGCCTTCCGATGAGTTACGGCGGTCCGCATGCCGGTTTCTTTGCAACCAGGGATGAGCTGAAACGGAGTATGCCGGGGCGTATCATCGGTGTCTCGATAGACTCACACGGCAACCAGGCACTGCGCATGGCGCTGCAGACACGTGAACAGCATATCAAGCGCGAGCGTGCCACATCCAACATCTGTACTGCCCAGGCGCTGCTGGCAACCATGTCAGGCATGTATGCACAGTATCACGGACCTGAGGGACTGAAAAGCATAGCACGACATATATTCTCCGCAGCATGTACCCTTGCCGGTGCCCTGAAGAAGCTGGGATATACGGTGAAGCACGAGCAGTTCTTTGATACGGTGCGTGTACAGGCCGTCACAGGCGTAACCGCCGACATGATACAGAAGATAGCCCTCGGCAGGGAGATCAACCTGTGGTATCCGTGCGCCAACTGCGCGGTCATCAGCACTGACGAGACCACGACCCTTAAGGAGATAAATGAGATCGTTGCGGTCTTCGCCGAAGCGGCAGGAAAGAAGGCTGAAGAAGTTACTTCGCTCTGCGACTGTTTCTGCATCGATGAGAAATTCCACCGCAAGTCGGCTTTCCTGCAGGAGCGCACTTTCAACAGCTACCACAGCGAGACTGACATGATGCGCTACATCAAGATGCTGGAGCGCAAGGATTTCTCACTGGCCAACGGAATGATTCCCCTCGGTTCATGTACGATGAAGCTGAATCCTGCTGCCGCTATGTTTGCAATGAGCTGGCCTGAATTCGGTAACATCCACCCGTTTGTTCCTGCCGAACAGGCAGCGGGTTATCACAAACTCATGGAGGAACTGGGTGAGGCACTCAAGGAGATAACCGGTTTTGATGCGGTGTCATTCCAGCCCAACTCGGGCGCTGCCGGTGAATATTCGGGACTGATGGTGATCAGGCAGTATCATATCAGCCGTAACGAGGGTCACCGTAACGTGGCGCTGATACCGTCATCGGCTCACGGTACCAATCCTGCCAGCGCTGCAATGGCCGGCATGAAGGTTGTAGTTGTCGAATGCGACGAGAACGGCAACATCAGCGTTGAGGATTTAAGGAAGAAAGCGGTTGAACACCGCGAAAACCTCAGCTCTGCAATGATAACTTATCCGTCAACACACGGTGTATTCGAGGAAGCCATAAGGGAGATGATTGAAATCGTACATGAGAACGGCGGCCTTGTGTACATGGACGGAGCCAACATGAACGCGCAGGTCGGACTTACAAGCCCGGGACATATCGGGGCAGATGTATGCCACCTGAACCTGCACAAGACATTTGCGATACCTCACGGAGGCGGCGGACCCGGAATGGGCCCCATCCTGTGCAACACCAAGCTGGCAGAATTCCTCCCCTCACACCCTGTTGTGAAAACAGGAGGCAGCCACGGCATCACAGCTGTTGCAGCTGCGCCGTTCGGAAGTGCCCACGTACTTACAATCAGCCATGCATACGTTATGATGCTTGGCGCAGAAGGACTTACAAAATCAACAGTTTACGCTATTTTCAACGCCAACTATATTTCTGCCCGGCTGGGAGGGATGTACAAGGTGCTCTATACCGGTGCCAACGGCCGATGTGCACACGAGATGATACTCGACTGCAGGGGTTTCAGGGATGCCGGCGTTGATGAGTCAGACATAGCCAAGAGGCTGATGGACTACGGGTTTCACGCTCCGACACTCTCGTTCCCTGTGCACGGTACACTGATGGTCGAGCCGACAGAGTCGGAGCCGAAGGCCGAGCTTGACAGGTTCATCGATGCCATGAAAAGCATCTGGAACGAAATTGAGGAGGTAAGGACCGGCAAGGCTGACAGGGAGGATAACGTGCTGAAGAATGCACCCCATACGGCGGCCTCGGTGATCTATGACGAATGGAAGCATTCCTATCCGCGCGGGAAGGCTGCCTATCCGCTGAAGTGGGTTGTGGAGAACAAGTTCTGGCCTGCGGTTGGCAGGGTTGACAACGGCTACGGTGACCGTAACCTGGTCTGCACCTGTGCACCGATAGATTCATACCGGTTCGAAAATCTAAACTTCGATTAGGATTTTTTGTTTATCTTGTAGCCTCAGCTTGTCTTTTACAGGCTGAATTCTTTGTCGCATTCTGACAGCGGCATCAATATTTAACTGTTACTGCTATGAATTCCATTCACAAGTATGACATGGGAGTGATAGGCAATTGTTCATACCTGGCCTATATCAGTAAAGCAGGAGCGGTAAACTGGATGTGCCTCCCGAGGTTTGACAGCAGTTTTCTGTTCGGTTCAATGCTTGATCCTGAAAAGGGGGGTGAATTTTCCATCACACCGGTTGACAGAGATTATTATACATTTCAGTCATATGTCAAGAATACAAACATTCTTTGCACTGAGTTCATCACCGGAGACGGCAAGTTCCGGGTGACTGATTTCGCTCCCCGGTTTTACCAGTATGACAGGTACTACAGGCCACTTATGCTGATCAGGAAGATTGAGTTGCTTGACGGTAATCCGTTTATAACTGTCAAGTGTGAACCGGTAGGCAGTTATGGCACATTCCGGCCTGAGATTGTGGCCGGCAGCAATCACATCAGGTACCTGAACTTTGACACCCAGGTAAGGCTGACAACAAATATACCGCTGACATATATTATCAATAATCAGCCTTTCATTCTCAATGAAACCTGTTACCTCGCATTTACCTACGGTGTGCCGCTTGAGGCTCCCCTCGAATCAACTGCGGAGGATTTTCTTGAGAAGACTGCAAAGTACTGGCTTCAGTGGATTAAAAACACATCAATCCCCAATATTTTCCAGGATGAGATAATCAGGTCAGCGCTTGTCCTTAAGCTT
Source organism: uncultured Rikenella sp. (assembly GCA_964621005.1). Lineage (GTDB taxonomy): Bacteria > Bacteroidota > Bacteroidia > Bacteroidales > VadinHA17 > SR-FBR-E99. The sequence goes on from CAZUIF010000047.1 coordinate 7,476, forward strand.
CATCAGTTTGAGGATACCGGTGCAATCATTGCTTCCGGGACAACCAGTCTTCCTGAGGCTCCCGGTGCCGGGAGGAACTGGGACTATCGCTATTGCTGGATGAGAGACTCTTATTATACTTTAAATGCCTTCAACAACCTCGGCCACTTTGATGAGCTGGAAAAGTATTTCCTGTATATCCAGAATATAATTCTCTCGGAGAAAAAGAAGATAAGACCGATGTACACGATTGCCGGCAACGGTGTACCCAGGGAGAAGGAGCTTGAGCTTGAGGGATATATGGGCAACCGGCCGGTCCACCTCGGGAACGATGCATATAACCAGGAACAGAATGATATCTACGGGCAGGTTCTTGCGAGCCTCCTTCCCCTCTATATTGACAGGAGACTCAACTACCTGTCATACAAGAAATCCAGGGAGGTGGTGTACTGGCTTCTGAACCGGATTGAGGAGACAATGGAGCTGCCTGATGCAGGCATATGGGAATTTCGCAATAAACTGCAGGAGAACTGTTATACATTTCTTTTTCATTGGGCCGGGAGTAAGGCTGCAGAGAAGATCGCCACCCACTTTTCAGACAACGATCTAAGGTCAAAGGCGGGAAGGCTTGCCGCAAGGGCAGCCGAAAAGATTGAGATGTGTTACCGGCCTGATCTGAAGGCCTACATGCAGGCGATAGGAAATGAAAACTATGATGCGGCCACGCTTCATCTTGTAAATATGAATTACCTGGAACCTTCGGGAGAACGGGCACGAGACCACCTGGCCGCCCTTGCCGGGCACCTGAAGACAGAGGATGGGTTGTTCTACAGGTATTTGCATGAAGACGATTTCGGAAAACCTGAAACTACCTTTCTCGTCTGTGCATTCTGGTATGCAGAGGCACTAGCAGGAACAGGAAGGGTAGATGATGCCATCAGCACAATCGAAAAACTGATCGGGTACTCAAACCACCTGGGACTTTTCAGTGAGGATGCCGGTGGTGATGGCAGTCAGTGGGGTAATTTTCCCCAGACCTACAGTCATGTGGGGCTTATGAACGCCATCTACCGGATTGCGGCAAAGCTTGACAAACCTGTTTTCCTGTGAATATTGCGAACCTGAAAAACATATAAATGGAAGAATTTAAAAGGATAGTAATTGTATCATACAGACTGCCGTTCACTGCGAGGCGCAGGAACGGCACAATAACAGCTGTTCAGAACAGCGGAGGCCTGGTTTCTGCCGTGCTTTCCCTGACAGAAAGGATGATGAGGATCAACCCCGGGTCAAAAATGGCAAAGACAGTATGGGTAGGCATGGGTGACGAGGACGCAGACCAGCTGAACTCCCTAAGGGAGGTCAGTGAGACCTTTGAACTTGCCCCGGTCAGAATCCCTGACAGCATAAATGAGAAGTTCTACGGCGGATTCTGCAATGACCTGGTCTGGCCTCTGTTTCATTACTTTCCTTCCATGGCGGTATTTGGCAAAGGGTACTTTGAAAGCTACCAGGAGGCCAATCAGCTCTTTTTCAATGAGCTGAAGAAGACAATCAGGCCGGGAGATTTCATCTGGATTCATGATTACCAGCTGTTTCTGCTGCCGGGAATGGTCAGGAAGGAGTTTCCTGATGCCTCGGTTGCCTTTTTCCTGCATATTCCATTTCCCTCTTACGAGGTGTTCAGGATAATGCCTGACGGCTATCAGGATGCCATACTCAGGGGTCTTCTGGGAGCTGACCTGATAGGATTCCACACCCATGATTATGCGCAACACTTTCTGAAATCTGTCAGAAGATCACTTGGTTATGACATCTCCCTGAACACTGTAATGGCCGGGGATATTTTCTCAAGGGCGGACGCTTTCCCCATCAGCATAGACTTCAATAAGTTTCATAATGGGGTATCATTGCCTGAGACCAGAAAATATATGTCAAGGATAAGCAGGCAAAAGAGGGACCGCCTGCTGATATTCTCCCTTGACAGGCTTGACTATACCAAAGGTTTCCTCAACAGGCTGGCAGCTTTCGAACTGTTTCTTGAAAGATACAGTAACATGAGGGGGCGGGTTGTTTTCAATATGGTAATGGTACCGTCACGGGATACAATCATACGATACCAGGAGATGAAGAAAGAGATAGAGGCCATGGTAGGAAGGATAAACGGCAGGTATGGCACACTGGACTGGAATCCGATAGCCTATCAATATAAATCTCTTAAATTCAGTGAGATGATTGCGCTTTACGCCATGAGTGATGTTGGCCTGCTGACACCATTGCGTGACGGGATGAACCTTGTTGCAAAAGAGTACGTTGCTGCGCAAACCCAGAAACACGGAATGCTTATTCTGAGTGAAATGGCAGGCGCTGCTGCAGAGATGAGTGAGTCGGTTATGGTTAATCCGTCGGATATCTCACAGACTGCCGATGCAATTTACCAGGCGCTGATGATGCCCGTTGAGGAGAAACAGAAACGTATCGAAGCCATGAAAAGTCGTCTGCGCAATTATGATGTTTTCAGCTGGGCAGATGATATCCTCAGGTCGACGGTCAGGGTAAAGGCTGACAGGATGAGGTTCAGTGTAAGGATTATAAGCAGGGAGATAGAGGAGAAGATAACAGGATCTTTCGGGAATGCAGCAAATCCCCTGCTTTTCCTGGATTATGACGGAACCCTTGTCCCGATACGGGAACTTCCCGAGCTTGCGATACCGGATATCAGGCTTATATCACTGACAGAGAGGCTTTCTGCTGTTGCCAGGGTAGTGATAATCAGCGGCAGGCGAAGGGATTTCCTTGATAAATGGTTTTCGAATCTTAACCTGGTACTTGTTGCTGAGCATGGGGCATTCATAAAATATCCTGACAGGGAATGGGAGGCATCGCTTGACGAGGATGACAGATGGAAGGAGAGGATCAAGCCGGTACTGGACAGGTATACAGGCAGGTGTAAGGGTGCCTTTGTCGAGGAAAAGAGGGTATCTCTTTCATGGCATTACAGGAATGCTGATGAGGACCTGGCGGCTTTGCGGGTGATAGAGCTTAAAAATGAGCTGGAAGAATCAATAGTTAACATGCCGCTGCAGGTGATTGACGGTCATAAGGTTGTGGAGGTTAAGATGTCAGGGTACAACAAAGGGAGTGCCGCAAAAAAGCTGATCTCAAGTGAGGAAAATGATTTCATTCTTGCCATCGGTGATGATAAAACCGATGAGGAGCTTTTTGGAGCCTTACCGGATAAAGCTGTCACTCTTAAAGTTGGTAAAGGTCAGACACAGGCCAGGTACAGTTTCATCAGCCAGTCTGATGTAGTTTCATTTCTAAACCGGCTGGTTGAAGCGAAAGAATAATTTCCTGTTTAGCATGGTCAGATGACCATTGGCTGGCACTCTTCAGAACAGGTCCTCTATTACCATGGAGTAGAGGTCTGTCTGGCTGATGCCGAAGACGGCAGCCTGGCGCGGGATGATGCTTTCGGGTGTCATCCCCGGGATTGTGTTGATCTCAAGGAACTGCGGGCCGTCGGACGTGACGATGAAGTCGACCCTGACGATTCCCCGGCATCCGAGAATATCATAGATCTCCGACGAGAGCTCCTGAATGCGTGATATTATCTCTTCGGGCATCCTCGCCGGGGTGATCTCATCTGACAGACCATCGGTGTATTTGGCCTCATAATCGAAGAATTCCTTCTTCGGGACTATCTCGGTCACCGGCATGACGATCTTCCTGTTCTTCGTTCTTACAACTCCGCAAGCCACCTCTGTGCCTTTCATGAATGACTCCACGAGGACTTCGTGGCCTTCGGCGAACGCCTTTTCCAGGGCCTCATCGAAATCGGCCGTCTCCTTCACCTTTGTAACCCCGAAGCTTGATCCGCTGGCATTGGGCTTGACGAAACAGGGAAGGCCTGTCTGCCTTACAATACTGGCTGCGTCATACTTCTGCCCCTTCCTGATGAGGAGTCCGCCGGTCATTGGGATGCCGTACTCGTTGAGATACAGTTTACATGCCTGTTTGTTGAATGTCAGCGCTGAAACGAAGGCGTCACAGCTGGTATAAGGGATACCGGTCATGTCAAAATACCCCTGCAGCAGGCCGTTTTCTCCCGGATTGCCATGAATGGCGATGAAGACAGCGTCAAACCGGACACGCTGATCATCAAGAACAAGTGTGAAATCATTCTTGTCAATCCTGAACATGCGCCCCTTCTGATCTTCCCAGTACCAGTCGGTACCTTTTACAGTGATTATGTAGGTCTCGTACTTCCCCTTAAGGGCGATTGCAACACCCTCTGCGCTGCGGACGGAGACCGGGTATTCGGATGAATTTCCTCCTGCAACAATGGCAATGGTTCTCATGGACGGTTAGTTTTGTTCAAAATTACTACAATTAATTTCGCTGCGACCACCAAAGGCAAAAAACAGGACGGCTGTTGCAGCGAAGAGGCTGACCAATGCGTCTTTACAAGCAATAATTTGTTTATTTTTGGAATCAAACCAAACAGAAAGAAAAATGAAAAAAGGTATTAGCGGACTTGTAGTGCTTGTTATAATTGTCGTGGCGCTCCTTCTTGTAATATCATGGGGAGTTGGTATTTACAACAAGATAGTTCCAATGAATGAAAAGGTGGCAACCGAGTGGAGTAACGTGGAGACCCAGTATCAGCGAAGGGCTGACCTGATTCCCAACTTTGTCAATACGGTAAAGGGGGCGGCAGCTTTTGAACAGGAGACGCTCACGAAAGTGATTGAGGCAAGGGCTAAAGCCACCCAGGTCACTGTTGACCCGTCGAACATCACACCGGAACAGTTGCAGGAGTTTCAGGCTGCACAGGGTGAGGTAAGCTCAGCTCTTCAGCGCCTGATGGTTGTTGTGGAGAGGTATCCCGAACTGAAGGCCACCCAGAATTTCCGTGACCTGCAGGTTGAGCTCGAGGGAACAGAGAACCGCATATCCGTTGCAAGGAACAACTTTAACGATGCTGCCCGTGAGTACAACACCTTTATAAAGAAATTCCCGAATAACCTTATAGCTTCATTTACGAAGTTCAAGGACAGGCCATACTTTGAAGCCCAGGAAGGAACAGAGGTAGCGCCGAAGGTTGAGTTCTGAGGAGAGGAGGATGAAAGCATCAACTTTCTTTACTCCTGAGCAGCAGGAAGCAATCATCCGAGCCATCGGCGAGGCCGAGCATGCAACTTCCGGTGAGATCCGGGTGCATCTGGAGACATCATGCAAGGTCAACATCCTTGATGAGGCTGCCTGGCTCTTCGGGAAGCTGGGCATGCACCGGACAGCTGACAGGAACGGGGTGCTGGTCTACCTGGCTCTCAGGGAGCGCAGCTTTGCAATAATAGGAGATACAGGGATCAATGCCGTAGTGCCGCCGGGTTTCTGGGACAGCATCCGCGACCATATGCAGCAGTGCTTCAGTGAGGGTCGCTTCGCAGAAGGGCTCTCGGAGGGGGTGCTGATGGTAGGTGAAAAGCTTAAGGAACACTTCCCCAGGATGAGGGATGACCTGAATGAGCTGCCTGATGCTATCTCATTTGACACTGACGAAACGGGGATATGATTATGAAGAGATACGGACTGATGACGATTTTGCTGCTGGCTCTCGCCCTTACGGCAGTACAGGGACAGACACTGCTGCCCAGGCCCGAACCCCCGAGGCTGGTAAATGATTATGCAGGGATCCTCTCTTCGGAGGAGGCCCGGGCGCTCGAGGACAAGCTGGTTGCCTTCAATGATTCAACATCCAACCAGATTGCTGTTGTGATAATAAACGACCTGCAGGGCTATGACCGTTCTGATTTTGCGTACAGGGTGGCACGTGACTGGGGTATCGGACAGGGCGATTTCAATAACGGGCTTCTGGTGCTGGTGAAGCCCAAGACTGCCTCATCAAACGGGCAGGTTTTCATAGCCACCGGTTACGGTCTTGAAGGGGCCATCCCGGATCTGGCCTGTGCTGATATAATTGACAATGAGATTATCCCGCGGTTCAGGGAAAACGATTATTACGGAGGTATTGATGCCGGGACCAATGTTCTTATGGCTCTTGCCTCAGGCGAATACAGTTACGGTGACCGTGGCGGCAGACCGACTGCAGGTGCAATTCCGGGTGTGGTAATATTCCTGATAATCCTGTTCTTCATTATAATTGTTTCTGCAGGCAGCTCAAACAACAAGCACCTCCGTAAGGGCGGGTCATCGAACATACCGCTCTGGCTGCTTATGAGCATGATGGGCGGAGGGAAGTCGCACGGCGGCAGTTGGGGAGGATTCTCCGGCGGCGGCGGTGGCAGCGGCGGTTTCGGAGGTTTTGGCGGCGGCAGC
>CAZUIF010000048.1:0-13470 GCA_964621005.1 uncultured Rikenella sp.
TATGGCTCGGGCACCTGCGCTACGGAACATACGGCAACTACAACATCGATTTCGTTCACCCCGTCTCCCGTGAGAACAACTGGCGCTCGCGCAGCCTCGTTATGGCCGGCAACTTCAACCTTACAAACATTGAGGAGATCTTTAACCACCTGCTTGAAATAGGTCAGAATCCCATCGACTTCTCTGACACAATCACCGTTCTTGAGAATGTCGGCCATTTCCTTGATGATGAGGTCGAACGCCTCTACAGGTTTTATAAAGAGAAGGGTTTCAGCAAACGCGAAATCTCACCCATTATCGAGAATGAGCTTGATGTGGCAGGGGTTTTGCGCAGTGCCGCGAAGCGATGGGACGGTGGTTACGTGATGGCCGGGATGCTCGGCCACGGCGATGCCTTCGTTCTGCGTGATCCCGCCGGGATAAGGCCTGCATTCTGGTATGCCGATGACGAAGTGGTCGTTGTTGCATCCGAAAGACCTGTCATCCAGACTGTCTTTGACATCAGGACCGATAAGGTCAATGAGCTCGATCCGGGCAAGGCCATGATCATCAAGGCATCCGGCGAATGGTCGCTGCAGGAGGTTCTTCCTGCTGCCAAACCCGCGAAGTGCTCTTTTGAAAGGATCTACTTCTCGCGAGGCACCGACAAACACATCTATCGCGAGCGCAAGAAACTTGGTGAAATCCTTACCGACCCTGTTCTGGAAGCCGTTAAGCATGATATAAGGAACACGGTTTTCTCATATATCCCCAATACCGCCGAAAGTGCCTTTTACGGTCTGATAGAGGGTGTCGACAACTGGCTCAACAACCGCAAGCGGCAGGCTTTGCTCAAGAGGGGTGACGCAATAACTGTTGCTGATTTTGAGCGGATAATGGATGTACGGCCTCGCATAGAAAAAATAGCGGTCAAGGATATAAAACTGAGGACTTTCATTACCGAGGACCGGAGCCGCGATGACCTCGTCGCCCACGTTTATGATGTCACTTACGGAGTAATAAAAAGGGGCAAGGATAACCTGGTTGTCATTGACGACTCCATCGTCCGTGGCACTACGCTCAGAGAGAGCATTATACGCATCCTTGACAGGCTTGATCCGGCAAAGATTGTAATAGTCTCATCATCACCGCAGATACGTTATCCCGATTGCTACGGCATTGACATGTCGAAGCTGGGCGACTTCATCGCATTCCGTGCAGCCCTGGAGCTGCTCAAACTCACCGGCCGGGAGCAGGTGATAACCGATGTTTATGAGCGGGCAAAGGAGGAACTGAAGAAACCTGATGCGGAAATGGTCAACCTGGTCAGGGAAATTTACGCACCGTTCACTGACAAGGAGATATCGGATCAGATTGCAGTGATGCTTAAGACACCTGAGATCAAGGCAGACCTGGAGATCGTATTCCAGTCGGTTGAGGGGCTGCACAAGGCCTGCCCGGGCCACACCGGCGACTGGTACTTCACCGGCAACTATCCCACTCCCGGCGGCAACAGGGTGGTGAACAAGGCGTTTGTGAACTTCATCGAGGGCCGTGGGGGAAGGGCGTATTAGCAGTCGGCAGTTTGAACCTCCGACACAGGAGGAGGGTCAATCCCGTACACGAAGTGTCGGGAAACCAGTCGGCAGTCAGCAATATTAGTCGGCAGTACCAGTCAGCTGTCCGCATAATTTATTTCAAGATAGCAGGACTGCAAGACCGCACGACTGCAGGACCCCCCTTCCTGACCTTCAGACTTCAGACATTCAGACTTTCAGACCTTATTGTGAAATATCAAAATCCTCCCTGTACGATGCCAGGTGGCGGTTGATCTTTTCGATGTAAATATCTCGAACGGTGATCATTATGCCGGTCTCCTCAACGTTGCCGAAATGGTGATTGATGAAGGTCCCGAAACATTTCATCGTGGGTGAAAGATTCATGTAGGCGTTGATGAGCGGCGGGATGTTCTCACCCAGCTTCCGAACCTCCTGACCAAGGATCTTCAGGTCCTCGCGGAATCCCTTCCCTGTAAAAATCCGCTCCATTTCCTCCTTATGGATATCAATGGCAATAGGGTCATCCGGCACGGCAAGCTTATCCGGATCAGGAAAGTGCTTCAGCATGAAGTAGAGTATCATATTCCGGGCCTGTACATCGTAATGCGCGTACATGGTCACCTTCCCGAACAGGTACCGTATCTGCCTGTGATCTATGATTATAGCGCCCAGTCCGTCCCACAGGTTGTCAAGGGCATACAGGCTCTTTCGGCCCATCGCGGCGCTCTGGTATTCCGGCCTGACAAACGACCGCCCCAGCTCCATCGTGTGAGGGAGGTATTTGCGGATGAACTTACTCGAGAAAGTAAAGTATGACGATGAGGCAAACCGGTCAACGCTGAAATTTTTCTCTTTGTGCTCCGGGAAGATGAAACGGTATCCGCCAATAATTTCCCGGTTGTCGGGATCCCATATTATCAGCTGTTTCTGCGGATGGTCCGGATCGAGGTCATACTCATCAAGATCCAGTGATTTTCCTGTTCCGCCCCCTGCGTGCCTGAATGTCAGTTCGCGGATGCGGCCAATCTCGTGCATGAGCAAAGGAGAACTGCGGTGATCAAACAGGTATACCTCATTGTTGGCGTTGTTCGTCTTCCTGAGATATCCTATCCTGGCGAGCTCTGATACCAGATCTTCCACGGGGACAGCCTCGCCCAGTGGCTCCATATTGCCGTTACCCATCGTTTGCTCCACGGAGTGATAAATTGAGGACTAAAATTAAGAAATAATAATCAACCGGCTCTAAATCTTTCCGGCAAATTGTAAGTTTTCCCGCGCACGATCTCAGCCCATTCCTGTGGTTTCCTCGACCTGTCAAATGTCTGCCACGGAATCGGTTCCCCGAAGTATACATCAATGTCCTTCCCCTTCTGCCTGAACATCTCATCGGCAAGGTAAAGCATCTCGAGGTTCATCTTAAACCTGATAGCGGTCCTGAAATTTGCGAGGTTATAGAAGAAAGAGCTGTTGCGTCCCGCGAAATAGCACGGCACGATATCGCGCTGGTGCTGTACTGCCTTGACGATGAAGCTCTTCTGCCACGGGAGGTCGGTTATTACACCCTTTATTTTCCTTGAGCATATCCCTGCGGGGAAGTTAAGGAGTTGGTAGTCTGAGGCATATGCTTCCTCCATGAGTTGGGCGGCCTCACGGCCGAACGATCCCACCTTGTTCACCGGGAGGAAAATATCGCCGTAGTTTTCGATGTAGAGGAGTATGTCGTTAACCGGGAATTTTATTGCCGGAAAGTGTTTGGACAGTTCGCTCATGAACACCATTCCGTCAAGGCCGCCAAGGGGATGGTTTGAAACGAAGATATTTCTTCCCCCTTTGGGAAGATTCTCCACGCCGTGGGCCCGGTATCTGATGCCCATGAACCCAAGGGCAGCATCGTTGAAGGCTGCGCCGCGAAGATCGCTGAAGTTGCGCAGGATCTCGTTGATATCATCCTGGTGGACAATACGTTTGAGGTATCTGATAACAAATCGCGGCAGCACCCTGTGGATCTTCGGGTTCTTGTCGGCCAGGATTTTATCGACGTCTAACTGCAGTGGCTGAGAGGATTGTTCCATATCAAACTGAATACAGGGTCAAAGATAACATGTGAAGGGGAAAATTCAACCCGTCAGTCTGCAGCCGGCTGACCGCATCTGACTGCAGGCAAATGTACCCGGCAGCAAGGAGTTCATTCATCTTCGCAAATCTCAACTTTTGAAATCCTATGATGTTATCTTTACCCGCACAAACTGCATTATCATGAATCTTGAACTCAGAGACAAATTCATTGAAAACTGGAAGAAATATTTCGGCAAGGCCGAACTGCCGGTAACTTTTTACTACACGCTTTCAGACACTGCGGCCGAGTGGGCGGATAAACCGAAGGGATGGAGCTGCATCATCTGCGAGCTTGCAAAAGCCAGGAAGGGTAAGTCGTTGATGTTCAATGCCGAAAGAATAAAATGCGGCGGCGGGAAAAGATATCTCGGATATACCGATACGATGCGCCCCGGATTTGAGTATTTCCTTTCATGCGGCAACGAAAAGATGGAGGGCGAGAGATACCTTCGGACACCTGAGCTTGTGAAGGAATTCATGAAATCACAGAAAAAGCTTGCCGTGGAAGGGATGAACCTGGTCTTCAAGAGATGGGACAAGCTGGATGAAAAGGATGAACCGGATGTAGTCATCTTTTTTGCCACTCCCGATGTTCTTGCCGGCCTTTTCACCCTTGCCAATTTCGATCAGTCGGAACCGAACGGCACATTCACTCCGTTTGGCTCGGGATGCAGCACAATCATTCACTACCCGTATCTCGAGACGGTTACGGAACGGCACAGGGCCATCATAGGAATGTTTGATCCCTCGGCCCGCAAGTGTTTGCCAGAAAATGAGATATCATTTGCTGTGCCGATAGCCCGGTTTGAAAGGATGATCAATTACATGGACGAGAGTTTCCTGGTCACAGATACCTGGTCAACAATCAGGAAACGGCTTTAGGTAAGAGCAACGGGGAAGCCGGTCATAATAGCTCCGATGCATCTGCTGAGAAAGCCGGCCGCAATTTTTCCGGTACGGCTGCAGAAAAAGCCTGTCACAATATTCCCTGTGTAGCTGCATAAATGACACCAGGAACCCGGTACTGGACCGGGAAAACGACGTAAAGCTGAGGCTGTCTCAATCGGGGCAGCCTTTATTTTTCCCGGCAGGGTACCGCATGTGCAGCTTCGGTAAATTTTCGGAGTCCCGTATGCGCTGAAAATCAATGTGATATGCCGATGAAAAAAATGCCGCCCTGCCCGCAATAAAGCAGGCTAAATCAAAGTTTTCAACAATAGTGAAGAAAAATGGAGTAAAGTGGAGTAAAGTGGGAAATTTATTTCTACTTTAGCCCTTCGAAACAACAACTGTGATGGCCACATTTATCGGCGATTATTCATGCAGGCTTGACGCCAAGGGAAGAGTAATCCTCCCCTCCGCGTTCAAGAAACAGATGCCACCGGCAGCTGAAGATCGCTTTGTGGTCAGAAAAGATATCTTCGAAGGGTGCCTTGTCCTCTTTTCGATTGACGACTGGAACAGGCAGCTCGAGAAGATCCGCAGCAGGATCAACCCATACAACAGGGAGCACAATATCTTTCTCCGCAATTTCTTCAAGGGTACCGCCGAAGTCGCACTTGACAGCAGCAACAGGCTGCTCATTCCGAAGCGCCTCCTTGACCTTGCCGGAATACAGAAGGATGTTGTTCTGGCCGGGCAGGACGGTCGCATTGAGATGTGGGCTGAGGAGGTATACGCCCGTATCGACATGCCTTCCGACGACTTCGCCAACCTGGCGGAGAAACTGCTTGGCAATCCCGATACAGGCTCAGCATAATGGCAGTATATCATCTCCCGGCGCTGCTTAACGAAAGCATTGCAGGGCTCAACCTCAGGCCTGACGGGATTTATGTCGACGTAACATTTGGCGGCGGGGGCCACTCACGTGCCATCCTTGAAAAGCTCACCTCCGGCAGGCTTGTGGCATTTGACCAGGACAGTGACGCTGCCGCGAATGTCATAAATGACGAACGGTTCACCCTCCTCGGCCAGAACTTCAGGTACCTGAAGAACAACCTGCGCTACATCGGCATTGAGACCATCGACGGACTGATAGCCGACCTCGGCGTTTCATTCCACCAGTTCGACGAGCAGGAGAGGGGATTCTCGTTTCGCGGTGACGCCGAACTTGACATGCGGATGAACAGGCAGTCGCCGGTCAGGGCTTCTGACATCCTCCGGACATATGAGGAGGAGAGGCTTGCCAATATCTTCTACAACTACGGGGAGCTGACAACCTCGCGCAGGCTGGCGGCGGCAATCGTAAAAGCCAGGGCGGCGAAACCGGTCACAACGGTCAGTGACCTTGCAGCAGCTCTCACCGGGCTGGTACCTCCGCGGGAGGAAAACAAGTTCTGGGCCAGGCTGTTCCAGTCGCTCCGGATCGAGGTCAACGGGGAACTGGATGCCCTTAAGGAAATGCTGTCCCAGGCGCTTCAGGTGCTGAAGCCGGGCGGAAGGATGGCAGTGATTACATATCACTCACTCGAGGACAGGCTGGTGAAGAACTTCTTCCGCAGCGGCAATTTCGAGGGTGAGAGTGACAAGGATTTTTACGGGAATGTAAGTGCGCCTCTGAGGGCTGTGAACCGCAAGGTGATCGTCCCCGCGGAGGAGGAGATACGGAACAACAGCCGTGCACGCAGTGCGAGGCTCAGGATAGCGGAGAAGATATGAAGGAGAGTCAGCAGTCAGCAGTCGGCAGTCAGCAGTCAAAGGAGAGTGAAGAGCAGACTTATGTTCAGTCCTCACAGCCTGGAGCTTCTGTCAGGAAGGGCAAAGGCGGATTCTTCAGGGGGCTGATCAGCGGAACCGTCATCTCCGACAGCATCATCCTCAAGGATGTGAGGTACACGGCAATGATTGTACTCCTTGCCATCATCTTCATCGCCAACAGGTTCAATGCAGAAAGGGTTGAGCGCGAGATATCTGCCCTTGAGCAGGAAGTGAGGGATCTGCGGGCGGAATCGCTTTCTGTGTCGGCTGACCTGGGCAGCGTGAGCCGCCAGAGTGAGATATCAGACCTGGTGAAGGAGCGGGGACTTGGCCTTGAGGAGCTTCGTGAGCCGCCCTACAGGATTGTGGTGAATGAGTAACAGGGATCAGACCCTGCAATGAATGAAACAGAAACAACATAAAAAAACACGGAATAAAGAACTGAAAAACTGACCGGAACCTAACACCCCGACTGACCTGAGATTTTAACCTGACCCATGAAGAAGACGACCAAACCGAAAGACCAGATTCTTGCCCGTACCGGAGTGATATACGGTATCGTGGTGGTGATGGCCGTTGCTGTCTTCCTGCGCATCATCTTCCTTCAGTTCGTGCAGTCGGACAAGTGGGCCGCCATGGCTGAAAAGATCGTTTACCGCCGCAGTGTTGACAAGGCCAGCCGCGGTGACATCCTCTCCGATGACGGTCGCATCCTGGCCAGCTCCGTGCCTTACTATACCGTGTATATGGACACCCGCAGCTCGGGCATGGCTGACACCACCTGGGCCAACGGCATCAACGGCCTCAGCAGGGGTCTCTCGAAATATGTAGGCGGCAACACCCCTGAGGGGTGGAAGAACGCCCTCTCCAACGCCCGCAGGCGTGGCGACAGGTATTATCTCATCAAGAGGCACGTGAGCTACGAAACCCTCAAACAACTCAAGGAGCTTCCCATCTTCCGCTACGGCAAGTTCAGCGGCGGTCTTGTCTACCAGCCGGAGAACAGGCGAATCATGCCCAACGGCCTTCTCGCAAAACGTACAATAGGTTACATCACCGAGGACACTCTCGCTAACATCGTCGGGATAGAAGGATCGTTCAATAATTACCTCTCCGGGAAGGACGGGATGAAGGTGCAGCAGCGCCTGACAAAAGGAGCATGGATCGATGTCGATAATCTCGAGACTGTTCATGCACGCCCCGGTGATGACGTTGTTACAACGATCGATCTGGACCTTCAGGATGCCACGGAGAATGCTCTTTACAAGCAGCTCGCCCGGCATAAGGCCCATCACGGCTGCGCGGTTGTAATGGAGGTGAAGACAGGTGACATCAAGGCTATCGCAAACCTCGAGATAGGATCTGACGGGCTCTATCATGAGACTTACAACTACGCCGTCGGCGAAAGCACGGAGCCAGGCTCGACCTTCAAGCTGATGTCTATGATCGCAGCACTGGAAGACGGGGTGATTGACCTGGACGATTCAATCAGCACCGGTGACGGTACCGTGAAATACTATGACAAGGTGATCCGCGACCATGAGGATGAGGGACTGGGCACAATCACCGCACGTGAGGTTTTCGAGCACTCGTCGAACGTCGGAACCGCGAAGATCATCTATGAAAGTTACAAGGACAATCCCCGCCGGTATGTTGACCGGCTCTACTCGATGAAGATCAACAAGCCCCTGGATCTGCAGATTAAGGGGGAGGGGAAACCAGTTATCCGCGGCCCGGGTGACAAACTCTGGTCAGGGATCTCCCTGCCGATGATGTCACACGGATACGAGGTACAGATGACACCCCTTCAGATACTGACCTTCTATAACGCCGTGGCCAACGACGGTAAGATGGTTAAACCCAGGTTTGTCACCCAAGTGAAGGATGGCAACAGGGTGGTTAAATCATTTGACAGCGAAGTAATAACCAATGCAATCTGCTCCCGCTCAACAATCCGTAAGGCGCAGTCGCTGCTGGAAGGTGTGGTTGAGAACGGTACTGCCAAGAACCTGAAGAACAGCAATTACAGGATCGCCGGCAAGACCGGGACTGCGCAGATCGCGAATGCGAAGCACGGATACCGCTCAGGATCAAGGATATCATACCAGGCATCGTTCGTGGGTTACTTCCCGGCTGACGATCCCCTTTACTCGTGCATCGTGGTGGTCAATGCACCGTCGAACTGGGTTTATTACGGGAACGTGGTTTCGGGACCGGTTTTCAAGGAGATCGCTGACAAGGTGTATGCGGGTAATTTCTATCGCGACCTGCATGCCCTGAATCCCGAAAAGGAGGATAAGGTAACGCTCCGCGAGGCTGCAAGTGAGGTGGGAAAGAATGATGTCACCCTGGCGGAAGGGGTGATGCCGAATGTAACAGGAATGGGTTTGAGGGATGCGATTTACATGCTTGAGAACAGCGGGCTGAGGGTGCATTACACCGGCCGCGGCAAGGTGGCGAAGCAGTCGCCTCAGCCCGGGGTGAGGATTTCCAGGGGGGCAACTGTGGCTATTGAGCTGAGGCTGAGATGAAACATGTGGGGGCATGGCAGGACTGATGAATTGATAATGAAGTGATGAAGAAGTTAGAGGATATACTGAAGGACCTTTCGGTTAAGCGGATTCTCGGTGATGGTGACAAAACCGTCACCGGGATCACCGCTGACTCGCGGGAAGTGAAACCGGGGTTCCTGTTTATTGCTGTAAAGGGGACTAAGATCGACGGGCACGAATTCATCGGGAAGGTGATTGAAGCAGGTGCCGGAGCTGTAATCTGCGAAAAGCAGCCAGAAATTCTTCATGAGGGAGTAACCTTTATCGTTGTCGGTGATTCTGCCGCCGCAACCGGCATGGCAGCATCGGCCTTCTATGATCATCCCTCGCGCAAGCTGAGGCTGACCGGCGTCACCGGCACCAACGGCAAGACCACCATCGCCACACTCCTTTATAATATGTTCGACGGGCTGGGTTACAAGTGCGGACTGCTCTCAACGGTCTGCAACTATGTCTTCCGCACGCGTCGTGATGCCACCCACACCACCCCGGACCCGGTTAAGCTCAACGCCCTCCTGGCCGAGATGGTTGACCAGGGCTGCGAATACGCTTTCATGGAGGTTAGTTCGCATGCCGTTGACCAGAAGCGCATTGCAGGACTCCACTTCGCAGGAGGCATCTTCACCAACCTCACTCATGATCATCTTGACTACCATAAGACATTTGACAATTACCTGGCTGCAAAGAAGAAGTTTTTTGACGGGCTCACGCCCGAAGCCTTCTCGCTGGTCAATGCCGATGACCGGAACGGGAGTGTGATGGTGCAGAACTGCCGCGCCTCCAGGCAGACATTCAGTCTCCGTGGCATGGCCGATTTCCGCTGCACGATAATCGAGCAGGGATTCGAGGGGATGTTGCTTAAGATCAACGGTACCGAGGTATGGACCCACTTCATAGGTGATTACAATGCATCCAACCTGCTCGCCGTTTATGGCGGCGCCATTCTCCTGGGTGCAAACAGGGATGAGGTGCTGACAATCCTCAGCACGCTCCGTCCCGTTGACGGACGCATGGAGGTGATCCGCTCAGCCGACGGGATAACCGGCATAGTTGACTATGCCCACACCCCTGATGCGGTTGAGAACGTGATCGAGGCAATCAACAGGTTGAGGCAGGGCTCAGGAAGGCTGATCGTTGTTGTGGGCGCCGGGGGCGACCGTGACAGGACCAAGCGGCCGGTGATGGCCCGCATTGCTGCCGCGGGTGCCGACAGGCTGATACTCACCTCTGACAACCCACGCAGCGAGGATCCCGAAACCATCATCGATGACATGCAGGCAGGGCTCACTCCTGACGCGGCGCCGAAGATGATCCGCATCACCGGCCGCGCAGACGCCATCAGGGCTGCAGTTATGCTGGCAACTCCGGGAGACATCGTGCTGGTGGCAGGCAAGGGGCATGAGACCTACCAGGAGGTGAAGGGTGTGAGACACCACTTCGACGACAGGGAAGAATTACGCAAAGCATTTAAAATGAGCTGATATGCTGTATTACCTCTTCAGATATCTTGACACACTCGGAGTCCCCGGCGCAGGGGTCTTCAACTATATCTCATTCAGGTCGGCCGCCGCCGTTATCACCTCCCTGCTGATTGCAATGCTTATCGGCAAGAAGATAATTTATTTCCTGCAGCGCAAGCAGATAGGCGAGACCATCCGCAATCTCGACCTTGAGGGACAGTACCGCAAGCAGGGTACCCCCTCTATGGGCGGCATCATAATAATCGCCTCGATCCTCGTGCCGGTGCTTCTCTTCGCCAGGCTCGAGAACGTATATATCATCCTCATGATCATAACCACCATCTGGGTTGGATTCATCGGGTTCATGGATGATTACATCAAGATCTTCAAAAAGAACAAGGAGGGTCTGGCGGGTAAATTCAAGATTATCGGACAGGTAGGACTGGGACTGATAGTGGCGCTTACACTCTATTTAAGTGATGATGTTGTCTTGCGGGTTAATGTGACCCCGCCGGCAGGAGTAACGGTGGCATCTGCGGATGCAACATATGATGATCCGGCTGCCGCCATTGCCGGAACAGTTGCCATCCAGCAGCAGCCCACATCGGCAAATGTAAAATCGACCAAGACCACCATCCCCTTCGTGAAGGACAATGAGTTTGACTATTCCTGGCTTGTTCCCTTCGCCAAGGGCGAAACCAAGCAGCTCCTCGGATGGCTGGTGTTCATGGCCATGGTGATCTTCGTGGTGGTGGCCGTCTCGAACGGGGTCAACCTGACCGACGGGCTTGACGGGCTGGCGACAGGCACGAGCGCAGTGGCGGGGGTTACGCTGGGGATACTGGCATATGTGTCCGGTAACATCATTTATGCCAACTACCTTAATATAATGTACCTGCCGAACATAGGCGAGCTCGTTATCTTTGCCGCCGCCTTCGCCGGAGCCCTTGTAGGATTCCTCTGGTACAACTCATACCCGGCACAGGTATTCATGGGTGACACAGGCAGCCTGACCCTCGGAGGGATCATCGCTGTCTTCGCCATTGTGATTAGAAAAGAGCTCCTGATACCAATCCTGTGCGGCATCTTCTTCGTGGAGAGCCTCTCGGTGATGCTGCAGGTAAGCTGGTTTAAAAGAACCAAACGGAAGTATGGCGAGGGGAGGCGCATATTCCTGATGGCGCCGCTGCACCATCACTATCAGAAGAAGGGATATGCTGAACCAAAGATAGTTACGCGTTTCTGGATCGTCGCGATAATACTGGCGGTATTGAGCGTGGTGACACTTAAGATAAGATAGAATGAATAAACGAATTGTAATACTGGGTGCGGGAGAGAGCGGTGCGGGATCGGCCGTGCTTGCTCAGCAGAAGGGATTTGACGTCTTCGTGAGCGACAGCGGCACGATAAAGGATAAATACCGCGAAATACTCGTCTCGCACAATATTGCTTTTGAAGAGGGCGGCCACACCCTTGAGCTCATTATGAACGCGGGCGAGGTGGTTAAGAGTCCCGGCCTTCGCGAGGATCTTCCTCTGGTGGTGGCCATCCGCGAAAAGGGTATCCCGGTTATTTCCGAGATAGAGTTTGCCGGCCGCTACACCGATGCCTTCAAGGTCTGCGTGACAGGAAGCAACGGAAAGACCACCACCACCAACCTGATTTATCACATGATGAAGAAGGCCGGGCTTAACGTGGCCATGACGGGGAATGTGGGAAACAGCTTCGCGATGGCGGTGGCACAGGGCGGATATGACTATTACGTGATTGAACTCAGCAGCTTCCAGCTTGACGGAATGTATGACTTCAAGGCCGAGATAGCAATCCTGATGAACATCACCCCCGACCATCTTGACCGGTATGACCACGAGATGCAGAATTACGTCGATTCCAAGATGAGGGTGATTCAGAACCAGACCCCGGCTGATCATTTCATCTGGTGTGCCGATGACCCGGTAACCGCCAGGGAGGTGGCCGCCCGGACAATTGCCGCACAATCCCATCCATTCTCCATCGACAGGTGCGAGGGGATGACATCATGCATTGAAAATGACAACCTGATAATTGACATAACCGAAAAAACCAGCCTTATGACCATTCACGACCTGGCGCTGAAAGGACGCCACAACACCTACAACTCGATGGCTGCGGCCATCGCCGGTAAGGTTCTCAATATCCGCAAGGAGACGATACGCGAGAGTCTGGCAGACTTCCAGGGAGTGGAGCACAGGCTTGAGTCCGTCATCATGGTGGCGGGCATCAACTTCATAAACGACTCGAAGGCAACCAACGTCAACTCCACATGGTATGCCCTTGAGTGCATGAAGACCGATGTGGTGTGGATCGTCGGAGGGATAGACAAGGGCAATGATTACAGTGAGCTCTTCACCGTTGTGAAGGCTAAGGTGAAGGCAATTGTCTGCCTCGGCAAGGATAACTCAAAGATCATCACCGCTTTTGGCGGGATGGTTCCGACAATCGTTGAGACAGGCTCCATGGAGGAGGCAGTAAAGTCTGCATACTATCTTGCCCATAAGGGCGATACGGTGCTGCTTTCGCCGGCGTGCGCCAGCTTCGACCTGTTCCAGAATTACGAGGACCGCGGGCGGCAGTTTAAAATGTGTGTAAGAAACCTGTAGTAAGGAATGGCCGAGGTAACGATCAAAAGGTTTTTCAGGGGCGACAGGTACCTGTGGGGACTGATTGCCTTCTTCATGCTGCTGTCGCTGCTGTCGGTCTACAGCTCGTCGGTTGGCGTGGCCTATAAGTCGTTCGGCGGCAATACATTCTATTTCCTCCGCACCCAGTTCATCATGCTGATGCTGGGGTTGCTGATAATTGTTGTCACCCACTGGATACCTTATATTAAATATATGCAGTTTGCCACCATCGGGCTGGTAGTGGCGATACTGCTTCTTGTCATTACTCTTTTTGCCGGTGTGAGCATCAACGAAGCCACCCGCTGGATAGAGATTCCCGTGATCGGGCTGAGACTGCAGACTTCGGACCTTGCGAAGGTGGCCCTGGTGATATACCTGGCCCGTGGACTTACAGTATACCAGCAGGAGCTGAACAACTTCAGCGTGGTGACGATGAAGCTGCTGGTAC
>CAZUIF010000049.1:0-12475 GCA_964621005.1 uncultured Rikenella sp.
CTTGAGGTAAAGGAGAAGCGGGATGCCCTTCACGGCAGGTTTGTTGCCGCCATGGCGGGTCCTGACCTTGCGGAGCTCAGGCAGATCATCGTTGACAACGGAATAGTATGCCCCATCTCAGGTACCTGCAACTGGACCGAGGTGAGGCAGTTCAACCTGATGTTTGCCACTGAGATCGGTTCAACATCTGACGGTGCGATGAAGATCTACCTGCGCCCCGAAACAGCACAGGGAATCTTCGTCAATTTCCTCAACGTGCAGAAGACAGGCCGCATGAAGCTCCCCTTTGGTATAGCCCAGATAGGGAAAGCCTTCAGGAATGAGATCGTAGCCCGCCAGTTCATCTTCCGCATGCGCGAATTCGAGCAGATGGAGATGCAGTTCTTCGTAAAACCGGGTACCGAGCTGGAATGGTTCAGCCACTGGAAGGAAGCCAGGATGAAGTGGCACCGTGCTCTCGGGTTCGGCAATGAAAACTACCGGTTCCACGACCATGACAAGCTCGCGCATTATGCGAACGCAGCTGCAGACATAGAATACAGGTTCCCCTTCGGTTTCAAGGAGGTGGAGGGAATACACTCCCGGACCGACTTCGACCTTAAACAGCACCAGGAATACAGCGGCAAGAAGATGCAGTACTTCGATCCCGAGATGAATGAATCATATATCCCGTATGTGATTGAGACATCTATAGGCGTTGACCGTATGTTCCTGCAGGTTATTTCTGCCTCATATTTTGAGGAGGACCTTACGAAGGAGGATGGCGTGCCTGACAGCAGGGTGGTGCTGCGGCTGCCGGCGGTACTGGCCCCGGTCAAGCTTGCTGTGCTGCCACTGGTACGCAAGGACGGCCTGCCGGATATTTCGAGGAAGATCATCAGTGACCTGAAGTTTGATTTCAACTGCCAGTATGATGAGAAGGATTCGATAGGGAAACGGTACCGCCGGCAGGACGCCATAGGTACTCCATACTGTATCACCATTGACTATCAGACTGTGCAGGATGAGACCGTTACAATAAGGTACCGCGACTCGATGCTGCAGGAACGGGTGCCAGTTGCAGAGCTAAGGTCTTTAATTGCTGACAAGGTCAGCATGCAGGAACAACTGAAAAGGCTGTGAGATGAGATCAAGGCCGGAAAAGGTTCTGATCATAACCTACTACTGGCCCCCCAGCGGAGGAGCGGGAGTACAGCGCTGGCTGAAGTTTACCAAATACCTCCCCTCATCAGGCTGGATACCTGTTGTCCTTACCGTCAAGCCGGAATATGCAGCTTATCCATTCAGGGATACCTCACTCTACGGTGAGATACCTGTTGACGTTGAAGTGCACAGGACAAAGGCTTTAAACTTTTTTGCCCTCTACAACAAAGATCAGTCGAAGATCCCGCATGCCGGATTTGCCTCAGGAACCGAAAAAGGGCTGAAGAGCACCGTCAGCCGTTTCATCCGCGGCAACTTCTTCATTCCTGATCCCCGCAAGGGCTGGAACAGGTTTGCATTTCGCAAGGCATGCGAACTGATAAGGACCCAGGGTATCAGCCATGTGATAACAACCAGTCCTCCGCACTCAACCCAGCTCATCGGTCTGAGGCTGAAGCGCCGCTTCCCGCATCTGAAGTGGATTGCAGACCTCAGGGATCCCTGGACCGAAATCTACTATTATGACATGTTCAGGCCATCGCTGCCGGCAAGAATGATCGACAGGGAGCTTGAAAGGCGAGTACTTGCAAAGGCTGACAGGATAATAACCGTAGGGCAGACACTGGCATCAGCCTTCGCCGCGATAGCGGCAAACGTTGCCGGGAAGACTGACGTGCTTCCCAACGGATTTGATGAGGAAGATTTCCAGGGTTTGGTGCCTGCAGTACCCGAAAGGTTTACGATTACTTATGTTGGCACACTCTCTCCCGCATATCCGGTGCAGGGATTCATTGATGCTGTCAGGGATCTGACTGTTAACGGACAGTCAGTTGCGCTCCGGTTCGTTGGTACGGTTCCTGAAGAGATCAGGGCCATGTTCGCTTCAGGAGATGACGGCTCAGAACCGGAATTTATAAGTTATTGCGAACATCCGGAGGCGATCAGGCACATGATGAGCTCCAGCATGCTTCTGCTTATCATACCGGACCACAGGTCTAACAGGTCAATCCTTACCGGCAAGATCTTCGAATACCTTGCAACGGAGAAACCAATCCTGCTGCTGGGCCCCGAAGACGGTGACGCTGCACGGCTGCTTGCGCAATGTGGCTACCAGGGTATCTTTGGTTACAATGATGTTCAGAAAATCAGGGATTTCATCCTCAGGGTGGCCGAAGGAAGGACCCTGAAACGGAGCGGGCATCACCTGGAGTACTCGAGGAGAGCGCTTGCAGTGAAGCTGGGCAACATGCTCGACAGGCTGCAGTAAGCGCTCAGAACCTCCTCCTGAACCTCTCAAGCAGCGATTCAGCAACCCCGTTAAGGTCATCCGAAAGTTTCCAGAACCAGACCCCGGCTGTAAAAATTGCAGTTACAAGGAGGCTTCTGACGATTATATCAGGAATGAGGGAGATCTGAGGCACCAGGTATCCTGCTGCAAGAGCTGCCGCGCCTACCAGGGTCATCTTAAGATGAACCATGCCGTACGGCCACAGGCCGAACCTCTTGCCTGTCAGAACAACCCCAAGCATGCTGTAGATAATATTTGAGATCATCGCCGCAAGGGCCGCGCCGGTAATCCCGAACAGGGGGATGAAGATCATGCTGGTTCCAACAAAAAGCCCGATAAGTATTAACATCAGCCAGGTCTGGTACCTGTACAGGGAGGAGGTACTCAGGATCACCCCGTTGATGCCTGCGGATCCGCTTACCAGGTTGCCGAGGCTGATAAGTATGATAACTGCGGCGCTCTTTGAATATACGTCGGGAAGGAGGCGGAAGATATTGTCTATGTTGACCAGCAGCCCGATGAAGATCAGGAGGCCGACAGCATACTGGCTGACGCTGCTGCGGATGTACATGTCGTCAATTTTCTCAATGTCATTGTTCTTCCATGACTCCGCAAGAAATGGTATGGAGATCTTGGATACCGACCGTCCGGGCAGGGTGATCAGGACTGCAAAATATGATGCAATAGAGTATATGCCAACTTCGGCCTCGCCGAGATAGGTGTTGATGAAGAGCTTGTCAAGTGTTGTCAGTGTCACCGTGGTGATACCAGTCAGGATGCCGAACAGTGAGAGGATTATAATCTCGCGCTTCAGGTTCCGGGTGATGAATCCGGGCTCAAGCCTGAAGGAGATTTCCTTCCTGATCAGCAGGCTTATGAAAATGATTATCAGAGGTATTCCCTGTGAGACTATATACCAGAAAACGTAGCCGTCGAAATCAATTATCCCGGCCCAGAACAGAATAATAAAAGCCAGGTTGAACACCCTGAAAAGGAACTCCCGTAGGAAGGTTCCGAGGACGGCATCATAAAGTACTTTGTTGTAGTTGTCAAGAAGATTGAACAGCAGCGTAATAAGCAGCAATGCAGGCAGATAGAACGAGTACTCCGAGATGAGGGGTGAGCGTTCCAGGTTAGCCTGCTCAAAATGAGGTCCGTAGATCTTCAGGAATATCAGCGCCCCGAGAAACCCTGCCAGGGTAATCACCACTGACAGCCCCAGGAAACCGTGATGCCTGCCGCGGCCATCCCTGAAATAGGGAAACAGCCTGTTGATCACGTTGGTGAATCCGAGGCTCGAGAATTGGGCAAGCATCGTGGCAAACGAGAGAAGCAGCTGGACAACGCCAATCTCACCGGTGGTAAAAATCTTCGGTGAAAGAATAATGATATTTACAAATCCGAGCAGGGCGCCAAGATAGGACCATGCGGTCCCTCGTATTGTCTGCCTCTGTACTATACCCATTTTACTTCGCCGTTCCGGCAAATGTATAACAATATACTCATTTGATTTAAGGATCAGTTGGTGTATTTTTGTCGGATGATTTAAATCCGGGCAGACGCCCGACTAAAGCCCTGCAAATGAAACTGAGCACCTTCAAAACCGCCCTGCCGCATGTAATTGCGGTGGTTCTCTTCACAGTGGTATCCTTTGCCTATTTCTATCCTGTGCTTGAAGGGAAGAAGATAAATGCCCATGACACCAAAGTCTATGAGGGCTCATCGAAAGAGATAAGTGATTACCGCGTCAAGTACGGCAGTGAGCCGCTGTGGACAAACTCGATGTTCGGGGGAATGCCCGCGTACATGATCTCGGTCAAATATCCCGGGAACCTTTTCAAGCAGCTCGACAATTTCCTCAAGCTCTACAAAACTCCCGTGGCAGCACTCTTTCTTTCCATGCTTGGTTTCTATATAATGCTGCTATTCTTCAGGGTAAACCCGTGGCTTGCGATGGCAGGTGCAATTGCATACGGATTCTCGTCATACGTGTTTGTGAGCCTGTCGGCAGGGCATAACACAAAAGCATATGCAATGGCGTATATGGCGCCGGTGATAGGTTCGGTGGTATACTCATTCAGGAAGAACGCCCTTTCCGGCGCCTCACTTTTCGCTCTCTTTCTTGCGCTGCAGATAATGGCCAACCATTTCCAGATCACGTATTACACAGGAATAATAGTCCTGGTCTTTGGAATCTTTGAGCTTATCAGTGCGGTAAAAGAGAAGGTGGTTCCGCGATTTCTGCGCACCCTCGGGATGCTTGTTGCGGGAGCCCTGATTGCCTTCAGTGTCAATTTTGCTCCGCTCTATTCAACATGGGAATACAGCAAGGAATCTACCCGCGGGAAAAGTGATCTGACAAAAGTGGAAGGTACTGACGGCTCCGGCCTGGACAAGGCCTACATCACCCAGTGGAGCTACGGAATCGACGAGTCACTGACCTTCCTTATACCCGGTTTCAGGGGCGGTGCCTCGAAACCTTTCGATACCAATTCGGAAACAGTCAAGGCTCTGAGGAAAAATAACATGGGACAGGCACAGGGGCAGCTGTTCATGTACTGGGGCAAGCAGCCCGGCACCAGCGGACCGGTCTATTTCGGGGCGGTGGTGCTGTTTCTTTTCGTGCTTGGGCTGCTGATACTGAAGGGCAGGGAAAAATGGTGGATACTGACTGCTGCATTGCTGTCACTGCTTCTTTCATGGGGAAAGAACCTGATGCCATTTACCTCACTCTTCATTGATTTCTTCCCCGGATATGACAAGTTCCGGGCGGTATCAATGACACTGGTAATGGCCGGGGTGCTTGTTCCCCTGCTTGGCATACTGGCGCTGAAAGAGATTTCTGAAGGCACCCTGAACAGAGATAAAGCAGCGAAGTCAGTGCTTATTGCAGCCATGATCACCGCGGGCCTGGCATTTGTTTTCGTCCTTATTCCAGGACTTGCCGGGTCATTCCTGAGTCCTGACGAGAATGCTTTCCCCGACTCCCTTGCCTGGATAAAGGAGGCGATGATCACCGACAGGAAGATGATGCTTCGCGCGGATGCGCTCAGATCTTTTATCTTTATTTCGGGAGGAGCAGCACTGATCTGGTTCTACCTGAAGAATAAGCTAAAGCCGGCTTATGCACTGGCAGGTCTGACACTACTTTTCCTCATTGACCAGGTCCCGGTTGATGCCAGGTTCCTGGGTAGTTCCGGTTTTGAGACAAAAAGGGCTTCTGCGGCTTCGTTTGCCCCAACACAGGCCGACAAGGTGATACTTGATGACAAGGGTGAGCACCGCGTGCTTAACCTGACCGTCTCCGTATTCAATGATGCCTCAACATCATACTATCACCAGTCAATAGGAGGTTACAGCGGAGCGAAGATGAAGAGGTACCAGGAACTGATTGAAACCAGCCTTACCGATGACATCAACTCACTTATAACCAGCCTCAGGACTGCATCTTCAATGGAGGAGGCAGAGGGTGTGCTGAAGAACCTCGGCACGCTTAACATGCTTAATACCAAATACATAATCCTCGACCCCAACTCCTCTCCCCTGGTCAACAGGTATGCTTCCGGGAATGCATGGCTGGTCAACAGGATAACCCTCGTTGAAAATGCTGATGCTGAACTGGAGGCAGTGAAATCAATTAATCCGAATGAGGAGGCAGTGGTTGACCGGCGGTTTGCTGAGATGATAAGCGTTGCTGAGTCTGCAGGTGCACCGGGAGACACGATATACCTGGCCTCATATGAACCCAATCTTCTGACTTACAAGGCAGATCTTTCATCGGAAAGGGTGGCTGTATTCTCCGAAATTTATTACAAATACGGGTGGAAGGCATTTATTGATGACAGGCCGGCTGATCATTTCAGGACAGACTATGTGCTGCGCGGGATGACACTTCCTGCAGGCAGCCACACTGTAACATTCAGGTTTGAGCCCGAGTCATACAGGACAGGGAACAGGGTTTCGCTGGCCGGATCGGTTCTGCTTCTTGCTTTTCTTTTGCTGGCCGCTTTTCCGCTCCTTAAGAGAAGCATCCTCTCTGCAGGCAGCTCTTCCGCCGACGAAAAGAAAGTGAAGTAATGGCTGAGGGATCTGTATGCCTGGCATGCGGTGCCGCGAGCTTTTCTGACCTGTACCAAACAAAAGATCACCTTGTCACCGGCAGGGAGTTCCTGGTCAGAAAATGCAATGCCTGCGGCATGGGATGGACGGTTGATCCACCTCCTGAAAGTGAGGCCGGAGCGTATTATGTTTCGGAGGAATACATTTCTCATACTGACAGAAAACAAAGTTTTTCAGATTACCTGTACCATCTGGCAAGAAGCTTTATGCTTGGCCGCAAGAACAGGCTTGTAAATTCAGTGACAGGGAAGAGTACGGGAGTGCTGGTTGACATCGGGAGCGGGACAGGCTACTTCCCGGCATACATGCAGAAAAGGGGCTGGCAGGCTACCGGTGTAGAGATTAGCGAGGCTGCCAGGAAATATTCTGCTGACAGGTTCGGCCTTAAGGCCATATCACCGGCTGAAGTAAAGGATATACCTTCAGCCACAGCCGACTGCATTACATTATGGCATGTGCTTGAGCATCTGTACAGCCCTGATGAATGGCTTAGCGGGATATCAAGGGTATTGAAGGAAGACGGAAGATGCATTGTTGCATTGCCTAATTTTTCTTCAACTGATGCTGGCTGTTTCGGGAACAGTTGGGCTGCACTGGATGTTCCAAGGCACCTTTGGCATTTCACACCTGAATCACTGAAGCTTTTTGCCGGGAGGAACGGGTTTGAGTGTGAGAAGATATTTCCGCTGCCCCTTGACCTGTTCTATATTTCAATACTGAGTTTCCGAAACCGGGGAAGCTCCCTGGCGCTGATAAAAGGTTTGCTTGCCGGAGGGTTTCTGGCTGTTCGCAGCGGTTTCCGGAAGGAAAGAACCAGCTCCCTGGTTTATGTGCTTGCAAAAAGGCCTTCAGGCAATTAATACCTGTCGAGCCAGCGGTATTTCCTCGGGGTATCACCGAATCTCACTGCCACAATGAACTCGTGGGATCCGTATGTCGACATCTGGATTGAGTTCAGTGTAAAGTCAAAAGAGTAGCCGAAGAACAGGCGGTCTCTCCTTACTCCCACATTGGCTATTATGGCACTGCCGGTTCTGAAGGTACCGCCTATCCATATTTTGTTATCATATGAATAAGTAATACCTATATCAGCCTGCGGTCTCAGCTGCTCAGACATCTTTACAAGGAGCGACGGCTGGATCAGCGTTTTGTTGTCAGGCTCAAAATCATAATTCCCGAAAAGGTAATATGTCCGGTGTATATCCAGGTCCCTGTATGCCTGGCTTCCGGCCTTGATAAATCCCTCCATCAGCTCCTGGGCGGAGAAACCGACTGCAAACTTCCTGTTAAGAAGGTATACCCCGAAATTGAAGTCGGGGACAAAAATACCTTTCCGGAAATCTGTATTAAGCCACGGTTCGTCAGGATCTTCGAACTGTATCTGCCGCTGGTCAATCTTGTAATGATAGCCGGTAAAGGCGAGGCCGAAAGAAAGCTGGGTTCCCCCCTGAAGCCACAGGTGATAGGCATAGGATGTGGAAAAGCCTGTCCGGCGTACCAGTCCGTTTATATCAGAATAGATGGTAGCTCCCAGACCCACCTTCCCCTCGGTATGAGGCCTGAAGATCTTTTTGTCAAAGATATTATCGCGGATCAGGTACCTCTGCTTCAGAAGCCTCCCGTTAAAGCTGAGGGAGTATGTCTGCGGCGCTCCCTCGTAGCCTGTCCACTGCTGCCTCGTGGTAAGGTTAATGCTTGTATACCCGTCGCTTCCGGCTACTGCAGGATTTATAAGATACTTATTAAAGATATACTGGCTGTATATCGGCAATTGCTGAGCATCAAGATTTGCCGCCATCAGTGCCCCTGCCAGTATGAACAGTAACTTTTTCACCTTACATGCCCCTTCACTTCTCTTCATAAATTATCTTATAATGGTCACATGTCCGACAATAGGTTTCTCGCCGTTATGCAGGTCTATCGCGTAATGGTATGAGTCCATCGGGAGCATCTTACCGTTCGAAGCACGGCCGTCCCACGGTTCGGGATAGCCTTTTTCGGATTTCCATACCACTTCGCCCCACCTGTTGAGAATGATAACCTCAGCTTCCGTGTAGAATGCAATACGTGTGATGTTCCAGAACTCATTTATTCCGTCGCCGTCAGGCGAGAAGGCATTCGGAATGCCCACACATATCTCATTCAGTGCTGTCAGCAACAATGAGTCAGAGAGCATGCATCCGTTGAAGTCTCTTACCTCAACGGTGTAAAGTCCCTGGACAAGGCCTGTTGCTTCCTGGGTGGTCTGACCGTCGCTCCAGGTAAAGGAATATGCGCCTTCTCCGCCAGTTACACCTGCGAAGATACTGCCATCATTACTTTCAGGGCAATATGGTGAGATAAGGCTGAAGCTGATCTTCAGCGAATCAGGTTCTGTCAACGTGAGTGATGTATCTGCGACACACCCGTTGGCATCAGTCAGTATGACCTCATGGAATCCTGCCGGCAGATCCTCCCTTACCGCTCCGGTAAGGCCGTCTGACCAGAGGTAAGCCGGTGTCCCGGCAGCGTTGACTGCAACAATGCTGACTCTTCCTGTTGAGGATCCCTTGCAGTTTACGTTATAGCTGCCTCCGTTGCTTAAGCCGGTATTCAGCGTCATGCTCAGCTGACCCGGCGAAACAAGCTGGATATCCTGTGTTACGGAACAGAGGTGCATGTCTGTGACTGTCACCCTGTAGGCCCCCTCTCTCAGGGAGAAGATTGAATCAGTTGTTGCAGTGAATCCGGCAGGACCGCTCCAGGAATAAGTATACGGTGCAATTCCTGTCTCGGGGATAACCCTGAGCCACCCGTCGCTCCTTCCGAGGCAACTGATGCTGAATCCGTTGTAGTCAGATATCCTGGTTTCAAGGGTGATTGGTTCAGGCAGGCTGAGCAGAGTATCGGCACTTACCTGGCAGCCATATGCATCTGTTACTGTTACATTGTAGGTGCCCGCGGCCAGGGATGATAAGTCTTCAAGACCTGAAACAAATCCTGAAGGACCTGTCCAGGAATATGAGTACGGGACCCTTCCGCCACTGACGGTCACATCGATGGCGCCGTCATTGTATGCCGGGGCGTTGAGACATGTTATGTCACTTACGCCCAGGGTGATGGTGAGGGGTTCTGGCTCAGTCATCACAACAGGCCTGGTGTTCGTACATCCGTTTACATCGGTAACAAGGAGTGTATAGTGTCCGGCCTTTGTTGTAAGGTCTTCCTGGTTGCTGTTCCACGCCGGGTCTTCTGCCCTGGTCCAGCTGTATGTGTAAGTTCCGGGTCCGCTACCGCCGGCGACTGTAATATCTATGGTCCCGTCCCCGCCATTGCAGCCGATGTTGAAGTTACCGTCAGGGGTATGGGATGTATTCACTGAAATACTCAATGAATCGGGCTCATCCAGTATATAGGCATATTCTCTGTGGCACATGCTGGCATCTGTAACTGTCAGGTTATAGGTGCCTGCCCTGATACCAGCCAGTGAAGGAGTGCTGGCTGTGAATCCGTCAGGACCTGTCCAGGAATAGCTGTATGCACCGGTGCCACCGTCAAACTCCAGGGTGATGAAGCCATCATTCCCCCCATAACATGATATCTCGTAATTACCATCGGCACTCAGCGAGATCTCTTCATCCATCAGGTCTATCCCGTCCGGTTCAGTCATTGTTTCGGTGAAGAAGAACTCACAGCCTCTGTTGTCTCTCACGGTAAGGGAATATGTTCCTGCCGGAATATTAACAAGAAGACTGTCAGTTGAACTTCCGGTTATCACACCGCCGTCAGAGGCGGTCCACTGATAGGTGTAGGGTGCCCTTGCTTCAACAAAAACCGTGTCAGCACCGTCCATATAATAGCTGTAGATCTGGCTGACCCTTATGGTTCCGTCACTGTAGCCCTCGCATGATATATTGTTGTCAACATATAGCGACTTCTCAAACATGACATGAGTGACCGGAGCATCATAGAGAGTTCTGATAAGCTCTTCCTTGCATCCGTTGCCGTCCTCAATAGCCAGCAGGTACTCCCCTGGCTTCAGATTGTTAAGGTAGAAGAAGGTATCCTCAGGCGGCATCCACCCCTGGTAAATTGTATCAGTAAAGTTCCATACCAGGTTATAATAGTAAGGGGGTGCGTGGCCTTCGGTAAGAGCAATGGCCATCCTTGCATCTTCTGCCCCCGGACAGGTGATGAACTGGTCAAAATAGAGCGACACCTCGGTATTGGGTTGAATCAGGTTGAGCCATCCGGAACTGACACATCCAAGGCTGTCTGTTACAGTTGCAGTGTAGTAACCCTGGCTGCGGTCATCTGCGATAAACATGTTGTAGCCGGCATCCTCCCAGTAGTCGGGGCCTGTCCATGCCACCCACATGGAATCGATTCCGCGTGCATGGATAACCTCCAGTGCTCCGTCCTGGCCTCCGTCACAGGTGATCGAGTCAAGGATCTCCAGTGACTGCAGCGGATGAGCATGAATCTTAACCTCCGATATTACAGCCGGCCCGTAAGGACAGCCGGGGCCGGTTACCTTCGGTGTGATATGGAAGAAGACCGACTGCATTGTATCACTTTCGTTGGTGTAAGGGAACTGGAGATGGGTCCCCGGAGCGACGCTGTTGAGGGGTGTCCTGTTTCCGGCAACAACTGTTGTGGGTGCTGTTGCAGTAATTGTGTAGTTGAATTCGTTGACACCCGAACTCATCACGGTCGGTGTCACAAGAACTACATCCGTGGTTCCTCCGTAACAGATATGCGGAGCGTTATTAACCGGTGTGGCTCTCGGAGTCGGGTTGACCCATACCCTTACAGTATCATTTATACCGAAACACTTCTGGTTTCCAGTGACATCAAGGGTCACCGGTGATACGACGTAAGTGACTATTCTGGCGGTATCACCACTGTTGCTGAGAGATTCGTTAATTATGTCAGAAACGATCAATCCTGTCCTGTCGGTGTAGCCTGTTATCTCGGGATAACTGTTAATCGCATCAACATTGAATTCTATGCCGCGGTAGGTTGTAGTTACAGTGGAGAGCTGGATATTTACACTTTCGCCGTTGCAAAGTTCATTATCTGCCAGCGTCAGTGCAACCCTGGCAGTTGGCTCCACATGTATGGCAATCACGATCTCAACCCCGTCAAGGCATGTCGGATCTCCCGGTTTACCCTGGATATAGGGCCTGAACCGGTATGTAACTGTCTGATAACTGTCTGTACTGTTTGTGAGAAGATCAGATATACTGACAATCTGTCTCTGTCCGTCAGTGAGGGTACCGCTTATACCGGCAGGATAAGTCACATCGAGGTCATACATGACTTCACCCCTCGATACCACAAGAGAGTCTATGGCAAAATCAACCGTTGATCCGTTACAGAAGAGTGTATCAGGAACGGTAACTGATATTCGCGGGACCGGCTGAACCCAGATGATCTGGTCATGAGTAGTCACATTTCCGCAATCATCTGTCAGAGACCATGTTCTGGTAATAAAGCCAACGGCATCAACTGTACCCATGTCAGCATCAGAATCTGTGTATATGGCATCAAGTGATGTATCGCAATTGTCTGCCTCGTCAGTGACATCTCCGGTATTTGTGACATCCCTGTCGTAACTACCGGTGATATCACGGCATATGGTGATGTCTGCAGGTTGCGTAAAGGTCGGAGGCGTGGTATCCCTGACTGTGATGATCTGTATATGGGTCGTCGTGTTACCGCAGTCATCAGTAAGCGTCCAGGTCCTTGTTATGATCTCTTCGCCTTCGCATGAGCCTGCTACCACTGCATCAGTAAAGGTGGCATCAAGTGATGTGTCACAGTTGTCTGCCTCATCTGTTACATCACCGGTGACGCTTACATCTGCATTGTATCCGCAGGTGGCATCCTTGTAGATGGTGATATCTGCAGGTTGGGTAAAGGTCGGAGGTGTGGTATCCCTTA
>CAZUIF010000050.1:0-11561 GCA_964621005.1 uncultured Rikenella sp.
TACCGGCAGGATACTGCGAGGTAGCTGCCACAGACGAATTCGCGGCATGGATCCGGTCAGACCCCAATGATATCAGGTCGGAAATCATCATGCAGATGTCGGATGACGGTGATTATCTTGCCTGGTACCCTGTAAAATATCTCGGTCAGGAGGGAGCTACCGCACCTTCTTATGTAAACAATCCCAAGATCATCAGGCTGTCGGAGGTTTATCTTATTGCAGCTGAGGCAAGGCTGAAGGGCGGGGATGCAGCGGGATCGCTTGAGGCAGCAGACTACTACAATATTCTGAGATCAAAGCGGATATCCGGAAACATAGATGCTGCATCGGTGACTATCGATGACATCCTGCAGGAACGGCGCAGGGAACTTTTCTGCGAAAATCACAGGTTTTTTGACCTGGTGCGGAACAGGATTGCCGTCAATGCTCCTATAGTTCAGCTTACTCCTATCCCGTACAATGACCCCAGGATGATAATAGCAATTCCCAAAAGAGAACTGGATATTTCTCCGGAACTCATACAAAATCCGGGCTATTGACCGGACTTCATCAAGTTTAGTTCTTTTCTGGCATCAGTGCCATTTTTCAACAGGTTTAGGTTAATTGGAAGGCGCTTATTAAAGTGCCTTCTTTCTTTTTATATCACTGACAATTATCAATTCTGCAATCGCAAAGCGGATTATCTTTGACCCTTCAATGACAGCTTCCCCCCGTAAAGGGGAAGTTAATTAAAATGGGTATGAAGCAGAAGATAAGATTCAGTCTCCTGTACCGCGATATGTGGCAATCATCCGGCAAGTACCAGCCGAGGGTTGACCAGCTTACGGCTGTGGCTCCTCATATAGTGGAGATGGGTTGTTTTGACCGGATAGAGACAAACGGCGGCGCCTTCGAGCAGGTGCAGCTTCTTTATGGAGAGAACCCTAACACTGCTGTAAGGGAATGGGTTAAACCGTTCAACAGTGCAGGTATAAAGACACACATGCTCGAACGGTCCCTCAACGGGATCAGGATGTACCCCGTTCCGGCAGATGTAAGGAGGCTGATGTTCAAAGTCAAAAAGGCACAGGGAGTGGATATAGCCCGCTCGTTCTGCGGGCTGAATGACCATCGCAACCTTGAGCTCTCGGTCAAATATGCCCGTGAAGCCGGGATGACATCCCAGGCAGCCCTCTCCATTACACATTCGCCGGTACATACAGTGGATTATTTCATGGGAGTGGTTGACCGGGTAGTAGAGTACGGCGCTGACGAGATATGCCTTAAGGATATGGCAGGTGTCGGGAGACCTGCATCCCTGGGTGAACTTGTAAAAAGAATAAAGAAAAAATACCCTGGCATCGTGGTGCAGTATCACGGGCACAGCGGACCGGGAATGTCAGTGGCTTCAATGCTGGAGGTGGCGAGAGCCGGAGCAGATTACCTCGATGTTGCAATGGAACCCCTGAGCTGGGGAATGGTACACCCTGACCTGATAGCAGTCCATGCAGTAATGCAGGATGCCGGCTTTGACGTCCCTGAAATAAATATGGATGCCTATATGAAGGTGAGGTCACTGACCCAGGAGTTCATCGACGATTTCCTTGGTTACTTCATAGACCCCCGCAACAGGCAGATGACATCACTCCTCATCGGCTCGGGACTTCCGGGCGGGATGATGGGAAGCATGATGGCTGACCTTAAGGGCGTTCATCAGGGTATCAATGCCGCACTCAAGGCCAGGAACAAGCCTGAGATGACTGAAGATGAGCTTGTAGTCTGGTTATTCAGGGAGGTGGAACACATATGGCCCATGATGGGTTATCCTCCGCTTGTAACTCCTTTCAGCCAGTATGTAAAGAACGTGGCTCTCATGAATATTGTCTCCATGGTCAACGGGAAGGAGAGATTCTCAATGATTGACCCCAACACGTGGGACATGCTTCTCGGCCGTGCCGGAACGCTGCCGGGTCCCCTCGCTCCCGAGCTTATAGAGCTGGCCAGGAAGGAAGGGAAGGAGTTCTACGAGGGAAATCCGCAGGACAATTACCCGGATGCCCTTGACGAGTACCGCAGGGAAATGGCCGATAACGGCTGGCCGGCCGGCTCAGATGAGGAGGAGCTGTTCGAACTCGCAATGCATGACAGGCAGTACCGTGATTATAAATCCGGAGTGGCGAAGAAGCGGTTCCTGAAGGAGATAGACGACAAACATGCCGAGATGTCAAAAGGGGCGCCGGCAAAGACAGCTCCGAGAAAACTCCTGGCCGCCCCTGAGGAGGGTATTGCCCTGCTTTACTCCGGTGCCACCTCAACTTTCTGGCCTGAAGAGGAACTGCTGAATGTGGGAGATGAGGTAAAGAAAGGTGAAATACTCATGTACCTTATGATCGGCAAGAGCTTCAGGGAGGTCAGGTCTGACCGTGACGGCAGCATCAGGAATATCCTTGTAAAGAGCGGTGACAAGATAAAAAAGGGTGATCCGCTTGTGGAATTCAACTAGTCTCCACTGCCAGACCATGCTGCAAAACAGGCTATTTACTTCCTGTTCCTTTGCTATTTAAGCCATTAATACATATTTTAGCCTTCCAAACCCAAACACCAACAAATATGAAAAGATACCTTATCATGCTTTTGATTGCCTTACTCGGGGTTATTTCCTGCAAGAAGGAGAGCTGCGAGAATCCGTTCTATTGTGACTGGGACACTCCTTTCGGGGTACCACCGTTTGACAAGATCAAATTCGAGCATTTCAAGCCGGCCTACCTCAGGGGTATGGAGGAAGAGATGGCTGATGTAAATGCTATCATCAACAATACGGAGGAGCCAACCTTTGACAACACTATAAGGGCATTGCAGTTTACAGGCAAGCTGCTTGAAAAAGTGCAGCGCGCAATGGGTCCGCTAAGCGGAGCCAACACAAATGATTCAATACAGGCCCTCCAGAAGGAAATGTCGCCCCTCTCCTCAAAGCACAGGGATGACATTGCACTCAATGAGAAACTGTTTGAAAGAGTAAAGTCGGTTTACGAAAACCGTGATAAGTTCGACCTCACGCCGGAGGAGACCAAACTGCTCGAGGACGAGTACCTGGGATTCATCAGGAACGGTATCGGTCTGTCGCCCGAAGACAAGGATAAGCTCCGCAAACTCAACAGTGAACTTTCCCTCCTTGGAGTCAGGTTCGGAGAAAACCTGCTGGCCGAGACGAACGACTTCACCCTGGTGATTGACAACGAACAGGATCTGTCAGGCCTTCCCGAAGGGATAAGGGCACAGGCTGCCTCCGCAGCAAAGGCAAAGGGGATGGAAGGCAAATGGCTCTTCACCCTTCAGGCTCCCAGCTACTTCCCGTTCATGACTTACGCTGACAACAGGGACCTCAGGGAAAAGATGTTCAGGGGTTACTCGATGCGCGGCAACAACGGCAATGATCATGACAACAACCAGATACTTGCAGACATTATAAGGCTTCGCGTAGAAAAGGCAAACCTGCTTGGATACAAGAGCCACGCAGCCTATGTGCTTGAGCGCAACATGGCCAAAACACCTGAAAAAGTGCTTGACTTCCTGGGACAGATATGGGAAGCTGCCCTGCCGGTAGCCAAGGCCGAAGCAGCAGCCCAGCAGGAGGTGATTGACAGGGAAGGCGGCAAATTCAAGCTCGAGCCCTGGGACTGGTTCTACTACACTGAAAAGATCCGTAAGGAAAAGTATGATATCAGTGACGAAGAAACAAGACCTTACTTCTCTGCCAAAAACGTTACAGACGGTATGTTCTATGTTGCAAACAGGCTCTACGGTCTGGAGTTCAGTGAAAGGAATGACATTCCCCTGTACCATCCTGATGTAAAAACTTTTGAAGTAAAGCGTGACAACAAGCATGTCGGCATCCTGATGATCGACTATTATCCCCGTGCTTCCAAGCGTGGAGGTGCATGGTGCAGCGGTATGAGGCCGCAGCGGCTTGACGAGGATGGCAAATTCGTTACCCCCCTGGTGAGCATGGTGACAAACTTCACTCCTCCTTCAGGAGACACCCCCTCACTTCTCACTCCCGAAGAGGCAAGCACCCTCTTCCATGAGTTCGGCCATGCGCTTCACAACCTCCTTTCAAACACCGAATATACCAGCGGTGTCTCACGTGATTTTGTGGAGCTCCCATCGCAGGTTATGGAGCACTGGGTACTTGAACCTGAAGTGCTTAAGGTATATGCAAAGCATTACCAGACAGGCGAGGTTATTCCTGATGAACTTATTGAAAAGCTTGACAGGGCCGGTAAGTTCAACCAGGGATTCATCACAGTGGAATACCTGGCAGCGTCATCGCTTGACATGGAATACCATTCTCTTACAGAACCTGTTGAGCTGAACATCGGTGAGTTCGAAAAGACAGCCATGGACAAGTACGGACTGATCAGCGAGATCATTCCCCGCTACAGGTCAACCTACTTCAACCACATCATTGGCGGATACTCAGCCGGATACTACAGCTATATCTGGTGCGAACAGCTTGACGCTGACGCATTCAAGGCCTTCAAGGAGACTGGTGATATCTTCAACAAGGATGTTGCAAACCGCTTCGAGAAGGAGATCCTCTCCCGGAAGGGCTCAAAGGATGAGCTTGAGATGTGGATAGCCTTCAGGGGACGAGAGCCGGGAATTGAAGCCCTGCTTGAGAACCGCGGCTTTATAAACAAGTAACCTGTGTATACCGGGATGAGTGTGCCGGGAAAGATATCCCTGTGCCTGCTCCTGCTGATTATCCTTTCAGGCAGCGCTGCCGGAGCCTACTCCAGGGTGGAGAACGGGGTGCTCGACCTGAGGGAGATTCAGCAGGGAGACGAGTTCACCGTAAGGATGAACGGCGATTGGGAATTCTATTTCGGCACATTCATCTACGGTATTCCCGGAGGTATCTCCGACACTCTCACACCCGACTGCTACGGAAAGGTCCCCGGCTACTGGAGCGAGTACACTGTTGACGGGAAGAGGCTTCCGCGGTTCGGTTACGGTACGTACCGGGCAGTGATACTCCTGCCCCGCGGATACCGTGACAGGATGGGATTCGATATGCCGGTTTTTGACACTTCCTATGAAATAAGTGTAAACGGGGTCACAATGGCCCGAAACGGTACACCGGCAAAAAGCAGGGCAGAGTCAATCCCGGCCTACGAGCCCCTCTTCTTCAGCTACGTTCCCAAAAGCGATACCCTGGAACTGCTGATAAGGGTCTCAAATTACGAGCATCGCCGGGGAGGATTCTGGATGCCGGTAAAGACCGGCACCTTCCATACAATTCAGTCCAATTTCGCAAACAAGTGGTTTATATCAATAGCCGCTTCAGGAATGCTGCTGGCTTCATTCCTTTTCTTCTTCATCTTTTACATGCTTGACAGAAGGGACAGGAAGTTGCTTATGTTTGCAATCCTGGTCCTCTGCCTGGCTCTCCGCCCGTTTTTATCGGCCCCGTACCTTGCTTCAATAATTGATATCAGGAACTGGGAGCTGATCGTCCGCGGAGAATACCTGATACTATACTTCATGATCACCTCGGGGGTATGGCTGGCATACCTGATTTATCCCATGAAATGGTTCAGGTTGTTCGGTCTGGTCACGGACGCCTTTTTTTTCCTGGGTGTTTCCGCAGTTCTTCTGCTCCCGGTGCACCTTTTTACATACACCGTCTTCGGAATCCAGGCAGTTGCCCTGCTTGCGGTTCTATATGCCCTGGTCATGAGTGCCAGGGGTGTCATCAGGGGTAACAGAACAGACGTGTTTTACCTGGTGGCATTTCTTGCAATAATCGTTGGACTTGTCTCTGACATATCGCTTGCAAACGCACTTGAGGATAACCAGCATCTCTATATACTCTCCTTCCTGATGCTTGTCTTTGTTCTGATTCAGGCCACGCTGCTCATCGCCGACTGGGTAAGGAGAGGCAAGGAGAGGGAAAAGCTGGCGGTACAGCTCGAGGATCTGAACCGAAGCCTGGAGAGCAGGGTCGAGGAAAGAACGAGGGAACTGAGGGAGCGGACCAGGGAACTCAACGCCAGGAATGAACAGATTGCCCTTCAGAATAAAAAGCTTTCCGAGACTGTCAGCCTGAAGAACAAGATTTTTTCCGTTATTTCTCATGACCTGCGAAGCCCTGTTGTCAGCATCCTCTATTCACTCTACATGCTCAAGGAGGAGGAGTTCCGCGACAGGACCGAGTCGCTTGCCGATTCCTGCATACAGTCGTCACAGCAGCTGATCACGCTCCTGGAGAATATGCTTGTATGGGGAAGAGGCCAGGAGGATATGATAAAATATGCTCCTGCCGAGAATGATCTCGCAGACATCATTCTCACCAACATAAGCATCCTTAAAGACAGTGCCGACCGGAAAAATATTGCCCTCGATTTCACCCAGGTAGGAAGGTCGAAAGGGTGGTTTGACAGGGATCTGGCTGACATCATCGTCAGGAACCTGCTGTCAAATGCAATAAAGTACACGAATCACGGAGGAAGGGTAACGGTCCACGTCAGGGAAAAGGATGAGACCGCCGAATGGGTTACAATAAGGATCTGTGACAACGGCGTCGGCATCACTCCGGAGCGGCAGGAAAAACTGTTCACAGGGCATGAGATTGAATCAACACCTGGCACTGATTCTGAAAAAGGGACAGGTATCGGCCTCAGGCTTGTCCATGAGCTTGTGACCCTCAGCAAGGGAACAATCACAGTCGAGAGCACTCCCGGGAGAGGCACCTGTTTTACGGTGATACTTCCCGGCTCCGACCAGGCGGTCAGACTGCGGTAGGGGGAAGCTGCCGTTCGGTCAGACCCCGATAAGCCCTGACAGACCCTTAAGATCCAGAAGCCTTACCTGCCTGCGGTCTGCGGCGATAAGGCCATCCTGCTCCATCTCCCCTATTGCCCTTGCAAGTGAAGGTCGCGTAACTCCGAAATAATCCGAAAGTTCCTGCTGTGAACGGTCAATGACCACCCGCCCCGATGAAGCCCCCGGCAGCGATGAGAGATAATGGGCAAACTTGCCCTTGATTGTATGAAAGGAAAGAAATCTCAGACGACCTGAGAGGAACTGGGTCTTATTGCAGATAAAGGTGAGGTAGTTGGAGAGAATCCGTCTGTCATCCGCCATCATCTTCATGTAATCATCCTTATTGATTATCAGCAGCTCCGAATCAATATTCGCAATAACCGTAACCGGATACCTGGCTCCGTCTCCAAACAGTACCGCTGTTGCCAGCGCCTGTGGCGGATTGATATCTTCGATCTTGATTGTGCGGCCGGCAAAATCCGACATTTCCCCCCTTACACTGCCTGAAATAACTATTATGAGAGAAACTATTTCTTCTCCCGCCAGGGCAATCACAGAACCTGCCGGATAGAATCTGACCCTGCTTTTTACAGTGCCTGCCAGCCTTTCAATCTCTTCATCACTCAATCCCCTGAACAACGGAGAATCACTTAATACCGGAAACCGCATCGCTTTTTTGCCAAATGTAAAAATAAATTCCGCTTTGTAACATATGTTACATACCTGTTAATCGTCTGGCAGTACCTTTGTACCTGAAACATGAAAACATAATGGAAAGAGATATTATAAAGATAGATGAGGAGAAGTGCAACGGATGCGGTGTTTGCGTACCCAACTGCCATGAGGGCGCCCTCCAGGTGATTGACGGCAAGGTAAGGCTTGTATCCGAACTTATGTGTGACGGCCTTGGAGCATGCATAGGACACTGTCCCGAGGATGCCATCACAATAGAAAAGCGCGAGGCCGAGCCGTATGATGAGATCGCCGTCATCAGCGAGATGGTAAAGAAGGGAGCCAACACTGTCATTGCACACCTGAAACATCTGAAGGATCACCATGAGTACGGTTACCTTGAGGAGGGAACCACATGGCTTGAGGTGCATGCCTCTGAGCTGCCTTTTGATATTGTGGCAGTCATGGATGCCGTCGATGGCGGACGCGGGCCCTCGGAAGCCGCAAAGGGTGGCGGGCAGCCGCAACAGCACCAGCAGCATCAGCACCAGGCAGGGCATCAGCAGGGTCACCGGCACATGCACATGCAGGATCATCAGCATGGACATCAGCAAGGGGGTCACCACCATCAGGGCGGCGGCTGCCCGGGCAGTGCCGGGAGAATCATTGCGCCAGCGCCCGCCTTCGCAGCACCGGCGTCCGATATACCCTCACAGCTGACACACTGGCCGGTACAGATGCACCTTGTCAATCCCAATTCCCCGGCATACAGGGGCGCTGACCTGTTGCTGGCAGCCGACTGTGTGGCATTCTCCATGGGTTCATTCCATAGCCGGTTCCTCAAGGGAAAGGCACTTGCAATAGCCTGCCCGAAGCTTGACCACGGGACCGAAACATATATCGAGAAACTGACTGCCATGATTGACACGGCCAGAATCAATACAATTACAGTGATGATGATGGAAGTCCCGTGCTGCGGGGGCCTGATGCAGATGGTCCGTGCCGCTATTGCCCGTGCCTCAGGAAAAGTACCTGTCAAAGCCATCATCGTCAGTATCGACGGCAAGATCCTCCGGGAAGATTGGGCATGATGCGGGGTAAATAACAGTCCGCTCCTGCATTATGTAATATTTTTGCGCATTTGAAATATTAATGTGCAATTATTATTATATTAGTATTATCAATCGCAGCGGACTTTGTTCTTTAATTTCTAAAGCCATGGATGCAACTGCTTCTTCACCGGGGGCAGGGATACTGATTGGCCTGGACCTCGGGTCAGTTTCCCTGAACAGTGTTGTAATGGATGAAAGTTACAACATCCTTGAAGACTATTATGATTATGTCCATGGCAAACCGTTCAATGTTCTCCATGACAGGCTGACGCTGCTTCTGCATGTTCATCCCGCAGAAACGATCAGAGGGCTTGCTGTCACAGGTGCCGGCGGAAGGCTGGCAACCGAACTGATCGGAGGCCTGTGTGTCAACGAGATCATAGCCCAGGCCACCTCGGCCTCGAGGCTTTTTCCGGATGCCAGAACCGTAATTGAGATAGGCGGAGAAGACTCCAAGCTCATAATGCTCGAGAGGGAGTCAACGGATGACTATCCCCGCCTGGTCGATTTCGAGATGAACAGTATATGTGCCGCAGGCACAGGGTCGTTCCTCGACCAGCAGGCACGCAGGATAGGCGTCCGCATCGAGAAGGAGTTCGGGGAGCTCGCAATGAAGTCGGTCTCCCCTCCCCGCATCGCAGGCCGTTGCAGCGTCTTCGCCAAGAGCGATATGATTCACCATCAGCAGATTGCGACCCCGCTTCATGATATCGTGGCCGGGCTCTGCTTCGCCCTGGCACGCAACTTCCGCAGTACAGTGGCCCGAAGGAAGGAGATGAAGAAACCGGTACTCTTCACCGGCGGCGTTGCCGCGAACGCCGGAATGGTGAGGGCCTTCACGGAAGTGCTTAACCTCGGTCCAGGTGAGCTTGTCATCCCCGAACACCATGCTTCCATGGGTGCAATAGGTGCAGTAATGTACTCACGCCTTGACGGTCACATGGCGAAAGGCTTCACCGGGATGGAGAAACTCGGGGAGTACCTCCGCCGCACCACGACATCATTCGTTAGCCTTCCGCAACTGAAGGAATCAGAGGCTCTTTACAACAAGGAGGTGAAGATCAAAAGCAACGGCGAGGGGAAACTGCGTGTTTATCTCGGTATTGATGTCGGTTCACTGAGCACCAACGTGGTACTGATTGACGCAGAACACAATGTGGTGGCCCGACGCTACCTTCCGACGGCTGGAAAACCCCTCGAAGCCATAAAGAAGGGACTGACCGAAATTTACGATGAGGCAGGCAGCTTCGTGGAGGTGATCGGTGCAGGGACCACCGGCTCCGGCAGGTATCTGACAGGCGACTTCATCGGAGCTGACGCCATCAGGAACGAAATAACCGCTCAGGCAACCGCAGCCATTGACTATGACCCCACTGTTGACACGATCTTCGAGATTGGCGGGCAGGATTCAAAGTATATCAGCATTGAAAACGGTGTTGTAGTAGACTTTGAGATGAACAAGGTGTGTGCCGCCGGCACCGGATCCTTCCTTGAAGAACAGGCAGAAAAACTCAATATAAAGATAGTCAATGAGTTCGGCAATCTTGCGCTCAGCAGTAAAAGCCCGGTAAAGCTGGGTGACCGCTGCACGGTCTTCATGGAGTCAGACCTCAACACATTCATGCAGAAGGGGGCCAGGGATGAGAACCTGGTGGGCGGACTCGCCTATTCAATAGTGTACAACTACCTGCAGAAGGTTGTTGCCGACCGCAGGGTCGGAGACAGGATTTTCTTCCAGGGAGGTGTAACGAACAACAAGGCAGTGGTGGCCGCCTTCGAGCAGGTGCTTGGAAAGAAAATCATCATCCCGCCTCACTTTGATGTCACCGGGGCAATAGGCGCTGCAATCCTTGCACAGAGATCAATGATCCCCGGGCAGAAGACCACCTTCAAGGGTTTCGGCATAAGGAACGCAAGCTACGAGATCAGCAGGTTCGTCTGCAACGGCTGCGTCAACCACTGCGAGATCAGCAGTGTGAAGATCGAAGGTGAGAAGAAGCCGCTCTTCTACGGCGGCAGGTGCGAAAAATGGGAGACAGACAGCAGGAAGAAAAAGAATGACCATATCCCGAATCTCTTCCTGAAAAGGACTGAGATGCTGATGGGCGATTACCGGGAGCATGAGCCTGACGGCCGCCCCACGGTAGGCATACCGAGAGCCCTGATGGTCTATTACCAGCAGTTTCCGTTCTGGAAAACCTTCTTCGAAGAGACCGGTTTCAGGGTGATTCTCTCGCGTGAGTCTGACAAGGCACTGGTTACACGTTCACTGGAGACGGTCACCTCGGAGACGTGCCTGCCTGTGGAGCTGATGCACGGCCATGTGATAGACCTCATTGAAAAGGGAGCTGATTACATCTTCATGCCCTTCATCGTCAGCGGCAAATACAAGGACGGTGACA
This sequence comes from uncultured Rikenella sp., assembly GCA_964621005.1. GTDB lineage: Bacteria > Bacteroidota > Bacteroidia > Bacteroidales > VadinHA17 > SR-FBR-E99. The sequence goes on from CAZUIF010000050.1 coordinate 10,991, forward strand.
CAACCTCCAACTCCAACTGTCCCTGGATACAGTCGTTCCCCTTTATGGTGAAGGCAGCGCTGCGCGACAGGGTAGATGAGAATAAGTTCCTCACTCCCACCCTTCATTTCAGATACTTTGAGAGGGCGCTCGGGAAGGAGATGGTCTCATTCTTCGGTGAAAAGATGGGGATGAAGGGTGATAGGGTCAGGAAGGCGCTGAACAAAGCTGACGAAGTACAGACGGCCTTTGAGAAGAGTATTTCTGAATTCGGGTGTACGGTAATGGCAAATATTCCCGAAGGCTGCCGCCCGGCAGTGATTCTGGGAAGACCCTACAACAGCAGTGACCCGCACCTGAACCTCAGCCTGGCTGAGAAGCTTATTGCGCAGAACGTCATGCCCGTTCCGCTTGACATGCTTGGCATTTCAGTGGCTGATCTCTACACAAGTTACCGTAACATGTACTGGCCAAACGGTCAGAAGATACTTGCCGCTGCCAGGCACGTGGCCCGCACCGACGGCCTTTACGCAGTATATATCAGCAACTTCCGCTGCGGACCCGATTCATTCATCTGGCATTATGTAACCGA
>CAZUIF010000051.1:0-6421 GCA_964621005.1 uncultured Rikenella sp.
TTTATATTTGTTCTTTGAAGAGTTCCGGTAATGCCGGGATTCTTCTTATTTTTTAACCTATTTAAGAGAAATTATGTCGGAATTTGTTTATGTAACGGAAGAAGGGCTCCAGAAAATGAAGGAGGAACTCGATCAGCTCCGTAATGAAAGGCCGGCTATTGCACGTTCGATTGCCGATGCCCGTGATAAGGGCGATCTTTCCGAGAATGCTGAATACTCTGCTGCCAAGGAGGCACAGGGTATGCTTGAGATGAAGATTGCGAAGCTCGAAGACATGGTGGCCAGATCACGTATAATTGACGGCTCAAGGATCAATACCAAAACAGTTCAGATCCTCAACAAGGTAAGGATCCTCAACAAGGCAAACGGCTCTGTCATGGTGTACCAGCTTGTCCCGGAGGGAGAAGCAAACCTCAAGGAGGGCAAAATAGCTGCAACCTCACCCATAGCCCAGGGAATAATGGGCAGGGAGGTTGGGGATGTTGTGCAGGTAAAGGTACCCGCAGGAACCATCCCGTTTGAGATCATAGAGATATCAATCTGAAAACCTTGCGCTATGGCATCAATCTTCACAAGAATCATTAACGGAGAGATTCCCTGCTACAGGGTTGCCGAGAATGACCGCTTCATTGCCTTTCTTGACGTGCGACCGCTGAAAGCAGGTCATACGCTTGTTGTCCCGAAGAAGGAGGTGGATTATATCTTTGACCTGGATGAGGATATGCTTGCCGGGATGATGCTCTTCGCACAGAAGGTGGCAAGGGCAATGAAGGAGGTTATAGAATGCAACCGGATAGGTGTGGCAGTCTTAGGACTTGAGGTGCCTCACGCCCATATACACCTTATCCCTATAACCAGGGAGGGAGACATGCTCTTCACAAACCCGAGGGTCTCACTCTCACAGGAGGAAAATGAGAAACTTGCAGCTGAAATAGGAGCCCGGGTGAGGCTCTGATAAGCCAAGGCAATAAAAAAAGCCCCCGTCACCGACAGGGGCTTTTTTATAATCAGCAGTTGAATTTACTTCTTTCCTGCGCAGCACGGGGCAGCCGGGGCAACGCCTTCCTTCGCGGGAACAACTTCACCCTTCTTGTCGCCGCAAGTTGCAGCTGACGGACATTTAGAACAGTCTGTGCCCTTTACGGCAGCAGCAGCGTCTTTCTTGCATGCATCGGTCGTTGAACCGCATACATCACACTTGCCGTCCTTGTTCTGATCGACGAAGGTACACTCACTCCTGGTGTGTTTCTTTTCCTTGTCGGTTGTCTGAGCATAGACCCCTGCAGCCACTACCATCATCGCAATGAGAATAAGGCTGCCAATCATCCATTTCTTCATACTAATCGTTAATTGGTTTGTTAAAAAACGACGGCAAGATAGAAAAGTTTTAATTACTGCTGCCGATTTGTTACAAATATCATAACTTTGATTGTGCTTCTCGCTGTGAAGTGTCTCATATTAAAGATATTGCCGACGACTTTTTGAGTCTGCTCCTGCCGCGGCCATGCCTCTCGTGCGGGGCTCTCCTGGTCAGGGGAGAGGAGGTCTTATGTACATGCTGTATGCTTGACATGGCCCGCACTGACTTTCACACCAGGCGTGGCAACATGCTGGAGCAGGCATTCTGGGGCAGGTGCATTGTGGAGAAGGCCGCAGCCTTCTCAGTGTATAACCGTGGCAGCCGGATAAGGAAACTGATCCATCTTCTCAAGTATTCCGGAAGGAAGGATATAGGTACAATGCTCGGTGGCCTGTACGGGTCGGTGCTCACCCAGAGCGGATTCACCGATGGCATTGATATGATTATTCCGGTACCGCTCGATCCCGCCAGGGAGAGAACCCGGGGTTACAACCAGAGCCGGTGCATTGCTGACGGAATTGCATCTCACTGCCATCTGCCGGTAAGAACCGACATACTCTTCCGTTCCGGGAAATCCGGGTCACAGACAAGCAGGGGCAGATATGAGAGATGGGAAAATGTGGAGGGGCTCTTTGCGGTGAGGAAGCCAGCCGAGATAACCGGCAGACATATTTTGCTTGTTGATGACGTCATCACAACCGGATCAACTGTCGAAGCCTGCGTGGTGGCACTGCAGTCTGCCCCGGACACAATGGTGAGCGTGGTGGCCCTTGCTGCCGCCCAGAAACTTACCGTCTGAAAATTCCTCCTGTTACTGCTGCCGCGCCGACAACTGTCCGGTTCTGTTGTTCCCCGGAATTCGGACAGGAAGTCTACTCTTTAATCCTGTCGCTGTTCTTCTTTACGAAATCACCCCAGTTCCTGTATTCCCGTGGAGAAACAGGTTTGTTGCTCTGGTAGAAGTGGCACAGTGCCGCACCGAGGGCGTCGGTGGCATCAAGAACCATCGACTCGCTCCTGAATGAAAGTATTGTCTTCAGCATGGAGGCTACCTGTTCCTTGCTTGCCTGACCCTGACCAGTGATTGACATCTTGATCATCCTGGGGGCATACTCAAAAACAGGCAGGTCACGGTATAATGCCGCCGAAATGGCAGCACCCTGCGCCCTGCCCAGCTTGAGCATGCTCTGCACGTTCTTGCCGAAGAAGGGGGCCTCAATCGCAAACTCATCAGGATGATAACGGTCAATCAGCTCAAGCGTCTGCTCAAAGATTGTCCTGATCTTTCTGAAATGATCCTCCTTCTTCCTCAGGTCTATGATCCCAAGTGTAATAAGAGACGGGTTTTTGCCCGACACGCTTATGAGACCGTAACCGGTGACGGTTGTCCCGGGGTCAATGCCCAGGATGATCCTTTCAGACTGATCAGGCTTCACTTTTTGAATGCTTGCGGGGGGCCGAGGAAGAGTTCTGTCGGAAGCTGGTTGCCGGCTTCTGACCAGATCCTGGGACGCCTTACCGGAAGCGCCGAAGCTGACTTCGTCCCCTGAAGAACACCAATGGCTGCCTTAAGGGATGCCTCCTCCGGGTCACCGAAGTCGTGGGTAATGTCATCAGCAGCCTTCACATCAGGGGGAAGACCGTCATAGAACCGCCCCTGATCAAGTGAATTAAGATACTCGAAAGTGATGGGAGCGAAGATATATACATAATCAGGATTCGGGTCACTCTCAGACGGGAAGGGGAATCCCCACAGGTTCATCCCTGCCGGCTTTCCGTGGGTGGTGTCACCTACTATCTTGACATCGATGTAAGGTTTCAGACTGTTTATTACAACCTCGCTGGCAGAAGCCGAGCTTCGTGTGGTTATGAAGACCACCCGGTCAAGACCCAGCGGGCTGTCTGTCCTTATGAACCTGTGGCTCTCATTCCACTCCGGCCCTACAAGGCTGTTGTACACCAGCTTGTAGCATACCTTCGTCGTGTCATTCCACGTCAGAACGAGGCTCGAAAGCTGCTGGGCTATATCCATATAACCGCCGGTGTTGTACCGGAGGTCAATTATAAGGTCAGTAACATTGTTGGCCTTGAAGTTGGCAAAGGCTTCGTTGAGCTCCTGCTCCGAAGGCTCGATAAAGGTCTCGAAGGCGAGATAGCCTGTCTTGCCACTGGGGAGGTCAAGGATTTTGGAAGCTGTCACGGAGTTGATCGTGAAACTTGCCTTTGTGGATGTGAATGTCAGTTCCTGGCCGTCAGGATTGATGAATTTGAAAGTGTTGGTTATCCCGGCCGTGGCAGGCCCCATCAGGTTGTTATAGGCAGTGTTGTCCCCTGAAATGAATATGGGAGCAATCAGGGTGCCGTTTATCTCCTTGACGATCCATCCCCTCCTTACCCCTTTAGGCCACAGGTCTGAGCCCTCATACAGGCTGACAACCCTTACATTGCCGGTATTGTCAAGGCTTAGCCTTATCCCGTGCCCTACGAAGCTTCCCTGCATCGAGGCAATGAAACTCTCATAGTCGGTGACGAAGCTCCATCTGTCCTTCGGCTGATACCTCAGGGCTTCCATGATCTCTTCCGGGGAGTTATAGTCAGAGACTTTTACAGTTGGCATTGTGTTGTACCACAGGTAAACATATTTCATCAGGTCATACAGGCCGTCACGCGCACGTTCTTCAATTGTGGGAATATTATTTTCAGGTACCGGATCTTTTTTGCATCCGAACAAAACGGGAATGACGATGAGTGATATGAGAAGTACTTTTTTCATTTTCAGTAGAATTTGGTACAAAAGTAACAAAAAATGTGCCGCTTGGTTTATGCCTTCGCTGCCCTGTTCTGCCAGATGACGCTGCCAATGATCAGCATCAGCCCCAGCAGTGTTGTATAGTAAACGGGTTCGTCAATGATAAAGTGCAGTAGTATCAGTGAAATGAACGGGGCAAAGTAGACCAGGTTGCCCACCCTGTCTGTGGTCTCTGACATCTGCAGTGCCTTCAGCCACAGCCAGAAGGTTATCCCCATCTCGAAGAATCCGCAGTATACTGATGCAGCTATTCCCTTGAAACTCATTGTATGGCTGAATGAGTCTGTGGCAAGCATAAGGATAAGCATGTAAACAGATCCGAATACGAAACTGGTGAATAGTTTTACAGACTCATCGCGCCTGTCGCGAATGTTGAGCACAAAATAGAGGGCCCAAAGCACTCCGCTGATGAGTGCAAGCAGCACGCCAAGGGTATCGGACCGGCCGGGACTGAGCGGGGTCCCCTGAGAAGAAATTATGTAAACGCCCACCAGGCTGATTGCCAGGGCAACAAAACTGCGGGCCGGAATACGATGCCCGAGCAGGGGTATGGAAAAGAAGACCAGTATGATGGGCCATATCATATTTATCGGCTGTGCCACCTGCCCGGGCAGACGGCTGTAGGCTGTGAGCAGGATCAGATAGTACCCCACAGGGGTTATCATACCCAGCAGTGCAGACCAGAGAAGGTCTTTAAGGGTTGTATCCTTCAGCAGGTGCAGCTTGCCGGTGAGAAGCATTATAGTAAAAAGCACCCCCGTTGAGACGAAGGTGGTTATTCCCAGCATTGTCACGATGCTCAGCTCTGACAGGGCAAGCTTGAAGGCAGTGGGTATGGTACCCCACAGAAAAACTGAGAGAGCGGCATAAATGTATGCCTGCGAACCCTTTTTCATCATTTTCAGCCGATCATCCCGAAACCGGTGTACTTCTCCAGTGAGGCGGGTATCCTGATTCCTTCAGGTGTCTGGTTGTTCTCAAGCAGCGCTGCCACTATACGCGGCAGGGCCAGGGCGCTTCCGTTGAGGGTATGGCACAGTGTGGTCTGCTTTGCTCCTTTCTCCCTGAAGCGGCATTTGAGCCTGTTGGCCTGGAACGCCTCGAAGTTGGATGTGGAACTTACCTCCAGCCAGCGCTGCTGTGCTGCAGACCACACCTCGAAGTCATATGTCATAGCAGAGGTGAATGACATGTCACCGCCGCAGAGCCTGACAATACGGTAAGGAAGCTCAAGCTTCACGAGCAGGCTCTCAACATGGCTGACCATATCCTCCAGCGACTCATATGATTTTTCAGGATGTGCTATCTGCACAATCTCCACCTTGTCGAACTGGTGGAGGCGGTTGAGGCCTCTCACGTGAGCGCCCCAGGAACCTGCCTCACGGCGGAAGCAGGGGGTGTATCCCATGTTTTTAACCGGCAGGTCAGCCGCATCGAGGATCACATCACGGTAAATATTTGTTATTGGTACCTCGGCAGTGGGGATCATGTAAAGGTTGTCAATGCCAACGTGGTACATCTGTCCCTCCTTGTCAGGAAGCTGGCCTGTGCCGAAGCCGGAGTCCTCGTTTACAACTATCGGCGGTTCTATCTCGCGGTAACCGGCCCTTTCCCCCTCGTCAAGGAAGAAGTTTATCAGCGCCCTCTGAAGCTTAGCACCCTTACCCTTGTAAACAGGGAAGCCGGCGCCGGTGATCTTGATCCCGAGGTCGAAATCGATTATGTCATATTTCTTTATCAGGTCCCAGTGGGGGACAGCACCGGCATGCAGTTCAGGTATGGCGCCACCGCTGCGCACAACAACATTGTCTTCGGCGCTTTTGCCCGGGGCTACAAGCGCGTGGGGCAGGTTGGGCATTCTGACAAGCTCTGACTGCATCTCGCGTGACACTTCCTCAAGTGTGTCGGCAAGCTGCTTCTGCTTCTCCTTCATGGCCCCGATCCCCTGGCGGGCAGCATCAGCCTCCTCTTTGCGCCCTTCCTTCATCATCGTACCTATCTCGCGCGACAGCGTGTTGAGCTGTGCCTGTATCGAGTCGCTCTCTGCCTGGAGCTCGCGGCGGCGCCTGTCAAGGTCAAGCACATGCTGCACTATCTCTGTGGCGTCGAAGTTCTTGACCTTCAGACGTTCAATGACGAACGATGACTGTTCACGGATCAGGTTGATTGTTAGCATAACGGAAGGATCTTTTTTGTGATAAGCGGGGTAAAATTAAAACAAAAACTCCTGAAAATATGCGCTTCAGCGTATT
>CAZUIF010000052.1:0-6396 GCA_964621005.1 uncultured Rikenella sp.
CGCAGGGCGAGGTATGGGATCATGTCAGCGAGAACCTGGCGTGCGAGGGGGTGCACAGCAGGACGGAAAGCTATGAGGAACTGCTGCAGTTCAGGATGCAGAAGACCGATCAGGTTTTTCCGGAATGCAGTCCTGCCGGAGGGTGCAACGGCCTGGCGGTAATCATGGACGGGAAGGTTATCTCGGCCGATATCTTCGGAAATGAGGAATCCTACAAATATTATTTCCCGATGCTTCGCGATGCCGCCTTCACCCTTTCGCGCCGCGGCGCTAAGAAAGAGGAGATCGATATGCATGAAGCTTACTTCAGGGCTCTGGAGGCGATTGATGAGTTCAGTGATGCCAGCCGACACCCGGAAGAGGCACATCCCGGGGCAGGCACGCTCAGCATGGTTGAGACGGAACGGCTTGTGGGTTTCAGCCTGGTGCACGGGGAAGAGATGATACACAGTGCACTCTTCGCAAGACATGATCCGGCAACAAAATTATTCGCCGAATAACCTGCAGTTGACGGTCCGGGCCTTCAATACCCTCGCGCAGAAGTTGGCCCGGAACTGAGCCCCAAAACGGAGAATAAGGTCCGGACCTGATGCACTTTCGTGGAGTATCAGGCCGGGCCTTTGTTAAGATATTTGCATTATCTTATCAGATATGCAATGAAATGTAAAGAAAACATGCTTTTCTTTCAGGTTTGAAGATCCCTATACTGTCCATGCCGGGAATCATCCTCCTCCAAAAGAAAAGTGCTGCTGAACGATCTGCCACCTCCCGTCTCTTTTCTCCATCACACCGGTCCAGCGGGTATCTTCCCAGTTGGCAGGCTCCCCCTTCCATTCGTTTATGTCATCAAGTATGCAGAACCACCATGCAACATTGCCTGATTCCGAGATATTTATCCTGAGATCCCTGATTTCATACCTGACTGCCTGAAAATCAGGACTCATCCAGAATGCCTCCGCCTTCCTGAATTCATCGATACCACTTACGACCTTCCCCTCAGGGTGCACCTCCAGGAAAGAGGTATCATTTGCAATCACGCTGTACAGCAGGCTGAGATCCTTTGTTTTTGCCCAGCCGATGCTGTTGTTTATTGCCTGCTCAATGAGGAGCCTGTCCTGTTCACTGCCGGGAACGGGTACTGATTTTCCGCAGGCAGACAACAATACTGCAACTACTCCCGGCATTACCAGGAGAGAGATTAATTTAAACCATTTGATTGTGTGCATTTCCGGAAATTCTGAATTTGAACCTTATTATGAATTCCAATTAAAACAGAGTATTGGCTGGCAGTGAAGCGCCGCTGTGATTATGACCCTCAAAGCCCTCTTCTACCCTTAGAAATCAGTAATTTAATTGAAAGATTAACAATCAAAGTTACGGGAAGCAGAACCCAAAGTCAACTTTATTGTTACCTTGTTATCATGAAAGCATATTATTCAAAAGCGTATGGCAATTCAGAGGCCTCTGCCTTCGGCGAACTGCCAGACCCCGTTGCCGGGCCGGGACAGATGCTGGTGGAGATAAAGGCTGTTTCAATCAACCCGGTCGACTGGAAGATCAGGCGTGGTGATGCGAGGGTGGTAACGGGTTTCCGGTTCCCTCGGATCTTCGGTGCCGATTTCGCAGGCATCGTGAGGGAGACAGGACCAGGGGTGACAGCATTCACAAAGGGACAGAGGGTATACGGCTCGAAATCAATACTCCTTGACCGCGGCGGGGCGCTGGCTGAGCTGCGGGCAGTGGAGGAGAACAGGGTCAGGATCATTCCTGAAGGGATGTCATTCAGCGAGGCTGCCTCGCTGCCTGTTGCAGCCCTCACAGCCCTCAACGGACTCAGGAAATGCGAAGTCGGGAAAGATACGGAGGTGCTAATCAACGGCGGCACCGGTGGAGTGGGTCATTTTGCGGTTCAGATAGCCAGGGCACGTGGAGCCAGGGTCACGGCCACATGCAGCCGTGCAAACGCAAACCTGGCACTCAACCTCGGGGCGGATGTAACAATCGACCATAGCACCGGAGAGCTCTGGTCGTCAGGAAGAAAGTTTGATGCAATCTTCGATGCACACGGTCACATGAAGGCATGGAAGATTCACCGGCTCCTGAAACCCGGTGGCGCCTATGCCTCCACCCTCTTCATCCCTCCGCCATACCTGGCTATAGCCGTGACGCGGTTACTGCACGGCAAAAAGCTGATGTCAGCCAACATGAGGTCACTGGATGAGGACTGGCGTGAGCTTGAGAGACTGTATACTGAAGGCAACCTCAGGCCGCTTACAGAGAATGTATTCCCGCTTGAGCGGGCCTCGGAGGCTTTTGACCTCGCGATGCGCGGAGGATTCAGGGGAAAGATAGTTGTAACTGTTTAGCACCCGGATAGTTCTTCCTTCTTTCCTCCCGTCAGACCACAACGGCTCTCATATCCGACTGACTTCATCAAGTCTCAGACCCGGCAACCCTGACCTTTCCCTCCAGCCTCAGTGACAGCAGCAGCATCACCGCTGCCAGCACGGCTATCCCCCTGAAAATGGTTCCGAAGGCTCCTTCCATCCCGGAAGCAAAGAGTAGCCCGATGACAGCCGTACCGGTGATCTGCCCGACGCTGGTAAATATTGTCAGCATACCCTGCGAGGTGGCCCTGTCCTCGTGCGATGTGTTGTTGAGAATGATGTACCTGAGTGAGCTTCCGGCCAGCACTGACAGCCCCAGCCCTACAAGTACCCCGCTGAGATAATAGATCTCTTTGGCTGTGCCGGTGACGGCGATGAGGTAAAAGCCGGCAGCCAGCAGCAACAGGCCGGCAATGATTATCCTCTTTGCCCCGTACCTGTCTATCATCCTTCCGAACAACGGAGAGCCCACAGCCGTGGCCAGAACAAACGGGGTAAGCATGAAGCTTGCTGTGGACGGAGTGACGGAGAACTGCTGCACCACGAAGGTGGGAATGAATACGAATGTGGCCTGCACCACCCCGGTGACGAACGCCAGTGTGCCCGCAATTGTTATCTGCCTGTTGATGAAGAAGGTCAGTTTTATGACCGGAAACCTCGCCTTTCTTTCGATAATCAGCAGCATGACAAAGGCTACGGCGGCAGCAGCCAGCGGCAGCAACACCTTCAGTTCCGCCAAACCCGAAAAACCCTTTTCAGTATCAATGCTGTTAAGTCCGATTGTGAATCCGGCAAGGGCAACGGCAAGTGTGATGATTCCTCCCCAGTCTATCACCGTCACATTCTCGTCAGGTACCGACGGCAATACCTTCATGCTGAAATAAATCAGCACCAGCGAAATGGGAATATTGATCACAAACAATACATGCCACTGGAAATATTTTAATACCACGCCGGCAATGAATGGCCCCATAAGGAATGCCAGTCCGAAGACGGCTCCTATCAGGCCCAGGATACGTCCTCTCCGCTCACGCGGAAAGAGATCTCCCACAAGCGCTGATGCGACCGGGAAAATACCGCTTGCGCCGAATCCCTGTATGGCCCTTCCGGCAAGCAGGGATCCGAAGCTCCCGGCAAGTGAAACCCAGAGCGAACCGGCGGCAAAAATCGCAAGTGCCAGGATGTAGATGTTCCGTCTTCCGTAAATGTCAGACATCCGGGCAAACAGCGAAATGCCTGTGAGGTTGAAAAGGACATATATAGAGAAAATCCATCCCGCGTAGCGGGGATCGAGCATTAGGAACGTCTCTATCGAGGGCAAAGCGGGGCCAACTATTGATATGTCAAGCGCTCCCATGAGCACACCCACAAACAGGAGTCCAATCACTGCCCTGTTGCTCTTCTGTTCAGTCTGCATCTGCTTAAAAACAAATTAATGGCACTTTTAAATAAGTTTTGTGAAGATAAACCATAAACAAGAATGTGGCGCTATTGTTCTTTCCCCGTTTAAGCCATTTATTGCAGCCCGGATAGATTCAAAAACACAAAAGGGATCTTTACCTTTTCATTAATATTGTAACAGGTAATCACAAAATGTCCTTCCCAATGAAATTAAAGAAGACTTTCATCCTGTTTGCTGTAATTGCATCCTTTTCATTGATTTCGTGCAACAGGCATTACACAAAAACAGAACATGGCATCAAAACAGTTACCGGTGCAACTGTAACAGAGATACAATTCTTCTCACCTGAAATTGTGCGCATCTTGAAATCCGAAAAGGGATTTGATTTTCAGAAATCAAGCCTCTCTGTTATAAAAGAACCGCAAAAGGTCTCTTTTTCAGTGAAAGGCAATGACAGCACTGTCGTTGCCGCAACTGACAGGATGGCTGTAAGAATCAATATTGCAACAGGGGCAGTTTCATTTGCATCACCGGGAGGGGAGATCCTGCTCACAGAAAAGACTAACGGAGCCTCCTTTATTGCCAAAGAAGATATCGGAGAGCCAACATTCTTTGTAAAACAGTCATTTACACTTGATAAGGACGAACTGATCTATGGCCTCGGGCAATTCCAGAAGGGGAAAATGTCACAGAGAAACCAGGAGCTGAAAATGCTCCAGGAAATCCTGGAAACAGCGGTACCTCTTATGGTGTCAACTAAAGGATACGGACTCTTCTGGGATAACTACTCCCCGACTGTTTTCTCTGACAATCCTGATTCCACCTCATTTGATTCGGAAGTTGGCGACTGTATTGATTATTACTTTATGGTAGGAGAAAATGCAGACGGAGTAATTGCGAACATGCGCGACCTGACCGGGGATGTTCCCATGATGCCTTACTGGACTTATGGCTACTGGCAGAGCAAGGAACGCTACAAAAGCCAGGACGAGACTGTCGGAGTGGTTAAGAAGTACAGGGAACTGGGAGTGCCAATCGACGGGATTATCCAGGACTGGCAGTACTGGGGAGACAATTACTACTGGAACGCCATGGAGTTTCTGAATCCGGCTTTCCCTGATCCACAGGGAATGATCAATGAGGTTCATGAGCTGAACGCCCATATGATCATTTCATGCTGGGCATCGTTTGGCTCGCGGACCAAACAGTACGCCATAATGAAAGACAGGGGGATGCTGCTTGATTTCAGAACATGGCCGCTGGTGCCTGAGGGCGACAGTGCGGTGAAAGTATATGATGCATACAATCCCGAAGCCCGTGATATATACTGGGATTACCTCAATAAAGGGATCTTTTCCCTTGGCATGGACGGCTGGTGGCTCGATTCATCAGAGCCTGACCATTTTGAAAGAAAAGAGGGTGATCTTGAGAATAAAACCTTCCTGGGTTCCTTCAGAAGAGTTCGAAATGCCTATCCCATTGTACATGTGGGAGGGATTGCCCAACACCAGAAAGAAACTGATAAATCAAAGAGGGTATTCATCCTTACCCGGTCAGCCTTTGCAGGGCAGCAGCGTTATTCTGCCAACTCATGGTCAGGTGATGTCGTGGCAGACTGGCAGTCGCTCCGAAACCAGATCTCTGCCGGTTTGAACTTCTCCCTTACCGGCATACCTTACTGGAACAGTGACATCGGAGGATTTTTTCTCTGGCTATTTCCGGAAGGATATAAAAACAAGGCTTATCATGAACTCTATGTCCGCTGGATGCAGTTTGGCGCTTTCTGTCCCATGATGCGTTCACACGGAACCGATACTCCCCGCGAACTATGGTATTACGGCGAAGAGGGCGACTGGGCATATGATGCGATGAAAAAAATGATCAGCCTGCGATACAGTCTCCTCCCGTACATTTACTCCACATCATGGGATGTAACCCGAAACCGTTCCACGATGATGCGTGCACTAATGATGGACTTTGCAGGGGATAAAAACGCCCTGGACATCGACAACCAGTACATGTTCGGGAAGAACATCCTGGTATGCCCGGTGACTGAGCCCATGTATGTGCGATACAAAAAAGATGAGGGAAGGTACTTCGCGGAAAAAGAAGATTTCAGCACCGTGAAAACCACTGAAGTATACCTCCCGGCAGGATCAAAATGGTTTGATTTCTGGACCGGTGCAGAACTGGATGGCGGACAAACTGTGGAAAGAGAGGCCCCGATCGATATTCTGCCCCTCTACGTTAAGGAAGGCTCGATAATACCGTTCGGACCGGAAGTACAGTATGCAAATGAAAAAACTGATCCGCTGACAGTTCGTGTTTACCCCGGGGCTGATGCCTCCTTCACCCTTTACGATGACGAACGTGATAATTACAATTATGAAGAGGGTGCCTGTTCCACTGTGGAAATGAAATGGAATGACGCATCACAGACACTTACAATTGAATCGCGCAAAGGCGGGTACAAAGGGATGCCTGAAAGCATAAGAATGCTCATTGTCAAGGTTGGGAGCGGGAATGGAACAGGACTACCTTATGCAGACCAGCCAGAAAAAGAAATTATCTATACCGGAGAAAGGATCGAAATCAAACTCTGAATTG
>CAZUIF010000053.1:0-5294 GCA_964621005.1 uncultured Rikenella sp.
TAGTGGAGTCTATGGAGAGCTGGTAATTACCATCAGCGGACAGATCATACCAGTTGCCGGAATTACAGTTACAGGCGCAGGAGGTTCATCAATAATAACCACAGACGGTGGCCAACTACAGCTTACAGCGACAGTTACACCAGCTGATGCCACGAACAAGACAGTAACCTGGAGCATCACCAATGGTACGGGTCAGGCGACAATAAATACAACAGGCCTGGTAACGGCAGTATCAGGTGGCACCGTAACGGCAGCTGCGACAGCGAATGATGGCAGCGGAGTGCAGGGTACATTGGTCATAACAATATCCAATCAGATCATTCCTGTAACAAGTATTATTGTTATGGGTGCCGGCGGATCGACAACAATACCACAGGATAATGGCACGCTTGCACTAACAGCAACAGTGCAACCGACAAATGCCACAAACAAATCAGTGACATGGTCACTGGTCAGCGGCAACGGCCATGCTCAGATAAGTCAGGACGGTCTTCTGACAGCCAGATCAAACGGTACGGTTGTGGTTAGGGCTACAGCAAACGACGGAAGCAACATCTATGGCCAGATTGAAATAACCATCACTAACCAGGTTGTACAGGTTGCTTCAATTAAAATCAAGGTAAAGATCAAATCGACAACCATTACTGAAACAGCTGCAGCCTCAACCACAGTAAACGGCAATCTGGAACTTATGGCAGAGGTTTTACCAGAAGATGCTACAGAAAAAAATGTTGACTGGTCTGTAATTAACGGTACCGGATCGTCAGTCATCAGCAAAGATGGTATTCTGACAGGCATTACCCCGGGAGAGGTGACAGTTGTAGCCACCGCAGTGGATGGATCAGGTGTCATTGGCGAACTGGCCGTTACTATTGAACTTGTCGAATCAATTAAGATACATTATAACAGGTATGAGCTTACAGTACAGATCCCCGAGCGCCTAATACCGGCAAAGGCCAGCCTCCACAACCTTTATGGCTCTCACATCCAGACAAAAGTAATTGACTCCACAGAATGTATTTTTGACATAACCGGTCTATTGCCAGGTGTATATGTTGTTTCAGTTTACAACTCTGTGGTTCAGGATGCGACGAAGATTATAATTGCCTATTAGAGCTTCTGCGCTTTACGCGCGAAAGAAATTATAGGGATGCCAAAACTCTGTAGCTTTACATCTTAATAATAGCCTAAGTCGCGAACTGGGATAATCGGTTTATTCGAAAGGAAGTTCTTTTGAGAAATCGGGTCTGTAGGTCCGGTGACTTTCATATTCCTGAAGCCAGCCGCGAGTGAAACCGAGTGAATGGAAACTCTCAACTACAGTCTCGTATTCTGCCCGGGAAAGAGTACGGCTAAGGGACTTGCGTCCCGAAGCTCCCGGTTCCATCAGGGCAGGTGTATGTAAGAGATTGATTCTGCCGCCAGAGTCTCCCGATTCCATCGGGCCAGGTACTTTTACGGGATTTATCATTCCTCCATGTTCTCCTGAATCTGTTGGGACATTCTCGCATACAGGTTTTGTACTGCCTCCCACCACTCCAGGCTCCATGCGGAAAGTTTCTTGTTCGGAACTACGCCTGGGTGTTTGTCCGGAATCTGCAAATTGTGATTTGTGATTTTTGCCCCAGTCCCCACGATCATGAGCTACAAATGCAGGATTATCAGGAGGATAGTACTGTGACATAAGTGAGATGTGCAGGTTGGGCGACAGATTATCAGCGATTAACTGTAGCACTCCCAGGCTGTTTTCAATAAACCCTGGTAATACAAGGTGCCGGATAATGATCCCCCTGCGGGCAATGCCATTATCATCTGTGTGCAGGGTTGTTCCCACCTGGTGAATCATCTCTTTCAGCGATGCCATTGCATACATGCTGTATCCAGGCGCCTGGGACAGCCGGGTAGCGAGTTCATCATCAGAGTATTTGAAATCGGGCAGCCAGACATCCACCATGCCTTCTAGTGATCGGATCGTTTCTGCCAAATCGTAACCGTTTGTATTATAGATAACTGCCGGGAAGTGTCCTCTCTTTCGGAGTTCCTCCACAATCATAATCATTTGCAGCACAAAATGAGAGGGAGAAACAAATCCCAGATTGTTTTCAGACTGTGGCAGCAGGCCAATGATTGCATCACAGACCTCATCAAGGCTCATCACTTTTCCCTTCGTTCCCCGGCATGAGATCTCCCAGTTCTGGCAATAAATGCATTGCATGTTACAGGACGGGAAGAAAACGTTGACAACCCCTTTTTTACCTGAAATTGGCGGCTCCTCGCCGCGATGAAGGGTAATTGAGGATACATGAATCCTGTCGTCCATACGGCACCAGCCGACTGCCTGGGAGCGATCGACATTGCACTGGCGGGGACAGAGATTACAGGGATTCAAAGGCTTAGGGTCTGAAGGTCTGAAGTCTCAATGTCAATAGGTATGGCAGTCTTGCGGTCATGCAGTCATGCGGTCTTGCGGTCAGGGGATCAGGTTTCCGATAAGTGTTGCGGAGGTGGCGCGGACGATTTTTACCTGCACATAGTCGCCCGGCCTCACTTCCGAACCCTGGAACACAACCACCTTGTTTTCTGAGGTGCGGCCCATCATGGCCCCGGCAGGTTTCTTGGCAGGCCCTTCAACAAGAACTTCAAAGGTCCGGCCTATATCCGTTTTTTTACCTACCGCTGACAGCTCGTTCTGTAGATTAATGATCTCATTCAGTCTCCTGGTTTTGATCTCATCAGGCACATCGTCCTTCATGTGCCGGGAGGCTTTTGTTCCGGGTCGTTCTGAATATTTGAACATGTAGGCAAAGTCGAATCCCACTTCGCGCATCAGGTTGAGAGTGTCCTGATGCTCTTCCTCGGTCTCACCGCAAAATCCGGCAATGATATCCGTTGAAATAGCGCATCCCGGCAGGATACGGTTGATGGCATCAATCCTGCCAAGGTACCACTCCCGCGTATATTTTCTGTTCATCCGCCCAAGCACAGCAGTGCTGCCACTCTGCACAGGCAGGTGGATATGCTTGCAGATATTATTGTACTTCGTCATCACTTCAAGGACATCATCAGAAAGATCCTTTGGATGGGAGGTGGAGTACCTGACGCGAAGCAGAGGATCAATCGAAGCTACCATCTCCAGCAATTCTGCAAAACCAACGGGGCGTGACTTACCCTGTGACAGGTTTGAATCTGAGCCTGACTCAACGGATGACCACCCAGGGTTATGAGCAGTAAGATCATTCCCGAACGACATGTCTGAGGTGCCGGTGATTCCGGCAGGACTATGATAGATCTGCTCATCGATTTTCAGGTGTGTTCGTTCTGGAGTTGGATCATCGAGCCCGGTCGTTCTGTCAGAATTGCTCCATGAATAGGAGTTTACATTCTGTCCCAGGAGGGTCACCTCCCGATACCCCTTGTCAAATGCCTCTTTCGCCTCCCGCACTATCGTTCCGGGATCCCTGCTTCGCTCTGCGCCACGCACATAAGGTACCACGCAGTAAGCACACATGTTGTTGCATCCGCGCATGATTGAAATGAAAGCTGAAACTCCATTGCTCTCGAGGCGAACCGGCGAAATGTCCGCATAGGTTTCCTCGCGGGATAGGAGCACGTTGACGGCCGAGTGTCCCGTAGCAGCTGTTTCCACCAGCATCGGCAGATCGCGGTAGGCATCGGGACCGACAACCATGTCAACCATCTTGTCGCTCTCAAGGAGTTTCTCCTTCAGCCGTTCCGCCATGCAACCCAGCACGCCCACAATTACCTGCGGGCGTTTCTTTTTCTGAGCCCTGAACAGGTCGAGGCGACCCCATACCCGCTGCTCGGCATTTTCACGGATGGAACATGTATTGACCAGTATAATGTCGGCTTCGCCGATACCTGTAGCGGGAGTAAACCCCGCATCGGAAAGAACCGAAGCAACAACCTCGCTGTCAGCAACATTCATCTGACAGCCATATGTTTCTATGTAGTATTTTTTTGGCATAATCGGGGCAAAGGTAGAAAAAAGTCTGAAGGTCTGTCGCTACGCTCCGTCTTGCAGTCTTGCAGTCCTGCAGTCCTGCTGTCAGGGTGTAAGGACTGATTGCATATCGCAGGAATTGTATATTTTTGTGTTCTGTACAAAAAATAATCCATATGTCAGGTCACAGCAAATGGTCAACCATCAAACGCAAAAAGGGGGCGGCCGACGCAAAGAGAGGGAAGATCTTTACAAAGATCATCAAGGAGATAATGATCTCAGTCAAAGAGGGTGGAGCTGACCCGTCAGGTAACGCACGACTGAGACTTGCAATCCAGAACGCCAAGGGGGCCAACATGCCCAAGGATAATATCGACAGGGCAATAAAAAAGGCATCCGGTGCGGATGCGGAAGCCTATCATGAAATGACTTACGAGGGTTACGCCGCACACGGAATTGCGATCTTCGTGGAGGGTCTCACTGACAATACGAACCGCACACTTTCTACTGTAAGGTTCATCTTTGGGAAATATAACGGGGCCCTCGGCCCGAACGGTTCCCTTACTTTCCTCTTTGACCGCAAGGGCGTCTTCACAATCAATGCCGAGGATGTCAGTAAAAATGACCTGGAGAGTCTTGAGCTCGAACTGATCGATGCCGGCGCTGAGAATATTGAGATCGATGACGATGTGATTACCGTAACCTGCGCCAAGGAGGATTTTGGAAGTGTCAACCGCAAGCTGGAGGAACTTGAAATAGAACCTGATGAGGCTATGCTCAAGCGCGTACCGAAGGAGACAAAGACTCTCGATGTGGAGTCGGCCCGTAAGGTAATGAAGCTCATCGAAGCGCTTGAGGATGATGATGATGTACAGGCGGTATATCACAACCTCGGTATTACCGATGAACTGGCCGAGGCGCTGGAGGAATAGCCGGCCGCAAATTACCAATGAACTGCCCGGGGCAATGAAATAGAAGTTGTCCCTACCCCTCCTTAATCTGGAACAATTATTGCATAAAGCTTCTCTGAAAAACAGTTGTATATTTGCAGCATGAGATCAGAGATGCGATCCCGGATAGTTTTCATGAAGCGATTCAAAATAAAATCACTGTTGCTCGCCATGGCATTGACATTAATCCTGCCGCTGTCACTGACAGCCCAGAAAGGCCTTGGCGTTGAGGAGCTTATGAATGACGGGCGCCCCCGCTACCAGGCAGATAACCTGATAATAAAACAGGATCCGGCAATCGACACACTCATCAGCAAACACATCCTGATGAACGCCTCAAAGGACGGCGTCGACGGGTGGCGCATCCAGATCTACCGCGGCGG
>CAZUIF010000054.1:0-3656 GCA_964621005.1 uncultured Rikenella sp.
CTCTTCAGGATATCAGCCACATAGGCGTTGACCTCCACGCCCTGGCGCAGTCTGCCGTTTCTAACAACGGGATCGTCATAAAAGGCCGGGTCTGCCTTCCGTTCCAGGAACAGGGAGACATTGTCATCCCACCTGCCGGGATCGAGTCCGTTCTTTTCTGCAAGTCTTATGGCATCAATCACGTGACCGTGACCGGCATTATAGCTTGCCAGGATGAACTTCACCCTCTCATCCGGATCGGAAACCCACTGGCTGAATATCCGGTCAAGCATCCTTATATAACTGATTCCGGCGCCGATATTATTCTCCACAGACCTGGTTACGTCAAACCCGAAATGCTGTCCTGTCGACGGCATCACCTGCATCAGTCCGTATGCCCCGCGGGGCGAAGTGACTGACGGATTGAACCTCGACTCCTGGTATATCAGTGCGGCGACAAGACGCCAGTCCCAGCCTATGCTGTCAGCATAGTTCTTGATGATATCATCAAACGGAGATACCTTCCCGGCTGTGTTGGTGGCGAAATACTCCGAGCCGGCTATCGATGCCGGCCTTACACCGCTGAAATACTTCCTTTCAAGCCTTGCATACTCACGGGTGGTCTTGAACCCGGTTATCCAGCTGTTAAGCTCGGCTAGCAGGGCATCAGTCCCTTCCTTCCTCACGCTCCATGCTATATTCAGCGGGAAACTGACCGGAGTAGACAGGTCAAGCTCAGGATAGAGTGAACCTATGATATTCGACATATAGTCGTCACATACGGTATACTCAATCTCCCCTCTCGCCACCTGGCGTGCAAGTTCCTCGGCGTCATAGGGAACTTCAATGACACCTATATCCATACCTGACTCACGCTCAAGATTGTAGAGACGCTGAGCATACGAAGATCCCTTTTGTACGTAGACAGTCTTTTCCGCGAGATCAAGCTGGTTCCTGACCAGCTCTTCCGCGATTGCTTTTTCCGTCATCTTTTGCCAGCCGTTGGGCTTGCGCTGGACCAGTACCTGGCGGGCCTGCATCAGGGGCTCGGTAAACTGCATCATCTCCTTGCGGTCTGCACTGACACTGAGCCCTATGGCTACCAGGTCAGCTTCGCCCGACTGGAGGTACCCGAGTGCTTCATCTATATCATTGCTCGTAATTACCTCAAGTTCAAGTTCCAGGTGATCTGCAAACTTCTTTAGTAATTCGAAATGAAAGCCCATCGGCTCTCCCTTGTAGATGAAGTAGCTCGTCTGGTTCACATTCGTAACCGCCCTGATCTTGCCCTCGGCGAGGATCTTGTCAAGATCACGAGACGGAACGGTCTCAGTGTAAACCATTCTGTTCTCCTTTTCACAGGAGATGACTGACAGAAAAACAATAAACAAGAACGAAATAAACTTCCTCAATACCTAATAATTAGTCTGACAATGCAACAATCCTTTACAGGTATTGTTTACGCCACAAAGATAATATAATTATTTTAATCATAGAAAGTCCAGGCCAGGCCGTATTTTATCATCCTGATATTCAATGGATAACCCGGAACGAGGAAATATTCGTACCCGGTGAGCCCCGAATTGAGATGATCAGCCATAATAAAAATCCTGGTCCGTTTCACCTTCAGATTGACAAAGGCGTTAACAAACGGATAATTGCCGGTTTGTGTGACATCCTGGCTAAAATATCTGCCCGTGGCGGGCATGTAACTCATTGCATTATAGGGAGTATGGATCATTGCCTCCGCTCCGAGCTGAAAACTCAGTTCTCCGCCGGTGGATTTGAACCTGAAAACATGACTGAAGAAGAAGGCGCTTCGCGCCGTAACCAGCGGAAGATCAAGCACATCTGAGTTCGTGCTTTGCTGGAGAAGAACTGTATTATCGAGATGCAGCTTCCATAAGACGAAATCCTTCTTAGCGGTAAGCGCAAGGATTGACAGGCCACCCTCATGCTGGGCCGGGATGGCACCGGGTCCCATATGTATAAAGTTATCAACAATGGCATAGTTGAATTTAAGGCTCAAATTCAGTTCAGGCCACTGAAGTGATGAGCCTGCCATGAGCCTGAACTCACGCTTGTGGTCAAACTGCCAGGAGAAATTGTTGGAGCCCCATGTGAAGTACCAGAATGAGGGGGTATAACTGGCAATAGTTCCTGTTGCATCCCATGTCACAAGGCCAAGATTCTGCAGTTCAAACTCCTTGTAAATCCGGCCGTCAACTATGAAATCACCGGCCCGGTAACCCTGAAACCAGAGGTCACCCGAGGCATTCCAGCCGAATTTGCTCCCGATATTGTTGAAAACTTTCCCGGTCAGAACCAGTGAGTTCATGTTCCTGCTGACGGTGTCTGGCCTCGTAAGGGTATCGCCAGGCATGATCAGGCCATACCTGCGCAGTTCGCTTCTTATCCCTGCTCCTGCCCCGATCCTGAAACGGTCTGTCCGCCCTGCGGCGAAATCGACGCGCAGCGTGTTCGACAGCGTCCGCTGCTGAAGCGAATCGGCAGTTGCACTGCTGTTAATCATTACTGTGTCATACAGGGTTGACCTGGGATAATTGTCGAAGTACCGCCTTTTTGTCCACTCCAGGATGCCGATATGGGAAAAGGTGACGGGACCGCTGACAAGCACCTCGCCGGTGACAGTATCACGCTTCCCCCCGGGGGCATACCTCTGCACGAGCATCACGTACCGGTTTTTGAGTACGCTCTTTGCGCCGTTGAGGTCATTGAGAATGAAAGGGATACCCTCAGGCGCATAACGGCTCAGGTCGTCTTTCGATAGCATCCCCCCGCTTTCCTCTGACTCATGGTTGTTTATACCTGCGGAGAAATAGGCATTATATGCATTGCCGTTATAGGAGCCGTGTAACAGGAAGTTCTTGTCAACTGCCTTTTGCAGGTTATACTGGCCTATATTGTAAACGATATCATAGATGAGTCCGAAGTTGAGAAGCCTGTTTACATTCTGTGAATGCCTGACCCTGAACGTCTGTTCGGCAACGCTTCTTGCCCCGCCGTTTGACCATTTAAGCTCAGTGAACGGGACATGGGTGTTTATGAAGAGCGTGTTTGACGGAGTGAACATGAATGGCAGATAATAGGCATAAAGGAACCGGTCAGGCTTCCATTCACGGTCGAAGAAGTTGATCTGGTACAGCGGCTGGCCGTAGTTTCCGGTGTAGGCGTTGAAATCGGACAACCTGTCTGCCGCCCTGTAGCGGTGGAAGAGCGAAAAGGCGGTGTCAAGGGGCACCGGGATCTCGGTTGTATAGTCGGCTGAAAGGGTCCATTGCCTGGAGCCTTTGGTAAAGGTGGTATCAATGCCCGGGGTCTGTGCGCCGGGTGCGCCGGCCCGGCCGGCAGCAAGGGTGTCAGGCTGCACAGCGTGGACACTCCTGCCGTGCACAGCCCGCAATGAATCCGGATCCTGCCCCGCCAGCGTCAGCGGGAGAAGCAGAATGAAAGAGGCGATATACAGCGGCAGTTTGCGCATCACCGGCAAATTTACTCAAAAAGTAGATAAGGTAAGAGGTGTCAGGGCCTCGCCCAATCCCAAAAAAAATAGGCCGGACAAAAAGCTGCCCGGCCCGGTGAACAACAACCATATAATGGCAAAAACAAAATCAGTCTACATTGTCATTCAGGTATGCATTGTTTTCCCTGATGAC
>CAZUIF010000055.1:0-3626 GCA_964621005.1 uncultured Rikenella sp.
CGGCACCTTTGGCAACCCACTGGTATGCCCCGGCCGGACTCTTTGTCAGCTCCCATTCGTACTTAAAGAGATTTTCAAAAAAGTAAAAGCTCCATTTTGAAGGGGTCTGTGTCCATGTCACTTCGATGCCGCTTGTGATTGTGTCGCCGCCTTTACCCGTTCCGAATGAGCTTTTCCAGCCCAGTCCCTGCTCTTCCAGGGGAGCGGCTTCGGGGTCAGGTCCCACATGACTTGAATTGCCGGCGCCGTGTGTCTTTCCAAACGTATGCCCGCCGGCTATCAGTGCCACTGTCTCCTCATCATTCATCGCCATACGGGCGAATGTGTTACGGATGTCCTTTGCGGCCGCAACTGGATCAGGATTACCGCCCGGCCCCTCGGGATTTACATAGATGAGGCCCATCTGGATTGCAGCAAGAGGATTATCGACCTCCTCCATGTCAAGATTACGTTCATCATTTTCAAGCCATTTTGTTTCCGAGCCCCAGTAGATATCCTCATCCGGTTCCCATACATCCTCGCGCCCTCCGGCAAACCCGAAGGTCTTGAATCCCATCGATTCAAGAGCCACATTTCCGGCCAGGATCATCAGGTCAGCCCACGATATCTTCCTCCCGTACTTCTGTTTGATCGGCCAGAGAAGCCTCCTTGCCTTGTCCAGGTTGACGTTGTCAGGCCAGCTGTTGAGCGGGGCGAACCTCTGCTGCCCGCTTCCTGCCCCTCCGCGACCGTCACCGATACGGTAGGTGCCGGCGCTGTGCCAGGCCATGCGGATAAACAGCGGGCCATAATGACCGAAGTCAGCAGGCCACCAGTCCTGGGAGCTTGTCATAAGCTTATGGAGGTCATTCTTCAATGCCTTATAGTCAAGGCTGTTAAACTCCCGTGCATAATCAAAATCCTTACCCATCGGGTCAGAGAGTGACGAATGCTGACGCAGGATGTTCAACTTCAGCCTGTTGGGCCACCAGTCACTGATCTTTGGCCCGCTGCTTCCCACGGTGTGTTCCCGCGTTGCTCCGGTGACGGGGCACTTGCTCATGTTTTCAGGGTTCTTTTCCATGTTGCGAAAAATTTTATTGATTTTTGAATTTCCCGGTTATCTGGAGCTTGATCTCCTCAATCTCAAACTCATCGATTTTATTCTTTTCGAAATACTCCCTGAGGATATTATGTATTTCATCATTCTGATAATCTGTTATCAGGCCTGTTTCAGTACTTATAAGGTGATGATGCGGTTCAGGGATGGCATCATAACGGATCCTGTTCTTTTCGGTTTCAACCTTGTTTATTACATTTTTTGCAACCAGTATATCAAGTGCCTTGTAAACAGTTGCGGTGGCAATATTGAGGTTCCTGTTTCTTATGTACCTGACTATCTCATCAGCTGCCGGATGATTGTTCAGTTCCGTTATTGCCTCGAGAATAAGCATCCTCCTCGGGGTAGCTTTTAGCCCTTTGTCCCTCAGTCTTGCCCTCAGCTGCTCCTTTTTCATCACAGGTGTAAAGTGGAATTATTCTACCTTAAATAACAAATATAAGAAAATTTTCCGAAAGTGCACATGGTAAAACAGATAGTTAACGGCAATGGTCAAGAAAGGGACTATTTCTGTGAGAGATATTTCTGTGAGCATTATTGAGTATCAGGAGCAGGATTTTGTTTCGATTACTGATATGATTAAAGCCAGGGAAGGTGATTTCTTCATTTCGGATTGGCTCAGGAACCGAAACACGGTTGAGTACCTGGGTATCTGGGAGAGCATAAACAACCCTCTGTTTAATTATGGCGAATTCGCCATAATAAAAAGAACCTCACCATCCCACTGTTTGGCCACACTGCCGCTGACTGGCGATCAGCCAATCCCGGGGAAGCTGGCAATGTACGTGATCATTCCTCTCTTGAGCAACTGGTCGTATTATCAAATCTTGAGAGTATCAACGCGGTAATGATACAGCAGGGACTTTCTCAGGGTGAAAGGCTGAAGCAGCTAAACCAGATTGCAATTATGCAGATGAAATCACTCCTTGGTCATAAATCAATCAGGAAACTGGAATAGCCCCATCCCGCTCTTCAGCGTCTCCAGGAACTGGTTCATGAACCGTGCCGCAGGAGCCCCGTCAACAATATCATGGTCAAAGGATCCGGTCAGGGAGAGGAACTCCCGCTCCTCATGACCCTCACCGTTGAAAACCATCCGCTTCTCTATGCTTCCTACAGTGATCAGCACCGTCCCGCTGCCATGGGGGATGAACCATACCGGCTCGCGACTGAACATCCCCACCGCCGTCACAGCAACTTTGCCATAGCGCTTCGCCAGCTTTATGTTCCTGTCGGCGAGACGCACAAAAGCCTTCAGCAGGAATCCCGGTATATGCCGTATCCATGTCATGCCGGAAAATCCTCCCAGGGACGACTCGCTGCGGGACCGTGCTGACCTGATCAGGTCATTGATCTCACGGAAGGTGAGGTTCTGTGCCGCCTCTATCGCCAGCGGCTCCGGGACCTTCTCCCCGGAGATCTCCCGCTCCACCAGCACGCTGACGGTGACATCGTCGAGAGTGATGAGCCTGTTCCCCCGCCTGAAGGTGTTGAGATGAGGATGCTCCTTCACCACCTGTGCCAGGCAGTAAACGATATATGCCGTGAACGACAGCTTCTCGCCTGTGCGTTCCCGGTGCTCCCGCATCATCTGCCTCGGGAGGGTCACATCTGCGGAGCAAAGCGAATGGATGGTGCTTTTCCTGGCGGTGACGGCTGCCGACGCCGCCACCATCTTCCTGTTGAAGCTGATCCTCTCTGAATTATATCCTCTGTTCATCGATGCGTATTTCCCCTGCAACGGTAACCCACTCTTCCCGGAGTTATACCCTTCCTTCGCCGGACCTGTCACTCCGGTCCCTGAACTGATCCTTTTCTCCATTATCTATTGCTTTGACCTGGCCCAGGTATCAAAATCAGTTGCCGGCCTGGCAAGCAGTGCGAGGTCAGATTCGGGTATCTCCGGCTCATGCACCTTCTCGAAATACCCGAAGAGCGAGGCCGCGAACTTCAGCTGCCTGTTGCGGGTCAGGAAGGCTATGATCTTCAGGGGCAGGAGGGGAGTCTCACCGACACTCTTTATATCCGGATGGAGGGCGCTGAAGTATTTCTCAAGCATCTCCTTCATAGTGTATCTCTCCGGGCCGTAGACATAATAGATCCTGTTCTCTGCCCCGGCTGTTGAATAGGCGTCTGCCACCATTTTTCCCAGGTCGTCAGCGGCCACCCAGTGATACCGGTCTGTCAGCCTGCCCAGGACTGATGCCTTTCCGTTCCTGACGAACATGGGCAGCGACTCGAAGAACCATGTTGGCCTGAAGATATACCACGATAAACCACTCTGCATGATCATCTGTTCCGTTCTGAACTTGTCGTCTGTGAACTTAAACCACCGGTTCTCCTCTGCCACGGTGCATCCCGAGACCAGGCTGATCCGCCTGACTCCGTTCCTCTTCGACACTTCGATAATATTCGATACCGCTTTTACATCGTCCGCCGAGGCGAGTGAAATATGCACCGCATCGCACCCGTTCACTGCCTTCTCAAGGTCTGCCACGTTGAATACATCGCCCTGTGCGATCTCATA
>CAZUIF010000056.1:0-3434 GCA_964621005.1 uncultured Rikenella sp.
TCCCCCTTCTTTTCACTAGTTATCAACATATTAACCATTTGTGACGAGCGAGGGCAAAACGGAAAAGGTGCGAACCGCACCCTGTTTGGTGGCGCCTGTATGGCCTTGTGTAGCGGGCGGACAAACAGGGGGTGGTTGTCTTTTCCGGACTCCTTTTCTTTGGTTCATTTCTTTTGGAGGAGCAAAAGAAATGAACAGTAATCCCAATAGAAAAAGGGTGCCCTTTTGAGACACCCTCCTTTATGTATCTGTATAAGGTACTAGAAGATTTTTTCCCTGATACGTGCCTTCTTGCCTGTGAGGTTCCTGAGGTAGAAAATACGAGCCCTGCGTACCTTGCCGAACTTGTTTACCTCAACCTTGTCAATGAACGGCGATGTAACCGGGAAAATCCTTTCAACACCTATGTTTCCTGACATCTTGCGGACAGTGAAGGTAGCCGTGGTACCGGCCCCTGACCTCTGGATAACAACACCACGATACTGCTGTATCCTCTCCTTGTTACCTTCCTTGATCTTATAGTGTACCGTTACAGTGTCGCCAGCCCTGAATTTCGGGAACTCGACGCCGGAGGCGAACTCCTTTTCAACTACTTTCATTAAGTCCATCGCGCAAATATGTTTATGTGATCTTTAATCTTTTAAAACAGGTCGCAAAGGTACAAAATATTTTTTATAATCTGCAAATTATTTATTGCAATTGCAGTAAAGATCAGTGACCTGCACCGTCAGGCATCTTCAGTTTGTCCCCGGCATCGACCGCAATTCTCATCAGCCACTCCTGGGGATAGCCTGGTTGTTTTACATCAGGGGCGATATATTTATACCCTTCCGGAACCGGCTTGCGGGTCTTGACGTTGCCATCCATGTATTTGGTAAAGAGGAATTTGTAAAGTTCTCTCCACTCTTTCACGGTGTTGTTGCCGGCATTGACGGAGTAGACTGTTATCATCTCAGATCCCTTCTTTGCAGCTCCTTTAGCAGTGCTCCTGAACAGCTCTGCAGCTTTGGCGTCAATCTCTGAAGTTTCGGCCATATATTTATGCTCAAGCTCCTTCTGTTTTGCCTGCAGTTCAGGTGTCATCACGCTCGCACGGCTGTAAACAAAGTTAGTAACCTCATTGAATACCCAGAAAGCTGCGTCAGCGCTGTAGGTCATCATATCACCGTTGCCAACCTTGAATGACTGGGGAACTTCAGTCATACCGCAGTACATCGGTGTATAAACGGTATAATATGTATCATCAACACCGAACCATATGATTCCGCCGACCGGATCAGGAAGCCATGAACGGCTCTGGGTGACGAATGAGAAGCCTGTCTGCTGGGTGGAAATAGCCCTTTCATGCAGGTACATCTTTCCGTCAACTTCCCAGCTCATCGGTCTCCACCTGACTGTGTTGGCATAGGGGCCTGCGCCGAGGTCCTTCGTCATGTCCATGGGAGTGTTCTGATAGTAATCGCGCATCAGTCCCATCACGTCTTCCAGGTTGAGCTTGTTGTCGGGCTTGATCCACAGTGGCATCCTTTTATGCAGGTCATAACCCATGGCGTAGTTGAGATATTCACGCATGGTGCTGTTTACCTTGTTGAATCCTGACCACACGCGTGCATCGCAGAAGCGTGCGCCGCTGAAATCGACAGGAGCAAAAACGTCACTGTAGCTGAAATCAGCGTCAGAACCGTTGTACCAGCCAAAGCCGCGAGCAACATCCACTACATCAGCCGCATATACTGTCTCCACCTCCGGGTTGAATACCTTGTCTATCTCGGCTGAGGTTATTGAAGTGGTACCGTTGGCAAGCGGGAAGGTCTGTATCCTTGCCTGGTTTGCATGGCCCGAGATGTAACCGTCAGGAATCCTGCGGGCAACAAAGGCCATTCCCTTTTTGCCGGGACCCTTGCCAATGATTTCCATGATCCACACTTCGTTGGGGTCGGAAATTGAGAATGACTCACCGGAGCTGCAGTAACCGTATTTCTCTGTCAGGGTGACGATTGTATGGATTGCCTCCCTGGCGTTCTTTGCCCTCTGAAGGGTCAGGTATATCAGGCTGCCGTAGTCAATTATCCCGTCAGGATTGTGCAGTTCACCGCGACCGCCGTAGGTTGTTTCACCGATTGCCAACTGGAACTGGTTGATGTTGCCAACAACAGAATAGGTTACAGGGGCCTGTTCAATTTTCCCGAGGAATTTACCCGAGTCCCACTCGTATACGTCAACCATGGTTCCGGGTTTATACTGCGCTGCCGGCCAGAAATAAAGTTCTCCGTAGAGAACATGTGAGTCTGCCGAATAGGTGATCATTGTTGAGCCGTCTTTCGTGGCTCCCTTGGTAATCAGAAAGTTGGTGCATGCATGGCTCTTCTCAGAAACGAGGAACGTCATGAGAATGAGGCTCAGCATCAGCGATGTGATTTTCTTCATGTTTATCGGATTGAATTAAGTAACAGTATTATAATCAATTATTGCTCCGGTACAGTTAATCCCAGACCGGACAGGTTCCAAAAATAGCATCTTTAATTAAAAAACAATACCCTTCAGAATCATAATTACAGAACTGATGCGGTCCGCATCAGCACTTTTGAGGGTATACTCTGACTGCAGCCGGGGGTCGCCCATATAGATCCCTTTTCTCCTGAAGGTCATCATGCTTTCCCTCTGCCTCCGGCCGGAGAGGTGGTATTCGAATGCGCCGGTGCCTGATGCCAGCAGTCCTATATTATACTCATCAATCCCTCCGCCAGGCATGATTATTATCCTTCCGGCAGAGACGGCAATGAGACTTTTGATTAACGGCGCTCCCTCAACGGCGTTTCGGGCCTGGCCGGAGGTGAGTATCCGCGAGGCTCCTGCAGAAATGACATCCTCCAGTCCTTTTTTCGGATCCCTGCACAGGTCGAAGGCACGGTGGAAGGTGAGGCTCATGGGGGCTGCATATTCGGCCAGGAGAGCTGTCCTCTCAACATCAACTGTTCCGTCACTGCGCAGTATTCCCGTCACGATTCCGTCAGCGCCTGACTCTCCGGCAACGTCAATGTCACGCCTCATCACGCTGAACTCGCTGTCGTTGTACAGGAAGTCTCCGCTCCGGGGCCTTATCAGAACATGTATTTTGATACCGGTGTTCCGGCGCACTGATTCAATAAGCCCGGCACTGGGGGTGACACCTCCCTCTGCAAGTGCGGAACACAACTCAATCCGGCCGGCACCGGCAGCTTCCGCAACAGTTGCTGACTCCACGGAGTCAGTGCATATTTCTACAACCAGCGACAATTCTTTTAAATGAGACTTTGAAAGTACATATTATTTAGATAATATTGTGTGACCTAAAATATTTAATCAGATGAAACCTACACTAATGGTTCTTGCTGCCGGTATGGGCAGCAGATATGGCGGCAACAAGCAGCTTGACCAGGTCGGTCCCTCCGGCG
>CAZUIF010000057.1:0-2139 GCA_964621005.1 uncultured Rikenella sp.
CCCTGTCGATAGAACCCATGGAATTCAAGGGCAAACCCTTCGAAGGCCTCCGCGCATACTGCGACCTCCGAAAAGAAGAACGCACCTTCCGCATAGACAGGATACTGGAGATCAACTACATCGCCTAGCGGCGGTTCAAGAGTTCAAAGGTTCAAGAGTTCAAGAGTAACAATGCCTCGTCTTCGTATGGACAGCGGAAAACACAGGGATTCTGGTGTCTTCTGGGCTTGACAGGTCTATTCTTGGGCGCAGAAAGTAATACCAACTGAAAACGCGCTATCAGCGGAGGACAATATGGCAAAACAGCATTTCGAAGATCTACAGATCTGGCAGGAAGCCAGGAGACTTACAAAACGTATATACGACTTGACCAAGGGCCAAGCTTTCTCGAGAGATTTCGGTCTTGTCGATCAGATCAGAAGAGCCTGCATATCCATGAGTTCCAATATTGCAGAGGGTTACGAACGAGGAGGCAACAGGGAATTCCTTCAGTTCCTGTCGGTGGCCAAAGGATCCTCAGGAGAAGTCCGATCACAATTATACCTGGCCTTCGATCAGGGGTACATTGAGAGGGAGGAACTCCAAGAACTCGCGGGTGAATTCAGGAAACTGGCCGCCATGATAAGCAGCTTCATCCGGCACCTGAAGACATCTACCTGCAGAGGAGCTAAGTACAACAGCGCAGACCCGTGAACAATGCGTGCAAGAAAGGTATGCATTCCCCTTGAACCCTTGAACCCTTGAACGCTTGAACCTTTGAACCCTTGAACCTCGATCGGGCCTTCAGGTCCGATCGAGTATTTCCCGTAGTGTCTGCAGCAGTTTTATCGGTGAGAGGGGTTTGGGGAGGAAATCGACCTCTTCGTCGGCTATGCCCTTGTCGAGGCGGGTGTCACGGGTGTGGCCGCTCATGAAGAGCACCTTTATGTTTGGAGAGATCTTTCTAATTTCTTCGTAGGCCTCCCTGCCGTTCTTCTTCGGCATGACGGAATCGAGGATCACGAGATCTATCCCCCCGTTGGCCCTGAAGATCTCGACCGCTTTCTCGCCGTCAGCCGCCTCCAGGGTGTGGTAGCCATGCTTCGTGAGGATCTCCTTGATGAGGGTCATAACCGCCTCGTTGTCCTCGGCGACGAGGATGGTCTCGCTGCCCCCCTTCACGTCGATGATATCGGATTGCTCTTCCTTTGCAGCGGGCTCCGCCAGGGGGAAAAAGATGCGGAAGGTCGCACCCTTGCCAGGTTCACTGTAAACGTTGATATAGCCGTTGTGCTGGGAAACGATGCCATAGACGGTTGCAAGGCCGAGGCCCGTCCCCTTGCCGATCTCCTTCGTAGTGAAGAATGGGTCGAACATCCGTTCCTGCGTGGCCTCATCCATACCTACGCCGGTGTCCGAAACGGCGATGGTTACATATTTCCCCAGCCGTCCGAACCCGTGGGCTTCAAGGTAGGCGCTGTCCATGTCGACGATGTCCGTCTCGATGGTGAGCCTGCCACCCCTCGCCATCGCGTCGCGAGCATTGCTGACAAGGTTGAAGAGGATCTGGTCGATCTCCGTCGCATCGGCAAGGATCGTCGTGTCGCGATCCGTGAGCGCCAGTCTGAAGTCGATGTCCTCCGTGAGAAGCCTCTTCAAGAGCTTCTCAGCTCCCTTCAGGGAATCGTTGAGATTGAGCGGTTTCAGTGTAACCGTCCTGTGGCGGCTGAAGGCAAGGAGACTCTGGGTCAGGTTGGCCGCCTTCTGGGCCGCGGACAGTATCTGCTCCACGTGGGACCTTGCCTTCTCGTTGTCGCCGATCTCGAGCTGGACGAGGCTTCCATATCCCATGATGGTAGTCAGGATGTTGTTGAAATCGTGGGCCACTCCTCCCGCCAGGTTTCCGATGGCCTCCATCTTCTGAGACTGGCGGAGCCGGTCCTCGAGGCGTTTGAGCTCCGTCATATCCTCGCAAACCATGAGATGTTCCCCCGAGGTGAGCCGCAGGGTCACGAAAGTTATGAGCCTCTGCTTGCCATCGGCACAGTTGACAGTGAACACGCGGGGCTTTCTTTCGCCGGGCTCGGTGCCGACAAAATCCTCCATCCAGGTGGATATCACCATTGTCCTGTACTGCTTGTCGGGATAAGCCTTCCTGAA
>CAZUIF010000058.1:0-2061 GCA_964621005.1 uncultured Rikenella sp.
TCAAACTGGCGTGGCGAAACTGAGGGCTTTGACTCATTAATGTTAGCTAACGGCCTGCGCTTCAGCCGCGCCGCCGCAGGCGGCGTCGGCTGGAAGCGCTTGTTATGCCCCCATCTCCATTTTTCACACTGGCACAAAACGAGTAGCGGGAGAAATCTTAGCCTGCAATACTTCCAAGATTTGATTGAGTTCCACTTTGGCTTCAGCCTGTAAACCAAGACAAGTAGCTATTCCGTCCGTATCTGTACTTAGCCGCGAATGCATAATTAATTTGAACGATCCGTCATGTTGGCGAGTAATACGATAAGAATGAAAATGCATCGAATCTCCAAGCACGGCTGGATTCTTAAGATGTGCAAAGTTAAACTCCTTAGCCATATATTCGAGAAGCTTATCTTGCACGACCAAGACCAGTTTTTTATTCACATGCTCAAAGGTATCAATTTTGTGATGCATCTGAACCAAAATGGTCTTTGCCGTCATTTTCCAATTCATGCCATATGGTTTATCAGAGTTTTCGGCATCGTCTGCTCGCGGAATCCCTATCTCGCTCAGAAACCTTTGCCGCTCTGGCCATACTGTACCGGTTGTGTCTAACGTCTGAATTTCAATGCCAACAAAGTCTTTAACCTTTCCATCCCTAACGGAAACTAGAAAATAATCAACGCTGCCACCTGGAATAGAGACTTCCGAGACAATGTGCAATTCGTTACCCGGTTGATGTGTAGTAAGAAGATGAAGACAGTCAGTAAAAATCTGTCTCCGCTCAGTCAGACGGGTCGGACATACAACAATAGGCTCAGCCAGCTTCCCATAAAGAACTGTACATGTTCCAATTGAAGTGTTAGGGTCGCTTTTTCTAACCTTATAGCATTTCTTTCCTAAAAAAGGGCAGAGCTGTTCTCGAACAGTCTGACTCCAGTTTTCTTCTCTTTTCTCAGTTGAGATGCCAAAAAGTTCAGCAATTTTGCTCATAGTAAAGTGGCGCACCTTTCTTGTGCAATTTCGAGATACTTAAGAGATATGTCAATTCCTACCGATTTACGACCTATATTCAGCGCAGCATAGAGGGTAGTGCCTGTACCACAGAAAGGATCTAAAACAACTCCTTCTGGGGGGCATGTAGCTATGATTGGTATTCGGCAAAGGTCAACAGGGTAAGGCGCAAAATGCGAGTTTCTTCCTTGAGTATCTTCTGGAAGAATATCCCAAACGTCGCTTGGTTTGCAACCCTTGGGGTGATATCGTAGAAAGTAGAAACCTTTTTCACTTAATTCTTTTGCGCGTCCTGATACCTTTTCACTATCTGAATGCGTTGTGCGCTGTTGACCGCGGATAATCATACGAAAGTCGGAAATACGCCCTGCCGCAACTTCTGCAAGCATCTTATCAAGGGCTTCATAAGCAGCGGCTTTTTCCTGTTCGGATAAGGCAGTGGACAGTTCAATTTGGCGTCTATAGCGCACCCCTGACACCCCTGTTGCAGAAACGACTGCACCATTCACGACTTTCGCTTCACGTGGCTTTGAGCGAATGGCATCCGCATTATAGTAGTACCCCTTGGATTGCTTGACGAAGTGGAAAACCATTTCGTAAATATTACCAAGTCGATCAGTTGTATTATCCATACCACTTTTTACTTTATTCCACACAACAGCATTACGGAGAATCCAGCCTTGATTATCAGTCAATTCGAAAGCAACACGCCAAGGAATTCCAAGCATGTTCTTACGTTGATAGCTATCTCCAATATTGAGCCAGAAAGACCCTGTGGGTTTCAATACACGCTTAAGCTCAAGAAAGATCTCCGCCAAGTGTCGCACATAGTCGCGGTAATCTCTTTCAAGCCCAATCCCACCATTATCATATTCTCGTTTTCCCCAATACGGCGGCGAGGTCATAACACAGTCAACAGAAGAATCGGGAAGTTCCTTGAGCACAACGAGAGCATCCCCTAATAAGAGAAGAGGTGCTATTTGACCTTGCGTAATATGATTTTCAAATGCTGGTCGGTAGTTTTCGACAACTATCATAATTGTCATTAAAGATTATCCTACCAAA
>CAZUIF010000059.1:0-2056 GCA_964621005.1 uncultured Rikenella sp.
GAACGGCATCGCCATAGATGGATCGCTCAACGTCTACGAATTCATCCTGGAGGGTCTCCTGAGGCTGCAAATCGGGTTTGCACGACAAAGGGTTGACGCAGGCGTCTTGCTCCTCAATGGCAGAAGGAGCGATAAAACGCCATTCGGGAGTACTAGGGAGTTGGTCGAGAAGGAAATGCAGCAGCTTTTTCCGGTCATCAATCTGCCAGTAAGTATCGTTCTCTTTGATCTGGGGCAACCGGGAATTCTCGTCAATGAGAATGAAACGGAGACCCCGAGCGAGCAGTCTGATGAAACTGGTCCTGAAATCATAACTGACATTCGGGCGAATTCCCCTGATCAAGAGGCCCGTCCCAAAGCAAAGAAAAGACAACCTAAGGCTAGGTCGAGAAAGGAGGTAGAAGAGACATGTCCAGCATGACGACTCTTGAGAAAGTTTGTGATCGAGTAGCTAACATGGCTAGGTCGCATCATGACAAGATGATTTCTGTCGATGACGTCTCTTTCAACGACCTAGAAACAATCTGCATCTCAGGCGAGCCCCATAGGTTGCGAAACATGGCGCAGCAGGGCATTTGTTACCGACTGGGAATCCCGATCAACTATTTGCGGAAATGTCCACCAGATCTTCAGATAAATCATCTGAACTATTGGATGAAGAACGAGAAGCGGGAGAAGCTGTTCTTTCGGTTCGATGGCGAGGATGTGAGGGCGATCTTCACCCCGAGATACATTCCCACTGATAATATGCAGATATTAGATAGGTTGCTGGATCTGGGATACCGACCTAACACTCGGGTTCAATGCTCGTTGGATGACGAGTTCATGCTCGTCAGCTTACCGGACGAGCGTGAGAGTTTCCGTGTCAATGGCGACAGGATGACCCCTGGCATCGCCGTCAGCAATTCGGAAGTGGGATTGGCAGCTCTTTCGATATCGACGTTCACCCTGAGACTTATCTGCACCAACGGGATGATCTCCAAGACGGAGGTGTCTGCTTCCTACAGGCACGTCTCCGACAAGCTCCTTTCAAACCTCCCGGGAGTCTTGAACGAACTGAAAGCGGGATTCGGTCGGCAGCGAGAGCAGTTCCAAATTTCACTGGAGAGCAAGGTGGAGAACCCCGAAGCGACCATAGAGAGCTTCAATCGGCAGTTCGAACTCCGGAAGGAGGAAAAGGAAGCGGTGGAGTGGGCCCTGGCACAGGAGTATGGGTTCACGATGTTTGCGATCGTCAACGTGTACACGAAAAGCAGCCAATATGAGTTGCTGTCTGCGGAGAGCAGGTTCAGGCTGCAGAAGGTGGGGGGGATGGTATTGGGGATGGTGAATTAAGGAAAAAAAGGACAGTTGTTAAACCATAGCCTACTG
This sequence comes from uncultured Rikenella sp., assembly GCA_964621005.1. Taxonomy (GTDB): domain Bacteria; phylum Bacteroidota; class Bacteroidia; order Bacteroidales; family VadinHA17; genus SR-FBR-E99. The sequence continues at coordinate 1,372 of CAZUIF010000059.1, forward strand.
GCCTTTCTGTTTTGCTTATCCGTAAATCATCTTAGTGGTTGTAATGAAAGACCTATTCGGTTAATTATTCAATATTTCTTGACATTTAGCATATTAAATAATATTGATGCACGCAATAGCTACAGACATAAAGTTGGCATCAATTACCTTGACCTCTCAAACCTATATAGCAGGTGATGCTATGGGCTGATGCTTAGAATCCCGTTTCTCGGAAAGGAACGGGATTTTTTTCATTTTGCCAATGTTAGGAAAAATATGAATGAACTTTCTCGTCGCAAGCTTTGATCATGGACCGTGTGCCGCAAGAGAAGCGAAGCGAGATGATGTCTAGGGTTCGGGGGAAGGACTCTAGGCCGGAGATGATCCTGCGCCGTCTAGTATCGTACCTTGGATATCGTTACCGCCTTCACCGGAAAGACCTGCCGGGTAAGCCGGATTTGGTTTTTCCGGGAAGGAAAAAAGCCATTTTTGTCCATGGCTGCTTCTGGCATCGTCATGACTGCACGGCAGGTAGGCAGATTCCCAAATCACGTCAGGAGTTTTGGGTTCCAAAGCTGGCTCGAAATGCCGGAAGGGATAAGGAGGTTCAAGAGATGCTCCACAAGATGAAATGGGGTGTCCTTGTCGTTTGGAGTTGTCAGTTAAAGGAGATGGATCGCTTGGAATCAATATTAATCGAGTTCCT
>CAZUIF010000060.1:0-254 GCA_964621005.1 uncultured Rikenella sp.
ATCTTCCACTCCCTCCAACCCGTGATTTCTGCGGAGCACGCTCTTCACGTCCTCTATCGTTGCTTCCGGGTCCCTGCTTGTCTTTAGCCTGATCATGCCGAGAAACTTCTTTTCGTTTGAGAGCCTGCTCATAACGGTGGTCAGGGGCATGACGACCCTGTCGTCTATTCTGGGGCCTCCGATCGTACCGCCTCTCTCCTCGAGGACGCCGACGACCTTTGTCGGCAGCCGTCCTATCTGTATCGTTTTGCCGA
>CAZUIF010000060.1:264-1654 GCA_964621005.1 uncultured Rikenella sp.
GTTCTTCATAGACCTTTGCCCCCAGAACACATGCGGCCTCGGCATTGTTATACTCTTCGCTGCCGAAAAATGACCCGCTCTGCAGCCCCCATGTATACGACGTAAAATAGTTTTCGGTTGCCCCTACGACCTGCGTTTGCCATTTCCTGTCCCGGTATTTCATGTTGACGCCCCGCACCGCAAAGACCTTGAGAACATCGTAAACGCCCCCGATCTTTTGAAGCGAATCGGCATCGTCGATCGTCAATGTGTTCACCCTTATCCTCGCCATGCGCTGCCTCTCGCTCCCGCCGAAGATCATGATGGCGTCAGGCCCCAGGGCCTCAAAAATATCGTAGGCCTTCTTGTTGGCGCCGTCGATGGTGGTCACGATGACGCAGATGGAAAGGATGCCGAGGGCAACACCAGAGAAAGAAAAGACCACCCTGCTCCTGTAGTAGTAAAGGATCTTGATCGTCTCTTCCAGGAACTCTCTAAGCTGTGATATCTTCTGAGATAGTCCCATCCTCTATCCTGATCAGCCTCTTTCCGAAGGATGCGAGCTTTGGATCGTGAGTAACTACAATAACGGTCTTGCCGTCCTCGTTGAGCATGCCGAAGAGCTCCATGATCTCGTTGCCGGTCCTTGAGTCAAGGGCGCCGGTAGGCTCATCGGCAAGGATCAGGTCGGGGTCATTGATGAGGGCCCGCGCAATGGCGACCCTTTGCTGCTCTCCTCCGGAAAGCTGCGACGGGCGGTTATGGATCCTTTCGAGAAGCCCGAACTTTTCGAGCAGATGCTTCGCCTTATCCCTCGGGTGCTTTATCTGCTTCTCCGAATAGACCATGGGGATCAGGACGTTCTCAATGGCATTCAGGTAGGGGAGGAGAAAGAACTGCTGAAAGACAAAACCGATATGCCTGTTTCTGAAGCTCGCGAGCGCCTCGTCGTCAAGGCCGTCAACGAAGGTGTCCATGAAATAAAACTCCCCTTCGGTCTGCTTATCGAGGAGCCCGATGATGTTCATCAGGGTCGTCTTGCCCGAACCAGAAACGCCCATGAGGATGACGAACTCCCCCTCTCTGATCTCGAGGTTGATGCCCTTGAGGATCGGGAGTTCCCTCTCCCCGATGAAATAGCTTTTCTTTATATTTTTAAGGGTGATCACTTTTTGGAGCCCGGCGTGGCAGCCTTTTTTACCGCGGGAATTATGACCCGCTCGCCCTCGCTGACGCCCGATATGATCTCGGTGAACCTGTCATCCCTGATGCCTGTCGTTACCGCTCTCCGCTCGGCCTTGTCCTTCGATCTCACATAGACGACATTTTTGCCTTCCTCGAACCGTATGGCGCCGTTGGGAACAACGATCACGTCTGCCTTCTCGTCGATGATGATCCTCACGTGTGTGGT
>CAZUIF010000061.1:0-1642 GCA_964621005.1 uncultured Rikenella sp.
TCAAGAGGACGCGGAGTGCATAGAAACCTCCGAGGTTCGGGTATCCCTGCGGCCGACCGCTGATGCCCGGCGTCATGCTTTTGATGGGGAACCAGACAGGGTTCGATGAACAGATTTCTCTCCAGGCCGCAAACGTGAGGATGTCACTGTGCGAGAGGCTTGCCCTTAACCTGTAAAGCAAAAGGAGATTGTGTGATGATGAACGCTCTGAGCAGAGCCGGGCTGCACAGGCTTCTGCCTGTCCTGGCGTGCATTGCGATCATGGGAGGTTGTGCCGCCTCCGGGAGCCAGAGCAAACCTGCCGCTCTGCCCGAGGCCGCTCCAGGCCTCCTGGCCGGTAATCTGCAGACGAAAGACATTCTCGCCGGCTATCTGCCGGCTAAAGCCCTTCCGAACAGCCTTGCCCTGCTTCCCCCTTCCCCGGCTGCAGGCTCGCCTGAATTTGCTCTTGACGAGGAGGTTGCCCGAAGGAGTTTCGCTTTACGCGGCACGCCGCGCTTCACGCTGGCGCTTTCGGACTACGATCTGAGGTTTCCGCACGCGGCCGGCACATTCTCCTGCGCATTGAACGCGCCGATCACGGAACAGGATACGCCGCGTCTGTACAGGCTGCTGCGCAAAACGATGGCTGACGTGGGCCTTTCGACCTTTGCCGCCAAGGAGCATTACAAGCGTATCCGTCCTTTTACACTGAACAGCGAGCCGATTTGTGCCCCGGAGACGAAGGCGGAGTTGGAGAAAGACGGCTCTTACCCGTCCGGGCATACTGCCGCCGGCTGGGCCTGGGCACTCATTCTCGCCGAGATTTCGCCGGAGCAGACCGATGCGATCCTCGCACGGGGGCGAGCCTTCGGGGAGAGCCGCTACATATGCAACCACCATTGGTACAGCGACGTCGTTTGGGGCCGCTTCATGGGTGCCGCCACCGTGGCTCGGCTGCACGCGGATCCCGAGTTCCGCGCTGACATGGAGGCCGCCAAGGCCGAGCTTGCGGCCGTTCGCGCCAAGAGCTTGAAACCCGTGCGCGACTGCAATGTGGAAGCCTCGGCAATGGCCCTCCAGCCGCCGCCGGCACCATGACCGGCAAATCCGGGCATGCAACAGACCGCGTGCAGCGGGACATCGGGAACGGGAAGCGATGATCGCACCATTCGATATGGATCCGAAAGGCCTCATGAGGAAGGCCATGAAGTGATGGAGACGATGCGCAACAGAGTCGCCGAAGGGCTGAACGCTCTGCTCGTCGTTGTATTGGTCCAAAGTTTTCTTCCAGCGGCCTGGGCGGAAGACCTCCGGATGCACGAGCGCGGGACGCACGAGGAAGGCACGATGCAGGACAGGGTAACGGGTGGCCCCGCCTCCGAAGCGGGTAGGCTGCCTATCGCACAACGGAAGGTCCCCGATTCGGCGGGAACCCGGCGGATCCCCCTCGCCCAGGCCGGAACACCGGCACCGAATCAAAAAAAGCGCGCCGACTGTGCCTCTCTGGAGCAGGACCTCTTCATTGATCTGAAAGAGGTCGTCAAGGCCGGATGTACCCCCTCTCAGGCGCAGATCGCGAAGCTGTTGGACAACCCGGTGGGTAACTTCGTGGCGGTTCCGTTTCAGTACGACTACGTAACGCTCGGGGTGCCTCATCCCG
>CAZUIF010000062.1:0-1549 GCA_964621005.1 uncultured Rikenella sp.
GATTTTGAGTTCACGGGCAAACAGGTGTGGCTCAACGCGAACGGCCGCCGCAAGGCCATCCAGCTCTATGAAAGCCGCAAGGCGGAGAAGTGGAAACACCCGGTGCTGGATTATTCACTGAGTTACGCACGCACGATCGAGCTCGAAGCCCGGCTCCTGGAGAAAGAATGGACTGGGCATCCGGGTCTTTTCGCAAAATTGAGGCTGCGTTGAACGATGGACGATGTGCACTGGCACCTGGTGTGTTACGACATCCGAGACCCTAAACGGTGGTATAGAGCCTTCAAGATTTTGAAAGGATGCGGCGAGCATTTGCAGTATTCGATCTTCCGCGTCCAAATGAATAAGACCCGCCTGGAGGCACTGCGATGGAAGCTGGGCAGAGTCCTGAAAGAGGAAGACGATCTGATGATCGTGCGCCTATGTCCAGGCTGCGCCCAACGAGTCATCGACTCACGAGGCGACGTGGAATGGAAACAGCCACCCCCCAGATTCGATGTATTCTGAATCAAGCACCCCGGTTCTGAGAATGGCCCCCAGAGGCCCTGGAAGCTCAAAGATGGTCGCCAGACAAGAAAGCCGGGCACTGAAGAGGAAGACAGATGCTTGATAATCTTTTTTTCATACAAAATCAATGTGTTGTCAGAAACGAATCATGGTATCCTCTCGTTTCAGCCTATTCTCCCAGAGTGTCAAAGACGATGCCTGATTGTGGACATCACGGAAGCAAACGCAGCAAGGCCTGACAGCCTCGGGTCTGCCCCGATCTCTGATGCCGAAAGGCGTTGAGCACATCGACGAGGGGCTCACTCAGGCGCAGATTGCCACTGCCCCGATCTCTGATGCCGAAAGGCGTTGAGCACCTGGGGGCGTAACTCTGCCCATGGATCGGCGGTGGACTGCCCCGATCTCTGATGCCGAAAGGCGTTGAGCACCGGGTGAATCGGCGGCGGGGAGTGCTAGTACGGGTCTGCCCCGATCTCTGATGCCGAAAGGCGTTGAGCACTGCGGACAGTGCGACATGAATTTGGAGCTGTTCACTGCCCCGATCTCTGATGCCGAAAGGCGTTGAGCACCTCGTGCGGAGCACGTGGAGAACCAGCGAACTCGGGCTGCCCCGATCTCTGATGCCGAAAGGCGTTGAGCACAGCAGCCGTGCGCCTGATCTGTCCATCATGCGGGGCTGCCCCGATCTCTGATGCCGAAAGGCGTTGAGCACACGGTACGAATTATTTCAACGCCACGCAGGCATTCTGCCCCGATCTCTGATGCCGAAAGGCGTTGAGCACTCACTATTTTGACGCAGGGCTGCAATATCCAGCCCTGCCCCGATCTCTGATGCCGAAAGGCGTTGAGCACTCAGTCAGGGAAAACCCATCCTCCCCCCAACCCAAGCTGCCCCGATCTCTGATGCCGAAAGGCGTTGAGCACCAATGACCTGACTGTTGATTTGCAGAAAGACTGAGACTGCCCCGATCTCTGATGCCGAAAGGCGTTGAGCACGCAAGTGGGGCCGAAATTCCCGTCACGTGTGAAGTGGCTGCCCCGA
>CAZUIF010000063.1:0-1536 GCA_964621005.1 uncultured Rikenella sp.
CAACTCTCATCACAGTATATGTTGAATGTTTTATTCATTGCTTCTCATATTATGGATAGTTAAATTGGTGTATTATCATACAAACATTTGCTGCATCAATCCCTTCTTCCAAACCTCTGCTCTTTCAATCTGCTTCTTAATATGAAATATTTTACTATCAATGGAGTATAGGAAATGACCAATTTTCTGTTGTTCAATATAATTCGGGCAAGGAACAGACAATTGGAAAAACGAATTCTTGTTAACATTTAAAAGACCATCCATTCTTGCAGAACTGGAAATAATTTTACGTAATCCTTTATCAAGATAGTGACTTTCAAAAAGTTTAGAATAAAACTGGGACGACATCTTTTGGTCAATAAACTCAAAACTAATGAATACATTTGGCACTGCTATCCGCTTTCCAGTATCATTCACATAGATACAACCATATGTATATGTTTTTGAATTTCCTTTATTATATGAGAATTGACCCTCATTTATAACAGTATAATGCTTGTTTTGCTGCCCAGAAATATTTCTACCAAATTTTTCATTTTGTGATACAAAACCAACTCCTGCTGTTATGCTATAAGTCGGGATATCTCTTGTTCCAACAGTTTCATTGATTTCAATAAAAATTTCACTTAACCTCTTTTTCTCCCACTTCGGAAACTCCTGCCCGTTATCGTCTTTGAACCTGATTTCCTGTGAGAATATTTTCTGCATCACCCCTTTCTTGTACTGTTCCAGCAGGTTTTTCTTGCGTTTGAGTTGGGATATTTTCTGGTCAATGGCGGTGAAAAAGGATGCGATTTTTTGTTGTTCGGGGAGAGCGGGATAACAAATACTAATTTTTGCTAAATCTTTCGAATTTATAGCAGGATAACTTGTCCCTGTGCATTTTTCGATAACCTCATCAACAAATTTCTGCAAATGCAAATACTGGTATATAAATCGGGAATTCTGTTTTGTTTTTATTTGAGCATACCCAGTTGAAGCAACATAATCACCACTTTTGTCAAAATAAAGATTGTTCTTTTGATAGGGTCTCACCATTTGAAAAAGAATATCATCTTTTTTCAAAACTCTTTGCGCTCGGCTTGGTGCTTCATTTTTGAAGACAATCAATTCTTTTGTTAGGTCTCCGTTAATAACGCTCTCCAAATCAATATATATGAATTTGTCTGGCAGTTTATCTGTGGTAGGATTTATTATTGATAGTTCACCTAATTTCTTCTTTACCCATTCCCCTTCAAACTCTGGGAAACGCAAGTATGGGATGTTCTTTTGCTTCTCCATGACTAAAAAGGTGTTGGGATGTTTAATTCCTTGCAGAAACCAGCAATGGTATTATCAGTGTCCTTCATTTCCGTTTCCAGTTCTTTCAGTTCACTGGCAACAGCAGCAATATCTACTGGTTCTTCCTCTTCAAAGGTGTCAACATACCTCGGAATGTTCAGGTTATAATCGTTCTCCCTGACCTCATCCAGACTGGCAACATAACTGTATTTGTCGATTGTGATACGTTTTTCATATGTATCAACGATTCTGTCA